>NZ_JAFA01000104.1 GCF_000519185.1 Paraburkholderia nodosa DSM 21604 | reverse complement strand
GCATTCGCTTCAGTTAACAACCCCGAATTCCTGCGTCAGATCAAACTTCAAGCCTTATCTGACGGGGCTTCGCGGAGATGTGTGTAACGAGGTGGGTTAAACCGGGCTTGCGCCGCGCGGCTTTCACCCGGCGCGCCAAGCTCGTGCCGAACTTGTCGCACCAGCATCGGATCGTCTCGTAGCTCACGATCACCCCGCGCTCAAAGAGCAACTCCCCGATATCGAGCAAGCATAACTGAAAGCGGAAATACCAGCGTACCGCGCAGCTGATCACTGCGGCGAGGAAACGGTGGCCGTGGTAAACCGATTTCGATTTCTTCATCACACTATCCTAACTGATCACCTCGCTAATCTGACAATGTCTGGGAATATGTCGACGTTTATACTTGGGAGCCGCACTATCTACTTCGCGCATCCAGCCGTCATTTACACTGCGTTAGCAACCCATCGGATAGGCTCCACTTCCTCGCCAAGTTCGATTTTTGTAGTTTCGCAGAGCGGCCGCTGAGGCGCCGGAGTGGACAGGACCGACTCCGCATATCTCGAAGCCCGCTATTCGGATTTCGCGACGGCCCCATGGAAGCGTGACGATGTTTTCCCAGCATTTGCTAAATGGTCAATGAGCCCGAAGAACGGCTCGACCGCATAGCCGGCAATGAATGCGATTGCGAGAGGCGAAGCTGAGACGGGGCTGTCCATGAGCTTGTCGAATAGTCCGATCACGGTGCCGACGATCGCTGCGACGATTACGCGTGAGTGATTAGTAGAGCGCGCACTCGATGCGTGATAGGTGCAATTTTTAATTCGCGCGCACAGGTCCCGAAGGATGAACGCGAACGTGCCAAGGACCGCGTATAACACCGGCAGTAGATACGTGAGAATTGCACTCCAAAAAAAATCACTGGTGTGTTCGGCGTTTTGTGCCATTGCTCGAATGTCCTGATACACCGCTAGTTTTTTCATGCCATCGTCTATGGCGTGCTCAGGTTCTTTTGGCTTGGGATTTTCCTTCCCGGCATCGCTCCACCAATTTTTGGGGAGCAACATCGGCAAGGTCACTTCGAGATTTTCCCTCCGCGTCGAAGCGTTAGCCATCCACGGCGATCCGTACGGGTTCTCACTGCCGTGGAGGGAAAGCCGTTCGAGCCATATTGTCTCCGCATAGAGCTGGCGGTTGTTGCGGGCGAACTCCTGGAGCTGTTCCTTAATGACGAGAGCAGAGGGTGTCAGTACCAGTTCGGCGTCAATCTCGGGATCCTCCGCAGAGACGCGTGTCAAGGTTCCACTGGCCGAGACACGCGTTAGCGCTGATGTTTGACCGGATTCGCAGCTGTCGCGTCGATTCTTTATCGAGCTAATTGAAATGCGTTGTCGTTCCAAAGCCTCATGGAGAGGAATCGCGATCTTGTCGTTCCTGTCAATCAACGCCTTCCCACCCTCCGAAAGCTTCGACTCGACGAACATGATCATTGACGCAGGCACTATAACCGCCGTCAGCAAGAGTGCCGCACAAAAATAGCGCCGGGCCGCTTTCCTTGCCGCCTCCAAGACTTCCGGATCAAGTGCCTCCGCGGTCACTGGCTTGATTGAGCTTGCTAAACCGCTTTGCGCACAATAAAGCCGCGCTTGAAGCGATGCTGTCCATTCGCCGCGAGCTTGCGCGTCGCGGGCCATCGCGATCGTCTCCGGAATGTCCGGTTGGATCTTTTTTCCGGCGCTAGCGGCATATGCAAGCATCCTTTCAGAGTCGTCAAGGAGCTCTTCGACGGAGGGCCCCAGAAAGTTAGCGGACGTAATCCACCTCCCTATAGCGGCTGTTAGTGATAGCTGCGGTCAGCAGTCTGCCACACAGCACTCTTTTCATCTTTTCCATAAATACTCCTTCTCTGGTAATGCTCAGGCCACAGGTTCCGCGTGTCGTCGTACAGCCTTCCGCATTTACGTACCATACGCAATTTCTCGTGCAATCACTGAGAAATTGCGTAAAATATACTGATGCCAATATAAATCGGTGTTTTATCCCGTACTGACAGGTCGGCTCGCGATTCTTTAGCTCGGTCGATTCGACGATCTAACGTTTCGATATTCTTTATCAGATTCCCTCTTCGGTCCTGACATGTGCCGCCCTTTCCACCAATCGAAAGCAAGACGCTCCGACCTTGGCGCCGTTCCGATGAATGCACCTGCCGCGCGACTGCACCGCTAACCAGCGCTCACTAATATCCGGCAATCTGGAGCGCGGGCTGCCACATCTGCGCCAAGCACCACTGGGTGCATGCGTGCGACTCTCTTTTCCATATCCACGGTCCTTTACCGTCGTTACGTGCTTGCGAACCTTCCACTCGCCCTCGCCGCATACTGCGGTCGGACCAGCCCCGGACATCGGCGTCCAGTACGCCTTTGTCAATCCAATGGTTACATCGCCTCTTGCGGCCCGCGATGTAATCCCGCCAGATCCTGACGCCGCACACCTCTTTGGCCCCACTTGTCTTACGTTCGTCCATGTACATCTTCCCGGTGAAAACAGCAAGGATCTATGCGGCTCGAAACGGAGTTAAGGATGGTCTGCAGAAATCGTTTTCGTAGCGATGTGATCTTCCACACATCGCAGTCCGAACGGCGACGACATTCCTTGTGCGGGGACCGCCCGCTACAGTCACCAGTCAGAGGCTGTGCCGGTGAGACATATGCCCGCACCGGCTCGATCTTAAGCGTCTCGCAAAGCTCTGCGCGGCATCCACAAATTCTTCAAGGCGAACAACGTAGTGATCTGCGCAGCGTTTTTCATCAAACTGCTAGTGTTCTGTCCCAGAAATAACTTTGCATAGCCGAGCCACTTTCTGGAGAATTGAATCGGCGGTCGCGGTCCATACGAATGGACGGCCGTGTTGGTTGTACTGCTCGATATAGCGCTCGATGCTGGTAACGAGTTGGCGCACGTTCTTGAACGACCCTCGACGGATCGCCTGCTGTGTAATCAGGCCGAACCAGCGTTCAACCTGATTCAACCAGCTTGAGTAGGTCGGCGTGAAGTGCATGTGGTAGCGCGTATGCCTGGCCAGCCATGCCCTGACCTTCGGATGCTTGTGTGTTGCATAGTTGT
>NZ_JAFA01000103.1 GCF_000519185.1 Paraburkholderia nodosa DSM 21604 | reverse complement strand
GATCAGACGGCGCAGTGCGATTGAGCCAGCCATCGGCCACATGAAGACAGATGGCAAACTCGATCGGAACTGGCTGAAGGGAACGCTTGGTGACGCGATGCACGCTGTGCTATGCGGAGCTGGTCACAACCTGCGGATGATCCTGAGGAAGCTGCGGTTTTTTTACACCATTGTTCTCATCGCCCTGTTCATCCCTGTCGATCAGAGAGCATCCGCCGGCTGACGCCGACGACGGCCAAAACGAATTGTTCAGGGGCGACTCATAGAAGGTAAGCTCAACCGCCTTCACCACGCACCTGCCAGATTTACCATCCCAGCCCTTGATGGTTATGGACTTCGCAATCATTTGCTCGCTCGTCCGACTGGGTAGGCCTCGTATCTGGTTTCTGTTCGTCAGGTCGTGGCTTTGCTACACGCTTCCTTCAGACCCCGCCTCACGACGACGCCCTTGCGTTTCACTAGTCGAGTCTGAAAAATTCGAAGAGCCCCGTGCAGCAAGGGTTTGGAGCGGAAAGTTGTTGATGGATTTGCAGGATCCTGGCAGATGATGGGTGGTTTCCTGCAAATTCTGTCGAGGTTTGGATGGGTCCGAAGACAGCGGTGAGCGAAGGCGATTTGTTCCGGCATCCTCTGCGCGAGCAGATCAACCTGAAGCATCCGCTGCTGCGTCTGGCCGATCTGATCAACTGGGATGGATTGAATGCGTCGATGAGCGCGAGCTTCGTCTCACGCAAAGGTCGGCCGGCCACATCACCGAGGCTGATTGCTGGTTTGTTGTATCTCCAGCATGCGTTCGATCTGTCGGACGAGGAAGTGGTCTGGCAATGGGTGGAGAATCCTTATTGGGTGCGCCGGGAGACCGGCAAGGTGTAGGTGGTGAGAGTCCACTACGATGAAGGCATAGCGAGCCACGTCGCCCCCGAGCCGTGCGCGGGCATCCGCGAGGAGGTCAGCGAAGCGTCGGCAGGGGAATGTGTAGGCCAGCCATGGAGCCACGAAATGGTTTATATCCCGGATGCCGACGCGCTCCAATACGTGAAGGCAATACGAGCGGGCGCGACATCGCGAGTGCCTGCCGATCCGGCGTGGTCGTAGAACCTGGCATGCACGCAAGCGCCTTGCACGGGAACCGGGAGATCTCACGTCTGACCTGGCGTTGTAGCGGTATTGGCCAGGTCCGCGTCGGGAAGGTGAGGAGCCGAAGCCGATGATGTACGGACGTGAGAAGTCAGACTCGGCCGTAGTAGCGAAGAAGCCTGCGAACAAGGCCGGGAAACCGGCTGCGGAGTGGGCGGAGCCAAGGGCGGGGACCGAGGGGAACGCGAGCCAGAATCACATGTGCCGGGCGCAGAACCGGGGAAGCGTGTCACAGGGACTGGATCGCGTACGGCAGTTGGCGAGACAGCATAAGAAGATGCGTTTCACGACGTTGCTGCACCACGTCACAGTCGAGCGTTTGAGCGCTGCATTCTATGCGCTCAAACGTAAGGCGGCGCCGGGAGTTGACGGCATGACGTGGCAAAGCTATGAAGCGGGACTGGAGCGCAATCTCCGGGACCTGCACAGGCGGGTTCACACAGGGAGCTACCGTGCCCTGCCAGTGCTGCGCCGCTATATACCCAAGGGCGATGGAGGTCTCAGGCCGTTGGGCATCGCTGCACTGGAAGACAAGCTTGTGCAGAGCGTAATGGTTGATGTTCTGAACGCCATTTATGAGGAAGACTTCCTCGGCTTCTCGTACGGGTTTCGCCCGGGTCGTAACCAGCATGATGCGCTCGACGCATTGGCTGCCGCGATTCAGTGGCGACCGGTGAACTTCACTGGTGAAACGTTTTTGCAGACTGAGCCACCGATTGATCCGTCGAGCCTGACGCGTTGGCGCAAGTGTCTTGGTGAAGCCGGAGTTGAGGAGTTGCTAGCCGAGACGATCGAAGCAGCGAAGCGCGCGGGCGTGATCAAGGCCTCAAGCGCGAAGCGCGTAATTGTCGATACGACGGTCATGCAAAAGGCGATCGCTCATCCAACCGATTCGCGCCTGCTCGAGCGGTGTCGCGAACATCTGGTGAAGGCGGCAGCGCGGCACGGCGTGAAACTGAGGCAGAACTACAACCGCGAGGCGCCGCACCTGGTGCGTCAGATTGGACGCTACGCGCATGCGAAGCAGTACAAGCGCATGAAGAAGGCGCTTCGCACGTTGCGCTCGCGCGTTGGGCGGGTGATGCGTGATGTGGAGCGTCAGCTTGATTCGGTCGCCGACACTGGGCGCATCGCGCTGCAGGAGTTGATCGGTCGCACGAGGCGGGTCCTGTCGCAAAAGCAGAAGGACAAAAACAAGCTGTACGCACTGCATGCGCCAGAAGTCGAATGTTTGGCGAAAGGCAAGGCTCGCACTCCCTACGAATTCGGTGTGAAAGTGTCGATCACGACGACACACAAGGAAGGCCTGGTTGTTGGCATGCGCTCGATGCCGGGCAATCCGTACGATGGTCACACGCTCGCGGAGGCGCTGGAGCAGGCGGCGATCCTGAGCGATGTGAAGCCCGAAGTCGCCATCGTGGATCGCGGTTACAAGGGTGTCGCTGTCGAGGGAGTGAAGATCTATCACCCGGGATTACGGCGCGGTATCACGCGCCGGCTGCGCGCAATGATCCGACGACGAAGTGCAATCGAGCCTGCCATTGGTCACATGAAGACGGACGGCAAACTCGATCGAAACTGGCTCAAAGGCGCACTCGGTGATGCGATTCACGCTGTGCTGTGTGGTGCCGGCCACAACCTGCGCATGATCCTCAGAAAGCTGCGGATTTTTTGCGCCCTTGTTCTGTTCGCTTTGCTCAGCCGCTCGACCAGTGTCGTCTTCGAGGCATGAGGGCTAGCGCCGCGCAAAACGAATTATTCAGGCCGGACTCACTAGCCCGTCACCACCATCAGGTTGGGCAGGGGACTTTCACCCCCAAGCTGTTGCGCACGCATGCTCGGCGCACAAAAAAAAGCGGGCCCGGAGCCCGCTAAAAACCACACGCTACGAGGTTAGCGCGAGGGGACCACTGGAGGTTCGGCCTCGCGAAGCTCGGCCACAAAGATACCACTGCGCCCGCAGTCTGGGAGGCCGTCCTGTCTGCTTGATGAGTTACCCTCTATATAACAACAATCTCGTACAGACCGCCTATTTGCACCAGAGCCTTATCCAACGTGCAAAGCCGGCGCCAGTTTTGTCGCACCAGCGTCGAATTGTTTCGTAGCTGATGACAATACCGCGGTCCAACTGCCAGCGCACGGTTCAACTGACGACGATCGCCGGGAAGCGGTGGCTGCGATAAAGCGATTGGTAACCAGCATCGCCGGATGTTACCGGACTCAGTCCGCAACGAGTGACAATGCCCTCTGTCGCGGTGGGTTGTTCCAGTCCTGTTCCAAAGCACTTTCCGGGCCATGTGGACCGCAAACGCTCGGAGCCCCCAGAGCACAGGCATAGTGACGCATTGGCGGGAAATTGCGTCGGCTATCAAACAATGACGTGGGTTCCTTACAAATCGCGCATGTTTAGCCGATTGACCCGATCCAGCGGGCGCGGTGCACTCGCATCGGCCTACGTCGTGCGACCCGCTTACCGCGAACTGCCGCACGCAGCCCTTGCCGTTTCATCAATCGTGCGACCGTGCAGCGGGCCACCGCAACGCCTTCCCGGTTCGTCTGCCTCCAGACCTTCGGCACGCAATAGACCTGCATGTTGGCCAGCCAGCCACGCTTGATCTCCGGTTGCCGAATGCTCGGGCGCAGCGTCGGGACGGATCTCGAAGCTGTGCTGCATGACGTCGGCAGCCCTGACGGGGCAGTCCGCAAGACCGTGCGGATCGGCTCGACCCCGAAGACGTGATACTGATCCTGCTGGAATGCTCGTCGGAGTTGTTTTCTGCAACAGGCCAACTGCGACTTTCAGAGAACGCTCTAACGTGACAATGTCGACATACGTCGTCGGGAGTTGGACAAACAGGACGACCACTCACACAATTGATCGTGCATCGTCGGCTATTCTTGTGATTTCAGGTTCTGGTGCAAATAGGTAAGCGGGTTGAGAAAGCTCATATAGGTAGGAAAGCTTATCGATCAAACAGGACCGCATTCCATACGGCGGGCGCAGCGGCCTCCTTGAGGCCGAGCTTCGCGAGATCGAACTGCCCCTTGCGAATGCGATGCGTCAACTCGATTCCTGAAATCGTGGTCGCGGCGCTCCCGA
>NZ_JAFA01000102.1 GCF_000519185.1 Paraburkholderia nodosa DSM 21604 | reverse complement strand
GTGAAGGCGGCGAAGGAAATCATCCTGAACGTGAGCGGCACCTACGTGAAGCTCAGCGGGGAAGGCGTCGAGATCGGCTCGCGTGGCGGTGTGCTGTNCCGGACGGCCAGCNTGAAGGGCANCGGTCCCGCGCAGATGGACCTGGGCGGCACAGCGTTCGCGCCGAAGTTCGTGCCGTACACGACCGACTGCGAGGTATGGCGGACCAATCCGAAGTTTGTGGTGCCTCCTGCACCTCCAGCACCTGCGCCCGAGATGGGCGAGGCGGAGAGTGCGGGTGGAGTTCCGCCTGCCCCACCGTCCGACATGGGCGCGGCGGCATCGGCTGGACAACAGCAGGCGAACTCGGATAACAGTCCGCTGGTGCTGACTGACCCGGACAATGCGCCCAAGGGGAAGGTTCCCGAAAACCTGGACCCGATCAGGCTCAACAAGGTCGTGCCGTGCGACTGGCAGATGCCGGTGCTTCGGAGCGAGCGTGAACCGTCGATGGAGACTCGGACATACCTTGCCATCAGGAAGGATGGGTCGCCGTGGCTCTATAAGGGTAAGCGTCAGACTGGTGGAGGGGATCGGACATCGCCCTTTGAACTGGCCTATGACCCGCGGTCGAAAACGGTCACGGCAACGGTTCGTATCAAACTCGTGCTTAGGGACATCCGGGTGGCGGGTCCAGATGGAGAAGCGGTGCAACCGGTTCAGTCAGTGCCCTATGATTTTGACCAGTTTGCACTTGCGTTGGCGGGTAGCAAACCAATTCCAGGATATGTTGTGGAATCCCGCAGCCAGCCGGGGCCGAATTTCAAGCTCCCCGAAGTTCGTGCCCGCGTTGAAGCTGTCCTCAACCAGAAGTCATTCTGGCTGGTTCTCGATCAATGCCAAAAAGGCGCGTCCTGTGGTTGCCGGGTCAGGGTGAAGTACGCGGTTGAACTCTATCTGGCTGACGCGACTGGTAACGTGGCGACGGACAAGAAAATCCATCGGCCCGTGAATCTCTTTCCTGCGGCGAAGCGCTGTGACGCGAACAGTTGGGGGGAAGAGACCTGGATACCCAAAGAACAACCGCGCATCCCCTTTCCTGACAATTCCATAGCGCATGAATGCGGCTATCTGTTTAACTTTCCTGACGAGTATTACGACAAGGGCGGCTGGCTGCACAAGATGTACATCGAAAACGGCGAAGTAAATTTCGCGACGATAAAGGAGGAGGCCGGAAAAGTGACGTGGCAGGCGGATTCGGCTGAGAACCTGATGGGGGGCGGTTGCGCGCATCTGGTATTACCTGGTCAACCTCCAACGGCGCAGCTTGACTACTACTACGGCAACTATATTGCGCGGGAATTCAATGTTATGACAGGCCGCACCTGGCGGGTGGGATATGAGAAGTAGTCGATTGCTTCGCTGGCCTGTCGGGTTTCTTCTTTTGATTGTTTCAATGGGGTATGTGATGGCGAATACAGGTGTGTCCGGTGACGATATCGGCACGAAACTCGATTTCGCTGAATTGACAACAAATGGTCCGAGTGTTCGCGCTGGAAAGGTGGCGTTGATTAGAAGCAATATTGACGATCCCGATGTGGCGGGATTTACCCTGCTCGAAGCCCGGTTGCAAGGGGAGGCACTAGAAGCGGCCAAGGAGATAACGTCTATTCTTTGCGACAGGGCGCAATGGAGCAAGAACGACTATTACCTGCCACAATTCACGGTTGTTTGTCCGGCAACTGATGAAACGGTACATTCCAATTTCGATGTTTTGCCGAAAAAGGCAGCGTGGCGATATGATGACTTGAGTAATATTCTGAAGGCGTATTGTGTACGAAATGGAATCGCCGTAGAGAAGCTTACCATCTCTGTTCTATCTGTCGAGAAGTCGACAGACGGGAAATTTAACGTTCGGCTGAGGTTGTTCAACAGCGGTCGCGACAAAACGACAGTTGATGCCCCAGACTCGGCGGGACCGCGCGGCTACCTTTCAGTTGGAATTCCGGGGGAAAATGTTTGGGCCATTAATAATGCCTCATCTGGAAAGGAACTTTCCCGCGTCACGATCGATCCGGGGCAATTCTTCGACCTTTCATATTCAGGAGTACCGTACAATAAAATTCCTGCCGGAACCTACGATGTCAGCGCCTGGATTACATTGGGTTTGAGCTTTGATGGTCCATATGCCATGAATGATGACGTTAGTTTCCATTCTGACTTCAGGGCTCCGTTGCGCATCACGTTCGACCGCGACTACCCCTCGACGCCCCAGGAGCGCGAGCAGTGGGAAGCGATGCACAAGGCAGAGATGTCGCGGCAACCGGTCAAGCCGGGGCAGACCTTTGCCGAGGACGGTCTGTACCGTGCCGTGCGTACTGACAACGGCCATCGCGGTCTGTTGCTCAAGCCGTTCAAGGCCGGGGAGGCGGCGACCACCGGGCGCGTCACGATGCCGATGGAGCAACTGCCCGATGTCAACATCGACGGGCCGGTGCAGTGGGTGTGGGAGGCGACCGCGCCAACGCCCGTCAAGCAATGGTCGTTCGACATGATCGCGGACACCGTGCAGTTCTGCGAGTCAGGCGCTGAGTGTCCACGCAGTGGGCGCTGGGTCAGACGCATCCACTCAGATTCTTTGTACGGGCGGGCTCCCACCCGGTACGACCTCGCCAGCATCGTGACGCGACGCCGGGGCGAGCGCATGCCCGAGGGCGACGTGGACTCGGGCAGGACCGATTGGGAATGGGTAGGAGCCTGACATGAGCGAACGCGCCCACATCTATGAAGGCGACCATACGACCACAGGCGGGACGGTGGTCGATGGCATCGATGGCACAGGCTACAACGGACGCAGGATGGGCTACCTCGGCGCAGCGGTACGCTGCCCGGCGTGTGGCACGACCGGCAGGATCGAGCGCAACGGCGCACGCTTCGAGCAGGAGTTCTACGGCAAGGTGCCCGCGCTGGAGAACGACTATTGCGCATGTGCCTGCAATCCGAAACCCCTGCTGCGCGCATCACTGCGCGCGTGGACTGTTGACGCCTGAACGGAGGCCACATGAGTTTTCGCTGGGATCAGCGCATGCCGGAAGAATGGCCTGCTGTGAAGCCGCCGCCCGTATGGCTCTATATCTGCATATTCCTGGTTGTTCATGTCGCCGCCCTGGTCATCGTGTTGGCGGACTGGCCGAAAGGCGTGCCCATTTGGTCGGAAAAGCTTTTTCACGAGGCGTTTGCGGTTCCGCTTACTCTTTCGATGGCAATCTGCTTCATGCTGCACATGGTCCTGTATGACGGGCCGGCAATGCAGGCAGCAGATCACAACACGGAACGCTGGCACCAGATAGTCAACTGGCAGCGGCAAGTCCGCTCGGGTGTCGCCGTGCTTGATAGCGTGGTACTCGCTCCGGAGCCGGACCTCGCCGTGCGCATGCTGGGGCTTGAGGGAAAGCCACCGGAGAATCCGGGCAAGGTCAAGGCGCTGGATGTCGGCGCTGGCGAGGAAGGCACACCCCGCCTTCACAGTGTGCTCACGCAACTTCTGACGCCCCTGTTGCCATGTCTCGCGACGGCGATGCGCAGCGACTCCTTCGAAATCGTGATGCAGTGCGACCAGCCAGAACTCTCGCTTGACGTCCAGCAGGTCTGGAAGCAGATGGAACTGGCTGGGGTGCCCCGCGTCAGGTCGCTGGGCAACAACATGGACGTTGGGTTTGCGGATCACTGGTTCAAGGACTATATGCAATCACCCTATGCCTATGCCTCGTACACCGTGGACCGGACTCCAAAGTATCGCCTGCTGCTCGCGTGGCATCTGAACGAGGCAGGGCAGGACGGGGAAGGGCAGGACATTGAACCGGCGTTTTCAGAGGCGGCAGTGGCGCTGCTGCTGGGTTCGCCTGCGCTCATGCGGGAGAAGAAGGACCTGAGACAGCAGGCGTGGCTGTTACGCCAGATGACCAGCGACGCCGACCAGGTGGACAGGTCGCTCTCCCTGCTGCTCGACGCGGGCCAGGTGCCACGCGAGCGCATTCATCACTTCTGGCATAGCCGCCTCAAGGGCATTGCGCAGCACGGGACGATGGGCGCGGTACGGGAGAGCGGTCAGAAACTCGAAGAACACGCGCTAGAGCAGGCGGTCGGACCGCAGGCACCCGTAGCGCGCTGGCTGCTCCAGGCGCTCGCCGCGAAGATGGCGCACTTCGGGCAGGGGCCGCAACTCATTGCACTGCCTCATGAACAAGGCGTTGCACTCAATCTGGCGGCAAAGGAACCCGCTCCGGTGGATGTGCCGTGGAAGCACGAATACAGCTACCGCCCGGTGTTTGGTCCCGCTCTCGGCGCAATCATTTCACTCTGGACGTTTGCGATGCTTGTCTCCCAGAACAAGCTGTGGGGCACGTTCGAGACGGTTGTCACCTGTGGGGCCGTTTTCCTGGTGATTGCGGTTTTCGTCGTCCGCCATCCCCGGCTCGTTGCGTCGATGGCGAGATCGACCGGGGAATATGTGGCCGGCGCTATTGGGTTCTGAAAAAGGGGGCAACGTTGGGTAACGATGTTTGCGAGCACATGGGAAAAGAAGCCATTCCCCACGCGTCGCCCGAAAACCTTTGTGGGACAAGGACTTGATGCGGATGTCCAGAAGTTGCTAACAGGGCTCTCAACAGAATCTGTGGGTAACTCACGTCCGCAATGCACAAGCCCGACAAACATCTGTTCTGTTTCGATTCAACAGGTTAGAGGTTGGC
>NZ_JAFA01000101.1 GCF_000519185.1 Paraburkholderia nodosa DSM 21604 | reverse complement strand
GATGGCGTCGACGGGTTCGCCGCGCAGCAACCGAAGCACCACACTACGCTTGCGGCCGGTAGACCAGCGTTTGATTTCGGCCGCGCCGGAGGCGCTTGCAGTCGCGCTACGCGCTCCTTCCAGCGCCTCCGGCGCAATCGCCTTCGTATCGGGTCTCTTCAACATCAACCACTCCAGTTTGGATCACACGTTTTACCCCAACTTTGTGTCCAGAAAAACCGGAGCCGCCGCACCCGGAAGCTGGCGTAATCGTGCATAGCGACAGGGGCGCCCAGTATTGCAGCGGCCTGTTTCAGGACACCTTGAAGGCCTATGGCATGCGCTCGTCGATGAGCCGACGCGGCGATTGTTGGGATACGCGCCGACCGAAAGTCTGTGGGGTTCGCTGAAGGTAGCACGCATGCATGGCCGGCACTTCGCTACACGGCGTGCCGCAATGGATGAAGTAATTGATTGGCTGGGCTTTTACAATGCACGACGGTTGCACTCGACACTCGACTACGTCAGCCCCATGAATTTCGAGAAGAACTGGTTCGCGGCTCAGCAAGGCGAAGCCGCATAATTCCCTCAGCTATGGGATTCGTCAACGGGGGCAAGGTCACGGTCCATCAGCTTCTCGCGCTCAAGCGACACTTCCTACGTGCCTCACTTTATCCCAAACAGCTCGCCGCACGCCTCGCCGCCGGGCATCTTTTCATTGAGGCCACAAGATCGCGGCGCGATCGAGCCGGCCATCGGTCACATGAAGGCCGGCCCAAGTTCGATATGTTTGATGACAAAGCGACAGGAAGCCAGTCCATCTCAGAAAGCTTACTGTGCGCGATCCTTTACATAGTAGGACACCGGTGCATCAATAATATCATGAGCTATTCCAGTCACCATTCCATTTGCAGAAGCCTCATCTGGACTGAGAACCTTCCTGTTATTTTCACTGTGAATTATTGAATTTATTTCCTTGTCGTTCAGTTTGGTGCACTTGCTGTAGATATCTGAAAGCATTTTCGTGGCAGTATCCAAATTTTCCGTGGCAACATTGAGCTGATCGGGCTGGAACCTGTTGCTTAGGTCTATGCTTGGCGGGTGCAGAATAAAGATCCCTCCAGGAAAGGAGAGGCGATCCTGAGCGCCGCAAAACATCATCGTAGCAGCCGACATTACCGAGGCTAAATTAACTGTTATTACCGGCACCCTCGAACTATGGATGGCGCGGTAAGTAATATACGCCGCATCCATATCTCCACCGTCGCTATCGATATATAGATAAATAGAGTTGAGCTTAGGGTACTTCGCGTTCAACTCGTCTAACGCCGCTATCAAGTCATTCGCCTTTAGAATTGTGACGGGCCCCGTATAAAATATTTTGCTATTCAATACGTCGTATCTTCTATCGGCGTCGGGTATAATTTTCGATAGGTAAGCATGAGCCGGTACCCCGTAAAGAAAAGATAGCAGCAACGTGCCACGAATAAGAATTTCACAAAAAACTCTCATACCTTCCTCTTTTTAAAGAAAACACGGATTAATTAGTCCATCCCCGATGTCGGAGCACACAGACGGATCCTACAAATGATAGACATCGACACGCCGAGGGTAGACTGATCACGGCGAGGGAAACTTGCCGCTTGGCTCGGGCTCATTCCGCGACAGCATTCATGAGGAGCAAGGGCCAGCTTGGGTATCTCCAAGCCACGACACCGATACATTGGCTCGAAGCTGGCCGAAACCCTCTTTGCAATTCCGAAGCTGTCGCGCCGATGCACCTTCACGAACCAAGATCAGAAAACGTTGCTGGTTGCGGTCGGGAAAAGATCGCCTTTCAAGATAGCCTGTTCGAGGGCGATCGCACTCACGCGGTTGGGCCCATCAATTCGGATTGAATGGTCATTGCCGTGAAAAGTGAGGTATCTAAAGGGAGATCGCCAAACGCAACTTGGCAAAGAAGATAGTTGGCCCCTGCTTCTTGCAATTGATCAAGGAGAGTTCGTCGAACAAAAGCTGCCGTTCCTACCACGCACAGTTCACTATCTACTGCTGCATCAAAAGTCAAGGGCAGATTTGATGGAACTGGAATTGAATTGAGGTCGTACAGGTATCTGAAGTTCCTAAGCCAACGTTCGAAAGCAGGCGCCGCGAGCGAATATGCATGGCTAGCGGATTGCCCGACCACAATCATGCGAAGCAATCCGAGAAATGATGGTTTGCTGGCCGTGCCCGTGTTGCATCCTTCCACCGCACGGTATGCCTCAGTGATCTCGCGAACAAATGTCGCGGGTCCTACAGATGCCACATTTGCGCCGTTTGCGGCGGCCCAGCGCGCGGACTCAGTTCGGTTGGTGGCGATCCATGTTGGCGGGTAAGGACGTTGACGAGGCATTAATGCCAAAGGGACATTATCTAGCTGAAAATGGTGGCCTTGGTAGAAAAGGGTGCCGCCCTTCATCGCCGCCATTAGAATCTCGCAAGCTTCGAGATAGCGTTCTGGCACGTCGTCCGCATCTATCCCGAAGTGGCCAAGCTCTAGGGGAAGAGAACCGCGCCCTATGCCCATCTCGACCCTACCACCGCTCAGGTGGTCAAGCATGCATATCTCCTCAAACGCACGTAGTGGGTGATGGAGGCTAAGCAGCATGACCAACGGACCAAGACGAAGTTCCCTGGTGCGCTGTGCGACGCTCGACAAGAACAGATTCGGCGACGGCCCCCTCCCATGCGGCGTAAAATGGTGCTCTGCCAGATGATAAGCGTAAAAGCCGAGCCGGTCACAGGCTTCAGCCAGCCTGAGGCGGTCCGCGTATTGTTGCGCAACGGCGCAGCCGTCATCGTCCAAATGATCGAAAATGCCGAATTCCAGCTTAGACGGTAAGGCGTTTCTCATTCAATTTTCTCCATCTCACATCCGGGTACCGAAATCAGTCATCATGGTGCGGGCCCCGCTGTGCTTGCGAGGGGGGTGAGCTGGCATCGCCATCCGATCGGATGACTAACCATATAGAAGGGAAGCCGACCGATCTGCAGGTTGGTGCGCTTAGAATTCGCTGAGTATGACGATGCAGAATGCTGATACGCGGGCCACTCCTAAAGCTTTCTGCCGTCCCCCGATCAGTTTTGTCGCCATTTGTCCGACCTTGACGTTGATACGACCCGGTTCCAGCAGCATCCGACCAGCTTCCGCATAGTGCCGCTGGTGGACCATGGCGTGTTGCGCAGCCGCCTGCAGATCGCGTAGCCGCCACTGAAGTGGTGAAGATTCATACATTGCGGCACCGCCGGAAAGGGTAAAGCAGGCATGCGCTGCGCGGGAACAGATTGTCGCAATCCAGATTCCAGTCTGTATGCCCTCGCTGTATAGCGCTTGATCATTCAGCGAGGCGGCCAAGGCGTGCCGCCAGTGACTCTCCGCCTGAACCTGCATGGCCGGCCGCGCTGCCCGCACATCTGCCTCAATTCGACCGAGCTCGCCCTGGTCATCACCTTGCTCCATGTTGCTGCGCTCCTTGGACGGCTGCGGTGGATGTGCTGTTTCTTCTGTGCCAGGCGGCGTGCATTCACTTTTGCCGCGAACGCTAGGCGCGAAGTGTGACCACAGGCGGAGAGCGCACGATCGGTGAGTCTAACCATAGGTTTATCCTTGTGTATGTGTAGCGTGATTGCGGTTAATGCAGGTATCGTGCCAAGTAAAAAACCCTTGCTGGATAACACCATCACCCTGCAACACGTTGTTTCATTCCCGACATTGTCCAACCTCTGACAATGTCGTTCGCCAGCCAGCTAGTCGGACGCTTCCATACGGATCCCCACCGAATGGCCCCGGCCCTCATCACTTGGTCCACAGCACCACCACACACGCTGAAGCTTATGTCGACCAATGTGGACGCTTGTTGCATGTTGGTAAAATGGGGCAAGAAGGCGAATATAAGTGCCGACGCCTGCATGCATCGGATACCGCCAGGGCTTCGTCGAAGAGAGGACAGACACCTCAACCGGTGAGGCTTGTTCTCAGCATTCGCCATAGTACTGCTGTAGAACGGAAGGCGGGGGAGTTGCGCAGGCACATGATCAAAACATCCGGACAAGAGTACGGTCAGCGATCTGCTTAAGCACAGATTTTGCAAGCAATCGCTGCGAGCGCGACGAGCCACTTTCGCCAGATCGCGCTGCTTTGTTTGCATATCTAACTTGTTGAAAGGAAGATCAATCATGGACCAGCTCTATAGAGTCGACGGAATTGCCGGTCATCAGGTTGTTCCAGGCGCGCCGATCATCCACTTTTCCCTGCTCGTCAATCCGCCCTCGGGAAACGTCTCGGGCATCGTCAAGGTTACTCAGACGACGAATTTTGCAGACCAATAAAGATCTGTCACCGGTAGGAGCCGGTGCAATATCCGACACGGATTTGAGTGTCATCCGGATGTGCGATGACATGGCCGCTCGAATCGATGAGCATGCCGAGGCTCGCGGGCGTCGGGTGGATCGCCCTGACGTTGGCAATCACGGCATCCATCTCTATGTCTCCCGCCACCACTGCTTTTACCGCACCATCGCGTAAGTGTTCACGAAAAATTCGTTTGAAATTCGGATCCGTATTTGTTTAGAAATGCAGCAAGTTCGGCATCGATGGTATCGCGCGTCCAGGTGAGAGCGCGCCGCCATCGGTATTTCAGTTGCCGCCAGACGATCTCGATCTTGTTTAGCTCGGGACTGTAGGCTGGGAGGAAAAACAGGATGACTCGTTGGCTTTATGTTCGAGCAGCCAACGTTGGCG
>NZ_JAFA01000100.1 GCF_000519185.1 Paraburkholderia nodosa DSM 21604 | reverse complement strand
TTGCCATGGCCTGGCCTTCGCTGGCGAACGGATCATCAGGCAAGGCATGGCCGCAGGCTGAGAGCGCTATGACAGCGCCAATCGCCAGTGCGGCGCTGCGCAGGGTTAACGTCGAGCGCGCCAGTGCGATATTGGACAACGTAAGGAAGCGGGAGCTGACTGCGGGGAGCTTGTGGATCACGTCCCGGTGATACGCCCGCCGCTCTGGCATGGTTGGCAGGTCCGCCATAGGCTCACTCGTGGATGTCGTGGGAGACGCGGCCCGTACAACAGGACTGCAATAGTCAGAAAGGCCGCACGTTGTCGAGCCATTTCAGCCCGTAATGCGCTTATAGCGCGGGGCGGATGCAACCTCAATTGGTCGAAGGTCGAAAGTGCTGTGCTTGCTGATAGAGGGCAAGACTATCGAGGCGTTGGGGCGCTCTTAAGTTCTGACTCGCAGTCAGGCGCCCCTGCTGCCCGCCGGTGAGTTGTTTGACGGGCCAAAATGAAAAACCCCGTAAGTCATTGACTATACGGGGTTTTTAATTCGTTCCTGGCGGAGAGAGGGGGATTCGAACCCCCGATAGGCTATTAACCTATACACGCTTTCCAGGCGTGCGACTTAAACCGCTCATCCATCTCTCCGGCGGGAGGCGAATTATAGCAGACTCCGCGCGCCGGAGGAATGCGCTCGCGCCGCCCCTGGCACGATCTGCGCTTTGCAAAGTCGCTCGCACCCCCTAAGCAACGCAGAAATCGTTCGTTCCCCGCTTGCTGGGCGTTCCGTAACGTTGCCGCACCGGCCTTGCAGCCGCCTCGCAAGGACCGCGTAGCGACAATCACCACACGCAACGGAACGCCCCGCATGAACAACAAAAACGCCTCTCTCACACGCCGCCCGCTAACCGCCGCTCTCGCGCTCGCCTTCGCCACATCGGTGGCCACAATCGCCACGAGTGCCCACGCGCAAAGCAGCGTCACGCTGTACGGCATCGTCGATGCCGGCCTGGCCTACGTGCCCAACGCCCAGGGCGCGAACGGCCAAAACCAGTCCACGCTCGTCAAGCTGAGCAGCGGCAATCTCTCGGGCAGCCGCTGGGGCCTGCGCGGCAGCGAGGATCTGGGCAACGGCCTCGCCGCCATCTTCCAGCTCGAAAACGGCTTCAACGTGGGCACCGGCACGCTCGGGCAGGGCAGCCGCGAATTCGGACGCAAGGCGATCGTCGGTCTCGCCAGCACGACGTGGGGCACGCTCACGCTCGGCCGCCAGTACGATCCGCTCGTCGATCTCGTGCAACCGCTCACCGCGGACGGTCCGTTCGGCGGCGTATTCGGCACGCCCGGCGACCTCGACAACTACGACAACAGCCTGCGCGTGAGCAATTCGGTCAAGTACGCGAGCCCGCTCGTCGCAGGCCTGCAGTTCGAGGCGCTGTACGGCTTCGGCGGCGTGGCCGGCGCAACCGGCAGCGGCCAGACATACAGCTTCAGCGCCGCCTACTCGAACGGGCCGCTCTCGCTCGCGGCCGGCTATTTCTTCGCCAACGGCGGCAGCACGCTCACTTCCGGCGTGCGCACCTGGACGAGCAGCTCGGATAGTCTCTTCAACACGGTCATCAATCAGGGCTTCGCAAGCGCAAGCTCCATCCAGATCGTGCGCGCCGGCGGCAGCTATGCGGTGGGCGCATTGAGCTTCGGGCTGGCCTACTCGAACACGCAATACGCAAACGATGCGTACTCAACCTTCCACCAGACCGCAATATTCAACAGCGGCTCGGCGTTCCTGAACTACCAGATCACACCGGCGCTGCGCGCGGGCGCGGGCTACAACTACACGTCGCTCACGGGGCCGTCGTCCGCACACTACAACCAGGTGAACCTCGGCAGCGATTACTCGCTCTCCAAACGCACCGATCTCTACGCGCTCGCCGGCTACCAGAAGGCGAGTGGCCACACGCTCGACGCGCAGGGTTCGAGTGTCGTTGCGCAGGCATCGATCGGCGACTTCGGCGTGAGTTCGGGTGCCGACAATCAGGCGCTCGTCGTAGTGGGGATCCGTCACAAGTTCTGAGTGCGCCGGGAGACCGGCAAGGAGTAGGTGGTGAAAGTCCACTGCGATGAAGGAGTAGCGAACCACATCGGCCCCGAGCCGTGCGCAGGTCACCGTGAGGTGGTCGGCGAAGCGTCGGCAGGGGAGCGTGCGGGCCAGCCATTGAGCCGCGATAGTTGTGTATATCCCGGATGCCGACTCGGTTTAGAACGCGGAAGGCAACACGAAGGGGCGCGTGAGCGCGAGCACCCCTGCGATCCGGCGTGGTCGAAGACCCTGGCACGTACGGACGCTCTTTGCACGGGAACCGGGAGATCTCTCGTCCGGCCAGTCGCAGCACGGCTGGTCCGCATCGGGAAGGCGAGGAGCCGTAGCCGATGATGAACGGTCGAGAGAAGTCAGACTCCGCCATAGTAGCGAGGAAGCCTGCGAACAACGTCGGGAAACCGGCTGCGGAGTGGGCGGAGCCAAGGGCGGGGACCAAGGGAAACACGGGTCAGCAACGCACGCGCCGGGCGCAGAACCGGGCAAGCGTGTCACAGGGGCTGGAACGTGTACGGCAAGCCGCAAGGCAGCGGAAGAAGGAGCGGTTCATCGCGCTTTTGCATCACGTCACTGTCGACCGGCTCCGGGAGTCGTTCTTTGCGCTCAAGCGCAATGCGGCTCCGGGAGTGGATGGCATGACATGGCGGTACTACGAGGCAGGACTGGAAGAGCATCTCCAGCGTTTGCACGCGCAGGTACACAGCGGAGCGTATCGGGCATTGCCTGTTCGGCGGCAGTACATACCCAAGCCGGACGGTAAGCAGCGCCCGTTGGGGATTGCCGCACTGGAGGACAAGATCGTCCAGCGCGCGGTGGTTGATGTACTGAACGCGATCTACGAGGGGGATTTCCTCGGGTTCTCGTACGGGTTCCGGCCCGGGCGCAGTCAGCACGATGCGCTGGACGCGTTGGCGACAGCAATCACCAGCACCCCGGTGAACTGGATTCTGGACGCCGATCTCAAGAGTTTCTTTGACTCGGTCAGCCAGGAATGGCTGGTCCGTTTCATTGAGCACCGGATCGGCGACCAGCGCATCATCCGCCTTGTGCGCAAATGGCTCAAGGCGGGCGTACTGGAAGATGGAGAGCTCAGCGTCAGTGAGACGGGTACCCCACAGGGATCAGTGGCATCACCGCTGTTCGCGAACGTGTACCTGCACTACGTCTTTGACCTCTGGGCCCAACGGTGGCGACGGCGCGAAGCCAAAGGCAACGTCATCATCCTGCGATACGCAGATGATGTTGTTGTTGGCTTTGAGCACGAAGCTGACGCGCGGCGCTTCTGGGATGCGATGCGTCAGAGGTTGGAGGAGTTCGCGCTTGCGCTACATCCGGACAAGACAAGACTACTGGAGTTCGGCCGCTACGCAGCGGTCAACCGCCGGAGTCGCGGTCTTGGCCGGCCGGAGACCTTTGCGTTTCTGGGCTTCATCTTTATCTGCGGCAAATCGCGTCGTGGCGCTTTCCAGCTTCAGCGAAAGACCCGGGGCGATTGCATGCGGGCGAAGCTCAGGCAGATCAAGGAGGAGCTTCGGCGACGCATGCACGATCCGATTCCTGTGCAAGGGAAGTGGCTTGGGCAGGTGGTGCGTGGCTATTTCGCGTACCACGCAGTCCCCACGAACTCGCGCGCGCTTGGCGCGTTCCGTTATCACGTCGTTGATCTCTGGCGGCGCGCGCTCCGGCGTCGCAGCCAGAAGGATCATATGACGTGGCCACGGGTCGAGAGGATCGCGGATGCCTGGCTCCCTCAACCTCGCATTCTTCATCCATGGCCTGATCGGCGCTTTGCCGTCAAGCACTCAAGGTAGGAGCCCGGTGCCTAAATTGGGCACGCCGGGATCTATTGGTATGGACGCCCCCACCCACAAACCGGTGGCCGCGACGTGTCATAGTGGAGCGGAAGGTTGCAAACCATACCAAGAGGAGCGTCCGGCAATGAAGATTACGACCGTAGGTATCGACTTGGCAAAAAATGTATTTCAGGTGCACGGTGTCAACGAGCATGGCAAGACCGTGCTGAGGAAACAGCTCAAGCGCGACCAGGTGGCGGTCTTCTTCGCAAACCTCCCGCAGTGTCTGATTGGCATGGAGGCCTGCGGAAGCGCCCATCACTGGGCGCGCAAGCTGCGCGGCCTGGGGCACGATGTGAGGCTGATGGCGCCGCAATTCGTCAAACCGTACGTAAAGACGAATAAGAACGACGCGGCTGACGCCGAGGCTATTTGTGAAGCGGTTGGCCGGCCAAATATGCGTTTCGTGCCGATCAAGAATATCGAGCAGCAAGCTGTGCTGGCGCTGCATCGTGTCCGCCAGGGGTTTGTAAAGGCTCGGACAGCGCAATCCAACCAGATCCGTGGACTGCTGGCCGAATTCGGGCTCGTCATTCCGCAGGGCATCGCCCACATTGCCACGCGTGTGCCAGACCTCATTGAGGATGCAGACAATGATTTGCCGGGCTCGTTCCGTCTGTTGGTGCAACGCCTACTGGATCAGTTGAAGGAGTTCGATCGTCAGGTTCATGAGATCGAGAGTCAGATCGTCGCGTGGCATCGCATGAACGACGATAGCCGTAAGCTGGCCAAGCTGCCAGGAATAGGGCCGATTACGGCCAGTGCGATGGTGGCCTCTATTGGCGACGCCAAGAGCTTCAAGAGCGGTCGACAGGTAAGTGCCTGGCTTGGGCTGGTGCCCAAGCAAAACTCCACTGGCGGCAAGACCGTGCTGCTGGGGATGAGCAAGAGAGGAGATTCGTATCTGCGGACGCTACTGATTCAGGGAGCGCGTTCAGTGATCTACGCGGCGCAGCGAAAGGAGCGTCCAGACGGTTGGCTGAGCAGGCTACTCAAGCGTCGCAACACGAACGTGGCAGCGGTTGCATTAGCCAACAAGAATGCTCGCATTATCTGGGCATTGCTGTCCAATGGCCGCGAATTCCGCGCCGACTACGCGACGGCTATCGCCGTCGCGTAGTCGGCGCGGCTTGAAGTAGTCAACGTAACCCCGCAGAACAGGAGCTCTCTAGATTGCTCAGGTGATCATGAATTGATGGCAAAACTGGTAAGACCGTGGCCACGGAAATCTGACCCGCACAGCGTGCCTCGAGCACACGGATCTATTGAGAACTTGGCCAGCGGATTCCATCAGGGACAGCGGCAACGCCGCACCGAAAGTCCGGATGTATGAGTGCAATCTCTACCTTCGAGCCGTCAAAGACTGAAAGCTTGGCAAACTGGGGGCGTCCATGTATGTGCGGGGGGTGTTCAG
>NZ_JAFA01000099.1 GCF_000519185.1 Paraburkholderia nodosa DSM 21604 | reverse complement strand
CTGATGCGTATGGGCCGGACATGTCCCGACCTTGATGCGACGCTGTTCTTCGATCCTGACGAGATTCACGGTGCCCACCTGCTGCTGAAAATACGACGACCGTCGAAACCGCTCGGACTCAACGAAATGATCCGACTGGTGGCGCGGTGCGGTGGCTTCCTCGCTCGCAAAGGCGACGGCGAACCGGGCGCAAAGACGATATGGCAAGGTCTGGAGCGCGTCATGACGGCAGCGGAAACTCTACGCGGACTGCGCCATGAACTCGCGTAGTCCGAGATGTGTATAACGCGGTGGGTTTAACCTGGCACCTTGACGAGACGTACGTCACGCTGAGCGATGAGCCGTATCTGCTATGGCGAGCGGTATTGCCGCGCACTACCAGATTCCGCTTAATGACCTGCTGCACGAACAGCGCGCGCCTCCCGACAATCCTCACCCTCGCGACATCGACGATCCATTCTGATGGCCATCACCCAACAACAGCGGCCCATAACCGCCCCTGTTGTTGACGCTTCTACTCAACTTTGCGCCGCCATCTAATGACGCTTTTACACCGCCGCTAACACCTGGTGCCGCGAACACGGCGTGTACCCACAGCAACTCCAGCAATGGCGCGACAGCGCAACGCAGGCGCTTGTCGAGCCCACGCACAAGCGCGCCAGTGCGCAGCAGACCAAGGAAGACCGCCGGCGCATCAGGGAGCTCGAGCGAGAACTGCGGCGAAAGGACAAGGCCCTGGCTGAGACAGCAGCGTTGCTGGTGCTGTCAAAAAAAGTCTCGGCGATCTTCAACAAGGACAAAGGCGAGGACGAATGATCGGGCTCGAAGATCGCCAGACGCTGGCCCGGGACATCGAAGCGGCGCGGCAGGACGGCGCGCGGCTGCAACAGGCCTGTGAGGTCGCTGGCATCGACCAGCGCAGTCTGCAGCGCTGGAAGGCCAGCGATGGGCTCGTATCGGGTGATGGCAGGCCCGCTGCAGTGCGGCCGACGCCGGCGCATGCACTGACGCCAGCGGAGCGCGAGCGAATCCTGCAGGTGGCCAACGAACCTCGCTTTGCCGACATGCCCCCGGCGCGCATCGTCCCCATGCTGGCCGACGAAGGCGTGTACCTGGCCAGCGAATCGAGCTTCCAGCGTGTGTTGCGCGCGCATGGACAGAACCAGCACCGGGGCCGCGCCAGGGCACCGCGCAAGAGCCGTCCTCCGACGACGCATATCGCCACGGCCCCGCGCCAGTAGTGGTGCTGGGACATGACGTATTTGCCCGCCGAAATCGTTGGCCGCTGGTTCTACCTGTACCTGATTATGGACGTGTACAGTCGCAAGATCGTGGGCTTTGAAGTGCACGACAGTGACGATTCGGACCATGCGGCGCACCTGGTCAAGCGCACTGCGCTGGCCGAGGGCATCCACGCCATGGCGACCAGGCCAGTGCTGTACGGCGATAACGGCTCGACCCTGAAAGCCACGACCGTCCTGGCGATGTTGACCTGGCTTGGCGTCAAGCCGTCGTACTCGCGTCCGCGCGTGAGCGATGACAACGCGTATGTCGAAAGCCTGTTCCGGACGGCCAAGTACCGGCCAGAATACCCTGACAAGGGCTTCGCGAACCTGGAGGACGCTCGCGCCTGGGCTTCGCGCTTCGTGCATTGGTATTAACCATGATCACCGACACAGTGGCATCCGTTACGTGAGCCCCGCACAGCGTCACGCAGGTGAAGACGCTGCGATCCTCGCCGCTCGTCACGAGGTATATCTCCAGGCTCGCGCGCGCAATCCGCAGCGCTGGTCGGGTGCCACGCGCGACTGGACTCCTATCGGTGCAGTGACCCTAAACCCCGAACGCGATGCCATCGTCAAGACGCATTCTGGCAGCATCGATATTCAGCCATTGGCTGCATGACCGAGGCGACAACTTGCTTGACTCGCGCCGGTTGACAGCAGGTGTGACCCGGGAACTGAAGTCTCTCGATCGACAGCCTTTACAAAGCTCAGAAACCCACGCAGGATACTCAGCATTGCGGATTGGCTCGGCGGTGCACGACGAACACGCGTGATCCATTCGAGAACGTCAATGGGCTTTATCGATTCACCAGGGTGATCGTTGGCAAAGTCGTTGACGAAGCGTGAGAGGGTTCCGCTATGGGTTTGCCGGTAACCCAGCAACTTGCGGTGCTCAACGTAGCGAGCTCAGCAGCTCCTGAAGTTCCTCACCGTTCATGACCGTCTCCAGGCCACGGCATGGCGATACGCGACAGCGATAACAAGTCCAGTTTCGCGTAAATGGCAGTTGACTGAAGGGATTGATGACCCAGCACATCGGCGATGTTTTTGAAACTCGATCCGCGTGTCAGCATGGTTGTTGCGACGGCGTGGCGTATCAGATGTGCCGCACCGCGCGCGGGAGCGATATCCGATCGAACCAGGGCTCGCCGGACGATCTTGGAAATCGCGCTCGAGTCGGCGAATGGCTGCGACGGTGGAGTCGCTTGCAGGAATATCGTCCTGTAGGATGATGGAGGACGCTCCCGTTTGAGGTACGCCAGCAAGGCGCGGCCCACGTCTCGGGAGAGTGGCAGGTCACGGTCACGACGGGTCTTGGTTTCACGGATATGAATGACGCCGCAGGCCCAGTCAACGTCATCCAGACTGAGGCGAGCGACTTCGGCAGCACGCATCCCGGTTCTCGCGAGCAACAGCACTATTGCCGCATTCCGCAATGGTTGAAACGTCGCAGCATCGACCACGCATTTGATCAGCCGATCGACATCGGCGCACGACAAACGCGGCGGAAGCGTCGCATGACGCCAACGCCGAATTCTTGGAAGCGTTTCCTCCAGACCGGGCTGCGTCAATTCCTTGACGGCGAGAAAGCGCAACATTGCGCGCAGCGCGACGATCGGTGAACTCGATGGTCGCCGCTTCCTGCTTGAGAATTCTTGACGCAGGTATGTGCGCAGATGTTCGGTTGAAAGGTCTTGCCAATTCGGCGGACTGTCGCCACACCACCCAGCCAGGAAACGTTGAACAAACCGGCCATACTTCCTTCGGGTGCCTTGTGCCAGCCCCCTGACAGCGCCGAGGTATGAATCAAACTCGCTCAGAAACTGAACTGCGGTCGTAATTGATGGCAAGCGTCCTTCGGGATATTCCGTCCCGCGTAATTGGCCCGGATGGGTCATCGTCTTCTCCTTGCCGGCCATCATGGCCGGTAGGGAAAGTTCAGGACATTATGCGAACCTTTGCCACCACCCTGTCGATCTTGCACAACCCCGCCGCAGCAATGCGGGGCGCGATCGCCGTGCCCGAGCTTCGCCTAATTCAGCGGTGGGGGTAATCGCAAATACCTGAAGCTTCGGGTATTCACGAATCCCGGCCGACCCTCAACTCGCCACGCTCGAATGGGTGCACTGGTACAACCACCATCGGTTGCTCGGCCCGCTCGGGTACGTGTCGCCGGCGGAAACAGAGGAAGCCTACAATCGGAACATGGCGCTATCCGCTCGCGCGGCGTAGCGCCAAACTCGGCGGTCTCCGACAAACCCGGAGCGGTTCACCGTTCGAGCAGCAGTGGCTCGCGTAGCCCATTACTTCCGGTCCGCAAGCCACCAGGCGCACCACGTTGTCCACCACCGCCGAGCGGATCTCATGCTCATGCTTTTTGAAATACCGCCACCAGGCCTCGCCGGTCTGCAGCAGTTGTTTGATCGGACTGACGGTTCTGATGATCCGTACCTCCCGTGCGCGACATCTCCGACTCTACCATCCCCCGCTCGCGGCCATCGGCGGGCTTGCCTGCGGCGTTGGCCTTCGCATACCGACGGTTCTAGTCGCCGCGCAGCGGCTTACCTTGTTCTGTGAGGGACTGCTGGGTTTTCCAGGGGCGACTCAACCACATAGCAAAGCGCCGCACGGAGGCGGCGCTTTGCTGACTGAAAAGCTACTCCAACTACCCACACGGAATGCTGACGACACAGGCCGACGTCATGAACGCCGACCCGCTCGCCTTCATCCGGCAGTGGGTCGCGACCGGGCACCTCACTCGTCGTCGGTCGGCGCCAGTTCCCAAGCGGCGTTTTCACCGTTGCGGGATAGCGGATTGTCCTCGCCGACATCGGTGGGTAGGTCGGCCGGGGCGAAGCTGTAGCTGTAAAGCTCGTACAGCACCTGTTCCATTGGCGTGTAGTAGACGATGGAACGGCCGTCAGGCTCGCCGGAGGAGATGATCCCGATCAGATGCCGGTCGTAGGTGACGACCGGTCCGCCAGAGTCGCCGTTGTCAATGCTGTTGAGCTCGGACGTGTGCGCGGCATTGATGTGCTCATAACTCGGTCTCCAAACTCCCGCCGCGACAGACATGCCTTGCCACACGCAGCGGACGCCGGTGCGCCAACCGCTTGTGCAGTACTGTTCATCCGGCGCGTCCGACCACCCGGTAACAGCAAGGCGCGCTTCCCGCCCGGCACGCGGCATGAAGACCTGGTTTTTCGCAAGGGGCGTATAAGTCTGGATCGGATTGCAGACGGCTGCGCTGTGGTGAGAGGCGCAGTACAAGGACATCGGAGTCGGCTGGGGCGATATCCGCACAAGCTCGATGTCCGAGGCAGCCGACTGCCACACGACGGTGCCGATGGCAACGGTACCCACGTGGATGGTCGCGTACATCGGCGCGCAGTGCTTGGCAAGCACGAGCCATCGTGTGGCACGTTGGTAAGGCGTCAGTCTGTGGAGGATGCTCTTGGGCACCAACACCGCCCCTACGCTGCATGATCCAGAGGGAACGCTGACCTTCGAGCCAGAGATGACCGGCAGGACGGCGCGGTCGGGATTGCGAGGCTGCACGACGCCCGGGGTTTGCGCCGTGGCGACCGAGGATGCGAGGGTGGTGGCGATGGCCATTGCGAGGGATGCCACACGCTTTTGCAGTGGTAGGTTTTTCATCAAAGAGCTAAAGTCGGAACTGGTGTACGGGGGAGTTGAGGCGGGAGATTGAAGGCGGTGGAGGTTTCAGCTGAGAATCTGATTGTCGAAGTCGGAAACCAGCAAACAACAAACCATCCACCATGAGCAAGTTTACGGAAAAAGCGGTTGTCGGTCATTGATGCCGTTGGCCCGTGAGGATCCACCTTGCGTTTCCTCTTACTCGGTCACGGGGCGGGACGCGTTCATTTCATTCCTCCGAAGACGAATTCGTGCAGGTGCCAGCCTTCCCAGCCCATGGCCAGCAGCATCACGACATGTAGCTTGCCCGGCCGGATTGAGCAGGGGACGATGATTCCTCGCCAGATTGCCGGCCTGATGTATTGGAGGGACTTCACGCGAGGTAGGCGGCTGGCCTGCCGGTAGGGCTTATCGGCGCCCGGACTGCGCGAGAAGGGCTTCCACCACGTTGAAGCCGACGCAGTCGGCCGGGTCCAGCCGGCGCAGCTTGGCAAGGAGCTTTAGGGCAACCGCGCGTTCGCAGCGGCGAACGCTGATAAAGGCCAGCGCCTTCAGCGTGAAGAGCCAAAAGCGTGCCGGTCCAGGAATCGTGAAATCTGTGTCGCCTGGCTGTACCGCACACCAGTCAATGTCAATTGACGCTTCCCGCGCTGCAGCTGTCAAAGCCTTGGTTGCAACTTCCTTCGCCTCGCCAAGCTCGCCCCGGTTCGCGTGAAACTTGTATAGCAGATAGTAGGGTGGCAGGCAGCGCGGGTGACAAAGAACGGCGGTCCACAATGCAGCGGTAACATCGTCA
>NZ_JAFA01000098.1 GCF_000519185.1 Paraburkholderia nodosa DSM 21604 | reverse complement strand
TTCCTGAAAAAGGCTTTTGCCGCCTCCACGTCGCGCTTTGCACGGAGCATGAAGTCAACCGTCTGGCCCACCCGATCCACCGCCCGATAAAGATAAACCCACTTGCCGCGTAGCTTGAGATAAGTCTCGTCAACACGCCAGGACTGGCCGGTGGGCCTGCCGAAGCGATTCCACCGTTTGACGAACTCCGGCGCAAAGCGCCGCACCCAGCGCAGGATCGTCGTGTGGGCCAGCGCAGACCCCGTTGCGCCATCATTTCGACCAGATCGCGCAAGCTAAGCTTGTAGCGCAGGTACCAGCGAACACACAGAATGATCACATCGCGGTCAAAGTGACGGCCTGCAAACAGTTCGTCCAGGCTCTTCAGCTTGCTAATCGTCGGTTCTCAATTCGTTCAGCCCGACACCTTAACCGATTCGCCCCCGCGCTATTTGCAGCAGAGCCGCATGACCCAAGGCGACTCGAAGACAAAACCCTGCGGAACCCATCACTGCTACTTCGTGCCTGCACTGCAGCAATAGGCGAGCAGGAATGTAGGAGTCCCGGGCGTCTCTGCCACGATCGTGCGGATGTCCTTGTTGAGCTTGGACATCGCTGCGGACACGTAGTCGGAGTCGGGAGCCGGCAGCTTGTTCGTATTGAAGTCGCGGACAGCCACAACAATGGTCTTGTTGTCTGCCGTCATGGGCTGGGCGAGCGCCCGATCTTCTTCCGCAAACCTTTGCTCGCGTGTTGCGACAGCACCGACTCGCCCCACGCAACAGCCGTGGGTGCCCGACATCACGTGAATTGTATGGCCGTCGCCCTTTAGCCCCGCAGCGATCTCCTCAAGAGCCGCTGCGACGTCCCATACGTTGCACTCCCCATGGAACCCCCAAATTTGCACAGCGCCAAGGGTGTCATCGGTAATTTTTGCGAGTTCTGCCATATAAATTTACGAAGGAGATATTGGAAACGCGTCGTGATGCACCGCGTAACATCAGCAAGTGTATCGGCCCAGATTGTTTGGACACGGTTTTGGGACTCAGGCGGCCTGTTTAAACATCCGTGCCTGACGGGCTTCGAGGGGTGACATCAGCAAGGTGCCCAACCATTCTTGAGGAGCTAGTGGCTCAACGACCATACCAGAACCTACTGATTTAAGAGGTGCCGTTCACTACTCTGAATCAATCTTTCAACCGTTGGTGAGCCCACTTGGTTACCGCACACTGCCCGCGCGGGGTAGAAGTTTGCCTCGTGGGTAGGAGAGGACGCAAGACAATTAACATCAAAATAATTGATATTGAGTTCAGTCCGAACAAACTGCGTGAGGCAGCTAATGCCGTTCAGTTAAGCCTGAACGGCATTAATGATGGCATTGAGGATAGTCAGCAGCTTTGTCAGAGGTGGCCGCGCAAATTCGGACAATCGGATAAGTGGTTTGGCCGGGGCCTGAGCCAGCGATAATGCTGGCAAAGGAACCGAAGACATGACGAAGAGAACCCGACGCACGCACTCAGCGGCGTTCAAGGCGAAGGTGGCGCTGGCAGGCTCTGGTGCAAATAGGCGGTCTGTACGAGATTGTTGTTATATAGAGGATACCGAATCAAGCAGATAGGACGGCCTCCCAGACTGCGGGCGCGGTGGTATCTTTGAGGCCGAGCTTCGCGAGGCCGAATTGGCCCTTGCGAATGCGATGTACCAACTCAATACCCGAGAGCGTGATCGCTGCGTTCCTGAAACGTTTGAAGCCGAGCATGACTTTCGTCCGGGACTTGATGTTGCGGTGGTCCTGCTCGACCAGATTATTGAGATATTTCGAGGATCGGACCTTCGTGTCCTCAGGCAGCAAGCCATCGGCCTTCATCTCGCTGACGATCCAGATCGACTTCACTGCTGGAAGCCGCTTCGCGCATCCTGAGGTGGCCGGAGTGCATCCTGTGCATGACCCCGTCGTCAAACGCTACTGCCTGCGAGATCGCCATGAGAGAAGGCGTACCCAGCTACAAGCACGTCAAGGCGCTAACCGAGCGTCTGCTGGAGCAGGCGCTGGCTGAACTGGACGCGCCCGTCCAGGGCGAACTGCCCTTGACCCAGGAACATCACCTCATCCGGGACGGCGACGACTATGCCGACCTGTTCACCCTCGGCGCCAAGCACAGCGCCGCCATGCCATCAAACCACGGAGATCTCTCTTGAGCATGAGCCTTGCCGAAATCGATCGCGCGCTGCGCGAACTTCGCCTATCTGGTATCAGCGCGACACTCGAAACCCGGGTACTGCAGGCCCAGGCCAGCCAGAAGCCGTTCCTCGAAACCTTCTCCATGATCCTGCAGGGCGAGCTCGATCGCCGGCAATCCCGGCTGCTCGAACGACGGTTCCAGCAGTCCGGACTGGACGAGCGCAAAACCCTGAGCGACTTCGACTGGTCCTTCAATCCGAAAGTACCCCGTCAGGCCTGCTTCGAGCTACACACCCTGAAGTTTGTCGCCGACAGCGACAACGCGCTGTTGATCGGCAAACCTGGCACCGGCAAGAGCCACCTTGCGGAGGCCATTGCCTACAACGCCACCCTGCAGGGGATGAAGGTGCGCTACATCGAGTCCGACACCGTGTTCGCTGGCTATGCCGTGGAGACGCGTGCCGATCAGGACCGGTTGCTCAAGACCCTCGTCGAGCCCGAACTCCTCGTGCTTGACGATCTGTTCCTCGCCAAACGCATTCCCGATGCCGCGGCCGAACTGCTGCAGACCCTCGTCCATCAACGCTACAAGCAAGGCCGCAGCATTCTCGTCACGTCCAACCGCGTCGTCCAGGACTGGGGGCGCTACCTTCGCGACAGCACCATCGCCTCTACGATCCTTGACCGTCTGCTGCATCGCTCCAAACTCCTCGAGTTTGAAGGCAAGAGCTATCGTCTCCGTGAAGCCGCCGCCAGGCTTGCCGTCACTGAGGAATCCGACGCATAATCCGCTCGTCCTGCCTGGGGGAATTTAGCCGCCCACAAGTGGAGGAGTTTGAACTGCCCATCGGGGTCAAGCCCGGCGAAGCGAACGCATGACGCGCGTAGAGTAAATAAGCTGGTGCAGGGCTGGTTGCGGCAGAATGCGGCAACCAGCCCTGCAAGACGAAGCGAACTATGACGAACCAAACCCAACTGTTTGAAGCCCCGCTGGCCCTGGCACCGTTTGTCCGCAACCCCACATCTCCTACATCCGTCGGCACGATTGGACGAAATGCGTCACACCACACCGAGATGGCCAGGCTCCGTTGGCAGAGTCGTACTTGCATGCAGCGCCAGCGACCTTCAGCCGTACGCCTACCTCGTGCACAGGCTCACCGGATGGCCACCGCGCGAACCTGCTGCGATCTGGTTGAGCGCTTACCGCCTCACATCGCAAAACTCACACCATCGCAGGGCATTGAGTTCGACTGCGGCCGCGCTTGAAACCCTTACCGATCGATGCACATGTGGTGTTGGCTCAACTTTTGCTTTTGCTTTTGCGTTTGCTTTTCGCGGACCATTACGAGTGGATTGAATGACGACTGAACACGAAATCAAATCTCACGGAGCTGCAGTCACAGCCAGCGTTTTTGCGCGCGCGCCCAGCACGGTTGCGGAGCCTGCGCCTGCTCCGAACCCCCGCACCCTTGTCTGGACGGAATACATAAGGGAGGCAGCGCGCCTTTGCATGTGCAAGGCGCGCGGTGGTGAATCGATCAGACATACTTACGAAAGAGGAATGAAGCTTGCCGCCTCATCAAATCGCGGCCGTGCATCCCCTTCAATCGTAATCTTCGACACGAACGGGAATCGTCATTGATGAACCAGACAGCAAAGCGATCGATCGAAATCGACTTTTTCCGGGGTTTCGCATTGATTGCCATTGCGCTCGATCACATCCCGTCGAGCGTGCTTTCGCATGCGATGCTGCATAACTTCGCGTTTTGCGACTCCGCGGAAGTGTTCGTGTTCGTGAGCGGCTACGTATGCGCGGCGACCTGGCTCTCCATCGCCGAGCGCAAGGGAGACGGGGCGGCCAACCGTCGTTTCTGGCGACGCGGGCGCGAGATTTACGCCGCGTATCTGTGCACCGCAGCGCTCATGCTGCTTTCGGGCGCCGCCGCGGTGATGCTGCGCGTCGATTCACCGCTGGTGGCAGCGTCGGGCTATCTGCGCTTCGCCGCGCAGCCGTTCACGATGCTCGCCAATATCGCCGTCTTTCGCGATCAGCCTTACCTCGCGGGCGTGCTGCCCATGTACATCATGCTCGTGATGGTCTTGCCGTTCGTGATGCCGCATGCGCGCCGTTCGCCCGACGTCGTGCTGGTCGGCAGTTTCGTGCTGTGGTTCGGCGGCTGCTGGCTCGCGGCGTGGCTGCCAGCGGCTCCGGGCGCATCTTGGCCGTTTAATCCGTTCGCCTGGCAGGCCATGTTCATGCTTGGCCTGCTGTGCCGCATCTATCCCGTCTCGCGCGCGTTCCAGATTTCGTGGACGGGCCGCGCGTTGACCGTGTCCGCGCTGTCGCTGGTTGCAACGTTCGCGTTCATTCGGCTGTTCGCCGATCTGGACCCCCAGCCCGGCTACATGAAGCAGAACCTCGCGAGCGTGCGGATCTTGAATTTTGCCGCCGTTGCCTGGCTGGCCGCGCAGGCGGTGCGCAAGGGCTGGATAGCATGGCTCGCGCATCGGCTGCCAGCCGTCGTCAACGTGGGGCAGCAGGGCCTGGTTTGCTTCGTGGGCGGCGCGGTTGCCTCCAATACGATCGACACGCTGCGGCGCGCAACGCATGTCACCGATTCGCTGCCCGCGAGGCTCGCAGGCGATCTGCTCGCGATCGGCGCGCTGCTCGTGCTCGCGCGCGGCGCGCGGCGACTGAAATCGGTACGGCCGCGCGTCACGCTTACGTGAAGCGCGTCGGCGAAACATCAAAGGTGAGTGTTTGGGGGAGACGACCCAGGCTGGCGACAAAGAACGGCTTGCCGGACGGAAAATACGCTGCCTTGTCACATTCAACAACCTGAAGATCGGAGATTGAAGCTGTGACCTGCTGTACGACCAGCAGTTGCCTACCCGGACGTGCGCGACTGGATGTGCGGCGCCTTCGCGCCACTCTTTACGACATTTTTTCTTGTGGCGCGCCAACGCCAACTCTACGCTTTAGATAGGTGATGAAGCCTGGAGAATTTCCATGCCGAAGCGATATGCAAAAAACGTATCCCTCACACGCAGCAGGCGGAGCATCCGCAACGTGGTGCTGAGGGGCTTTGTCCGGATGGGGGTATTGCAAAGATGCTACGGGTTGTGTAAAAGCGCAACATCATGAAGCCAGCTTGAATAATGCCATATAAAGCCAGACTAAAGACGGGTGAACCGCGCAAGCGCAAGAAGCCGGCCGGGGTACCGGGTGACGAACGCGCGGGCGTATAACCAGCGCCTGAGAAAGCGCGGCATGATCAGCCTGTATGTGCCGGGCGGCGATCTGAAGGCGCAGCTTATCAACGCAAAGATCCGTACGCCGGGCGTGTCGGGGCGTGAGCCGACCTACACCACGGCGTACATCGAGCTGATCTTTACCTTCTACCGGCTGTTCGGCTGGGGGATGCGGCAGATCACCGGCTATATGGAGGACTACTGGGAGACTCGCGGGCTGGACATCCCGGTGCCCAGCGCCAGTCAGCTGGGCGAACGGTTCGCTTCACTGGAGGTGAGCGTCACGCAGCGTTGCGAACAGTTGGCCCGACGTCTCGCGCGCGGCGAGACGATCAGTCTCATCGTCGACAGCACGGGATTGAGCTTTGGGCGGGCGAGCCAGTGGTACGAGGAAAAGTACGGTCAGAAGGCCGCGCGCACGCCGTGGCGCAAGATGCATCTGTCGATCGACGCTGACATGAACGTACACGCGATCCGCATCACCACTACAGAAGTATCGGACAGCGAAGGAATGGACGCCGTGCTGCCCGCTGATGTGCCGATGGATCGGGTGATTGCCGATGGCGCGTACTACAGCATCGAGCGTACCGAAGCGCTTTCAGGCGCGGGCGTGACGCCCGTCATCCCACCGCCGTCGTACACGGCGAGGAGCGAACCCGCCGGCATGACCAGATCGTCAGATACATCGAGGACAAAGGCATCTATGCATTTCACAAGAAATACGGCTACGGTGTGCGCTCGCTGGTCGAGGCGCAGATCTCGCGCATCAAGCGCTGCATCGGCGAGCGCCTGCTGACGCAGGAGCTTGCGTCGCAGGAAGGCGAAGGCGAAGGCGAAGGCGAAGGCGAAGGCGAAGGCGAAGGCGAAGGCGTAATCATCGCCAACCTGCCGAACCGGTGGAACGCCTTCGGCAAACCGGTTTGCGTCAAAAATGCATAGTCGCGTCCATAGCACGGGAACTCGTACCCATCCGGACAAAGCCC
>NZ_JAFA01000097.1 GCF_000519185.1 Paraburkholderia nodosa DSM 21604 | reverse complement strand
GATCAGACGGCGCAGTGCGATTGAGCCAGCCATCGGCCACATGAAGACAGATGGCAAACTCGATCGGAACTGGCTGAAGGGAACGCTTGGTGACGCGATGCACGCTGTGCTATGCGGAGCTGGTCACAACCTGCGGATGATCCTGAGGAAGCTGCGGTTTTTTTACACCATTGTTCTCATCGCCCTGTTCATCCCTGTCGATCAGAGAGCATCCGCCGGCTGACGCCGACGACGGCCAAAACGAATTGTTCAGGGGCGACTCAGTAGCTCACTTTCCTGCGTTCGATACCTACGCTCACGGCGTCGAGCGCGTTGTGGGCGCTCTTGCCAGGACGGAAGCCGTAACCTTCGACTGGTAGTGGTGCAATTCGGATGCGCCGGTTTGTTACCTTCGAGTTTCTGACGAGCACGAGCCAATGCGTAAGCTGAAAGACATTGACGGATTGTTCAACGGGCGCCACTTCGATCGCGAAGTTATTGTCTTTTGCGTGCGCTGGGGACCCCGAACAGGCAGGAACTCGTCGACGCGGTGGCGGCCGGCAGCCGCTGGCCTTGGCACCGTTTGTCCGGAAGCCCACATCTCCTACATCCGTCGGCACGATTGGAAGAAATGCGTCACACCACACCGAGATGGCCAGGCTCCGTTGGCAGAGTCGTACTTGCATGCAGCGCCAGCGACCTTCAGCCGTACGCCTACCTCCTGCACAGGCTCACCGGATGGCCACCGCGCGAACCTGCTGCGATCTGGTTGAGCGGACGTCCTGAATACGAAAAAGCTCGAGACTCTGCACCCGGCGGCTGACGATGCCTTGCCGCACCGTGATGCGTGCCGTGTTGATGATCTCGGTAAACGATAAACCCATGAGCGGCAATGATGACCCCGGTCGCGCCAGAATGGCGCGTAAGCGTTGCTTGAGCCTTGCAATTACCCACTTCTTTTTAGTGCGAGCTCATAGCCGATCTGGATGTCAGTCAGGCGTCGCATCCCGCGCCACATTACGGTATTGCCCGGCGGAGGGTCGTTGGCGCGCGCAAGGTAACCACCGAGCTGAGCGAGCCTGATAACGTTGCGCACGAGCGGCGGCGCTTGCGCGTTTTGGGGCGTATCGTGAACGATGTGTTCAAGCAGTTCGATTTCGGTGCGTGTGAACGCGAGTTCGGCGGCGGCCTGCGGCGCCGATCGGCCGAGCATGGTGAGCCAGAATATGCGCCAGCTCAGGATGCAGAAGACTGCGATCAGGTTCGTTAGCCTGTCGGCTGTGCGAAGCCGGGACTCTTCGGCTTTGCAACCCGATTTCAGGATCTTGTGGAAGGTCTCGATTTTCCAACGCATTGCGTACCAGTCGAGCTTTTCGATTGCCTCTGCCCGAGAACGGACCGGCAGGTTGGTGATCAGCTTCCATTCGATGCGGGCACGCCCGGACGGCGGATCGCGTTCCTGTGCGTGGAGGACTGTTAGCTGTAGCGCAGGGTAACGGCTCTGCTTGCCGATGGGTGGCAGAACAGTCATATGCTGGTAGCGCAGTTCAAGCGTCGCGGTCATCGGACGGCCTTTCGCATCGCGAAGTTCGACGCGATGGAGCCCCTTGACCTGAACCTGCTGCATGGCTTTGGAGATCGTGTGCTGACCATCTCCCGCGAGCCTGTCGACGCAGGTACGCACAAGGAAGTGGGTACAAAGATCGTATGCGGTGCAAAACAGCTCGTAAATGTCGCTTTCCCGATCGCCGATGTGAATGCAACGCACAGGATCGTCGAGAAGCTCAGTCGACTGGCGCATATTCTCCAGCCAGCGCCAGCTTTCCTTTTCCTCAATCGGTACGCGCGTGGGATTGATATGGCGCTTGAGTTCCGAAGCCCCCTTGAACTGCTTTCTCGTCCAGAACTTCACCGCCGCCAGGCCAAGTGGCAATCCATCGGCACTGACAGCAAGACTCGAATGCATCAGGATGCCGCATTGCGTCAGCGGCTGTCGCGGACCCACGCCGTTTTTTCCCGTGCGCAGGGTCGTCTTGCCCGTGTAGCCGATGAGTTCGGGGCGCTCGCGCTGGTACGAGAATGTGGTCGTGTCCTGCAGGACGAGCACCGGCCCATCGGTGACCTTCACACGTTCAGCGCTCGCCTGGAAATGCCCGCTCAGGATATCGTGTTCGCTGACGCGGTCGTTCGACAAAAACCTGTACGCAGCCTTGGTAGAAGCCCAGTCCTGACACGCGAACGGAATAGTCTGCCCCATGCCATCCCACAGCTTTTCCAGTAGCGTTGCGAAGCGACGGCGCAACCGTGTGTCCCGGAATTCGCTTCCCTGGACTTCAAGATCCATCCACGACCGATCATCCGCCCGTCGCTTGCCGGCCATCTCGCTTGCGCATGGAACATGACGTATCCCAGGTTACCAGGTTTCGCGGCAAAGATGTGGGTAATTGCAAGTGCTTGAGCACCGTCTAGACCGATGGCGCCAAAGTGGACAAAGTAGGCCCCACCAAACGAGTGGTGGAGACTACTTTGTCACCTGAGATAGCGACAGCGGCAAGACGGACGCGTAAAGGCACCCCCAACGGCTCTGGTGCAAATAGCGCGGGGGCGAATCGGTTAAGGTGTCGGGCTGAACGAATTGAGAACCGACGATGAGCAAGCTGAAGAGCCTGGACGAACTGTTTGCAGGCCGTCACTTTGACCGCGATGTGATCATTCTGTGTGTTCGCTGGTACCTGCGCTACAAGCTTAGCCTGCGCGATCTGGTCGAAATGATGGCGGAACGCGGTCTGTCGCTGGCCCACACGCACCGGATTCGCCGCGATGGATCGGAGTACTTCCATTTCAATGGAAGTGCCTGTTTGTTGTATTGACGGATGTACCGCATGAGCTTTTTGTCGAGATCTTTGGTGCTGGTGAATACGCCACGCGCAATGACGTCGCGCTGGATGCGGGCAAACCAGTTCTCCACCTGATTCAGCCATGACGAATATGTGGGCGTGTAATGTATCGAGAATCTCGGATGGTCAGCCAGAAATGTTTGAACGGCGTCGGTTTTGTGGCTGCTCACGTTGTCGCAGATCACGTGAATTTCCTTTCCGCGCGGCTGGGCCGATACCACCTCGGTGAGGAACGCAACGAACTGGGCGCTGGTATGGCGCGGCGCGGTTTTACCCAGCACCTCACCAGTGGCGACATTCAATGCAGCGAACAGGCTCGGGGTTCCGTTGCGTTTGTATTCGAAGCCATGACTCTCCGCGCGCCCGGGCGACAGCGGCAACATCCGGTCCTTGCGATCCAGCGCCTGAATGGCCGTCTTCTCGTCCACGCAGAACACCACCGCGTGCAACGGCGGATTGAGGTACAGCCCGATCACGTCGGCGGCCTTGGTCTCAAAGTCAGGATCGTTCGACACCATGTGCGTATCGAGACGATGTGGCCGAATGTCGTGCTTGCGCCAGATACGTTGCACGGTCATGAAAGCCATGCCCAGCTGTGCCGCGAGTTTGCGGCTGCTCCAGTGCGTCGAACCATCGGCCGGCTTACGCCGCAGCGTGTAGTCGAGTACTCTCGCTTCAAGGCCCGCCAGGTCAGGTCGCGGCGCCCGGCCAGGATGTCTGCCGTACAGGCCAGCCAAACGCTCACTGGTGAAACGCATTTGCCACGTTGTGATGAAACGCGAATCGCAACGCAATTCGGCCATGATCGCCGCACGCGAGGTACCTTCGTCGAGCAGCAAGATCAACCGCGCACGCCTTACCTGCCCAACGGCCATCGTGCGGCTGCGCTGCATCGACATTAGTTCTTCGCGCTCGGTCTCACTCAGATTCATTTTGCCCATGCACTATTAGATCAGTGCAATTTCATTGGTTCAATGGACTAGGCGCATGTGGCGTTCGCGCGCTCTCGCGCTTCTGTCCTATCCAGCGGCACTTTGCTTTGCCGCCGCGCCGGATGAATGCCGGACGTCGTTGCACCGAACGGAAGGCGCGTCTGTTCGCATGGTAGGACTGGGCGGAGGTGAAAACATCTCTCAGACTTTACTAAGGAAAACGTGCCTTCCTTACATGGGTCGAACCAGAGAATGGGTCCTCGACCGGTCCGTGCGGGCCTTCAAATGACGCCTCGTACTAACATCAATACATTTGATGTTCTTCTTCTGGTAGCGACACTCGCCGCGTGTCATCATCATTCGGACTCAGTCAGCGTTGCGATCAAAATAGCGACGTAAGGCACGCAGCTAACGATCGCCGCACTGCATCTGTCACAGGCAGATACGGCATGCGCATCCATTAACACAATCAGACACATGCAAAAACTGATGAAGCAAAGTGATGCTTTACACGAGACAAATCGTCCGGCGCGCAAGGGATATCAAACGGCACCTCAAGCTCCGTCTGGCGACGAGAGTCCGGGGAGGTCGGCGCTTGCAGCCGGGCGTATCCTCGACTCGATTCGCGATCTTGCTCCTGCCGTTCTCGCGCGTGCAGCCGAGATCGAAGCAGAACGCCGCATGCCCTCCGACCTTGTCGAGAAGTTGCGATTGATTGGAGTGTTCCGCATGTTCGCGCCCCGCAGCCGTGGCGGACTAGAGCTAGATTTACCTTGGGGAATGGAAGTGATCAGCGCGTTGGCTCGGCTCGATGGCTCAGTCGGCTGGACCGCGATGATCGGCAGTTCATCGGCCATTATGAGCCCTCGATTACCGAGACAGACTTACGATCTGATGTACCAGGACAAGTCGGACGTCATCATAGCTAGCGTCTCCACGCCTGGAGGCACCGCCGAGAGAACGCCAGATGGCTGGCGGGTCAGCGGCCGTTGGCCGTTCGCCAGTTGCTGCCACAACGCAGACTGGATGATGGGTCTCTGTGTCATGGCGGAACGCGGCAAACCACTCTTTGGGCCGGCAGGGGAAGCCGGCCCACCGTTGGTCCGGTGTGTCGCCTTGCCGGCATCGGCTTGGCAGATTGAAGACACCTGGCGTGCCTCCGGCCTCAGAGGTACCGGTAGCCACCACATAGCCCTTCAGAACGTACTCGCGCCGGAGGCCAATTTTTTCGACTTTCCAGCTGGAGCATCATGCGAACCGGGGCCACTATATCAAGCTTGGCGGCACCTTCAGTCGGTGCTTCTTGGGGCTGTCTGCGTGGGCATCGCCGAGGGCGCCTTAGCGGATGTTGCCGACCTCGCCCAGGGCGGCCGGCAACAGCTTCGAGCGCCGGCTCCTATGCGCGACTCGGAGATGGTCCAGGGCGAGCTGGGTCGAATCGAGGCAGATGTGCGTGCAGCGCGGGCGGCCATGCAGGTTCAGGCGGAGAGTCACTGGCGGCACGCCTTGGCCGACACGCTGAATGGCCAGGCTCTGTACGCTCAGGGCATACAGACGGGAATCTGGATTGCGACGATCTGTGCCAGCGCAGCACATGCCTGCTTTACCTTGGCTGGCGGTGCCGCAGTGTATGAATCTTCACCTCTTCAGCGGCGGCTGCGCGATCTGCAGGCAGCGGCGCAACACGCCATGGTCCAGCAGCGGCACTATGCGGAAGCTGGCCGGCTGCTGCTGGAGCGGGTCGTATGAAGGTCAAGATCAGACACATTGCCATAGGGCGGGTCGGGGGACGGCTGGAAGCTTCAGGAGTATCCTGCGTATCACGGGCCTTCCGCATCGTTATGCTCAGCGGATTCTAAGCGCATCAACCCGCAGGTCGGCCGACTTCGCTTCTATATGTTCAGTTCTCCGATTGGAGTGGGCCGTTCCGGTTTAGCCGCCTCGCAACCACAGCGGCGACCGCACCATGATAACTGTTATAAGGCACAAACAAAGATGCAGAGACTCCAGCTTGCCCCAAACTACGCGATTTCGCGTGTGATCCACGGAGGCTGGCAACTCGCGAGCGGCCACAGCACGGCCCGAAGCGAAGACCCCGTAGCGGACCTAGTGGCCTTCGCGGATGCGGGAATAACCACCTTCGACTGTGCCGACATCTATACCGGGGTCGAAGAACTGATGGGCGGTTTCAGAAGGCGCTATCGCGATCTGCGCGGGGAACACGCCCTCGCCCGGATCAAGATCCATACCAAATTTGTGCCGCACTTCGACGTACTGCCGCGCATTAGTAAGTCTTATGTCGAGAGAATGATCGACCAGTCGCTGCGACGCCTCAACCAGGAGCGGCTCGACCTAGTACAACTCCACTGGTGGGAATACCGGGAGCCTCGTTGGCTCGAGGCGGCGCTGTGGCTCGACGAGCTTCGCCGCACCGGCAAGATTGATAAGATCGGCGGCACCAATTTCGACACTTTCCATATGCTGGAGATCGTGAATGCAGGAGTGCCGCTTACCTGCATGCAGGTGCAGTATTCGCTACTCGACGGTCGTCCGGCGCGGCGAATGGCTGCGGCGGCGGTCGAGTACGGTATTCCCCTCCTGTGCTATGGCACTGTGGCTGGTGGCTTCCTCGGCGACAGATGGTTCGGCGCGCCGGAACCGACAGAGCAGCTGGAGAACCGCTCGTTGGTCAAATACAAGCGGATTATCGACGACGTCGGCGGTTGGGACCTATTCCAGGCCCTTCTGGCAGTGCTTCGCCAGATCGCGGACCGGCACGGAACCGACATCGCCACGGTCGCCAGCGCTGCGATGCTCGAACGAACTGGTGTGGCGGCCGTCATCATCGGCGCGCGCGACAGCTCTCATCTGGCCTCGAACGTCGCCATCTCCGCTGTAGCACTGACCGCCAAGGATGTCGCCCTCATCACCGGAGTGCTGGGGGAAGCGAGGGAGCTTGAGGGGGATGTCTATGGGCTGGAGCGCAATGACCAGAGCGGCACTCGCACCCCCAAATCGTGATTCACTTCAATCAAGGCCGGTACCCGGATGTAAGCTGGAGAAAATTGAATGAGAAACGCCTTATCTTCTAAGGCTACGCTGATCAAGCCGTGTAAACACAACGGGTTGCGACCAAGACATGTGTAAACTTTTGAGATCGCGAATAACAGCCGTAAAAGCGAGCATTCCTGCTCATGTTGGGCCCCTTGAGGGGCCCTGCACGGGCTTGTCGCCCGTCTTTGNCCCTCTACGGGCGCACCTGTGCTGTCGAGCGACCTCGCCACATGTAAAGATTGGCCAGCGCGAGCGCAACAAAGGCGCGATTGGCGTTTTTCGACAGCCCGCGATAACGAACCTTCGTGAAGCCCCACAGCCGCTTCACGACCGCAAACACATGCTCGACCCGGGCACGGATCTTCGACTTGTTGCG
>NZ_KI912597.1:3082-8665 GCF_000519185.1 Paraburkholderia nodosa DSM 21604 | reverse complement strand
TCAAGGCCACTACGGACAGCAAGCACAATCTGCCGCTCGCACCGAACCTGCTGCAACGGTACTTCTCGCCGGCGAAGCCCGAGATATTCGGAATCGGCAACAGTCGCTGGCCGAGCTCGTCGTCGGCCAGTTGCCGGGCCAGGTCGTTGATGAACCCATGGCTACCTTAGGATTTTCGCGCGCGGTTTCACAAATCCTGTTCACCTGATGTAGGCGCAACGAAAGGCCTACGGTGGTCGCTAATAATGCTACTGCTGCTACAAACAGTTTCGTTTTCATTTATTGTCGCCGGCCCACTTTGCCATGTTTCGCGCATAGGTTATTGGTAAGACTGCGAGCGCATCTACACTCGGACAGTTATCCGTGCAGGTTTCCAATTCGGCTTCCGGAATCGCTTAATTATCGGCTCGATGGCCCGGCTTGTAGGTGCTGCTATCCGCCGTCGCGAGGCCCGGAGAAGTAGCCTCCTTGACCGCCTGACGTAGATCCCATAGCTGAAGCATGGGACGCTTGCGCTGCGGCAATAACGGAAGCAGTGCTGCCTGCCGCCTCCACTATCCCCGCCACGGCCATGCCTCCGTGAGCCCGCTGCCGATGGCCGTGGCGTAGGCAATCGTGCAGATCGGTGCAATACAATCGCCGAAGCGGCGAAGATCGTCTTCATGATCCAAAACTCCGCTCTAAGTGTTGTTACGTTTGGCGTTTCCCAAATTGCCGGTGCGGGCGGGCTGCCGACGACACTTCCTTCAAAATGCTTCGATTCAAGGCCTATTGACTCACAGTCGGATCGAACGCCGGAATTCGCGCGTGGCTACCTTCGCGCGTGCGCTAGCTCCGCGTGCGTCGGGCAACGCGGCGCACCATGCTGTTATGGCGTCGATGGCAAGCGGCTCCCATTTGCGCACCCACGCACGCAGCACGGCGTGATTGCCTTCCTGTTCGCTGGCCATGCGAACGAGCTCGCTGGCCCAACGCCGATGCCGCTCGGTGTCAATGAGCTGCGCATCGGTAATAAGGCCGAGTAGGATATCGCCGTTTTGGCGTGCCGTGACGCCGAGGCCGCGCAATACGGTCTCTTCCACAGCCGGGCGTACCACGAGGTTTAGCGCGACAAAGCATTCAGCCCAGTCCCACGCGGTGAGTGCTTGTTCGACGAGTTTGCGCCAGCCCTGCCAAGGCGGGTCGAGTTCCCAGCGGCGCCGCTCATCGCTGCCGAAGCCGAGGTCCGCAAAAGTCAGGGACAGTTCCTTGGTGCGATACGCGGTGTGCGTGAGCCAGCGCAGAGAGTCAGCGGTCTGGTATGCGGCACAGTTGGAGATCGTGGAAGCGGGGGCCATCTGCGCCAGATAAGCTGAGCCCATCTGCAGCGCATGAAACAGGAAGCGCGCGGGGGTATAGACGCGTGCGAGCGAGCCCGCCCACGGCCGGGCGAGTTGGGAGTCGTGACCGCGCGTGGAGAACTGGTCGAGGAGACCATATACGTAAGTTTCCTGACCATCCTGCAGCAGGTTATACGTGCGATAGACGATCTCGTCGGGATCACGAAATGCGTTCCAGTCGGGATGTCGCAGCGGCGAGGCGTTGCGGTTGCGCTTGAACCATTGCGCCATTTCGAAGTTAGGGTCCAGTTCGAAGGGGGCATCAGGGTTGTCGGTGGTATAGTGCAAGTTGGTCGAGACGATCTCATACTCGCTTGGCTTGCGCCGCCGCGCGGCTAGATGGCTCCACGTTTTCAGCGGCTTGAGGACTTCGGGCTGGGTCATGCTCGTCTCCGGTTAAAGCGTTTTCTCGTAGTAAAACCGCACGTAGCCTTCGGTTGTTTCGATGCGGCCTGAAAACGAGCTGAGGCTGACTTCCAGCTCGGACATCATGAACGCTCGACCAAGCGTTTCCTCAAGCGTGGAGCGGCGCAGGATCAGTTCTCCATCCGTATCGATGCGCACATACGCGAGTTTGTCGTCCACGCGGATCGTCTTGCCGGGGTTGTCTTCGTGCGCGGCTTCGATGACGCCCGCCGTAATGCTGCCCGCACGAAGCACGGGACCCACGCGGTTGTTGCGGTAAGCCGAGGCGGTGGTTTCGATGGTCATGATCGGTTCTCTGTGATGTTCAGGAATGGGCAAAGAGGGTTTCAACGCTGCCCACCGCAACGAGAACGTCTTCGCCCTCGATCTTCACGGGGTATTCGCGAAGCCGGGAGTCGCCAGGATTGATCCCTTTGCCGGTATTCACATCGAAGGTCCATTGATGCGCGCGGCACATCAGCACGCGGCCGTCGAACTTTCCTTCCACGAGCGGAATCGCCTGATGCGGACAGACGCCCCGAAAGGCGCGCGGCTCGCCCCCTTCTGGGTTCACCACCACAATCACGTGGCCATCCACCTCCGCTTCGATCATCTCGCCTGCCCACAGGTCGTCGAGCGTGCAGACTTTCTGATACTTCATTTCGACCTCATTTGTCGCAAAAGATGAATTCAAGCGTTTCCATCGGCTTGATATCCGTTTCACCGAGCTTTGCCGTGCGCGCGTAGAACTGCCCCACGCCCTGGCGCCGCACGCGCACAACCTTGTCAGGCCGTGGGGCGACGCGTCGGCCCACCGAATGGAGCGCGGCGGCGGCCGCAACTTCATCCATCGTATTGCCGGTATCCACCGGCAATATCTGCAATACGAAGTCGTATTGAAAATTTGAGATCACATGGAAGAGTGCCATGTCGTCCTCGTTTGCGTGGCAGCCTCAGGCGGCTTGATTGTGTCACGGGTGCCTCGATACGATTCGACCCAGGCATACTGGTGCGCGTCGTCGCCAATTTCGCCCGGCGCGAGCCCCATGTAGTTCAACGCGCCCAACAGGTCGGGTGGCTGTATATGACCGGCGAGGAAGCGATCGACGAGCGTGAGGTGATCGCGGTAACGTACCGGGTCCTGCTGGAAGACCCAGCGGTCGATTTCCGAATTGAAGTGATACGTGCGGCCGTTATGGTCGAGAGGGTAGTCCTTCACGTTCCAGCCATCGCCCGGAATGGCGCAAATGGGCAACTGGCTCATGTTGCAGAGGACAGGTAGCGTTTCGGGCATCGTAAGTTCCCGGCGGCCGAGGAGCAGGTTTTCGATAATGACGTCCCATACCTTGCCGAACGAGTTGTTCCAGCCGGGATATTTTTCTTCCAGCCAGTCGCGGCATTCGGGCGTCACGCCCGCTGCGGGGTCCCACCAAACCGTGGGACGCCAAAACCAGACGCCTAGCTGATAGGCGTGGTGCTGGTAATCGAATTCATTGATCATCTGGTCCCAGTACCAGGGCAAATCGAGGCCGAGATCAATGAGTGTCCGCTCAAACTGACTGACGATCCACTCGCGCGCGAATTCCTTGAACGACTGCTTGCGGTGCTCGAGTGGCGTCGCGTAGTCCATCGACGAGCCTGTGAGCAGACAGAAGAGGCGCCACGCGCGGGCGATGGCGATGTCCACGAGCTTCTGGGCTTCTTCCTTGCGGCCGTTTGCGATCAGAATGTGTAGCGCCGGGCCGCCGATTTGCGCATGCCGCGACTCGTCCGTTTGAATGCTGGAGATGAGGCTTGCGAAAGTGAAATCGCCGACGTCGACTGCGTCGGCCGCCAAGCCGAGGAACTGTACATTGGTGAAGCCTGTTTCGAGCGCAAAGGTGAGCATAACCGCGATCTCGATCGCGCTGCGGGACATAAAAAGGTCGTCAAATGTGTTGCGGGCGGCAATTGCACCCCACTGGTTCGTATGATAGGCCTTGTGCGCCCAGTCAAACTGCCTGTCCTTTGCACAGTAGTCGTGAGGGAAGTAGAGCTGCAACTGCCCGTGACGGTTTTCGTCGAGCATGCCGAAGGTGGCCATGTTGCGCATCCCTGGTGCACGGCCGAAGCGAACCATGCGTGCTTCGGCGCTCATTGCCGCATACTCGCCGAGTGCGATGGCGCCGTAATGGGCCTTAAGGATGGAAAGCCAGCCCGGATCGGTATCCTCGAATCTGCGGCTGCTATTCAGGGCTGCCTTCACAGAATAGGCACCAGCGTCTTTTTCGCGTTGGATACGGACGTACTCGGGATACGACGTCTTGTACGGCTCGTCGTAGCTCTCCCAGTGGACCATTGGAATACCTTGCGCGCCAGACATGATGTCGGGAAAGAGATCCGATTCCGACACGTAGGACGGGGTCCAATTGGTGGCGCGGGCGATGTCGTACCAGTCGACGCGTTCCAATAACGCCATGGTCAAGTCTCCTTCGTAGGTCGCGATTTGGTTTGCCGGAGCACTATGGCATCCGCCAGGCGGGTTATCTCAGAGCAAAATCAGTGCCAATGTGCCGACCTCATTTGCATTGGCGAGGAAGAAGCCCCGGGAAAGGGAGATTGAAGATATACGCGCACCCGTTGCCGGGGGGCGATCCGGATGCGCTAGTTTCCACGCGCAAGGAGTTCGACAAAAAGCAACGCGGGCAAGCGCGAAAGCCGCCGCGTGACACAAGGCCGCGGTACCTCTGATTTTCTTTCGCGGGGCCGAATCCAGTCGGCATTAACTGAGGGTGCGTTCTGGGTCCTTCTCGTCTCGGGATGGTTCTGTCTGCCGACATAACCGCAGACCCAAGCCCCCGATCCTTGATTCCGAATGAGATAGCGCGTCAGTCGCGACCTGAAAACACCAGGCGGGAATGTCTAGATTGTCATATAGATAACGCGCACTGTAGCGCTTTTTCAACAAAACTCGGACAAACGTTAAAACGAACTGTCGCGGTCAACTGATTCCGGGCAAGAAGGTTCTTTCGGTGACGGTGTTGCCTTGTAGGCGGCGGGCAACAGGCGAGCCCGCGTGGAGTGCAAGCGCGCCGAGCCTCATTGTGGTTTCCGAGCCGCAATGCGGAGCTCGGGCATGGGGAGGCGTTCAGCGACTACAGGCAGCCGTGCATCCAATAAAAACATCGGCAGTACTGGTCTGCGCGTAGTGAGACAGTAATCGAGGGCAAGGTGACGATATCAGTGTTGGCACGCCGTACTTTCCAATTCATGAGACCAATCACGGCGGTGCGCCTCTATGTTTGTTAAGTAATGCTATTCGGTACATTCAAAAAAACGTGATGGCGCATAGTTTGCTTTTTGGCTACCGTTGGCTCTACTCGATGGCAATAACGGCGATCTACGCTTCGTAGTCGCTACGCGCGAGCTTTGCAAGGATTAGGCATGCCAAAATGCAGGCTGACATTAGCTGTGCTCGCTTTTGCCAGCGAGCCGGCGGGCGCGCAGTACGATGGTACTTACTACACGTGGGGTCATCACGACAGAGGTGGCGGAGCAAATTCGGACAGCCGGATAAGTGGAGCGGCCGGGGCCTGAGCCAGCGATAATGCAGGCAAAGGAACCGAGAAAATGACGAAGAGAACCCGACGCACGCACTCAGCCGCGTTCAAAGCAAAGGTGGCCCTAGCGGCAGTCAAGGGCGAGCGCACGCTGGCCGAACTGGCTCAGCAGTTCGACGTGCATCCGAACCAGATCACGGAATGGAAACGGCGGTTGCAGGAGCGTGCGGCCGACGTGTTCGGTTCGGCGGGCGCGGTGT
>NZ_KI912597.1:0-1752 GCF_000519185.1 Paraburkholderia nodosa DSM 21604 | reverse complement strand
TTCATGCGGCCACCTTGTCGAGTAGTTCGTCATAGACTGCGACGGGAGGCATCTCGACCACCACCTCGGGACACAGCGCCTCACGCGGAGCGAATTCGTCGCGCAACTGCTTCAGGTCTGGCAGTTCGCCGACGACGAGCAACGCATCAAGCCGCTGTGCCAGCAACGCTTCAACGCCGTGGCGCCCTGCAAGTTCGAGCAGCCCCNCCATGGTCTTGCATGCCTGACGTTGCGTCAGTTGCGCCTCCAGCCGTTCCCAGGTCCGGCGGTAGGCCTCGCGCGGAAACAGCGCGTCGCGAAACGCAAGTCCCCTGAACGCCTGGGGCTTGCGCTTGAGAGAGTCAATGAAGTGACGGTAATCCAGCGCGTGGCGGTTGTCGGCGGCACGGGAGCCTCGCGGCGTACTGTGCACCAGTGCGCCCGACAGATAGCAGTCGAGCCGGTCACCGTAGAGTCGCACCTTCAGGCGGTGGCCGATCAGGCGCGATGGCGCGCTGTACAGGATGCCGCGCACGGTAAACGTGCTGCAGCGGGTCACGAGCGCCTCTTCCTCGACGAAGTCAGTGGTACGACGTTCAGGTAGATCCTGCAGTTGTGCGCGCTCGATGCGAAACGCCGCGGCGTTGCGCCGGTTCCGGCGCATCACCACTTCGCGTACGAATTCATCGTAGGCGGTCCGATCAGCGAAGTCGCGATGGCCGCGCAGCATCAAGGCCTGGTCGACCGCCTCCTTCAGATACCGATGCGAGGATTCCACGCTGCCGTTCTCGTGACCCAGGCCGCGATTATTGCGCGTGCCCTCCATGCCGTAATGATCGAGCAGCGCGGCGTAACGCGTCGTGAAGTCCTCCTGCTCGGTCAGGTTCTTGAAGGCGGCCGACAGGCTGTCAGAGCGATGTTCGCGCGGGCAGCCGCCCGCCTGCCATAGCGCGTTCTGCAATCCGGTCGCAAGGGCCTCGAAACTCTCACCACCCTCAACCACGTTCGCATACTCCCAGCGCGAGAACGCCAGCACGAAGTGATACAGCCGGTGGCCGAACGGGGCGCCGCCGATCGTCACGCACAGCTTGCTCATATCGGTGAAGTCCGACAGTCCGCGCACGCCGGGTTGATGCTCCTGGGGGAAGAACACCTCCTGGGTGGGGCCCTCAAGTGCTCGCCACTGGCGAATACGCCGCTCCAGTGTGCGCCGCATGCTATCGGGATACCGATCCGGATGATCATCCTGCAGCTTGCGCAGGACCGTGATGCCCATCAGGTGGGGCGCGTTGCGCAGCAGTGGCACGACTTCGCTATCCCAGACGTCGACGAACGGATCGGGGCGGGNGCGCCACGAATGACGCGGCTTCTGGGATGGCAACGTGGCATCGCGCTCGATGCGGCGTGCCGTACGCACGCTGATGCCAGTCTTGGCGGCCGCGACTTCCTGCGGATGGTGTTTGCGCTTGTTCATGTAGAGACGAACCTGTTGGTCGGTGATGCGGGTTCCAGACATGAGCTGACCGCTTCTTCTTTAAGCTTCGATCAGCCCATCCTAAAGCCCCGCCGACGCAGCGCTGCCGGTGGCTCGTCGTCTCCGGCGGCTACGCCGCCTGCGACTCCTCACCACCGGCCAAAACAATCGTCAACGACCGGCCAACATAATTGTCGCCGCCCACAGGCCGAACACGAGCCGACGCAACGCGAAGCACAAGATCTGGCCGTACTTGCTGCGCGGCCTGAAGATCGACCGGCCCAATCAGGCCTGGGCGC
>NZ_JAFA01000094.1 GCF_000519185.1 Paraburkholderia nodosa DSM 21604 | reverse complement strand
CCGCCCGCGATGCTGTCCTGCCGGCCGGGACGCACCCGGTATTGCCCGGCCAGCGCGGCCAGCGTCGCCGCATTCATGCAGCGCTCCCGAACGCGCCCGGCCGCAACAGGAACGCGCGCGGCGCAATGCGCGCTGGGTCGCCGTTCCCATCGCCCTTCGCGCCGCCTTCCCCGCCGCGCAACTGCGCGAGGACGGCCTGCGCGGTGGCGACGGCGCTCTCCTGGCCAGCGAATTCGAACATCGGCGAAAAAAGCGAGCAGCACGCATACGCGCCAACGCCTTGCACGTGCGCGCCGATCCATTCGAAATCGACGTTGCCTACGCGCAAGCGTGCCTTGCCGCCCGGCCGCGGACATGGCGCCGAATCCTGCATCGCGCCGGGCAGCCAGAGGAGATTCATGGACCACGGCGTGATCAGTACGCCGAGCCAGGCACCTCGCGCCCCGGCCTCCCCCGGCATCGGCGCGAAGCCGATTGCCTCGACGCGCAAGGCGCGATTCACGACCGGCATATCGCGCATCGCACCGTTGGCGACCGTCTCGAAGTGCGCGACCAGCGCCGCCACCCGTGGCTCGCCGCGCAGGGTGTCTCGCACGATGGCGCGCGCGGTCAAGCCGCGTCCCCCACCACCATGAACTGGTCCGCCGCGCCGTCGCAAACGGGGCAGCGCCAGTGCGCGGGAAGCGCCGCGAACGGCACGTGCGGCGAAATCTGCCAGACCGGGTCGCCTTGTTCGGGATCGTAGATCCACCAGCAGATCTTGCATTCGAGGCGCGTATGCGCCGCGATGCGGCTGCTATCGCCGAGATAGCTGCCCTCGAATTGCATCATGCGATCGTTCATCGTCACGCTTCGCCTACCCACTCGATCAACTGGGCGAGGCGCTCGCACGAATCCGCGATGTCTTCCGGCGCGGCGCGCACGACCTCCGGCAGATCGGTGATCTCGATCGTGTTCAGGATCAGCGTGTCCTGCGAGTTGAAATACGCAACGCGCCAGCAGTTTGCGATCGCCGTGCTGCCCACGCGGCAATTTCCGTAGCCGCGCGAGAGCACCTGCACGGAGCCCTCGCCCAGCATGGCGTCGATCAATTGTTCATCCCCTGGCGACAACGGCAGGAGCGTCAGGTTGACGGCATGGGGCGCGTCCCCGGCACGCCAGCGCGCAACATGATCGCGCACCTCGCTCAGGATCGACGGCGCGTTCATCACGCCCGTTGGCAACAACCCCGGCAACGGCGCCATCGGCTGCGTCCCCTCTGCGGGCCGCGCGAGGAGCGCCGGTGCTGCACCGATTTCGAGGCGGTCGGCCGCGCTCGCGCCACCGGGCTCGACCATGCGCCACAGCCCGGGTAGCACCGTCTCCTGGATCAGGACGCTGCCCCGCTGCGCATTGTCGATGCGCGCGCTGACCTCGCCCTCGCCCAGCACGTCGTTGAGAATGCGCAGCGCCACCGCGTCGCAGGTCGTCAGGTCGATCGCTTCGGGCGGCGTGCCGGGTTCGTATGCCGCCAGCACGCGCAGTACATCGCGCAGCACGCCGCGCGCGGCGTCGAACGCCCGCGCATCGGCGCGCTCGGGCAGCGACGGCGCTACATAGGTGCGCATGCCTTGCGGCATCGGCAGATAGTCGAGCACCGCATCGCCCTCGTCCTGGCTGCCAGGGCCGAACGGCACGGGAAACGGAGTCATGGACATGGTTGGCAATCCCGATGATTGATCGATGTTCATTCGACGCTTGGTCACGGATAGTGAAGACTAGTCACAATCCGCCGAAGCGCCGGCGGCGTTGACGGGAATGCCGACCGAAGGCGCCCGCGTAGTCGGCTGCGCGAGCGCATGGGCGACGTTGGCCACGTAATCGTCCCAGTCCATCATGCCCGCGAGCGTCGTGACATAGCCGCCGTCGCGCAGCCACAGCAATGCGGGCCAGCGCTGCGAGCCGAAGCGGCGCGCGATCGCGTCCTCGCCTTCGCGCGTCGCCACAGCCACGCGCAATGGGCGGCCAAAGCGGCCCGCCGCGAGGCGCGCGAGTTCGGGCAGCACCACGGCCACGTCGAGGGATTCGGGAAAGTGCACCGGGTCGCCCGCAAGCAGCACGACGCATTCGCCGCCATCCGCCAGCCAGTCGTCGAGTGTGCGTTCGTCCACGAACTCGGCGTGTCCGTCGTCGATCAGCCGCTGCACCACGGGCGCTGCCTCATGCGCGGCGCCGCTCGTATTTGTCACGTCGATTCCTTGGTGGACCGGTGAGTGCCGCGCGCCGCCAGTCAGCCGGATCAGGTCGTCCACGCCGAGCGCGGACGGCAATTCAAAATGCGCGCTCGCGCGGGCCATGGCGGCGTCGCCCGCCAGCGCCCGCTCGACAAGCGAGAGCGTCGCGTCGATTTCCGCCGCGCGCGTCGCGTCGAGCTTCTCGCGCGCCGCGTCCAGAAAGACCAGCAGCCATTCACCGGCGCTGCACGGGCCAACCAGCGACGTGTCGATGCGGCGGCGCGCGCCGCGCCCGTCGCACGACGCCTGCAAGCCCTGCACCTCGATTACCCGCATCGGCACGCCTATGCACACGACGGCGGCTCCTCGCGGCGCATGCGCAGCAGCACGCGCTCGTCGCCGGTGCGGCACGCATCGGCTTCGCTCGGCCGCTCGCCTTCGTAGCGCGCGAGCGCGAGATGCGGCAGCGTGACCGCCTCGTCGGCGCGCAGCGGGGTGCGGCGCGACGAGGGTTCACCGCACCATGCGGCAAGGCGCTCGACGCCCAGTTCGAGCGCGCGCTCCAGCGACGCCTTCATGGCGGGCCGCAAGCTGCCGCCGTAATCGTCCACTTCGTCGGGCTGGCAGCCGACCAGCAGCACGCGGCGCGGATACCGGCCGGTCAGGCGCGCGAGCATCAGCACCTCCTGGAAGCCGGTCTGGTGCAGGCTCATCTTGCGCACCCCGAGAAACGCCGGAACGTCGTCATCCTCAACGATCTTCAGCGTGCCGGGCGCGAGACCGTAATCGACCGCGTCGAAAATCAGCAGGCTGTCGGCGGCCTGGACGTACTGGACCAGATACAGCCCTTGCGTGCCGCCGTCCATGAGGCTCACGTGCGGGGCGAATTCGAAGCGCTGCTGGAGCGCCTCGATGCAGCGCACGCCAAAGCCCTCGTCGGCCCACAGCACGTTGCCGATGCCGAGCACGACGATGGCGGGCGCGCCGCTTTGCGGGGAAGTCAGCATCGCGGCCTCACTTCTTGAACGTGCGGTAGCCCGAGATCATCGAGCCGACCACGCTCTGGCGGCCCATGATGTCCTCGCGGATCGCCGCATAGACATGCAGGATCACGAAGATCAGGATCGCCCACATGCCGAGGTGATGCCAGGTGTGCACGCCTTGCGACTGGCCGAGCAGCGGACGCACCCAGCCAAACGCAATCTGCTGCCACGAACCCGCCTGCGCGCCTTCGCCGTACAGCGCGAAGCCGGTCACGATCATGAACAGGGAGACCAGCAGGAACACGAAGAACATTGCGAATCGCGACAACGGATTGTGCCCGCTGAACTGGCGCGGCGTGGGCCCGACAAACGCGTAGTAACGCAGCATGGCGAGCATGGCGAGCCAGTACTCGCGCGAGAACACCGGCACCCAGAACATCTCGCGCGCATGGTGATCGCCGACAATGGCCCAATAGGCGCGGCCCGCGAGTCCGATGGCGAACAGGTAGGCGGCGGTGAAATGCGCGAAGCGGATATAGCCCATCAGAAAATGCGCGCTTGCCTCGCCGGGCTGCGTGGGAAGCGGCGAGCCGATCAGGTAGCCGGTCACCGCGAGCACCACGATCGACGCCGCGTTCAGCCAGTGCCAGACGCGCACCGGCGCTTCGTACACGTAAATCGCCTCGGCGGGCGGAACGGTGTCGCGCGCCTCTTCGCGTCGGGAATACGATTGCATCGTCATCATCCTTTCTTGGCCGCCACTGCGCCGGCGCCGCAGCGGCCTGGTGGAGTTAGAGCACGGTCACGGCGGTCATTTCAGCGCCGTCCTCGCTCATCACGTGCGTCGAGCACGCCATGCAAGGATCGAACGAATGCAGCGAGCGCAGGATCTCGACAGGCTGCTCGGGGTTCGCCATGGGCGTGTTCATGAGGCTCGCCTCGAATGCGCCGATCTGCCCTTTAGCGTCGCGTGGGCCGCCGTTCCAGGTGCTCGGCACGACGCACTGGTAATTCTCGATGCGGCCATCCTTGATCCGGATCCAGTGGCCGAGCGCGCCGCGCGGCGCGGCGACCGCGCCCACGCCCTTCGCTTCGGCGGGCCACGTCGACGGGTCCCACTTGTCGACGTTCGCGGTCGAGATGTCGCCGTTGCGGATGTTGTCGATGAGGCTTTGCCAGTCGTCCGCCATCATCTCGGCGCAATACTCCGCTTCGAGCGCGCGGGCGAGCGTGCGGCCGATGGTGGTCGGCAGCAGTTGTTTCGCGCCGAGCGAGGTTTCGGGCAAGCCGAGCAGCTTCGGCATGCCCTGGTTCACGGTGACGAGCGAGGTTTCGATCTGCTCCTTCGTGCGCCCGCAATGCGCATTGCCCTGCTGCGCGTGCGCGTAGCCCAGGATGTAGCGCGCGAGCGGTCCGACCTCCATTGCGTGCCCGCGCCAGCGCGGTGACTTGACCCACGAGTATTTCGCGCTCTCGTCAATCGACTCGATCGCGGTGCGCGTGCCCTTCGTGTTGGGCCCCAGTTCGTAATGCGGCTCGGTAATCCCGTCCCAGGGATGCAGCCCGCGGTCGTTGTCCGGGTATTGATACCAGGAGTGCGCAACGAACTCCTGCACTTGCTCGGGGTCGCGCGGATCGACCGGCAGGATCGTGTTCCAGTCGCCGTTGAGGATCGCGCCGCCCGGCATCTGGTTGGTGGATGGGCTGTAGTTGACGAGCGGATACGCGCCGTAGTCCATCACGTTGGTCGCGGCGAGGCCGCCGCCATGCAACCAGCCGCGCGCCTTGTAGATCGTGCCGATCGCAAGCAGATCGGGCACGTAGACGTTGCGACAGAACGTGATCGCTTCGTCGATGAGCGACTTGACGAAGTTCAGGCGCTCCATGTTGATCGGCGCGCCGGCGGCGAGATCGCCGTCGATATTGATCGCGCACGGCACGCCGCCCACTAGGTAGTTCGGGTGCGGATTCTTGCCGCCAAAGATCGTATGAATCTTGACCCACTCCTTTTGCAGGTCGAGCGCTTCGAGGTAGTGTGTGACGGCCATCAGGTTAGCTTCCGGCGGCAGCACGTAGGCGGGGTTGCCCCAGTAGCCGTTCATGAACGGCCCGAGCTGGCCGCTTTCAACGAACTTGCGCAGGCGCGTCTGCACGTCGCGGAAATAGCCCCGCGACGACATCGGATGCGCGGGCGAGACGCGTTGCTGCAACTCGGACGTGAGCTTGGGGTCGGCCTTCAGCGCCGATACCACATCGACCCAGTCGAGCGCGTGCAGGTGGTAGAAGTGCACCACGTGGTCGTGCACCTGCAATGTCTTCTCCATGATTTCGCGGATCAGGTGCGCGTTCGGCGGAATGCGGATGTCGAGCGCGTCCTCGACGGCGCGCACGGAGGCGAGTGCGTGACATCCCGTGCACACGCCGCAAATGCGCTCGACGAATGCCCACGCGTCGCGCGGATCGCGCCCGTTGAGAATGACTTCGAGCCCGCGCCACATGGTGCCGGTGGAGACGGCGTTGCAGATCACGTTGTTCGAATCGACATTGACCTCGACGCGCATGTGGCCTTCGATGCGCGTGACCGGATCGACGACGATGCGCCGCCCGCTGTTGTCGAGCTGAAACCCCTGGGTGGAAATGGCTGTCATGCTTGTTTTTTCCTGTGCTGCTTCCTGTGCTTGTCGGCGGCGCCCCGGCGCGGGGCGCTAGATGCGGCTATCGGCCGTCGCGGTCTTGCCTCGCGTCGTGCTTCGATTTGGCGCGCTGAATCGCCGAAGCGGCCGCATGCGCCGCCGCAGCGGCGCCCACCACGACGGCCGCGGTGCCACCAATTTTGTCGGCGTTCGCTTCGACGCCGAACTGGTTGATCTGGGTGAGCCGGTCGTAGAAGGAGCCCTTGTCCCAGAAGCCGTCCTCAGAGCAGCCGATGCAGCCGTGGCCCGCCTGAATGGGGAAGCTCGTGCCGCCGTTCCAGCGCACGGTCGAGCAGGCGTTGTAGGTCGTCGGGCCCTTGCAGCCGGCCTTGTAGAGGCAGTAGCCGCGCAGTGCCGCATCGTCGTCCCACGACTCGACGAACTGGCCCGCGTCGAAATGGGTACGGCGGTAGCACTTGTCGTGAATGCGCTGGCTGTAGAAAATCTTCGGGCGCCCCTGGCGGTCCAGCTCCGGCATGCGGTCGAACGTGAGCATGTAGGTGATCACGCCCGTCATCACCTCGGCGATCGGCGGGCAGCCGGGCACCTTGATGATCGGCTTGTCGGTGATGACCTTGTGGATCGGCACCGCCTGCGTCGGGTTCGGCTTCGCCGCCTGCACGCAGCCCCACGACGCGCACGAGCCCCACGAGATCACGGCCTTCGCGTCCTTCGACACACGGCGCAACTGATCGACGAACGGCTTGCCGCCGATAATGCAGCTCATGCCGTCCTGGATCAGCGGCGGATTGCCTTCGACCGCGAGGATGTAGTTGCCGCGGTACTTCGTCATCACTTCTTCGAGGATCGCCTCGGCCTGGTGCCCCGCGGAGGCCATCAACAGGTCGTCGTAGTCGAGCGAGATCATCGAGAGCACGACGTCCTTCGCCAGCGGGTGCGCCGAACGGATGAACGACTCCGAGCAGCACGTGCATTCGAGCCCATGCAGCCAGAGCACCGGCGTGCGCGGCTTGGTCTCCATCGCGTGGGCGATCTTTGGCATGACGGCGGGCCCGAGACCGAGCGACGTCGCCGTCAGCGAGCAGAATTTGAGGAAGCTGCGGCGCGAAATCCCCTGACGTCGCATGACTTCATAAAACGTTTCGATCACTGTGTGGTTCCTTGATGGCCATCGGGTTGGCGACGCCGGCATGCGGTTGCGTCTCGGGGCGCCCCCTGTCGGCGTTTAGCGTTCTCAAAACACAAGATTCGTGCCAGCTTCGTGCGCACCTGGTCCAACCCGGCCTCAGAATGGCGTTGATCTAGGTCACAAAAGAAAAATGCTCCGGCGGCGGTGTCACACACCTGTCGCGGCGCCGCACTCAGGCCGCTCAGGTAGCCACGACGCGACCATTCGCGCGCCAAAGTGGCAACGTCGTGACCACCCGCGCGATGCGCGCAATCCGTTGGCGGGAGACAAGCGCGACCACGTATCGCACTGAGAAAGCCTTCTAATGGCGCTGGCCGAAGGCATGGCCCACAAGGTGGAACGGAGGTTGCTTGATCGAACACCTTTCGCCGGCGCGCTATGAACCCCAGACGGCTGGCGACCGATTCGAGCAAGACACGATGGATATTCCGTTGTCCACGCCCCGCACCGCCCGACGTCATTCCCGAAACGCTCCGCCACGCGCGCGAAAATCGGCGTCGTGCTGTCGATGCTCCTCGCGTGTAATCTCGCCGCGTGGTCGTAGACCCTACTAAAAGTGTCACAACTTCGACGGTAAATGTGTCATCAACAACCACACCCGTCGCGGGGAAATCAACAAGATTCCGGATGAAATCCGTAGCTTGGCGCCTGCGAACTGAAAGTGTCACCTGAGAAACCGCGCGAACTGTCACCAAGGTGATCCGGCCGCAGTGGTGCCGATAAGCGCTCCTTTCCTGGCCGCAGGGCAGCGCAATGCGGACTCTTGTTATTGGATGTTGAAGCGATCCGGGGCAAGCCGCCCGACGATCCCCGCGCGCATCGCCATGAACACGCGCTGGCGCTATTCGATCGACTCCATGCGCGACTCACAACCGCGCTGGAAACGCTCTCGCACAAACCCGACATCCAGGACTACCCCTGCACCTTTAGAAGATTTTGTCGCAGTAGCGACAGAAATTGACAGAAGTGTCTGGTTTGTCCGTTAGTGCTACGTGAATGGTTTTAATGGCCTTTCAAGATTTCTAGTTTCGATTGGCGTTTGCTTCTTGGCATGGATTTCGCATAAAAGTATAAGCCGTTGATTAACCTTATCGGAGTATCGTCATGCGTAAATTTATGAAATCGATGCTAGTAGGCTCAGCCGTCATCATGATTGGCTTAGCTCAGCCAATCTTGGCTGATGAGCCTGTATGTGAGCCAAATGGGTGGCACGGTTGGTGCTGCTATGTCGAAGGGCAACCTCCAGATTGTTCCTAGCCCAATGAACCATTGAAATTGCACCGATCTAATCGTGCATGGGCAAAATGACTGAGTGAAACCGAGCGCGAAGAGCTGGTGTCGATGCAGCGCAGCCGGGTTCTGTCGCTCAACTGGTTGTATGCCGTCCTATGTCATTCGATGTCCGAAAAGCCTGCCTGTCGCGTTTCAGACTTCCTCCGTCGATCGGCCGAGAAACCAACATGCCTGAAGAACATCTGGCGACGCTGCCGATGTGGCGCGTCAACCATATTGAGTCGGCCTTGAACAATCCGCGAAGGCTTATGCGGCAAGGCTCCGAGGCCGAAATAGCATTGTGGGATTTGCAGAGACCTGGCATATTGATGCCGAAATCCTGCAAATCCTGACGAGGTGCGGATGGGTCCGAAGACGCCTGTGACAGAGGGAGATTTCTTCCGGCAGCCCCTGCGTGAGCAGATCAACCTGAAACATCCGCTGGTGCGGCTGGCTGACCTGATCAACTGGAATCGGCTGGGCATGGCGATGAGCGAGAGCTTCGTGTCGCGCAAGGGACG
>NZ_JAFA01000010.1 GCF_000519185.1 Paraburkholderia nodosa DSM 21604 | reverse complement strand
AGCCAAAAGCCAAAAGCCAAAAGCCAAAAGCCAAAAGCCAAAAGCCAAAAGCCAAAAGCCAAAAGCCAAAAACCAAAAGCCAAAGGCCAAAAACAAAACCAAAAACCAAAAGCTAACGCCCAACAGCAGGATTAACCAGCGTCCGATCCGACGCACCCGGATCATCCACCCTCACGACCACAGCCGTGATGTTATCGCGCCCCCCGGCCTGCAAGGCCATCTCAACGAGCAAATCAGTCACATGCTGGCAATCGCCAGCCTCGAGCGCCCGCACCATCTCGGGCGCCTGCACTTCATTGCTCAGGCCGTCGCTGCACAGCAAAAAGAGGTCTCCGTCGCGCACGACGATGCGGCCTTCGTCCAGATCAAGCCAGTCTGCCGCACCGACGGCCCGTGTTATCAAATGCTGCGATGGATGGTGGCGCGCCGCTTCAGCGCTCAAATGCCCCTGCGCCTGTAGCTCCGCCACGTAACTATGGTCAGTCGTGAGCGGTTCGAGCTGCGCATCGCGATACAGATAGATGCGGCTGTCGCCCGCCCATAACCAGCCAATTTCGCGCCCCTTCGCCATCAGCACGGCAACGGTGCTGCCAATCATGCGAACCCCGCGCCGCGCCGCTTCTTCGCGCAACTGGTGATTCACCGTCTGCAGCGTGCCGCGCGCCGTGGCCGAGAAACTGGTGAGCGCGTTGGGCACGACAAGCGCCCCAAGCGCGCGCACGATCATGCCGCTGGCCAGATCTCCCGCCGTGTGCCCGCCCATGCCGTCGGCCACTGCCCACAAGCCCCGCTGGGGCTGATCGAGACATGCATCCTCGTTGAGCGCACGCACACGGCCTACGTCCGTGCGCGATGCCGAGCTCCATAACAATCCGCCTGTCACGATCGAGCCTCCATAGGCTACGCGACGAGTCCGTTATTCCTGCCGTTCTGGCCCACGTTTACCGCAACGTTCGAGTTCGACGCCGAATTGGTCACGTCGAGCGTCTGGTACTGATTGACGACCTGATTCGCGTAAAACGTGTTGTTGGTCTGGTAGAGGTTGATGATCGATCCGAGCGGCGAAGGCTGCGCGGGCTCGTAAGGCTGTATCCAGCCGAATACCCACGGCGCGCCTGCGCCCCGGATAAACGACATGGCCTTGCGGTCAAGATCGCACTGCAGGTGAAGGTCGGTGATGGCGAGCGAGGTCATGACAGGTCTCCGTCAAGATGATGGCCGCGGGCGCGCGGCGTTCCGACCATACCTTGCAAGCAGCATGCCATTTTTCGGCGAAACGCGGCGCTCGCGCGCCATCTCCCCGTGAGGCTTGCCCCATATGACGTAGCGCTTGCGCAGCGCGCTCCGCGCCAGCCCGCGTCTCACAAGTCCGCAGTGCAATGGTCGTGCGCTCGCCAACACGTTGGTTTCCCGTCGTCATCAGGACTCCGACACATACGCAATCGCACTTCGTGAGCCGGTTTGGCGGCGAACTGATGGTTCGGCACCGACACAATCGAAGCGCTCGAGTTGGTGAGCCGGCGACACACGGGCGCCTCCAGCACGCATGTTCGCCCGCTACGCCTTATAGAACCGTGATCGGGCGCCTGGCATATCTGATGCAGGGTAGTTGGCAACCGGCAAACCGTCGAGCAGCACTGGAAGCCGGCAATCAGCCAGACGGATGCAGCCATGAGCCCCGACCTCCAACCGACGTTGCACGCAGACGAACCGCCGCTCGGCGCGCATCTCGTGTCGCGTCGCGCGGGCTACAGCCATCACGGTATCTATGTCGGTGGCGGGCGCGTCGTCCATTACGCCGGTTTGTGCGTGTCGCTGCATCGCGGTCCGATCGAAGAGGTCACGCTCGAACGTTTCGCGGCCGGCTACGAAGTCGCCGTCGTCGCGCATCCGTGCGCGGCCTTCGTGGGCCGCGAAGCCGTGGCGCGTGCGCGCTCGCGTCTCGGCGAAGACCGCTACCGCCTGCTCAGCAACAACTGTGAACACTTCTGCACCTGGTGCGTGGACGGCAAGGGCCGCAGCGACCAGGTCCGCACCTGCATCGCCCATCCGCTGGCCGGCTTGCGCGTGGTGCGCGCACTGGTTCACGCGCGCCGCGTGCAGGCCCTCCGCGGCGCGTACGCCGCGCACGCGGTGTGAACGCCGTATCCGGTCGAGACCAATACGACACGCCTCGCCACTTGCATCGGAGACCGTCATGAATTCCGCCGAAACCTCGCTGCGCACCCTCGTCGACAAGTGGCTCGCACCCAACGCGCGCGTGCCGGCCCGCGTGGTGCGTTTCAGCCGCACGCAGGAGCAACGGCTGCGCTATGTCTGCGTAGAAGCGGTGCATCCCGCGCGCACGATTGCAATCTTCTTCTTCCGTCACGACGACGGCACGTGGTGCGTATTTCCGCCTGCCAGCACGCGTCCGGCCATGACCGCGCGCGCTGCTTGAATTCAGCGCAGCAGTGTCGGGCGGGGCCGCGCCGTGGGGAGGGTTGCCGGCCCTCGCTGGGCGGGCGAGCCTTCGATCTCCACACGCACGCCGATAAATGGCCGCGGCACGAGTAGCGTGCGCTGCGAGGCGACGCGGGCGCCGCCCACGATCGCGGCCATTGCCTGCCTGTCCAGTTCCACGCTTTCCGGAAGGTCCTTGATGACGATAATGCTCATGGTCTGCTCCACGAGAGCGGATTGGGCTAGAGGGGTGTCGTTTGAGTATAGGCGGTGGCGCGCGGCGCACGTAAACAAGCAGGCGGCGCCTCACGGCGCCGTCTGCATTTTCCCTTCGCGGCAGCGGCTAAAACGTCACGCCGGTGTTCGCGTATTGCGAGGGATTGACCTTGAGATTCAGCGGCCCGAAGCCTGCGCCGATATAACCGATGTTGTTGAGCGCGGCGACGTCGACCACCTGAACCTGCGAGATGTTCTGCACGATGTTCGGCGAGACGGTGATGTTGGCAATCGGGCCGTAGCCACCGTAGGAGCTGCTGTTGCCGCCGCGTACGGCTGTCATGGCGCGGCGGTCGAGTGCCGTTCCGGGAGCCAGCTCGCGGATAACGAGGGAACTCATGATGAGCCTCCAGTTGCTGATGAATAGGGCGGATGAACCCGGGCGGGCACGGCACGCGCATGAAAGCAGGGCGCGGCCGCGCCGCCGGCGGGACGATCAGAAGTTGATCGTGTTGTGGGCCGTCTGCACCGGGTTGACCGTCGCGTGGATGTTCTGCGCGAAGGCGACGTCGTTGCCCACGTTGTTCTCGATGGTGTTCGTCTGGCCGATCAACTGCTGGGCGTTGAAGTTCGTCGTGTCGTACTTGAACGACGGCGCCGGGTAGTAGCCGGGCCAGAGGCTCAGGCCGCCGCCGCCGCGAACGGCGCTCATTGCTTTGCGGTCGAGTTCTTGCGCGACGCTCAGGTCGGCGATCATCAGCTTGCTCATGACAGTTCTCCAGGAGGGCAGTACGGGGTAGTTGGCGATTGAGCTGCAGTATCTTGCGGGCTCGCTCCTCTTAATGCACAGGGTGTGCCAGCGGCTTCGCGCGCACGCCACAAACCGCTCGACGCCTTGTGCGACGGGGCTTTGCGGCAAGCCGCCGGGTGGGTGCAGGACAGCTGGCAGCGCTCCCGCGTGAAAACGCTGATGGGGCGAGCCCAACAGCGCGTGGCGCGGCCGTTGGATTCGTGGCAACACGTGCGAGCCTTGAGGCCAGGCTCAGGCACCGATTGCACTGGGCGTTGCCGCAGATTAATCTCTCATCAGACCTTGTTGTATGGTTGCAAGCGCGTGCGCCGGCTGAGATCACGGTGCGCGCAGATCCGGCGGCGACTCTGTATGCTTTAAAGATGACGGGACCGCGTTGCAGCGGACTCGACGGGGATCGCGGCAGCAGCCACGCGCGGCGCGATCGTGCGCCGTGAACGTGTGACCCGAAGCGCCTCGGCCATCCTGAAGCTGAGTTGAAGGCATACGAATGATGAGCCTTGCGCAGCTGATCCAGACATTCCAGAGCGGGGCGCTCTCACGCGAGGCGTTCTTCGCCGAGATCGACCACGTGCTCGCGGTCGACGCGGCCAATTGCGCTCGCCTGCGCGAAGCGGTGGACGCGACGCAAACCGTCCATCCGCTGCCCGATGCCGTGTATGCCGAGGTCCTGCGCCGCATCGAACACAGCCAGGACAACGCGGCGGCCGTCGACGACTCCACTCGCATCCACGAAGCCCTTGCCGCTGCGCGATCCGCGACCACGGGCGACGACGCGGAACACCTGAAGGGGATCGGCGACACGCTCAACGGACGCTTCGTGCTCGAAGAATGTCTGGGCGTGGGCGGCATGGGCACCGTCTACAAGGCGCTCGATTTGCGCAAGCTGGAAGCTTCGGACCGAAAACCTTATATCGCGATCAAGGTGCTGAACGTGCAGTTCCGCGGCCAGCCGACTTCGCTGATCGCGCTGCAGCGCGAGGCCCGCAAGGCGCAGACGCTGGCCCACCGCAATATCGTCACGGTGTACGACTTCGACCGCGACGGGCCGCTCGTCTACCTCACGATGGAATATCTGTCGGGCAAGCCGCTCAGCAAACTGCTGCGCGCGCCCGATTTCGCGGGTATGTCGTTCGAAAAGGCGCGGCCCATCATTGCCGGGATGGGGCAGGCGCTGGCCTACGCGCACGAGCGCGGCTTCGTGCATTGCGACTTCAAGCCCGCCAACGTTTTCCTCACCGACGGCGGCGATGTGAAAGTGATCGACTTCGGCATTGCGCGCGTGTTCCAGCGGCCCGAAGAAGATCCCGACGTCACCGTGTTCGATCCCGCGACGCTCGGCGGCATCACGCCGGCCTATGCGAGCCCGGAGATGTTCGAGCATCGGGAGCCGGACCCGCGCGACGATGTCTACGCGCTCGCCTGTGTGACCTACGAACTGCTCACGGGCAAGCATCCGTTCAACCGCAAATCGGCCACGCAGGCACGCAGCGACAAGATGCGCGCCGAGCGGCCGCCTGGGCTCGATCGTGGTCAATGGCGCACCTTGAGCGCGGCGCTTTCGTTTGACCGCGCCTCGCGCACCGCGAGCGTCAATCAGTTTCTCGAGGGCATGGGCGTGCTCACGCATGCACCGGCGTTCCCGGGCGCGCGGGTCGGCGCCATCGGCGTGGGCGCGGTCGTCGTGGCTGCGGGGTTATGGGTGGGGTATCGCGTGCTTTCCGGGCACGGGCAAACTGGCGCCAGGCCCTCCATGGCCGCCATGGCGCCCGCTAGCGCGACGAAGGCGGCCTCGGAGGCGCCTGCCTCGCCGGTGCTTGCCGCAGTGCCAGCGGCGGTTGTCGCGAGCGTGCCTGCCGCGAGCGCGGTTGCAGCGGCTCCGGCATCGAGCGCGCCGGTGGCCGACGCGGCGTCGATCGCCGCGCTGAACACGACGCTCGCACGCATTCCGTGCTCGGCGCTTGCGGCGTCGCTGCCCGAGCACGTGGTCCAGGTGCGCGGCTTCGCCAATACGGGCGAGAACATGGCGCACGTTCACGACGCGCTCGCGCAAACGCCCGGCGGGCAGGCCGCGAAACTCGAAGTGACCGCGGTGGAGAACCACAACTGCGAAGTCGTGAGCGCGTTCGCGCCGTATTGGCGCGCCAACCATCTGGCCGGCGGCGGCGCGACGATCCATACCCGGCCACTCGACGCGCGCCTGACGCAGGGCATGCCGCTCATCGTCGATATCACCACGCCGCATTACGAGTCATACGTCAACGTGGATTACTTCGCGCTCGACGGCAGTGTCGTGCATCTGGTTCCCAGCAATGTCGAGCGCGACAACCAGGCGCCGGCCGGCTTCTCGGCGACGGTCGGGGGATCGGGATACTGGTTAGTGGACAAGCCGTTCGGCACGGAGATGATCGTTTTGCTGATCACGCCAGCGCCGTTGTTCGATGGCCTGCGCCCGGCTTCGGAGTCTCGCTCGGCTTACCTTGCGGCGGTCGGGCAGCAGTTGAAGCAGATGGAAGCGCACTATGGCGCAGGGCATATCGTGGCCGATTTCGTGCAGATCACGACACACGCCCGCAGTGATTCGCAGTAGGTGACTGCCAGTTTCATCATCTTCCCTTGACCGACCGGATCGCAGCGCGCAGCAGTCCGAACAAAGCCAGCGTCCACGCGACGAAGGCGGCGAGCACGGTGACGTAGGCCACATAAGCAAGAACGTGAAACCCGGTGGCCTCGGCAAACAACCAGGTCGCGGCAGAGTACATGCCGAGCGGAAAGACGACGGACCATTCCGCCGCCGTATACCGAACGGGCTCGCCGATGATGACGTGCTTCTCGATGTAGAGAGCGGCAAGCAGGGGAATCCAGAACGTTGCCGTGAACCAGCACGCCGTGGTCAGGACCCGCAGCACGAACAGGTCGTCGCCGGGCCACGCGGCGAGGGTATGCCCGGCAAGAATGAGACGGCTGCCAGCCAGCGTGGTAATGGCCATCGCTCCCATGTTGATCCACCACGGTTCCGTGAGGTCCGCAGCCGTCATGGGCACGAAGCACCACCGGTAGAAAATGAGCGTGATGAGGATCATGTACAGGACGCCGCCGAGCAGCCACGCCCCGAGCGCGAGCAGATCGAGCAGCGGCACGCTCTCGCCGTTCATGCGCGAGACGGCAATGGCCAGGACCGCGATCGATTCGGTTGCAACGACCAGCAGCAGCCACGTTCCGTTGAGCCCGGCGTGCAGGCCGGGCTTTCGTTGGCCAATGGTCATGGCAGCGAGAAACGTATACGCGACAGCGAGCCAGAGCGCGGCCGCAAGACCGAGGAACCACCGTGCCGCGCCTGGCAGGACGTGATAGACCGAAAGTTGGCTGCCGAGCACAGCCGTCGCTGCAACGACCGTGAGAAAGCCTGGTCCGCGGCCGTGATCGACGATATCGGCATGCACCGCGCGCGGATAACGTACGAGTCGGCACAGCGTGATGGCAAGCAATCCGGGCCACGCCGCGGCATTGATGCCGAGAAGAAGCCACCCAATAATGTCGTAGCCCAGTAGATGCGCTGCGATCGAGACGATGGCGGTCGCCATTACCATCGCGAAGGCGGTGGGCGGGAAAGCCTGCAACCAGGGTTGGCGTGGGTTCGACGCCGGCATCCGTCAAGTCACCGTGTGCAGTACCGAATGGGCGAGCCGCAGAAGATCGTCGAACTGCGTGACCAGCTCGAAACAGAGCAGAAAACCGAGCGCCGCAATCGGCCCGGGGTAGCGCATGACGTAGCGCATGAAGGGCTTGACGGTGCGCCTTCTCACTGCTCTGCGCGTCATGATCCAGGTAATCACGATGCCGATCAAGGCGCCGACGAGCAAATCCGTGGGGTAATGATAACCCAGATAGGCCCGCGGAAAGCAGACGAATGCCGCGACAGACAAGAACGCAAGAATGCCGATGCCTCGCCAGACGAGGAAGATCCCCATCGCCACCGCCGCCCACAGCATGGCGTGATCGCTTGGAAAGGAACTCCAGTGCATCAGCCCGGCGAGCTGCACGGGCGACGAGGCGAAATGCAGATTCAGGCCCGGTGTGAATAGCGGCCGTTCCCGGTACGGCAGAGCGCGCGCAAGAAGGCGTCCCACCGCCAGCGCAATCAGGCCGCTTGCCAACGTCGCGAGTACGATCTCGCGGCGCCAGCCGCGCCGCTCGTGTGGCTGGAACCAGATCCACCACAACAGCGGGATCAACAAATAGCCCTTGAACGTATAGAAGTCGGCAATTACCCCAATGGCGTAATTGACCTGGGGAGGAAGCTGCAGTTGGGTGAGGGCTCCCAGAATGACGGTATCGAAGCTGTTCATTGTTGTGGCCATCCCGCTGATGAATTCGTGAGAAGGGCGGTCTCGAACAGAATCCTCAACCGCCTCCGTGCCACATACGCAAGGCGTTGTTCATCTTCTTGTCAAGCCAGCGCACACGGTGAAAGCAGTTCGCAGCGGTGAGCTGCTGCGATGCAACTTCGAACGTGCGCATATAGCGTGCCTTCGATCACACTGCAGTGCGTCAAGGACTCATTGGCGGCATTCGCATTCAAGGGCCTTGCATCGCAGAGCGTGCCATCAAGTCAACGCACTTCCGGCCTCGAGTACGTTCATGTCCGGGGTTATGCATGCACTCGCGATTACCGCTGCATTGCGTCGGGCAGCTTCCACGATTCCCCTGTTGTGCCTGACGTCTGCTTCGATCGTAGCTGGCTTGCGCAGGCAGTCACGCAAGAAAATCTGGCAGCGTCCGGAAGAGATCCGGTGTGGAAGAATGTGCCTTGTAATTGATTCGATATCCTTCCTATGTGCTGAGAAGGCCGCTAACAGACCAGCGCGACCGGCGCGCGCATGAAAACAGTCTTCAAGGGCCTCCGGCGATATTTCGCACATGACCGGCGTGCCGTCGACGACGGCGCGATAGCGGACTGTGCCGCTCGAATGGTAGAAGGCATCTTCATCTGGAAATTGTATGAGCACGATGGCTTACCTCTGTGACTTCCGGACCTGCCTTCAAGCAACTGGTGTTCCCCACTTGTCTAATGAAGCCTGAAAGAACGCGCATCATGATCTCGCCGATTGAATCGAAATCAATTCTTATATCGTTCCCGGCAAAGATGTCGGGCGGTGCTAGTTGCCCTGATCGGACGACGCGCTGCTGTTGTGGGGCGGCGATAGCGGTCCGTAGCGAAGGTGTTGCGCCACCGACATGGGCACTTTGGGCGAGAACATGCCGACGATCGTGAGCGCATAGACAACTGCCGCGACGCTGGCCACAACGCGTACGGGACGCGCGATCATCGAATTGCCGACGACGATGTTGAGGTAGAACCAGATGCCGAGCAAAGCAAGCAACAGCAGGCGCGGCATGGGCTTCCAGCCGTTGCGCCCGACTTCGGAGATCGACCAGACGAGTGCCGCGACGAGCGTGAAAAAGATGCTCCAGACGCCTGCCGAGCGGCTTCGCACCATGAGGGTACCCGAGCCGATCAGCGCGAGGCCGGTGACGACGTAGTAGGGCGTGGAACCCATTGCGACGAGCCAGCCGCCAAGCACAGCGAAGGCGGCGCCCACCAGTACCAGGACCTCCCCCGTTTCGGCAGGAGAGGTCTCGTGTCGGTTCGACATAGAAGAGCCCCCGCTCATGCAAAATGTCCCGCATCGCGTTGCGCATCTCCAAAAGCCGTCTGGGTCTCTGTGGGTCATCTGGCAATCGGCGTTCACGGCAACGCGCATTGCTTGTGGTGCAATCGTCGTTCCCTCTCCTGCGCCAGAAAAATTTGCAAGGGTCTGTGTAAAGACGAGGCGTTATTCGGTTGATACATAGCGCCACGTTTTTATCTCACGCTGTGACCGAAGCCACAATCAACCATAGCGTTGGTGGCGCGCGGGGGCGGCCGCGTAGCAGCGAGCAAATGAAGGTAAGACAGATTTGGATTCCAAATCAACCATATGAACTATCGAGAGGCCGAAAAACCAGGGAAGAGAAGGGCAAAGGCGCGTTGACATATCTACAAGAAGGCAGTGTAGAAATGGCGCGCACTGCATCGTTTACCCTTGTCTTGAATCGAAATCAAAACTGCAATGGTGAGAGCTCTCGAATTCCGTGCTGCCTCGCGCCAGACCTTCGCAGGCTGGTCGACTGGCAGCCCCGTCGGCGGATCGAGAAACAGCTTGCGCTGAGCGAGCTCGGCGCCACGGCGGCTGAAATCGAACATGCCCATGATGCTGCCTGCCTTGCTGTCGAACGATCCGCCGCCGATACGTTCTCCGTCGAGCCAGTTGTCCTCGATGAAGCGAACGACCGACGACTGGTCGATCAACGTATGGTCGACGTAATTCTCCTTCGCCCAGGGCGAAATGACGAGAAACGGAATGCGTGCACCCGGGCCGCAGCGGCCGTTCACAGGTTTGCCGTTCACGCCGTCCTGCGCGGCGCCGTTACCGCATTTTCCCTGGCCGTTGAGGTGGTCGGCGAACGAATCGTATGACGCGCTCGTTGGCAATGCATAAGCGTGGTCGTACCAGCCATCCGAGTCATCCCACGTCACGACGATGGCGGTGCGGGTCCAGTCCGGCTGGCGCTGCAGGAAGTTGACGACCTTCGCGACGAAAGCCTGCTCGTCGAGTGGATCCGAATAGCCGGCGTGACCGTCCTGGAACGACGGGGCCTTGAGGAAGCTCACGGCCGGAAAATTCCCGGCGCTCACAGCGCCAAAGAAGTCGTCGGAATCGTACTGATGATTGGCGGGGTCCGGGGTCCGTCCATCGTTTTCCAGGGTGTGCCCGATCGCCTCGATAGAACCCGGACGCAAATGCTTTGGATTCGACGTCGACGCGTAGTACTGGAACCAGTTGTGGTGCGGCACGTAGTCCACGGTGGCCGAACCGACGACTTCCGATAGCGTGCTGCGCCTGCACGCGGTCGTGCCGTTGCTGTTCACGGTCTCGAGATTGAAGCCGCCCATGAAGCCGCCCCACGAAATATTGCGCGCATTCAAGAGGTCGCCGATATTCCTGCCCGTCATCATGACGGTGTCGCGCTTGCTCGAGCATTTGTCGAAGGCGGGATCGACGTCGTCGATCAGCGTGAAGCCGCCCTGTCCGTCGTTCACGTAGTAGGAGCCTGGAGCCGAAGGCTTTTTCGTCGTCAGCACGGGTCTCACGCCGTTGGTTTGACCCGAGACCACCTCCAGGGCGCCCGGCGTCGAGGGGCCATAGGTCGACGACCAGGCGTTGTCGCTCATCGCGAAGCGCTGCGCGTAGTTCCACAGCGCAGTGACCGTGTTGCCGTCGTAATAGCCCATCACCTCGCGATTGCTTCCAGACTCACTGGCGCTGTTGCTCGTCCCTTTACCCGTGTACTTCGGGAACAGGTCGACCGCGCCGTTGTCGTAGGCTTGCTGTTCTGCCGCATAGGCGTGATCCTGGTCGGCGGTGGCCGCCTGCGTACGGTCGATGCGGAACGGGTTCGCTGCGCCCGCCCCGTTGGCCGGATTCGTGGCATTCGGATTTCTGGAGAGGAGCGACCCTGAGAGGCCATTCACCCTGGGCGTACCGGGCAGTGCGTTGAACGCCGGTTCGTCGGAGGGATTCGCCGCATGCGGATAGGTCGCAAAGTAGTGATCGAACGAGACGTTCTCGCCATAGATCACGACCAGGTGCTTGATCGGGGTGGCAGTATGAAGGTCGTTCGGCCGATTCATGTGCTGGTCGTCATTCGCACCCCACGCAATGGGTAATGAGAGTGCCGCGGCTATGAGCGAACCAGGCGCTAAATGACGCCAGTGCATGTCGAGCTCCTGTAAGTTGCGTTTCTTCGTAGCGCAATGGGAGTTCCCGGCTGGCGTTGCCGTGGGGATCGCAAGCGAAGGCCAGCGCGTGCTGGCCCTCGCCGAACTACAACACGCGCACGCCGCAGTCTCCAACCAGCATCACGGCTTGATCGACGGAGAGTATCGTGCCCTTGAGATGCTGCAGCACATCGGAGAGTCGAAAACCGCTTAGGTCTACAGAGCGTAGGTCTGCGCCGTCAAAGCGGCTGTTGCGTAACTGTGCGTTGCTCAGGCTGCCGCCTTCGAACACGGCGTCGCGAAAGTCGCAGTCGGACAGGTCCGCGTCGGCAAAATTGAGCGCCTCGAGCGTTTGTTTCCGGAAGGAGAGCCCCTTCAGGTCTGCGCCGACGAGCAGCGAATCGTGAAAGCTAAGCCCTAGCGTGCGAGCGTCGACAAAGCGGGCGCCGGTGAGCTTCACCTCGGTAAACGCCGCCGAGGCGAGCTTCGAGCCTGTCCAATCGGTATTGTTTAGATCGCTGCGGTAGAAACGCGCGTCACTCAGATTGGCGTAGCGAAATCTTGCGGCTGCGCATTTGCACGCCAACCAGCGGCTTCTTGCGAGTTCGCAGTGCTCGAGCAGGGTGCGCTCGAAGGTGCACTGTGTGAATCGGGCGGCGCCGAGATCGAGACCGGAGAGATCTTCGCCGTCGAAACTGCAATGCTCGAACGTCGGTTCGTCGCCGCATTCCCGAAGCAGGCGGGTCAGCGCTTCGCGGTCGAAGGTCGATCCGCTGAACAGCGCTCCGGCTCCGGTTGACGGGTCTTTTGTATTGCTGCGCATCTGTGCAGACTCCTCATTCTGAGGGGTGCGCAGCGTCTTCTCCACAGCGCGTCCCCTCAACTTGGTGAAAGTAAGGTTGACGCCGCGGCGGAATTAGAACCCAACAACTGGGCGCAGGAGATACCAACCTGCCACTCTATTTTCGGCGGAGAAGATTCTACCGTTTCCGCCGTTGCGGGCACAAGGTCATCGGCTTTCTGCCTCGCTAGCCCACGCGCGTATCTGATCGATGGTGGTCGTAGCGCCGCCGCATACGACAACCAGAATCTTCTTGTATCTGGCCAATGCCGGATGCCTGTCGTAGGCGACAGACAGCGCTGCGCCGCAAGCCGGTTCGACCAGAATGCGGTGATCCGCGAGAAAACGCTCGCAGGCCGCGAGTGCGCTGGAATCCGACACGACGAGGCTGTGGACAGGGTGCTCGCGCACGCAGCGCAATGCCTGCTCGCACACCCGCTTCGCGCCGAGCGAAGTGGCGACGCTGGAGATACAGGGCAACGCCACCGTATGACCCGCCTCGATAGCGGCATGGAGCGACGCGGCGCCATCGGTTTCGACGGCCAACACCGGCACGTCGTGCCAACGATTGCGCTGCAGACCTTCCACCACGCCAGAAAGCAGACCGCCCCCGCCGACGGAAAGCACGACGGCGTCCGGCTTGAAGCGGGCCTGGGCCACTTCATCGATCATCGAGGCATGGCCGTGCCACAGCAGCGGATCGTCGAAGGGATGCAGAAACGCGTCCGTCGCGCCCAGCAAAGTCTGCGCGAACTGGTTTGCCTCTTGCCAGGAACCGCCGTGCACCACGACCTCGGCGCCTTCGAGGCGGAGCAACTCTTTGGCGCGCTCCGTCGTCGTTTCCGGCACCACGACAAGCACTGGAATGCCCAGGCGCCGGCCCGCATAAGCCACGGCAAGACCCGCATTCCCCCCGGACGAGGAAACGAAACGCTGCGCGCCACGGCTTTGGTGGACAGCGCAAGCATGGCCGATGCCCCGGATCTTGAATGATCCACATGGCTGCAAGGCGTCGAGCTTCAGCCACACGGAGTGTTCACCAGGGACGCTCAAGGCGCGCGACTCCACCAACGGGGTTTCAAAGTGCAGATTCATTGCGATGGGCTTCCAGGTTTGCGATCGGACCAACCGTTGCCGAACTTCTGCTGATCCTAAAGAGGAAGGGGATGGCTGGCTTGTAAAAAATTGACGCGCGAGGCGATCGAAGGCCCATCGGCTCAGTATGCGGACGGGGCCACGCCGAACGCGTGACGGAACGCCCGGTTGAAATGGCTTTGATCGTAGAACCCGACGCCCTGGGCGACTTCGGCGATGGTTGGCTTGCCGCGTGCCAGCAAGGCGCACGCGTGTTCCAGTCGCAGACGCAGCAGCCAGGCGTGAGGCGTCATGCCGACCGTCTGCTTGAATCGACGCAAAAAATGAAAGCGCCCTAGACCGCACAAGGTGGCCAATTCGTCGAGCGTGATTTTCTCGGCTAGATGGAACAGGCAATAGTCTTTGAGCCGTTGCCGATGCATTGGCGAGAGCGTGCTTTTAGTGGCCACCGGCTTGATAGCTCCCGACCGGTTAAACAGGACATAAAGCAGGGAAAGCCATTCTGACTGCACGGACAGCGAGGAGGCATCCGGCGACGATCGCATCGCATCGTGGAGCTGCAACAAGCGCGCGGCCAGCGTCGGATCTTCGATCATCATGGCTTTCAGCTCGGGCCCGCGATCCGGGTCCGTTACCTCGGTCATGGCGTCTTGCAGCAGGTCCTGAGACAGCCTGAAGGTCCTCAGCGTATAAGCATGGCCGCTTTCTGCAGCGCCGTCATGCATCTCGCCGGGCGGCATCAAGGAGATGCGACCCGGCCCGAGCAACACGGCCTCTCCGTTCACGCATTGGCGCTGAATCCCTTCGGTCACGAGCCCGACGTGATAGTCAAGATGGTAGTGCCGGTCGAAATTGAACGCCTTGAAACGCCCGGTGCCAAGAACCAGTCCAGGAAGGTCGACGAGCCGTTTGTACTCCACGCCATCGCTCATTTCAAATCACGAAGTCACTATTGCGGCAGATTTAAGGGGCCGCACCAGACTCGAGCCGTCGAGGCTTTCGAGGCGTTTTCCGGCGCGGCACGACGAGTATATGTCAGCAGCCGCGCTGCCGGCCTCACTCGATATTGAAATGGACGCGGATGTCCTGTTCGCTTTCGACCGGATGCCCCTGCTTCATTGCAGGGAAAAAATGCCAGCTTCGAAGCGTCTCCAGCAGCAGCTGGTTCAGGCGCGGGTTCTGGGTGGGTCTGACGAGCGCGACGTCGACCGAACCGTCCGGATGAATAGTGAAGCGAGCTAGCGCGATGGCCTGGTACGCAGACTCGCGCAGGTCATCGGGAAGCACCGGCAGCGGCTGGATGAGCGGATGTGCTGTGGTATCGCCGGACGCTGCAGAACGGGTGTCAGAGGGGGCGGAGGTAGCCGATGCGTTTTCGGCGCTGGCATGCGCTGTTGTGGTGGCCGGCGGCGCGGCGGCAGCCGCAGGCAATGGAGATCCGGTATGCGCAGGCAACGGCGTGGGAGCCGGTGCCGCAGGCCGATTCATCGGCCGAACCACGCGCGCAGGGCGCGATGGTGTTGCGATGTTCGGAGCAGGGCGTGCGACCGTGGTAGGCGGATGAGGCGGCGCCGGCGTAATGATCTCTACCATGCGGGCATCGAGCGTCAACGGACGGACGGGTTCCGGATTTTCCGCAAGACCGGCCACGAAGATACTGACGAATGCGGTCCACACCGCGAGCGCCACGGCGCATCCGGCCACGGCTCGCGGGCCGCGCGCGTCAAGCAGCCTGACGAAGCGCGCGATGCTACGGCTCGTCACGGTGGACCGCAATGAGGAAATGGCCGGCTCCGCCCAGGCGGGCCTGCAGCATGGCCTGCACGACCAGCCCGTTCGGAGCCCCGGCATCCGCGGCGACGACGACGTTTCCATCGGCAGCGAGCAGGCGCTTTATCGTTCCCGCTACGTCATTCAGCGGCACGTCCTGGCGGTTCACCGCGATCTGTCCGCTGCGGCTTACGCTGAGCGTGAGGGGCTGCTGCGCGGCAAGCGGTTGCGCCGTGCCGCGCGGCAGATCGAGTTTGACTGCGTCGAGCCGCTGCATCGTGAGCGACGCGAGCATGAAAGTAGCGAGCAGGAAGAACATCACATCGATCATCGGAATGATCTCGATGCGACCGCGCTTCGATGCCCGGGAACGGCGCAGCTTCATGACGTTTGCGCCTCGTGTTCCTGTGCGAGTCTCACGTTGCTGAGCCACGTGCTGACGATCGCTTCGAGCTCGTCCATGAGCCGGTCGATACGCCTCGAAAAATAGTTGAAGGCGAACAGCGAGACCAGTGCGATCACGAGACCGATGGCCGTTGCAACCAGCGCCTGCGCCACGCCGCCGGTGACGCCGCCGGGATTGACGAGGCCGCTATTTCCGATCAGCCGGAACGCATGCATCATGCCGACGATCGTCCCCAGCAGGCCGAGCAGCGGTGCGGCTGTCACGATCGTTTCGAGCACCCACAGGCCTCTCGACATGTCGCGCTGCACGTCGAGTGCGAGCGCGCCCGCTCTCGCTTCGATCCACCATGCGGGCTTTGCCGCGTGACCGATCAACGGTTCGAGCAGCCTGCGCAGTGCGTGCTGCGGGGGGAGTCGCAGAAGCGCGGCGGTACGATCGGGATCGTCCGCTGCATGGGCTTGCGCCTGCGGGGCAGCGGGAATGACCGCGAAGCGCCAGAACACCCAGGCGCGATCGAGCGTGATGACGAGCGCAACGATGGCGAGCAGCGTGAGCGGATAAACGACCCATCCGCCAACCCGCGCGGCCTGCATGATTCCTGTCCAGTCTTGCATGGAAACACCCGGTTATCTGGTTCTGTCAAAAGTATTTGGTCAGGCCGGCATAGAACGCGCGATAAGGACCGTACTGCGGCGCGAACACGCCGATGCCGGAACCGTCGCGCAACGCGTAAGTTCTGCCGAAAGCGTTGATCACCACGACACGCCCATCCATCTTGCCGACCACGGGCAGGTTGAAATGCTCGATGACGGCCAGATTGATCTGTGCATAGAAGGGCATCTTGCCGGTGTTGGCAAAGCCGTTGCGCAGGCCGCTGCCTGCCGTGCCGTCCATCGTGAAAGTGGTGCGATGCCAGTTGTAGGCGCCGCCGAAGGACGCAGTCACGCGCTGGTCGTGATCGAGGAATACCCAGTTGTTGCTGATATAGGCCAGTTCGTCCGCGCCGAAATTGAACTGGGCGGAAGTGACGTTCTTGCCCATCGCGCGGCTGTAGGCGAGGTTCAGATACGCCGACACGTTTTCATGCTTGTAGTTGGCCGTGAATTCGACGCCGTAAACACGCCCGTACTGGTAGTTGAACGGCGTATAGATGAGCGCAGCGCCAAACTGGCCGAGGTCGAGCAGGTTGTGCGCTTTCTTGTAGTAAGCGTCCAGCCCCAACGTGAGATCCGAGCCGATTTGCTGGGTCACGCCAAGATCGAAGTAATCGGCGCGCTCGGGCTGCACCGGATCGTTCTGTGTGACCTCGCTTTGATTAGTCGTGCCATTGAAGCGGCTGATGGTGGAGCTGGAAACCAGTTCGAACGAAGGCGGCGTGAAGTAGCGGGCGTAGCCGGCATGAAATGTCGTGGTGGGCGTCAGCTTGAACACCGCGCCAATGCGCGGACTCAACTGGTTCGCCTGCACGTATTCGTCCATGCCGTCATAGCGCAGGCCGTAGTTCAGGGTCAGCCTGTCGTTGATCTTCCACTCGTCCTGGAGATACGCGCTGTACAGGTAGCCCGTCTTGCTGCTCGAATCGGAAAGCGTAAAGGGCACATCCGAAGTCTGATTGCCATTGGCGTCAGCGGGGAAAACGGTCACGTTGTCCCAGAAGTTCGCATGCTCCTGCTGAAAGAGCACGCCGGCGCGCAGCGTGTGGTGGTCGTTCAGCCGGTACGTGGTATCGGCCTGCAGGCCGTTGGCGGTATCGCTGTGGAAGTCCTGCGAGGCGACGCCGTTGAAGATCAGGTCGCCGACCGGGTCCGGGTTGAACTGGGTGCGCGTATAGCGCGTGAAAAGCGCAACCTGATAGTCGAGGGCGCCGCCGTTGGTCCCCTGCAGCGCGACGACCGCGAAGTTGTTCAGCTCCGACTGGGTTTCGTTCAGGTTGGCGGAATCGAACGTCGGCACGCCGGCGAGCATGAAGTTTGGCGTGAGGCCGGGCGTATTCGGGATCTCGAACTGGTTGGCTGTCGTGCCGAACATCACGCTCACGCGCGTGAGCGGGTTGATGATGTACGACATATACCCGAAGGCATTGCCCTGGCGCGTGTGATCGTGAATCGGGCTCGGCGACGCGGTGGGCGCCTCGATGCCGAGATTGTTTTCGCCCAGCGAGCCGCTGAAGAAATAGCTGAAATCGCCCTTGCTGCCGTAGACATCGGCGCTCGTCTGAATGGTCTGGTGGCTGCCGCCATAGACATCGATCGAGCCGCCATTGCCGAGATCGCCCGATTTGGTGCGGATATCCACGATGCCGGCTGTGCGGTAGCCGTATTCGGCCGGCAGCGCGCCGGTCAGGAGATTGACCTGGTCGATGATGCGCGTATCGAGCGATTGCCCGAAACCGCTGATCGGCTCGGGAATCAGAATGCCGTTGATCCGGTATTGCAGGTCGGCGTGGTCGCCCCGTACATGCAGCTGGCCGTATGAGTCGTCCGCGACGCCTGGGGCCTGCAGCAGCACCTGGTTCAGCGGCGTGTTTTCGCCTTGCGGCATGGCCTGGATGTCGGCCTGGGTGATCCGGTAGATGCTGCTGCCCGTCTCCGGCAGCAGGCCGTTGCGTGCCTCGTTGAGCCGCTTCGCATTGACCTGCACGTCGAGCGTGTCGCCCTTGCCCAGAACCACGGCCACGCTGGCCGGACTCGCCGGCGCCGTGGTCGCGATCTGCGAAGCGGCAGCGAAACCGGGCGCCGTTACGGTCACGGCATAAGTGCCCGTGGCAACGTGAAGGAGTTCGAAGTGTCCAGTCGCATCGGTCGTGGTCTGTCCTGCCTGAGTGCCGCTCGCATCCTGGAGCACGACAGCGGCGTGATCCACCGGCTTCCCGGTCGTGTCCTTCACTGTGCCGTTGAGTGTGGTGTCGGCGTCTGCGGCCTGCGCCTGACTGGCCGTGATCATGGCGAACGAGACTAGCGCCGCGCGGGCGATGAGTGTGCGGTGGATCATGATGCGGTCTGGAAGCGTTATTGTTTTCCGCGCGTACCTCACAAAGCTTCGCCTTGCCGCGGGATCTAAATGAAATGATATAACATTGCATTTAGATCCCGCCATAGTTGACTGGATAAAAAATCGAAAGCAGGTAAAGAAATAAATATGAAAGTTATTTGTAGGTTATTTTAAATAATCGACGCGAGAGTGCCGACGAAAGGCGAGTGCGGTTGTTGCACCGCAGCCGGCGTGGCACGATATCGAGTCCACCTCGTGCACGATTTCGCGACTGCGTTAAGGGAACCTGAAAAGATGATGTTGTCCTGCCGACTGCGCTGGTACGCCCTCGCGACGTCTCGTCTGTTGCGCAGACATTGGCAGGCGCTGACGCTTTCAATCCTGCTGTTGCTGCCGGCGATGCCTGTGTTCGCGCAGACCCGGATTCTCGGTGCGCCGGTCCTCGCGGCGCTCGCGCCTTCGCATGGCATGGAATGGCGGTTCATGTGGGTGCACATGCTCGAAGCCGTCGGCATGCTGTGGGTGCTCGCGCAACGTAGCGCCATCACCGGCGGCGCGTTCGCCACCTTCCTCGATTCGTTGCCCACTTCCCATAGCCGCCGCCGCGCCGTCGATATCGCGATCGTCCTCGTCGCGAGTACGCCGCTGTTTTTGCCCGTGCTCGCCGCCGCGGTCGCGCTGGCCTTTCTGCCTCAGAAGGCCGCCAACTATCTGTTCGTTCTCGACCTGCTGCTGATTACGCTTGGATGGCAATTGACTGTGCTGTCGCGCAGCGCGCGCAACGCGGTTCCATTGGTCGTCGCCAATCTCATCCTCGTCGTCGCGTTGCAGACGAGCGACCCGATCCGGCCCGCGCTGCTGGTCATGCCCTTGGTGCTCGCAGCGTTTGCGATCGCCCATACACCGGCTGGTTCGACTTCACGGTCAGGAGGGCGTGGTGCACTCTCACGCCGCGTCATGGGTTGCGTGCGCGCGAATGTCGGGCAGGGGCTTTCGCCGGTGATGAGGCTGCAGATCGGCATCGTGTGGGATCGCGCCGCAGGCGTCTTCGCACGCTACCTGATGATGGGTTCCGTCACGGCCTCTACATGCTTCCTGCTTGGACTCTGGAATTTCGACGCGCGCACCGTTCCCCTGACGTTGATTTCGCAGGCCGTGATCGCGCTGATCGCCGCGACGACCTATCGCGATTTGCGCGCGGCGCACCTTCGCGCCGGGCAGTTCATGCGATCGCTGCCGATTGCAGCGGCGGCGCAGCCTCGTGCCGATATGCTGACGGTCGCCGCGCTGGCGCTGCCGTTCGCATGCGTTGCGCCGCTGCTGCTGGTTGCACACGGCGTTTTGCCGTGGTGGCCGGCAGCGTCGCTCTTGTGCTCGGGCGCGCCGCTTATCGCCTTGCTGTATCTCCCGCAACGGTACGCGCCCCGACAATCCGTCCTGCTCGGTACGATGTCGGCCGCGGTCTGGGTCGCTGTCGTCTGGCCATTGTTCACTTGATTGATTCCACCATGCTTCGATTCGAAAACCTCAGCAAACGCTTTGGCGAGCGCGTTATCTTCCAGGGACTGCATCACGCCAGCGGCGCTGGATGCGTGGCCCTCTGCGATGAAAACGGCAGCGGCAAGTCCACGCTGCTCGGCATCCTTGCCGGCGCGATCGACGCCGACGAAGGAGAGGTCTGGCTCGACGGTCATTCGCTGCGTACCGATGCGCTCAAGGCGAAATCCGCGCTGGCCTATGTGCCCGACGACTGCATGGCGTATCCGTTCCAGACGGGCCGGGCGTTTCTCGAACTCGTGGCGTCAACAAAGAAGACAGTCGTCGACGCCCGCACGCTCGATCTTGCGCACCGCTTCGGCCTCGCTCCGCACCTCGAGAAGCGCTTCGAGCAGATGTCGCTCGGCACCCGCAAGAAAATATTCCTGGCGGCGACGATGCTGGGCGAGCCCGCCGTCGTCATTGCTGACGAGCCGGGCAACGGACTCGACGCCGCCGCGCGCGCGGTTCTCATCGATCTGTTCAGGAATCTGGCCAAAGACAGCACGGTCTTCTTTTCGAGCCACGATTTGCAGCTTGCGCGCGCTTGCGAAGCGAAAGTCACCAGCTTTGCCGATCTTGGCATGGCCGTGTGAGGCGTAGTCGGACTGCACAGTCCCGTGACTCGGCCCTCTATGGCTACGTCGACCGGTCGCGATTGCGCGCGCGCGTGGCGCCCGTGATCACTGCGACGCCGAGCAGTATCACCGCCACGATCTCGATGATGTGCAGCGCAACATGCAGCGCCATCAATGCCCACGCCACGCCGCCGATAAAAATGATCCATCCGATCAGATAGATGAGCAGGGTCATCGTTCCTCTCCTTGTGATTTCGGCCTGGGTGCAGTGCAAACAACGCCATTGGCGAAAGAGCGATCAACCCGCCTTTCACCAGGCGCAATAGGTCGAAGCACATTGCGCGCCTGACGTCGCCACGGCGCGCGGCCGACGTTGGCCTCTTAACGTGGTCTTAACATCGGCCGTCAAAACTCAGCGCCGTCTTTAGATCATTTTGCATAGAGTGCAGGCCACGATTCCAACGTGAGCCCGACCTATGCCATTCCAGCCCCGATCCACGCCTCGCCGTCCTGCGCGATGCGTTCCCCCTCAAACGCCGCGAGCCGGCGCGTCCCTGCCTGCGGGAGGGTTTCGCTCATGACCGCTCTCGCCGGCCTGCTTGCCGCGGGCCTGTTCGTCTATCTGATCTACGCACTCGTCAAACCGGAGAGGTTTTGACCGTCGCACGCGCCGGCAAGACCCACCTGTCGTCAATCACTATTTCACGCCATGAACGACCTTATCTACCTGCTGGTGTTTTCAGGGTTCTTCGCACTGACCGCGGGGTTCACCATCGGTCTGGACCGGATCTGAGAGGGATCGCCAATGCTTCATGATCTTGTGCAGTTCATCCTGCTGTTCGCCTTCATGACGGCGCTCGCCGTCGTCATGGGCAAATGGCTCACCCGCGTGTTCACGCATGAACGTCACGCTGCGCCGGAACGCTGGACCTACGCCCTGCTCGGTGTAGACGCCAATACCAGGATGTCCTGGAAGCACTACGGCCTGGCGCTCGTCATCAGCAACGCTGCCATGATGCTGCTCGGCTACCTGCTGCTGCGCGTGCAGGCACTGTTGCCGTTCGATTCGCTGCAACGCGCGGCGCAGTCGCCCGATCTTGCCTTCAATACGGCGGCGTCGTTTATCACCAACACGAACTGGCAGTCGTATTCCGGCGAAAGCAGTCTCTCGAACTTTTCGCAGATGGCTGTCATCACGTTTCTGATGATGGTCAGCGCCGCAACCGGCGTGGCCGCCGCCGCGGGTTTCATACGCGGCCTTGGTCGCCGCAGCGCCGCGGATATCGGCAACTACTGGGTCGACTTCACGCGCGTGCTCTATCGCGTGCTGCTGCCGCTTTCCCTGCTCATGGCGCTGGTCTATGTCTGGCAGGGCATGCCGCAGACCCTCACGAGCGAGACGGTCGCGACGACGCTCGAAGGCGCGCAGCAGCACATCGTGCTGGGGCCGGTCGCCAGCCTCGAGTCGATCAAGCATCTCGGCACCAACGGCGGCGGCTTCTTCGGCATGAACGCGGCGCATCCGTTCGAAAACCCGACGCCGCTCACCAACACGCTGCACATGCTCTGCATGCTGCTGATTCCCTCCGCGCTGACCTATACGTTCGGCAGCATGCTGCTGCGCCGCCGCCAGGGTTGGGCGTTCTTTGCCGCGTTCAGCGCGATGTTCGTGGTTTGCGTGGCGCTGATCTATGGGGCGGAGCACGGCGGCAATCCGAACTTCGCACCGTTGCACGTGGACCAGCAGGCGAGTCAACTGCAGGCCGGCGGCAACATGGAAGGGAAGGAACTGCGCTTTGGCATCGCCCAGACGAGCATGTTCGTCGGCGTGACGACGGCCGCGACGACGGGCTCCGTCGATGCCATGCACGATTCGCTGATGCCCATCGGCGGCATGATCCCGATCGTCGAGATGATGCTCAACAACGTGTTCGGGGGCGACGGCGTCGGCTTCATCAACCTGATCACGTTCGCGATTCTCACCGTGTTTCTGGTGGGCATGATGATCGGGCGCACGCCCGAGTTTCTCGGCAAGAAGATCGAAGCGCGCGAGATGAAGCTCGTGATGATCGCGGTGCTGGCGCACCCGGCGTCGATTCTCGTGCTGACCGCGCTCGCGGCGATCTGGCCGGATACGCAGGCGAGCCTGAACAATCCCGGCCCGCACGGCTTCAGCGAAATCCTCTACGCCTACACCTCGGGCACGGCGAACAACGGTTCCGCGTTCGCGGGCCTGAATTCGAACACGCCGTTCTTCAATACGACGATTGCCTTCGCCATGCTGTTCGGCCGCTATTTCACGCTGCTGCCCATGCTCGCGGTGGCGGGCTCCCTCGCGATGAAAAAGACCGTGCCGGAAGGGCCCGGCACGCTGCCGACCGCGACGCCGCTATTCACGGCGCTGCTCGTGTTCGTGGTGGTGCTCGTGGGTGGTCTGACCTTCTTCCCGGCGCTCGCGCTCGGCCCCGTGGTCGAGCATCTGATGCTGACCAATGGACATTTGTTTTAAGGATGCCGAATGAATTCGAATGTGCAGAGTGCGCGCGCGGTCGCTGAACCCGCGCAAGGCGCCGCGTCACCCGCGCCGTCGCTACGGGCGTTGATGCGACCGGCGCTGGTGTCGGCAGTGTTTTTCATGCTGTTGACGGGGCTGGCCTATCCACTGCTGACCACGGGCATCGCTCAGGTGCTAATGCCCTCGCAGGCCAACGGCAGTCTGATCGATAAGCAGCACGGCGCGGTCGGGTCGGCGCAGATCGGCCAGGACTTCACGCAGGCGCGCTATTTCCATCCGCGCCCGAGCGCGACGCTCGGCGCGGATCCAAAAAATCCCGCGCAGACGGTCGCGCAGCCGTACAACTCGGAATCGAGCGGCGCCAGCAATCTCGCGCCGACCAGCAAGGCGCTGATCGAACAGGTTGCGTCGAGAGCCGCGGCCTACCGGCGCGAAAACGCGCTCGCCGGCACCACGCCGGTTCCCGTCGATGCGGTGACAGCCTCCGCCTCGGGTCTGGACCCCGACATTTCGGTGGCGAACGCGCTTCTCCAGGCGCAGCGCGTCGCGCGCGCTCGCGGCCTCCCCGTGGAGCCGATGCGCGCGCTCGTCGCGCAGCACACGAAGGCGCCGCAACTCGGCGTGCTGGGCGACCCGCGCGTGAACGTGCTCGAACTCAATCTGGCGCTCGACGCGCTGTCGTCCTCGACGGCGCAAGCGATCCAGTAACCGGAGTATCCCGATGAATGTACAGAACGAATTCAGCCTTCCCGCGCAGGAGGCCGCGCCACCGGCGGCACAACGCCCGCGCTGGGGCAGCGTGATTGGCGAGGCGTTTGCGAAACTTTCGCCGCGCGCACAGTTGCAGAACCCCGTGATGTTCGTGGTCTATGTCGGCAGTATCGTGACCACGCTGCTCTGGGTGCAGGCGCTGTTCGAAGGCCCGGCGCGAGGCGACGTGCATCCCGGCTTCATTCTCGCCGTGGCCGTTTGGCTCTGGTTCACGGTGCTGTTCGCCAACGGCGCGGAGGCGCTGGCGGAAGGGCGCGGGAAGGCGCAGGCGGCAGCGTTGCGTTCGGCGCGCAAGCGCGTCATGGCGAGGGTGCTCGAAAAACCCGAATTCGCCAGCGCCTTTTATCTCGTGCCGAGCGACGAGCTCGTGGCGGGCAAGATCGTGCTCGTGGAAGCGGGCGAGATGATTCCGGCGGACGGCACGGTGATCGACGGCGTGGCGTCCGTCGACGAATCGCCCATTACCGGCGAATCGGCGCCGGTCATTCGCGAGTCGGGCGGCGACTTTTCGTCGGTGACGGGCGGCACGCGCGTGCTGTCCGACTGGCTCATCATCCGCACCACGGCCAATCCGGGCGAAGCGTTCCTCGATCGCATGATCGCGATGATCGAAGGCGCCAGGCGCGCGAAAACGCCCAATGAAATCGCACTGACCATCCTGCTCGTTGCGCTCACACTGATTTTTCTGCTCGTGTGCGCGACCTTGATGCCGTTCTCGTCGCTCAGCGTCACGTTGAGCGGGCATGGCGCGCGCGTCGGCCTCACCGCGCTGATCGCGTTGCTCGTCTGCCTGATTCCGACGACCATCGGCGCGCTGCTCTCGGCAATCGGCGTGGCCGGCATGAGCCGCATGATGCGCGCGAACGTGATCGCCACCTCGGGCCGCGCAATCGAGGCCGCGGGCGACGTCGACGTGCTGTTGCTCGACAAGACCGGCACGATCACGCTCGGCAATCGCCAGGCATCGACCTTCCTGCCCGCCGCGGGCATCGAGGAGCACGAGCTGGCGGATGTGGCGCAACTCGCCTCGCTCGCCGACGAGACGCCCGAAGGCCGCTCGATCGTCGTGCTCGCCAAGCAGCGCTTTGGTTTGCGCGGGCGCGAGCTGCACGGCAGCGTGCCGGTGCCGTTCAGTGCGCAGTCGCGCATGAGCGGCGTCGATATCGGCGAGCGGCAGATTCGCAAGGGCGCGGCGTCCGCCGTCGAAAAGCACGTCGTGAGCCTCGGCGCCGCGTTTCCCGCGGCAATCCGCCAGACGGTGGAGCAGGTGGCGCGGCGCGGCAGCACGCCGCTCGTGGTGGCCGACGGCGAGCGCGTGATGGGCGTGGTCGAGCTCAAGGACATCGTGAAGGGCGGTATCAAGGAACGCTTCAGCGAACTGCGCGGCATGGGCATCCAGACCGTCATGATCACGGGCGACAACCGTCTCACCGCCGCCGCGATCGCGGCGGAGGCGGGCGTGGACGACTACCTGGCCGAGGCGACGCCGGAGGACAAGCTCGCACTCATCCGCAAGCTGCAGGGCGAAGGGCGCCTCGTGGCCATGACCGGCGACGGCACCAACGACGCGCCCGCGCTCGCCCAGGCGGATGTGGCCGTGGCCATGAACAGCGGTACGCAGGCGGCCAAGGAAGCGGGCAACATGGTGGACCTCGACAGCAATCCCACGAAGCTCCTGCGCGTGGTGGAGGTCGGCAAGCAGATGATCATGACGCGCGGTGCGCTCACCACCTTCAGCGTGGCGAATGATCTGGCAAAATACTTTGCAATCATCCCGGCGGCATTCGTCGCGACGTATCCGGCGCTTTCGGCGCTCAACGTGATGCGCCTGCACAGCCCGGAATCGGCGATCATGTCGGCGGTCATCTTCAATGCGCTGATCATCGTCGCGCTGATTCCGCTGGCGTTGAAGGGCGTGCGCTATCGTGCCGAACCGGCTCAGGCGTTGCTCACGCGAAACCTGCTGATTTACGGCGTGGGCGGTGTCATCGCACCGTTCATCGGGATCAAGCTCATCGATCTGCTGGTGTCGCCTTTCCTCTGAGGCGCGTACAGCGGAATTAGCCACACACGGGGGCATTGCCCCCGGTTTTCGTTTCATGGACATGCACGACGAAGCGCGCGCCCACCGCGCGCCAATTGAAAGACTGATGGCCTGCATGAGCGCGAAGCGCGCGCGGCGGCGCAAGCTGGCGCGGGAAGGCGCGCTTGCCGATGCGCGGGAGAGCCCGTCGCCAGCCGGCGGGTTTGGCGCGGCGCTGCTCGCCTGCGGCGCGACCACGCTGGCGGCCAACGAGCTGCTCCGTGTGTTTGCGGCCTCGAACGTGGTGATGCTGTTCCTGTTCGTGGTGGTGCTGCTGTCGTTGCGATATGGGCGGCTCGTCGGCGCGTGGTCGGCGCTGCTCAGCGTGGGGAGCTTCGACTTCTTCTTCGTCGATCCGCGCTTTTCCTTCGCGGTCTCCGACACGCAATATCTGTTCACGTTCACGCTGATACTCGTGGTCGCGCTAGTCACGGGCCAGCTTGGCGCCGGCCTGCGCGAGAAGGCCCAGGTGGCGACGGCGGGCGAGCGCCGCGCCACGGCGCTGGCGCGGGTGGCGCGCGAGCTTTCGGGCGCGATCTCGGCGGAAGAGGTCGCGCACGTGTGCGCGCAAACGCTCGCCCTGCTCGTGCAGGTGCGCGTGGCGCTCGTCGTGGCGAGCGAGCGCGGCACACTGCGCACGATCGGCGAGGCCGATTTCGTCGACGACTCGATTGCACACTGGAGTTTCGCGCATCTGCAGCCCGCGGGCGCGGGCACGGCGGCGTTGCCGGGGGCGCGGGCGCTCTATCTGCCTCTGCGCGGGCCGATTGCCACGCGCGGCGTGATCGCTCTGGTCGGCTCCGACGGCGCGCCGCTCGCCGACGCCAGTGCGCGCGGACTGCTCGAAGCGTGCTGCTCGCTGATCGCGCTGGCGCTGGAGCGCTGCCACTTCATCGAAATCGCGCAGTCGGCGCAACTGCGCGTCGAAGGTGAGCGCTTGCGCAACGCCTTGCTCGCGGCGGTTTCGCACGACCTGAAGACGCCGCTCACCGCCATCGGCGGCCTCGCCGAAACGCTCGAACGCGCCGATGCGCTGCCCGACGAAGAACGCCGCGTGGTGTCTCGCGCCATTCGTTTGCAAACCGAAGGATTGCATCGGCTGGTGACCAATCTGCTCGATCTCGCGCGCATGCAGGGCGAGGGCGTGCGCCTGAACAAGGAGTGGCACGCGCTCGACGAAATCGTCGGCAGTGCGTTCGCGCGGCTCGGCACGTCGCTCGACGCGCACCGTACCCGTACCGATCTCGCCGCCGGACTGCCGCTCATCGAACTCGACGCCATTGCGTTCGAGCGCGTGCTCGTGAATCTGATCGACAACGCCGTGAAATACACGCCGCCCGGCTCCACCGTCACCGTTCGCGCGCACGCTGTGGGCGACCGTGTGCACGTTGTCGTGGAGGACGACGGGCCGGGCTTGCCGCGCATCGAAAGCGAGCGCCTGTTCGAGGCATTTGCGCGCGGTGTGAAGGAGTCGTCTATCACGGGTGTGGGGCTCGGCCTCGCGCTATGCCGAACCATCGTCGAGGCGCACGGCGGTGCGATCGAATGCGAAAATCGCGAGCCGCGCGGCGCGCGCTTCACCATCAGCCTGCCGATGCGCACACCACCCGATTTTCTGGAGGAACCCACTGCATGAGCAAGCCCCGTGTGCTGATCGTCGAAGACGAGGCCGATATCCGGCGCTTCGTGCGCATGTCGCTCGAGCGCGAGGGGATGAGCGTGTTCGAGGCGGCGGACGCAGCCCAGGGCCGTGTGGAGTGCAGCACGCGGCAGCCCGATCTCGTGATCGTGGACCTCGGGCTGCCCGACGAAGACGGCAAGGCGCTGATCCGCGATTTGCGTGGCTGGTCGCGCACGCCGGTGGTGGTGCTTTCGGCGCGCGATCGCGAGAGCGAGAAGGTCGAGGCGCTCAATCTCGGCGCCGACGACTATCTGACGAAGCCATTCGGCGTGCCCGAACTCATCGCCCGCGTGAAGGCGCAGTTGCGGCGCGCGAGTTTCGTGAGCGTCGCCGGCACGGGCGACGCGACCGTTCAGTTCGGCGAAATCCGGGTGAATCTGGCGACGTATGAAGTGACCCGCGCAGGCGCGCCGGTCCACCTCACGCCAACCGAGTTCCGCCTGCTTGCCGCGCTCATTCGCGGCTATGGCAAGGTGCTGACGTATCGGCAGTTGCTGCTCGATGTCTGGGGGCCGACCTATGTCGATCGGCCGCAATACCTGCGCGTGTATATGGCCGGCATCCGGCAGAAGCTCGAAGAGGATCCTGCGCGTCCGAAGTTCCTGATCACCGAATTGCAGGTTGGCTACCGGCTCACTGGCCTCGAATCCAAAGGTCAGTGACGCCATGGCGATAGCCGGGGCGTCGATAAGGTTAGCTAACCATGCATATCGGCAGTCCTGACAAACGGCCAGGTCGCGCTTCAGAAGCCTGCTGTTTCCAGCAGGCTTCTATACGGGCAACGACAGCAGATCGTCTGGCATAACGGCGCAGGCTAGTTAGTGCCCATGCGCCTCGCGGAATCCGGCGTCCTTTTCGAGCCGGCGACCGTGGGTGCCGACGTGGAATCCCGCCGAGATCACAAACAGGACTCCGGCGAATGGCCAGATATAGATTGCCAGCGAGAAGCAAACCCAAATCGCTTCTTGTGGCGGATACGCCTGGAGCGCCCAGACAAGACAGGCAACTGGCAACAGCATCAGACACAGCGCCGACCGGGTGAGAAGAGTGGCGGCTCTTGCTTTCTTTAGCGTCTCTGCTTGCATGCCTGGCTCCATGGGGAATGGCATTGGGACATAGAGTCGCATGGCGACCATTTGTCGCATACTTAGTAATATCCCTGACAGGTGCCACTTTTGCGCACTGCAATCTGCGAAAAGGATTCGTGATGCTGCATAGCCTTTCTGAATCGATCGTAGTTCTGATCGACTTGCAAACGAGACTGATGCCTGCGATTCACGACGGCGCATCCGTTACCGCGCAAGCCCTCAGGCTCGGGCGGATTGCTCGAGGTCTGGATGTTCCGGTCATCGGGACAGAACAGAATCCGGGCGCACTCGGCGAAAACGCGCAGGAAATAAAAGATCTGTGCTCGATGACTGTTGCAAAGCACCATTTCGACGCTACCGCCGATGGTCTGTTTGAAGCGCTGCCTGAAGGGCGAACCCGAGCCATCGTCGCGGGATGCGAGGCGCATGTCTGCGTGTTGCAAACGGCAATCGGTTTGCTGCGTCGCGGCCTATCGGTCACGCTCGTTATCGATGCGATGGGTTCGCGCAAAGCCGTCGACAAAGACGCGGCCATTGCGCGGCTGAACAAGGCGGGCGCCGAAGTGGCGACGGTCGAGATGGTCGCGTTCGAATGGCTGCGCTCGAGCCAGCACCCGCGATTCCGCGACATACTGCAGTTGATCAAGTAAGCGGCCACCAGCCGGCCAAAAGCGGCTCGATCATCGGCAAAACGCGGCGCCAGTGAGCAAGGCAAGCATCGTCGACGGCGCGAGATACTCCGCGAACGTCCAGACAATAAGCGCTACGAATGAAATAGCCAGCGTGATCTGCACGATGCGCACGGCCAACGCCTCGCTCACGAACGCTGGCCCGCGATCATGGCGCGCTGCACGACCCGCTCGTCGTCGATCGGCAAGTGCATCAATCCTGCAATGATGCCGAGCGCAATCGAGCCCTGCCAGAGCGGACCGTAGCTATGTGTCGCGTCGAACACCACGCCGCCCAGCCAGACGCCGAAGAAACTGCCGATCTGATGGCCGAGAAACACGAAGCCGAAGAGCGTCGAGATATAGCGCACGCCGAACATCTGCGAAACGATCCCGCTCGTCAGCGGCACGGTGCCGAGCCACATGAACCCCATCGCGAACGCGAATACATAGAGCGTGAGGGGCGAGAGCGGCAAGGCGAGGAACAGTGCCATTACGCCCGCCCGTGCGAAATAGATTGCCGAGAGCAGATACTTGCGGCGCAAAAATCCCCCCGCGTAACCGCATAAAAACGTACCCGCGGTGTTGGCCAACGCGATCAGCGCGAGCGCCAGACTCGCTTCGCGCGCGCTCATGCCTTTGTCGAGCAAATATGCCGGCAGGTGCGCGCCGATGAACGCAAGCTGGAAGCCGCACGACAAAAAGCCCAGATTGAGCAGCCAGAACCCGCGATGCGCGAACGCTTTGCCAATCGCACGGCGCAGTGTGTCGTGCGTATCGATCGCGCCGCTGCGCTCCGCCGGACGATCGCGCAGCCATGCCGCGAGCGGCGCGCTGGCGAGCATGACGGCGGCGAGCACGAGAATGGCGGTGACCCAGCCGAATCTGCCGATCATCCCTTGCGTGAGCGGCACGACGCAGAACTGGCCCAGGCCGCCGAACATGCCCGCCACGCTCAGCGCCCAGCTACGCTGGTCGGCTGCGAAGAGCCGCGAGAGCGCGCCATAGACGGCGCCGAACGCGGTTCCGGACAGTGCAACGCCGAGCACCACGCCCACGCCAAACGTGTAGATGCCTGGCGTCGCGCTCAGCGCCATCATCGCGAGTCCAAGCGCGTAGAGCAGGGCGCCCGCGAAGATCACGCGCGCGGAGCCGAAGCGGTCGGAGATCATGCCCGTGAGCGGTTGCGCAACGCCCCACAGCAGGTTTTGCAGCGCGAGCGCGAGGCCGAACGTCTCGCGCGACCAGCCGCGCTCGAGCGTGACCGGCAACAGGAAAAGCCCTTGCACGTTGCGCACGCCGAGCGCCGCGCCCATCACTACGCCACCCGCGATCACGAGCAGCCAGCGGCGGCGCCATGCATCGTCCATCCCGCTCATCGTTCGCCTCCTCGCGCCTGGCGCTTCGCAGTTGCGCCGTGTTGCGTCTAGTAGAGCGCGGGACGGCGAGTCGGCTCAAGCGAGTTTTTGGCACGCTTCGCATGCGCTCTGCTCATGCGATTTGGCTTTGGCGAGCCTGCTCGACGATCCAGTCGATGACGGCGCGCACGTCGTCGCGCGGCGCTTCGTCGGCCTGATGCAGCCAGTAGGCATAGCCGGTCGGGCCCTCGGCGGGCGCATTGCCGATCGCGGCGAGCCTGCCGTCGGCAAGCAGCGGCTGCACGAGGGCGAGGCGCCCGAGTGCGATACCGCGGCCGGCAATGGCAGCCTGAATGACCTGGTCGTACTGGTTGAAACGCAGCACGCCGCGAAGCGGCGCGCTGGCGAGGCCGCGTGTGCCCAGATGATCTGCCCAGCGCAGCATCGGCCGGCGCACGCCCTCGAATTCGAGCAGCACGTGGCGCGCGAGCGTGGCCGCGTCGAGCTTCTTCACGTTCAACGAAGGATGCGCGACCGGCAATACATATTCGTCGTACAGATGTACCGCGCGATTCGCCGCCTCCGGCGCAATGCGGGCCGGCGCGTAACGCAGAGCGAGGTCGATGCCCTCGGCGCGCAGATCGAGCACTTTCTCGGAGGTTGCAAGGCGCAGATCGATATCGGGAAGCAGGCGTTGCAGCTCGCCGATACGCGGCAGCAGCCACAGGCCGGCAATGCCGATGCTGGCGGTGATCGTCACGGGCTGGCGCGTCTCGCGCGCGGCCAGCGCGCCGACGATTTCCTGCAGCTGCTGCACCGCGCTGTCCGCAACGCGCAGCAGGCGCTCGCCCTCCGCTGTGAGCGAGATCGAACGATAGCCGCGGTTGAAAAGGCGCACGCCGAGCGCCTCTTCGAGCGCGGCGATCTGGCGGCTCACGGCGGATTGGGTCACGCACAGGTCGTCGGCGGCGAGCGTGATGCTCATGCGCCGGCCCACCGCGACGAAGCCGCGAATGAGGTCGAGAGGAGGGAGTTTCACGAGCGGCACTGACATGCGTATTCCTCATGCGAAAGCAGCGCAAAGATTGATTGAACGGGCGGCCAAGGTCAAGTGAAATCGACACTCAGGTTTCTTCATGGAGCACGTTCATGGATTCAGCCGATCCGGGCGAGGCGCGTCCTCTCGCCGTCGCCATCACCGCCGCCGATGGCTTTACGCTTCGCGCTTATGTGTGGCGTCGTCACGCCCGGCTGAACGCGGACGCGTCGCGTCCGGTGGTCATCGTCAATTCGGCCACGTCGGTGCGCTGCCATTACTATTTCCGCTTTGCCGCATGGCTGCACCAGCAAGGTTTCGACGTGCTGGTCTACGACTACCGAGGCATTGGCGCTTCACAGCCCGTTGCGCTCGCAACGCTCGACGCGAGCTGGCTGGAATGGGGCGAATGCGATTTCGAAGCGGTGCTGCGCTACGCGCGAAGCATGTTCCCGGGGCGGCCGATCGACGTCGTGGGGCATAGCATCGGCGGCTTCCTGATCGGGCTCGCGCCGTCGAATCGTCTCATTCGCCGCGTCTTCACGGTCGGCACGCAGTACGCATATTGGCGCGATTACGCGCCGCGCAGCATGCCGCTCATGCTCTGGAAATGGCATGTCGTGATGCCGGTTTTGACCGGCCTGATGGGGTATTTCCCCGCATCCTGGTTCGGATGGATGGAGGACACGCCGCGCGGCGTCGCGAAGATCTGGAGCCGGGGCCGCGCCCGCTTTGAAGACACGCTCAGCAAAGGGTCGCTTGCGCGCACGCCCGAGCAGCGCGCGGGCATCGTCGCTCGTTTTGGCAACATGCATGCGCCGATTCTCGCCGTCAGCTTCCCCGATGATCCGTTCGGCACGATCCGCGCGATCGAACGCACGCTACGCTATTTCACACAGAGCCAGTCGACACACGTACGCATCGCGCCCGCCTCAATTGGCGAGCGCAGCATCGGGCACTTCGCGTTTTTTCACTCGCGATTCGAGCGCAGCCTGTGGCCGCTCGCGCGGCATTGGCTGGCCGATGGCAGCGTCATCGCGACGACACCGGCAACGACGCAACCGAGTCCCAGCCACGCCGAGGTCGAGAGCGATTCGCCGAGCCACGCAATGCCGATCGCCACGCCGATCGGCACGCGCAAATAGGCTTGCGCCGTCGTGCCGACCGAGCCGAGCGTCTGGACGAGCCGGAAGTAGATGACGAACGCGATCGCCGTGGAAAAAACGGCGAGTCCGATCAGCGCTGTGATCGATTGCAACGACGGATGAAGCGTCCACGGACGGTCGACGACCAGGCTCACGGGGACCAGCAGGACCGCGCCCACGACGAGCGATCCCGCAGCGGGTGCGACCGGCGAGAGTCCCTTGAACGATCGTCCGTAGATCGCCGCGCCGGCATAGCAGATCGTCGCGGCGACGATCGCCAGCTGCGCGACGAGTTGCCGGCCGAGTCCTTCGAACGCGCTCACGCCGACCACGAGGCATATCCCGGCCAGGCCCGCGGCGACGCCGAACAGCTTGCGCGCGGTGACCTGTTCGTGGCGCGTGATTAGCCACGTGCCGAGGAACGCCATGACAGGTGAAGTCGAATTGAGGATGGTCGCCAGACCGGCTTCCACCGAGCGCTCGGCCCATGCGATCAAGGTAAAGGGAATCACGCTATTCAGGAGTGCCTGCACGGCGAAGCGACGCCACACGGCCGGGTCTTGCGGTATCGGAATGCGCTGCCACAGCATCCAGAGCAGCAGGAGCGTTCCGGCAATCGACGTTCTCGCGGCGATTAGCGTGAGCGGCGGGATGGTCGTCACGCCGACTCTGATGAACGTATAGGACGCTCCCCAAAGCGTGGATAGTGCGAGGAGCAAAAGCAGGTCGAGTCCGGCCGATTTGCTCGCGGTCGATGTTTGCATGCTGGGCGCCCGGTTTCACGCAGACGAGGTGAGATGACGGTTCCACGCGCCAGGGATCGCGCGTGTATCGACAGTATGCGGGCATCTTCGGTGCGAATATTTCGGCCTGGAACGAAATGTGGATTGTCGACGGACAGAATCAGGATGCGACGCGCAATGCGTCTTCCCGCTGCGTGGCGAAGCGGTTCGCGGGACGAGGCAAGCCAAGATGCTCGCGCAGCGTGCGCCCCGTATATTCCGTGCGAAAGAGCCCGCGACGCTGCAATTCGGGCACCACGTACTGCACGAATTCGTCGAGGCCGCCAGGCAGCCACGGCGACATGATATTGAAGCCGTCGGCGCCCTCTTCCTCGTACCATTGCTGAAGCTGGTCGGCTATGCTCTGCGGCGTGCCGATCACTTGTTGATGCCCGCGCGCGCCCGCAATGCGCAGATAAAGATCGCGTATCGTGAGGTTGTCGCGCCGCGCGAGATCGAGCAGCAGGCGTTGCCGGCTCTTGCCGCCGTTGGTCTCCGGCAGGTCGGGCACGGGGCCGTCCACGGGATACTGCGAGAGGTCGAGGCCGCCCGACATGTTCGCGAGCAGTTGCAATCCCACGCTCGGATGGATCAGCGCCTGCAGCGCGTCGAACTTCTCCTGCGCTTCTTCCTGTGTGCGTCCGATCACGGGGAAAATGCCCGGCATGATCTTGAGATGCTCGGGGCGGCGGCCGTAACGCGCGAGCCGCTCCTTCACGTCGCGATAGAACTGCTTCGCTTCATCGAGTGTTTGATGCGCGACGAAAATCACTTCCGCGGTTTGCGCCGCGAGTTCCCTGCCGGCTTCCGAAGCGCCCGCCTGCACCACGACGGGCCAGCCCTGCGGGGAACGCGCGACGTTGAGCGGACCGCGCACCTTGAAGTGCTTGCCGCGATAGTCCAGCGTGTGCAGCTTCTGCGGGTCGAAGTAGATGCCGCTCGCCTTGTCGCGAATGAAGGCGTCGTCTTCCCAGCTGTCCCAAAGGCCGGAGACCACGTCGTAGAACTCTTTCGCGCGCTCGTAGCGCACGGCGTGATCGAGATGCTTGTCGAGGCTGAAGTTGTGCGCTTCGGTTTCCGTGCTCGACGTTACGAGATTCCAGCCCGAGCGGCCCCCGCTCAGATAGTCGAGCGAGGCGAATTTGCGGGCCACGTTATAGGGCTCGTTGAACGAGGTCGACACCGTGGCGATGAGCCCGATGTGTTTCGTGACCACCGAGAGCGCCGAGAGCAGCGTGGTCGGCTCGAAATGATCGGCGCGTGCGGTGCGCGAGAGCGAAGGTACATGGGTGTCGCGCACGCTCACGCTATCGGCGAAAAAGATGGCGTCGAATTTGGCGCGCTCGGCCGTTTGCGCCAGTTCGGCGTAGTGCGCGAAATCGAGGCCGCCGGCGGCGTGCGCATCGGGATGACGCCACGCGGCGATATGGTGGCCCGTCTCCATCAGGAAGGCGCCGAGGCTCAACTGTCCCTGGCGTCGCGGTGCTGCGCTCATGTGTGCTCCTCGATTGTGGTTGGCGTTCGCTACGGAACGGAAGGCAAGGATTCAATGCGCGAGCGGCTTGTGCGCCGTCGCAATGATCATGCGCCGCGTGAGTGCATAGCCGCGCGCGCTGCGATGCGCTTCGAGCGTGCTCGCGAGCCGTGCGCGCACGTGAGCGATGTCTTCAGGCGTGAGCGAGGAGAGGAAATTGCCAAACGAACTGGACCGGCTGAAGGCAAGCACATCGTCGACGTTGTCGAAGGTGTCGCCGAAAGTGCGAATCTCGTTGTGCGTCACCTCGAAGCCGGCGCCCCGGAGCAGGGCTGCCGAGCGCTCGCGCGTGAGCTTGTTCGGCGCGCCGATTCCGGCGCGCTGCCATTCGGGCTCGCCTGCAAATAGCGCGTGCAGCACCACATGCAGATCGTGTGGGGCTTCTTCGGGCATGGTCGTGAAGCCGATCCGGCCGCCTGGCTTGAGCACACGCCACGCTTCGCGCAGCGCCTGCGCCTGATCGGGGATCCAGTGAATCACACTGTTGAAATACACCACGTCGTAGTGCGCAGCGGGCACCGTTTCCAGCGCTTCGGCGCGGCCGACGCGCGCGGCGAATCGGCCCTGCGCGCGTTCGAGCGCGCGTTGCACGCGCAGCGGCAACGGATCGAGGCCGAGCACTTCACCGTGTGCGCCCACGCGCTGCGCCGCCGATCCGGTGAGACGGCCCGTGCCGCAACCCACGTCGAGCACGCGTTCGCCTTCGCGCAAGCCGAGCACGTCGAGCAGTTGCAGACCGTGATGAAACTGGCGAATGCCAAGCCGGTCGTATTTTTCGACGAGCGTGGCGGAATCGAGTTGAAGGCTGGGCGCGTTCGACATATCGTGGTCCTGACCAAAGTTTGCCAGGGCCATTCTTGCCGATCGGTTATCTCACTACAAACAAGCAATTGAGCTATTCATAGTTGCGCGAGTGCGAGCGCGGCGATTCCGCTGCTATAGCGGATTTTCAAACCGAGGGGGCCGTTCCTTATTCCGCAATTGAACGAATGACGCGCGCCGGATTTCCGCCGGCGAGCGTATTCGGGGGAACGTCTTTCGTGACCACGGACCCTGCCGCCACCACCGAGTTCTCGCCGACGGTTACGCCGCCGATGATGGTCGCGCCGGCGGCGATCCAGACGTTCCTCTCGATCACGATGGGCTTTGCGACGACGCCCTCGCGCCGCCGGGAAGGTTCGACGGGATGCCCGGACGTAATGAGGCTCACGTTCGGGCCGATCATCACGTCGTCGGCAATGTCGAGGCCGCCCAGGTCATAGAAAGTGCAATTCTGGTTGACGAAGACGTTGCGCCCGACGCGGATCTCGACCCCGCCGCTCGTGTAGAACGGTGGGATCAACAGAAAGCTGTCGTCGACCTTCTTGCCGACGAGTTCGCCGAACAAGGCCCGGACTTCATCGGCATCGTCGAAGGTCAACCGGTTGATCCTGGCGGTGATCGCCATCGCGCGTTTGAGGTTGGCGGTCATGGCCGCGGATTCCGGCGTTCGTCTGGCAATTATCGTGGTGCGGTCGTCATTCGCCATGCGTTGCTTTCTCCAATGATGCGCCGGACCGTGTGCGTTAGAGGTTGATTTGTCCACCCATCTCGACGACCCGGTTCGCGGGCAGGCTGTAGTACTCGGCCGCCTGCGCTGCGTTGCGCGCCATGAACGCGAACAGCTTCTCGCGCCATAGCGACATGCCTTTGCTCTGTGCCGTTGCGAGGATCGTGTCGCGGGCCAGGAAGAACGAGGTGGCTGCGGGCTCGTACTGCCATGCGGGTATCTGCTTCTGTACGAGCAGGAGGAGTGCCGGCACGTTGGGCATTTCCATGAAGCCGTGACGCGCTGCGACCGCGTAGCAACCGTGCCCAAGATCGCTAACGGAGACTTTCTCGCTTTCGGGTACATGCGGAACGTTCTCAGTCGTACCGGCCAGAAAGATATTGGTCTCGTGCATCACGCCGTTATGCTTGAGATTGTGCATGAACGCGCTCGGCGTCATGCCGGGCACGCCGCCCGGAAACACCGCCGTTCCGGCCACGCGGGGAGGCGGGTGCGATCCGTCGCACAACGAGTGAATGAATGCCGGAAGCGGCAGGTTGTCGCTTTTCACACGCTCGACGACCATTTCCCGCCCGCGATGCCATGTCGTCATGATGGTGAACAGCACGCCGCCTGCCAGCAGCGGAAACCATCCGCCGTCGAGGACCTTGCTCGCATTGCTCGCGACGAATATCGCATCCACGACGGCCAGCGGCCCGATCACCGCCAGCGTTGCGACCGGTTTCCAGTTCCACAGGCAGTGGGTGATGAAGTACATGAGCAGCGTCGTGAGCAGCATCGTCGAGGCGACGGCAATGCCATAGGCGGCCGCGAGGTTATCGGAAGAGCGGAAGAACACGACGAGGAATACGACCGCCGCATAGAGCGAGATGTTGATGAACGGTACGTAGACCTGACCGACTTCGTGCGTCGAAGTGTGGATGACGGGGATGCGCGGCAGCAAGCCAAGCTGGACAGCCTGCTTCGTCATGGAAAACGCGCCGGAAATGACGGCCTGCGAAGCGATGATCGTCGCGGCTGTTGCCAGCAGCACCAACGGAAGCAGTGCCCAACCCGGCGCCTGCGAGAAGAATGGCTGCGTGAGTGCCGAGGGGGTCGACAGGACGAGCGCGGCCTGGCCAAAGTAGTTGAGAACGAGGCTTGGCAGCACGAGCAGCAGCCACGCGAACCGGATCGGCGTCTTGCCGAAGTGCCCCATGTCCGCATAGAGCGCTTCGCCGCCCGTCAAGGCAAGGAACACGGAACCGAGGACGACGAATGCCGTACCGGGTGCGTGCGCCACGAAGCTCAATGCGTAAGACGGCATTGCGCCGCGCAATATGCCGGGGTTGTGCGCGATATGAGCGACGCCAAGTACGGCGAGCGTCAGGAACCAGACGATCATGACCGGTCCAAAGACTTTTCCGACCGTGGCCGTGCCGTGTTTTTGAAGCTTGAACAGGCCGGTCAGGATAACGAGTGAGATAGGCACGACCCACGTGGCCAGATGAGGATCCACGAGTTCGACGCCTTCCACTGCCGAGATGACCGAAATCGCCGGCGTGATCATCGAGTCGCCATAAAACATCGCGGCGCCGAACACGCCGAGCGTCAGAAGCACGGTGCGCAGACGCACGGGCGCCACGCGAGCGGCCAGTGCCGTGAGCGCGAGAATGCCGCCTTCGCCGTCGTTGTCCGCACGCATGACGAAGCTCACGTACTTGAGCGTCACGACAATGATGATCGACCAGAGGATCAGCGACACGATCCCGAATACGTTGGTCTGGCTAATTCCGCCGGCGGCTTTCAGGCATTCGCGCAAGGTGTAGAGCGGGCTGGTTCCGATGTCGCCGAAAACCACGCCTATGGCACCCAGAATCAGGGCGGGAGGGACGTCTGTAGTTTGACTGGATGAACGCGCGGATATGGAGGCCATGGGTAAGGAAAATGAAATTCAACGTCCCTCGGGACGGGCTGCGGAGCACAAACGTCAGGCCTGGTCTTGCGGCTGATGGGGGTAGCGCGGCCTCAAGGCTGCGATCGGGAGGCAGGCGCCACCGCTGCTATGTCCGCGCGATTGTCGTGGGCGTCCGGTTGCCTGAGGCTCCAGATCCCCCAGATTGCAATTAGAAGGCCCCCACCAAAGCCGCAACCCAGAAGGAGCCAGGTCGTCGTCATGTCGTATCCCCAAAGTGTGGTCGATTGCGCGCAGGAACAGCGGGTCCCGACTCGCACGCTACAATCGCGCGACAGATACTACAGGCGCATCCTTTCAGACGCATGACCCGTCTCCCGACGCTCAAAGAAACCGTTTCGCGAGGGCTACGGCGGCTCGCCCTGTGGGGCCCTGGGCTCCTCGTGATGCTGGCCGACTGCGACGCCGGCAACGTCGTGACGGCCGCGCAGGCCGGCGCGCAAACGGGGCTGCGGCTCTTGCCGGTGCTGCTTGCGCTGGTCCCGCTGCTCTACATGGTTCAGGAACTGACCGTTCGCCTCGGCATATTCACCGGGCGGGGTTATGGCGAACTCATCCGCTCGCGCTTCGGACCGGTTTGGGCGGCGCTGGCCGCGGCGGGGCTGGTCGTGGCCGTGCTGGGGTCGCTCGTGACGGAGTTCACGGGCGTTGCGGGCGTGGGGGAAATGTATGGCGTATCGCGCGCCGTCACGCTGCCGCTCGCGGTCATCCTGTTGACCGGCATCGTGCTCACGGGCTCGCACAAGCGCGTGGACCGGATCGCCATTGCCATCGGCGCATTCGACCTGACGTTCTTCGCCGTCGCATGGAGTGCGCGCCACAAACTCCAGGTCATGGTCCCGCAAATGACTCACCTCGCGGCGGGCGGCCGTGAGTCCGGCTATCTGGCGGCGGCGCTCATTGGCGCGACGTTCAATCCGTGGATGGTGTTCTATCAGCAGGCGGCGGTCGCGGACAGCCTCACGGCGAAGGACTTCGCGTCGGCCAGAGTCGAGACGGCGGTCGGTGCGGTCCTCACGCAATTGCTGACGGCAGCGGTGCTCGTCGCTGCGGCGGCGACGTTTTCGGCGCATGGCGAGCCGCGCTCCCTCGACAGCATCGGCGAAATCAGCAATGCGCTCGTTGCCGTAACGGGCCCGTTTGCAGGCCGTCTGCTATTTGGCGCGGGCGTGCTCGGTGCGGCGCTGGTGGCAGCCATCGTGAGTTCACTCGCGCTGGCATGGGGTCTCGGCGATGTGTTCGGGTACCGGGCCTCGCTCGAGGACCGTCCCGACCGCGCGCCCTGGTTCTACGGCGCGTATGCGCTGGCCGTTGCAGGCAGTGCCTGGGCTGTCTGGCTCGCGCCCGACCTCGTTTCCCTGAACGTTGCGGCGCAGGTGGTCAATACGCTGATGTTGCCGCTCGTGTTGGGGTTGCTCGTCGCCCTGAGCCTCACCGCGCTCCCGCAACGGTATCGGCCTCGCGGGGTTTATCTGTGGCTCGTTATTTTCGTGGGTGCGGTTGTGTGTGCCGTTGGTGTCTGGGGCGCGGTGCTGGGTCTCCCTCCTCTACCCGCGATCGCTGGCTTACAGATTCTTTAATAGTGCGAAGTAGACGGCGGCAAACACCACGACAATGCCGATGTTCACGGCCAGTCGTAGCCAGAACAGATTTTTGAGGAAAATAATATCCACGCCGACGACAACGGCTATCAACAACAAGATGTAAATCGCAACGTACACGTGTCTCATCTTTTCGATCGCCAGTCAAAAGATCCCGGTTGCCAGCTGCCATGGAATCAGGATACGCCGGGACGACGCGCCTCACACGTCGCATACGTTTCCATTCATTTCACAGCCTGGTGCGGCGCATCAGCCAGGGTCGCCCGATGCGGCCGGACGCGCGTTTCCCGGTTCTGTTGTTTTGTTGCTATCTTGCTGAAATCGATGTTGCGAAAGGCTTTTCTGGCTATAGTTAAAGTGCTTTCTCAAACACTTGATGCGACGCGGTAAGAATTGCGCCCTGCATCAAGAACGTTCGGTTTGTGCAGGGTGTTTTCGCGGTTTCCGGCGAAGAGGCTGCAAAACTAACCGATCTCTGGGAGGACCAGATGAGACGCACGAAGACGCAGTCACTGCGTTATCAGGTCGAAAAATGGCTCGCACCGACCTCGCCGGTGCATGTCACCGCGTTTGGCCATACCCCTTCGGGCAGGGCGCGCTACGTGTGCGTAGAGACGCGCCAGACAACGGGATTTCACGCGCTGTTCTTCTTTCAGCACGACGACGGTTACTGGAATGTATTTCCTCCCGTGGGTGACCAGGGGCAGTGAGGCGGAAAATATAGTTAGGTATCCAATATAAACGAAAGCGCTTCACCGCATCGCCGCTTCCTCGAGGCAGGAGAGAAAGCGCGAGGCCGCCGAGGTGAGCGGGCGTTCGCGCCTTTGCACGACGTAGACGTCCATGTCGGGAAACGACTCGCTAATCTTCAGCTCACGGATCCTGCGGCGCTTCATCTCGAGCTGGAACGTCGGCAACGTGGCCACGCAAATCACATCGGTCTTCGCGATCAAGGCGACGGACGGCGCCAATGCCTGGCAGCGCATGATCCTGCTGGGTGCGGACAGACCCAGCGAGTGGAAGTAGGCGCTGAACCCCTTGTCGATCTGGTCGCCGGGCTCGCAAGGCACGAGCCATTCCGCGGTATGCAGCATCGACATCGAGCGTGCCTGCGCGAGGGGATGGCCTTGGCGCGCCACGACCAGCAGCGGCATCGACATGATTTTTCGCCGCTCGACGAAATCGGGCCATTGCGTGTCCGCGACAGCCGTGATGACCGCGAAATCGGTATCTCCGTCACGCAGCGCGTGGAGTGCGGCAGGCAGCGCCAATTCGCGAACAGTAACCGATGTATCGGGATTCTGCGCGCGAAACTGCCCAAACGCCTGGGGCAGCAAGGCACAGGCAACGGCCGACGAGACGGACACAGCGACCTCACCGCCCGCACCGCTGAGCATGGTCGACAGTTCTTCATGAATGTGCCGCACGTCGTTGACCAGCATGCGCGCGCGGCGCTGAAACACGACGCCATATTCGGTGAGCGCGACGCCGTTGACCGATCGCACGACGAGCGGCACGCCTAGTGTCCTTTCCAGCTCGCGGATCGTGACCGTGACGGCGGGTTGCGTCAAACGCAGCGCGCGCGCGGCGCCATGCAAGCTGCCCTGCTCGGCGACACTCAGGAATACCCGCAATTGACGAAGTTTCATTCTGCTCCATGGGATAAAAAAACGTTATCAAGGCCGTTTTTTTATTGCCTTGTGCGTGTGTGCGTTAGTCATGATCATTGTGACCGAACGCACGCCTCGCGTGCATCTCATCGGGGTCACCGCATGGTAATAAAAAAATATTTCTCCGCTTCCTATGCGCAGGCGCGCAAGAGATTCACGGAGGCGGCGCGCGCTGGCGGGTTCGAACTGAAGCAGATCGTGCATCCCACGGCGCTCGGTCCAGATGGCGGGAGCCTGTCGATTGATCTCGCGATCCACGCGCCTGCGGACACTCGTGCGCTGCTCATCGTCACGTCGGGCACGCATGGGGTCGAGGGTTTCTGCGGATCGGGTTGTCAGGTCGGATTGCTCGAGGATGCGGCCTTCCTTGCCGAAGCGAAACGGCGCGGCGTCGCGCTGTTGATGATTCACGGCGTCAACCCCTACGGATTCGCGCATCTGCGCCGGGTGAACGAAGACAACGTCGATCTGAATCGCAATAGCGCGGACTATTCGGCGCTGGCCGATTCGAATCCCGGGTACGGAGAACTCGATCCCTTGTTGCTGCCGGCATCCTGGCCGCCCGACGCGGCCAACCAGGCCGCTCTCGGGGCTTACATTCAGACGCATGGGGAAGAGGCGTTGCGCAATACGGTGTCGAAGGGACAGTACGCCGTGCCGGACGGGATGTTCTACGGCGGGGCGCAAACGAGCTGGAGCACGCAGACCGTTCACTCGGTGCTGCGCGCGCACGCCGGCGGCTATCGCCGGTTTGCGTGGATCGATCTTCATACGGGACTGGGCCCGTATGGTCACGGTGAAAAGATCTTCATGAGCACGGATCGCGCCGAACTGCAGAGAGCACGGCGCTGGTGGGGCAACGACGTGAAGCCGATCCATGAACCGGGTTCGATTTCGGCCGACGTGCAAGGCCCGATCATCACGCTTTCGTACGACGAGTTCCCCGGCGTCGAAAAGACGACGCTAGGCCTCGAATTCGGCACTTACGAACCCTTGCACGTGTTGCAGGCGCTGCGCGCCGATCACTGGCTCCACCGTCACCCGGAAACCGGGGCCGCCGCCGCGCAGATCCGGCAAAACCTGAAGGATGCGTTCTACTGCGACAACGACGAATGGAAGGGGTTGGTTCTCGGGCAGATGCGTGTCGTGGCCTGGCAGGCCGTCGCCGGACTTTCCGAAGGTGATTCGGACGTAACCGCTTAGAGACGACGCCAGGTTGCATTCAGAAAGCGTAGCGGGGACATAAAACGCCGGGCTCTTACGACGCTCAAATGATAGATGTTACGGAATCCGAAATTAATGTTCCGGATTAGTCATCAGCGAGACCGCGAATAACTATTTTAAAGACCCTATCTAAAGGCAGGAGACTCATGAAGATGGCGAAGCAATGGAAATGGCCACTCAAGGCAGGTGTGGCCGCCGCGTCACTCTGCGCGGCAAGCGCGGCGTATGCGGACGGGAGCGTGACGCTGTACGGTATCGCCGATGTCGGCATGATGTATCTGAGTCATTCGACTCCGGAATTCAATGGCGGGACGGGGACTGGCCACGTGTTCCAGCTCACCAACGCGGGCTACTCGCCTTCGTTGTGGGGTTTGACAGGCAAGGAAGATCTGGGCGGCGGCGTCAAGGCGGAATTCAAGCTCGAAAGCGGTATCAATCTGGCCAACGGCGGTTTCGATAACCCGGGCGGCAACAACGGGCTGTTCAACCGTATCGCCGAGGTCGGTGTGTCGGGCGGCTTTGGTACGGTCTTGGCCGGCCTGCAGATCTCGCCGTTCTTCAACATCATTTACGCCCTCGATCCGCGCGGTGCCGGCGAATTCGGCAGCATTCTTACTCCAGTCAGCGAAAACAGTCTGATCGCCGCCGTCTTCATGCCCAATGCGGTGTCTTATACGTCGCCCGACATAGGCGGGTTCCAGGCGGCGGGCCTGTTCGCACTGGGCGGTGTGGCGGGTTCGTTCCAGACCGGCCGCGCGTGGTCGGTCAGCGCGAGGTACACCAACGGCACGTTCCTCGCCGCGGCGGCGTACATCAGCGCCAACAACGCAGCCGATAGTGCACTCGCGAGCATCGGCGAACTCTATCCGATCAACGTCCGCGCTTATACCGCGGGGATGAGCTACAAATTCGGCGGCCTGATTGCCAAGGCCGCGTTCGCCAACTTCAGGGCGAACAGCGTGCCGGTCTCCGTGAACCCGGCACTGATGTATTCGACTAATACCAGTGTGAACATCTATAGCGGTGGCTTCGATTATTTCCCGCTGCCGTACCTCGATCTGAATGCCGGCGTGTACTACCAGCAGGACCGCGTGAACTCCGGGGGGCACTCGGTGATGGGCGCGATCGGCTCTCAGTTCTTCCTCTCGAAACGCACGGCGCTATATGCGCAGGTTGGCCTCGTCAACAACACGTGCGCGCACAACGGTGTGTGCCTCGGTTCGGGTCTTTCCGTCGAGAGCGGCGGCAGTGGCGTGGGGGGGCTGCAAGGTCTCGGGTTGGCTGCCGAAGGTCTCGGCCTGCCGCCGGGCACGACGGTCGGCGGCAACGTTGGCATTCGCACGACCTTTTGATCCGGGCGACGCCCAACAACCAAAACGGAGCAACATGACCACCATGGGTATTCAAAAGCTCGCCGTTATTGTCGGCGCTGCCGCGGCGTTGGCTGCGCTCAACGTGCAGGCGCAGCCCGCCGCTTCCCTGGTTCCAGCGGCCGCCGCATCATCGGCCAAGGCCGTCCGCAAGGCGGACCACACGCTTGAAAAGGCCGTGCGCAAGGCGCTGGGCAAGGACAAAGCCGTGGACGTGACCAACGTGAACGTGCGAGCGCGCAACGGCGCCGTGACGTTGCTCGGCTCGGTGCCGGAGCAGGGCCAGGTGGATGCCGCCACGCGAGTCGCTCAGGGCGTGACCGGTGTGTCGATGGTCAACAATGCGCTGACGATCAAGGCCGTCGCGCATTAGCCAGGGTACGCAGGGAATCCAGCCAGCGCTCGCATTGGTTTACGTGCGGGGATCGTTCGCATGCGTGCGTCGATGCAGCGGTCCCAGCGCGGTGGAGAGCAGCGCGCAGGGCAGCAGGATCGCGACGAGTGCGAACATCGTCGTCCTGAACGCATGGGCGTAGTCGATGACGCCGGGCGCCGCGCCGAGCGTCGAGAAGAACAGGCCGCCTAGCGTCGCCGCGCCGACGGCGGCGCCGATTTGCAGCGTCGCCGTGACCATGCCCGAGGCGATGCCCGCGCGCTCGGTCTCCACTTCGGCCAGCACGATGCGCACGACGGAAGGCAAAACGAGCCCCTGGCCGATGCCGATCGCCGCGAGTCCCAGATAGAACCCGGCGCCGGGCTCCGCCACGCCCGCGAGCGCAGCCGCAATCGCGAGTCCGCCCGCGAGCATCACGAAGCCCAGCGTTAGCACGCGGTAGCCGCCGAACCGGTGCACGAGGCGCGGCATCAACAGCGGGCTGGAAAGGAAGCCGATGCCGAACGGCAGGATCGCGAGTCCCGAAGCGAGCGGCGTCCAATGCAGGCCGCCTTGCAGATAAATGCCGTAGGTCAGGAAGAACGCACTCATCGTATAGAAGAGGAACGCCAGCACGAGGCCGAGCGCAATGACCGGATTGCGGAAAAGGCGCACGTCGAGCAGCGGATCCCTGCCATTGACGAGGCTGCGCCACTCCACGCGCAGCAGCAGGCCGAGCATGGGCAGCGAGCCGGCGAGGCAGGCGAGCATCCACAACGGCCAGCCCGACTCGCGTCCGCGCGTGAGCGGATAAACGAGCATCAGCAGAAACAGCGACAGCAGCAGGGTGCCCGGCACGTCGATGCGCTTGCCGCGCGGCGGCCGGCTTTCCGGGATGAAACGCCAGCTGCCGATGAGCGCGAACACGCCGATAGGCAGGTTGACGAGAAAGATCGCGCGCCAGCCCAGACCGAACGGGTGCAGGCTGATGAGCGCGCCGCCGCCCAGCTGGCCGATCACGGCGGCCACGCCGAAAACGAAGGCATAAAGCCCCATCAGGCGCACCTGCTCGTGCGGCGTGAATACGCTGCGGATCGTGGCCAGCACCTGCGGCGCGAGGGTCGCGGCGAACAGGCCTTGCAGGATGCGCCCGGCGACGAGCGCCGTGCCGCTGGTGGCGAGGCCGCAAAACGTGGAGGCGACGACGAAGCCCGCCATGCCCACCATGAAGATGCGCTTGCGGCCGTACAGGTCGCCGAGGCGCCCGCCCGTGATCAGCATGACGGCATTCGCGCACGCGTAGGCCGAGACGACCAGCTGGAGTTCGGACGCGTTCGCGCCGAGTCCGTCGCGGATGGCGGGCAGCGCGAGGTTCACGATGAAGTAGTCGAGCGGCGGCAGAATCGCGCCCACCAGCAAAACGACCAGCGCCCAGCCGTGATGGCCGTGGCTGGCATCGGCATCGATGGTGGCGCGGGACGCCACGGTGCAGGCCGCGTACGTATTGTCAGACATGAGTGTGCTCAGCGATAAAGGGCCGGATTTCGTCAGGCTGCGCTATCCAATGGACGCGCAGCGTGAGCGTCCAGTCGACATTGTGGTCGACCTCGATCTGACGGAAAAGCGGGAATTGATGGTACTATCCATCGACTTACTCGATGGGTAGTGGAATGTCATGCGTGGCTTCGAATTCGACCAGTTGAAGACGTTCGCGGCCGTGGCGAACGTGGGCAGCCTTTCGGCGGCGGCGCCGCTGCTGCATCTTTCGCAATCCACGATCAGCGAGCAGGTGCGCAAGCTCGAGGCGCGCGCAGGCATGCCGCTTTTCGTGCGCAGCAAGCGTGGCGTGGAGCTTACGCCCGCGGGCACGCGTCTGCTCGAACATGCGCGGCGTCTCGTGGCGCTCAACGAAGCCGCCTTCGACGACGTGCGCGGCCAGGCCATCAAGGGCGAGCTGCGCGTGGCGATCACCGAGTACTTCCGCACCAACGAGGTGGCCGGTTTGCTCGTGCGGCTGCGCGACTGCTATCCGCAGCTGAGCTTGCACGTGAGCGCGATGAAGAGCGCCGATATCGAGGTCGCGTATGCGAAGCGGCAGGTCGATCTCGGCGTGGTCATGCATCTGTCGAGCGGCCCGTTCCGGCCTGCGGCCACCGACGCGGACGCGCGCTGGGAGTTGCTGCGCGAACCGCTCTACTGGGTCGCGTCGCCGACGCTCGCCGAGCAGTTGCCGCAAGCGTTGCCGCTCGTGCTGCTGCCGGGCGACTGCATGATGCACCAGGTCGCGGTGCGCTCGCTCGAAGAAAGCGACATACCCTACGTGCTCGTTCACAGCGCGTCGGGCGTGGCCGGGCTGCAGTCCATGCTCGCAGCCGGTTTGGGTGTGGGATGCCTGTGCGCATCGGCAATCGGCGAGGGCCTCGTGCGGCTCGGCCCGAAGCACCGGCTGCCGGTCCTGCCCGACGCGGTGTTCTCGCTCGTGCCGCCGCATCCCGGCGAACGGGACACCGTGGCACAAGCGAGGGAAGTGCTGGCGCGGCAACTGCTGGTGTGATGCGGCTGCCGCGCCGGCGTGCTGCGCGCCTCAATGCGGCACGTTCACGACGCCGTCGTTCGCGCGAATCGCATTGCTGCCCGGGTTCTCCACGATGGCCGGCAGGTTCGCGAGACCCAGCGGCGGCGCGGCGCCCGGGCTGCCGCCGCGCGGGATCGTGCGGATGACCTGGGAAGGCGGCAGCGGCGTGCCATTCTTCAGATGACTCCACATCAGATTGAGCGCCGCGATGTTGTAGTAGTGCACCGGCACGAAGTGCGTATCGAAGCCCGGCACGGCGAGGAACGCATCGAAGTGTTGTCCGTTCAGCACCTCGTACAGCGACACGTGGCTGCGCGAACCTTCCCGCTCGCTGTTTGCCGCAAGATACGCGCGCGAAGCATGATTGATCGGCACGAGCGCGTCGCTGCGACCTTGCACGATGATCGCGGGCTTGCCGTGCAGGTTCGCGTTCACGCTGATCGCCTGGACGCTCTGGCGCATGCGCGGATCGCCCTTCGTCCACAACGCACGCAGACATGCCGCGCCCGCGAAGCTGGCATCGGGCGTGGCGAGCCGATGGTCGGCGCCGCCTGGCGGCGTGACGTTGTAGACGAGATTGACGCCATTGGTCGGTGGCACGCCGTTGCCCACGCCAAAGAGCGTCAGCATGGGCGAGACGGCCGGCGCAACGCCCGCGGCGCCCGTCGAAGCGTTCGTCGTGCCGAAGCTGAATCCGCACAGGTTGTCGAGCACGCTCGACCGCGTGTAGGCATCGGCGTAGGTCACCGCAACAGCCGGCACGGCCTGTGAATCCCACATCGGCGCGTGCAGCAGATCGGAGTCCGCTTCGTAGCCGGCCTCATGCAGGCGCGCGAGCGCGTCGTTCGCCTGCGCCTGCGTGTCGCCGCCGTGGATGTAGCCTGCCGCCGCGAGCGAGGTGCAGCGCGCCTGGCGAATCGCGGTCGTGGTCGCCACGGGCAGCGCCGTGAGATAGGGCGCACCGGCGGCGGCGTCCGCGAGCGCGGCGCAGGGTTGCAGCAGGTTCGCGAGCGTCATGTAGTCGGCCAGCGGTTTGCCGGCCGCGGCAATGCGCTGACCGCCTTCCCTGACTTGCGCGTCACCGGGCATGCGCACGTTGATCTGCGGTTCGCCGACCACCACCGCCGTGATCCACTTGCCCGTGTCCTCTTCGGCTGCGGCGAGCGATGCGCCGCCGCCGTTGCTCACGGAAGCCGCGATCGTCGTGATGTCGCCGGGCGCGTAGCGTACGCCGCGATTCGATGCGTCGACGCGCGGCGCGAACTGCTGGTTGAGCACCCAGTACGCGAACTGGACCGCCTCGAGTGTGTCCTTGCCCCAGTCCGCTTCGGGGTTCAGCTGCGAATGCGCGTGCTTGAACGCATAACGGTTCGGAAACTTCTGGTTGTAGGCGGCGAGCGCGCCCGCCGGCACGTTCGCGGTGAAAATGCTCGTGCGTCCCGCCGTTGCGGCGTTGGCCGTGACGCCATCGATCAATGTGACGAGGCCGCTCATCAGTTCTTCTGCGCCGTTGCCTGTGCCCTTGTCGGTATAGGCGACCGCGCAGCCGCGCTTGAGTCCCCACTCGCCGGCCGCCGAGATCGCGCCGTACACGCCGCGCGAACCCGACGACGTGGCTGTCACGATGCACGGGTTCGCCGGATCGAAGCTGGTTGGCACCTGCACGAGCAGGCTGACATTCTGGCGGCCGCTGCCGTCGTCGGCAAACGCGAGATATTCGGTGCCGGCGATTTTGCCTTCACCCAGTGTGTCGTTGCCGTAAAGATCGACGTTGGGCCCCCAGAAGCGGCCATAACCGCCGTTCGCGCTGATATCGACGAGCGCGCGATAGTTCGACCAGATTGCGAGCCGGCGCAGTTCCGCGGCCGTCGGGGCCGCGGGGTTCGCGATGGCCGGTTGCGCCCCGGCAAGCCCGGTTTTGCCGAGCCCGGCGGTCAACAGATCGTCGCTGACGCCATCGTAGCTGGTGGTTTGCAGACTGCTCGCCACCACGAACGATGGCAGTCTGTTTAATGCTGAGTGATTGGCGTTGTTCTCGGCAGCGTGTGCGCCGGGCACGAGCGCCGCGCCTGCTATGGCGATCGCGACGCTGAGGCGTGCCGTTCTACGCCGGACTGCGAACGGGGTATCTCTCATGGGTGTTTCCTTGTTTGTTGTTAGGGTAGGACGCACTGCATCGGGAAGACCGTTTCGACGTGCCGGCATCTCGGCACCCATGGACATTAGGACATCCTGAAAGCAGATACCAGGAGAGATTGCATGCGGGCACAAGGGGATCGCCTTCCACCTCGTACTGGCGATGGAAGGGCCCACTTGCTTGCTGTTCACGCGCGGTGGGGACCGCGCTCGGCTGGCGGATTCCTTGCGGGTTTATTTGCAGAGCAGGAGCAGGCGCTCCTGATCCGAGCATGGCCGCCCATCGGCTCGTTGCGCGGCGGGGGCGCCTTGCGCCGCGGTCGAACCCGTGGGGGCCTTCATCGCGGCGCGATGCGCGAAACACGCCTTCAGGCGCCGCTCGACGGGTGGATAGTATTGCCAGCCTTTGCCAAGCCCCGGCAGTTCGAGCTTCACCTGTTTCCACTTCGGATGGCCATGCTCCTGCAGGTTGTCGAAGTTCTCGCAGAGCGAATCGGCAAAGCGCTTCAGGTTGCCGACCGTATCGCGCAGGTTGTAGTCATAGGTGACGAGAAAGGCCTTGACCGTCCACGTCGGCACGTCTTCCTTGAGCCAGTTCGGGTAGCTCGACACGTGAATCGTCGCGGGATAGTAGGTCTGCTTTGCGCGCGCCGTTTCCGGCGCGTTCGGATCGACGTGCAGGAAGCGGATCTGCTGCAGCAGCTCGGGGTTCATGTCGGTAAAGAGCTTGGCGGGCTGCCCGGCGACGATGATCGCCACATCGATCTTCTTGACGATGAGCGCGGCCAACGCGTCTTCGTTGCTCAGGTGCTGCGCGTTCTGCTCGGGAATCGGCTGGCCGAACATGAGGCGGTACAGCGTGGTCGCGGACTGCGCGGTGCCGCTGCCGATCAGGCCGACACTGATCACCTTGTCCTTGATCTCGTTGATCGCCTTCATCGGCGAGTCGTTACGCACCACGAAGTAAATCTCTTCGTCATAGAGCGGCATGATGAGCCGCAGTGGCCGTATCAGCGTGCCGGCCTCTTCGTTGCCGGAATTGGCCATGTCGACGTAGGCCTGGTAGACGTCGGACTGCACGAGCGCGAGCTTCACGCCGGGCTCGAAACGCATGCGCTGCACGTTTTCGGCCGAGCCTTTCGATGGGATCACTTCGAGGTCGATGCCCGCCGGCTGCGCGACCCATTTCGCCAGGTCCTGGCCGATCTGAATGTACGTCCCGCGCTCCGGGCCGGTCACGATGCGGTAGTGCGCGTCGACCTCGGCGGCGACGGCGAGCACTGAGAAAAGCAGCGCGATCAGCGCCGCCACTCCCGCTAGAGTCGATTTCAGCATGGTCTCTCTCCCGCCTTGTTTGCGATGTACGGCAGACTTCGTTATGTTATGGAATCCTGTTCAATGCGTGGCGCCCGGCGGCGCGGTATGCTTCCAGCCGTTTTGCACGATCGCGCGCTCCTGGGCGTCGACGCTGTTGTCGCCGCCGGCGGGACTGGCGGCCGTCGCGACGTTCGCCGCGTTTGTCGCATTCGTGGCATTCGTCGCGTTCGCTGTGTTCATCGCGCCGGGCAGTGGAGGCGGCGATGCGCTCGTATTCCAGTCCTGCGACGACGGTAGCCGCACGGTGTTCGCGCCGCGCGGCAACGCCGCTGCCGCGTTCACTTGCGGGGCGCCATTGGGCGGGCTGAGCGGCTTCCACGCCGTCGATACGATGGCGCGCTCCATCAACGATTGCGCGGCTTGACTGCTCGAATCGATCGCGAGCGCTTCCGAAGCCTGTTGCTGCACGCAGGCCCAGGCACGCTGCGCGACGCAGCGGTCCGCGTTTTGCAACGCGCTATCGCGCCGCTGCTCGCGCGCCGCGATCTCGCTTTGAAGCGCGCGCGCCTCCTCGTTGTCCCCGTCGCGCGCGAGCACGGCATTAGCCGCGGCTTTCGCGTCGAACAGGTTGTTTTCCGCAAGGCTGGTCCGCGCGACACGCAGACCGTCGGCCACGTCCGCGAACTGCGGCGCGGCGTGTGCATTCGGCGGGGGCGATTGCGGCTGCGCGCGGGTCTGCTTGCCGGCAGCGGGGGGCGTCTCATCGGACTGTTGCGCAGACGCATTGGTCGAAACCGAACCGCCCGAAGAGTGCAGGGTCTCTTCGCTGGCTGTGCCTTCCCGCTGGCGGTTGGTACCGAACAGCAGATACGTGCCGTACGCGAACGCAAGTATGAGAGCGAAAACAAACAGGCCCCTCGGAAAGATCCATTGCCCCATGTGCGAAATCCGCAACCCGTGTGTAAGCGCTAAGGCGTGCTGCGCGGGCTGGTAGTCGGTGTTCAGCGACGGCCCGTCAGTCGCGGGTACGCCCGCCTGCACGAGTTTCGCGGCCGCGGGCGCGGGGGGCGCCGCCGCCGTGGCGCCGAGGGGTGTCAACGTGGCTTTCGGATGGGTGCCCAGCGCGACTTTGTCGAGTGGACAATCCGTGCCGCAGTAAGGGCAGAACTCGAAGTTTTCGTACAGCAGTCCGCCGCAACGCTTGCACGCCGCGGGGAAATTATGGTCGCGACCAATCTGAGCGGACATGATGTCGTCCCACCGTTATGGCAAAGCCATTTCGGCATGCTCAGAATCGTCGTTGAAGCGATGGGCAAGGCCTCGCGGAACTCACGATCTGCATGCGAAGGAAAGCGACGGGGCCGGACCGAGCGCAGCCGTCTGGTCAAAATATGGTTGATTTCGCACAGCGCGTCAATCTCCCTTGTTGCCCAGCGCACATATGCGTGTTGGCTGTGTTCTGGCGAAGATCGAGTTGCGGAATTTTTTACCGTGCAGGGTTTTATTTATAAGAGTAGCTAAATGTGCGGACGTGCTTCTCAACCGTCACGCACCGCACGAGAAGTATGTCCCCAATTGGGTGCGTCGGCCGACGCGCGCAAGCCACGGATTGCAATCATTCGGACAACCTGTAGAGCATTGCCGGGCATCCCGTTCTTCCTGCGCTCGCGGTCGCGTTGCAGCGAGATCTCGCATCGCCGACCCGCATGCACGCGACCGTTTCATGCGCGAAGCAATTGCTGCGTGCGCAACGAATCATCGCGCATAGGTTCAGAAACTATCCCTTGACAAAGTACTGCGGCGCCTCCTATTTTTCCTCTGCCATCTTTCATTACAAAATATTTCCAGCGCAATCTCGTCGGCGAAACTCAACAGTTTCGCCCCATGCTCTATGGATTATTTAGGCATCCATAGTAAAAAATGACGCTTGAACTGAATCGACTTTGTCAGGAATGGAAAGTTAAATGTCAGCCGTTTCCTGCCGGTAATTGCATTTGAATTTCGATGCCTTTTTCAAGGCGTTATTACCGGCGAACGCGGTCCCCGCGTAGTGCGACGTCATCATTCGAAGGGGTATAACAATGCATCCGGACAGTAAACCCAGCATGGGCTTGAGCCGCAGCCGGTGCCAGCTGCGCCATGCAGGCGCAATCGCCATTGGCGTGCTGATGCTCGCGGGTTGCGGTGGTGGCGATAGCCCGTCATCGCCTGCCGCGAGCGCAATGAACCAGGTTTCGGCGAGCGCGAAAGCCGCCGCGCAAACGCCGAACTCGCCAAACGCCAACCAGCCCTATACGGACCCGATCGCCTACTCGCCGAACGCCAACGATGGCCTTGCCGCGTCGCAGGCCGCCGAAAAAGCCGCGATCATGCATTACCAGTGGACCTCAGGCAAAACGACGCTCAACTACACGACGACAACCGGCCATCTGACCGCTTCGGACGCAAGCGGCAATGCGGAGGCGACGATGTCCTATGTCGCCTATACTGCGCCGGCCACGAACGGTTCGCCGCGGCCAGTGACGTTCATCTATAACGGCGGACCCGGTTCGTCGTCGATCTGGCTGCGTCTCGGCTCGTTTGCGCCAACGCGTGTCGCCACCCCCGATCCGCTGCTCACCAACTGGCCGAACTTTCCGCTCGTCAACAATGCCGAGAGCCTGATCGATACGACGGACATGGTGTTCATCGACCCGCCGGGCACGGGGCTCTCGGAGGCGATTCTGCCGAACACCAACCAGAAGTTCTGGGGCTGTGATCCGGATGTGAACGTAATGCGCGATTTCATCAAGCGCTATCTGGCCGTGAATAACCGCAGTAGTTCGCCGATCTATCTCTACGGCGAATCGTATGGCACGCCGCGCACCGACATGCTTGCGCTCGCGCTCGAGGCGGCGGGCGTGCAGTTGACCGGCATCGTGCTTCAGTCGTCCATCCTGAACTACTTTGCCGATGCGATCGAAGCGACGGCCATCACGGATTCGACGGCCGGCCTGGTGCTCGATACCGATACACTCGCGGGCTATTACCCCGGCTACGCCGAGGTGGCTGCCTACTTCAATCTGGTTTCGCCGCCATTGATCGATCAAGGCCTCTTCGCGTTGCAGTCGGAGATCTTCGCGACGGGCCAGTACCAGCATTTCCGCAAATACGCGCAATCGTGGGTGCTGAGTCAACTCGGTATTCCCGACGCGCTGGGCAAGCCGGTCTTTCCGCCCCAGAAGACGCTGGATTCGTGGCGCTGGCCTTCGAGCCTCACATTGCAGGCGCTCAATGGCTATTTCAACGTGAACCCGTTCAGTAACGAACTGATCCCGGGCACGACGATCGGCCGTTACGACGGGCGCGTGTCGCTGCCGAATTCGGATCCGCGCTTGCAGAGCGACGGCGACCCGTCGGACATCCTCATCTCGCAGCCGTTCACGACCGCACTCGCTACGCAGATGCCCGATTATCTCGGCTACACGGCGCCGAATGCGACGTATATGCCACTGAACGACAACATCATCGGAGTCTGGGACTTCTCGCACGACGGCCAGCCGTTGCCCGATACGCTGCCCGACCTGCTCGGCGCGATCCAGCTCAATCCGCAGCTGAAGGTGCTTGCGGAGAACGGCTTTCACGATCTCGCTACGCCGTTCTTCAATACGGAGAAGCAACTCGCCCGTCTGCAAACGGTGGCCGGCTTGAGCCCGAATCTGCAGGTCAACTTCTTCCAGGGCGGACACATGATTTATCTGGACGACGTGGCACGCCCGAAGATGAAGGCCGATCTCGTGAGCTACTATGGTGGTCAACCCATACCATTGGCGCTTTCGCTCTGGACGCTTCCGCAGCCGTGGCCCGACGAGAGTCCCGCGGGTACGCCGACCTCCACGGCAGTCGCGGCAGCGGGTCAATAACGTCACAGGCCGGGGCCTTCGTCGAGCATCGATCATCGATAGCCGATTGAGGCCCACTCCTCACTCATTGAAGGCGAGCGATCATGTCTACTTTCAAAAAGCTGTGGTGCGTAGCTCCGCTCACGCTTTGCGCGATGGCTGCGGTCACGACAGGCCATGCCCAGGCGGCAACGCAAGCGGTGGCGCCTGTTCAGCTGCCGAAGGGCGGCCACGGTGTGGATGGCCCATTTTTCCCGTCGAGCCGGCCGGCGCCGCTCACACCCTCCACCGGTACACAATTGCAGCAAGAGGCGCAGCAGCGGGTTGAGGCTCGCCTCGGTGCGAATTCCGCATTGAGCAACGGCGCTTCGATCACGAAGGCTCAGGCGCAAAGCAACGGGCTCGGGTATATCGCGCAGCATTTCGATCAGATCGACACGGCGCATACGGGCAGGGTGTCGATGAGCGACGTGCGGCAATATCTGCAGAAACAGGGCCAATGAGGCCGCAACTCTGTCGCACGGTAGTGATCGGCGTCGTGGGCGTGCTGGCGGCGGGGGCGGGCGCCCGGGCCAGTTTCGCGCTCGACGCCGCTGCCGTCGTGCTGCCTCAGGACGCGCCGCACTACAGGGTGGGAGACAACTGGACCTTCGAGCGGTCCGACCCGTTGTCCGGTCAGCGGCGAACCTTCACGCAAACCGTGACGTCCGTCCACGCCGATGGCAGCGCATCGCTTCTGATCGGCCCCGGCGGCGGGCGTCTCGAACTCACCTCCGAAGCCAATGTGATTCCCAATGGCGTCGACGCGCGTGCCTGCGGAATCGCGCTGCATTTTCCGCTGCGAGCCGGCGCGCGTTATGAGGCGGACTGCATGGCCACCGCCCCTTCGGGCATGAGGGTGCAGCGCCGGGCCCAATGTGAAGTGGACGGCGTGGAGACGGTTAACACGAAGGCGGGCGCTTTCTCCGCGATCAAGATCACGATGAGCGGTGTCTGGCAGCCGCAGTATGGCGCGGGCGGCGGGCCGATGGAGGAGACGCTCTGGTATGCCCCGAGCGTCAAGCGCGTGGTGCGCGAAGAGTTTCAGGGCCGTCTGGCCGGAAGGGGCGCGCCCGCGACGAACGCAATCGAACTGGTGCGTTACGCAGTGAAGCCGTAACGCCGTTCTCATCGAATTTGTCTGCACACGAAATCTCCCACTGGCTCGCTCTCTCCATCAAACGATGGAGGCGCAAGCGTGCGCGGTTCCATAGGCTTAGAAAGCGGAGCGCTAGTCGGCACGAGCCAGGGCCTCCGTCGACGACTGCTTTCGGCCCGCTGCGCGTCATGAAGCCAGACGCCTGCTATGGTGACAAGGAGATGACCATGAAGATCAAGCATTCAAGAATTTTGTCGGCAACAGCCTTTGCACTTCTCTCGCTCAGTGGCGTCGCGCAGGCCGACGGCGGCCTTTGCTCGAACGCAACGTTAAGGGGAGCTTACGGATTTCACGGTCATGGAGAAATTCTTGGCTTGCTGGACAGCAACAACAAGCTGCACCTGTTTGCCTCACCGTCGACACTCGATGACGTGGCCATCGTGACGTTTGACGGCTCAGGTAAATTCACTCGCACCGACTTCGGCATGATCAATGGCTTGCCGAAAGGCGGGCAGACTGCCTTCAACCCGTACCAGAGCGGCACGTACACCGTGAACTCCGATTGCACGGGGATCATGAAACTGGTTTATGGCAGCGGCGGACCGGTGCCGGCCGGCGTCGAGACCGACCTGCAGATCGTGGTTTCCGACGACGGGACGCTCATCGAATCCGTTGTCTACAAGGCGTATTCGCCCGCGTCCGGTCCTACCGCCGACGGCACGACGTGTCCGCCGAATTGCGATCAAGGTGTGCAGGAACAATTCGAAGGAAAGAAGGTTCTCGTTTACGGCTTCCGCTAAGCGCGCCTCTTGCTTTCGGGAGGGCTGCGTTGCACGTATTCATTTCGTGCAACGTGGCCTTTCCATCGTCGCGATTCTTCTCTTCGTTTCTCTTCGATATCGTCAGCGCTTAACGCAGCGAGTAGCCCCGGCCCTGCATGCAAGCCTCCCACGCCTGGCGATAGCTGGCGAGCGCCTGTTGTTGCGCCGATTCGATCTGTGCGTTCTGCGCCGCCGCGGCACGCCCCTGGCGCCGGTGCGCTACGCCCCCGGCAACCGTGCCGGCCACGGCGCCGATGGCCGCACCGTGGCCGGCGTCGCCCCCGATTGCACCAGCGGCGGCACCAATGGCCGCGCCTCCGGCGGCGCCCCGGACGCGTTGGCCATTCGGCGCTTGAGCTTGCGGCGCAGCGTTTGCCGCGACCGCTGGGTCAATGCCTGTTTTCTGTTTTGCCCACGCATAGCAGGCACCTTCGTCGGAACTTTGCTGCTGGGCGCTTTGGCCTTTCGACGGGTACACGACGGTTTGCTGCGCAAGAACTGGAAATGCCGTTCCCGCGATCACTATTGCGGCGGGAATAAAAACGAAGCGATTGATTCTCATGGAAGACTCTTCCCATAGTGGCCTGGATAAGTCGGCAGAGAATATCTCGTGCTCATTCGATCGCGTAGGTGCATGGGTCAATAAGCGTTGTTCCCGTTGATACGTGTCAATGGAGGTCAAAACGAAGCCGAAAATCGCGGGTCGCGGCCGCATTTGATTGATTGGCTTTTGCATAAAACAGGGAGATGGCATGCGACAAATATTCTGGTTCTTAACGAACTCAATTCGGCTATTGATAGCCTGTCAGGCAAGCAAGGTGTGTGCACAGCTCCGCACGATTGCGGCGGGGCCAATGGTACGCTTGGGCTTCTCGAGATCACGTGGCTGGAGATTGCCTATCATGAAGCGCTTGTGCTGCGCAGCGTTCCTCGCCTTATTCGTTGCCGGTTGTGCTTCGCCGTCGCCGCCGCCCGCTGCCGACACCAACACCTACATGCTGCACACCCCCGATGGCCCGAAGCCCGGCTCACCCACCTCGAAGCCGCCGAGGCTCACCGTGGGCGTTAGCGATCCCGACACGCAACTGATTCTTCCGTGGTTCCTCAACGACATCATCAACTTCGTGAATTACCGCTAGTCCGCGCTCTCTCTGCCGGCGACCCGGAAAAACCCTCCCTTGAAGCCTGAAAAACCATTTCCTACTCTATGAAACGTTTCAGTTCGGGCGGGTAACCTCAAGCGCATCTCCTCGGGCGGACAGACCAGCATGGACGACCGCAAGAAAAGTGCCAGTACACTCAAGGACGTCGCGAACGCGGCGGGAGTCTCGCTGGGCACGGCGTCGAAGGTGCTCGCGGGCGCCGCAAACGTGAGCGAAGCGCGCCAGCGCCAGGTCTGGGAAGCGGCCCGCAAGCTCGGCTACCGGCGCAACAGTCTGGCCGCCGAATTGCGCAGTTGCCGCTCCACGTCGATTGGCTTTGTCGTGCCCGACCTGACCAATTCGTTCTTCATCGAACTGGTCTGCGCGCTCGAAGACCATGCCCTCGAATCCGGTTACCGGCTCATCCTCGCGCATGCCCAGGAGGACCCGGAGCGCGAAGCGGAACGCATCCGCTTCGTCCTCTCGCGCCAGGTGGCGGGCATGATCATCATTCCATGCCACGGCTACGAGCACGCGATCAGCGAACTGCGCGAATGCGACGTGCCGCTCGTCATGGCCGATCGCGTGGACAGCAGTTTTCCCGCCAACACGGTCACGACCGACAGTCATCGCGCGGCGATGGACGGCACCGCGCATCTGATCGCGCTCGGTCACCGCCGCATCACGTTCATCGTGAATGCGCTCGACCTCGTAAACAGCCGCGAGCGGGCCCAGGGCTACCAGGACGCGATGCAGCGTGCCGGGCTGGCGCAGCACGCCAACGTCGTGGTGTGCGGCATGAGCGATACCGAAAGCCATGCGACGACGCTTGGCGTGCTCGCCGCGCGCGAGCGCCCCACGGCGCTCTTCACGGGCGCGAACGTCGCGACGCTCGGCGCGCTGCGGGCGATCCGCGACGCGGGCCTGCAGCTGCCGGACGACATCTCGCTGCTTTCCTTCGACGACGCGCCGTGGATGTCGGTGCTGCGTCCCGGCATCAGTTCGATTCGCCAGCCCGCCGAGGCGATAGCCCGCGGCATCTGGCATCTCCTGCACAAGCAGTTGCTGGGCGAGAACCCGGAGATCGTGCACCTGCGCATGCGTGCCGACCTGCGTGTGCGCGACAGCACGGGCCCGGTCCGGTATGACGAATGGGGCGAAGCGGCGCGCGCCTCCGCCGCGCCGCCGCTATAACGTTCTATTTTTTGCAGCACCCGAGGCCGGCCACACGCGCCGCCCGGTTCAGACAACAAAGGAGACAGGGCAATGGACAGTCAACGACGCATTCTGATTGTGGGTCTGGTCGCCGTGCCGCTCGCCGGCGCAGCGGGTCTTCTCGGGACGCTCAGCGCGCCCGCGTTCGGGCAGCAAAAGAAATACCGCTTCGGCTTCTCGCAGGTGACCACGGTCGAGCCCTGGCGCGTACAGTTCAACAAGGACATGAAAGCCGAGGCCGGCAAGCATCCCGAGGTCGATCTGATCATTGCCGACGCCGGCGACCGCACCGACAAGCAGAATGCCGACATGGAGAATTTCATTGCCCAGAAAATGGATGCGATCTTCATTTCGCCGAAGGAGTCGGCGGGGCTCACTGGCGTGGTGGAAAAGGCCTATAAGGCGGGCATTCCCGTGTTCGTGCTCGACCGCGAGGTGAACGGCGAATCCTATACGCAGTTCATCGGCGGCGACAACGTGCAGATCGGCCGCGAAGCCGGAACCTTCATCGTCAAGCTGATGGGTGGCCCGGGTCATGCGCAGGGCAATTTCGTCGAGGTCTGGGGCGGCTTCGGCGCGCAACCGGCGCACGACCGCCACGACGGCGCGGCGAGCGTGATCGGCAAGGAGTCGGGCATCAAGCTCATAGGCGAACGCGTGGACTGCGACTGGAAGCAGGACAAGGCCTACGAGTACATGAAGACGGTGCTGCGCGTGAATCCAAAAATCGATGTGGTCTACGGGCACAACGATCCCATGGCCTACGGCGCTTATCTCGCGGCCAAGGATGCGGGGCGCGACAAGAGCATCAAGTTCGTGGGCATCGACGGCTTGCCGCAGGAGGGCGCGACCTGGGTCTCGCAAGGCCTGCTTGCCGGCACGTTCATGTACCCCACGCCCGGCGCCGAAGGCATACGCCAGGCGCTCAAGCTTCTCCACGGCGAAAAGATCCCGAAGAAGGTCACGTTGCCGACCCAGGGCATTTTTGCCGACAACGCCAAGGCGTATATTGCTAGCCACTCCTGAATGAATGCCACTGCCACCACGCCGCTCATCGAGGCGGCAGGCCTGTCGATTTCGTTCAACGGCAGCGCCGTGTTGTCGAGCGTCGACTTCGATGTCGTGGCGGGAGAAGTGCATGCGCTTGTCGGCGAGAACGGCGCGGGCAAATCGAGCCTGATGAAGATGCTGGGCGGCCTTTATACGCCGGACAGCGGCACGATACGCGTGCGAGGCGTGCCCACGCGCCTCGCGAGCGTCAACGACGCGATCGATGCAGGGATCGCGGTCATTCATCAGGAACTGAACCTCGTCGATACGCTTTCCGCGGTCGACAACATATTCCTCGGCAAGGAACCGCGCACACGCTGGGGCTTTCCTGACCGGCGCGCCATGCGCACGGCCGCGCGCAACGTACTTGGCCAACTGGGTTTTCGCGCGAGTCCCGATACGCTGGTCGGCGCGCTGCGGGTGGGTGAAAAGCAACTGGTGGAAATTGCCAAGTCGCTGGTGGCTGAAGCTCGGGTGCTGATTATGGACGAGCCGACCTCGGCGCTCTCCGACGCGGAGACCCACGCGCTCCTCACGCTCACGCGGCAACTGCGCGAACGCGGCATGGGCATCGTGTTGATCAGCCACCGGCTGGGGGAAGTCTTCGCCGTGGCCGACCGCGTGACCGTGCTGCGCGACGGCCGGCGCATCTCGACGCTGCCAGTCGCGCAGGTGGAGTCCTCGACGGCGCTCGTCTCGATGATGATCGGCAAGGACTTCGCGCCGCCCGAGCGCGGCGCGGACGAAGCGCCGCGCGCTCGCAGCACGAGTGTGGAGGTGCGCAATCTTTCGCTGTGGGGACCGTCGCGCGCGATGGTGCGCGACGTGTCGTTTGCGGTGCGCGAGGGCGAAGTGTTCGGCCTCTCGGGTCTGCTCGGCGCGGGTAAGACCGAAGTGCTCGAAGCCATCTACGGGATTTCGGCCTACCGGCAGGAGGGTGCGATTGCCATTGCGGGGCAGCACCGGTCATTCAAATCGCCAAACGAAGCGGCGGAATCGGGCCTCGCCTTCGTGACCGAAGACCGCAAGAAGGATGGTCTCGTGCTCGATCAGTCGCTCGAAGCGAATATCGTGCTGCCGTCGTTGCCGCGCGTGCCCGGCTTTCCGTTTTACCAGCGGCGCCGGCTGTACGGCTGGGCCGCCGGACAGGCACGGGCCTCGCGGGTCAAGCATCGCAGCCTCGCGCAAAGCGCCAATAGCCTGTCGGGCGGCAATCAGCAAAAGCTCATCATCGGCAAATGGCTGATGACGAAGCCGCGCATCCTGCTGCTCGACGAACCGACGCGCGGCGTGGACGTCGCCGCCAAGTCGGAGATTTACCGCCAGATACTCGACGCGGCGCGCTCGGGCGTGACTGTGCTGATCGCCAGCTCCGAAATCGACGAATTGACCCTGCTGTGCGACCGCATTCTCGTGCTGTGCGAAGGGCGCGCCAAACAGATCGTGCCGCGCAGCGATTTTTCCGGCGACCTGCTGATCAATCTCGCTTCGCCTTGAATCGATACTGACTGGAGACTGACCATGCTGCATGTGCAGGACCATGTCGCCGAGCCGGATGCGCCAACGCGCAGGCGTCAACTCAGCACGCTCATGACGCACCTGAAGTACTACCTGGGCCTGATCCTGCTGCTCGTGGTGGGCGCGTTCACCTCGCCTCACTCGACCGATGGCAGCAACATCTTTCTTTCCAGCGCCAATATCTCCGATGTGTTTCGCGAGGTCGCCAACGTCGGCGTGATGTCGATCGGCATGACGCTCGTGATCATCACCGCGGGCATCGATCTTTCCGTCGGGGCGATCATGGGGCTGGGCAGCGTGCTGACCGCCATGCTGCTGACCACGGAGGGATGGAACCGGGCGACTGATGCCTCGCTCGTGCTCAATGCGATTGCCGTGTTCTCGATCGTGTACATCGTGCTCGGTGCATGGCGCAGGCCGCAACGTTCGCATGGCGCGCATGCGGGCGCCGCGCGCGCGGTGCGCGGCGGCATTGCGCTGCTGTGCGCGGCGCTGGCGTGCCTGTATATCGCGTTGCACGCGGCGCACCGCATGCCGCTTGCAGGCGTGCTCTGGATCGTGCCGCTCGCGGGCTTCACGGTGGGCAGCATCAACGGATGGATCATCACGCGCGGGCGCATGCAGCCGTTCATTGTCACGCTCGCGGCGATGGTCGGCGTGCTCGGCGCCGCGCGGCTGATCGCCGGGCAGGACACCGCCGTCTATTCGATTTACAGCGGCACGAACGCGACCGCCGATATCGAGAATCTGCGCGCGCTGCTGTTCAATCTGATTCCGGTTCCCGCGCTTTTCTTTCTCGTGATCGCGCTCGTATTCAGCTTCGTGATGAATCGCACGGTGTTCGGAAAATATCTGTATGCGATAGGCGGCAACGAGAAATGCGCCGTGGTTTCCGGGCTCGACGTCAATCGCTACAAGCTGATGGCCTACGCCATTTCAGGCCTGCTCTCGGCGCTGGTTGGCGTGCTCTATGCGGCGCAGTACCGCCAGGGGAAGGCCGATGCCGGGACCGGCTGGGAACTCGATGCGATTGCCGCCGTTGTGATTGGCGGGACGAGTCTGGCCGGCGGGGTTGGGCGGATATCGGGCACGGTGGCGGGCGTGCTCATATTCGGCTTTCTCGGCAACATCCTGTTGCTCAACGATATCGACAGCAATACCCAGCTGGTCCTCAAAGGCTTGATCATCGTGATTGCCGTGTTTCTGCAGCAGACCGACTATGGGCGCGGCGGCTGGATTAAACGGATGATTACGCGGCGCGATCAATAAACAACAAACGAATAGCGTACGACGCGCGTACGAAATAAACGCCGTGCGCGCGCCGTTTCATTCAAACTCGCGCTTTTCAGCGTCCACGCGCAAGCCAACTGTCCACCGATTGCACGCCTTCGACCGAAGCCGCGCTGCGCTCGGCCAGCGCGACCTGTTCGTGCGCGTCTACCCATCCGAGCAGCGTGACGGTGCCTCCTCGGGCGAAGACAAAGATATGAGAAGTGTTGACGCCATTGCGCGCGAAAGCGACCCGGACGTTGTGCGCGAGTTGCGAGTTGTTTGCCCCCGAGTCTTGAGCCTGAACGGCCGGCACCATGGTGCTGGAAATCAGTAATGCGAGCGTGGAAGTGATGATGGCTTTCACGATACCTCCTTGCAGTGTGGCAGAAGTGCCGGTCAACTCCGGCAGCAAGTCTTCCGGTCCTCTTCAACGCAGGACCGCGGAAGTCAGAGGGCAAACCAGCCCGCGCGGTGCGCGGCGTAGTGGTCACCGCGATGGCGCGTCGAGGGTTTTGCCAGCCGGGTAGGGAACGGCGGTGCCGTCGCCCGGCGAAAGTTGCGCTGGTGCGTGCTGGTGCATTGCGTTCGGACGGGACGTCGCCGCGCGACGTGGCGGGGAACAGCGGGAGTCGAGGCGCGGGGTTTTGCGTGGCGCGATGGTCTGAAGCCGGAAAGCCCGCGGGACCGATTCGACGTCCCGCGCTGAATGTGCTTACCGGAGAATCTCAACTCGTTGCCCGGCAGGGTATACCTTGATCATAGTCGCTATTGCTGAGGCCTGCTGGTGACAGCGCTGTCAGTAGATCGGCAACGCTGCGGACACAACGGACAAAAAATTCTCGTGTCGTCGTTGCAACTTCACAACGTCAGAGCGTCGCTTTTGAAAGCGCTGTCAAGCGCAATTTGGCCGAAGTAGCACGGGTGTTCAGTACATTTCCCTCGCTGCGCATATTTTCCCTCACGACCGCAAACGGAGTTGCGAGCTTTGTGACCATAACGGAATGGTCACAAAGCGGGGGTCTACTCCGGGCCCGCGCGGCGCGCAACTGTTATCGGTAACAGAGTTTTCCCTGGACTGCCGGTTCGATACACGGGGCAGGGGCGTCCCTATAATCGCCTCGAAATGTGATTCGGAACATTTCAGTGAGGCAGCCTGGTAGGGAACGTGTAGAGCGCACGCGACCTGCGCGGTTTGGAGACGCCAAAATATATATAGGATAGCTAATGAAAAAGAAGCTTATTGCATTGTCGGTGATGGCAGCTGCGACGACGATGGCGCACGCGCAAAGCAGCGTCACACTGTATGGCCGTATCGACAACGGCGTGCAGTACGAAACCGGCCTGCCGGGTGGCAACAAGTTCTCCGCACAGAGCGGCGACTGGGGTTGCTCCTGGTTCGGCCTGCTGGGTTCGGAAGATCTCGGCGGCGGCACGAAGGCGGTGTTCCAGCTGGAAGGCCAGCTCAATACGATGACGGGCGCTTCGGCGGGCAACCTGTTCGGTCGTCACGCCACGGTGGGTTTCAGCAACGACCGTTTCGGTCTGTTCAAGATGGGTAATCTCGGCGCCGGCGAACTTTCGCAGGACAGCTGGGGCGCGGATCCGCAGTTGATGCAGCGTTACGCGATCTCGACGCTGGTGCGCGGCCGTAACTGGGCCAGCACGACCAACGGCGCCGAATATGATTCGCCCACGCTGTTCGGCGGCCTCGTGTTCAAGGGCCAGTATTCGCTGACCAACAACACGAGCTGGAACTCGGCGCCGGTCAACGCACAGGGCGTGCCGACGGGCCAGGGCCGCACGAACGCGATCGAAGGCATCTATACGTGGGGCAGCGGCGACTTCCGCGTGATCTATGACGAAGTTCGCGGCGCAGACGGGTCGTTCAACAACGTGTATTCGGCTTCGCGCTCGATTCTCGCCGGCGGCACGTACGTGATCGGTCCGGTGAAGATTTATGCCGGCTACCAGCACCTGAGCGCACCGAGCGCCACCAACGCAAGCGTGGGCGTGACCGATGCATCGCAGCCGGCTGGCGTGCGCGCACCGACGGCGGTGGACCACGAATGGATCGGCGCTGGCTGGCAGGTGAACGACGCTTCGGCAATCACGGCTGCTGTGTTCCACGCGAACGCGAACAACGGCAACGGCAACGCCACGCTGTTCACGCTCGGCACGACGTACAACCTCTCGAAGCGCACGTTCCTGTACGCGGAAGCCGGCTACGTGCACAACAGCTCGACGTCGAACATCAACCTCGGCAACGGTTCGTACGGTAACAACAACTTCGACGCGGCGACGGGCACGTCGTCGAACGACAACCCGAACTACGGTCACAGCCAGACCGGCGTGTTCGCGGGCATCATGCACATGTTCTGATTTGACTTCGTGTGACCTGTAGTTGTTGTGATCTCTTTGTGTTAGGTACTGCTTAATTCTCTTTCATAGAGAGGCCGGTGCGATCTCTCCTCCACCCTGGTCGCACCGGCTGCTTTTTCTACGGTTTTTTCCCGCAATTCGTTTCTGTTAGTCACTTCGAATTCGTATCTCGAAGCGCTTTTTTCAGTGTTTGAAAGCGCTTTCATGACAATGTTCAGGCGGAACTCATGACCGATGGCACCAACGAAGCATCCGGCGCGCCCAGTGTCCAGAGCGGACCCACTCCGGGTCCCAACGTGACGCTGGAAGAAATTGCGCGCGCTGCCGGCGTGTCTCCGAGCACGGTGTCGCGCATCCTGAACGGCACCGCGCGGGTTCTCCCCGAAAAGCAGCGCGCGGTGGAAGAGGCGATCGCGCGGTTCAACTATCGTCCGAACGTGCTGGCGCGCAGTCTTGCGAGCGGCCGCACCGAAACCATCGGCGTCCTGACGCAGGCCGTGTCGAGTCCGTTTTACGCCGAGTGGCTGCGCGGTATCGAAGAGGCGCTTTCCGAGCCGGGCTTCACGCCGATTTTCGTGAGCAGCCGCTGGAATGTGGTCGACGAAAAAGCGCGCCTTGAAGAATTCATCGCGCGCCGCGTGGACGGCATCATTCTGTTGCACGCTCAACTCGACGAGCCGACGCTCACCGAATACTCGCGCTACGCGCCCATGCTGGTGCTTGGACGCTCGGTGCAAAACGGCACGGCGCTGGCGGGCCTGCCGATCGACAACCTGCAGGGCGCGCGCGACGCGACCCGCCATCTGATCGAGCAGGGCCACCGCGAGATCGCGTTCATTGCCGGCCCGAGCAGTCACGAGGATGCGATCGAGCGTCTCGACGGTTACCGTATCGCGCTGGAACAGGCGGGCATCGGCTTCGACGTCGATCTGGTCGAGCAGGGCGATTACCTCGAAACAGGCGGGCTTGCGGCCATGGAGCGGTTGTTGGTGCGCCGGCCGTCGTTGAGCGCGGTGTTCTGCGCGAACGACCAGACCGCGTATGGCGCGCGTCTCGCGATGTTCCGCCGCGGCGTGCGCGTGCCCGAGGATGTGTCGCTGGTCGGCTTCGACGATCTGCCGACTTCTTCGTACATGACGCCGCCTCTGACGACCGTGCGCCAGCCGACCTATGAAATTGGCCGTCTCGCCGCGCAAGGCATCGTGCAGATGATCCGCAAGCAGCCCATCGCGCTGAGCCCCATTCCGCTCACGCTGGTGACGCGCGAGACGACGCGTCGCATCGGGCCGTCGTTGAGCCCGGACGACAAGGGTGCATAAGGTTCGCGTCCAGATCGGGCCGTTTTTTTAGTTTTGCGGTGAAAGCGCTTTCAAACACCGGAAGCGCGGAAAGCAGGGCGTCAAGCACTGCGAATCAATACAACAGGGGAAGTAGTTCGTAGCAGCAGGGGAGCAATTGAACGTCACTCACAAACGTTTCACCAGGAGACATGTAATGAATTTCCGTTTTTCAGGCACTGCCGCTGCAGTTTTGCTCAGCCTGGCTACCGTGGCTGCGCATGCCAATACCACGCTGAATGTCGCGGTGTTTCCGAAGCTCGACCAGGAAATCAAGGACGCGATTCCCGCCTGGAAGAAGCTGCATCCGGACGTCGACATCAAGGTGTCGTCGCTTGCGATCGCCGATCACCACAACGCCATGACCACCGCGCTCGCAACGAGCTCGGATCTGCCCGACGTGATGGCCGTCGAAGTCGGCTTCATTGGCCGCTTTGCAGCGGGCGGCGGTCTCGAAGACCTGGCCAAGCCGCCTTATAACGCCGGTCAGTACAAGAGCCAGTTCATCAACTACACGTTCGCGCAGGCGACCACGCAGGACGGCCAGATTGTGGGCATGCCGGGCGATATCGGTCCGGGCACGCTGTTCTACCGCAAGGACATTCTCGACAAGGCGGGCGTGACCGAAGCCGACCTGACCAAGTCGTGGGAGTCGTATCTCGCGGCCGGGCAGAAGATCAAGAAGGCGACGGGCGCGTACCTGATGGCATCGTCGCGCGATATCGAAGACATCTATATTCGCGCCGACCTGAAGGAAGGCGACGGCGTGTACTTCGACAAGGCCGGCAATCCGGTCGTGACGTCGCCGCGTTTCGTGAAGGCATTCGAGCTGGCGAAGAAAGCGCGCGATCTCGGTCTCGACGCGAAGATCACGCCGTGGTCGAACGAGTGGGCCGAAAGCTTCAAGCGCGGCACGGTTGCAACGCAAATGATGGGCGCATGGCTCGGCGGCCACCTCTCGTCGTGGATCGCACCGGATACGAAGGGCCTGTGGCGCGCAACGAATCTGCCCGACGGCGCTTATGCATCGTTCGGCGGCACGTTCTGGTCGATTCCGGTGAAGGCCACGCAAAAGCAGCTGTCGTGGGAATTCATCAAGTTCCTGACGACGCGCCCGGACGAGCAGCTCGCTTCGTTCCGCTCGATCGACGCCTTCCCGGCGCTGCTTTCCGCGCAGCACGACGACTTCTTCGCGCAGCCCGTGGCGTTCCTCGGCAACGAGAAGGCTCGCCTGATCTGGCGCGATGCGGCCTCGCATATCCCGGCGATCCAGCGCAGCAAGTATGACCAGGTTGCCGAAGAGGCGGTCCACTCGGCGCTCGACAAGGTGGTCGACAGCAACGAGGACATCCACCAGGCGCTGCAGGAAGCACAGGCTGAGATCACGCATCGTATCCGCCGTTAAGCGGTTCTGATGAAACGGCGCGGCACGCATCGCCGCGCTTTGAAGCCCGCTGCAACAGCGTGGCCGGTCGCCCCGGCCGGCCACGCCCGAATGGACGGAACTATCGATGAACTCTCCTCTGCCCACAACTGAACAGGTCTCCCGGGAAGGGCTCGTGCGCGATACGCTCGCGCCGCTCGCCCACGCTCGTGGCAAACCGCGGCTCAATCCGGTCAAGATCGCGCCGTACCTGTTTCTCGCACCGTTTTTCCTGCTGTTCGCGGTGTTCCTGGCCTTTCCGCTGCTGTTTTCGCTGTATCTCTCGTTCCAGAGCTGGGACGCGACAGCGGGACTGGCGAGCATGAAGTGGGTGGGCCTGTCGAACTTTACGTTCACGCTGACTGACCCGTGGTACTGGAAATCGCTCTACAACACGGTTTCGATGGCGGTCATGTCCGGCGTGCCGCAGCACCTCATTGCGCTGCCGCTGGCGTTCTTTCTGCAAACCGCATTTCGCCGCTGGCGCAATTTCGTGGTCGGGCTGTATTTTCTGCCCTTCATCACGTCGAGCGTGGCAATCGCGCTGATCTTCTCGTCGCTGTATTCGACCGACTTCGGCATGATCAATCTCGCCATTGCCGAGATCGGCAAGATTCCGGGGCTGCACTGGATCGTGCCTTCGAAACCGATCGAGTGGCTGTATAACCCGGCGAACGTGAAGCCGGCGGTTTCCGTCGTCGTGTTCTGGCGCTACGTGGGCTGGAATACGGTGCTCTATCTGTCCGCGCTGCAAACCATTCCGAAGGACATTTACGAAGCGGCGCGCATTGACGGCGCCAATGGCTGGCAACAGTTCACGCGCATCACGATTCCGCTTCTCAAGCCGATGATCTTCTTCGCGGTCACGCTTTCGATCATCGGTGGGCTGCAACTGTTCGAAGAGCCCTTCATCCTTCTCCCGAACGAAGGCATGGGGACGAGCCAGTCCGGCCTGACGACGGCTGTCTACATGTATCGCACGGCATTCCACGACGGCGACTTCGGCACGGCCAGTTCGATCGCGTGGCTGCTCTTTATCACGATTTCCGCGCTGATGTGGCTCAACACGCGCATTTTCCACCGCAGCGGCATGAAAGAAGAGGCACAGCGATGAAACTGTCGAAAAACAAGGCGCGTTATACGGGTTACGCCGTCGTGCTGGCGGGCGCGGTGCTGATGTTCTCGCCGTTCTGGTTCATGTTCGTCTTCGCCACGCATACGAGTTCCGAGATTTTCTCGATGCCGCCGCCGCTGTGGTTCGGCAATGCGTTTCTCGACAACATGGCGTCGCTCATGCGTCACATCCCGTTCTGGCGCAATCTGGGCTGGAGTTTCTACACGGCCACGATCCAGACCGTGCTGACGCTGCTCGTCACCTCGATGGCCGGTTACGCGTTTGCGATGTATGAGTTCCGCTTCAAGAAAACGCTCTTTGCCGTTGCGCTCACGGCCATGCTGGTGCCACCGTTCCTCAGCATGATCCCGACCTTCATGACGATGAACCTGCTCGGCTGGATCAATCAGCCACGCGCGCTGTACGTGCCCGGCGCGGCTGCCGCGCTCGGCGTGTTCCTCATGCGCCAGTACATCGCGTCGGCCATTCCGTCCGACCTGATCGAGGCGGCGCGCATCGACGGCTGCGGCGAGTTCCGTATCTACTGGAGCATCGTGCTGCCGCTGCTCGGGCCGGCACTGGGCACGCTCGGTCTCATCAGCTTCATTCAGGCCTGGAACAACTTTCTCTCGGCGCTCGTGGTGCTGCGCTCGCCTTCGATGTACACGCTGCCCCTCGCGCTGCGCATTTTGCAAAGCCCGACCAATTCGGACTGGGGCGCGGTGATGGCGGGCTCTGCGGTTGCCGTGGTGCCGTTGCTGGTGCTGTTCGCTTTCACCTCGCGGCGCTTGATCGACGGTTTGACGACCGGCGCGGTCAAGGCCTGAATTTCTCTACATTCAATTCGTGTCCCTTCACGCAAAAACGGACACGACTAATCAGGATACCTATCGTTATGTCGACGTTTCGATTCAAGGAAGACTTCGTCTGGGGCGTGGCCACCAGTTCGTATCAGATCGAAGGCGCAGCCCGTGAAGACGGTCGTGGCGAGTCGATCTGGGACACGTTCTGCCGCGTGCCCGGCAAGGTCGTGAAAGGCGAGAGCGGCGACGTGGCCTGCGATCATTACCATCGTTTGGAAGAAGATCTCGATCTGATGGCGCAAATGGGCGTCAATGCCTATCGCTTTTCGATTGCGTGGCCGCGCGTGCAGCCGGATGGTCGCGGCGCGTACAACGAAAAGGGCCTCGCGTTCTACGAGCGTCTGGTCGACGGCTTGCTCGAGCGCGGCATCCAGCCGTTCGCGACGCTGTATCACTGGGACTTGCCGCAAGCGTTGCAAACGGAGCAGAACGGCTGGGAAAGCCGCGATACGGCTTATCGTTTCGCCGACTACGCCCGCAAGATCGGCAGCGTGCTGGGCGACCGCGTGGCTTCGATCGCGACGCACAACGAGCCCTGGTGTACCGCATGGCTCGGTAACGCAACGGGCTACTTCGCACCGGGCAACGCCGACCTGAAGAAGGCGGCACACGTGGCGCATCATCTGCTGCTTTCGCACGGCCTTGCCGTTCAGGCCATGCGCGCCGATGGCGTGAAGGCGCCGCTCGGCATCGTGCTCAACCAGTCGCCGGCACACGGCGCGACCGACGCGCCCGAGGATCTCGCTGCCGCATCGCTCGAATACGCGAAGTTCGTGCGCTGGTACATGGACCCGATCTTCAAGGGCGAATATCCGGCCGAAGCGCTGCAATGGTACGGCGCGAACGGCCCGCAAGAGGTGATTCGCGAGGGCGACTTCGGCATCATCGGCACGCCGCTCGACTTCCTCGGCATCAACTACTACACGCGAATTTTCGCGAGCGCTTCGGGCAACAAGCGTCCGCCGGGCGTGCACGGCTTTACGGACATGGACTGGGAAGTCTATCCGGAAGGTCTGACCGAGCTGCTCACGAAGCTCAATGCCGAGTACAAGCTGCCGCCGATTTTCATCACCGAGAACGGCTGCGCCTCGAAAGACGTGCTCGAAAACGGCCGCGTGCAGGACACCGACCGCATTCACTTCCTCGATCTGCACCTGGCCGCGCTGTCCGAGGCCGCGCGACAGGGTGTGGACGTGGCCGGCTATTTCGCATGGAGCATGCTGGACAATTTCGAATGGGCGTGCGGTTACGACAAGCGCTTCGGCATGGTGTACGTCGACTACGAGACCCAGAAGCGCACGCTGAAGGACAGCGCGCACTGGTATAGCGAGGTCATCGCGGAGCATGCCGCCGCCGAGGCCGCGCGCTAACGCGGGCACACAGACAGCACCGTAACCCGCGCGAAGAGGGCAGACACGCCAACCTCGCGCGGGACGACAAGCAAGAGCACCAAGGAGGACGTAACAATGGGCGAACTCGTATTGCGCAACGTCGTGAAGACGTATGGCGAAGGTCCGCAGATCATTCAGGGCATCGATCTTCATATTCCCGACGGACAGTTCACGGTATTCGTCGGGCCGTCGGGTTGCGGCAAGTCGACCATGCTGCGCATGATCGCCGGGCTCGAGGAAGTGAGCGGCGGCGACATTCTGATCGACGGCATACGCGTCAACGATCTGCAGCCGGTGGATCGCGGCGTGTCGATGGTGTTCCAGAGCTACGCGCTCTACCCGCATATGACGGTTGCGGAGAACATGGGCTTTTCGCTGAAGCTCTCGGGCAAATCGAAGCGCGAAGTGCGCGAGGTCGTGGGCCGCACTGCCGAAATCCTGCAGATCACGCACCTGCTCGAGCGCAAGCCCAAGGCGCTCTCGGGCGGCCAGCGGCAGCGCGTTGCGATTGGCCGCGCGATCGTTCGCAAGCCGCGCGTGTTTCTGTTCGACGAGCCGCTGTCGAATCTCGATGCGGCGCTGCGCGTGCAGATGCGTATCGAACTCGCGAAGCTGCACCGCGAACTGGGCACGACGATGATTTACGTCACGCACGATCAGGTCGAGGCGATGACGCTCGGCGAGCAGATCGTGGTGTTCAACAAGGGGAACATCGAGCAGACGGGCGCGCCGCTCGATCTGTACGACCGGCCCACGAACCGCTTTGTCGGCGGATTTATCGGCTCGCCGCAAATGAACATGCTCAGTGCCACGGTCGTGTCGCAAAACGGCGTGCAAACCGTTCTCGCGCTTGCGGGTGCGAGCCACCGTATCGCGTTGTCGGGCCGTCCGGATCGCGCACTGAACGGCGAATTGACCCTGGGCGTGCGCGCCGAGCACCTGAGCATTGGCCTCGCGGACGAAGGCATTGCCGCTCGCGTCGAACTGGTCGAGCACCTGGGCGACGTGTCGATCCTGCACGCACGCCTCGACGGTATGGCGCACGCTATTGCGCTCAAGCTCGACAAGAAGGACGCGCAATACGAGCCGGGCGCGCGCGTGGGCATCACGGTGGCCTCGTCCGCGGTCACGCTGTTCGATGCGAAGGGTGCGGCGGTGGCGTTCGAGCGCCCCGAAGTGGGCGAAAACGCTCGAGCCGTCGTTTGACGTGCCGGTTTGCGTAGGGGAAGAGTGCCATGGCGAACAAAGGGTCGAAGGGCGAATTCGCGTCCGCTGCAAATGCGCCGTCCGGGCAGGCCGCGATGCCCCCTGAAACGCGCGACGTGATGGACAGGAAACACGAGCCGCAACGCAACCGCCAGGAGAAACGGCGCGAGCCGCTGCATGCGTTCATCGTCCATTTCGATGCGGAGCCTTCGTCGAAGTCGCCGGATTGTCCGGACCAGCGAATGTGACGATATGGGGGCAGGGATGATTACGAGTGTCGCGAATGGGCGTTACGACTTTTCTTACCGCACATTTAACGTTAGCCGGAACGGTACTTTTTTGCAGTACCCTGTTGCCAGCCTGCCAGGCGCTCTTTCCTTGCTGGACCGGGTTCCGGCAGAGTTTACGCGGACTCTGCGTCAAATCGCCAAGCCCAGGTAAACCCCGCATGGCGGCGCCAGAACGGGGCATTTAACATGAATTAACGTTAAGGGTAACGTTATTATGTTTCTGCTTAATCGACGGTCTGCAGCAAGGGCAATCATCTCCCCCAACGCTCCGCTTTCCTGCGGCAGCGTCCGTATCGGCAAGCGAAGCGTACACCGCTACTCGCGCATATCCGCCGGCAAGCAACACACCCTGTTGTCGTGCCACGCGGGTCGCTCGATCGCAACTCGGGCTGCTTGACGGGTATTCACCAGACAGATCGATTATATGAAAGCGCAAGGGCCGCGGGGCGGATTCGGGCGAAACATGTTACCGGTAAAAACCCGCAGTCCGTTCGTGCGGGAGTGCCGGATACCCCGCTGCAGGAGCGTAGTTCAGGTAGCAAACCGTTGGGCAACGCCGATAAAGAGTCATTGGGGCGCGAAGCGCAGGAATTTCGTTGCATGCGCAACGACCCGATGCAATAAAAATCCGATAGAATTTTGATGGGTGGAGAGCGTCATGGAAAAGCGAGTATCCAAAGCCATTTTCAAGTCCCGCGCCTGCGAGCTGTTCCGCCAGGTCGAAACGCTGGGCGAAACCGTCGTCGTGACGGACCGGGGACAACCCACCATTGAAATCCGGCCGTATCGCAGCAAGACGGAGAATCCGCTCGAGCTGCTGCGCGCGTCGATCACGCATTTCAACCTCAAGCACGCGCTTGCACCGCTTCCCGCCGAGCAGGAAGAGTAATGATCACGCTCGACACGCTTGCGCTCGTGTGCTGGCTCGGCAGGCAGAAAGCGCTGAGTCAGGCCGCGCACGATGCGATCGACCGTGAACTCGACGGCGGCGAGATCCTCATTTCGGCCATCAGCGCGCTCGAAATCGCGGAGTTCGTGAAGGCCGGCAGCCTCGGGCTCACCATGGACGCCCGTAGCTGGCTCTCGACGTTTCTGAAGCTGGATGGCGTGCGCCTGATTCCGGTCGATTCCGAAATTGCGTTCCGGGCGGCGACGCTGCCGCCCGCGCTCACTTCGCATCAGAGGCTGATCGTCGCGACCGCGCGCACGCACGGCGGCGCGCTCGTGACCTCCGATGCGAAGGTGCGCGCCTCGACTTACGTCGAAACGATCTGGTGACGCGAGCGGCGGTGCCGCGCTCGCATCGGTCCGGTCGAGTCGCGCACCACCAGCTCGGCGGGCAGCGTGATGCGCTGCGAAGCGGCGTCGATGCCGGCGATCTGCGCGAGCAGTGTATTGACGGCCGAACGCGCCATTTGCTGGAACGGCTGGCGAATCGTAGTGAGGGCAGGATGAAACTGCTCGGACATGGGAATGTCGTCGAAGCCGATCACGGAAATGTCGTCGGGCACGCGCAGGCCCGCTTCCCTGACCGCGGCGATCACGCCAAACGCGCTCTGGTCGTTGGCCGTGAAAATCGCGGTGGGCGGATCGGAGAGATTGAGCAGGTCGAACGTGACGTCGAACGCCATCATTTGCGAGAGATCGCCGGCGGCGATCAGCGCGTCTTCGCGCGGCAGGCCGAGTTTGGCGAGCGTGTCGCGATAGCCGCGCTGGCGGTCGCGCACGCCTTCGATGGTTTCGTCGCCGGCAAGAAACGCAATGCGCTTGTGGCCGAGTTCCGCGAGATGCTCGACCGCGAGACAGGCGCCGCCGTAATTGTCGACCGATACCGAAGGAAAGCCCGTGAGGGTGCCGCGCTGATCGACCACCACCACCGGCACTTTGGCCGTGGCGAGTGCTTCGAGGCAGAGCGATTCGCGCGGCAGGATGGCGAGAATGCCGTCGGAAAATTGCTGGATCAACCCGAGCAGGTCGTGATGCGTATGGCGGTCTTCGTCGAACACGGTGTACACGAGCATTTCCATGCCCGCGCCGCGTGCCGCGCGGCCCGCGCCGAGCACCAGTTCGCTCGAGAACTGCGTGTCGAGCGTGGGCGTGATGATGCCGATGATGCCGTTGCGGCCGCCCGAGAGTTTCTGGGCGGTGCGGTTCACGACATAGCCGATGTCCGAAGCGATTCTCAGCACTTCGTCGCGCGTTTCGCGCGACACGCCCGGGCGTCCGTTGAGCGCGCGCGAGGCGGTCATCTGCGACACCCCGGCAAGCTTGGCGACGTGTTCAAGCGTGGGAGTTTGCTTTGCCATGCGTGGTGTGGGCTTACGAGAGGTCATGTCTGCGAAGACTCGCTCGTGACTCGCTGGTTACTCCGCGGATGGGTCGCTCGTCACGTTAGCGATACCGTTTATGTGCTGGCTATTCTAGCAGATGCGTCGCTGTTCAACCGTTCCCGCGCGCACCAACCTTGCGCAGGGCGCAAGCTCCGGCGGGGGGCTCACCAGGAAAATCCCGCATAGCCGTAGTTCAGGTCTCGGCTTAACATCCATTAACGTTAAGGCTAACGTTAAACCCGCAGATAACTCAGGTAGCTCTCAAAATTCCATAAGAGGGGACACAAACATGGCGTACCCAGGTTTCTCCAAGGCGCGGGCGATTGTCGGCGCCACGGCACTGCTGTTTTCACTGTCTGCAGTCGTATCGAACGCCGTTGCGGCGGAATCGAAAACGATCACGGAATGGGATCAGCAGACCAATGCGTCGTCGAGCAAGATCATCCGCGACGCCTCGGACCGCTTCGAGAAGGCGGACCCGGGCTACAAGGTCGAGAATTCGCACGTCCTGAACGAGGCCTACAAGACGAAGCTGAAGGTGGCGTTCGGTGCGAACCAGCCGCCGTGCGTGTTCGAGAACTGGGGCGGCGGCGGCCTGCAGGAGTATGTGAAATCCGGTCAGATCGTCGACCTCACGCCGTACCTGAACAAGGACCCGGCGTATCGCAACCGCTTCATGCAGTCGTCGTGGAGCGTCACGACGTACGGCGGCAAGACCTACGGTGTGGCGGCCGAAAACGCTGCGGCCGCGGTGATCTTCTACAACAAGGAATTGTTCAAGAAGTACGGCATCACGCCGCCCAAGACGTGGGATGAACTGATGCACGTCGTGGACGTGCTGAAGTCGCACGGCGTGGCAGCGTTCTCGCTCGCGAACAAGAACAAGTGGACGGGGTCGATGTACTACATGTACCTCGTCGACCGTATCGGTGGTCCGCAGGTCGTGAGCGACGCGATCGCAGGCAAGGGCAAGGGCTTCGAAGATCCGGCGTTCGTCGAAGCCGGCAAGCGCATTCAGGAGCTCGTGAAGGCTGGCGCGTTCGCGCCGGGCATCAACGGTCTCGATTACGACTCGGGCGCGTCGCGCCGTCTGCTGTACTCGGGCAAGGCCGCAATGGAACTGATGGGCGCCTGGGAAGCTTCGACGATCGCGAACGAAGATCCGGCGTTCTCGAAGGATCTCGACTTCTTCCCGTTCCCGAGCGTGCCGGGCGGCAAGGGCGACCCGCGCGACCTGATCGGCACGGTGGGCGATGGCTTCCTGAGCATCTCGACCGAGTGCAAGACGCCCGACGCCGCATTCAAGCTGATCCAGGCGCTGACCGACGACCAGGCGATGCAGGCACGCGCGTCGGATGACCACAAGCTCCCGCCGGTCAACAACGTCAAGATCGACGATCCGTTCACGCAGCGTCTGCAGCAGTTGCTTGCCGCGGCGCCGAGCGTGCAGCTCTGGTACGACCAGGCCCTGCCGCCGGCCTTGGGCGAACTGCACAAGGACACGACGCAGGCGCTGTTCGGTCTGTCGGTGACGCCTGAGGCGGCCGCGCAGCAAATGGAAGCCGCTTCGAAGAAGGGCGGTTGATCTCCAGCACTCAGGAAAAGTCCGGCTGGCGCCGCAAGGCGCCGGCCGGCAGACAAGCTCGTGAATATTGCACTTTCCGCTACACCCGAACGCCGGCTGAAGCTTTCCTCGCAAACGCTCGTCACGGTCGTGTTTCTTGCGCCGGCGCTGCTGCTGCTGGCCGTGTTCCTGCTTTATCCGCTCGTTTCCAGCTTGCGGCTGTCGCTGCTCGACTGGAATGGCCTCGGCAATACGGGCCGCTATACGGGGCTCGCGAACTGGGCGCGGCTCGCCCATGACACGGTGTTCTGGCAATCGCTCAAGAACAACGTGATTCTCGCGCTCGCCTCGATCGTCATTCAGCTTCCTGTCGCGCTCGCGCTCGCCGTGCTGCTGGAAAAGGCCGGCCGCGGCTCGCGCGTACTGAAGGTGCTCTATTTTCTGCCGCTGCTCATGTCGAGTGTGGCGATCGGCGTGCTGTTCAAGCAGATCTACGATCCGAATTTCGGACCCCTGAACGTGGCGCTGCAGGCATTCGGGCTCGATGGTCTCGCGAAGGACTGGCTGGGCGACCCGCATTTCTCGCTGGGCGCGACCATCGCCGTGATCATCTGGCAGAACGCGCCTTTCTACATGATTCTGTTCCTCGCCGGCCTCTCGTCGATGCCGGCTGAAGTGAACGAGGCGGCGCTGCTCGACGGCGCTTCCGAGTGGACCATCTTCTGGCGCATCAAGCTGCCGCACCTGCAAGGCACGGTGCGCACGGCCGTAATCCTTTCCGTGCTCGGCTCGCTGCGTTACTTCGATCTCGTCTTCGTCATGACCGGCGGCGGCCCCGAGGGCTCGTCCGAGGTGATGGCCACCTACATGTATCGCACGGTGTTCAGTTCGTTCCAGCTCGGCTACGGCAGCACCATCGGCTCGGCGATGTTCCTGATCGTTATCGCAGTGGCGGCGGTGTCGATGTACTTCACGCGCCGCTTTGCAACCGAGGTCTGATCCATGAGCAAGAAATTCCGTTTCCCCCGCGTGACGATTCCAATCCTCGCGCTGATCTGGCTGGCTGTCACGACGGTCCCGTTCATCTTCATGGTGGTGTCGAGCTTCAAGAGCCAGGAGGAGACCTTCACGACTTCCGTGTGGGCGCCGCCGAGCCATCTGTTCTGGGGCAATTACGCGGCCGTGCTGAAGGGGCCGTTCTTCACGTATTTCCGTAACAGCCTGTTCACGGTGGGCGTGTCGGTCGCGCTGATCGTCGTCATCAGCGCGATGGCGGCCTATGTGTTTGCGCGCATGCGCTTCAGGCTGAACAAGCTGCTCTTCGGTCTCGTGGTCGCGGGCATGATCGTGCCGCTGCATGCCACGCTGGTGCCGATCTACTTGCTCACGCGCAACCTCGGTCTTTACGATACGCAGTTCGCGCTGCTCGGCCCGTACGTGGCACTCAGCCTGCCGGTGTCGATCTTCATCCTGACCGAGTTCATGCGCCAGATCCCGCGCGAGCTCGAAGAAGCCGCGCAGCTCGACGGCTGCAGTCCGTTCCGCATTTTCTGGCGTATTTTCTTCCCGCTTTCGGGACCGGGGCTCGCCACGGTGGCGATCTTCAACGGCATTGGTCTCTGGAACGAGTTCATCTTCGCGTACATGCTCACGTCGACGTCCGAGCACCGTACGCTGCCGCTCGCAATCTGGGACTTCATGGGGCAATACGCGTCGAACATACCCTCGATGCTGTCTGTTCTCGTGCTCACGTCGCTGCCGTTGATCGTTGCCTACGCGTTCGGTCAGGAGCGCGTGATCAAGGGGATGATGGCCGGCTCGCTCAAGGGCTGATTCAGGGGCGATCCGCACCGCTAACCGAACTTCGCATAAAACGATATGGCAAGCATTTCCCTCAATAACGTACAGAAGGCCTACGCGAGCGGCAACGCGGTGATCCGCGACGCCAACCTCGAAGTCGGCAAGAACGAATTCTGCGTGTTCCTCGGCCCGTCGGGCTGCGGCAAGTCCACGCTGCTGCGCATGATCGCCGGACTCGAATCGATCACCGACGGCGAACTGCGCATCGACGGTGAACGGATGAACGAGGTCGAACCCGCGAAGCGCAAGGTCGCGATGGTGTTCCAGAACTACGCGCTCTATCCGCATATGAGCGTGTACGAGAACATGGCATTCGGTCTGCGTCAGGCGAAAATCGACAAGTCCGTCATCGACAAGAAGGTGCGCAGCGCGGCTGCCGCACTGCAACTCGATACCTATCTCGAACGCCGCCCCGCAGCGCTTTCCGGCGGCCAGCGCCAGCGCGTGGCGATCGGTCGCGCGATCGTGCGCGAGCCGGGCGTGTTCCTGTTCGACGAGCCGCTGTCGAATCTCGACGCGGCGCTGCGCGTGCAGACGCGCACCGAAATCGCGCGTTTGCATCGCGAGTTCAGCGAGGCGAGCGCCGTGTATGTGACGCACGATCAGGTCGAAGCCATGGCGCTGGCCGATCGCATCGTGCTCCTGCAGGCGGGCGATCACATGGAGCGACACGGCAGCGTCGCGCAGGTGGGGGCGCCGCTCGATCTGTATCACCATCCGAAGAGCCGCTTTGTCGCGGGCTTCATCGGCTCGCCGAAAATGAACTTCTTCGCGGGCACGGTGGTGGGCGGCGACGATGGCGGCGTGGACATCGACCTGCAAAGCGGCGAGCGCGTGCGTGCGCGCGTGGACGGCTCGCGTGCGCGCGCCGGCATGAAGGTGACGCTCGGTGTGCGTCCGGAGCATCTGCGTGTGGCCGGCGATGCGCGCAACGAACAGACGCTGGCGTGCCGCGTGAAGCTCGTCGAGCACATGGGCGAGCACAGCTATATCCATGCGACGCAGACGGGCGCGGGCGCGGCGACATTGATCGCAAAGGTGCCCGGCGACAGCGCGTTGACGCACGATGAAGTGGTCAAGCTTGCGCTGCCAGCCGAGGCATGCCACGTGTTCGACGATCACGATATGGCGCTGCGTCGTCTCATCTAAGCGGAGCGCGGCTTTCGCCGCGCGCCCGCGCAACGCCATTTTCAAAAGCACAACTAAGCAGACGGAAAGAAAAAATGCCGTCTCTTGCAATACCAGGGAGTGAAGCAATGTCGCTTGAACACACCACCGAGGTTCCGCTTTATCGCCGCTCCGACGCACCGACGGCGCAGCGCGTGGCCGACCTGCTCGCGCGCATGACGCTCGATGAAAAGATTGCCCAGCTTCACGCCGCGTGGCTCAAGCTCTCGGCCGACGGCGATCACAAGGCGCGCAGTATCGATTTCGCGCAAAGCGCCAACAGCCTCACGGTGGACCAGATTCTCGAGCACGGTCTTGGACAGATCACGCGTCCGCTCGGCACCCACACGGTCGATCCCAAAGAGGGCGTGCGCGCGCTCAACGAGCTGCAGCGCAAGATGGTCGAAGACACGCGCCTGGGCATTCCCGTGATGTCGCACGAGGAATGCCTCGTGGGCCTGATGATCAAGGACGCCACGCTGTTTCCCTCGCCGCTGAACTACGCGGCGACGTGGAACCCGAATCTCGTGGGCGAAGTGGGGCGCATCATCGGCGAGCAGGCGCGCTCGATCGGCTGCCACCAGGGCCTCGCTCCCGTGCTCGATGTGTCGCGCGATCCGCGCTGGGGCCGCACCGAGGAAACGCTCGGCGAAGATCCGTATCTGGTGGGCGTGCTCGCGTGCCACTACGTGAACGGTCTGCAAGGCGAGCGGCGCGACGTGCTCGCCACGCTCAAGCACTTCGTCGGCCACTCGGCGAGCGAAGGCGCCCGCAATCATGCGCCCGTGCATGTCGGGCCGCGCGAGTTGAACGACGTGTTTCTGCTGCCGTTCGAAATGGCGGTCAAGCTCGCGCACGCGGGCTCGATCATGCCGGCGTACCACGATATCGACGGCGTGCCCTGCCATGCGGACCGCACGCTGCTGCACGATACGCTGCGCGAGAAGTGGGGTTTCGAGGGGCTCGTCGTTGCGGACTATGCTGCCGTCGACCTGCTCTACAGCCATCATGCGGTGGCGCACGACAGCGCGTCGGCGGCGGCGCTCGCGTTCAATTCGGGACTCGACGTGGAGTTGCCGGGTCACGAGTGCGCGGTCCATCTGAAAGAAGCGCTCGATCGCGGCGAAATTACCGAAGCGACGATCGACACCGCGGTGTCTCGTGTGTTGAGCACGAAGTTCCGCCTTGGCCTGTTCGAGAATCCGTATGTGGATCCCGAGCGCGTGGATGTGAAGGGCACGGCGGCGGCCGATACGGCGTATCAGGTCGCGCTCGAATCGGCGGTGTTGCTGCGCAACGAAGGCGGCGTGCTGCCGTTGAACGCCAATGGCGCGGAGAAAATCGCGGTGATCGGCCCGACCGCCGACGATCCGCTCGCGCTGCTCGCGGGCTACAGCTTCCCCGTGCACCTCATCAACTCGGGCGAGCAGTCGGTCGCTTCGATCGCCACGCCGCTGGGCGCACTGCGTGCGCTGCTGGGCGAGGCGCGCGTGCTGCATGCCAAGGGTTGCGACATCATCAAGTCCCGCCGTGCGGGCGCGCCGGTTTTCCCGGGCGACGTGTCGCTCGACCTGAGCGGCAACGCCAACCGCGACGAGTTGATCAGCAAGGATACCGAAGCGATTCCCGCCGCGGTCGAAGCCGCGCGCAAGGCGGACGTGGCCGTCGTGTTCGTAGGCGATCTGGCGGGTCTGTTCCAGTCCGGCACGGTGGGCGAAGGCTCCGATACGGACAGCCTGGAACTCCCGGGCGTGCAACTGCAAATGCTCACGGCCGTGGTCGAGAGCGGCACGCCTACGGTCGTCGTGATGACGGGCGGCCGCCCTTACAACCTGGGCGGCCTCGAAGATCGTATTGCCGCGCAGATCATGGCGTTTGCGCCGGGCGAGCGCGGCGCCGAGGCGCTTGCCGATCTGCTGGTGGGCCGCGCCGGTTTCAGCGGCCGTCTGCCGCTCTCCGTGCCGAAGAGCGCAGGGGCCGTGCCGTATGTGTACAACCATCGCCTCAAGAGCGCGGGCACGCCGATCGCCTACCACTTCGGAAGCCGTTATCCGTTTGGTTTCGGCCTCGGCTACACGCAGTTCCGTTACGGCGATCTCGCGGTGGCGCAACGCGAAGTGCCGCTCGAAGACGGCACGGTCGAACTGAGCTTCACGGTTGAGAACATCGGCTCGCGCGACGGCACGGAGGTCGTGCAGATTTACGTGCGCGATCAGCACGCGTCGACTGCGCGGCCGGTACGCGAACTCAAGGCGTTTGCACGCGTGCCACTCGCGGCGGGCGCGCGGACTCGCGTGAATGTGAAGCTGCCCGTCGATATGTTCAATTTCACCGACGCACGCGGCGAGCGCATCGTCGAGCCGGGCAAGTTCGATCTGATGGTGGGCAGTTCGAGCCGCGACATCCATCTGAGCGGCGCGGTCACGGTTGCAGGCAATGCCACGCGAACGCTCCCGCGCAACTGGCGCATGCTGAGCGCGGTCGAGGTCGTCTCGTAACGGGAAGCAAAGCGGCAGGTCAGGGCGGCGAGCCATCTGCGGCTCGCCGCCCTGGTTGGGTTCTGACAAGTCAACACTGGAATATCTGATGTCGTACGCAATCTATCCGAGCCTGGCGGACAAAACCGTCGTAATCACCGGCGGCGGCAGCGGGATTGGCGCTGCGGTCGTGGAGGCATTCGCACAGCAGGGCGCGCGCGTATTCTTCCTCGACGTGGCCGAACACGATTCGCTCGCTCTTCAAGAAAAGATTCGTCATGCGAAGCATCCGCCGCTGTTCAAGCGCTGCGACCTGTGCAGCGTGGACGAGATCGAAAGCGTGTTCGCGTCGATCGTCGATACCGCGGGCCCGATCGACGTGCTCGTGAACAACGCGGGCAACGACGACCGGCATGATATCGGCGAGCTGACCGCGAGCTACTGGGACCAGCGTATCGCCGTCAACCTGCGCCACCAGTTCTTCTGCGCGCAGGCCGCCGCGCGAGGCATGCGCCAGGCGGGACGCGGCGTGATCCTGAACTTCGGTTCGGTGTCGTGGCACGTCGCCTTGCCGAACCTGCCGATCTACCTGACCGCGAAGGCCGGCATTGAAGGTCTGACGCGTGGCCTCGCGCGCGATCTGGGCGGCGCGGGCATTCGGGTGAATTGCATCATCCCGGGCGCCGTGAAAACGCCGCGGCAGATGAACCTGTGGCAAACGCAGGAGAGCGAGGCGAAGGTCGTCGCGGGTCAGTGTCTGCAGTTGCGCATCGAGCCCGAGCACGTCGCCCGCATGGCCTTGTTCCTCGCATCCGACGACGCCTCGCGCTGCTCCGGGCGCGATTACTTCGTCGATGCGGGATGGTACGGAGAATGACGATGCCGCATCCCGTGTGCGTATGGCCGGTCGGCGCGGAGCTGGCCGAAGGGCCGCTCTGGCAGGCCGCGGAAAACGCAGTCTATTTCGTCGATATCAAGGGCCGCCGGATTCATCGCTTCGTGGTCACGACCGGGGAGCGCACGACGTGGTACGCGCCCGACCAGGTCGGCTTCATCGCGCCGCTAGGGGACCGGGTATTCGTGTGCGGCCTGCCTGACGGCCTGTATCGTTTCGACGCCGTGAGCGGCGAATTCGACAAGCTGATGGATGTCGAGCCGCATTTGCCGGGCAATCGCCTCAACGACGGTTTCGCCGATGCGCGCGGCCGCCTGTGGTTCGGCTCGATGGACGATGGCGAGGAAGCGCCGAGCGGCACGCTGTATCGCGTGGACGCAGGTGCGGTGTTGAGCGCACAGGACAGCGGCTACGTGATCACCAACGGCCCGGCCATGAGTCCGGACGGCCGCACGCTCTATCACAACGACACGATGCGTCGCGTCGTGTATGCGTTCGACGTCGCGATTGACGGCACGCTCTCGGGCAAGCGCCTCTTCACCGCAATTGCCGGTGACGGGCACCCGGACGGTATGGCGGTGGACGCCGAGGGTTACGTGTGGGTCGCGCTATTCGGCGGCTGGCGCATCGACCGCTATTCTCCCGAGGGCGAACTGGCCGGTCAGATCGTGTTTCCCTGCGCGAACATCACGAAGCTCGCGTTCGGCGGGGACGATCTGAAGACCGTGTACGTTTCCACCGCGTGGAAGGGGCTCACGGCAGCCGAGCGCGAGAAGCAGCCGCTGGCGGGCGGCTTGTTCACGTTCCGCTCGCCGGTGCCGGGGCAGGCGCCGGCCAACTGTGCGGTGGCCTTCGCGCGTTGATCAGCCTCGGCCCCGGACTTGACCCTATAGGACCAAAGTCCGATGGCCGGGGCGTCCTGCGGTGTTAGGCTCCGAGAGCACACGCCATGGTCCCTGACCGGCGCAGCAAGCGTGGCACCTGATCGTTTCAAGGGGACTACCATGCTCTACCGATCGAATACGCGCATTGCGTTCGCACGCGGCCTGGCGCTCTCCGCCGTCGTCTGCGGCCTCTTTGCCGCCTCGGCGCCGCTGTGCCGCGCTGCTGGCGAGGGCGCCTCCGCCGCCTCGGAGGCCGTGCCGGCCGGGGCATCCGTCGACACGGAAAGCGGCACCATCAGTTTGATCGATCAGAAGAATGCACTTGTCGTCGTAACCGTGCCGGGTCACGACGACCTGAGCTTCAATGTGAAAGATCATCTCGACGTGCTCAAGGTCATCCGGGTCGGCGACAAGCTGACGACCCACTACATGGAGCCGTACGTCACCGGATTGACGCCTGCCGAGGGCGCAGCGGTCACGCGCCTGACCCACACGGCAACGATGACCCAGCATTCCTCCGGCGCAGACCAGGAAAACTTCCAGGTGCTTCGGGTCTTCAGCGGCGTGGCGCAAGTCACCGGCGTCGACCGCAAGCTCAACCTCCTGACCGTCGTGGACAAGTCCGGCACGGCCCGCTCCGTTCGGGTCAGCCGCCCGGACCTGATCGAAGTGATGCAGTCCCTCAAGCACCATAGCCACGTGCGGATCAAGTACGAATCGGAGATGACGATCATCGTCGCCCGTTAGCGGCCACGCCGCGGAACGCCCGCGTTCGCACGCGTTCCCGATATCGATCGTTTCCCGGACCCGAAAAATTTTTTGAGCGCACCGATCCGTTTTCACCTCCCCATCCGTCTTTAGCATGCCGGTCGCAGAGGGTGCCGGCTTCGACCAGACAGGAGGGCAGGATGGAGACGATTCAGGATCAAACGGTGCTGATTACCGGGGGCAGCCGGGGATTGGGGCTTGCCATGGTGGAGGCGTTCCTTCGCAGGCAAGCGAACGTGACCGTTCTGGCGCGAGATAGCGAGGGCCTTGCTGCTGTCGAGCAGTTGGGCGCGAAAGCCGTACAGGGAGACGCGACGGACGCGGCGTTAATGGACCGCCTCGTCGCGGACTTGCGCCCCAGGGTGCTCGTCCTCAATGCCGGGGCGACGCTCTGGATGGGGTCGATCGAAGAACAGACCTTCGAAAGCTTCTCCATCGTCTGGAACAACGACGTCAAAGCCACGCTTCACGGTATCCAGGCCGCATTGAAGGCGCCGATGCCCAAAGGCGGCCGCGTGCTGCTCGCTTCGAGCGGCGCGGCGCTGGTGCTTTCGTTGCCGGCCATCCGCCCCGAGGGGATGCGCCTTTCGGGCGGCTACATGGGCGCCAAGCGCATGATCTGGCTGATGGCGCACAACGCGAATAGCGTTGCGCGCACACGCGACCTCGGCCTGCATTTCCAGGTCCTGTTGCCGCTTCAACTCGTGGGCGTAACGGGCCTCGGGCGCGCGGTTGCTGCGGCCTATGCCGAACGGGAGGGCACGACGGTCGAAGCGCATCTGGCGCGCTACGGCGCGCCGCTTCAGCCGGAACAATATGGCGAGGACGTTGCCACGCTCCTGACCGATCCGCGCTACGCCGATGGCGTAGCCTACGGGTTCCGGCGCGATACCCCGATCGCGCCGCTGGACGTTTAGCCGCCACCAACCACGAGGAGCGCTTTCATGCCGGGCATGCCGACGAACCTCGAAGCCTTCGAAAGTCTGCTTGGCACCTTGCGGCCGAGGCTGCACCGCTACTGCGCGAGGATGACGGGTTCGGTCATCGACGGCGAGGACGTGGTGCAGGACACGCTGCTCAACGCTTACGAAGCGCGTTCCAGCGCCGGCGCGATTACCAATGTGGAGGCCTGGCTTTTCCGCATCGCGCATAACGCGGCGATGGATTTCCTGCGCCGGCACGCGCGCCATGGCGCGGCTCGACTGCCGGAGATCGACGAGGCAATTGCGGCGCCGGGCGACGTGGAGCAGGATCGCGAGATCGCGGCGGCGAGTTTGCATACGTTCATGCATCTTGCGCCGCCCCAGCGTTGCGCGGTGATCCTCAAGGATGTGCTCGGGTATTCGCTGGAGGAGGTCGGCGAGGTGATGGAGACGAGCCTTCCCGCTGCGAAGTCGGCGCTGCAGCGAGGGCGTGCCCGTCTGCGGGAACTGGGCGCGCAGCCGGAGCCACCGGCGGGGCCGGCGCTCGCCGAAGCGGAGCGCAGCCGGCTCGAACGGTATGTGGCGTGCTTCAACGCGCGCGACTTCGACACGCTGCGATCGATGCTGGCGGACGACGTGCAACTCGACCTCGTGAACCGTCTGCGCGTGAAAGGCCGGGACAAGGTGGGCGAATACCTGCACCGGTACGCACTCGCCGAACAGTGGCGCTTCGAAGCGGCATGTGTGGATGGGCGGCCCGTCATTGTGGTGTTCGACCGCCACGATCCGGCTGGCGGCCCGGCGTATTTCGTCGCGCTCGATTTCGCCGGCGATGCGGTCAGCGGCATTCGGGACTTTCTTTTTGCGCGTTATGTGCTGGATGGCGCGGCGTTGCGAACCGTTTAACCCAGCCCCTAAAAAGCAGTGCGTGCAATCGGACCGATAATAGTCTAAATTTAGTCCTGTTTGACTTGCTACGGGAGCACCCCATGCACCTCGCAGATCACGTGAAGCCAATCAGCTACCTCAAGAGCGAAGCCGCGCAAATCGTCAAGGATCTGACCGACTCAGGGGAGCCGCTCATCATCACGCAGAACGGCGAAGCGAAGCTCGTTGTTCAAGACGTGCGAACCTATGAATCGACTCAACAGACGCTCGCATTGCTGAAGATCCTGGCCATCGGCCAAAAACAGATCGAGCGTGCGGACCACGTAGATGGCGACGAATTCTTTGCAGAACTCAACGAGCTCGACCGCCAGGAAAAGCTTCGCTAATGCAGGCGCCGCTGTTGAAGTACCGCGTCCTGCCGACCGCGCGGATCGGCATCGATGAGCTGAGAAGCTATATCGTCCGCGCATTGGGATGGGAGACCTGGCGTCAGACGTCGGTTCAACTCCAGGACACCATTGCGCAGATCCGCCAGGTTCCGGAGAGCGGCCACTTGCCTGCCGAACTCGAAGGCTTTGTCGGCGACACTTTTCGACAGGTACTTGCGGGCAAGAACCGGATCATCTATCAGGTTCGGGACGACACCGTTTTTATTCACCTCGTGATCGACACGCGACGCGACCTGCAAGCGCTCCTCCAAAGAATCGTGCTTCGCTTGATGTGAATCGCATAGGGCGCACGCCCAATATCTTCGATTGGTTGCTAGCGCAACCAATGACTCTCCACCCGTCGCCTGCCTAAAGTTTTCCTTAGAGCCCGCCGTTATCGCAGTAGGGAGGCGGCGCCCGTTGCTTTCGCACGGCCGTACGACCCGCACTTTTCAGGGCGCGAGACGCGAAACCGTCTTGCGCGCGGTACGACCGACGGTGACGCATGTGAGCTCCCGCAACGAAATCTACTCTTTGCCGCGCGGCAAGCTGGCCCGTTGGTTGACCGAACCCGGTCAGGACACGCCGCACGAAATCCGTGTCGCCCTTGTCGGCACCTTGTTCGGAACCTTGCCGATCTTCTTCGGCGGCGTATCCAATACCGTGGCCGTGGCGTGGGTGCTCGCCCGCCGGCACGGCACGCTGCCGTTCAAGTTCTGGCTCATCGCCGAAATTCTCGTCTGCGTGGTGCGCCTCGCCACGCTCACCCTGTCGCGCCGCCGCGCGAGGGAGGGCAAGAGCACGCCCACCGACTTTTATATTCTCCTGGCGCCGCTGTGGGGCGCGACGGTCGGCTATGGCGCGCTCGTCAGCGCCATGAGCGGGGACTGGGTATCCGCTACGCTCGCCTTTCTCTCCGCCGCCGCCATGGTGGGCGGGATCTGCTTCCGCAATTTCGCGGCGCCGCGACTGGTGGCGGTCATGATCTGCCTCTCGCTCGGCCCGTGCTGCATTGGCGCGCTGCTGGGCGGCGAGCCAGTGCTCCTGCTCACGCTCCTGCAAATTCCCTTCTATCTGTTCGCCATGAGCGCCGCCGCGCGCCACCTGAACGCCATGCTCATCTCGACGATGAAGGCCGAACGGGAAAACAGCCATCGCGCGCGCCATGACGCCCTCACGGGACTGCTGAACCGCGATGGCCTGTTCAGCGCAGCCGGACCCGCGAGCGCCTCGCCCCTCAAGGCGGGCATGACGGTGTTCTTCGTCGACCTCGACGGCTTCAAGCTCGTCAACGACGCGCATGGCCACAAGGCCGGCGACATGCTGCTCGTGCAGGTCGCGAGCCGTCTGCGCATGCTCGCCAGCGCGGGCGCGTGGGTCGCCCGCATGGGCGGCGACGAATTCGTCATCGTCGATTCTCAGGTGGACAGGGCGCCGCGCGATTGGGCCAGCTTCGTGACCGAAGCGATCGAGCGGCCGTTCGAGCTTGCGCCGGGGCTGCTGGTGAGCGTTGGGGCGAGCGTGGGCTTCACGACGGTGGCGGCGGACGACCTGGACGTCGATCAAGTCTTGCGCCGCGCCGATCTCGCGATGTATGCCGTCAAGCGCGAGAAGGCGCCGGGCGAACCCGTCGCGGCGGTCGAACGGCCCGCGTCTTGAGATCGGCGCGCTCGACCCCGATGGTACGTCGAGTGGTCCTAACCAGTTCATCGCCCGCGTGGGCGTGCAGACGCGGTTCTGAACCCGGGCGCCTGCAAGCGCCGAGCCTGACTTAAAAGACCGGTTTCCGGCAATGCCTCACCGGGCGCTTTCCCGGCGCCCTCAACCTGCTATCCAGCGACAGGCATAAGCATCGATTCGATGCCTCATTTGTCCCCGGAAAATAACGTTTATTTTTCCGGCGCTGAAATGACATAATCTCTGCCCCGTCGGCGCGGCGCGCGGCAGGCCACGTCACATTCCATTCATAACCCTTTTATCGACCCCGCTAATCGCAGGGCCGCACGCAATTCTTTATTTGATGTTAATTTAAACGTCATTCCCGATTGGCCATTTAAACGGCGATTTTCCGCATTTTTTGGTGCGAAATTGCCGAACAATGGCTTTTATTATTCGCCACACACAAAACAGTCATAGAAACATGAACGACCGTTCTCCCAATCTCGCGCCCGCGCGGCTCGAAGAGACGACACTGCGCCAGTGGTTGTCTGTCTTTGCCGTGGCGATCAGCGCATTCGCGTTCGTGACGTCTGAATTCCTGCCGGTCGGTTTGCTCACCGAGATCGCCCGCGACCTCGGCGTGACGCCGGGCACGGCCGGCCTCATGGTGACCACGCCGGGCGTGATGGCGGCGATCTTCGCGCCGGGCCTGATGATGTTTGCCGGCCGCATGGACCGGCGGCAGGTATTTCTCCTGCTTACGGCCATGCTGCTCGCGTCGAATATCGTCTCCGCGCTTGCGACGAATTTCGCGCTCATGCTGGTTGGCCGCGCGATGCTCGGCGCGGCGCTCGGCGGCTTCTGGACCCTCGCAACCGCGGCGGCGGGCCGCCTCGTGCATACGAGCGACGCCGCGCGCGCAACGGCCATTATCCTGACCGGCGTGACCTTCGCGACGGTGATCGGCGTGCCGCTCGGCACCTTTATCGCCGGTTTCGCGTCGTGGCGCATGTCGTTCTTCGTGACGGGCGGCCTCGTCGCGCTCGCGCTCGTTGCGCAGGCGTTGCTGGTGCCGTCGCTTCCTTCCGTCGCCGCATTGCGTCTCGCCGATTTCGCCACGCTGCTGCGCCGCCCGCATGTGCGCCTGAGCATGCTGATGGTGGCGCTCGTGTTCGGCGCGCATTTCTCGACGTACACGTTCATTGCCCCGCTGCTTCAGCAGGACTTCTCGATGAGCGCGATCACGCTGCTGCTGCTCGCATTCGGCGTGATCGGCTTTTTCTCGAACGCGCTGACTTCGGCGGTCGTGGCCACGCGCCTGAAGTTTGCCGTGGCGACGATGACGGCGCTGCTGTTGTGCGCGCTCTCGGCGATGATTCTGCTCGACCACGTGCGAATTGGCGAGATCGCGGCGATGCTGATGTGGGGCGTGGCGTTCGGCGCGATTCCGCTGTGCTTCTCCGTGTGGATTCAGCGCGGTACGGCCGATCTCGCCGAAGCGGGCTCGGCGATGTTCGTGAGCGTGATCCAGGTGGCGATTGCGCTTGGCTCGTTGGTGGGCGGCACGATCGTGGACCGTGCGGGCATACGTGCCGATCTGGTGCTCGGCTGCGCGCTCGCGGTGTTCGGACTCGTGACGTTGCAGCGGCTGGCGGCAATGGAGCGGCCGGCGCGGGTCGCGGCGCTCGAATGCGAATGCAGCCCGTCGCTCGATTGAAACGATTGCTACGAAAGCGACGCAAGGCGGCGAGCCATCGACCTCGCCGCCCCGTGATGCACGAAACGCGTACGCGTGTTCTGGGTCAGCGCAAAGGGACCTGATGTCATTGCACCACGTTAGCGCATCGCGCCGCGCCAACGTTTGCGAACGGGCATGATCGTTCGCCCCCAAGGCTCGCCGATTTACGCCTGCCACGCTCACGCGTAACCCCCTCAAGTGACGCCCGGTTTCGGCCGATATGCAATGTGGTTCCCCTGCGTTCCGCAGGGTCCGCCATTCCCGAACTGAAAGCGAGCGTTACGTGCACGGAATCAAGTTTGCCTGGCTGCTGTCTGGTCTGATCGGCATGCTCTTGCTCCTGGGTTGCGATCAGCAGAACGGCGCCCAGAGCAGCAAGGCCGCGCCGGTACGGACCACCATCACCGCGCTGATCTGGGCGCCGGACTGGCCGGAGGAGATGCTCCAGATCGCCGCCGAGTTCGACAAGCTCAATCCTGACGTGCACGTGAACGTGCAGTTCATGGTCGGCAACTCGGTCGAGGGGAACATCAAGCCGCGCGTGGCGGCGGGCACGCTGCCGGACCTCGTCAGCATCAATCCGAACGCCTATGCCGCCGAGCTGGCCGACCAGGGCGTGCTCGCCGATGTCCGCCAGAGCGCCGCATGGAAGAACATGCTGGATCCGCTCAAGGCCGACTGGACCAGTCGCGACGGCAAGGGCTTCGGCGTTTCGGGCGGCGTGGCGACGACGATGATCTATTACAACCGCGCCATGTTCGCCAAGGCCGGCATCGACACGCTGCCGACGAATTTCGATGAGTTTCTGGCGGTGTGCGCCAGGCTCAAGCAGGCGGGCATGATTCCGGTGATGTGGAGCGGCGGCTTTCCGAACATGCTCGGCAACGGGCCATTCGCTTCGGGCTTTGCCAACAATGTGGTCGCGCGCGAGCCTCACTGGAAAGAAAAAATGGCGGACGGCACGCTGAACCTCGACACGCCGGAGGTGGCCGAGATCTTCGCCAGGATCGCGTTGATACCCGAGCGCGGTTACGCGCAGCCGTCGTTCATGACGACGGGCTACGACGAGGGCATTCGCCTTTTCAAGGAAGGCAAGGTGGCAATGGCGTTCCAGGGCAGCTGGGCCGCCGGGCTCATGCTGCGTGGAAACGATTTCTCGGTGGGCGTGTTCGTGCCGCCATGGAACGCGCGCGGCGAACGCGTCGTGCCGGTGCTCGGCAGCGAAACGGGCTTCGCCGTTTGCGAAACGCCCAACAAGGCCGCGGCCATGCGTTTTCTGGAATTCATCGCCGGCAAGGGATTCCCGATTCTTCAGAGGAAACGCCACAACATTTCGCCTTTTCAGCAAGGCATGGGCACCGTGGTGAGCGACGTGGAGATCGTCGATTACACGAACGCGGTCAGCCGTTATCCGGTCACGGCAAGCCCCTATTATTCGTCGCTTCCTTCCAACACGATTGAGCTGGTGCATAAATTGATGCAGGATGTGCTGCTCAGGAAAATTACACCCAGGCAGGCTGCGCAGCGCCTGGACATCTCGGTCAAGACTGAAGCGAAGATGCACTACAAATGAATGCAATCTCCGCACTGCTGCGACGCGCTTTCGACTACCTCTGCCAGGATTTGCTTCGACGCGTCGAGATTCGCTATCGACTGATTGCCGCATTCATTCTGTTGGCGCTGTTGCCCATTATCATTTCGGGCTGCATTTCCTATGTAAAGTCGGTTGCGGCGATCAAGGAAAATGCGGAGATATTTTCGAAAGAAGTGGTAAGGCAGGTTTCGAGAAATGTCGAGCTGCGCATGCATCAGATCGAAGCGGAAAGTAATCTTCTCGTACTTTCGGACCGGGTCCAGGGCGCGTTGTCGAGAGCGGCGAGCGGCAGCGCCAGGGAGCAGAGCGAGGCGCGCGAGGACATGACGCGTTTGCTGCTCGAGCATTATGGATCGGTCGATTTCATCAACCAGAAATATTTGCTCGACCAGAAAGACCGCATTCTGGATACGCAGGCATTTGCGCAGTTGACTTCGGGTGTGACGGCGCTCGTCGGCATTGCCGAAGAGTCGCATGAACGCACCTACTGGGGCAGCTACGACGACGGCGTCGGCCAGCAGAACCTGGGGATGGTGCGCGCCATCTATAACAAGAGCGACAACGCGAAGATCGGCAGTCTGGTTCTGGTCGTTCGCCCGGAATACTTCTCGACGATTTTCAACGACGTCGCGACGGGCAGCGGAACGGAAATTTTCGTATTCGATGCGAGCGACAACAAGATCATCGTAGTCCCGAATCATGCGTCGTCGCCCAACCCGGGCGCCGCGCCCGAGCCCGGCCTGATCGAGGATATCGCGCGCCACCGCGTGTCGGGCGAGTCGAGCCGGTTCGTCAATTTCGCAGCCAGGCGCGGCGGCCATTATCTTGCCGCTTACGCGCGCATTCCCGGCACGAGCTGGTTCGTGGTCAGCACGATCGCTGAACAGAATCTCACCGCAGAGGCACAGGCCGTACGCAACCAGATCGTGGTGGTCGGCATCTCCGGGTTTCTGCTTTCCATTTTTCTTGCCTACTTTATTTCGTACAGCATTTCGGCGCCGCTCCAGGATCTGGTGCGCCGCATGCACGACACCGGCGAGGATGCCGGCGCCGTCGAGGACGATGGCAAGGACGGGGAAGGCCCGCTTGGCGGACCAGACGAACTGGCGCGCCTGGCGCAGCGTTTTGAGCGCATGCGCACGGCGATCAGGCAGAAGATCCACAAGATCAACGAAATCAATGCGTCGCTCGAACAGACTGTCGTCGACCGAACGGCGGAACTCGTCGCCCGCGAACGGGAGTCGCGCACGCTGATCGAGAATTCGCCCGATACGATCACGCGATATGACCGCGAGCTGCGCCGCACCTTCGCCAATCCGGCCTTTTGCACGTCGGCGGGATGCGATCTCGCCACTGTCCTCGGCAAGCGGCCTTCGGAGCTTCCCGGCGGGGCCAATGCGCTGGTCTACGAAAGGAAGATCGGCGAAGTCATCGCGACGGGAAAAAGCGCGCAGTTCGAATTGCGGTGGGCGGGAAAGGACGGGCAGGAGCAATGTACTCACATTCGCATCACGCCTGAGATCGATCGCTCCGGCCATGTCACTTCGGTGCTGGCAGTCGGTCGCGACCTCTCCGACCGGATGGCGTTCGAGGCGACCATCTGGAAGCAGGCCAATTTCGATGCGCTGACGGGTTTGCCGAACCGGCAGTTATTCCACGATCGTCTTACCGAGGAGGCCGCGCTCGCGTGCCGTTCGCAAAGGCGCGTGGCCCTGATGTTGATCGACCTCGATCGCTTCAAGGAGGTCAACGACTCGCTGGGGCACGACCGCGGCGACGTGCTGCTGATCGAGGCCGGGCGCCGCATCAGCGCGTGCGTGCGAAATCTGGATACCGTCGCGCGACTGGGCGGCGACGAGTTCACGGTGATCTTGCCCGATCTCGAAGATATGGAAGCGGTCGAGCAGACCGTACGCAATATCAATCGCAGACTGACTGAACCGTTCAAACTCGGCGCGGACGAGGTCTACATTTCGGCGAGTATCGGCGTCACCGTTTTCCCCGACGACACGCTTGAACTCGACGCGTTGTTCAAGAACGCCGACCAGGCCATGTACGCGGCCAAGAATGCCGGACGCAACCGCTTCAGTTACTTCACGCCCGACATGCAGCTGGAGGCGGAAACGCGCTTGCGCCTGACCAGCGACCTGCGTTCGGCGCTGCCGCGCAATCAGCTTCGGCTGCTTTATCAGCCGGTTGTCGACCTCGCAACGGGCCGGGTCTGCAAAGCGGAAGCCCTGTTACGCTGGCTGCATCCCGAGCGCGGCATGATCAGTCCGCTGGAATTCATTCCGCTGGCCGAAGATACGGGCCTGATCATTCCCATCGGCGACTGGGTGTTCAGGCAAGCCGTGCAACAAGCGCGCGTATGGCGCGAGCAATACGATGCGTCGTTCCAGATCAGTGTGAACATGTCGCCGGTGCAGGTCCGCCAGGACAGCACGGTCGGCGTGCGGTGGCACGACTATCTCGATCGCGAGGGCATGCCGGGGCAAAGCGTGGTGGTGGAAATCACCGAGGGGCTGCTGCTACAGGCCGAATCGAATATCGATGAGAGGCTGCTCGATTTCCGTCTTGCGGGCATTGGCATTTCGATCGACGACTTCGGCACCGGCTATTCCTCGCTGGCCTATCTCAAACGCTTCGACATCGACTACCTGAAAATCGATCGCTCGTTTGTCCAGAACCTGAGCGTGGACGAAAACAATCAGGTGCTCTGCGAGGCGATGGTGGTGCTTGCGCACAAGCTGGGAATCCAGGTCATCGCCGAAGGCGTGGAAACCGTCGAACAACGGGATTTTCTCAAGTCGATGGGCTGTGATTTCGCGCAGGGCTATTTGTACTCCAGGCCGATCGAGCCCGAGCAGTTCGAACAGGTGGTCTGGCCGTTGATCGCAGAAGGCGCGGCGGGCGAGCAGGAGCGAAGCGATCGCTAACGAATCGATGCGGCGGCATCGCATCGACTCACTGCGGAACGACCCGAAATAATCAGCCAGCATATAAATCGACGCGTTCGGGCGTTCTGTACGAAGACGTACGGAACACGAAAGCTTTTTCCCTCAATTTACGGTCTGCATTGACCGTGTGCCTGAATTCGCCGATCGGGCTGCGCGAGGGACCGCAATGAACGTGCTGGACGATGAACGGCCGCTCGATGAAATCGCGCGGATAGACGTGCAGAGTGCGCAGGCGCTCGCTCAGTCGATGGACGACGACGGAGTGGGCGTGCTCGATGACATCGTGCCAGCCGCAATGCTCGCGAAGCTGCGCAGCGGGGTTGCCGAGCTGGTGGGGCAGCAGGGCGCCCGATACTTTGGCTTTAGCGGGGCGCAATGGATAACGGGCACCTGTCTCGCCCCGCTTTTCGAAGACGCGGGGCTGCATGCGTTATTGCGTCAGCTGTATGTGCGCAAGATGGGGACGCCGCCGCCGAGCGACCGGATTCTGCCGGTGATGCGCGTGCTATCGGGAAAACAGGGCATCCGTCACTCGAACAATTTCCACTACGACTCGTACGCCATATCGATCCTGCTGCCGATCCTGATTCCCAATGACCCGGGCGAACTGGCCGGCCATCTCGTGATGTTTCCGAATCTACGCAATGCGCGGCGCTTTGCGATCGTCAATATCGTCGAGAAGGCGATAGTGGAAAAGCTGCTCGCGAGGATCTGGCGCTCACCGCGTGTGCAGAAATGGCTTTCTGCGAAAGTCGTGACGTTGCAGCCGGGTAATCTTTACTTCATTTGGGGCTTGCGCTCGCTGCATGCGAATCAGGCCTGCGCGCCTTCCAGCGTTCGGTGCACGGTGCTGTTCCACTTCGGCGACCCGCACGAAAGCAGTGTCTTCAAAGGGCTCAGCCACCGGCTGCACGCCATGACGCTGCGGCGCATGGCGCGCGATTGACGTGCTGTAAGTCGCTCGCGCGCCGCCGCCGCTTTTACTGCGCGAGCCAGCCTCCGTCCACCTTGAGCTCGGCGCCGCGCATCTCGTTCGCCGCCTCCGAGCACAGGAACGCCGCCACGCCGCCGATTTGCTCGACCGTCGCAAAGCTTGCCGACGGTTGCTTTTCGCCGAGCAGTTTCAGCGTAGCGTCTTCGACGGAAATGGCCTCGCGATGGGCCAGGTCGTCGATCTGCTTCTGCACGAGCGGCGTGAGCACCCAGCCCGGACAGATCGCATTGACGGTCACGCCGCTGCGCGCGGTTTCCAGTGCGGCGACCTTGGTGAGCCCGATCACGCCATGCTTGGCCGCGACATAGGCCGACTTGCCGACCGAGCCCACGAGCCCGTGTACCGAAGCGATATTGATCACGCGTCCCCAACCTGCTGCGCGCATGATGGGAAGCGCCGCGCGCGTCGCATGAAACGTCGCGCTCAGATTGATCGCGATGATCTGATCCCAGCGCTCCACCGGAAAGTTTTCGATCGTTTCGACATACTGAATGCCCGCGTTGTTGACCAGAATATCGAGCCCGCCGAACGTGCTTGCCGCGAAAGCCACGAGGGCTTCGATTTCGGCAGGACGGCTCATGTCCGCGTTGTGATGCACGGCGCGCACGCCGGCCGCTTCGATTTGCGCGAGCGCGGCCGCAGGATCGCCGAAACCGTTCAGGACGATGTTGGCGCCTGCGCGAGCCAGCGCCGTCGCGATGCCGAGGCCGATGCCGCTGGTCGAACCGGTCACGACGGCGGTTTTTCCGGCGAGGGAGAGCGTGTTGGGGAGATGCATGGGTGGGCCTGGTGGAGTTGCCGGTTAGACGATACCGGTCAGATAGAACACGGCGATGACGAAGAAGACCGCGAGCGTTTTGATGATGGTCACCGCGAAAATGTCGCGATACGACTCGCGGTGCGTGAGGCCCGTGACCGCGAGCAGCGTGATGACCGCGCCGTTGTGCGGCAGCGTATCCATGCCGCCGCTCGCCATCGCCACCACGCGGTGCAGCACTTCCATCGGAATGTGCATGGTCTGCGCGGTCTTGATGAAGGTGTCCGACATGGCGGCGAGCGCGATGCTCATGCCGCCCGACGCGGAACCCGTGATACCCGCGAGCGCAGAAACCGAAACGGCCGCATTCACGAGCGGATTCGGAATGGCCTTTAGCGCATTGCCGACCACGAGGAAGCCGGGCAGCGCCGAGATCACGCCGCCGAAGCCGTACTCGGATGCCGTATTGAGCGTGGCGAGCAGCGCGCCGCTCACTGCGGTCTTCGTGCCGGTCGCGAAGCGTTCCTTCACACGGCCGAACGCCGTCACGATGACGAGCAGAATGCCGAGCAGCAGTGCGCCCTGCACGGCCCAGATGGCGACGACGCTTTTCACGGCCACCGTCACGGGCGCATGCATGCCGGGCAGCACGTCGGGCGCGACGGTGAAGCTTTCGCCGTACCACTGCGGAATCCACTTCGTGAGCAGGAAGTTGGCGACGCCAACGAGCACGAGCGGCGCGATGGCCAGCGCCGGATGCGGCAGGTTGCCGGTATCGACGCGCTCCGGTTCGTTCACGAGCGACGTGCCATAGCCTTCGCCCTTCGCCATGGCGCTGCGGCGGCGCCATTCGAGGTACGTGAGACCGACCACGATGATGAAGATCGAGCCGATCACGCCGAGCCAGGGCGCGGCCCACGCGGTGGTCTTGAAGAACGTGGTGGGAATGATGTTCTGGATCTGCGGCGTACCAGGCAGCGAATCCATCGTGAACGTGAATGCGCCGAGCGCGATCGCACCGGGCATGAGGCGCTTGGGAATGTTGCTCTGGCGATAGAGCTCGGCGGCGAACGGATACACCGCGAACACCACGACGAAGAGCGAGACGCCGCCGTAGGTGAGCAGCGCGCACACCGCGACGATCACAGCGTTGGCGCGCGAGCGGCCAATGTAGCGGATCGCGGCGGCCACGATCGCCTCGGAGAAGCCGGATAGTTCGATGACCTTACCGAACACCGCGCCGAGCAGGAAGACGGGGAAGTAGAGCTTGACGAAGCCGACCATCTTTTCCATGAAGATGCCGGAAAACACGGGGGCGACGGCGGAGGGATCGATCAGCAGCACGGCGCCCAGTGCGGCGATGGGCGCAAAGAGAATGACGCTGTAGCCGCGGTAGGCCACGAACATCAGGAACGCCAAAGCGGCGATCACAATCACAAAGGACATCTTGTCTCCAGTTGGTTTATTCGTGCAGGTCTGTTTGTTGTTCGCGCGCGCCGAAGCCGGCGCGACCGCGCAATAGAGCACGATATGTGCCAGCGGCCGGAGAGCCTTGTGCGAAGCGGCGCGCATACGGGCGGCATGGGGCACGAGGGTGCGCCGGGATGGTTGCGGCGGCAGCAAGTCTCAAAACTGAGACGGTTTAGGCGAAGAAAGCGCGCCGCCGCTTGCAACCCCGCGCGCAAAGCCGGGAAATCTCAGGGGACGTGGCGCAATCTCATTTCTGAGATAATGCGTCCCGAAAATGAGAATCCGCTGGCCGTGCCGGACTACGTCAAGACCACGCCCCGAGAAAAGCACCGAATGGAAATCGAAACGACCGCGCTGCTGGCCGACTACGACCACGTGCGCAAGCTGGCGATGCAATCGCTCTTTCAATCGCTCGACAAGTTCAGCGAAGGCACCGTGATCGTCGATCGCAACGCGCGCGTGGTCTGGATCAACCAGCACTACGCGGCGCGCTTCGGCTTTGACGACCCCACGGCCGTGATCGGTCTCGATTGCGAGGCCGTCATTCCGAACAGCATGATGCGCGACGTCGTGACGGGGGGCGAGCCGATCCTGCTCGACATTCTCGAGACCGATCGCGATCCGATCGTCGTCACGCGTTTGCCGATCAAGGACGACAACGGCGAAACGATCGGCGCCGTCGGCTTCGTGCTGTTCAACGAACTCAAGGGACTGTCGCCGCTCTTCAGCCAGTACGCGCGGCTGCGAGCCGAACTGATCAGCACGCGCCAGTCGCTCGCGCAGGTGCGCCGCGCGAAGTACAGCTTTTCGAGCCTGATCGGCACGAGCGCTGCAAGCCTCGAAGTGAAGCGCCAGGCGCGCCGGGCCGCGCGTCTCGCGTCGCCGTTGCTGTTGCTGGGCGAAACGGGCACGGGGAAGGAACTGCTTGCGCACGCCATACACGGCGCGTCCGGACGCGCGGATGGCCCGCTCGTGACGGTGAACGTCGCGGCGATTCCCGACACGCTGCTGGAACTGGAGTTCTTCGGCGCGGAGGCGGGCGCGTACACGGGCGCGGAGCGCAAGGGGCGCATCGGCAAGTTCGAGCTGGCCCAGGGCGGCACGCTCTTTCTCGACGAGATTGGCGACATGCCGCTCGCGCTGCAGGGCAAATTGCTGCGCGTTTTGCAGGAGCAGGAGTTCGAGCCGCTCGGCTCGAATCGCATCGTGCGCACCGATGTGCGCATCATTGCGGCGACCTCGGCGGATCTGCCCGCGCTCGTGGCGCAGGGCCGGTTTCGCGCGGACCTCTACTATCGGCTCAACGTGCTGATGATTCGCGTGCCGCCGCTGCGCGAACGCCTGGCGGACATCGAGGCGATGGCGTATTCGATTCTCGACAAGCTCGCGGTGCAGAGCGGTGCGGGGCATCTCGAACTCGACAACGATGCGCTTGCCGTGCTGTGTGCGTATGGCTGGCCGGGCAACGTGCGCGAGTTGCGTAATACGCTCGAGCGCGCGGTGCTGCTGTCGGATAGCGAGCGCATCGATGCGCGCTCGCTCGCGCGCTTCATTGGCGATGGGCGCGGGCAGCGCCTGGACGAGGTGCGGGGCGATCAGCACGATACGCAGGACGACACTGGCGTGCAGCAGTATCAGCAGTACGACGAAGCGATGCGCGATTACGAACGCCGCTTCCTGACCGAAGCGTTACGCGCGGCGGGCGGCCAGGTGACGAAAGCCGCCGCACAGATCGGCATGGCGCGCGCGACGCTGTACCGGCGCATCGTCGCCCTCGGTATCGACGTTTGATGCCGTGAGTCCCGCGCAATCACCCGCCCGCTATGAGCTTTTTGCGCGCGGCCTTCACGCGCGCCACATGCGCTTCGTCCCAGTCGTAAAAGCCCGCGCCGCTGCGCACACCCACGCGGCCCGCTTGTACTTGCGCGCGCAACAAATCGATCACCTCTTCGTCCTTCGCGAGTTCGGGCATGAGATGCGAGGAAATGTCGACGAAGGTGTCGAGGCCGCCCATGTCCGCGCTCTCGAACGGGCCGACGATGCCCCACCGGCGGCCGAGCGACGCCTTCATCACGCGATCCACCACCTCGGGGCTCGCCGCGCCCGAACGCACGATATTGAGCGCCTCGCGCAGCACCGCGAATTGCAGCCGGTTGCCGACGAAGCCGGGGATCGCCTTGGCGAGTACCACGGGCTCCATGCCGATCGCGCGCATGAGCGTCTCGGTTCGCGCGGTGACGTCGGGCGTGGTCGCGCGCCCCGGCACGACTTCGACGAGCGGGATCATGTGCGGCGGATTCCAGAAATGCGCGATCACGAAGCGCTCGGGTGCGGCCAGCGGCCCGGCTAGCAGATCCGGCTCGAAGCCGCTCGTGTTGCTCGCGAGAATCGCGTCGGGGGCCAGCAGCGCGCCAAGTTGCGCATAGAGCCGGTGCTTGAGATCGAGCACTTCCGGCACGGCCTCGAAGACGAACTGGGCTTCGGCCATGGCTTCGAGCATCGCGCTCGTTTCGATACGCGCAAGCGCGGCCGCGCCCGTTGCCGCGTCGATGCGGCCCGCGTCGATCAGTTCGTCTAGCACGGCCTGGGCCTTCACGGACACACTCTCGAGCCGGGTGGGATCGACGTCATGGACGATCGTGCGCAGCCCGTGCAGCGCACATTGCGTCGCGATGCCGACGCCCATCAATCCCGTGCCGATCACGCCCGCCACCGTCACCGTTCTGTTCATGCTTCTTGATCTCCTTGCTGTTCCTGATTGGGGTTCGACAGCATAGCGCTTCGCATGGCACGGCGTCGCCCCGCTTCGGCTGGCCGTCAAGAATCGGGGACATATTGTTCTGCGTATCCGGTTATACCCTGGGTCTATTTCACCTGCGTGAGGACTCTGGTATAACTGCGCTCCCAAGCTGATTACGTTTTAGCAAGGCAAAAACCGCAGGCGCGGGAAACCGCGGAAAGGGAGTGCAATGGCGCGCGTAGTGGTGGTGGGCAGCATCAACATGGACATGGTTGTCACGACCGACACGTTTCCCCGGCTCGGCGAGACGCTGTTCGGCACGCATTTTTCGACCCATCCGGGCGGCAAGGGCGCGAACCAGGCGGTCGCCGCGGCGCGTCTTGGCGCCGAGGTGACGATGATCGGCTGCGTCGGCGCCGATGCGTTCGGCGGCGAAATGAAGGCGACGCTGGCGCGCGAAGGCGTCGATATCGCGCATGTGAGCACGGGTCGCGAAGCGACCGGCATCGCGTCGATCACGCTCTCGGGCGGCGATAACGCGATCATCGTCGTGCCTGGCGCGAACCACGAGCTTTCGCCCGAAGACATCGACCGTGCAAGCGCCGCGATCGCCCAGGCCGACGTCGTGCTCGCCCAACTCGAAGTGCCCTACGCAACGGTGCTGCACGCCGCGCGGCGCGCCCGCGAACACGGCAAGCCATTCTTTCTCAATCCCGCGCCCGCAGTCGAACTGAGCGGCGAACTGCTCGAACTGACCACGCTGCTGACGCCCAACGAGCACGAACTCGCCACCGCGCTGCAAACGCCGGAAGGCGCGTGGGCCGAGGTCATCGCGCGCTCGCCCATGCGCATCGCCATGACCCACGGTAAAGACGGCGCGTACTACGCCGACGCCGATGGCGCGCTCGTGCATCAGCCGGGGTTCACCGTCGAAGCCGTCGATACGACCGGCGCCGGCGACACCTTCAACGGCGCGCTCGCGGCGTTCTGGCATCTCGGCATTGGCGAGGCCGTGCGGCGCGCGAATGCGGCGGGCGCGCTTTCGGTGACGCGCGCCGGTGCGCAGGGCGGCATGCCCCCGCTCGCCGAGCTCGAAGCCTTCTTGAACACGCAAGCCTGAGATTCGCAGTGAAAAAACACGGACATCTGAATCGCGACATCGCACGCGTGCTGGCCCGCATGGGCCACACGGACAGCCTCGTGATCGCCGACTGCGGGCTGCCGGTTCCCGACGGCGTGGAATGCATCGACGTTTCGCTCGCGGTGGGCGTGCCGGACTTCTTCGCCGTGCTCGACAGCGTGCTCGCCGACTTCAAGGCCGAGCGCGCGGTGTTCGCGAGCGAGGCGCAGACGCACAACGCGGCCGTGGTGGCGCGCAGCCGCGAGATGGCCGCCGCGCACATCGCCGTGGAAAGCGTGCCGCACGAAGAATTCAAGCGCCGCTGCCGCGAGGCGAAGGCGGTGATCCGCACCGGCGAATGCAGCCCCTATGCGAATGTGATTTTGCATTCGGGCGTGATCTTCTGAGAGGTCCAGGATGCAAGTGATGATGCAGGGGATCGGCAAGGCGTTCGGTCCGGTTCGGGTGCTCGAAGGCGTCGATTTCCGCATCGAGGCGGGCGAGATCCACGCGCTGATGGGCGAGAACGGCGCTGGCAAATCGACGCTCATGAAGATCCTGAGCGGCGTATATCAGGCCGATGCAGGCGAGATCCTCGTCGATGGGCGCGCGGTGCAGATCCGCAGCACCGTCGAGGCCGAACGCGCGGGCATCGCCATCATTCATCAGGAATTGAACCTCATCCCGCAGTTGACGGTGATGGAGAATCTCTTCCTTGGCCGCGAGCCGAGCCGCTTCGGCATGGTCGATGTCGCGACGATGCGCAAGGAGGCGCGCAAGTGGCTCGACAAGGTCGGCGCGCAGCGTATCGATCCGCAGACCGAAGCGGGGCTGCTCTCCATCGGTCAGCAGCAACTCGTGGAAATCGCCAAGGCTCTGTCGCTGAACGCGCAAGTCCTCGTAATGGACGAGCCGACCGCCGCGCTCACGAACCGCGAGATCGAAACGCTCTTCGAGATCATGCAATCGCTCAAGGCGAGCGGCGTGGCGATCGTCTACGTTTCGCACCGCATGGAAGAGATCTTCCGTGTGTGCGACAAGATCAGCGTACTGCGCGACGGCCATTTCGTCGGTGAGCGCGCGATTCGCGAGACCGGTTTCGACGAGGTCGTGCGCCTGATGGTGGGCCGCGAGATTGGCGAGCGTTTCCCGAAGCGCAGCCATGCGCCTGGCGACGTGCGCATGAGCGTGGCCGGTCTCGCGGATGACGGCCATATCGAAGGCATTACGTTCGACGTGCGCGCGGGCGAGGTACTCGGGATCGCCGGACTCATGGGCGCTGGCCGCAGCGAGATTCTGCGCACGCTGTTCGGCGCGAACCGCAAGAGCGCGGGCACGGTCACGCTCGACGGCAAGCCGCTCGACGTGCGCGACGCGTCTGGCGCGATTGCGGCGGGCATTGGCTTCGTCACGGAAGACCGCAAGCGGCAGGGGCTGGTGCTCGGCATGTCGGTGCGCGAAAACGCGACGCTCGTGCATCTGGACCGGTACGCCACCCTCGGCTTCGTCAACGAGCGCGCGGAGCGCAGCGCCGTCGACGGTCTCATCAAGCAGTTGCGCGTGCGCACGCGCGACGCCGAACTGGACGTCAAGGCCCTCTCGGGCGGCAACCAGCAGAAGGTCGTGTTTGCGAAGTGGCTGGCGCAGCCGCCGAAGGTGCTGCTGCTCGACGAGCCCACGCGCGGCGTGGACGTGGGCGGCAAGGCCGAGATCTACACGATCATCAATCAGCTCGCGGAGCAGGGCGTCGCCATCGTGATGGTGTCGTCCGAGCTGCCCGAAGTGCTGGCCATGAGCGACCGCATTCTCGTCATGCATCAGGGACGCCAGAACGGCATCTTCGAAGCGGCCACGGCCACCCAGGAACTGATCATGACGGCCGCAGCCGGCGGCCACGGCCCGGCGACTGCTGCGCAAACTGTGGCGGCCTGAGCGAAGGCGCCGACTCATTCACTGAAAACTAGCGAGACATGACATGTCGCAAGTGACTCTCACCCCCGGCAGCCGGGCGACGCTGCAAAAGCTCGGACCTTTCGTAGCACTGCTGATCATTTCCGTGGCGCTCTCGATCGTGAGCCGCGACTTCCTCACGGTCGACAATCTGCTCAACGTGATGCGGCAGGCGTCGATCAACGCGCTGATCGCGTTCGGCATGACGCTCGTGATTCTGCTCGGCGGCATCGATCTCTCGGCGGGCTCCGTGCTGGCGCTTTCCTCGGTGATCATCGCGACGCTGCTGAGCGCGGGTACGCCCGCCATCGTCGCGACGCTCGCCGGCCTCGTGGCCGGCGGCCTGATGGGCTTCGCCAACGGTCTCGTGATCAGCAAGGGCAAGGTCGCGCCGTTCATCGCCACGCTCGGTTCGATGACGGTGCTGCGCGGCCTCGCGCTCGTCGTGTCGAACGGCAGCCCGATCAGCAGCTTCAACAGCGACTTCTTCTCGCTGCTGGGCGGCGGCTATGTCGCGCGCCTCGTGCCGATTCCCGTCGTGCTCATGCTCGCGATGTTCGGCATGTTCTGGGTCCTGCTGCGCAAGACCGTGTTCGGCCGTCATATCTATGCAACGGGCGGTAATGCGGAATCGGCGAAGCTTTCCGGCGTGAAGGTCGATCGCATCCAGCTGTGGGTGTACACGATCGCGGGCGTCATGTCGGCGCTCGCGGGTGTGGTGCTGACCTCGCGCCTGAACTCCGCGCAGCCGACCGCGGGCACGGGCTACGAGCTCGACGCCATCGCGGCGGTCGTGCTGGGCGGCACGAGCCTCACGGGCGGCCGTGGCTGGATCTTCGGCACGCTCGTGGGCGCGCTCCTGATCGGCGTGCTCAACAACGGCCTGAATCTGCTCGACGTGTCGTCGTTCTATCAGCAGGTCATCAAGGGCATCGTGATCCTGCTTGCCGTGCTGATCGATCGCGGCAACAAGAAGTCGTCGTAATACCCAGGCCGCGCCACGCTCCATTTGCGTGGCGCGGCAGTTTGGCATCAATAGTTATCCTGAGTTGTTTATCTCCACACACTCCACATATAACGAGGAGGAAGACTATGCATAAGCACAATTCGCCGTCGATCTCGAAACTCTTTGCGGCGCTCGCCGCCGGTTCGCTCGTGCTGGGCCTCGCGGCCTGCTCTAAGGAAGGTCCGGGCAGCACGGCCGATGCTGGCGCGTCGGCTGCAGCGCCGGCTTCGGGCGGCGCGGTCACGGTCGGCTTGTCGATCTCGACGCTCAACAATCCGTTCTTCGTTTCGCTCAAGAAGGGCGCCGAAGACGAAGCGAAGAAGGACGGCGTGACGCTCATCACCGTCGACGCGCAGAACGATCCGGCGAAGCAGCAGGCGAGTGTGGAAGACCTGATCGAGAAGAAGGTCAACGTCATCCTCATCAACCCGACCGATTCTTCGGCGGTGGCCAACGTCGTGAAGGAAGCGACCAGCAAGGGCATCAAGGTGATTTCGCTCGACCGCAGCGTGAGCGGCGCGGAAGTCAGCTCGCATATCGCTTCGGACAACAAGGCGGGCGGCAAGATGGCCGCTGATTTCCTCGCCGACAAGCTGGGCGGCAAGGGCAACGTCGTCGAGCTGCAAGGGATCCCGGGTTCGTCGGCGGCCAACGAACGCGGCGCCGGTTTCGACGACGAAATCGCGGCAAAGGGCGGCGTGAAGATCGTCACGAAGCAGCCGGCCGACTTCGATCGCGCCAAGGGCCTTTCGGTGATGGAAAACATCATCCAGAGCAACAAGGACATTCAGGGCGTCTTCGCGCAGAACGACGAAATGGCGCTGGGCGCGGTGAAGGCGCTGCAGGCTGCGGGCCTGAAGAACGTGGCCGTGGTCGGCTTCGACGCCACCGACGACGCTATCGCAGCGGTCAAGGCCGGCCAGATGGCCGCGACCGTGCAGCAGCAGCCCGAACTGATCGGCCAGTATGGCGTGCAGGCCGCGAAGAAGGTGGTCGACGGTCAGCCGGTCGACAAGTTCATTCCGGTGCCGCTGAACCTGTACAAGCAGTAAGCACGTTTTCAGGCGCGCGCGAGCGTAGTACCATCGGACGCGAAGATCTTCGCGTACGCGCGCGCTTGAGGGCTACCGCGCGCCCCGTGTCACACGGGGCGCTTCGTTTTTGGGGCTTGCCCTGGCTTGCAGCCGCGTTGCGGGCTTTTCGCTCCCGCGTTCACCCGACCCCCAACCCACATCCAGCAGGAACGCCGCGTGTCCCAGTTCGAGCGTCTGACTATCGACGACATTGCCCGCCTCGCGGAGGTTTCGCGTACCACGGCCAGCATGGTGCTCAACGGCAATGCCGAGCGCTACCGCATTTCGGCGGCGACGGTCGAGCGCGTGCTGCAGGTGGCGAGGGACCATCATTTCACGCCGTCGCAGTCGGCGCGCGCGCTGCGCTCGCGGCGCAGCAACACGATCGGCCTCGTGATTCCCGATCTGACCAACTCGGCGCACGCCGCGCTCGCCCAGGCCATGGAATGGCAATGCCGCGAGCGCTACCGTTATCAGCTCGTGATCGTGACGAGCGACGAAGATCCGGTGCGCGAGACCGAGGGCCTTGCGCATCTGGTCGCGCAGCAGGTGGATGGCGTGGTGGTCGTGCCGTGTACGGCCGAAGCGCCGCGCTACGACAAGTGGGTCAAGCGTCTGCCGATCGTGTTCGCCGATCGCCGCGTGGCGACGAGCGCGATTCCCTATGTGATTACCGATGCCGCCGAAACGGTGGCGGCACTGGTGGGCGAGACGATCGAGCAAGGCGTGCGGGAATTGGTGTTCTTCGGCGGCCAGCCAGAACTGTCACCGAGCCGCGACCGCCTTGCGGGCTATCGGCTCGCGCTCGAGCGGCATGGCATTGCGGAGCAGGCCGACTGGGTGTTTCAGCGCGACTACCAGCGAGAGTCGGGCTATGCGCTGATGAAGGCCTGGTTCGAAGCGCACGGGCGCTATCCCGAGGCGCTGTTCGCCGGTTCGATTACGCTGCTCGAGGGCTTGCTGGAGTTCGTGAACGAAGCGCATCAACTCGCCCAGGCGCCGGGCCGCGTGATGACCTTCGACGATCATCAGCTGCTCGACTGCTTGCCGCTTCGCATCGACGCCATCGTGCAGGACAGCGGCCAACTCGCGGAACATAGCCTGCGTTGCGTATTTTCGCTGCTCGAAGGCGAAGGCGCGCCCGAGTCCATTCAGGTGCCCGCGCAGATCCATTATCGGCAGCGGCGCGGGCGCCCTGACCAGCGCTAACCCTGCACGCACGTAAACGACCTGGCGCTGTTCACGTCGCCCGCGCCGTTATAGCTGGGCCACGCCGGATACTGGCACAGCGGCCGCGTGCGGCCCGGCACGCCCGCGGTGTCGGTGACCACCTGGTGCACCGGCGGCGTGCCGTGCTCGACCCAGTTTTCCAGTGTCGTGAGCGAATCCCATGACGCGTTGAACTCGGTGCCGACGGCGTGCTGCAGCCCCGGAATTTCATAGAAGCGCACGAATGACGCCACGGCGCCAAAACCCATCGTCAGTTGCATGCGCTCGAAGTAGATCTCGGTTGCCCGCGTGCTGACGGTCTGGTCCACGGTGCCGTGCGCCATCAGCAACTTGCCGCCGTGCCGCATGAAGCGCGTGAGGTTCGCGTCGGTCGCGTCGAGTCCCGAGAGCATGCTGATTCGCCCGGACCATTGACCGGCGAGCGCGGGATTGAACGTGAGCGAGTCGAAGTTCGGGTTGTTCATGACCGTGTAGCGGACGAACTCGTCGGCGATCTGCCCGTCGAACATCGCGGTGCTTTGCAGTGGATACGAGGGCTGCGTCGTGCCCAATGCAAGCGTCGTGACGGTCGGCTCGAGCGGCGAACTGCTGCCCACGCCGAGATCGGCGCCATATACGTTGTAGCCCGGATACTGCGTTTCGCCGCTTTCGAGCGCATACGCAAACACGAGCGGCGTGTTCATGGTGTTGAGCGCGGCGATCTGCGCGTCTGATAGACATGTGTCGCCGTGCGCCACACCGCCTGCGCAGCGCAGGGGAGCGCCGTCGACACTCGCCGTTGCCGGGTTGAACGTCGCGTTGCACGCCTGCACGTTGCTGATCAGGCCGTCGACGACACCGTCGAGCCCGTCGCACGCCTGCATGACCGCCTTGAGCAGCAGCGCGCGCTGCGCGGTGTCGAGATACGCGCCGGGCGCTGCGAAGCCTTCGGTCACGCGCAACTGTTGCAGGCTCAGCGTCGTGAAGTCATAGGCGGGATAGAACGCGATCACGCCGTCCCAGTCCTGCGGCCAGCGCTGCGCGACGGTCAGCGCCTCGCGCCCGCCAGTCGAGCCGCCCGCGAAATACGCCTTGAACGGATGCGCGCCGTAATGCGCCTTGATGACCACGAGCGCGGCGTCATGCGTTTTCTTCAGCGCCGCGCCCATGAAGTTGTCGTAGGCCTCGGCGTTGACGGAGAACGCGCCGTTCACCGCGCCGTTGGTCGCTTCGTGCCCGGAGTCGCTTGCGAACACCGCGTAACCGCGCGACAGCGGTCCCGGCAGATTGGCCGGCGCGCTCGGCACGTTGCCGGTCACGGCGGGAATCGAGCCGTCGAAACCGCCGCCGCCGAGCATCAGGATCTTGCCGTTCCATTGGTCCGGCAACGCGATGTTGAAGAGGATGTCCGGCGCGGACGGATCGACCGGATGGATCGCGCCCGCGACGAGACAGTACGAGCCGGTGGCGGTCGCACCGCTGCCGCTTGCCGCCATCTGTGTCGTGGACGTGACGACGGCGCCTGTGGTCGGCAGGTCGATCTTGCGGGCCGCAATGGTCAGCCCGGTCAATTGCGGGCAACTCGTTTTCGACGGCGGCGGCGTCCCGTGCGGTCCACACGCCGCGTCGCGGCACGAGTCCGCCACCGGTTGCGCATACGCGCCGCTGCTCCAGATGGCGCACAGCACCAGCACACAGAGCGCACCGGCTCGCGAAGGCACAAGCCTGCAAGCGCGCCACAGCCCGCTGTTCGAGTTCATTGCGTTGTCTCCTTCCAGTGAGGCCTGGAGAAGGCGCTGCAAGCCGCGGCATCGGCCCCTATGCCGCCACGCACTCATACCCTGTATTTCTTTAGGCAATGGCGCGGCCACCGCATTCGCGCCCGTGCCCGGTGCTTGATGGGTGAATCCATAATAGTCGCTGGTACGTGCGGCACCCGCCAATTTGCGCACGATCCGTTTGCCCGCTGCTGGCGGATGTTGGCGGTTCGTGCTTTCGACCCGCTTTCTGGCGGCGCCGAGCCGGCGGGAGTATCGTTGCGCAGGTGATCCACGAGGGTAGGACAACCGATGACGCGTCTTGACAGCCCCATCGATGCGCAGCGCCTCGACGACGAATGGCTCGAAGCGGACGGCGCCGGCGGATTCGCGTCCGGCACAGTCGGCACCGCGCGTACGCGCCGCTATCACGCGCTGCTGCTCACGGCTACGCAGCCGCCCACGAACCGCGTGGTGCTCGTGGGCGGCATCGAAGCCTGGCTCGAGGACGGGGAGCGCAAGACCGCGCTGACGATGCAGCGCTACGCGCCCGATCTGCTCTATCCCGATACCTCGGAGCGCATCGCGAGCTTCGACACGTCGCCGTGGCCCACGTGGCGCTACCGGCTGGACGGCGGCGCCGTGCTCACGGCAGAAGTGTTCGTGGCGAAGGCGAGCCGCGAGACGGTGCTGCGCTGGCGGCTCGATGCATCGTCCGGGGCTGGCGGCGCCGTGCTGAAAGTCCGCCCGCTGATCTCGGGTCGCGACTATCACGGGCTGCACCACGAGAACCCCGCATTCGACTTCCACGCCCAGATCGACGGCGAATACGTGCGCTGGCAACCGTACGGCGATCTGCCCGCCGTCGTCGCGCGCTCGAACGGCGCCTATACGCATGCGCCGGATTGGTACCGCAACTTCTGCTACCCGCGCGAACGCGAACGCGGTCTCGACTGCATCGAGGATCTCGCGACGCCAGGCGTGTTCACGTTCGCTCTCGACAAGGGCGATGCGGTGATGCTGTTGCGCGCGCAACCATTGTCTCGCGCACCCGATACCTCGCTCGACAGCAATGAAAGCGCGGCGAGCCGCGCGCAACTGCTCGCCGGTTTCGAAGAAGTGCGCCGGGCGTCGCTCGGCTCGCGCCTGCAGCGCTCGGCCAACGCCTATGTCGTCGCGCGCGGCGACGGCTGCACGATCGTCGCCGGCTATCCGTGGTTCACCGACTGGGGCCGCGACACGTTCATCGCCATGCGTGGTCTGTTGCTCGCGAACGAGCGCTACGAGGAGGCGGGCGCGATCCTGCTCGAATGGGCGGCGACCGTCTCAGAGGGCATGCTGCCGAACCGCTTTGCCGATGCGGGTGGCGCGCCCGAGTACAACTCCGTCGACGCCTCGCTGTGGTTCATCGTGGCGGTGCACGACTACTTCGCGGCCGGGAACGTGCCGCACGAAGCGCGGCATGCGCTGCAGGGCGCCGTCGACGCCATCCTCGAAGGCTATGCGCGCGGCACGCGCTACCGGATCGCAGCCGATCCGCGTGATGGCCTGCTGCGAGCCGGCGTGCCGGGCGTGCAGCTCACCTGGATGGATGCGAAGGCGGGCGACTGGGTCGTCACGCCGCGCATCGGCAAGCCGGTCGAAATTCAGGCGCTGTGGATCAACGCGCTGCGCATTGCTGCGGCATGGGATACGCGTTGGCGCGAGCTCGAAGCGCTCGCCAACGCCTCGTTTGCCCGGCGCTTCGTCGATCCGTCGACGGGCGCGCTGTTCGACGTGGTCGATGTCGATCACGTGGACGGCACGGCAGATCGCTCGATTCGACCGAACCAGATCTTCGCGGCAGGCGGTCTGCCGTTCGCGCTGCTCGAAGGCGATGCGGCGCGCCCGGTCGTGGCGCAGGTCGAAGCCGATCTGTTCACGCCCATGGGGCTGCGCACGCTCGCGCCGTCGGACCGCGCGTATCGCGGGCAGTACCGTGGCGGCGTGCTGGAGCGCGACGGCGCCTATCATCAGGGCACCGTCTGGCCCTGGTTGCTCGGCCCCTTCGTGGATGCCTGGCTGTATGTGAACGGCGATACTGCGGCGCAGCTCGCGCTCGCGCGCGAGCGGTTCGTCGCGCCGCTGCTCGCGCATCTCGACCGCGCCGGGCTTGACCATGTTTCCGAGGTCGCCGATGGCGATGCGCCGCATCAGAGCGGCGGCGCGCCGTTCCAGGCATGGTCGCTCGGCGAATTGCTGCGCGTTCTCAAACGGCTCGGCGACGCCGGCTAGCCCGCATCCGTAGCGCCGCGCGCACGCCCTGCGGGCAACCGCGCTAGCATGGGAGACTCGCGGCGCTCGCGCCGCGCCCCAATTCAAGGAGATGCCCATGCTGCAGCGCGCCGCCGGCCTCATCCACACGGTTGAAGGCCAACGCCTGTACTCGGCCGACTACGCTCGCTGGCAGCGCTGGGGACCGTACCTCAGCGAGCGCCAATGGGGCACGGTGCGCGAGGATTACAGCGAGCACGGCACCGCGTGGGATTACTTCCCGCACGACCACGCGCGCATGCGCGCCTATCGCTGGGGCGAGGACGGCCTGGCCGGTTTCGCCGACGAGCGGCTGGACTGGTGTTGTTCGCTCGCGCTGTGGAACGGCCTCGACCCGATTTTGAAGGAGCGTCTGTTCGGTCTTACGAATCAGGAAGGCAATCATGGCGAGGACGTGAAGGAGCTGTACTTCTACCTCGACAGCACGCCGACGCATTCGTATATGCGCATGCTCTACAAGTACCCGCAAGCGGCGTTTCCCTACCAGGACCTGGTCGACGAAAACGCGCGGCGCGGCGCCAGCTTGCCCGAATATGAAATTCTCGATACGGGCGCATTCGACGATCAATGTTACTTCGATGTGCAGATCGAATATGCAAAGCACACGCCGGAAGACATCGTCATGCGCGTGACAGTCGAGAACCGCGCCGGGCAGCACGCTTCGATCGACGTGTTGCCGCAGTTCTGGGCGCGCAACACGTGGTCGTGGAAGGCCGCAGGCAGCAAGCCTTCGCTCACGCTCGTCTCGTCGGCCGGCGGCGAACACGTCGTCGCGCACTGTGGCACGCACGAGCCGCTCGTCGTGACGGCGGCCGCGCAGGGAGGCGAGCGCGTCGAGTGGCTGTTTTGCGAGAACGACACCAACGTGAAGCGTCTCTTCGGCATGGACGGCGCCGGTCCATTCAAGGACGGTTTCGACGACTATGTCGTGCATGGCGACAACGACGCGATCCGGCGCGACGCGGGCACGAAGGCGGCCGCGCGCGTGCATCTCGAGATCGCCGCGCACGGCCGCGCGGTCGTCACGTTGCGCTGGCGTCCGCTGTCCGCGCCGAAGGAGGAAGTGGCGCTCGACATCGACGGCCTGTTCGCGCAGCGCATTGCCGAAGCAGACGCGTTCTACGACGCGCTGCAGCGCGACATCGAGAGCGCCGACGCGAGGCTCGTGCAGCGCCAGGCGCTGGCGGGCATGCTGTGGTCGAAGCAGTACTACCAGTACGACGTGAACCGCTGGATGGCAGGCGATCCGCTGCAGCCGACACCGCCCGCCGCGCGGCAGCGCGGGCGCAACGCGGACTGGCGGCATCTGTGCAACGCGGACATCCTCTCGATGCCGGACAAATGGGAGTACCCGTGGTACGCATCGTGGGACCTCGCGTTTCAGGCGGTCGCGTTCGCGCTGGTCGATCCGATGTTTGCAAAGAAGCAGATGCTGCTGCTCGTGAAGGACCGCTACCAGCATCCGAACGGCCAGTTGCCCGCCTACGAATGGGCGTTCGGCGACGCGAATCCGCCCGTGCACGCGTGGGCCGCGTGGCGCGTGTATGAAATCGATCGCGCGATCACTGGCAAGGCGGACCGGGATTTTCTCGAACTCATCTTCCACAAGCTGCTGCTGAATTTCTCGTGGTGGGTGAACCGTAAGGATGCCGACGGCCACAACATTTTCCAGGGCGGCTTTCTGGGTCTCGACAACGTCGGCATCTTCGACCGCTCGTCGCCGCTGCCGACAGGCGGGCACCTCGACCAGGCGGACGGCACCGCGTGGATGGCGGCTTACGCGCTCGACCTGATGCGCATCGCGCTCGAACTCGCGTTCGCAAACCATGTGTTCGTCGATATCGGCGTGAAGTTCTTCGAGCACTTCCTGTATATCGCGGGCGCGGTGAGTTGCGACGACGGCTGCGAGACGGGCCTGTGGGACAGCGTGGACGAGTTCTTCTACGACAAGCTGAGGCTGCCGGACGGCAGCAGCGTGCCGCTGCGCATGCGTTCGATCGTCGGGCTGATTCCCTTCTTCGCGGTGCGGGTGCTGGAGGAGCGGGTGCACGGCGGTCTGCCGGGGCTGCGCGAGCGGCTAGTCTTTTTCCTCCAGCACCGGCCCGACCTCGCCAGCCTCGTGTCGCGCTGGAACGAGCCCGGCAAGGGCAATTCCTTGCTGCTCTCGCTATTGCGCGGGCACCGCATGAAGGCACTGCTTCGGCGGATGCTCGACGAAGCCGAATTTCTCTCCGACCACGGCGTGCGTGCGCTCTCTCGCGCCCATCTCGACGAGCCTTTCATTTACCGGCACAACAGCTGCGACTTCCGCGTCAAATACCTGCCCGCCGAATCGGACTCGCGCGTATTCGGCGGCAATTCGAACTGGCGCGGCCCGGTGTGGATGCCGGTCAACTATCTGCTGATCGAGTCGTTGTACGAATTCCACCGCTACTATGGCGACGATTTTCGCGTCGAGTATCCGACCGGCTCGGGCAAGAAGCTTTCGCTCGCGCAGATCGCCGACGAGCTGGCGCGCCGCGTCACGACGCTCTTTCTGCTCGACCGCAACAACGAGCGCCCGGTGATGGGCGCGTACCCGCTGCTGCAGGCCGATCCGCGCTGCCGCGATCTCGTGCTGTTTCACGAATACTTCCATGGCGACAACGGGCGCGGCGTCGGCGCATCGCACCAGACCGGCTGGACAGGACTCGTCGCACTGATGCTGCAGCCGCGCATGATGAGCCCCTCGGGCAACGTGCCGGTGGCGGGCGAGGTCGAAGACGTGGAGGCGGTGAAGTGAGCGCGCATTCGCAGGTGTCTGCTGCGAACCGGCACTCGCCGTGTTCAAGCGTTGGTCAGGGGATAACACCTGCCACGCGCGACATTCGCAAACCTAGCCGAAACGCCCGGCAGTAAAGCGTTCGCTTGCGCTGGCACACTCGATGCATTCACGCCGACCGACAGTTGGGCCCAGCCAACTGCAGCCGAGTCGAGGTGCAACATGTCGAGCGTTCCGGATCGCAGGCCTGCGGGTCTATCTCATGTGTTGTTTCTGGTCGGGCTGATCGGCCGCGCGCCACGGGAGCTGTGGCCCTTTGTGCTCACCTGGGTCATCGCGGTCCTGACCGTTCCCTTTTGCTGGCTCGTCATCTCCGGCGCGCTCACGCAACACGTGCTGGTGCCCCCGGTGGAAACACCGAAAGCGCTGGCCGACACCGGCTATACCCCGGAATTCCTGGCAGAACGAATTCTTTCGGCAATGCGTGGCATCAGCAGCGACAGCGACGCGGTTCCGCACGATGTCTCGTTGGCCGATAACGACAGCCCGGATATCAAGCTACCTGGTCAAGACATGTCTTATGCCTCGATCGTCGGCTTTCTGAAATCGACGCTGTTCAGGAACAGGCAGGACGTGGTCGTCCATATCGGCATTACGCACGTGAACGACAGCCCGGATGCGTATGTCGCGCATATCCAGATCGAAAACGGCCCGTTCAACGCCATGCACGAAGACGTCGCGTTCACCGGCAAGGACTTCAACCAGTCGGTGCGAGACATCGCGATCGAGGTCATGCGGCTTGTCGAGCCGAATACGCTCGCGAGCCATGTCTTCACGGCGGTGCAAAAGACACGGTGTTCGCCGGGCCAATGCGACTACAGCGACGTCGAAGCCATTTATGACGATGTCCTCGGCCGGCCAGGCTCACCGCAACGCCAATGGGCGCTCGCTGGAAAAGGCTGGCTGCTGCTGAGGCAAAACCGCGCCGAGGAGGCGGAACAGCAGGCACGTGACGCGCTTTTGCTGTATCCGCACTCGGCCGTCTTGCGGGCCAATCTCGGCATTGCGCTCGAACAGGAGCGGAGAATCGACGCCGCGATCAAGGAGCTTCGCGCGGGCGCCCACGAGCGGTGGAGTACCGCGGAGAACCAGCGCTTGCTCGGCGACGTCTTGTTGCACGCGCACCGGTATGCCGAAGCGCTAAGCGCGTTTCACCGCGCAGATGAAATGCATCACGACGACGTCAACATCCTGCATGACTGGGGAGAAGCGCTCGTCGACAACGGACAATACGAGGCGGCGATCGTCAAGCTGGCGCGCGCGGTGGAGCTTCGTCCCGATCTCGCGCCCTCTTATGAACTGTGGGGGCAGGCGCTGGAAGACGAAGGCGATCTGTCTCGTGCAGCGCAAAAATATGCCGAAGCGGACAAGCGCGACAGTGGCGCGCTGACGCCGCACGAGAAGCAGCTCGCCCTGCTTGGTACGCCGCGCAGATTGCCGCCGGCATCGGCGAGCCTGCAGGCGCCCGATAGTCACGCATAGCGCTCGTTGCCCGCCATGTGCTTTTCGCTAGCTAGTTCAGTCATTGCGATCGCCCGCGAAACAAGCCCTTTTTCTTCGCTGGAATAAACGCTGCGTCCTCCTCGTTCTTTGTCCGTTAGTCCCTTGGACTGAACGAGGAGTGCGGTCATGAAGTCTCTACTCGCCGTATTCGGCGTCGTAGCATGTGGTGCGGCCATCGCGACGCTCGTGTCGTGTGGCGGCAGTTCCGGTTCCAGTTCGGGTTCCAGCAGTGCGAGCGTGCCGGTCACGTCGTCGTTCGCGGCGACGGCGCTCGTTTCCGATGGTGCGGTGGCGGCCGCTCACATCGACGGGAATCTGAAGAACCCGTGGGGTGTCGCCTTCAATCCGAATGGTTTTGCCTGGGTCGCGGACAATGGCACCAACGTCGCAACACTCTATGACGGCAACGGCGTGCCGCAATCGCTGATCGTCGCGATACCCAGCGGCAAGAACGGCACGGCATCGCCCACGGGCATCGTCTTCAACGGCACACAAAGCTTCACCGTCACGGAAAACGGCAAGTCCGGCGTCGCCGCGTTCATCTTCGCGGGCGAGGGCGGCACCATCACCGCGTGGGCGCCTGCGGTCGGGCCGACCAACGCCTTCGTCATGTACGACGACGGCACGGGCGGCGCCGTTTACAAGGGGCTCGCGCTCGCGACGATGAACAACGCGAACTTCCTCTACGCGACCGACTTCCATAACAACAAGATCGACGTTTTCAATACCTCATTCAACAAGGTTACGATGCCCGGCGGCTTCACGGACCCGGCGATGCCAGCCGGCTTCGCGCCGTTCGGCATTCAGGCGATCGGTTCGAATCTGTTCGTCACGTATGCGATGCAGGACGCGGCGAAGCACGACGATGTTGCAGGCGCGGGGCTCGGCATGGTCGACGTGTACGACACGGCGGGCAACCTGAAGCAGCGCTTCGCAACGGGCAGTCCGCTCGACGCGCCATGGGGCATTGCGCAAGCGCCCGCGAACTTCGGCTCGATGAGCGGCGCGATACTGATCGGCAATTTCGGTAATGGCGCGATCAACGCGTTCAATGCATCGAACGGCCAGTCGATGGGGCCGCTCAATGGGTCGAACGGCAATGCGCTCGTCGAGCCAGGCGTGTGGGGCATTGCGTTCGGCAACGACCTCAGCAACCAGCCTTCCAATACACTGTTTTTCGCGGCGGGGCCGAATGGCGAGGCCGATGGCGTGTATGGACGAATCGATTTGAATGCGACGCCGAACCCAGTCACGACGACGGGCACCGGCACGGGCACGAGCACGGGGGCAGGGACGAGTATGGGCATGTAGCGCCTGGCAACGCGGCATCGCTGTCTGATTCGTCAACAGTGCGTCCCAACAGGGGGCTTGCGCATTTAAACTCCGACTCATAGAATCCGAGTTATGCGTTGCGCAGGCGCGGCGCGAGTCTACCGATATCACGTATCCCTGCATTGGAGAGGCACAAATGTCGAAGCGTATTCTTGTTATTGGGGCCGGCTTCGCCGGTATGTGGAGCGCGCTGAGCGCGGCGCGGCTGCTCGATGAGCAGGGGCGCACGGACGTGGAGATCACGCTGGTCGCACCGGACCCGCATCTGCATGTCCGTCCGCGACTGTACGAAGAGGGTCCCGCGAACTTCCGGGCGCCGCTCACGGAGATCTTCGATGCGACTGGCATCAAGTTCATTCAGGGCACGGTCGAGCGCATTCACGTGGAGCGTCGCGCAGTGGATCTGACCCGCGTGGATGGCCAGTCCTCTACGCTCGGCTATGACCGCCTCGTGCTGGCCACTGGCAGCCGGTTGTTCCGCCCGTCGATTCCGGGCCTCGCCGATCACACCTTCAGCGTGGACCAGACCGACGAAGCGGTCGAACTGGAAGCGCACATCCGCAGTCTGGCCAACCAGCCCGACTCGCCCGCGCGCAATACCGTGGTGGTGGCGGGTGGCGGATTCACCGGCATCGAGACCGCTGCGGAAATGCCGGCACGCCTGCGCGCGGCGCTGGGCGAGCAAGCGAATGTGCAGGTGATCATCGTCGAGCGTAACGATGCGATCGGCCCCGACCTGGGCGCGGGCCCGCGTCCGGTTATCGAAGAGGCGCTGGGTTCGCTCGGCGTGACCTGGAAGCTCGGCTCGGGCGTGGCTTCAGTGGACGCCGGCGGCGTCACGACAATGGACGGCCAGCGTATCGAATCGCACACGGTGATCTGGACGGCCGGGCTGCGCGCGAGCACGCTGACCGCGCAGATTCCGGGCCGTCTCGACGCCACAGGGCGTCTTCACGTCGATCGCAATCTCGCGGTGGAGGGCGTGCCCGGTGTCTACGCGACGGGCGACGTCGCCCGTGCAGCCACCGACGATGAAGGCAATCACACGATGATGTCGTGCCAGCACGCGATGAACCTGGGGCGCTCGGCAGGCCACAACGCGGCCGCCGATCTGCTAGGCCTCGCGCCGATTCCGTATAGCCAGCCGAAGTACGTGACCTGTCTGGATCTGGGCGCATGGGGCGCGGTCTACACGGAAGGTTGGGAGCGCGAAGTGAAGTTGCAGGGCGCCGAGGCGAAGAAGCTCAAGCACCAGATCAACTCCGAATGGATCTATCCGCCTCGCGCGGACCGCGAGCAAGCGCTCGCCGCCGCAGATCCGCTGCGCATCGTGGTTGCCTGATCCTTCAGGACAACGACGGGTCTGATTGCACGCGGAAGCCTCGTTGGAGGCTCCGCGTTTTTTCGCATGCTGGAAGGGCTGGCAAAGCGACGGTTGTTACCCGCGACGATTGGCGGCGCGCTCGGTGAACCAGTCGACCACGTGATGGTGATAGCTGGCAGGCGCCTTTGAATACGCGCGGGTGGCGAGATCGGCAATCGAGTGTTGCTTGAGTTCCGCGCGCATGGCGCGCTCGGCGCCCTGCATCACGGCATGAATCGAGCAGGTGCCGCGTGTGGCCCATGCGGGCGGCTCGTCGTCGAAAACGGCACATTGCCGGCGCACTTCGCGGCAGTCGAAGAGCGCCTTTTCGCCGTCGATGGCGTCGACGACATCCAGCACCGATATATTGCGCGCGGGTTTCGCGAGCCTGAAGCCGCCGCGTATGCCTTCGGTCGACTCGACGATGCCGGCCTTGGCGAGGCGCGTGAAGAGCTTGGCGGCGTAGTCGACGGGCACGCCCTGCATTTCCGCGAGGTCGCGCACGCTCGCCTCGCGCACGCCGGCGGACGTGCCGGCAAGATAGAGCAGGCAATGCAGCCCGTATTCGACGCCCGTGCTGATGTGTGACATGGTTATACGACGACTTTCTGTATCGGAGTTGTTAGGGTAGCGCAGCGCGGCGCCGAAGTCATCCGCTGCGTCGTCGTATGCGCTCGGGCGGGCAGCGTGGCGGGGCAGGCCATCGAGAACGCGACGCGCGAATTCCTGTGCGAACATACGCGTAGAAGAGGCGCTTTTCCTCGGTTGACTCGGCCCGATGGAGGCAGCATGAACAGAAACGGTGCGAACGGAACGATCGGTGCATTGGTGTTCGTGGCTATCGCGAGCTGCGCTGCCAATGCGAACGCGCAAACCGGTGTGAGCGAGCCGGCCGGTGTGGCCGTGCAAAGAGTCTCGGCATCGACACCCGGAAGCCGGCCGGATACCTCGGTGGTGCGTGATGTTCGCCGTGCCATCAGGCGCGTTCCGGATCTCGACGATTCGAACATTCACATTCGGGTCAGCCATGGCGTCGTCACGCTTTCAGGCACCGTCCCGGAGACCTGGCAGATCTCGCGCGCGGGCAATGCCGCAAGGCCGGTGCTGGGCGTGACGGCAGTGAGGAACCGCTTGAAAGCGCAGGAAGGGGATGCCGCTGCCAGCCAGTAGTGTGTCTCGCCGTGCCTCCACCCGAGGCGACGCCGCCAGAAGGCGACTCCCGATTCTTCCTTACCCCGGCGAACGCTCCCCAGGAGCAAGTTCAAACTTGCCTTGCACTGACGCAAAATACTGTATAAATTCACAGTATGTGTTTACGTCCAGTAGGAGCGTCGCATGGAATCGCTAATTCGCATTGTGAATGACGAAGACCGTCAGGCGTTGGAATGGCTGGTGGCAAATGTAGGGGCGGATCGCGTTGCCACTGCGACCCAGCGGCTGGCTGGCGGAGGGAAGCGGCCGTTCGTTTCCGCGCTGTGCCGATACCTCGGTGCGTGGCCGCCTGCTGCGCGTCGTGCCCGAAAGGTCGAGCCCGTTCATACGGCCGTTGGCGATCTGCATCTGGCGCGCATACGCGAGTTGCTTGCGCAACATAACGCGGTGAAAGTCGCCGCGCATTGAATGGCCAGCTCATCCTCGCTCGAGGGTGCAACAGCGCTGTACTCATAATCCGCTTGCGATGAACCTTCATCGCAGCGGTGCGTTGTTTGACGTCTTGCGTCACCAGGCTGTGCGAAACCCGTGATTCGTCTCTTCTTGTCTGACTGGCTGGGATCCAGGCTGACAAGTCAGCTTTTCGCAAGCCTGTTCGACCTCTACCGCCGCCATACTTCGGGGTGAACCCGTCTGCGTAATGAATTGGGGAAACTCCTGACTCAACTAGCATTCATGAGGCGGATTTAACAAAGTTAGAATCAAGGCTCTAGATCGACACCGGCATTCGCTTCTGAATGAGCAACGCCACTCGCGTTGAGAAGCCATACATCAAACGCGGTCGATACAGACATAATGATTGATGAAATGCACGGGGGTTAAATTAGTATGTCTAATCAAAAATTCGCGGCGGCGGGAAGCGAATCGTCGGCCGCAAAGTTCACTACGTTGACTGGTCATCTATTCGATGGTTTTTGTGAACTCTCACGCCTGAATCTTGCGACTTGCAGGGCGATATTCGCTGGGTCGCAACTGCACTTCGAAGGCATGTTGTCCGCACAGACGCCCGAGCAATTTGTCCGCAGCCAGGTCGGGATATTGCCGTGGGCTGCTTTGCAGGCGGCCGGGTACACGCGCGCATGCATGGACATCGCGTCGGAGACTGCGGCGAAGCTGCGGTAGCTCGCATCGCGTTTGCGCGGCGAGTGCGCTCGCAGTCGCGAAGAAGCGTGATCAAACAGGATCAAGCGGGAGGGAAATAACATGTTGAGCCCCCACGAACTTGCCACGTTGATGCTGATAAAGAATGCGCCAGGGCGGATCGAGCCAGACCGGGAGGAACTCGGTGCGCTTCGCGATCTTCACCTCGTCATCGTCGATACGCCCGAATCCGGCTTCCCTACGCCCCGCGTGACGCCTCAGGGCGATGCGCTCCTGAGAGCGGTTGCCCGCGTACGCTGATTGGCGGTCGAGGCCGCATAGTCTGTCACACGGACCGGCTATATTCAGAGTGCGTTGCTCACAATTGGGTTGCGATCCGCATGGATCCGAGGAGGCTGACGTGGACCAGTCCTGGCTGGGTATGGCTGCCGGCACGATCGTGCTCGTAATAGCCGCAGTTGGTGTCACCGCTCACTACCGGCGCGAACGGCGCAGGGCCGATTTGCTGCGCAATCTCGATCACCACGAGTGGTGTCGCTGGACGCGGGTTCGGCGCTGAGAACCCGGTGCTGCGCGCCGGCGGCGCGGGCGGATTTCGCTATGCGCTGCCCGTTTGCTTAGGATAATTGATCGATTGCCGGCTGGCGATGGCCATCGCACGTGCGATGCATATGCGGACGACATGCTACGATCGACCGCATCTCACTTCAATTTGTGCGAGCCATGGCGACGTTGTATGACTTGCTGGGCGTAAGCGACGACGCGAGCGACGCGGACATCAAGCGGGCCTACCGCAGGGCCGCGATGAAAGCGCATCCCGACCGTAATATGGGACGCGAAGCCGCTGCTCATGCGCAGTTCCAGGAGATCAAGGAGGCTTACGCGATTCTTTCCGATCCGGCGCAGCGCGGCGTCTACGACGCGGTCTATGCGAAGGAGATGGGGCGTATGGTCCGTGAGCGGGAAGAAGAGGCGCGCTTGCAGGAGGCGGCGCGTCAGGAGGCTTATGCGCGGCACGTGAGCGTGGCCATGCGCTTCGCGGAGCAGGGCTACAACCGCGACGTCGTGTTCGGCGCACTGCTGGCCGGCGATTGCGAGTCCCAACTGGCCGGGCGCATTGCCGACGGCGCAGTCGCGCTGCACCTGTCGAGACAGGCGGACAACGCCACGCCGCGCAATGCCGCGGAGCCGGACGAGGCTGCGCCGCCGTCTTCATCGCACGGCGCAGGCGACGAGGAGTCGCAAAAGTCCGACGATCGCCGTCACGCCAACCTCTTTAGTGCGATCTGGCACGGTATGTTCGGGTTACACCCCTGAACGCGTCCCGCTGCCAAAATGCGCCGAACAGGCAGGAGCGGGGGTACGATAGTGATCGACATACTACTCAGCGTGGCTACCCTATGACTTCGAACTCACATGCCGCCCGCGATGTCGACACAGAGGCATTGGCGACCTTGTCCGAGTACCTGGAGATTGCGCTCGACAAGGGGGGAAGCCTGATTCTCGTTCGAACGCCTGGCGGGAGAAACGAGGTCTATCTGGGCGATCCCGCGCTGCTGCAGGAAGACTGGGCGCACCTTGGCGCGATTCCGGAGCCGGTGGCCCGGGCGATACTGGAGGGCACGCGCTCAGGGCTCAACGAATTGACTATCCAGGCGCAAAGCTATCGTTTCGTACGGTTGTTCGCCCAGGTTGCCGATGGGGGGGCAATCGTCTTCGTCACGGCCTGAACGGTATGCTGCGTGGGCTTGCTTTTGCCGCGGCAATAGTCGTGCGATCACGTTGGAAGGGGGCGTGAGCGAAAGCCACTATGATTAGCGAATGGTGTCCACGCGCAGGAGACGATTCGTGGCAACGTACAAGGAATTGAAGGCGCAACTCGCGGAACTCGAGCGTCAGGCGGCCATCGCCCGTCAGCAGGAGTTCGAGACGGTTCTCGCCGATATCCGCGCAAAGGTGGCCGAATTCGGGTACACGCAGCAGGACATCTTTGGTAGTCGTCGCGGCAGGTCGGGGCTTTCGCATAGCGCGGCGCCACCGAAATATCGCGATCCCGCAAGCGGCGCGACCTGGTCCGGCAGGGGACGCGCGCCGAACTGGATCAAGGACGCGAAGAATCGCGACCGGTTTTTGATAAGCGAGTGAGTTGGCGGGTATTGGCCGCCGGCGACCGATGTATTCGTCAAAAAAGGTCGCGCAGCGGCAGGCGACGCAAATCGTCGGTGACCGGGACGCTCGCCAGGATCACCAGCAGCATCGACAAGGGAACGCCCGCGGCAAATCCAAAATGCCGGAAAGCCACGGCGCCTAGCGTTCCGCCAAGTAAAAACATTCCGAGCAGGGAGCCGAGTACGCGTACGCGCTGCATATCGGCCGCCACGTGATGCGACGCCGAAGACGGCACGCCCCAGTTCCAGTAGAGCGCCTTCCCAAGTTCGATTCCCAGGTCTGTCACGATGCCGGTCACATGCGTCGTGCGGATTTCGGCGTGCGAGATTTTCGTGATCATGGCGTTCTGCACGCCCATGATGTAACAGAGCACAGCCACCGTCAGCGGCACGAAGAGAACGCGATGGATGCCGAGATTCGCGCCGAGCGCGGCGAAGCAAAGGAGCAGGGCGGCTTCGAGCAGGAGCGGCAGCGCGTAGACGCTGCGCGCGCAACGGCGGCGTCCCCAGTTGATCAGAATGGCGGACGTCGCGGCGCCACTCGCAAAGGCAAGGACGGAACTGATAGCGGACAACGCGATGCCGCTATCGCCAAGCGCGGTGCTGTCGGCAAGCGACGAGACGATGCCCGACATATGCGACGTGTATTGCCCAACGGCGAGGAACCCGCCGGCATTGATTGCGCCCGCGACCCAGGCCAGCGCACGGCCGAGCCGCAGGTTGGCCCGCTCGGTGCGTTCGACAGAGGTGAAGCTGCGCAGATAGTGAATGGGCACGACGGCGTTCCGGGCTACGAGCGTCGAAACGCACAGTGTACGACGCGGACTGATTCCACGGCCCAGTGCCACGTGGCGCTGGGGGTGCGGTTGTTTGCCGCAGGGCTCGCCACGTTGTCGCGAATTCGTGTAATCCGCTTGCACATGTCTTTTTCGCGCACGCCCCGGGTCTCGATCGAGCGTCAGCAAGGCCGGACGGGCGGCGATCCACGATGCGCAGTGCGGTGAGGTCGTTCAGGCTTGCGATTCGGGCATCGTCTGGACGATCAATCTGTAAAGATCGTTGAGATTGTCCTCGGTCTCCAGACTCTCGAACGGATCGCGATTCGCGCCGAACGCCTCGTCGATCTCCACCCAGTCCGATACGGTCAAATAACGTTGCGCGCCGGGCAGGATGACGGACTCTTCCAGGTGCCGGTGATTGGCGTAGAAGTCGGCGTAACCATACACGCCCTCGCGCAACGCGGGCAGCATGTCGGCGCCGGCGAGTTCATACCGTGTGAGCGCCCGTTCGAGCGCGCGAACGCGCAGCTTGCCTTCCTCGTGCTGGCGCGCGAGTTCCCCGATGACCGCGTCGAATTCTGCGGCGCGCGCTCGAAGCCGCGCGAACAGGTATTGCTCCTCTTTCGGATGATGAACCTGCTCGGGGAATTCGTTGATGTAGTAGAGCATCGCCCGCATCAGCATCGCGCTGCTTAGGCCGAAGCCGGACGCCATGCCATCGACCACGTGCAGCATGCCGCTGACGATGCTCGTCAGGCGGCGGTGTTCGATCAAGATGACTTGTGTCGCACTGCGTCGGGTGGCGAGTTCCATGTCGGGCTCCGTGAGAGGAGCGGCCGACCTGGAGTAAGGGAGCGGTGCGAGTGGGGACGGCGCTGCGTGGTCAGCCGCGACTGATTCACTATGCGCCCGGCGTTTCAAGATGCATTGATTTTTGTCAATTTGTGCTCGCGGTGCGGGCCGCTCATCGGCGCTGCCACACAGGATTTCGGCACGGCGATGCGTCACCGTGCCGATACCGAAGCGATGTGTCGCGCGAGAGCCTGAATGCGTTTATGGCGTGCTCGTCGGCGTCAGAATTGGCGGTTCATACCCGCCCGTATCCACGGCGAAACCCGCTTTGGTTGCGCCGCCCGCGCCCTGCGGCCCATAGTTGTTCGCAGCCCGCGCACGACCCGGGCCGCTGCCCGTGCCGCCCACGCCCGGCGGACCGTAGTCGTTTGCAACCGGCGCGGCAGCTCGCCTCGCGACCGCAACAGGGGCCGGGGCCGGCGGCGCGTAGTTCGCAACCGGCGCGGTGGGTGCCCCGCTGGCTGTGCCTCGGACCGACGTGGTCACACTCGGTGGCGGGGCATTGTCGTTCCGGGCTGGTGTGGGTATCACCAACGCATTCGGACGATAATCCGAGTCGGGCGCGTGCGGCGGTGGGCTATATGCGTTTGTCACCGGTGCGCTTACGATCGGCGCCGGTGGAGGAGGCGGCACGATTTCGACCATGGCCGTCCGTGCACTCATACCTGGTGAGCTGCCGCGGCCCATAGGTCCACCGGGGCCGCCTGCACTCGCGCTACCTGAGGAGCTACCCGCACTCGAACTACCGCCTGCACCGGCGCTACTGCCACCAGCGCTACTGCCACCGGCGCTGCTTCCACCGGCGCTACCTGCACCGGAGCTGCCTGCGCCGGCGCTGCCTGCACCAGAGCTGCCCGCACCGGAACTGCCTGCGCCGGAGCTACCCGCGCCGGAACTGCCTGCGCCGGAACTGCCTGCACCGGAACTGCCTGCACCGGAACTGCCTGCGCCGGAGCTGCCTGCGCCGGAACTGCCCGCACCGGAGCTACCCGCGCCGGAACTACCGGCACCAGAGCTACCTGCGCCGGAGCCCGAGCTTGATCCTGAGCCTGATCCCGAACTTGACCCAGAGCCTGATCCTGAACTTGACCCAGAGCCCGACCCAGAGCCCGACCCAGAGCCGTGGCCACCGCCCGCTCCAGCACCAGCACCCGCACCCGCGCCGCCGCCATTGCCTCCGCCGTTACCACCGCCGTTGCCTCCACCATTACCGCCGCCGTTCCCCCCGCCATTGCCACCGCCATTGCCACCGGCCGCACCATAAGCCGCACCCGACAGGGCCAAAGCGAGCACCCATACCACGGTCTGCTTCGTTGATCGGTTCATCGTTCCCCCCCTATTTCGCGCAAGCCGCTTCAAACGCCCGACTTGCCCGCGCAAATCCGCTCCGCGCGTTGGTTAAAGAGGCGCGCAAGCGATGTGCCGCAACGCGCTCCCCCGGTGCGTGTCGTCGGAGTTGTTCAGAAGAACTATCTTCATTGCGACTCCGCTACTCATAAACGGAACGCAATGACGTATCGCTGCAGGATACGGCGATTGGAAGGCCACGTCTTCGCTCACTTGATTCGCATTGCGAATCAATGCCATTCGTATGATTTGCAGGCTCGGTAAACGACGTAGCCTATAGGTGGATTGTCCGGGCTAGCAGCTGAGATGGGCCAGGTTGGCGAAGAAATGCTAGCGAATGGCGTTGGTTCGGGCAAACAAAGCGCTTTCAATAAACGCTTTTAATTAAGCGGGAAGTCGGCTACGTCCATAGCTGAGCGGGGTCAGGCCCGGCAGCGTGTCCTAATGCGAAGCCACTGTGTTTTCTTCTTCGCTGCCGCGAAGGCGGTTTTCCGAATGGATCATGCGCCGCTTCAGGGGCGGCACATTGTTGACGACGCGCATTGCCGTGCGCATCGCACCGAGCGCGAAGCGTCCGACAATGGGCCGATGTATTGCGTCGCGCTCGTCGAACTGTTTGCGCGATTCGGCCACCGCGTGAAAGCCATAACGTCGCATCTGCGTTTCATAGCCGGCAATCGCATCCACTAGCGCCAGCTCGCCGCGCGCTACCCGCACGAGTTGCGAGCCGAGCAGTTGCGCATCGCGCAGCGCGGTATTCGCGCCGACGCCTCTGCCCGGCGTCATGAGATGAATCGCGTCGCCAAGCACGGTAACGTTCGAGGCCGGCCAGGGCTCGACGGGCACCGAAGTGCGCACGTCCAGGGCGAAAGTGGTCGAGAGGTCCGACGCGCGAATCAACGCGCGCAGATTGGGATGCCAGCCGTCGGTCATCTGCATGGCGAGCGCGAGCCGGGCCGGCGCTTCGAGCTTCGTCGGGTCGGCGGGGACGTTGCGGCGCGCACCCCACACGCCCCACATCAGGTAGTCGCGTGTGTTGTCGTAGAGCAGGCCCGGCCAGCGTTCGATCAACGCGGCGTCGTTGCCGCCGACGCCGGACCTGGCGCCGCCCCGGTCCCAGTTGAACGCCATCACGTGGATGATCGCGCCGTAGCCCTTCGGCGCCGAGATCAGCGTAATGCCGTCGCGTACCTTGGGCGGCAGCAGCGCGCGGTTTTCTTCGGTCATCGGCACTTTGGCCGCGATGCTCACGATGCCGGTGTTCTCGAGCCTTGCGTGCGGCAGCAACTGCCTTCGCACCTTCGAGCGCGCGCCGTCCGCGCCGACGAGCACATCGGCGCTCGCGCTCGTGCCGTCGGCAAAGCGCGCAGTCACGCGGCCATCGGCGTGCTGCTCGTATTCGACGAAGGTCTTGTCGAAGTGCACGCGATCTTCGAGGCCGGTTAGCAGGACCTGACGCAGCGTCATGCGGCTCACGGACTTCCCGCCGTCGATCTCGCTTGCGCCGATCCCGACCGAGAGCAGCTCCGACATGCGCTCCGTCAGCATGTTGAAGTAGCGTGGCGTGCGCGCACAGGTGGCGAGGAACGTAGCGAAGAGTTCAGGCGGCAGCGCGGCCTTCAATGCGGCGAGACCGTGCGGATCGATGCCGACGCGATAGCCTTGCAGACCGTCGACGCGCGTGCGATCCCGTTCGTACACCTGAACGTCGATGCCGGCCCGTTGCAGGCCGTGCGCGAGACACAGGCCGCCGGTTCCCGCGCCAATGATCATGACCGAGAGCGGAGTGTGCGGGCTGACGTTCGACATGGCTATTTCTCCTTCGATGATTCGCGGGCGGCAGGCGCGTCCGACGGCGGTGCGAAACGCTCGGCGAGTTCGCGCAGCCAGGGCTCGCTCCACGTGAGATGGCCGGCTTTCAGGTCGCCCACGACGCTCGTGACCCAGTCGAGCTCGGTCTTGAGCGTCGCTCTCATGAGTTCGCCTTCGAGCAGGAACAGGCGCGGCACCTGCATCGCCTCGGCGCTCGCGTACAACGCGTCCATGCGGGCGAGTTCGCGCGTGAGGGCCGCCACGCGCGTTTCGAGTTGACGGCGGGCGTCGTCGGGCGGCAGCAAGGGCAGCAGCGAGAGCGCCGCCGGGAACGCCGGGAATTCGCGCGCGGGCTGTGCGAGCTGCTCGCGCAGCCACAGGCGGGCCGTGTCGCGCCCGGCGTCGGTGATTTCGTAGATCGTGCGTTCGGGAAACGCGCCGTCGCGCTCCGTTTCCCGCACGGCGATCAGGTCGCCGCGCAAAAGCCTGTCGATCGTCTGATAGAGGCTGTTGCGCTGCCGCACGTTGACGACTTCGTCCTTGCCGCGCGCCTTGATGAGCTGCTGCATCCGGTAGGGATGCATCGGCGCTTCGGTCAGCATGGCGAGAACGGCGAGGGCGAGCGGCGAATGTCGGAGCATGGCGGCTAGTAACTTTGTGTCTAGTTATATTATGACTAGATGCGCGGAAATGCAAGGCGGCGCGCAAGCACGCTAGTTCCTTCAAGGACAGGGGTCACGGGTGCCAGTGATAGACCACGACGCTCGATCCGTTGTAATTGTCTTTCGTGACGACGTATTCGCCGGTCGAGCGCAGGTACGCGCGAATGCCGTACATCGAATCCACGTCGTTGCCGACATCCATCGCCGACGGGTTCGAGTTTGTCAATGTCGTGACGAGACTGCCAGTGTCGAGGTCGAACACGTCGATATTCGGCACCGTATGCACATGGCCCACGAACAGGTAGTGGCCCGCCGCCGCGATCGATTTCGGATTCGCGCTGGTGAGATCGATCACCGGGCCCGGCGCGCTCATGTTGCCCGCTTTCCAGCCGTGATAGATCTCGATGTGTCCGTTCATGGCTGTCCAGTCCCAGCTCCCGGCAATGCCTTGCGCGAGGATCATCGTGTCGCTGTCCGACTGGTAGATGATGCGCGTGAGCGGGCGCACGGTCCGCGGGATCTGGATCGCGCTGACGGCTCCCCATGATGGCTTGCCGTTCGCGTCGAAGCCGGTTAGCGGGTAGTGGTAGATCTGGTTGGTCCGGTCGAGGCCGGCCCAGACGTCGCCATTGCCGTCGATCGCGAAGCCGCCCGTCACCTTCGTATTCGTATTGAACGCCTTGCCTGGGATCGAGCCGTCGGGAATGGCAATGTACCCGCTCGACGGCTGGAAATGAAAGAAGTTGAAGGTGTCGGGATTCTGCCCGGAGGCGACGAGAATGCGGTTGCCGCCCACCACCACGAGTTGCGCGAACAGCTGGCCGCGCTGATAGTCGTTCATGTTCAGGCGCGGGTCGGCCGGCCAGCTGAACGGATCGATCGTGTTGGCTACGAACGTGCCGCCCGATGTCCCCGCGTAGATGTTGTTGCCGCTGTAGAAGTTCGCACCATCGGTTGCCGGGTCGGGCGCCGCGATCGCCTCGAAGTTGAGTGCCTGCAAGGTCCACTGCAGCGTGCCCGATGAGTTGTACGAATGAATATCGGTGCTGCCGTTGCGGCCGAGGTCCCAGTCGCCGCCCCATGCGTTGTTGAGCACGTACAGATTGCCGGCGGCATCTTTGCCGATACCGGCGACGCGCGTGAAGCGCTTGTCGCCGACCTGCCCCTTGATACCCGTCGTGGTGTCGAGATAGCCGTCCTGCACGCCGAACGTGCCGACCAGCGCCGGCACCCCGGTCAGGGCATAACACTTGATGTTCATGTCGGGCCCCTCGTCGCCAACCAGCAGCTGGCTCGTCGGTGCGTCGAAATCGAGTGCCGATGGCCGGGCGCCCGCGGCCATCTGGATCGTGTTCATCGGCGCGCCAGCCGGGCTGAACTGCGCGATCACGCCGGCGTTTGCGCGCGCGACCCAGAGGTTGCCCGCACCGTCGACCGCGAGTGCGCCGGGTTGCTGGACGCCGATGTCGCGCTGCCAGACGCCGTCGGTCGTGTACACCCGTACGCGGTTGCCGTAATAGTCGCTGGCGTAGAGGAGTGTGCCCGCTGTCGCGAGGCCGGTGATCACGTCCGCGTTCTGGATGCCGGTCCACGTGCTCACGGCAATGCGAAGGTCGCGTGTTTTCGAACTTCGGCTGTAGCGGCCCACCGATCCGCTGCCGAACGCCCGGCTATAACCGAGCGCGACGAAGATCGACGTCGCGTTGCCCGTGATCGCACTGCCCTGGAACTCGTCGTGCGCGCCGATGGTGCCGAGCGTTGCGCCGTTCTGATAGAGCGCGACGCCGCCCGCGTTTTCGTCCCAGCGCGATGACGTATAGATGACACCCTCGGGCGCGACCCACAACGAGCGCGCGCCGTTACCGACGTGTGCGGCGAGCGTGCCGAAGCTGTTGGCGAGCCAGTCAGTCGTGTATTGCGCATGACTGGCAGGTGCAATTGCAGTGACGAAAAGACCCAGCAATGCGGCGCGAATCCGGTTGTTGAACATGCGCTGGGGTTCCCATAGACATCGCGCCGCGATGGCGTGAATCGCGGCGCATAAAGTGACCGATAATGAAGGCACACCGCAATCGGGAGGTCGTGCTCTGTGAGCGCGTGTATCTGGAGTGTAGTCAGTAAATCGCGTTCAGCGTTTCAACCCGTTCATGGATTTCGATAAAGGATGCGCAGCGAATCATTCAGTGCGCATCAGCGTGTATTGGGTCAACGGGAGGTAATCAGGAAAACGTAGCACGAGCCATGACTACTCGTGCGCGTGGACTCAATTCGCCCGGGCCTTGACGTAACGGCCCGGTGCGGACTCTATCGGCCGAAACTTCGTGCTTCCCAGCTTCGTGCGCGCCTTGACTTGACCACCCGCATGCGGCCGTAGCCACGCGATCCAGTGATTCCACCAGCTGCCTGAACTCTGCTGCGCGGAAGCGAACCATCCGTCGGCGTCACTTTCACGATTGCCGTTCACGCCGTCGACCCCGCCGTCGACCCAATAGCTCCGTTTGTTCTTCGTCGCCGGATTGATGACGCCGGCGATGTGTCCGCTCGCCCCCAGCACGAACTGGGTTTCGCCGCCAAGAAGCCGGGTGCTGCGCCACGCCGATTTCCACGGCACGATGTGATCTTCCTGGGTCGCCAGCACATAGGCCGGCATGTCGACGCGGCCGAGGTCGACCGGCACGCCGCACATGGTGAGCTTGCCGGGCTCGCGCAGGTTGTTTTCGAGGTACATATTGCGCAGGTACCAGGTGTACATCGGGCCGGGCAGATTGGTGCTGTCGGCGTTCCAGTAGAGCAGGTCGAACGCCGCCGGGCTCTTTCCCTTCAGATAGTGGTTGATCACATTAGGCCAGATCAGATCGTTGGCGCGCAGCATCTGGAACACGAAGCCGAGTTCTCGCCCCGGGTAGATGCCGCCACTGCCTATCGAACGCTCACGCTGCAACACGGTTTGCTCGTCGATGAACACACCGAGATCGCCCGGATCGGTGAAGTCGAGCATGGTCGTCAGAAGCGTCAGGCTCGCAACCTTCTCTTCTTTGCGCGCGCGTATCACCGCAAGCGCCGAAGAGAGGATCGTTCCGCCCACACACCAGCCTACCGTGTTGACCTTGTCCGCACCGCTGATCGCAAGCGCCACATCGATTGCCTGCATCACGCCCGTTTCCAGATAGTCGTCCCAGGTCGTATGTGCAGCTTCCGCACCGGGGTTGCGCCACGACACCATGAAGACCGTTTGTCCCTGCTCGACGGCGAAGCGCACAAACGAGTTTTCAGGCTGAAGGTCGAGGATATAGAACTTGTTGATGCAAGGCGGCACGATCAGCAAAGGACGCTTTGCTACGTGCGTGCCGAGCGGGGCGTACTGGATCAGCTGAAACAGGGCGTTCTCGAAGACCACCGCGCCTTTGGACACGGCAACGTTGTGACCCACCTCGAAGGCGGCTTCGTCGGTGATCGTAATGGCGCCGCGCGCGAGGTCTCCAAACAGATTGGTCATGCCCATACGAAGGCTTTCGCCGTTCGACTCGATGGCCGTGCGGATCGCTTCGGGATTGGTCGCGGCATGGTTGGTGGGGCTCGCCGCATCGATGAACTGGCGCATGAAAAAGCGCAGCCTGTGCTTTTCGCTCTCGTCATAGCCTGTCGCGCCGACCATGTCTTCGAGCAGGCCCGCGTTGGCCAGGTAGCTCTGGCGGAGCAGGTTGTACCAGACGTTGCTGGTCCATTCGTTCGCCCGAAACCGTGGGTCGCGGCATGCCTGACTGGCTGCCGCCTGCGGGTTCAGCATGTTCGTCCACAGCGCCCACTGCTGTTCCCAGTAGCGCGCGCCGGCTTCATGCAATACAGCCGGCGCAACGGCTGCGCTTGCCGGGGTGCCGGCCAATGCGTTCAGGAAGTCTTTCGCCGAGCGGGAAAATCCGTGCGCGACCTCGTCGGGCATATTGAAGTGATTGCTCATGCCGGTTCCACTGCGGTATTCGTCGAAGCGTCTGCGCAACGTGCTTCGCTGGCGCGATCCGCGCGCGAAGTAGGCATGACGAGCGCGTCGCCGTCGATGACCACCTTGCCTTGTACGGTGCAAACGGTGTCCAGTACGACCCGGCGCTTGCCTGGAATGAGTTCGCGCACCGTCACCGTCGCCTGCACCGTATCGCCCGGCCTGACCGGCGCCTTGAAACGCAGGTTCTGCCCGAGATAGATCGTGCCGGGGCCGGGCAAGCGGCCGGCGATGGCCGCGGAAATAATGCTTGCACTGAGCATGCCGTGCGCAATGCGTCCCTTGAAGGGCGTTTTGCGCGAGAACTCTTCATCGATGTGCACGGCGTTGTTGTCGCCCGAAGCGCCGGCAAACAGCACGATATCCGCGTCGGTAATGGTCTTGGCGAAGCTCGCGCTCATCCCTGGTGCGAGGTCTTCGAAGTCGTATCCTGCAATATCGTTCATACGTGATCCTAAGAAAATGGTGATCGCGTTCAGCCGTCTTGCTGGTCCGTGCGGGGAAGACGATCACCTCGCGTAGCGGGGCGGAGAATGCTGTCGCGGCCCGACCGTCATGTCGTGATTCTTCACACGAAGTGTCGTCGGTACTGGGTTCATGGTCGAAATCGCACGATACGGCAAACGCGGATCTCGCATTTGCGATTGGACGCCATGGTTTTAATATTTCGCGCCATCGTTTGTTTCGGAATGGGGCGGAAAAAGGGAGGCAAGCGGCGCGCGCCACGTTTGCGCGAGCAGCACGCCGGCGAGCGCCACGCCGCCGCCCACGAGGTGATGCGGATACAGCCGCTCGCCGAACGCGCCGAAGGCGAGCGCAGCCGTAAATACGGGCAGCAAATTCATGTACATGCTGCAGCGGTTCGGGCCGAGGTGCTTCACCCCTTGCATCCAGAAGAACGGGAGCACGACGGAAGCCAGCGATCCGGCGTAGGCGATGAGCGGCAAGCTCGCGCGCGTGGGCAACGCTTCAGCGAGCGGAAGGCGCAGCATCGGCACGAGCATGAAGAGCAACGCTGCGATCGCCTGGATCCAGGTCGATTGCCACGAAGGCAGGCCGACATGCCAGCGCCTGAGCAGCACGCCATAGAGGGCGTAGGCGGCGCTGGCGCAAAGCATCAGCAGATCGCCCGCATGCACGCCGCCCGCGAGCAACGCCGCCGGATGGCCGGCCGTGATCAGCCAGACGAGTCCCGCGAACGACAGCACGCCGCCACTGGCCATGCCAGCCGTCGGCGTTTCGCCGAGCAGCGCGACCGAGAGCAGCATGGTGAGCAGCGGCACGAGCGCGGTCATGATCGCCATGTTGGTGGCCGTCGTCGTTTTGGCGGCTTCGTAGGACAGGCACTGGAACAGCGCCATCGCGAGCAGCCCGAGAAAAGCGAGCTTCGGCAGTTGCGGAACAATGGCAGCGCGGTTGCGCCACGCACCCGCGGGCACGAAGAGGCTCATCAGCGCAACGGCGAGCACGAGGCGCCAGAAGGTGATGGCATACGGATCGATGGTGTGCGCGGACAGGCGCGACACCATGACGTTGCCGGACCACAGCGCAATCGCCGCAAGGGGAAAGAATGAATAGAGCGCGGAGCGCGAGGAAGGAGCGGGCATCGGTGCCTCCTGAACACAGTCGTGCGAGTGGAAGAACGATGAGATTGCCCGCCGCGAACGGGGTCTGTCTCACGCTAGAATGGCAACCCCTGTCGCGAAACTGCCAGCCAACCTCCACGTCGATGACTGCCCTCCCGCCGCCGGACGTGCACGTTCCGTTCGAAGACACGCCAATGCCGGTCGCGGCGCTCGCCGCCGACTATCCGCACGGCGCGTTCGTCGCCACGCACAGCCATCGGCGTGCGCAGCTACTCTATGCGGTCGAGGGTGTCATGCTGATCGAAGCGCAGGCGGGCCGCTGGGTCGTGCCGCCGACGCGCGCCGTATGGCTCGATGCCGGACTCGAGCACACGGTACGGATGAGCGGCAACGTGCGCATGCGCACCGTGTTCGTGGAACCCGGGGCCGCGAAGGATTTGCCGCAAGGCAGTTGCGTGGTCGAGGTGCCGCCGTTACTGCGCGAATTGATTCTCGGCGCGGTGGACGTGCCGCTCGACTACGCGCCGGGCGGCCGTCACGATTTGCTCATGCGTTTGTTGCTCGCCGAACTCGCGGTCATACCGCGTCTGCCGCTGTATTTACCCTGGCCTGTCGACACGCGACTGCGCACGCTCTGCGACGCGATCATCGACGCGCCGGATGCGCCGCACGAAGTCGCGGATTGGGCGCACAGGCTGGGCATGGCGGAGCGCACGCTGCACCGGGCGTTCCAGCGCGAGACTGGCATGACGCTCGGGCGCTGGCGCCGGCATGCGCGGCTCTTTCTGGCGCTCGAGCGACTCGCGCGCGGCGAGAAGATCGTCACCGTTGCGCTCGATCACGGCTACACGAGCCAGAGCGCGTTTGCTGCGATGTTCAAGCGGCATTTCGGCGTCGCGCCTTCGGAGTTTTATCGCTGAGATAACGGCCGCAGAAATCCTCGGAGCGAGGGCGCGCTTCGTTCAAAGCCCAGGCGAACGCGCTCCACACGCGCGCAAAATCAACCGCACCACATCCTCGGTGCTCGCCTCGAACCCCGCCGATGAAAGCGCGCGCTTGCCCGAGAGCGCGCGGATTTGCGCCTCGAAATCGGCATAGTGCTGCGTAGTCGCCCAGATCATGAAAAGCAGGGTTTTCGGATCGACGGGGGCGAGCAATCCTTCCGCAATCCAGCGGTCGATCAGCTTCACGCGCGTTTCCATCCAGGGCTTCACACGCTTGAGCAGGATGTCCTGCATATGCGTCGCACCGCTGATGATCTCGTTCGCCCACACTTTCGATCCGAGCGGCCTGCGCCGCGAGAGTTCCATCTTCGCGCGCACGTAACCGCCAATGGCCTCGACCGGATCGTCGCTCGCGTCGAAAGTGTTGGCGGCCGCGTTCCATTCCTCGAACAGATCGTCGAGCACGCGCCAGTAGAGCGCGAGCTTGGTCGGGAAGTAGTAGTGCAGATTGGCCTTCGGCAGGCCCGCGCGCTCCGCGATCAGCGCCGTGCTCGCGCCTTCGAAGCCGCGCTCGGCGAACACGGCTTCCGCGCAGGCGAGCAGATGCGCTTCGTTCGACTCGCGAATGGCGGCTTTGCGCCGGCGCGGCTTGTGCGTTGCGTCAGCGGCCTCCCGCATCAGCGCCGTGACGCGCATCGCGTGGGCCGCGGCTCGCGTGGTGGGTTCGTCGTCGCGCATGATGGTCGGTCCGTTCAGAAGGGAAAAGGCGGCGCACGGCTGGCGCGCCGCCCATGTCGGCTTCATTGTAGTCACGATGTAAGCGCCTCGTGCATTCACCGCCCTCGGGGAAAACGCGCGGAGCGCGGGGCGTTTTCACGCACTGCAGCATCGATGGCACGCTTCTCGCTGGTAACACCGCATTGAATTCGCAAAGTTTATCGTCTACAACCTGTCCAATCGGACAGGATTCGCGGGGCGAGGTTTCGGGAGTCGCGAAGCGCCATTCGAGCGTGCACCGCCATGGCTCTTCCCGCCCCAGAAGGTGGCACCAATGCACGTTTGACGAACACGGAAAGGAGGACACGCATGAACGCAGTAAGCGAAGCCGCGCTGACGACCGCGATTCACGTGAACGGCCAGCGTTTGTGGGACAGCCTGATGGAGATGGCGAAAATCGGCGCCACGCCCAAGGGCGGCGTATGCCGTCTCGCGCTCACCGATCTCGACAAGTCAGGGCGCGATCTCATCGTCCAATGGGCGAAGGAGGCGGGCTGCACCGTGAGCGTCGACCAGATGGGCAACGTGTTCATGCGCCGCGCGGGGCGCAACAACGACCTGCCGCCGGTGATGACCGGTTCGCACGCCGACTCTCAGCCCACGGGCGGGCGCTTCGACGGCATCTATGGCGTGCTGGGCGGGCTCGAGGTGATCCGCTCGCTCAACGATCACGGCATTCAAACCGAGCGCCCCGTTGAAACCGTGATCTGGACCAACGAGGAAGGCTCGCGTTTCGCGCCGGCCATGGTCGCCTCGGGCGTGTTTGCAGGCGTCTTTACGCTCGACTACGGGCTCTCGCGCAAGGATGTCGACGGCAAGACCATCGGCGAGGAATTGCAGCGCATCGGCTATGCGGGCGAACTGCCGTGCGGCGGGCGCAAGATTCACGCGGCGTTCGAACTGCATATCGAGCAGGGGCCGATACTCGAAGCCGAAAACAAGACCATCGGTGTCGTGACGGACGCGCAGGGGCAGCGCTGGTACGAAGTCGTGCTCACGGGGCAGGAAGCGCACGCGGGCCCGACGCCGATGCCGCGCCGCCGCGACGCGCTGCTGGGCGCCTCGCGAGTCGTGCAGCTCGTCAACGAAATTGGCCTGCGCCACGCGCCGCTAGCCTGCGCGACGGTCGGCATGATGCAGGTGCATCCGAATTCTCGCAACGTGATTCCGGGCCGTGTGTTTTTTACCATCGATTTCCGTCATCCAGAGGACGACGTGCTCTCGCAGATGGACGCCGAATTGCGCGAAGGAATCGAAAGGATTGCCGGGCAAGGCAAGCTCGAAGCGCAGGTCGAGCAGATTTTCTACTACGCACCGGTGCCGTTCGACAAGGCCTGCGTGAACTCCGTGCGCGCGGCAGCGGAGCGCTTTGGCTACTCGAACCGCGAGATCGTTTCGGGCGCGGGCCACGACGCGTGCTATCTCGCGACGGTCGCGCCGACTTCGATGGTGTTCGTGCCATGCATCGACGGCATCAGTCACAACGAAGTCGAGGATGCGACGATCGAATGGATCGAGGCGGGCGCGAACGTGCTGCTGCACGCCATGCTCGAACGCGCGAGCGAACCCGGCTGACGCCTTTGACGCCAACGCAAGCGGCCTGAGAGCCGCGTTTGCTTTCCCGTTGTCCCCACGTACCGGCTGCGCGCGTCGCGCACAGCCGGCGGACCCGTGTTTTGCCTCGCAAGGAGCATCCGGATGTCCCAGCCCAACTCGAATGCCGCCGACGGCATCGCGCCTGGCGGCCTCACGGCCGAACAGCTTGGCTGCAATTTTGCCGACGTCGCGCCGCCACTCTCCAACATTGCAGCCGTCATCGCCGCCGACCGCTGCCACTACTGTTACGACGCGCCCTGCGTTGCCGCTTGCCCGACCGGCATCGACATTCCGGGCTTTATCCGCAAGATCGGCAATGGCAATCTCAAGGGCGCGGCGCGCGACATATTGAGCGCGAATCCGCTGGGCGGCACGTGTGCGCGTGTCTGCCCAACCGAAATTCTCTGCGAAGGCGCGTGTGTCCGGAATCATCAGGATGGCGAACCAGTCCAGATCGGCGCGCTGCAGCGCCATGCCACTGACTTTCAGATGGCGCGCGAAGCCGCCGGCGCGCCAGCGCTCTTCAAACGCGCGAGCGAGACGGGACGGCGCGTGGCCGTGGTCGGGGCCGGACCGGCGGGGCTTGCCTGCGCGCATAAGCTTGCGCTCGCCGGGCATCGCGTGAGCGTGTTCGACGCCGGCGAAAAGCCGGGCGGCCTCAACGAATACGGCATCGCGGCGTACAAGGTCGTCGACGATTTTGCACAGCGCGAAGTGCAATGGCTGCTTTCCATCGGCGGGATCGAAATACGTCAGGGACAGCGGCTTGGCCGTGACGTCACGCTTACTGAATTACGAGCCGCGTATGACGCCGTGTTCATCGGCGTGGGCCTCGGCGGCACGCAAGCGCTTTCCGTTGAAGGCGAAGCGCTCGACGGCGTGCGCGATGCTGTGGAATTTATCGCACGCCTGCGCGAAGCCGACGATCTTTCTACGCTTGCGGTGGGCCACAAGGTGGTGGTGATCGGCGGCGGCAATACGGCCATCGATGCCGCCGTGCAAAGCCGCAAATTGGGCGCCGAGCAGGTGACGCTTGCGTATCGCCGCGGCGCGGCGCAGATGAGCGCCACTTGGGCCGAACAGGAATTCGCACGCGCGCAGGGCGTGGTGCTGATCGAATGGATGAAGCCGCTGCGCATTACCGGCGACACCTGCGTGCAGGCCGTGGAGTTCGAGCGCACCGCGCTCGATGCGGACGGCGCGTTGCGCGGCACCGGCGAGATCGTGCGTGTAGAAGCCGACATGGTCCTGAAAGCCATTGGCCAAAAGCTCTTGCCAGAAGGTCTGGTCGGCCTCGATGCCCTGCAACTTACCGCGGGCGGCGCGCGCATTGCCGTGGATGCGGATGGTGCGACATCCATCGAAGGCGTATTCGCGGGCGGCGACTGCGCAGCCCATGGCGCAACCGATCTCACCGTGCAGGCCGTGCAGGACGGCAAGCTCGCCGCGCGCGCGATCGACCGCTACCTCGCGAGTCAGTCCGCTAAAGCCGCTTGAACTGCGCAGCTCGATCCAGGCGAGCAACACACCGAATCCAGACAATACGAAGGAGTTGCATCATGGCCGACCTGCGTTGCACGATTGCCGGCATCGAATCGCCGAACCCGTTCTGGCTTGCCTCCGCGCCACCCACCGACAAGGCCTACAACGTCAATCGGGCCTTCGAGGCGGGCTGGGGCGGCGTGGTCTGGAAAACACTCGGGCTCGACCCGCACGTGGTGAACGTGAGCTCGCGCTATGGCGCCACCACGTGGCGCGGTCAGCGCATTGCGGGGTTGAACAATATCGAGCTCATTACCGACCGCCCGCTCGACGTGAACCTCGAGGAAATCGCGCAGGTGAAGCGCGACTGGCCAGACCGGGCGCTCATTGTATCGCTGATGGTGCCGTGCACCGAGCAGGACTGGAAGTGGATCCTGCCGCAGGTGGAAGACACCGGCGCCGATGCGGTGGAGCTCAATTTCGGCTGCCCGCATGGCATGAGCGAGCGCGGCATGGGCGCGGCCGTGGGGCAGGTGCCCGAATACATCGAAATGGTCACGCGCTGGGTGAAGGAGGGCACGCGCCTGCCTTGTCTCGTGAAACTGACACCTAACGTGACCGACATACGCCACGGCGCGCGCGCGGCGATGAAGGGCGGCGCGGACGGCGTCTCGCTCATCAATACGATCAACTCGATCGTGGGCGTCGATCTCGACGTGATGGCGCCGCTGCCGACCGTGGATGGAAAAGGCACGCACGGCGGCTACTGCGGCCCCGCCGCGAAGCCCATAGCACTGCACATGGTCGCGGAAATCGCGCGCGACCCGCAAACGCACGGCTTGCCCATCTCCGGCATCGGCGGTATTTCCGACTGGCGTGACGCCGCCGAATTTATCGTGCTGGGCGCGGGAAGCGTGCAGGTCTGCACCGCCGCGATGCATTATGGATTCCGAATCGTCAGCGATATGATCGACGGCCTTTCCAACTGGATGGACGACAAGGGCTACGCGAATCTCGACGCCATTCGCGGCCGCGCCGTGCCCAACGTCACCGACTGGCAGTACCTGAACCTCAACTACGACATCAAGGCGCGCATCGATCAGGACCGCTGCATCCAGTGCGGGCTCTGCCATATCGCCTGCGAGGACACCTCGCATCAGGCCATTACCGCCACGCGCGACGGCAAGCGTCACTTCGAGGTCGTCGACGCAAACTGCGTCGGGTGCAATTTATGCATGCATGTCTGCCCGGTCGACCAATGCATCACGATGGAGCGCGTCGACTCGGGCCGCTACGCGAACTGGACCACGCATCCCAACAATCCGGCGCGCGTGGCCGATCCGAAAGCCGCCTGACGCAACGAATCAGCACTGAGCCGAACTGAGCCGAACTGAGCCGAACCAGACCAACGACAAGCCACGGAGAACTGCAACCATGAGTCAGCCATTGACAGGCGACGCCAGCGTGCGCCGCGCCGAAAGCGAGTTATACAACGACGATCTCGCGCCCACCGGCGCAGCGCAGCGCACATGGCGCTGGTATCACTTCGCGGCGCTCTGGGTGGGCATGGTGATGAACATCGCCTCGTACATGCTCGCGGCCGGGCTCACCGAGCAGGGCATGTCACCGTGGCAGTCCGTGCTCACGGTGCTGCTCGGCAATCTCATCGTGCTCGTGCCGATGCTGCTGATCGGCCACGCCGGCACGAAATACGGCATTCCCTACGCGGTGCTGGTGCGTTCCTCGTTCGGCACGCAGGGCGCGAAGCTGCCCGCCATGCTGCGCGCCATCGTGGCGTGCGGCTGGTATGGTATCCAGTCGTGGCTTGGCGGCAGCGCCATCTATACGCTCGCCAATATTCTCACGCACAACGCGCTGGTGGGCGACGCGCTACCGTTTCTCGGCATCTCGATCGGCCAGGGCGCGTGCTTCCTTGTGTTCTGGGTGCTGCAGCTCTATTTCATCCTGCACGGTACCGATTCGATCCGCTGGCTCGAAAGCTGGTCTGCGCCCATCAAAGTCGTGATGTGCGTGGTGCTCGTGTGGTGGGCCTGTTCGAAGGCGGGCGGCGTGGGTTCGATGCTCTCGCAACCTTCCCAGTTCGCCGCTGGCGGCAAGAAGGCGGGGCTCTTCTGGGCGACGTTCTGGCCGAGTCTCACGGCTATGGTGGGCTTCTGGGCCACGCTCGCGCTCAATATTCCCGATTTCACGCGCTTCGCAAAAACGCAAAAGGACCAATTCGTGGGGCAAGCCATTGGTCTGCCTGTTCCGATGGCGCTGCTTTCGGTGGTCTCGGTCGTCGTGACTTCGGCCACGGTGGTGATTTACGGCAAGGCGATCTGGGACCCTATCGATCTCACGAGCCGCATGGAAGGCGTGGGCGTGGGCATCGCGCTCGTCATCCTCACGCTCGACACGATGTGCTGCAATCTCGCCGCGAATCTCGTCGGCCCGGCCTACGATTTTTCGAGCCTCTGGCCCAAGGCCATTTCGTACAAGGCGGGTGGGCTCATCACCGCGGGTATCGCCATCTTGATGATGCCGTGGAAGATTCTCGCCACCACACAGGGCTACATTTTCACCTGGCTCGTCGGCTATTCGGCGCTGCTCGGACCCGTGGCGGGCATTCTCATCGTCGATTACTTCCTCGTTCGCGGCACGCGCCTGAATACTGCGGAGTTATTCGAGGAGAACGGCGAATATGCCTACTCGAACGGCTGGAACCTGGCAGCCGTCGTCGCGCTGGTCTTAGGGGTGCTGCCCAATCTGCCGGGCTTTCTCTACACCGCGTTCCCGAATGTGTTTCCCTCCGTGCCCGACGCATTCAAAAGCATTTACACCTATGCGTGGTTCGTGGGACTCGCGATCGCGGCGCTCGTCTACGGCGTGATGATGAAGCTCGGCAAGAGCCGGCGCCCGAGCGTGGCAAACGCGTGAGTTGTGGCAGCGCGAATTCGTTCAACTGAAGGAGACTTGGCATCATGGCGATCCTGATTCGAGGCGGCACCGTCGTCAATGCGGACAAGAGCTGGCGCGCGGACGTGCTCTGCGAAAGCGGCGTGATCCAGGCCGTGGGCGAAAACCTCGACGCGCCCGCGGGCGCGACCGTGGTTGACGCGGGCGGCCAGTATGTGATGCCGGGCGGCATCGACCCGCATACGCACATGGAGCTGCCGTTCATGGGCACGACGGCGAGCGACGACTTCTACACGGGCACGGCGGCGGGCCTGGCGGGCGGCACGACGTCGATCATCGATTTCGTGATTCCGAACCCGAAGCAGCCGCTCATGGACGCGTTTCGCGAGTGGCGCGGCTGGGCCGAAAAGGCGGCCGCCGACTATGGCTTCCACGTGGCGGTGACGTGGTGGGACGAGAGCGTGCATCGCGACATGGGGCTGCTCGTGAACGAACACGGCGTGTCGAGCTTCAAGCACTTCATGGCGTACAAGAACGCCATCATGGCCGACGACGAGATTCTCGTGAACAGTTTCGCGCGCTCGCTCGAACTGGGTGCGCTGCCCACCGTTCATGCTGAAAATGGTGAACTTGTCTTCCAGTTGCAACGGCAGCTGCTTGCGCGCGGCTTCACGGGGCCCGAGGCGCATCCGCTTTCAAGGCCGCCCGAAGTCGAAGGCGAGGCGGCGAACCGGGCAATTCGCATTGCGCAGGTACTGGGCGTGCCGGTGTACATCGTGCATGTTTCGGCGAAAGATGCGCTCGAAGCGATCGCCCGCGCGCGCAGCGAAGGGCAACGCGTGTTCGGTGAGGTGCTCGCCGGGCATCTGGTGATCGACGAGTCTGTGTATCGCGACCCGGACTGGACGCGCGCTGCTGCCCACGTAATGAGCCCGCCGTTCCGTACGAAAGAGCATCGCGACGCGCTTTGGCGCGGGCTGCAAGGCGGGCTGCTGCACACTACGGCGACCGACCACTGCGTGTTCTGTGCTTCGCAGAAGGCAATGGGCCGCAATGATTTCACAAGGATTCCGAACGGGTGCGGCGGCGTGGAGGATCGCATGGCGGTGCTGTGGGATCAGGGCGTGAACACGGGCCGGCTCACGCCGAACGAGTTCGTGCGGGTGACCTCCACTAACGCCGCGCAGATCTTCAACCTGTATCCGCGCAAGGGCACGGTGGCTGTCGGCGCCGATGCCGATCTCGTCGTGTGGGATCCGCAGGCCACGCGCACGATCTCGGTGAAGACGCATCATCAGAACGTCGACTTCAACGTCTTCGAAGGCTTGACGGTGCGCGGCGTGCCCACGCATACGGTCTCGCAAGGTGAACTGGTGTGGGCGAACGGCGATCTGCGGGCGCGGCGCGGGGCGGGGCGTTACTTGAAGCGGCCTGCGAATCCTGGCTATCTGCAGGCGTCGCGGCTCGCGAAGAGCCTGAAGGAGACGCAGCCCGTGCATCGTGAGGGGGATGCGACTAGCGACGCAAAAGGGCTCGGTTAGTCTGATTGACGGCGACGTGTCGCTTCAGGGAACCAGACTTCTCACGTAGTTGATCGGGGCGTGATCCGCGAGGTCGCGCACCATGACGTCACCGATGCGCCACGCGTATTGGAGCAGATAGTCGTCGCGCGCGGCGGCGCGGTCCGCTTGCACGAAAGCATCGTCGGCATGCGGTGCCAGTTCGCCTTCGCGCGTGATGTAGTTCGACGCTCCCGCATGAACGTATCCGCCAACGGGCGGTGGCAAATCGGTGACGAGATCGCAGCAATCGACATAGCGCGTGATGTCGACATGGGCGAGCGTGGCGACAAACGCCGCGTCGCCGACGCGTGGCGAACCGAACGTCACGAGGGCGTTGGGCGTGCATAGGCTGGCAAAGAGCGTCGCGATGGCCGCACCGAGGCTATGGCCCGTCAAGATGAGTTGGGTTCGCGTCGCCGTGGTCGTTTGCAACCAGTTATCGGCTGCTTCGCGCAAGCCGCGCGCGGCGCGTGCAAATCCAGCATGAACCTGGCCGGCGCTTTCCGTCCAGGCGGACAAGCTGCCTTCGAGGTCGAGAGCGATATCGGTAAGCGACTGCGGTTCCGTTCCCCGGAACGCGAGCACGGCGAGGCCATCGGAGCGCCTCACTGCGCCGAAGCCATGCGTGTCGTCGTCGGCATTGTTGAAGGGAGCAGCGCCTTCAAAACTCACCAGGGCGAGCGCCTGTTCGAGCCGCTGGAGTTCAGCGCCGCCTTTCTCGTAGCGTATATAGGCAAGCCGCGCGAACTCCGCGCACAGTCCGTCAATATCGTAGTTGCCACCGGCAGTGAACACAGTCGGCCTGAGTTCCGGTGAGTCGAGCGCGTCGCGCGATGGGTCGTAGGGGATAGGCATGTGCACCTCGGTGGTATCGTTGGGAAATGAGGTGCTCGCGGATTTCGGCGCCGAAATCGACGCGAGCGTTTCGGTCACATCTTGACGCATCACCGGCTGATGGACAGCCACGCGATCTTCGCGGCCTCGAACGTGTTCTGGCCAATCAGCGTCTGGAACAGTTCATTCGCCCGGACTGCCTGGTTAGGAATCGGACCTTGAATCCATAGGTCACAGATTTTCGTGATCAGATGCCCTCAGCGTTTGCACTGATTGGGGAGGATCGCAATCGTTCGTAACGCGAGCACCGATTTTCTTACAACGCGTCACTACGCCTGGTTGAGTGCTTGCAGGGGCGGCGAGTGCCGAATCAGTCATTGATCAAAGGCACTTATTCTGTATCGCTTGTTTTTAATTGTTTTATACATTATGGAAAACGGAAATTCATCCAGAATGAGGCCTATCAGGGATTCGTTGTTGCAATAAATCTCCTCTGGCCCAACGGCTTTGATGGTATCGAATAGTGAGTTGTGGTCACCTTTGAATTCCACGTGGCAATCCACCCTCCATTCATGCTTCAAGTTCAACGGGTAGGCGGAATCGTCGATGGCCAACGTCTTCTTATAGCGTTGATCCTCTAGCAGTGCCGCTTCCGCCTTCACGAAATCATCGAGGCACTGGCGGCTGGTGACATACCGCTCCCAGGGCAATACAGCGCGCACTGAAGAACAGTCTTTGTAGTGGTCCGCCACCGTTCTACTGTCGACGTGGTGCACCAGCGTCAGCACTTTGATCAAAGACTCGTCTTTAACAAAAGAAAGCAAATACTCGTAGCAGTTGGCCAGCGTATATCCAACGCCGGCAACATCGTCCACCAGCAGGATTCTCCTGCCTTCCTTGATGCAGGCGTCGACGAGATCAAACACTTTCTTGTTGTTGATTTCAGCCTTGGTTTCCCGTCGATCGTAGTGCACAAACTCGACGGGCAGGCCCAACATCTGCGAAAGCATCAGGGCCGGTATGGCGCCTCCGCGCAAGATGCCGAGTATCAAACCTATGTTTTCTTGAACCAGTTGCTCTCTTTTAGACAGGCAAAACGTTTCAATGTCATCGTAGCCATAGAAGTAGACGGGAAGTCTGGCAAATTCTGTGTTCACCTGGTTTTGCTCCGTTCACCTACAACGATAGCGGCAACGCAAGATGTCGCGCGTACATCAGATCGCGATGCTCGAGCAAGATGGAATCCAATGCCGCGTCGGTCTCCGGATCCCGCGTTTCGAAAGCGGTCCTCACGGTCGCGTCCATCGGACACACGTCGTGCGGCAGCGGGCGCAAGAGCGCCAGGACACTGGCACTGTAGACATCGACCGCGGTCACGGAGTCGCCGATGTAATACGAAGAGCCTGCCTTTTGCTGAGCTTTCAGGCGCGCAGTCAGCATCCCCAGCACTGCCTTCACGCTGCCGGCCGCAGCCGCACCGACTTGCGGGCTGTACCCGTACTTCTTGCCCAGATATTTCGCGACCCGCTCGGGGAAGCCACCATGATTCTGCAAACCCGCATGAATCAGCTGCAGGCGGCGAGACCACCCCAAACCGCTTTCACCGCACAGTTCATGCGCGAGGCCGAAAGCCAGAGCACGCTCGGCGGGGTCCTCCGGCAACAACGAAGGTGCGGGCACCAACCGCTCCGCGAGTAGAAGAATATCCGCCCAACCGCGGCGCGGTCGCTCCTGACCGACCATGAGCGCGGGCGCGCTCAGTTCCCCGGTCCACTGCTTCAGTGTCTCGCTGTCGTAGGCGAGTCGCACGGCAGCCCACTCGATACCCTTGATGTGCAGGATGCCCTTGGCCGCTTCGCTCCAGGGACTCGGAACGCCACCTACCACGACCATGCGCAAGCCATCACGCTGCACGGCTGTTTCGACGTCGATATATGCGAACGGCATTGGTCTGCTCCCTCAAGGCGAGCGGGGCCAGCGCGCTGGCCCCGCTCAGCCGATCCAGGCCCGAATGTTACGCCACGCGCTTTATTGCGTTTGCGATCCGCTGACCTGCTTGAGCGTGGGATCGAGCAGCGCATCCTTGACGCTGAGCGAAGACGCTTGCCCAAGATTTGCGTAGTCCTTCTTGAGCCACCCGTCCGCCACCTCGCGTCCACGGTTGAACAGCGTTTTGAGTAGCGACCAGGACGTGCTGCTCTTGGAAACGAAGCCGAACTGCGCGAGAAAGTCGTCGTCGCGGATCAGGTGAAACCTGACGGTCTTGAAGCGGCTTTGGCTCGCGGCTTCCTCGCCAACCGAGTCGAGCACGCGGTTGACCGCTTCGATCGCGTTGATCTCCAGCACGACGGAAGCGTTGAAACCGATTTCGTTGAGCCGGTCCAGAATGCCGCGCGCATTTTTCGGCGGCATGTCGTGGCGCACGAACGGATTCACGAGGATCAGGATCAGGTCCTGGGCATGGGTGATCAACGGCGCCAAAGGCGGATTGCCCAGATAGCCGCCATCCCAGTACGGCACGCCGTGGACGTTCACGGTGCGGAATTCGCTTGGCAGGCATGCGGAAGCGCGCAGCACATCGACGGAAATTTCGGGCTGCGTAAAGATGGTGCGTTCATTGGTGCGTACGTTGGTCGCGCAAATGAAAAGCTGCGGGCTCCCGCTCTTCGCGTTGAGCGTGGAGAGATCGGATTCCGGGAGCGCGGAGCGGATCACCGGGCCGAGCGGATCGCGATAGAAGGGATTGTTGTAAGGCGAAGCGACGAGTCCCACGATCTCCGAGAAGATGGCGCCAGGACTCCAGTCGATATTCCAGCCGCCAAACGGCCCGGGCTCGGAAAAGCCGAAGAGCGCATTGCCGGCCTGCTCCCCGGCGCGCGACACCGCTTCCCAGAAGGTGCGCAGCCTCTCGCGCGCTTTCGTGGCGCCCCCGCTGGCCAGGCCCGCCGCGCAGAGCGTCGCGTTGATTCCGCCTGCGCTCGCGCCGCTGATCGCCTCCACACTGAACGGCGTGCCCTGCGATGTCGATTCGAGCAATCGATCGAGCACGCCCCACGTGAAGGCGCCGTGCGAGCCGCCGCCTTGCAGGGCAAGCGCGACTTTGGGGCCGGACTGCTGCACGCCGCTCGTGGATTCCTCTGTCGCCATGGCTCCTCTCTCGTCGTCATCGCGTTGCCGGCAATCGTACGCGCGAGAGGGAATGCGCGTGCTGCGGATGCCGCCTCAGGAACCGGCGAGGGCGGGCGGCGCGGCCTTCAGCGCGTGGGTTATCAGCGCGATCGCCGCACGCTCACCGGCCGGATCGGCCGGAATTCTTCCGTCGAGCGCCAGCGTCGCCAGACCGTGAACCAGTCCCCAGCAGGCGAGCACCCCCGCCTCGACGCAATGCGGCGCCAGTTCCGCCACGTTGCGTGCCATCAGCGTATAAGCGCCCCGGCAATCCTCATGGGGCAAGGCGAGTCCTGCCCCGTCCGCGAACATCAGCCGGAACAGCGCAGGATGCGCGCGGGCGAAGCCAACGTAGGCCACGCCCTGCGCCTCGAGCGCTTCGCGCGCGTCGTGGGCCTCGTTGGCGCGCTCGGCGCTTGCCTCCAGCATGGCAAAGCCCTTGAGCGCGACGGCGCCCATCAGCGCCGCCTTGTCCTCGAAATGGCGATAGGGCGCCATCGCCGAAACGCCGGCGGCCCGCGCCACCGCACGCAGGCTGACGTCGCTTTCGCCCTGTTCGAGCAAGGCCAGCGCGCAATCGACCAGACGGTCACGGAGGGACAAATTCGAATCGCTCATTTGTTGTTTACACTGTAATCATTCGGGGCTATGCTTACAGCGTAAACAACCGGGAGCCGCCATGCAAGCCTCTGTTACCCGTAGGTCCGTCGACCTCAGCACGTACCCGAATCTTGTGGTCATCATCCTGGGCTTTCGCGTGCGCCGGATGCGCGGGATCGCGACCTTGTTCGGCATCGGCAAAGGCTTGCGGCAAATCGATTTGAATCCGCCTGAGGGATTGCTCTCCAGCGAGCAGTTCCTCTTCGCCCTCAATCATGTCGGCATCCGCCAGTATTGGCGCGACCTCGAAAGTCTCGAAGCCTTTACCCGCAGCGCGCCGCATTCGCGCTGGTGGGGCGAGTTTCTGCGCGACAGCGGCGGCGCGGGCTTCTGGCATGAAAGCTATAGCCGGCAAGGAATGGAGGCGGTTTATATCGACATGCCCGGCCCCGTGGGCTTCGACCGCTTCGCGCCGGCGCGCCAGCCGACCGGACCTTTTATGACCGCGCGAAAGCGCATGGCGGCGGACTAGACGAAGGCGCCATTCACGGCATCTCACGCACAGCCTGGGGCCTGCCGCAAGCGCCTTCGTGTGCGCCCTGGTTATCAAACACCTCGATATCCTCGTGCAAAATGCGGCGGATTTCGAAAATCGCCTCAGGAGTTTCCTGAACGCTATGTCCCGAAACGATCACCTTTTCGGAGAGCGCGCCATCGAGGTGCGCGCTGCGATAGGGGACGACCCCGTCATCGGAATCTTCGAGCGGGCCCGTCGCACGGCGTCGCGCAATGATCGAGTGAAAGCACACATCGGGGCTGATCGGCAGTCGTGAAATCGACTGGATGATCGGATCGGTCTCCCGCAACTGCTCGATGCTGTTGGGAATCGGGATGGTCTTTCCGGCCCGCTGGGTGCTATCGGCGTTGGTGGCGCTCTGCAGCATCTCGTCGATCTCCTTGAACAGCGCAAGCGGCAGGCGCACCAGGTTTGCGACCCAGCGAGACAGGCGATTGCTCGCGAACGGCGTGCCGCGATGCGGCGTGGCGATGAAGATCGCGCGCTCGACCTGTGGCATCGGCGTAAAGCGCAGCAGACGATCGAGCCGCTCATCCTCGCGCACGATGTCGACGCCTTCGGGCAGGTACTTGTTCTGGATGGTTATCCACAGAACGTCGTCGGAGGACGACACGAGCAACCGCGCGAGCACGCCGCCCATGCTGTGCCCGATCAGCACCATACCGTTCGACGCTGGCAGCTCGCCTGCGGGATCGAAATGCGCGAGTGTCAGTTGCACGGCCTGCCGTATCCTCGCGAGGTTCACGAGAATGGGCGCGTTGGTCGGGTAGTAGACCTGCCAGACCTGGAAATGCCGGCGAAGCATTTCGTCGCCCTGAATGTCGTTGGCGACGTTGACCCACGCCTCGGGACTGCTGGCCAACCCGTGCAGCATCAGCACGATGCGCCGGTCCGGATCGAACGGTTGCATCATGTAGATGCGCGGACGATCGATGCCCCTCGTGCGGCCGAGCAGCGAACGCAAGGACTGCCTGGCAAAGCCGGAGCGGGCAAGCCAGATGCCGTAGCCCGCACTGAAGTTGGCCGCGAGCGGCACGGTCTCGCCATTGATCTCTACGCTCTCTACGCGAAACGGATCGTAGGCGGAGAACACCACGTCGTGCGAATCGAGCAGCTGCTCGAGCGTGCCATTGCCGAACAGCAGCAGTGCGGTGACGTTCGGCGAAGGCATTTCATTGAATGGACGCGAGCCGGGTGCGAGCCAGATGGTTGCGCCTGCGTTCGCATTTGCATCGTCTTCAGCGCTTGTCGCTGCGCTGTTAGTCGTCGCGCTATCCGGGTCGGGTTGGGCGGGCTGCGTGACCGCAACCAGATCCGCACCCAGACCGTCACGGCGATAGGTACTGTGGAGTCCCGCGAACGACAGTCCCGAGGCGGGAATGACTTCGCTGAGTTCGCGTACGCCCTCGGGCAGCCGGACCTCTCTCAGGTCGACATGGATGGTCCAGCCTGCTATGAACTGCTTTGCCGGATCGCGCTGGCCGGTGGTCGTTTCAGTGGTGGTGCCGCGCAGAAACAGCGCGCCGGCAAGCTCCTGGACCGCATAGTTGTAGTAGTCGCGAACCTGCGTCTGGCGGTCCTCGAATGCCCGTTCGCCCGCCGTGCGCTGGCCGAGGAACAGAAACGCGTACGCGTATCGCGCTGTCTTGAGCCACGAATCGAATTGCGCGTCGGTCCAGGGGGCGCCGGCAGGCGGCGTTTGCTCGAGCGCCATCTGGAGCGATAACTCGGCGAGGCAGGCAAGGCGCTGTTCGGTACTGAGTCCGCCGACGGTTGCGATCGTATCGATACACGCTTGCGGCGCACTCTGGCACGAACTTTCGTCCAGGGCCGCAACCCGCAACGTGGCCTGTGTCGCCGCGCTCAACTGGCCGGTCGAGAGAATATCTCCCCGACGCATGGCAAAGTACTGCTGCGGGCCGAGCGAGTTCACGCGCACCATCGCGCAGCCGCATAGCAGCGCGGCAACGACGAGGGCCGACACATTGGCCGACAGATGGGCTAACTGCGGGCAACGCGACATGCGTGATGGGTAAGGGCGCGTCATGAAGGATCCAGGCCATTCGCGCGGTCGCGCTCAAGCGTGTGGCGAAATGGGGGACGGCGCAGCGCGGTGGCCGGCAGACCGATGTATACCAGCCTGATCTGGATCGCGTCCGCACGGTGATCCGCGGCCGACGCCCATGCGCTCTCCCGGGTTGACTCGCGCCGCTGGCATCAACAGACTCTAGTCACCATCGATCGACACGGGAGCGAACTTGGCCAACCCGGATCTTGTTGAAAGCGGGCCGAAGGGCGCGCATGTCGTCGCCGCGCAGGCGAGCCCGTGCGACGAGCTCGTCATCCGCACGCAGCCCACCTCAGTCGACCGTCCGTGCCGGCGCAAGCGTCTCGCGCTCGCGGCGACGATCCTGGGTTCGAGCATGGCGTTCATCGACGGCTCCGTCGTCAACGTCGCACTGCCGTCCATTCAGAGCGAACTCGGTGCGAGCGTCGCCGCGATGCAATGGGTCGTCAACGCGTATTTGCTGTTTCTCGGCTCCCTCGTGCTGGTCGGCGGGTCGATGGGTGACAAGCTTGGCCGCCGCACGGTGTTCATCGCGGGCATCGCGCTGTTTACGCTGGCGTCGGCGGCTTGCGGCCTCGCGCCGAATGCGGCTGCGCTGATCGCCGCGCGCGCGGTTCAAGGCATCGGCGCGGCGCTGCTCGTACCCAGCAGCCTCGCGATCATCGGCGCGGTGTTCGACGACGAAGCGCGTGGCCGGGCGATCGGCACCTGGGCGGGCGTCGGCGCGATCACGTCGGCGGTGGGGCCCGTGGCGGGCGGCTGGCTCGTCGATGCATTTTCCTGGCGCGCGATCTTCTTCCTGAACGTCCCGCTCGCCGCGCTAACCATCGCGCTCGCCATTTCATCGGTGCCCAACAGCCACAGGCCCGATGCGCCCGGGCAGCTCGACTGGCCCGGCGCGCTGGCCGCGGCCGGGGGACTCGCCAGTCTGACTTTCGGGCTGACCCAGGCGTCGGCGCGAGGTTTCCAGCATCCGGTCGTACTGGTCGCAATCGGCGCCGGCGTGCTCGTGCTCGCGGCGTTCGTCATGATCGAATCGCGCAGCGCCAACCCCATGATGCCGCTCGATGTGTTCCGTTCGCGCGACTTCACCGGCGCGAACCTCGTCACACTGCTGCTTTACTTCGGGCTCGGCGGCGCATTCTTCTTCCTGCCGTTCACGCTGATCCGCGCGCATGGTTTCACCGCGACCGAAGCGGGCGCGGCGCTGCTGCCGGTGCCCGTCATCATCGGCTTGCTGTCGCGCTTCACCGGTGGCCTGACGAGCCGCTTTGGCTCGCGCGCGCTGTTGACCGTTGGCCCGGGCGTCGCCGGGCTCGGGTTCACGCTATTGGCGTTGCCGTTCGTGCGCGGCAGCTACTGGACCGGATTCTTTCCTGCGCTCGCGGTGCTCGGGCTCGGCATGACGATCACCGTCGCGCCGCTCACCACGACCGTGATGGGCTCGGTGTCGAGCGAGCGCACCGGCGTCGCATCCGGCATCAACAATGCCGTTGCACGCGTGGCGAGCCTGCTGGCGGTGGCGGTGCTCGGCATCGTGTTCGTGTGGTCGCATCACGCAGCGCTGGCGTCGCGCCTCGACGCATTGCACGTGCCGGTGGACGCACGCGAGACGCGGCAGCTGCTGGAGCCGGATGGGCAAGGCGGGCTCGCATCGGACGGCGCCGGCACGCCGCACGCAACGCTGGTGGCGCGTGCGGAAGCGGACGCGATGATCGACGCGCTGCGTGCCGTCGCCATTGTGTCTGCCGCGTGCGCATTCGCTGGAGCGGGTATTGCGGCGCTAGCCATACAGCACAGGAAATGAGCTGCAAACGTTTGCACCTGATCGAATTCGCGGAAATGACACTTCGGCATGAATCATTAGCGAATCCAGGTGAATTTATAAATGCGCGGCGAAATTGCCAGCTCAAAATGAAAACGACCGAATTCGTGTTTCGTATTCGAGGAAGCCGGCGGTATGGGTTAATGAATTCGATGCGGCGTTAAATTGGCGCGCCCCTTTTTTATGCGCAAACGTTTTCGCTTTTTGATTTGTCGCGCACGCGTGACAAATTTAGCGCTGAAGACAAATTAAATAATAAACACGGCGAGAATAATACGTATAATCCGCCGCGCGTCAGTTGATCCGCCGTTCTTCCGGAATCACCCACAAGGATCGCCTGCGCTTAACGCCGGTCACTGCCCGAATGGTGACTATGGCTGCTTCTGCAAATTCTGTTGACCCTGTGCGTCTCCTTTCCGGGCGCATGAATAGGTGATGAATTCCATGCCAGCACCGCAATGGCGTCCGTTCCTGTCGTTCCTCACGCAAGCGTTGACGCAGAACCTGACGCCCAGGTTTTTGACCCAGCTTATGCGCGCTGCGGGCGGTCAATTCGCGCATCAATATGCACCTGGTGAGGCGGCCACCGTGGCTGCGATGCGGGACGCCATGAATCAGGTGTGGGGCGAGCTGGACTGGGGCCGGGTCGAGATACGCGAGGCTCAGGACTGGCTGGTGCTCACGCATTACCACGCACCGCTCACGGCCGTATTCGGCGCGGAGAACGTGGCGTGGGCCGGGGCGTTCCTCGAAGGGGCCTATGAAGCGTGGATGCATCAGTTGGGCGCCGACACTCAGTTGCGCATGACCACGGCGGGTCCTGCGGATGCGTCGGGCACGATGGTTTTCCTGTTTGGTAAGTAGAGGTCGGCAGGTCGGCAGTTCAGTAAAAAAACACAAAACGTGCTGCGCGCATGACGCGCCTTGATGGACAGCACAACGAATACTACGGGGTCGGGGCATGAGCAGTGCATCGGACATTGCGAATCTTTTCGAGGTAGCGGACGCAAGCCCATCGCAGTACCGGGAAGTGGAAAGGGCGGAGCAGACGCAAGGTCTGCGTGGGCGCTGGTCCACGCTGGACGCGGCGGAGCCGGATCTCGTCGCACCCGCGCCTGTCGCGTCGGCGCAGGCCGACGCCGCTGATCCGGCCGATCTTCCCGTTACGGCTGATGCGCTCGATGCGCCCGTTACGACCGAGGCGTCACCCGACGCGGTTTGCGCCATGCCCGCTGCCGCGTCCGAACCTCTCCCGGCTGAACAGGCCGCACTCGAAGAGCCTGTCGTTCAACCCACGCCCGAGCCTGTCGTCGCGGTGCAGCAGTCCGCCGCGCTGAGCAGTGTGTTTGCGCGCCTCATGGAACGCAATGAACCTCGTGGCGATGTTGCGCAGCGTGGTGCGCCATGATCGCCAGGCGGAAATCGTTGCGGCCGCAACGACAAGCGGCCGGTGCGGGGCAAAGTGACGATGCCGGAGACTGGGACGACACACTGCTGCAAGCGGGTGCGTCGCTTCTCGCGTCGCGCTGGTCACGCGTGCTCGTGACGCTGGCGGCCGTGCTGTTGTTCACGTCGGCCATGACGGTCCATCTGGCGGTGTCGAAGCAGTGGCTGTTCGCCATCCTGTGCATGGGCGTCGCGATCGCGCTGAGCCGCGTGCGCGGCCGCGTCCTCACCGTGTCGCTGGTGGCGTTGTCGGTATTCATGTCGCTGCGCTACCTGTACTGGCGCGTGACGCAGACCCTGTCCTTCACCAACTCGCTGGACAGGACCTTCGGCTATCTGCTGTTGCTGGCCGAAGGCTACGCGGTGCTCATGCTGTTGTGCAGCTACTTCCAGACGCTCTGGCCGCTGCATCGCCGGCCTGCGCCGCTGCCGGCCGATACGTCGGCCTGGCCCACGGTGGACGTCTATATCCCCACCTACAACGAGCCGCTCGACGTGGTGCGGCAGTCGGTGCTGGCCGCGACGCTGCTCGACTGGCCCGCCGACAAGCTGCGCGTGTACCTGCTCGACGACGGCCGCCGTGACGAGTTCCGGGCATTCTGCGAGCAGGCCGGCGTGGACTATCTGACCCGCCCCGACAACACGCACGCCAAGGCGGGCAATCTCAACGCGGCGCTGGCGAAGACCCACGGCGAGTACATCGCCGTGTTCGACTGCGATCACGTCACCACGCGCTCGTTTCTGCAGATCTGCATGGGCTGGTTCCTGAAAGATCCGAAGATGGCCATGGTGCAGACGCCGCACGTGTTCTATTCGCCCGATCCGTTCGAGCGCAACCTCGAAACCTACCGCAAGGTGCCCAACGAGGGCGACCTGTTCTATGGCGTGCTGCAAAACGGCAACGATCTCTGGAATGCCGCGTTTTTTTGCGGTTCCTGCGCGGTGTTGCGGCGCTCCGCGCTCGACGAAGTGGGCGGCGTCGCGACCGAAAGCGTCACCGAAGACGCGCTGACCGCGCTCAAGATGAGCATGAAGGGCTACAACACGGGCTATCTCGCCATTCCGCAGGCGGCGGGCCTCGCGACCGAGAGCCTGGGCCGCCACATCGGCCAGCGGATTCGCTGGGCGCGCGGCATGGCGGAGATCTTCCGCCAGTTCAACCCGTTGTTGATCTCGGGGCTGACGCTGCCGCAACGGCTGTGCTACCTCAGCGCGATGATGCACTTCTTCTTCGGCTTGCCGCGCATCGTGTTCCTGATCACGCCGATGGCCTATCTGTTCTTCGGCGCGCACGTCTTTCATGCGTCGGCGCTGATGGTGCTCGCCTATGCCGTGCCGCATCTCGTGATTTCGAGCATCGGCGCCTCGCGCATTCAGGGACGCTTCCGTCATTCGTTCTGGAGCGAGGTCTACGAAACGGTGCTGGCGTGGTACGTGATTCTGCCCGCGCTCCAGGCCGTGCTGTTTCCCGGCAGTAGAGGCTTCAACGTGACGTCCAAGGGCGGGGTGATCCGGCAGTCCTTCCTGGATTGGGCGATGGCGCGGCCCTACATCGTTCTGTTGCTCATCAACCTTGCCGGCTTCGCGGTGGGGGTGGCCGGTCTGATCCGCAGTCCCGGCTGGCCCGAGGCGATGAGTATTCTGTTCAACCTGGTCTGGGTGATCTACAACGTCATGAACCTGAGCGCGGCGGCAGGCGTGGCGTCCGAGTCGAGGCAACTGCGCCTCATGCCGCGCGTGCAGATCGAGTTGCCGGCCGCCATCCGTCTGGCCGACGGGCGTCGCGTTGTCTGCCAGACCAGCGACTATTCGCACGGCGGGCTCGGACTCGTGCTGCCCGAGGACGCGCCGCTGCCTCAGCGTGGCGAGCGCGTCGTGGTCTCGGTGTTCCGCGACGACTACGAGGGCAGGTTCCCCGCCGAGGTCCAGGTGTGCCGCGGCCGCACCGTGGGCGTGAGTTTCCCGGCCCTGACAATCGATCAGGAACGCGACCTGATGCGCGTGACCTTCTCGCGCGCCGACAGCTGGATTGCTTCCTGGGGCCGCTATCGTCGCGACCGGCCGTTGCGCAGCCTGTTCGAGGTGCTCGGCGTCGGCGTGCGCGGCCTGAAGGAGTTGTTCAGGCATCTGCTGATGGGCTCACGCGAGCGTCTCGTACGTTCGACCGAGGCGCAGGCGGGCGAGTTGGGATCGAAGCAATCGTGAGTCCCGTCCATCTGTTGCCTTCGCGCGCCCTGGCGTGCGCGCGCCGGTTGGCGCCGCGATTGGGTTCGGTGCTCGCCGTGCTCGCGTTCGGCGCCAACGTTGCGCTGGCCGCGAGTGCGCCCAGCGCGCCGGCCGCATCGGCGCCGCCGTTTGCGTCGCAGGCCGTGACGGCCGAAGCGCCTGCATCGGCGCAGCCGCAGCCCGCTACCGACTCCGGCGATACCTATACCTACCGCATCCCGCTACTACGGCAAAACGCTGCGCAAGGGCTGACGCTGCTCGGCGAGGACGCCTATGGAGGCATGGACTTCGGTTTGCGCCGTGACGAGCGCGTGGTCGGCGCGCGGCTCGTGCTCGACTACCGCTATTCGCCCACCTTGCTCCCCGCGCTCTCGCACCTCAATGTGCTGCTCAACAGCGTGGTGGGGGCGACGATTGCGTTGCCGCAGCCTGCGCCGCGCACGTCGACGCAGGTGAGCGTGGATTTGCCGGTGTCGCTGCTCGGCGAGTTCAACCACCTCAACCTCGAGTTGATTGCCCATAGCAAAGCCAGCGATCAAGGCAACGATCCGCTGAGTCCTGACCTTTGGCTGAAAGCCGGCCCGAATAGCGCGCTCGAACTGACCGTGGCGCCGGCGGCGGTCTCCAGCGACCTGTCGCAACTGCCCGCGCCGTTCGTCGACGCGCGCGATGAGCGCCGCGTGAATTTGCCCGTCGTGCTGCCGCGCGCACCGGGCGCGCGGCGCCTCGAATCCGCGGGGATCGTGGCCTCGTGGCTGGGCGCGCAGGCGGGCTATCGCGGCTCGCACTTCACCGCGAGTCTCGGCGCGCTGCCCGCACATGGCCATGCCGTCGTGCTGGCGCTGCGCGACGAGTTGCCGGCCCTGGGCCTGGCCCCGCTCGCCGTCGACGCCCCGACGCTGGCGATCGTGCCCAACCCCAACGACCCCAACGGCAAGCTGCTGCTGGTCGCGGGCCGCGACGAGCCGCAACTGCGCACGGCGGCGCTGGCGCTGGTGCTGGGCGCGAAGACGCTGGCGGGCCCGCAGGTCCGCATCGACGGTCCCGTTGCCGCAACACCGCGCCAGCCTTTTGACGCACCGAACTGGTTGCCGGGCGACCGCCCGGTGGCGCTGGGCGAACTGTTGCCGGCGGACCGGTTCACGATCCAGGGTTTCCGGCCCGGCGCGATGGACGTGGACCTGCGCCTGCCGCCGGGCCTGTTCGGTTTCAACAACAGCGGCGCGGTGCTGAATCTGCGTTATCGCTATACGGCGCGCCCGGAGTCGACGCATTCGGCGCTGAATGTGCTGGCAGGCAACACGCCGATCGCGGCGTTGCCGCTGCCGGGAGACGCATCGGACGGCCATGCCGTGATCCGGATTCCGACGTATCTGCTGCCGCCGCTGACGACGCTGCAATTCGACTATCGCTACGAGCCGGTCAAGACGAAGGACCACTGGCAGGACGTGCCCGGCGGCCCGCTGCTGAGCGCCATCGATCCGACTTCGACGATCGATATTTCGCAGTTGCCGCGTTACACGGCAATGCCGGATCTGGGCGCGTTCGCCAACGCGGGCTTTCCGTTCACGCGCCTCGCCGATCTGTCCGAAACCGCGGTGATCCTGCCCACGCAGCCGGCCGCGGACGACGACTCCGCGTATCTGACGCTGATGGGCAGCATGGGGCAGGCCACCGGCTATCCGGTGCTGGGCGTGACGGTGGCCAATGCGGATCAGGTCGAATCGCTGCGTCAAAAGGACTTGCTCGTGCTGGCCTCGGGCGACAACCAGCCTTTGCTCAAGGCGTGGCGCAGCGACTTGCCGCGCGGGTTCTTCGCTCCGGCTCCGCCGTCCGGCAACGGGCTCGCCGGTTGGTGGGACAAGCTGACGGGCGGCCAGGCACAAGCCAGGCGTGAGGCCGACATCGCCGCGCTCTATCGCAGCGACGACCACGACGGCATGGTGGCCGGGTTCGAGTCGCCGCTCGCGCATGCCCGCAGCGTGGTGGTCGTATCGGGCAACACGCCGGGCGGCCTCAGCGCGGTCGCGGACGCGCTGCAAGCGCGCCACTACCGCGTCGACGACACGATCGGCGGCAGCCTCGTGGTCGTCAATGACGGCATCCTTACCACGCTGAACAAGGACCAGAGCTATTTCATCGGCTCCTTGCCGCTTCGGCTCGCGATCGAGTGGTTCTTCGCGAGTCACATCGTGCTGCTGCTCGCGGCGACGCTCGTCAGCGTCGTGCTCATCGGTTTGCTCGGCGGCGTACTCCTGCATCGGCGCGCCCTGAGACGCCTGAATCTGGACATTCCCCAGACATCGCATCGTGAAGAAGGACGACGAGGTTCTCATGTTTAAAAGACGGCCGGCTATTTCCCGGGCACGCCTCGCGCGTTGCATGACCGTACAGCCGGTATTGCGGGCGTTGCCGGCACTGCTGCTTGGCTGCGCCTTCGTCTCGACGGCGCACGCCCAGGCCGCGGCGAGCGGCAACGCCGCAAACAACGCGCAGGCGCAGCCCGCTGCGGCTGCGGCGGCGTCAACGACCGTGACCTGGTCGTTGCGGCAACTGGGTGCGCAATACGCGCTCAACCTGCGCGGCGTCGACGGCAGCAATACGCTGCCGGTCGGCGTGCGCGACGATCAGGTCGTGAGCGGTGCGCGCCTGAATCTGCGCTATGCCTATTCGCCGGCGCTGCTGCCCGATCTCTCGCACATCAACGTGCTGGTCAACGACCAGGTGGCGGCCTCGATCGCGGTGCCGAAGGACACGGCCGGCGCGAGCCTGCAGCGCACGATCGCGCTGCCGGCGTATCTGTTCACCTCGAACAGCAAGTTGCGTCTGCAACTGATCGGGCACTACACCACGCAGTGCGAGGACCCGCTGCATTCGAGCCTGTGGGCCAACATCAGCAACGAAAGCACGCTGAGCGTCGATACGCAGCCGCTGCCGCAGGCCAACGATCTGGCGCGCCTGCCCAAGCCGTTCTTCGACGGCCAGGACATCCGCCGGCTGAACCTGCCGGTCGTGTTCGCTGGCAATCCCGATACGGCCGCGCTCGAGGCTGCGGGCGCCGTGTCGTCGTGGTTCGGCGCGCTGGCCAGCTATCGCGGCGCGGACTTCCCGGTGTCGCTCTCCACCGTGCCCGCGCAGGGCAACGCGGTCGTCATCGTCGAAGGCGCGCAGCAGGCGGCGCTCGCCGGAGCGCCGCTGCAAGGTCCGACGCTCGCCATCGTCAGCAACCCGAACGATCCCAACGGCAAGCTGCTGCTCGTCATGGGCCGCGACGGCAAGGAACTCAAGCAGGCGGCCGACGCGCTGGTCACGGGCAGCCAGACGCTGGCAGGCTCGAGCGCGCTCATCACGCATTTCGCCGATCTCGCGCCGCGCAAGCCCTACGATGCGCCGCGCTGGCTGCGCACCGACCGCCCCGTATCGTTCGGTGAGCTGATCGACACCAAACAGTTGAGCGTGTCGGGCTACAGCCCGGACCTCATTCGCATCAATACGCGCGTGCCGCCCGACCTGTTCGGCTGGCACGCGCCCAACGTGCCGATCGACCTCCATTACCGCTACACGCCGCAGCCTTACATGGTGAATTCGTCGCTGCTGTTCAGCGTCAGCGATCAGTTCATGAAGTCGATTCCGCTGCTGTCGCTCGAGCGCCTCGAAGGCGGCGACAAGCTGCGCGCCGAAGTGCTGCCCGACAGCAGCCTGCCGCGTCAGGCGAAACTGGAAGTGCCGCTGGAGTCGCTTCTGCAGCCGAACACGCAGCTGCAGTTCCGCTACATGTACGACTACATCAAGCAGGGCGAGTGCCGGGACATCATCATCGACAACGTGCGCGGCGCGATCGATCCCGAATCGACGATCGACTTGTCGAGGTATCCGCACTACATCGCGATGCCGAACCTGGCCGCGTTCGCCCAGGCGGGTTTCCCGTTCACGCGCATGGCCGACCTGTCCGACACGGACGTCGTGCTCGGCGCCAATGCGGGGGCGCAGGAGTACAGCACGTATCTGGCCGTGATGGGCCGCATGGGCGACTCGACCGGCTATCCGGCGCGCGGCGTGACCGTGCTGCGCGGCCAGCGCATCGACGCCATGCCGGCGGCGAAGGATCTGCTCGTGATCGCCTCGGGTGCCGATCAGGCCTGGCTCAAGGACTGGGCGGCGTACATGCCCGCGGCGTACGACCACGGCGCGCAGTTCTCACTCTCGGATCTGCCGGGCCGCGTGCGTGGGTGGTTCCACGCCAATCCGCGTCTCGATTCGGCACCCGGGCGCTTGTCGCTCGCCTGGACGGGGCCGGGCGTAAGCGCCGTGCTGGCGGGTTTCGAGTCGCCGAAGGAAAAGGGCCGCAGCGTGGTCATGCTGGTCAGCAATCAACCCGACGGTCTCAAGGATGCGGCCGCGGCGCTGCTGCGCGTGCCGAACTACGACAAGCAGCCCATCCAGGGCAGCCTCGTGTCGATCCGCGGCACCGAAGTCGATGCGCTCGTGGGCGAGCACACGTACTACGTCGGGCATCTGGGCCTGTGGCGCGGCCTCGACTGGTGGCTGGCTTCGTTCGGCGTGTCGCTGGCCTCGCTGCTGAAGGCGCTCGGTGTCGTCGCGCTCGTGCTGCTGGCGGCAGGTGGGTTCGTGGCCTTGCGGCGCCGTCAGGCGCGGCGCGATGCCGAAGCCGAGGCACGGCTGCGCGCCAGGCAGCACGCGCAACAATAATCAGGAAACCTTCATGTTAGTCAGCCGCAGCCAGGCCTGTGTTCTGGGCTTGTTGCTCACCTCGGTCAGCCACCCCGCGTGGGCGCAGAACGCCAGCTCCAGCATGCTGCTCGAGCAGGGCCGCTATTGGCAGGCGCATGACAAACCCGATCTGGCCGCGCAGTCCTGGTCGAAACTGCTGCTGGCTGACCCGAAGCAGCCCGAAGGCCTCTATGGCATGGGGTCGATCGCGTTGGGCAAGAAGCAGTTTGCGGTCGCCAAAGACTATCTGGCGAGGCTGCGCGCCGCTGCGCCCGACAGCCGCTTCGTGCCGCTGCTCGAGCAGGACTTGCGTCTTGCCGTGGAGCCCGCCAAGTCCACGTTCGCCCGGGCGCGCCAGATGGCGCAGGACGCGGTCAACCAGAACGACCCGAAGGCGCTGGCGGCCGCGATCGCGCAATACGACAAGGCGTTGGGCGGCAAGGCCCCGCGGGGCAGTGTGGCGCGCGAGTACTACACCTTCCTCGGCTATACGGACGGCGGCGTGGATCCGGCCATTCAGGGCTTGACGCGCCTGAACGCCGAGACGCCCGATCCGTATACCCAGTTGGCGCTGGCCCAGCATCAGGTGCGCGACGAACGCTATCGTGCGGCGGGCGTCGCCTTGCTGGAAAAGCTGGCCGTGCGCCCGGACATCGGCGGCGCGGCCACGGAAGCCTGGCGCTCCGTGCTGACCTGGGTCACGCCCACGCCGAAGAACAAGTCGTGGTTCGAGGACTATCTGAAGCTGCATCCCGATGACGATGAAATTCGCCATCAGATGCTCTCGCCGCGTGCGGCGGGCGCCCCTGCCGTGCCGGTCATGGACCCGCGCCTGACGCGCGGCTTCGCGGCGTTCAAGGCGGGCGACATCACGACCGCCGAACAATGCTTCACCGATGTGCTGCGCGACAAACCCAACGACACCGATGCGCTCGGCGGGCTGGGTCTGGTGCGCATGCAACAGGGCGATCTGGCGCAGGCGCAGACGCTGCTCGCGCGCGCCGTCGCGCGTCCGGGCGCCGGAGCGAACTGGAACAAGGCGCTCGCTTCGTCCCGCTACTGGCTGCTGGTGAACCAGGCCGAAGGCGCGCAAAGCGTGGGCGACTACGCCGCCGCGCGCAGCAAGCTCGACCAGGCGCTGCGCATGGACCCCGCGGAGCCGGGCGGCCGCAATGCGTCGGCCCGGCTGTATGCGGCGCAGGGCGATCTGGTCCGCGCCGAAAAGGTCTACCGCGAGGTGCTGGCGGCACATCCGAACAACCGCGAGGCGGTGAGCGGGCTCGTCGATATCCTCGCCGCAACGGGGCGCGCCGACGAGGCCCAGAAGTGGGTCGACGGCATGCCGCCCGAGCAGCAGGCCGGCATCGGCGGCCTCGACCGTTTGCGTGCCGCCGTCGCCGCGGGCCGCGCCGACGCCGCCGAGCAGCGCGGCGATCTGGACGGCGCGCGACGGATCCTCGAAGACGCGCAGCGCCGCGATCCCGACAATCCGTGGATCCGTCTGGAACTGGCGCGCTACGAACTGAGGCAGGGCCACGCCGACGAGGCGCGGGAACTCGTGGACGGCCTGCTCGCCTCGAACCCCGACAATCCCGACGCCCTCTACGCAAGCGCGCTGCTGGCCATGCAGATGGGCGACTGGACGCGCGCGCAGGACACGATGGCGCGCATTCCCACCGCCGCGCGCACGCCGAACATGGTTGCGACGGCGCAGCAGATCGATTTCCAGGCGGTGGCGGCGCAAGCTTCACAACTGGCGCGCGACGGCAATCTGGACGACGCGCGCAACATGCTGGCGCGGCTCGAAGCGTCGGCGGGCAAGGACCCGGCGCGGGTGAGCGCGCTGGCCCAGGCCTATGTCGACGCGGGCAATCTACCGCGCGCCATGGCCTTGATGCATGGGCTGATGCCGGGCGGCCTGAAGGGCAGCGGTCCCGATGTGCAACTGGCCTATGCGGGCCTGCTGCTCAAGACCGGCCAGAACGTTCAGGCCCAGGACGTGATCCGCGGGTTGCAGGGCGAGACGCTGACCGCAGACCAGCGCCGGCAACTGGACGATCTGAACTACCTCTACGCCGTGCGTCTGGCCGAGCAGCAACGCCAGCAAGGCGACCTTGCGCAGGCCTACGACACGCTCGCACCGGTGCTCGCGAAGCGGCCCAACGACAGCCTGGCCAACGCCGCGCTGGCGCGCATGTATGCCGCCGACGGCCAGTACGACAAGGCACTGTCGCTTTATCGAAAGGCGCTCGCGAACGACCCCGACAACCCCGGTCTGGAGCTGGGCGTGGCGATGACGGCGGTGCAGGCCGGCAACGGCGGCGTGGCGGACGCCGCCTTGAAACAGGCCATTGCGAAGGCGCCGAACGATCCGGACGTCCTGGCGGGCGCCGCGCGCATCTACGTCATGCAGGGCAAGACCCGCGAGGCACAGTCGCTGCTGGTGACGGCCATCGCGGCCAAGGAAAAGCGGCTCGGCGTGCAGGCGCAAGGCGTCCATGTGGCGGGCAATCCCTTTGTGCACGACGACGATCGCCGCCGCCGTGCGGCTCGCGAGAAGCGCCAGCCGGCTGTCAATGCGGTTGCCGTGCAGGGCACGGCGGGCGCTGCGTCCGATGGCGCGCTCGCGAACGACGCGGGAACGGCTTCCGGTCTCGCGTCTGCAACGACGTCGAAGGCGGCGCGTGCGTCCGCGTTGCCTTCCGTGGCCGGCACGCCGATCGGCGAGCAGGCGCCGCAGGACGCGCAGGCCACGAGCGCGCCTCAGGAGGGCGCCATCTCGCTCGACGACATGCGCAACGAACTCGACGATATCCGCTCGGAGCGCTCGCCGGAAATTCGCGGCGGCCTGTTCGTCTCGTCGAACAACAGCGCCGGCGGGACCTCGCAACTGACGGATGTGCAGCAGCCGCTGGAAGCCTTGCTGCCGGTCGGCAACGGCAAGCTGTCGTTGCGCGTGACGCCAGTGGAACTCGAGGGCGGCACGCTCGGCACCGATGTCTACAGCAGCAGCCAGTTCGGCGGCGGCCCGGTCGCCGCGCAGGCGCAGAAAGACGGCACGGTCGCCGCGCCCGGTGCGCAGAGCGCCCATGGCGTGGGTCTGGGCGTGGGCTACGAGACGCGCAAGTGGGCGTTCGACATCGGCACGACGCCTTTGGGTTTCCAGTACACCAATGTCGTCGGCGGCGTGTCGTTCAGGAGCGCCATCGATGCGAAGGCGGGCAGCTGGTTCAACGCAGGCGTGTCGCGCCGCGCCGTGACCGACAGCATCACGTCGTTCGCCGGTTCGACCGACGCGCGCTCGGGCCTGCGCTGGGGCGGCGTGACCGCCACGGGGCTGCATGGCGCGATCGGCCTCGACAATCAGGATTTCGGCTTCTACGGCTACGGTTCCGTGAAGTACCTGGACGGCTATAGCGTCCAGTCCAACGAGGGCGCCGAGGTCGGCGCGGGCACGTACTGGTACCTGCTGCGCAGCGCCAGCAACATGCTGACCATCGGCATGAATCTGAGCGGCGAGTTCTACCGCCACGACCAAAACAACTTCACCTACGGCAACGGCGGCTATTTCAGTCCGCAGCGCTTCTACGCGTTCACCGTGCCCATCACGTGGGCGCAGCGCTCGGATCGCTGGACCTACAAGCTGCAGGGCTCGGCAGGTCTGCAGTACTACCACGAGGCTGGCGCGCCGTACTTCCCGACCGACGGCACGCTGCAGGCGGCCGCCGTCACAGCAGCGTCGTCGCTTGGCTTGAGCGACGGCGCGGTCCATCCCGCGCAGTCGAAGACCGGCATTGGCTACAACCTGCTGGCCGCGGCCGAATACCGCTTCAGCAATCACCTCACGGGCGGCGCGTCGGTGGGCGCCAACAATTCGTCCAGCTACCGCCAGTGGGTGGCTGGGCTGTATCTGCGCTTTAGCTTCGCACCGCAGACGAAATCGCTGGATATGCCGGTCATGCCTTACCAGTCGCATTACAACGATCAGTAGCCCGGTCGATCGGAGATCGATCGTTTTTCAGGAGTCTTAAGTTCATGCTTGCTTCCGTACTTGCAGGTCTCAGCTTTCTCATGATTGGCGACAGCCATCTGAGCGAGCCGGGCTATCTCATCGACACGTTGCAGGACCAGCTGATCGCCGCCGGCGCGCAGGTGCACACCTACGGGGTGTGCGGCAGTGTGCCGGGCGACTGGGTGAAGTCGGTCCCGGGCACCTGCGGCGGCGCCACGCGTAACGGCAAGGCGCCGCTCGTCGTCGATCACAGCGCGAAGACGCAGCCTATCGATCAACTGATCGCGGCGAACAAGGCCAACCTCGTCATCATCGTCGAAGGGGACACGTTCGGCGGCTACGGCAAGGACGATTTCCCCAAGAGCTGGGCTTGGCAGCAGGTCACGGCGCTCACGCAAGACCTGGCCGCCAGCAAGACGGCGTGCGTCTGGGTCGGGCCGGCGTGGGGCACGGAGGGCGGCAAGTACCAGAAGACCTTTGCGCGCGTGAAGCAGCTCTCGTCGTTCCTCGCCACCAATGTCGCGCCGTGCCAGTACATCGACTCGCTCACGTTTTCGAAGCCGGGCGAATGGGCGACGGTCGACGGTCAGCATTTGACGACGACCGGCTACAAGTACTGGGGCGCCGACATCATGAAGGCGCTGGTCAAGCTGCCGGTCGTCCAGCAGAAGTAAGGCGCTGCCGCCGCTTCGTCACATCGAGAGTTGGAGAAAAACAATGAAAAACGTCCTTTCCCAGCCGTTGCGCTTCGTTGTTCGCGGCCTTGCGCTGTCCGGCTTCGCGCTGTCCGCGCAACTGGCCGTCCAACTGGCCGTACCGTTCGCCATTGAACCGGCCGTGGCCGCCGATATCCCGCTGTACCCGACCGGTCCCGCGGAGGATTCGTCGTTCGTGCGTTTCGTCGATGGCGGATCGCATCCCGTGGATGTGACCTCGGCAGGTTCGAGAGCGCGCCTGACGCTCGATGCCGAGAACCCGGCCAGCCGCTTCTTTCCGATCGCCGCGGGCAAACCCGTGGCCGGCACGCTGACGGCCGGCGGGGCGCACCAGGACGTAAGCGCGACCGTAAAGCCCGGCGAGTTCGTCAGCATCGTCGCGCTCGACGAGGCACAGAAGGGCGCGCGTTCGCAGGTCGTGACGGTCCGCGAAAAGCCGGACGACTTCAACGCGCTCAAAGCGTCGGTGGGCTTTTATAACCTCGATGCGCACTGCGCGACGCCCACGCTGAAAGTGCCGGGCCGCGATATCGTGCTGCTCGACGGCGTGGCCGCGGGCCAGAGCAAGCGCCGGCAGGTCAACCCTGTCGCGCTGTCGGTGCAGCTCGCCTGCGGCGGTCAGCCGGTGGGCCAGCCGCTGAATCTGGGCACGCTCGTCGCGGGACAGCGTTATACGGTGTTCCTCGTGCCGGCCGGGGCGCAGTCGCGCATCTTCTTCGCGAACGACGCGGTGAGCCGCTGATCGCATGGTTTTCGCGTCCCTCGAATTCCTGACGCTGTTTCTGCCGGCCTTCCTCGCGATCTATGTCATGTCGCCCGCGCGCTGGCGCAACGGCGTGCTGCTCTTTTGCAGCTGGTTCTTCTATGCCTGGTGGAGCCCGGTCTTTCTGCTGCTGTTCATCGCGCTGACCTTCTGCGGCTGGTTCGGCGGCGTGGTCATCGACCGCGCGCCGAGCCCGCGTGCGCGCGGCGGCTGGCTCGCGGTCTTCATCGCCGTGAACGTTGCGGTCCTGTGCTGGTACAAGTACGCCAACATCATGGTCGACAGTCTCGATAGCGTGCTGGCGGCAGGCCATGCGGGGCCGATTCCCTGGCAGCACGTCGTGTTGCCTATCGGACTGTCGTTCATCGTCCTGCAATCCGTCTCGTACCTGATCGACGTGCAGCGCGGCACGGTCCCGGCCGACCGCAGTGTGATCCGCTATGGGGCCTATCAAGGAATGTTCGTACACCTGATCGCCGGGCCGATCATCCGCTATGCGTGGGTCAAGCGCGAGCTGGTGTCGCGCACGGTCGACTGGGACGCCTTTGCAGCGGGCGCGCGGCGGCTCATGGTGGGCATGAGCATGAAGGTGCTCGTGGCCGACACGCTTTCGCCCATCGTCGACGCGGTGTTCGCCATGCATGCCCCCACGCTGGCAGACGCGTGGCTCGGTTGCGGCTTCTACACGCTGCAGCTGTTCTTCGATTTCGCGGGCTATAGCGCCATGGCCATCGGGCTGGGGCAGATGCTGGGCTTTCGCTTCCCCGAGAACTTCAACCATCCGTACCTCGCCAGCAGCATTCAGGACTTCTGGCGTCGCTGGCACTTGTCGCTGTCGAGCTGGATTCGCGACTACCTGTACATCCCACTTGGCGGCAACCGCGATGGCGAGTGGCAGACCTGCCGGAACCTGCTGCTGACCATGGCCCTCGCGGGCCTGTGGCACGGCGGCGATAGCTGGAACTTCCTGCTGTGGGGTATCGCTCACGGTGTGGCACTGACGGTGGCGCGGCTCTGGCGGCGCGCCGGCATGCCCGTTGTGCCGGTCTGGTTGTCGCACGTGCTGACGCTCGTGTTCGTCATGCTCGCGTGGACGCTGTTCCGCGCGGTGGGTTTTCATGCGGCGCTCGCCATGTACCGTGGCCAGTTCGGCTTGAACGGAATCGGCTTCAGCGACGCCACGATCGTGCTGCTGCGGCCCGTGCATGGGCTGGCCGCCGCGCTGGGCATCGTCTGTGTGCTGCTGCCGGTCTGGCAATCGCGCTGGGAGTGCCTCGCGGATACGGCTCCAGGCCGGTTGTGGCAGGCCGTGTGGCCGCTCGCGGGCTTTCTGCTGTCGTTCGGGTTGATCGTCGCGCGCGGCGCGGTGCCTTTCCTTTACTTCCAGTTCTGACGCCATGGAAGATCCCAAGCCGCTACCGCAATTACCCGCTACGCGCGCCGGCAAGGTCGTTGCCGTGATGCTGATGGGCTTCCTGTTCGCGGGCCTGTTCTTCAATATCCGGTTCGCGTCGACGACGGCAGCGCTGTTGCCTCACGCCGTCACGCGTGCGGGCATGCTGGACGGCACGGTGTCGAAGGAACTCGCCAGCCGCATGGCCGATACGCCGATCGCCGCCGACGCCGCGCGCATGCAGCGCGCGCTGGGCTGGCTGACGCTGGGCGATCTGGGCCCGCGCGTGCGGCAAGGCTGTCCCGGCTGGCTGTTCCTGCGCGACGAACTGAATGTGTATGCCGACGGCGACCGCCATCTCGCGGCGCGCGCCGAAACGGTCGCCGCCGTGCAGCGCGAACTGGCGCGTCGCGGCATTGCGTTGCTCGTCGCCGTGGTGCCCGACAAGTCGCGCATCGAACCGCAACATCTGTGCGGCCTGTATCGGCCGGCATCGCTGAGTGCGCGCCTGAGCGACTGGACAGCGCGTCTCGCAGCCGTTGGCGTGCCCGTGGTGGACCTGGGCCCGGCGCTGCGCGGCGTACCGGGCGATGCGTTTTTCCGGACCGACACGCACTGGACCCAGGACGGCGCGGGCGCCGCGGCGCGCGCGGTGGCGCAGCGCATTCGGGCGATGGGCGAGCCGGCGGGTTCGAGCGTGTCGAGCCAGCCCGGCTATCGCGTTGCCGACAAGCTGCCCGCCCGGCGGCCGGGCGACCTCGTGCGGCTGGCGGGGCTCGATGCGTTGCCGGTGTCCTGGCAGCCGCGAGCGGAGATCGTGACTGGCCGGGCCTACCTTCACGTGGCCCAGGCGGCTGCGTCGGCGGACGACCTGTTCGGCGATGCCGATCTGCCGGGTATCGCGGTCATCGGCACCTCGTATTCGACGACGTCCGATTTCGTGCCGCAACTGGCGTTGGCATTAGGCCAGGGCGTGGGGAATTTCGCGAGCGAAGGCGCCAAGTTCGGCGGCTCGGCGCGCGCGTATTTCGCGAGCGCCGCGTATGCCCAGACGCCGCCCAAACTCGTGGTTTGGGAACTCGACGAACGGGATTTGCAGGCGCCGCTCGAAGCGGAAGACGACGTTGTCGTACCGAAATCCCGTCCGGTCGGCACGATGGCTTCGCGTTGAGATTTTCGGTCCGGGTAATCGATGCAGCAGGCCGCCTGCGATCAGGCCCTCAGCAGCTCGGCTGCGAAAGAATTCGCATGGGCTACGGCCTCTTGCGCGTTGATGAACACGCCGAGTTCCTCCCAGCGCTCCTCGACCGCATATGTGCCTTTTATCGCGAGCGCCCTCTGCACGCGTAATTGCGCTGCGTACCTGCCGTCCTCCAGTGGGCGAGCCGTCGCGATGATCCTGTGCGGAGGGCTGGGTCTTTCTGGCTGAACCAGCTGGGCAGGACCATCAGGCATGCCGACATCCTTCAACTCGTTGCGGGCGTTGCAGTCCGGGCAGTAGAAACACCAACCCTTGTCCTCCTGACTGGATCTGACCTGCCCGCGAGCCAGCACGGCACGACATTCGACGTTTTCGCAGATGAACGGCATCGCAGTCTCCGGAGTTGTTTGAAGGGAGCCTAGCACGTCCGCCGTCGGTCAACCATTGGCGATGTTGCCGGGCCCGACGTCAAGGAAAACCCTCAAGCGCGTGCCTATGTCGTCGCCTCAAGCCGCACTCGCAACGCTCCACGTCGCCCGCTGGGTGTCTTCGGAGAAGCTGACCTCCGCCCCGAACGGCAGCGCGCAGTCCTGGGTGTAGAAGAAGAACCACGTGCCCTCGCACGCGAAGTACGCCCGGAAACAGGGCGAATCGCCAGGCACTTCCGGAGCGTCGGAACAGCGAAACCAGTAGGTGGTCCCATCCAGGACACCGTGTGCGAGGCGGAGCGAAGGGACTTCGTCGCAAGCCGGGGACTGGAAGGCAAGCGCGTGACTCACGTTTCCACCGGGCAGGAGAACGGTCACTTGACCGGCGACGCGCGTCTCGCAGGTGAGCGCCGTGTTATTCGGAGCCGGATCGATTGCGTTGCCACCCGTGCCGGGACACCTAATCAGGGAGCGAACGTGTGCGAGGTGGAAAGACGGTATCGCCTTCGATCCGGGGCGGAAGGGCTTGATGTTTTCCACGCTGCGGCTCCTGTGCAATTGGTACTCGGACAACTGCAAGGATAGGATTTCAGCGGCTTGATGTCTGCGACCTGGCGGCGCACATCGAGGCTCCACTCCACCTTTTGGGCGGAGCGGCCTCTCGTCAATCGTAGGAGGTTGATATGTCCACTAACATTTCTACCCTACGCGACCTTGCGGGTCAGATCCACCTGTCCCGAGGCGCCGGCGCTCAGCTCGGCGCGATCCGACTCGGGCACTTCGCCCGCGCGCCGATGGATGTCGTGCGTGACGAAGCCTTGCTCGCGGCTCGGTATCGCGAACCAGTCCGGTTGCGCAAACGACGCGCGAATGTCTTCGACGCCGCTCGACCAGTGCTCTTGCATGGTGTCGGCGCTGAATTCGTAGTCCTTGTAATGCCCTTCGTAAGGTTTGTTCTTGTAGATCAGATGGACCACATTGATCGACGAACCATCGGCCACCTTCTCGGCGAGCCCGAAGAGGGGATCGCTGCGGCGCGCCTCGGCGGGAACGTGCTCGAGGAGTTCCTTGATAAAGCGCGCGTGCTTTTGCCGATCGGCAAGCATGTTGGTGATGGCGCGCGTGCGGCTCGAATATTGAATGTCCTTGGCGCGCTCGGCCACGTCCAGGAAATCCGCGGGCACGTTGCCGCTCGCGCTCCATAGATCGACCTGGAAAACGAGCGTGTCCTTGTGGTCCGCGTCACGCAGCACCTCCGTGAGCGGTGTGTTTGACACGAGGCCGCCGTCCCAGTAGTACTCGCCTTCGATTTCCACGGCCGGAAAACCAGGCGGCAGCGCGCCCGATGCCATGAAGTGCTCGGGCTCGAGCCGCATTTTGGCGTTGTCGAAATAGACGAGATTGCCGCTGCGCACGTTCACGGCGCCCACCGACACCCGGATCGGGCCGTCGTTGATACGGTCGAAGTCGGCGAAACGTTGCAGCGTCGACTTCAGCGCGGCGGTGTCGTAGTAGCTCACCGCACTCGGCGTCGCCTTCTGCCAGCCCGCGACCGGCAGCGGGCGGCGCGGTGCGAAAAACCCCGGCTGGCCTTCGGTGAGTGCGCGACCCGCGGCCCACATGCTGGCCCAACGGCGCGACAATTCCTGATGGTTGAACAGCGGCATGGCGAGCGCGCCGAGGTTCCCGAACCAGTCGAGCGGATGGCAGATCGACTCCCAGAAACCACGCAGCGCTTCGACGCGCCGCGCGGGCTCGTTGCCCGCAATAATCGCCGTGTTGAGCGCGCCGATCGACACACCCGCAATGCGATGCGGTTCGACGCCGGCCTGCGCGAGCCCTTCGAACACACCGGCCTGATAGGACCCGAGCGCGCCGCCGCCCTGCAAAACAAGGGCGATTTCATCGTAGCGCGGCAGCTCAAACGGCTTGCGCTCCGTGCGGGCGGTTAGATTGCTGCTGCGCATACGTTCTTCCTTCGTTCGTTGGTTGCTTAGTGCATCGACCAGCCGTGCGTGACGAGCACCGACTGGCCCGTCAACGCCTGCGACCCGAAGCCCGCGAGGAACGCGACCGTGTTGGCCACGTCGTCGAGCGAGGTGAACTCGCCGTCCACGGTGTCCTTGAGCATCACGTTCTTGACGACGTCGGCTTCCGATATACCGAGCGCCCTGGCCTGCTCGGGAATCTGCTTGTCGACGAGCGGCGTACGCACGAAACCCGGGCACACGACGTTGGCGCGCACGCCGCGCGGTCCGCCTTCCTTCGCCACGACGCGGGCCAGGCCGAGCAGACCGTGCTTTGCCGTGACATAAGCCGCCTTGAGCTTCGACGCCTCGTGCGAGTGGACGGATCCCATGTAGACGATCGAGCCGCCCTTGCCGCTGCCGTACATATGCTTGAGTGCGGCCTTGGTGGTGAGAAACGCGCCGTCGAGATGGATCGCGAGCATCTTCTTCCAGTCGGCAAACGGGAACTCGTCCACCGGGCTGATGATCTGGATGCCCGCGTTCGACACGAGCACGTCGATCCCGCCGAACGCTTTCGCCGCTTCGTCGATTCCAGCATTCACGGCTTCCTCGTTGGTGACATCCATCGCCACGGCAAGGGCCTTGCCGCCCGCGGCTACGATGCTGTCCGCCACCTTTCCGGCGTTCGCGAGATTGAGGTCGGCGATCACGACCGCCGCACCCTGGCTCGCGAACGTGCGCGCGCAATGTTCGCCAATGCCGCTGGCGGCGCCCGTGATGACGGCAACCTTATCTTTCAAAGACATGCGTATTCCTTACTAAAAGCGATTGATAAACAGATCAGGCGAGCTCGGCTTCGGGTTCGCCCAAGGCCGCGTCGTAGCTCGATGTCGCGGCGAGATAGTCGAAGGCGACCTCGCCGATATCGAGCGTGAGGTCCGCAATGACGTGACGTGCTCCCACCACGCGGCGCACCGGCAGATCGGCGACGGGCGCGAGCGCGTGCGGATGCAGCTCGATCGCGGCCGGGCCGCTCCATGCGCCTCGCACCGTCACGTCGCGCAGATAGAAGCGCACGAGCTCGCAGATGCGCGCCGTGCCGTCCACATGCGGAATGATCTTGAGAAGATAGTTGGGCGTGTCGGCGAGCTTGCGGCGCTCGTCTTCGCTGTTGAGCACGTGATGCTTGTAGCCCATCGTGCCGGTCGCGATGCGCTGCGTGCCGTAATCGAGCGTGCCGAGCAGCGTGTCGTTGCCATCGACTGCGAGCACGGGGCGCGCGAGCTTCTTCGGGAAGCCCCAGATTTCACGGCCGCCGGCAATCGGGCCTTCGTCGTCGAGATACATCGAATGCGTGTAATTCGCGAGGCGGCCTTGCGGATCGCGTACGGAAATCACCTGTCCGCTTTCGGTGTAGTCGCCAAAACCCGACGAGTCGGGCATGCGGATGAATTCGTAATGCACGAGATTGTTTTCCGGCTTGAGCGGCTCCGGCACGATGGCGCGCACCGCATCGGGATCGGTCTCGTACGTGATGATGAAATATTCGCGATTGACGAAGCGAAACGGCGGCCGCGGATACGCGGGGTTGTGCATGGGCATCGCGAACGCATCGCGACGGATTCTTGCCAGATCCATATTGTTCTCCAGGCTAGGCTGCGTGAAAACGTCGCGACAGATATTAGAGGGAAAACATGACACGATCGCATTTATGACGATAAAACACCGTTTCAATTTCGTTAAATAAAAAGGAAATTGAAAGTTTTTTGGCCATCCCAGCGTCATTTTCGTGTGATTGGCACAACCTCGCGTATGGCAACTTTTGCAGTTTAATCATGACATTACGTTCGTTGCGCCCGAAACATATGATGAATGCTGCTCAAAACGGGAAATAGATTAATGCGTGGATTGGCAGAGGAGGCTCGCCACTTCGCACAGGGAAGGAACGCCTCGATCCGGCATAGGTGTACTTCGTCTAAATTAAGCAGGAATGCGAAGTATGCGGGTTGCCTGGAAAGATCCGCAGCGATACCGGATCGGCGCGCGCCGAACACCATGTTATATGACATCTCTTATGGACGGCCTGGCGTAAGATATCCTCGCTTCCGGCGGGGAAGCGGGCGGGGCGGGCTGTGACCGACTAGAATGGATTGGCACGCCTAAGCACGAGACGTGCTTCCTGCTTCGTTAGCCAGCGAGCATACCGGCGAGATGCGATGAGCATATTCAGGTTTCAATCGGCGACGGAATCGGCATTCCTCAAACGCTCGCATGCGCCCAGCGCGGTTCGCGCATGGCTGGTCGATATGCTTTGCTGGCCCGCCCGCTTCGAGGATCCGCAGGTCGAACGGGAATTTACGGAGGAATATGGCCGGCGTTTTGCCGACTTTCGCCGTGCTGCGCTGGTGCTCGGAACCCTGATCTGGGTGTGTTTCGGCTTCTGGGAATTCAGCCTTGCGCAGACCAGTCCGGTGTTCCGGCCGTACTTCCCAGTGGTGTTCGCGTTCCGGTGCGCCGGTGCGCTTGGCGCGACCGTCGGCATTGTGCTGGCCTTCAAGCTCGAATTTCATCGGGACAAGGTTGCACACTGGATCCTGCTGTCGGGCCTGGCGTTCATGTGCTTTTGCCTGTTGATGCAAACGGTCCTTGCCCCGCGCCCATTCAATTTCACCCATTTTTTTGTCGGGTTTTATTTAATTCTCTTTTATCTGTTCGGTTTTCTGCGCCTGCGGGCCAAGGCGACGCTCATGCTGACCGCGTGCGTGATTGCCGTGATCGTGATGGCGCAACTGGTCACACAGGCGGTCGAGCCGGACAACTTCGCCGCGGGCATGTTCTATCTATTGAACGTCGCCGTGCTGGGGCACAGCGTCAACGTGAATGCCGAGCGGCATGTGCGCGACCGGTATGTTGCCGTCCAGGCACTTGCCCAGAGCAACGCCGCGCTGCAAAGCGCCAATGCCGAACTCGCGCAAAAGCACCATGACCTCGAGCGCGCTCGGCGCGACCAGCAGACCAAATCGGAAGCCCTGATTGCGTTGCGCGAGCAGCAGCGCGAAGCCGCGGAGCAGGCGAGCCGGGCGAAATCGCGCTTTCTGGCCGCAGCCGCGCACGACCTGCGCCAGCCCATGCATGCGCTGAACCTGTTTCTTGCGGCGGCAGACGAAGCGCTGGAGGCGCGCGACATCGAAGCATCGGGCAAGCTGATCGGCGAAGCGCGCAAGGCGTCGGTATTGACGGCACGTCTTTTCAACGCGGTGCTCGACCTGTCGAAGCTCGAATCGGGACACGTCAACCCGACCTATACGAGCGTCGACCTGAGCCGCGTGACCGAGGAGACGGTCGAGCAGCTCGCGTCGTTCGCTGCGAGCCGCGGCGTTGTGCTGCGCTATGCAAAGGCGCTGCAAAAACCCGCATGGGTACGCACCGACGCCGACTGGATTCCCCGCGTGCTGAGCAACCTCATTGCGAACGGCATCAAATATTCGGATCCGTCGAAAGCGGACCGCTCCACGGTGCTCGTGGGTTTGGTACGTATGCCTAATTATGTTCGTCTCGACGTGCTCGATAACGGCATCGGCATCGCGTCGGAGCATTGGGACGCGATCTTCCAGCCGTTCGTCCAGCTCGGCAACCCGGAGCGGGACCGTGAGAAAGGGCTCGGACTCGGTCTGTCGATCGTGAATGCGGTGGTGTCCCTGCTAGAGGGGCATCGTCTCGAGCTCAAGTCGATCGAGGGTCATGGGTCGCGTTTCTCGGTGCGCATGCCGGTGGCGGATCAATTCGCGCACGGGGATGCCGCGATATCGCCCGCCGATGCGGCGGCGTCGCCGTCACCGTCGTCGCTGCGCGGTCTCTACGTGTTGCTGGTCGAGGACGACAGCCTGGTGCGCGCCTCGATGGAGGCGTTGTTTGCACGCTGGGGAGTGCTGTGCGATTCGGTTCGCTCCGCAGCGGAACTCGACGAACTGTTGCAGACAATCGAGCGCGTGCCGGACCTGGTGATCAGCGACTACCGGCTGCCGGAGAATTCGACCGCACACGACGTCATCCGCCTCCTGGGCGAGCACGTTGCGCGGCCCGTGCCGTGTCTCGTGGTGACGGGGGAAGCCGTGGCAAGCACGGAGGGCGTGTTGCCCGAGCGCTGCGTGCTCAGCAAGCCGTTGGCTCCCGACCTGCTGATTGCGCGCATGCTCGAATTGACAGAGGCATCGGCCCGCGCGACCTAGACCGCGGGGGCGTGCGCAACGGTGGGAATCTCGATGCCGCGGCGCGCCATTTCGACGATCAGAAACGTGCGCCGCGATACGTTGAAGCGGCTCAGCAGATCGCTGATGTACTCCTTCGCGGTGTTCTCCGAGATATTCATCTTTCGCGCGATGGCCTTGTTCGACATGCCCTGCAGGAGAAAACCCAGGGTTTGGGCGAGACGCGGCGGCAGGTTCAGCGAGTCGATCGGAATGGCCTTGCTCGGGCCCGGGGACTGCGGGGTATGGCCGCCCTTGCCGAGTACGCTGTTGGGCAGGTAGACCCGACCATTCAGGATCGTCTGCAGGGCTTCCCGGAACACCGCGCCGCCTTCCTCGCTGGCCTTCGAGATGAAGCCGCCAGCGCCATTCTTGATGCAGTCCAGCACGGTCTCGCGGTCGTCCTGCGCGGACAGCATGACCACATGCGCCGCGCGCTCGTTCTCCTGCAGCCAGCGCAGCAAATCAAGCCCGGTGTGATTGTCCCCGATCTGGTAGTCGAGAAAAACCAGGTCGTAAGCCTTGTTCTGCAGCCGTTCGACAGCCGCGTCGTACGAACCGGCCTCATCGATGTCGAGCGTCGGTTCCGAGGTCAGGATCAGGCTCTTCATCGCGATACGCGTCAAGCCCTCGTCTTCGACGAGCAGTACGTGGCGGAAATACAGGTTGTCCATCGGGTGCCTCTCTAGTCGGGATCACTGTACCCGCATTCCTTCAGGTTGCGATCCCCCCAAAGCGGGGGACGCTTCTGGGGCCGTCTTCTGGGGGCGTTTTTCCCCCGGCATGGCCGGTTTTGCCAGCGCCCCGGGACGCGCAGGATGGAGTCGCTGCAGTTCGCACGATGAGGGACTCCACCATGCATACGCCGCATCCCGACTTCAAAAGCCTGCTGAACATTTTCCGCTTCGCGTCGGATGACGAAACCCGCGCGCGCCCTTGCAAGCCGGAGCCTGAACCGGCGACGCAGCCGGACGCAACGATTCTGGCGGAACTGCTTCGGGCAAGGGCGCTCATGGTCCGCATCGAGTCGAGCGGCGTGACATTCCCGGACCAGATCTACGACGTCTTCGTGCAGGCCCTGGCCGCCTATGACCAGAAGTGCTGGACGGAGCAGATCGACCGGAGTTTCTGCATCACGTTGAGCCTGCTGGAGTCGGTCGCACGCCACCGGCGCGGCGCCGCGGCGACGCACCCCGTGTGCACCGATGTGACCCTTGTTAATCACGACAATCCGGGCCCGAGGGTCATCATCAGCGAGCAGCGGAACATGCTCGACGGCAATTGGTGAGCGATCGCCGACGAGGAGACCGTGCGATGCAAGACAACTCCATCCGGTACGACGCGCTCGATGAGCAGCGTCTGCAATCCTTGCTTGCGCAGGAACCCGATAGCCAGGCGGGGGGCAAGCGTGCAGGGCGCGAGAAAACGAATCAGACAAAGACAGAGACAGAACGGCGACCTCCCAGTCCCTACACTGTCCACACTCTCGACACCGCAATTGCTCACCTCGAAAGCGCGATTAGTGCGGACAAGGCGATGGCGATTTTCGGTGCGAGCTATTGGCACTCCCGCGTGCTCGAGCTCCGTTCCACACCGGGGATTCTGCACATTCAGGAGCGTCGGCTGCAGTGTTTGCTGGATCGGTTCGCGGCCAGAGCCGGGGGACAAGAAATAGACTGAGTCATGCCTGATTCGGGGGAGCAGAGGAGATCAAACAAGTTCGGGCAGCGTGAGAGACCACCAAATAATTCGGGCAGCGTGAGAGACCACCAAATAAATCGGGAAGCGTGAGAGACCACCAAATAATTCGGGTAGCGTGAGAGACCACCAATAAATCAGCGAAAAAAACCATTAACTTGCACAAGCCGCCGCGCGTTGCTGCCACCGGACACAGCAACGCGCGGCGTTTTCTTCCAGAACGTATCGGGATGCTTTCTAGAGCAAGCCCATTGCCGATGCCTTGAGCGTTGCCGCCGCCCGTGTGGAGCATTCGAACTTGCGAAACACGCTTTCGATGTGCGTGCGTACTGTGCTCGGACTCAGCGCCAATTCTCGCGCGGCTTCCTTGTTGCTTGCGCCGCGCGAGATGGCACGCAGCACGTCGATTTCGCGCGGCGTTAGCGGCGCGCGCTGCGGCGTGCTGTTCATTGGGCGCCTGACGGCGACCGCGCCTTCGGCTAGTAGCGCATCGACCGCTTCGCCGCTCAGCCGGCCGCTTGTGACTTCGTCGCGCAGTTGTTGCGCGGCTGCGTCGCCGGAAAGCGCGGCTCGCCACGGGCGCGCCGAGCGCAACGCGACCCACGCCACCGACGCAGCCAGCACGCGCGCCTCCAGCGTCATGGCCTGGTCGCGCGCCCCGCGAAAATAACCCGAGCCGTCCAACCGTTCATATGCATACGATGCGAGTTCAGCCGCATCTCCGAGCGCGCCGGCCTGCCTGCCTGCACGCGACGTCCAGTAGGGCACGAGGCGCACCTTCTCCCAGGCGCTTGCGGGCAAACGCGCGCCCAGATTCCAGATGCCGTTGGGCACCGCTGCCCGCCCAATCCCATGAATCAATCCTGCGCGATAGACGCGTTCGTGCGCGGCCTGGTCCGTTGTGAGACGTTCGCAACACCGGGCGGCCGTCGCCGCGACCGCGCGCGAGAAGCCGGTCATCCAGGGCAGCTTGAGGTCGATGACGTCGGCGATCAACTCCGCCGAGGTTGCCTGCTGCATCGGCGATGTCGTCAGCGCAGCGTCGAGTTCGGCGGCTGACGCACGTTCCAGTTCCGCGAGCCAAAGGGGCGCACCGCGCTGCGCGGTCTCGACCAGCCGCAGTGGATAGCGCGTGTCGGCGCGTTGCGCAATGAGACCAAGCGCCTGCTCGGCACCGTAGGTGCGACTGAAAATCTCCAGGTCTCCGGCAAGCGCGACGACGAACACCGGCATCGGCACCGCTTCGCGTGCAAGATGCGCGGGCACACCGTTGCCGTCCCACGTTTCGAAGATATGACGCAACGCCGTTTCGGTCGCGAGGGGGAGGCCCAGCATGCGCGCCACTTCGCCCGCCACTTCGCAGTGGGTCTGCGCGAGCGGCGTGAGTACCGCGGCGGCACCGCCACGCGACTGAAGCGGCGTGACCCAATCTGTGCGGCCGTCAAGCATCGAGACGCGGCTTTGGATGTCGTCGCCGAAAACGTCGGCGAAGCCCGCCGCGTTCGCCGTGCATCCCGACCAGCGCAACAGCGACGTCTCCCGCACGGTATCGATTGTCGACGCGTCGAGGCGGGTGGCTTGCGCGAGGCGCGCCGCGAGCCATCCGGTGCGCGGCGAATGATCGGTGGGCTGTCCCATGCTCAGATCGCCGATGAAGGCGAGTGCTTTCACGGCATCGAACACGCGCAGCGGAAAAAGGCCAGCTTTGTCGTCGGTCATCGGCATGGGAGGCAGAGCGCACGTCAGGCGTTCGATCACTATACGTCACAACGCCATTTGACCCCGCGAGGGTCGGTCATTCGACCGATGCCGCAGAAGCGAGGCGAGTGCGATCCTTTGCACCATTGCCACGAACTGTTCAGGAGTTGCCATGGCTGATCGACACGCAGATATCACGCTCACTCGCGAAGAGAGCTGGCTCAAGCAGTATTACTTTGTCAGGACCGCGTTTTCCGCTGCCTGGGTCGCACTGGCTTTCTCGCTCGGGCAGCATTCGCCGGCCAGAATCGCTGCACTGCTTGTCGTGTATCCGGCATGGGATGCTTTGGCCAACTACATCGACATGTTGCGCAGCGGCGGGGCGGCTGAAAACGGTACACAAGTCGTCAACGTCGGCATCAGCATCATGACGACGGTCGCCGTGATTGTGGCGTTGAAGCTGGGCGCGCACGCGGTGCTGGGCGTGTTTGGCGTGTGGGCCATCCTGTCCGGGTTGCTTCAACTCGGCACCGCAGTGCGTCGCTGGAAACGCTTCGGTGCGCAATGGGCGATGATTCTAAGCGGTGGTCAATCGGCATTGGCAGGGGTGTTTTTCATCGTGCAGGGCGGCGCGCCTTTAGCCTCTGCGATCGACAAAGTGGCGGGCTATGCAGCGGTCGGCGCCGTCTACTTTCTCATCTCCGCCTTGTGGCTTTCGGCTGGCCAACTGCGCAGCAAGATGGCCAGAACATCTTGATGCACCGGCGCAGTTAGCGCGTCGCCTGACTAGATCATCGGCGCGTTCGCGTTCAGACAGGCCCACAATCGCTGTGCAACCGGGCCATGCGAGGCGTCGCGGCGCCGCGCGGCAACCAGTGTCTCCGTATGGCCGGGGAGCGACCGGCTCGCAAGGGATTTCAAGGCGCCACTACGCAACTCCGCTTCGATCAGGAAGTCCGGCAGATGCCCCCACGCAAGGGCTTGCATGATGACATCCTTCTTCATGCCCTGGGCAGGAAGCGGATATGAGGGAGTCGCTTGCGCGCATCGTGCGGCCGACGCTGGTGATTGCCGGCGAGCACGATACGGTGACGGCGGCGAGCTACAGCGTGCAAATGGCGAAGGCGATTGCAGGCGCGAGGCTGCTGATGCTCCCGGCGGTGCACCTCTCCAACATTGAGTTTCCCGAGAGATTCAACGACGAAGTCGTGCGATTTCTGCGCGCACCGAGCTGACGCTGGACGCGCGAGTGCGTGCGAGCGACTTTGCCGCTGCCTGCGCGTGCAGAAAGCAGCGGTGGCTAGAGATCCAGCGTCACCCCGCCCGCTGCCGGATGTCCGACGCAGATCAGCGCGTAACCCCGCTCAACGTCGAACTCCGGCGGTTCGTCGTATTCCACGCCGCCATCGAGCACGCGCGTGGCGCAGGTCCCGCACATGCCGGAGCGGCAACTGGACACCGCGTCGGCGCCGCAGCGCTCGGCGGTATCGAGCAGCGAGCCCTGCTGCGGCTCCCAGTGCGCCGTTTTCCCCGTGCGCGCGAAGGTCACCGGTCTGACTGTCGTTGCCTCGCTCGCAACGGGAGCGTGATCAGGTGCACGCTTCAAGCTCGATGGCCCGAACGCCTCGAAGCGGATCCGCTCGTCCGCAATATGCAGCGCGCGCAGCCCGTCGTACAGATCGCGCATGAACGCTTCGGGGCCGCACAGATAGAAGTCGTAGTCGTCGAACGGCAGGAAGCGGCGCAACGCATCGATGTTCACGCGGCCCGCGAGCCGGTCGCCATGGAGCGAGTCGTGCTGCGCCGTGCTGTCGTACAGATGCACCGAGACGTTCGGATGCGCGCGTTTGATCTCCCGCAGCGCCGCTGCGAACGGCCTCTCGTGCTCGCCGCGCGTCCCATGGAAGACGTGGATCCGGCGTTGCGGTTCGAGCGTGAGCGCCGCGTCGAGCATCGCCAGCATCGGCGTGATGCCAATGCCCGCCGCCGCCAGCACGATCGCGCGCGGGCTGCGTGCATCGAGCCTGAACGATCCGCGCGGCGCCAGCGTCTCGATCAGCGAGCCGATGCGTGCGTGATCATGCAGCCAGCGCGATACCGCGCCGTCGCGCTTCACGCTGATCCGGTAGCGCGCCGGATGCGCGGCATCGCGCGCCGCGGAGAGCGTATAGGTGCGCATGAGCGGCTTGTCCGATTCGGGCATGGCGATGCGCAGCGGAAGGTACTGCCCAGCTTCGAACGGGGCGAGTGGCGCGCTGTCCACCGGTTCGAAATGGAACGAGCGGATCGTCGGGGATTCGTCGCGCACCTCGGCCACACGCAAGCTTCGCCAGGGGCGCGTGTCGACCTCCTTCGGCGCAGCTGCCGGTGACGATTGCGTTGCAGCCTGCGCGAACTGCGGCGCATAGTCGACCGTCGACCATCGCAACGGCAAGGCTTCCCGCACGCGGCGCACTTCGGCCACATGAAACCGCACCAGCCGCTGTGCCAGCGGGAATTGAGCGATCTCGGGGCCGTCCCATATCACCTCGGCGCGTACGGCCAGATACAACAGATCCCCGCGCGCAAAGTCGACGAACAGCAACCCCGCGCGCGGATCGCGCAGCAGGTTGCCGATCGTGTTGAAAAACTTGTTGCCGCTGAAGTCAGGCGCGGTCAGCGTGTGCGCGTCGTCGATCCGCACGAAGCCGGGCATGCCGCCGCGATGCGACACATCGGCGCCGCCCGCCGCTCCCGCTGCATCATCGAGATTGGCGGTGGCGATGAAAAATACGTCGGCGCGCGCGATCAGCGCGCGGTCTTCCTCCGAGAGCGCCTGCGCATGTTCGACCGTGGCGTGCGCCGGCGCATTGCCGACGATTGCCGGCTCGCGTCCATTGATGTACTTCGCGCAGTTGCCGAAGCTCTGCTCGACAGCGAGCGTCACCACGCCGCCATCGACCGCTTCGATCACGCCATTCACGCGGTTGCGCCGCCGGGTATGCGGCTGGATGCCGAGCCCGCCGATACGCGCGCCCGGCACCCAGCTCCCTTCGAGCGGATCGCCCGGCAGCATGCCGCCGTCGATGCGCAGCGTGCGGCTGTCCGGCGTCGACACGAAGCCCGCCGTATTCGCGCGCAGCGTGGCCCACGGCTGACCGCTCGCGTCGACGCCGCCGAACACCATGAACGGCAGCATCGCGAAGAACGCGCGATGCTGGTCCGGCATGTAATCGCGGATGCCGCGCGAGCCGTTTTCGAGTGCAACGCCGGCCACGCCCGCGCGCAATTGGGCCTCGCGCTCACCGTCGTGAAACGGCCCGGCGGCGCGGTGCGGATTCAGTTCGGGAAGAGCGTTCATGACGGCCTCGGGTTGGCGGCGTGCAGTGTCGTTCAGGCGGCGAGCAGGCCAGCTTTCGTCGATGGCATCGGCACATAGCCCGGCAACGCGGCGACGCGTTCGAGCCACGCGCGCAGATGCGGATACGGCTCCAGCGACACCCCGCCTTCAGGTGCATGCGCGATGTAGGTATGCGCGGCAATATCGGCGATGGTCACGCGATCGCCCGCGGCGAACGGCTTGTGCGCGAGTTCGGCATCGAGCAGCGGCAGCAGCGTCCGCGCGATTTCCTGGGCTCGCGCCAGATCGAGATCGCGCTTGAATACGTGGACGAGGCGCGCAGCGCACGGGCCGAACGCGATCGGACCGGCCGCGAGCGACAACCAGCGTTGCACGGCCGCCGCGCCAGATGGATCGTCGGGCAGCCACGACGGATCGCCGTAACGCTTCGCCAGATAGACGAGAATCGCGTTCGAATCGAACAACACCGTCTCGCCATCGACGATGGTCGGGACCTGGCCGAACGGATTGAGCTTCAGGTACGCGGGCTGGCGGTGTTCGCCCGCGGCGAGATCCACCGGCACGATCTCGAACGGCAGGTCCAGCATGGACAGGAACAGCCGGACGCGGTGTCCGTGGCCGGATAGCAGCGTGGTGTACAGGCGGATCGGCGTGGCGGGACGGACAGCGGGCATCGCATTCTCCATAACGAAAGCGCCTCGGGATGAAGCGGCAGTGAGCGTTCAGAATAGGCAATGGCTGCGCGCGCGAGAAGACTGCTAAGCTTGCATTCATTTTCTATCGAAAGTGGACAATCGCCGATGACCGATGTACGCGACGTGAATCTGAACCGGCTGGCGGTGTTCGTCGCCGTGGTCGAAGCGGGGTCGCTGACCGCGGCGGCTGAGCGGCTCGGCATCGCCAAGACGATGGTCAGCGCGCATATGCAGCGCCTCGAACGCGAGATCGGCGCGAGCCTCATCACGCGCACCACGCGGCAGCTCTCCGTGACCGATGCGGGCCGTGCGTTTTACGACGCCAGCTGCCGCATCCTGCAGATGACGGAAGAGGCGCTCGCGGCCGTCTCGGACGAGGCCACGCCCGCACGCGGCGCGCTGCGGGTGAGCGCGCCCGTCGACTACGGCGCGCAGATCGTCGCGCCCGCGCTCGTCGATCTGCGTGGCGTCTATCCGGAACTCGACATCGAACTGGTTTGCGCCGATCACTACGTCGACCTGATCGGCGAGGGGATCGATCTGGCGGTGCGGCTCGGCAATCTGCCGGACTCGAACTACCGCACGGTGAAACTCGGCAGCTACCTGCGCTGGCTGGTCGCGAGCCCTGCGTTCGTTGCGCGGCACGGCATGCCGAGGTCGCTGAACGCATTGGCGTCCTTGCCGCATATCGCAATGAGCGTGCTGCGGCATCCGTCGACGCTCGAGTTGACGCGCGATGCCGGGCGGCTCGCGGCGGGCCGCGTCAGCCACGGCAACGCCGTGCGCCGCGTGCGCTGCGTGAATGCGCTGAGCGTGAACACGGCGACGTCGGCGCGCGCGGCGGTCCTCGCGGGCGGCGGCTTTGCCGCGCTGACCGATTTCTCGACCCGGGCGGATCTTGCGTCTGGCGCGCTAGTCCGCTTGCTGCCCGAGTGGTCTGGCGTGCCTTTGAGTGTGCAGGCCGTGTTTGCGCCGACGAGCTACCCGTCGGGCAAGGTGCGGGCGGTCATCGAGGCGCTGAAGGCGAGGATCGCGACAAGTGCCGCGTAAGCGTGGCTCGCCGCTGACGTGAGCGACGTTGAACATGCGCCGCGCGATCAGCCGTGCGGCAAAAAACGATCCTCGACGAAGAACCGCCGGCGCGCCTCTTCGTCCGATGGCGTCTCCGGGCCGAGCCCGGGAAGATCGGGCGCGCGATCGGGCTCCATGGCGAAACACGGCAGGACGCGGGCGCGGCGCTCGTCGGCGCTCGCGCCGCGTTCGTACAGCAGCTGGGTGAGCCAGTCCAGTACGCGGTGCAGGGCGCCGTAATAGCGGTCGTGCTCGAAGGCGTATGCGTGCGCGGCGGCTTCCCAGTCATCGTTCGCGAGCAGACGGTCAAGCAGCACCCTCACGTCGCGCAGCGTCAACGACAGCCCGCATCCCCATGACGGGTCGCTGGCCGCCGCCGCGTCGCCGATCAGCACCACGCCGCCGTTGCAGGGATGCTCGACCCAGATGTCCGCGCCGGGATACGCCGCGAGCGGGCCAACGACACTCGCGCGTTCGAACCAGTCGCGCGGCACGCCCGTATCGACACAGGCGTCGAGGAACTCGCGGATATGCCCGTTGCCGCTGATGGGGTGCGCGCGCTGCCCGACCCATGAGACGAAGTACGACCTGAACCGCTGGTGCCCGATCGGAAAAATCAGTGCGGCCTGTCCCAACGCCGGGGACTGGAAGTGGTGGACCGAATCTTCCGGCGCGTCGAGCCCCTCGTAGAGCACCCCTGCCACAACCAGCCGCCCGGGATCCTGGTCGAGCGTGAAGCCGGCTATTCTGCGCACCGTCGACCTGCGTCCGTCGGCGCCCACCACGAGCCGCGCTTTCACCCGATGTGTGCCGCCATCGGTGCGAATCTCGACGACCGGCGGCTTGCCCGGGGCATCGCCAGGATCGACGCGCACGACCTCGGCGCCGCGCAGCACAATGGCCCCCGATGACTCGGCCGCGTCGAGCAGCGTGCGCTGCATCGACGGATGATAGAAGTCCAGACACGGGGTGTGCGCGGGGGTGGTATCCGCGAGGTTGCGGCTTTCGGCTGGCACCAGTCCGCTGTACCGCCTCCAGAACGGGACCACGTGCGCACCGTCGTCACAGAGCAGCCGATCGATGCCGAGCGCGCGGGCTTCGACGACACCCCAAGGCATCGTGCCCTCGCCGCGCACGCGGTCCCTGAAAGCCGTCTCGCGTTCGACAATGAGCGTGCGCACACCGGCGCCTGCCAGTGCACGGCCAAGCGTTGCGCCACCAAGACCACCGCCCGCGATCACGATGTCGTAGCTGCCCTGTGTCATTTGAAAACCTCCATGCCATGGCGGCGACGCGAGGCCGGACGTCAGCAAACTGACGGCGCATGAGGCGCTTGAGCGTGCGTGTCGCGAGGCGTGCGGATGGCGCTATTATGCGACTCGCATACCCTGCGGAGGCAAGATTCGAGGTTCGGGAGGCGAAGCGCCAGAGAGAACAGGCGGCGCGCCGCCAGTGTCGTTACGGGCCGAATGATCGATGATCCGTTGCCGTCACGAACGCGGCGGGACACGAAACCACGTGACTGCCACAACCAGCAGGAACGCTGCATAAGCCGTCGCGAACACCCAGCCGGGCAAGTCGTAGTACAGCAAGTCGCTCACCCAGCGCTGGACGAAGCCCTGCGGCCCCGCATGTCCGGTACGTAACCAGTCCTCGAGGACCGTGAGCGGACACGGGATGTCGAGGACCGCAAGAAGGGCGACGATGCCTATCGCAACGAGATGTGTGAGACGGAACACGCGGTTGCGTACCCAACTGCGCTCGAGCCATGCGCCCACCCAGATCGCGAACAAGCCGCCGACGATGAAGAGAACGACCAGCGCGTGCAGTAGGAGAACAGTATTGGCCAGCCAGTCCATGACGATGCTCGCAGTTGCCCTCGCCCTGCGTTCTGGCTCCGATGATACGTCTTCAAAGATCGAGGGGCCGGGGGAGGGTTCCCGCGTTTGGTGTCGTCCCGGCTACCGTGAACGGCGAGCCGAAAGCGGCGGTTTCGATTTCGGGATTGACGAGGTCGTTGTCGCGCTTGTTCTGCTCGGTCCAGATCTGGCTATCGGGAAACCAGAAGGCGTTTTCGCGTGGCGGCACGACGAGCCTCACCCGCAGCGACGGATTGAAGATCTTCGACCACGCCGAGAGATAGGAGGGCGTCTTGATCAAATGGCCGCAGTTCGCGAGTAGCAGGCTCGCGACCAGGGCTTCGCGGCCGATGGCGAGTCCGGGATGTCCGCTGAAGTGCACGGGCTTCTCGCCGCTCGCGAGCAGCGCGGCAGGCGCGACGTTGACGGGCACAGCGAAGCCCCACTTCCGGAAGAAGTCCAGGAAGGCCTGCTCGTCGCTGGAGACGAAGATGTTCGTGAGCCGGTGATCGTCCGCAAGGGTTGTCTCGACCATGCGGCAAAACGCACTCCAGTCGATCGTATGGGCCTCGAACTTTTTATCCGTGCCGCGAAAATGGACGCCCAGCGTCGAGGCGCCGATATCGAGCCGCTCGCTGATGCGCGCGACTTCCTGGCGGATCGATTCGCCTGGCCGATAGTTCGACAGGAATAGCGTACTCGCGCGCTCCAGCCGGAGGCCGGCTTCGTAACGGCGAAAGCCCAGATCGCCGAGATCGCGCACGATCGACGTTCGCAAACCGGGCCTCGCCGCGTCCGCCACCGCGGACGGTGCGAGGTTTTCAAAGTATTCGGCTAGCCAGTCGATTTTGCCTTCCGCGTCGCCATAGCTGCCGCCGCGTGCCGAGATAACGGGCGTCAAACGCTTCTCGTCGCAGTACAGGAGGATGCACAGGACGATCTGCATGACGGAAAAGAAGCCCGAATTGGCGCGAATTTCTATGACGAAGCAGTCACGGTTGAGGCGTTGCTTCGCATGCAGGGAGAGGCGGGCTGGCGTATTGAGCGCGTTCTTGAAGTCTTCGCTGCGCCGCACCTGTCTTGCGAACTCGATAAGGTTTCTGAACATGCCATGTCCCTTCGATCCAGGAAACGGGGATTTACCTTACGGGCAGAGCGACGCCGCTTCCCGTTTGCGGGCGAGCGGGGCGCTCATGGTAGATTCCGTCGATGGATTCGCCTTTAACTGCGTTAGCAACGATTGGGGGGATCAGACGTATGTTTTCCGACGAAAGCTTGCTCGTCGCGCACGCTTGGGCTGGCTGGTTATTTGGCATCCTAAGCGGTTGAGACATTCTAGGATGTCATGTTTACGCCTTGATTAACCTGAGGATTAAGTGACATCCCCAATGGCAGTCATCGCTCGCGCGACTAGCCGAACGGCCTGAGCTGAGAAGGCGGCACGTCGATGCGCAGGTTTTCCATCAGCACCGTTTCGATCGGCTCATGTGACTCGCCCTCGCTCACGACCTTGATGGGCAGCCCATGGCTCAAGTCGAACCATAACTCATAGCGGAACACGCCGGTCACGAAGTGTCCGGGCCGGCACGTCACGATCACATGCGCCGCCTGGTGCGTGCCGATGGTCTCGGCGCCGACGACCTGGGTGTCCCCATGCGCCTGGAGCGCACGGACATTGACTAGCAGCGCGCCGAGATCGGACTCGTCGACGCGATGACCCTGCGGGCTCTGAATCATGTGATTGTCTGGGCTCAGCGTGAGCCGCGGAAACGTGTCGATGCCGAACGGCCAGAGCTTGACCTTCCCCGATTCCGGGTTGAAGGTGAGCGTCGCGCCGCCGTGTGGCCGGATGAAGTCCATCCGAACGAAGCCGGGCTTTCGGTAGCCATAGAGCACCTCGACCGTTTCCGCTCCCGCCGATGTCGACTTCAACGTGACCTCGTAGTTTGCGAGCGCATCGAAGCGTGCCTGCGCGACGGCCACGAAATCCCGGTCTGGGAGCGTCATGGCTCCCTCCTATACTCGAACGTGGAAGACAGGTAATTCTGGAGCACGGCTTTGCACCATGCAATGCACAGTTAGCCGTATCGCCAACAAGGAGGAAGCGAACGATGGCGGAATTCCGTCTGACCACCTTGTGGTGCATCGAGGCGCCGTTGCAGCCGGTATGGGACGCGATTCACGATTCGATGAACTGGCCGAGGTGGTGGAAGAACGTTGAAGCGGTACGCGAGTTGCGGGCGGGCGAGACCGACGGGCTGGGCGCGGTGCATCGTTACACGTGGAAAGGCGTGCTGCCTTATCGCGTGATCATCGACGTGCGCGTCACGCGCGTCGCGCCGCTCATCGCCCTGGAGGGCGAGGCCAGCGGCACGCTGGAGGGCGTGGGGCGCTGGCAGTTCGCGGTCGACGGCAGCCGCACGGTGGTGCGCTACGATTGGCACGTCAGGACGGCCAGTGCGTGGATGAGCGCGCTCGCGCTCGCGCCCCTCGCACGGCTGGTATTCCGCTGGAATCACGATTCGATCATGCGCGAAGGCGGCCTGGCGCTTGCGCGCCTGCTCGATGCACGTTTGATCGACTACAGCGGCGAACCTCGATAAGTGCAACAATCCAATTCGTCAGTGCGCTTGCACACGCTTTCTGCAAGATTTCTGCGAGACGGAGGTGTTATGAACGGTCCCCACCGCTTACTTGCCGTGCATGGGAGGCAACATGACTGAGATCGAGAAGGAGCCCGTCGTCGCCGTGCTGAACAAGATCCTCGAATCCGAGCTGGCGGGCGTGGTGCGGTACACGCACTATTCGTTCCTGGTGTTCGGATTCGGCCGCATTCCAATCGTCTCCTGGCTGCGGCAGCAGGCGGACGAGTCGCTCTTGCATGCGCAGCAGGCTGGCGAATGGATCACGACGCTCGGCGCGTATCCGTCGCTCGCCATCGGTCCGCTGCTCGATTCCCATACCTTCGATATCGGGGCCATCCTGCGCGAATCGCTCGAGGCCGAACAGATCGCGCTCGGCCTTTACCACGAGCTGCTTTCGCTCGTGGAAGACCGCTCGGTTGCGCTCGAGGAGTACGCGCGCCAGATGATCCAGGTCGAGGAACTGCACGCGGGCGAAGTCGACAAGATGCTGCGCCGTCCGGGCTCGACCGCGACGTCGCCGCAGCAGGATATGGGGCCCGCCTGACAGGCGCTGCATTTCGCTCGACATGATGCTGACGCTCGCCAACGTATCGAAGCACTATAACGGCACCACGCCGCGCAACGTGCTGCGCGGGGTGAATCTCGAACTGCGCTCAGGCGAATGCGTCGCGATCATGGGCGAATCGGGCGCCGGAAAATCGACGCTGCTCAATCTCGCGGCCGGTCTCGACCGGCCAGACGCGGGACACATCGTCTTCGACGGACACGACCTCGGCACACTCGACGACGACGCAGCCACCCTGCAGCGCCGCCAGAAAATGGGCTTCGTGTTCCAGGCGTTCCATGTGCTGCCGAACCTGTCGGCGGCGCAGAACATCGCGCTGCCGCTGCTCCTGAACGGCATGCGGGCGAAAGACGTGCCGGCGCGCGTGTCGTCCGTGCTGCACGCCGTCGGGCTCGGCGGGCGCGAGCGCGCGCTGCCGCGTGAATTGTCGGGCGGCGAGGTGCAGCGTGTGGCGATCGCGCGTGCGCTCGTGCATCAGCCGCGTCTCGTGCTGGCCGACGAGCCCACCGGCAATCTCGATCACGACACGGCGATGCGCATCCTCGCGCTGCTGCGCGAACTGGCGCAAACGAACGGCGCGGGCGTGCTGCTCGCGACGCACTCGGCCGCCGTGTCGGCTGCCGCCGACCGCGTGCTGCGGCTCACGCCCGCCGGGCTCGAGCCGTACGCGCCCGGCGCAGGCGGCGCGTAGGCGATGCGCTGGTTCGGCGCCGTGGGTTCGTCGCGCGACGCTGCTGCATCGCGCGCGTCGCGTTGCCTGGGCAATCGCCTGCCCGCTGGCGGCGTCGGCGCGGCGCTCATCGCCGGTGAAATGCGCGCGCATCCGCTGCGCACGCTGATCGGCATTCTCGCGATCGCGGCGGGCGTCGCGATGGGCTACGCCGTGCAGTTGATCAATCGCGCGGCGCTTAACGAGCTGTCGGCCACCGTCAACTCGCTGATGGGCAACGCCGATATCGAATTGCGCGGCCCGCGCGCGGGCTTCGATGAAGCGCTGTACCCGCGCATTGCCCGTTTGCCCGAGGTCGCCGCGGCAAGCCCCGTGGTCGAGGTCGATGCGCGCGTGGCGGGACGGGACGAGTCGTTGAAGCTGCTCGGCGTCGATGTGTTTCGCGCTGGGTATGTCACGCCGAATCTCGTTGGACGCGTGGAGCTGGCCGATCGCACGAACGGCGCGCATGGCACGAACGGTACGAAGGCCACCACGCTCGATCTGCTCGACCCCGACACCGTATTTCTCTCGCCGGCCGCGCTGAGCTGGCTCGCGCTCAAGCCCGGCGACTCGCTCACGGTGCAGGTCGGGCTCGCTTCGGTCGTGCTGCGCGTCGCGGGCGTGTTGCCCGCATCGGGCGATGCGGTGCGCGTCGGCGTGATGGACATCGGCGCCGCGCAATGGCGTTTGCAGCGGCTCGGCACGCTCGGGCGCATCGATATCAAGCTCAAGCCTGGCGTCGATGCCGAAGTGTTCGCGAAGTCGCTCGCGCCGCGCTTGCCCGCGGGTGTCGCCGCCGTCACGCCGGGCGACAACGCGCAGCGCACCTCGATGCTCTCGCGTGCGTATCGCGCGAATCTCAACGTACTCGCGCTCGTCGCGCTGTTCACGGGAGCGTTCCTCGTCTTCACGATGCAGGCGCTCGCCGTGCTGCGGCGCCGTGCGCAGTTTGCGCTGCTGCGCGCGATCGGCGTGACGCAGCGTGGCGTGCTGTGGCTCGTCGTCTCGGAGGGCGCCATTCTCGGCGTGCTCGGTGCGGCAGCGGGTCTTGCCGTCGGCTTCGCGCTCGCGGCCGCCGTGCTCCGCTATGCGGGCGGCGATCTGGGCGGCGGCTATTTCGAAGGGGTGCAGCCGCGCGTGCATTTCGATGCGATGCCCGCGGCGATCTTCTTTGCGCTGGGGCTGGCCGCGTCGGTGCTCGGCAGTCTCGCGCCGGCGCTCGAAGCCGCGAGGGCGCGACCCGCGCGGGCGCTGAAGGCGGGCGACGAGGAAGCGCCGGCCGCCCGGCTGCGCACGAAGCGCACGGTCACGGCGGCACTGCTCGCGATTGCCGCCGGGCTCGTAGTAGCGCTATTGCCGCCCGTGGCTGGCTTGCCGGTGTTCGGCTATCTTTCCATCGCGCTGTTGTTGCTGGGCGGCGTGCTGGCGATGCCGGCGCTCGCGCGCGCCGTGTTCGCCGTGCTGCCGCGCTCGAATCATGCCTTGCCGCAGCTCGTGCTGGCGCAGCTCGCCAATGCCCCCGGCCGCGCGACGATTGGGCTCGCGGGCATCGTCACGAGCTTCAGCCTGATGACGGCGATGGCGATCATGGTGTCGAGCTTTCGCGTAGCGGTCGACGACTGGCTGCAGTTGCTGCTGCCCGCGCCGCTCTATCTGCGCGCTTCGCCCGGCGGCGACAGCGCATTCCTTTCGCCGGGCGATCAGGCAGTCATCGCCGCCACGCCCGGTATTGCGCGCGCCGAATTTCTTCGCGCGACGCAAATCTCGCTCAATGCTGGCTTGCCGCCCGTGAGCCTGCTCGCGCGGCCCATCGATGCGCGTAACCCCGCCGCGCGCCTGCCGCTGACGACGGCGCCTCGTGTGCCGCAAGCCGGCGAGCCGCCGCCGGTCTGGATCAGCGAGGCGGCCGCCGATCTGTACGGGATGCACACAGGCCAGCACATCACGCTGCCGCTGGCGGGACAGCGCTTGCCGTTCACGGTGGCGGGCATCTGGCGCGACTATGCACGCCAGTTCGGGGCCATCGTGATCGACGCGAGCGACTACCGCCGGCTGACTCGCGACACGCGCGTGAGCGATGCCGCCTTGTGGCTCGACCCGGGCGTAGCGCCGTCGCAGGCGATCGCACGCTTGCGCGAGAGCGTGCACGGCGGGCAGCGCCTCGAGTTCGCGCAGCCCGGCGAGATCCGCGCGGCGAGCCTGCGGATTTTCGATCGCAGCTTCGCCGTGACGTATCTGCTGGAAGCGGTGGCGGTGATCATCGGCCTGTTCGGCGTCGGCGCGAGCTTCGGGTCGCAAGCGCTCGCCCGCACGCGCGAGTTCGGCATGCTGCGGCATATCGGCGTGACGCGCCGCCAGATCGCGATCATGCTCGCGATGGAGGGCGCGCTCGTTGCGCTGCTCGGCGTGCTTGCCGGCTTGACGCTGGGCCTGAGTCTCGCGATGGTGCTCGTGCATGTCGTCAACCCGCAGTCGTTTCACTGGACGATGAGCGTGCACATGCCGTGGGGGTTGCTGGCCGCGCTGGCTTCGGCGGTCGTCGTGGCCGCCGCGCTCACGGCGCTCCTGAGTTCACGCGCCGCGATGTCGGTCGATGCGGTGCGCGCCGTGCGCGACGACTGGTGACGCCATGAGACGGCGCACCTTTCTGCACAGGTTCCTGTCATGGCCGCTCGCCGCGCTGCTGCCAGGCGCTGCGTGGGCGCGCATGCCCGACTATCCCGCGGTGACGAGCGGACAGCCGCTCGTATTCCCGCGCGACTATGGCGCGCATTCGAGCTATCGCACCGAATGGTGGTACGTGACCGGCTGGCTGCAAACGGATGCCGACGGGGCCGCGGCTGCCGATGCATCGCTGGGCTTCGAAGCGACGTTCTTCCGCTCGCGCCCCGCGCTCGACGACGCGAACCCGAGCCGCTTCGCACCGGATCAACTGCTGTTCGCCAACGTGGCGCTCAGCGATCCGCATGCGGGCAGCCTGCAGCACGATCAGCGCATCGCGCGCCGCGGCTTTGGTCTCGCCGATGCGAGCGAGGCGGACACGGCGGTACATATCGAAGACTGGTCGCTCGAGCGCAACGCGGACGGCCGCTACCGCCTGAACGTCGCCACGCCCGGCTTTGCGTTCGCCTTCACGTTGGCGCCGACGCAGCCGATGCTCGTTAACGGCGCAGGCGGGTATAGCCGCAAAGGTCCGCTGCCGGACGAAGCGAGCTACTACTACAGCGTACCGTGGCTGCAAGTCGACGGTGTGCTCAAGCGCGGTGATGATTCGAACAGGAACGCCGCGCACGTGCGAGGGCAGGCGTGGCTCGATCACGAATGGTCGTCGGCACCGCTCGCCCAGGATGCGGTGGGCTGGGACTGGATCGGCATCAACTTCGATGACGGCGGCGCGCTGATGGCCTTGCAGATTCGCGACAAGGCCGGCCGCAAGTTCTGGGCGGGCGGCACGCTGCGCGCCGCCGATGGCAGCACACATACGCTATCGCCCGATAGCATTCGCTTCACGCCGCTGCGCCAGTGGCGTTCGCCGCATACCGGCGCACAGTATCCGGTGGCGATGCGCGTCGACGCGCAGGACGTGCATCTGACGCTGGTGCCGCTCATGGACGATCAGGAGTTCGACAGCCGTGCGACCACCGGCGCGGTGTACTGGGAGGGCGCGGTGACGGCGTTTCCCGCGGACGCGGCGAGCACCGGCACGGCAAACACCGCCGCGAAACCCGCGGGAAAACCGCTAGGACGCGGCTATCTCGAACTCACGGGCTATGTTCATCGGCTCGAGCTTTAGAGCGATCAACCGCTATCAACCCAGCTCGAACGACGTCACCCCGAACACGCGATAGAGCGCAATCGCGGGCGCGCTTTTCGTGTACATCCGCGCGGTTTCGAACACGCTCGTCATACCGTGCCGCTCTGCTAGCGCGATGGCCGCAGGGTTCGTTTCCGGCACGTCGAGCACGATGACCTCGCCGGGCATGCTCGCCGCCAGCGCGCGAACGAGGCCCGTGGCAACGTCCGCATCGTCGGCGAAGAGCGGGCCGATCTTGCAGCCCGCCTCGCAGCGACGCACGACGCCATATCCGGCGACACGGCCCGCGTCGACGGTAGCGAGCGCAACGGCATCCGGCTGCGCGATCCAGGCGCGGAGGAAACGCTCGCGCGCCGCGGGAAAACAGGTGCGATCGTAGGCAAGCAACTGCTCGAACGGCACGTCTTCGGCTGGCACCACGCACGCGCACCCGATGCCGCTCACACGCCCCTGATAGCGAATGTTGCGGTACGCGAGCCGGAACCCGGATTTCCCGTAGTTCGCCTGCTGGGCGACGACACCATCGAGACCGATGTTACGGTCTCCCAGGTAGCGCATGCCGTGCTGCCAGATGCGCATGCCGAAGCCCTTGCCGCGAAATCCGGGTTTCACGATGTAGAGACCGATGAAGCCAAAGCTGTCGTCGTAGGCGGCGGCGCAGAGGCACGCGACCGGCTCGCCGCGCCAAACGCCGACGAAGAAACCGTCCGGGTCTGCTTCCCGGAAGCAGCGCGGGTCGTGCCGCCCGGGGTTCCAGCCCTCTACGGCAGCCCATTCGACCGACAGGGCCACCTCGTCGGCCGACATGGTGCGTACGATGAAGTCGCCAGACTGATTCATGAAATTGGGGCTACGGTGCTTGTTGCGGTGGTCACAGCGCGATGCGCCAAAACTAGAAACCAGTAAAGCACGCCGGCACCGTTATGGCAAACGGACTGCCAGCGCCGGGTTGCCTGCCTTGGCTAGTCATGCAATGCGCAATGTCGTGTCGATGCGCGTGCCGCGCTTGATGAAGAGCGTGACTGGTGTCTTTTCGCAGATTTCGGCAAGGCGCGCGCGCTGCGCTTCCTCAAGCGGTCCGTCGACTGCAACGCCGCGGCGGATGTATTGGGCCCCGTCGTGATCCGCATGCAGGCTGACCTCGACGGCGATCGCGGCGGCTGGCCAGGTCTTGCGCTGCATGTACATGCGCAGCGTGGCGGCCGTGCACGCTGCGAGCCCGGACAGCACCAACGTGAATGGCGCGGGGCCGCGATCCTGGCCGCCTTCGTGCGGGCCTTCGTCGCCGGTCAGCGGGTGGCGGCCAGCCTCGATGGCGACGACGTAGTTGGGCGCGTCGGCGGCAAGGCTGGCAGTGGCGGTAGCGAGCGGCATGGACAACTCCTCGAAAGTGGTGCGATCTCGCGCGCGAGATCATTAGCGAAGCGGCGGCGCGTAGCTTACTCGATCGGCTGCCATGGCCAGCCCGTCCTCATCGCAGATGACTGCGATGTTCCACCGTTCTCGTCGTCACGATCGTTCACCCGTGTCGAGATGTGGGCCGTCTCGTCGAGCTCGAGTCCGAACCAGCTGACCTTCTGCCTGACGTAGGCGGAGTACGATGCCCAACCTTGCGGATCGTCCGCGAAGAGTGCGCGCCGCACCGTCGAGGCAAGCTCGATGCGATCGAGTTCCGTCTCCAATAGCGCCCTGGGCCAGCTCGCGTAGGCACTGGCGGCCCGTTCAAGAAAATCTCTCGCACGCATGCGAGGCGACATCTGCTGCAGAAAGGGCAACGCCTGCAACGAAGGCTCGCGCGACGCAAGCTGCGCAACAGGCGAAAAGGGTTGAGTCGCGCCGACGTTGCGCATCGCCTCCAGAACATCTCCAAGGTGCAGCAAAAGTTCGCGTCGGTCGAATCGGTCGTCCACGATAGGTTCCAGGTCGTATTCCCCGGCGCTGGTGCGCGGCGGCGTGCCAGGGAAAGGATTATGAGGGTAGCACCGGTGCGTTTCGGCAAGCCATGGGCTTGCCCGCACGGGAAGTTTACCGACTCATCGTGCACAGAACGTTTCGAGTTGTATCAGGGAACAGTGAGCCTGTCCCTCAAAGCGATCAGGCTCACAGTGTGTTGCTGCCGACGCCAAACCGAACCTGTTGCCGACAACTCGATGCGCCTGGCGACGAACTCGACCCTGTAATCCCGCGCAGGTCAGTGCTTGTGGACCTTCTCCAGTCCTTCGGCGGGTTGCACCGCGTGCTCACCGTTTTTCTCGCTTTCGACCTCGTAATACGGGTCGTCCTTCGACGCGGCGACAGTGTGTCCTTCCAGTTCCGTATCCCTGATGATCCGGCGGACGACCGTGCCCGTCGCCATGCCTTCCGGGGTGTTCCACGTGACGCGATCGCCTGTTTTGAGTCGATGGGACATGATTGTGCGCTCCGGTGGTTGAATCCCCTCCGGAGTCGCATTCTTCGTTCCTGCGGCGGGGTCCCCGCGAGCTATCGCGACGGACGAAAAAAAACGCCAACCCGCATGGGTTGGCGTTTTGCCTTGGGGCTGACGAGTATTAGAACTGATTCATCGTGTTGTCTTTACCCGCCGCTTTCAGCGCCGCTTCGCCGCTGAAATACTCCTTGTGGTCGTCGCCGATGTCCGAGCCGGACATGTTCTGGTGCTTGACGCAGGCGATGCCCTGACGGATTTCCTTACGCTGCACGCCAGCCACATAACCCAGCATGCCCTGGTCGCCGAAGTATTCGCGGGCCAGGTTGTCGGTCGACAGTGCGGCAGTGTGGTAGGTCGGCAGCGTAATCAGGTGGTGGAAGATACCTGCTTCGCGCGACGCGTCGGCCTGGAAGGTGCGGATCTTTTCGTCGGCGGCCTTCGCCAGTTCGGTCTCGTCGTATTCCACGCTCATCAGCTGGGCGCGGTCGTAGGCCGACACATCCTTGCCCGCGGCCTTCATCGCGTCATATACCTGCTGGCGGAAGTTCAGCGTCCAGTTGAACGACGGGCTGTTGTTGTACACCAGCTTGGCGTTCGGGATGACCTTGCGAATCTCGTTGACCATGCCGGCGATCTGGGCGATATGCGGCTTTTCGGTTTCGATCCACAGCAGGTCGGCGCCGTTTTGCAGCGAGGTGATGCAATCGAGGACGCAGCGTGCTTCGCCCGTGCCGGCGCGGAACTGGAACAGGTTGCTCGGCAGGCGCTTCGGACGCAGCAGCTTGCCGTCGCGCTTGATGACGACGTCACCGTTGCCCAGTGCGTCGGCCGAAATTTCGTCGCAATCGAGGAAGGAATTGTATTGGTCGCCCAGGTCGCCCGGCGTGCTGGTCACGGCGATCTGCTTGGTCAGGCCAGCGCCCAGCGAGTCGGTACGGGTCACGATGACGCCGTCGTCCACGCCCAGTTCCAGGAAGGCGTAGCGGATCGCGCGGACCTTGGCCAGGAAGTCCTCGTGCGGCACGGTGACCTTGCCGTCCTGGTGGCCGCACTGCTTCTCGTCGGACACCTGGTTTTCGATCTGGATGCAGCAGGCGCCCGCTTCGATGAACTGCTTGGCCAGCAGGTAGGTGGCTTCCGCGTTGCCGAAACCCGCGTCGATGTCGGCGATGATCGGCACGACGTGCGTGACGTGGTTGTCGATTTTTTCCTGGATCGCGGCCTTGGCAGCGCCTTCGGCGGCATCGAGCTGGCGGAACAGGCCGCCCAGTTCACGGGCGTCGGCCTGGCGCAGGAAGGTGTACAGCTCGCGGATCAGCGCGCTGACGGAGGTTTTTTCGTGCATCGACTGGTCCGGCAGCGGGCCGAACTCGGAGCGCAGCGCGGCCACCATCCAGCCGGACAGGTAAAGGTAGCGGCGCTCGGTGCTGTTGAAGTGCTTCTTGATGGAGATCATCTTCTGCTGGCCGATGAAGCCGTGCCAGCATCCCAGCGACTGGGTGTACTTAGCCGGGTCGGCATCGTAGGCGGCCATGTCGGCGCGCATGATCTTCGCGGTGTACTTTGCGATGTCCAGACCCGTTTTGAACTTGTTCTGGGCCCGCATGCGGGCGGCAGATTCGGGATTGATGGCATTCCAGGCGCTGCCTTGTTTCTCCTTCAAACCAGCCACTGCCTTGATGTCGTCTTGATATTGAGCCATGTGTATCTCCTGAGTCTCCGAAGAGCAAAGCGCGATTGAATGAACGGTTCAGCGTGCCGCCGCGTATGTCGAAGCGAACTGCATGGCTCAATTGTAGGGTCTTCCTGATGCGTCGCAGCAAAGTCTTATATAAGACATATGACTTATTTATTCGTTATTTATCAATGAGATAGATAACAATTTTTGTGCTGTAGAACATGTTTTCATAACGCGGAATGGCACCGCTTCAGGAATTCAAGTTGCATTTCACGATGTGAAGTGTTCTTTCGGTTGCCGGAGGCAGGTGAGCGCGGAGGGCTCGAGCGACGCCAGGCGGGGTAGACGTCCGTTTTGACGAACAGACGTCGCTGCGCGCGATCAGACACGGCGTCGATGCGGCCTGATCGGAATCGTCAACCGTCACGCTTCGTGGACGGGTGAGCGCGGGCGCGCGCGTCAATGCTTTAGATAGCGATGCGCGAGAGCTTCGTACAGCGGTGGCGCGAACAGCTTCGATACCTGGCTCGACACGAGCGCCGTCGCCATCAGCGAGATCACGAGCGCGTGCCCATCGATCATTTCGATGACGATGACGAACGCCGTGATCGGGCTCTGCGTGACGGCGGCCAGATAGCCGACCATGCCGAGCGCGATCAGCATCGGCAACTGCATCTGCCCGAACACCATGTGCAGCACGTTGCCGATGCCCGCGCCGATCGCCAGCGACGGCGCAAACAGGCCGCCCGGCGTGCCCGGCAGATACGAGCCCACCATCGAGGCCATTTTCAGCACGGGATANGCNNCGCCGAGCTGCGANTGGCCNTCGAGCATGCCGCGCGCTTCCGCATAGCCGCTGCCGAACAGATTGCCGCCGCTCGCCACGCCGATCACGGCGATGAACAAACCGCACACGGCGCCGAACGCCACGGGCCGCTCCTTTCGGAGAACGAACAAGCGGGCGGGNATCCATCGTTCGGTGTTGAGCAGCAGCCAGCAGAACACGCCGCCCGCGAGGCCGGTGATCACGCCGACGAGAATGACGGCGACCGCCAGCAGATCGGGNANATGNCNGCCGATGGCGATNGTGCCGAANTACACATANTTGCCTTGCAGCGCGAGTGAGACGATGCCCGAAAAGATGATCGCCGCGATGATCACGCCGCTCGTTCGCGCCTCGAAGCTGCGCGTGAGTTCCTCGATGGCGAAGACCACGCCCGCGAGCGGCGCGTTGAACGCGGCGGAAAGGCCCGCGGCGGCGCCNGCGAGCGCGAGNTTGTATTCGAGGCCGACGCCGTACATGCTGCGCAGCCGCGCCGGGTAGAAACGCCGCAGGCTGTACATCAGCGCGGCGCCCACGTGGATAGTCGGCCCTTCGCGGCCAATCGTGAATCCGCCGAGGATCGCGAGGAACGACAGGGCGATCTTGCCGATCAGGATGCGCAGCGTGAGCAGGCGTGGGCCGAGTCCGCGCACGTCGTGCAGCGTCGCGATGACCTGCGGGATGCCGCTGCCCTCCGAACCCGGAAACCAGCGGCGCGTGGCCCAGACGCAGAATGCGCCGATGGCCGGCGTAATGAGTAGCGGCAGCCACCGGTGATGGGCGGTCATCTGCACAAAGAGCGCGTAGCCGAAGTCGACGAGCCGCGCGTACATGACCGCGACGAGCCCTGTCGCGATGGCGCCAAGCCAGAACACGCCGAAATACAGCCAGCGCCGCCGGCTGCGCAGGATCGTGCGGCTGTCTACAAGGTCGGAAACTCGCATGAGGCGGCCTGGCCAAACTCCTCGTTCCGAAGCGTTGCTGGACGTGCCGCTGCCAGGGCGACACGACCGGTCTTCGGGAGATTAGCACGCACGGGTTTTTTGGCGCCAGCCAGTTTCACTCAACCGCCTTAGCGCATGCCCCCGCTGGCGACGATTTGCTCGCCCGTCAACCATTTGGCATCGTCCGACGCGAGGAACACCACGGCCGAGGCGATATCGTCCGGCTGGCCCACGCGTCCGAGCGGCGTTTGGCTGACCGCATGGCTTTCGAACTCCGAGCCGATGACGCCGGCCGTGTGCGCGCCTTCTGTTTCGATTACGCCAGGATTGATCGCGTTCACGCGGATCTTGCGCGGTCCGAGTTCGCGAGCGAGCACGCCGGTGATCGCATCCACCGCGCCCTTCGTGCCGCTATAGACGGCTGTCGTCGGTGGCGTGATCGTCGTCACGACCGAACTCACGTTGATGATGCTCGCACCCTCGCCAAGATGCTTCGCGGCCGCCTGCGTGGTGAGCAGCACGCCGAGCACGTTGGTGTCGAACTGCTTGCGGTATTGCGCCTCAGTAAACTCTTCGATAGGCGCGAACTCGTAGACGCCGGAGTTGTTGACGAGGATGTCGAGACGACCGTAAGTTTCGACGGCCGTGCCGATGATGGCCTGTGCGTCGGCTGCCTTCGACACGTCGCCGCCAACGGAAACCGCCTTGCCGCCGGCCGCCGTAATCGCGCTTACCACCGCATCGGCGCCCGCCTTGCTGCTCGCGTAGTTCACGACCACCGAAGCGCCTTCGGCCGCGAGAGCCTTGGCGATCGCGGCGCCAATGCCTTTCGACGCGCCCGTGACGACCGCCACCTTGCCTGAAAGTTTGCCCATCATGTTCTCCTTACCGTAAGTCGCAGCATCGAATAGAACCGGCGTCTCGACTTGTACGAAGCCATCGGCCGGCGACGCAAACGAATCTAAAGGTCCGCGCCGCCGCGATAAAGCGGTCGGGCGCGAATTGACTGGCAGGATCATCCGAACAATCGGAGCGGAGCAAAATGGAGTAAGCGGGCGCAGAAATTCCAGCGGCCTCGACCGTAAGGGCTTTTACCAGCGCTGGTGGACGTGAGGCGCGATCAAGCGTTCGTAAACGTCCCGCACGCGTTGCATCGCCGCGTCGGACAGCGGGGCGAGGTTTGCCGCCGAGACATTCGACGCCGCCTGCGCCGCGTTCTTGCTGCCCGGAATGATGACGGAGACGGCGTCTTCCATGAGTATCCAGCGCAGGGCGAGCTGTGCCATCGAGGCGTCCACGGGTACCAGGCCGCGCAGTTCGTCGACCGCCTTCAACGCGACGTCGTACGGCACGCCCGAGAACGTTTCGCCCACGTCGAATGCCTCGCCATGACGATTGAACGCACGGTGATCGTCTGCCGCAAAAACGGAATCCGCGGACAATTTGCCGGTGAGCATGCCGCTCGCGAGCGGCACTCGCGCAATGACCGCAACGTTCTTCTTGAGCGCCTCGCGGAAAAACAGGTCGGCAGGTCGTTGACGGAACATGTTGTAGATGATCTGCACCGAAACCACGTTGGGATATTCGATCGCCTTCAGCGCTTCCTCCACCTTTTCGACCGAAACGCCGTAAAAGCGGATTTTGCCGGCGGCGACAAAGCTGTCCATCGCGTCGAACACTTCGGGGCGGTAATAGACCTCCGTCGGCGGGCAGTGCAGTTGCACGAGGTCGAGCGTGTCGACGCCCAGGTTCGCGAGACTCCGGTCGATGAAGCCTTCGAGTTCGCGCTTGTTCAGATAGCCGCTGGTCACATGCGGGTCGAGCCGGCGTCCGAGCTTGGTGGCCACGATGGGACGCTCCCCGCCGCGTTCGCGCAACACGTCCCGGATAATGCGCTCCGAGCGGCCGTCGCCGTAGACGTCGGCGGTGTCGATGAACGTGACGCCGTTATCGAGCGCGGCGTTCAGCGCGGCTCTGGCGTCGTCTTCGCCAACGCTGCCCCACGAGCCGCCGATTGCCCATGCACCAAAGCCGATTTCGGACACATTCCAGCCGGTCCGCCCAAAAGTTCTCGTCGAAAGCGTCATTTGCGTGCTCCTCCTGTGGTTTGCGCAGTTGTCTCGCAGGCGTTGCAATAGCCTCTGCGCCCGTAGTGTAGCTGGCTGTTTGCCACGCTGCTGACCCTGCTGTTGGTCGACGGCCACCTTTGCATACCCGCGCGTTGGCTTCGAGCCAACGATTCCGGCCTTGATTCGACATGGATTCTCCGCCACGACAGGGCGTGGCGCGCCGCCGTGAGGAGCGGACCTGGCTGGCACGGCGGTTGCAGGACGTGGCGGCGGCCTGTGCTGCCGTAGTGGTCATCAATGGCCCCACACTTCGAGCGAGGTAAGCACCATGTCTAACGTCAAGATCGAAACTCAGGAACCCGTACCGTTTTTTTCGCATTTCCTCGAAGGCCAGTTTTCGAGGAACCTTACGGCAGCGGAGATGCAGGCCATACGCGGCGGTGCGGTCGTGACGATGGTGGCGCCGTCCGACCAGGAAGGCATGCCGGTCGGTGAATTGCCCGACTTCCTGGGCATGCTCCGGCACATGGGCTGGCCTATGGGACAGATGCCCGGCAATAATCCCTCCTCGCCGGTGACCATGGCGTATCCCTCCGACGGCGAAAGTGCGTCTATTTAGTATTCCTTTTCACCATCAGGCGACCATGCCTGGACCGGAGTCGGGCGCGCGTCGACGTGCTATCCCGCCGCGCGCCTTCAGTAAAGGAGCGCAACCATGTCCGAACGACACCCGCGGCCGGTGGTACTGATCATCACCCACAGCAACGACAACGAGAGTATCCCGCTCGTCATGAATGCCGTCGCGGCACAGGGCGGCATGGCTTACCGCTTCGATACCAACCGCTTTCCCACCGATATTCGGCTTTCCAGCCACTACAGCGGCGACGAAGAGCGGCAGGTTATCGCGTGTGAAGACTACGAGCTGGACCTGGGCACGGTGTCCGCCGTGTGGTACCGGCGGATCGCCATCGGGCAGTGCATTCCCGAGGCGATGGACCGGCAGCTCAGGCGGGCGGCAGTCGATCAATCGCGCGCGACGCTGCACGGCATGATTGCCAGCCTCGACGCGTTTCATCTCGATCCCGTGCACCGCCTGCGCCGCGCGGAAAACAAGCAGCTCCAGCTCAAGATCGCGAGAGAGGTTGGGCTCACGATTCCACGCACCTTGATCACCAATGCGCCAGAAGCGGTACGCAGTTTCGCACGCGAATGCAGGCACGGGATGATCATGAAGACGCTGTCATCGTTTGCCATCTACGAGCAGTGGGAGCAGAAAGTGGTCTTTACCAGCACGGTTCATGACAAAGACCTCGAGCGCCTCGATGACCTTCGCTATTGCCCGGCCATCTTTCAGGAACAAGTGCCCAAGGCGCTGGAACTCAGGACCACGATCGTGGGAAACCGTGTATTCACCGCGTCGATCGATTCGCAGCGGTCCGAAAAAACGAGCGTCGACTGGCGCCGTGACGGTCTTGGGCTGCTCGAAGCGTGGGAGCCGTACGCATTGCCGCCCGAGGTCGAGAATGGGCTGCTGAAACTCATGCATGCTCTGGGCCTCAACTACGGCGCGGCAGACTTCATACTCACCCCCGACGGCCGTCACTGCTTTCTGGAGGTCAACCCGGTCGGCGAATTCTTCTGGCTGGAAAAGCACCCGGGATTGCCGCTCGCGGGTGCGATTGCCAATCTGCTCGTTTCGAACAGGCGAGGTTCGTGACAAGAGGGGCCGCCGACGCTCGCGCGCGCCCCGTCACGGTCTCGACCTCAAATCGGTTTTTCGATCGCCGCCTGGCCGTGCGGCGTCAGCGTTTGTTGCCCGTCCTTGTCGAAGCCGCTATAGGTCCAGTCCAGTTTTCCGGCAGTGGTGGCGACCGAGCGGGTCAGGCCGATGCCGTATTGAGTCAGATACGTTCGACGCGTCTTGTTCTGGACGATGCCGTCTTTCGTCTGCTCGCAGTCCAGGTCGATCGCTTTGCCGGTGAGCGCGGCATTGAACTGGGAAGCCGGATAGTAGCGGCTCGTATGACAGGTCCACGTGAGCGCCCGGAAGTTGACGATCTGGACCGTGGTGCCGAACTCGAACGTCGTGGTATAGGTTTCGTTCTCCTGCGGCGCGTTGAAAGCGAACTGGCTGTTGTCGGCATTGTGCGCGACGAAGGGAATGAACGCCGCCGTCTGCGCGTAGTTCGCCGTTTCCTCTTTCAGGCTGTAAATGTTGAGGTAAGAGAGGCTGAACGTTGCGGCAGCGGGCACACCGTTCGCCGAGCTTTCATACACCTGCTGGACCATGCCCGTATCTTGTGCGTTGATCAGCACGGTTTTGAAGTCGCGCTCGATTCCCGCCGTGCCAATCTGGCCCGTTACCTTGCCAAGCACCGTCAAGACCTTGAAGGGCAGCATGTGCGTGCCCGGCGCCGGCATCTTTTCACGAACGCTCGTGGGCAAGGAATCCACCGCAAAGTGCGCCGCGAGATAGCCGGGCTTGTCGTTGGCCATATCCTTGACCGGCACGAACTGGACGCATCCCGACAGCAGCGCAGCGGATGTGAAGGAAGTGCCGACGAGCAGGCGGGTTATTCTGTTTCGCATCTTTTTCTTCGATTCTCTGTCAACGGATGGGGCGCCGGTCAAACGAGCACGGCTTGGCATGCATATCGGCGCGATGCGAGCGTTCTTTAATCGAAGACTGAAGCGAGGCGGGTTGAGCGGGTGGCTGCCAGGTCCAGGGCGCAAGCTAGCGGTCCTCGCCGCGCCCGAGTTGTTCGAGGTAGGTCCAGGGATAGATGCCGCGCGCATGGCCGTCGCTGAACGCGAGCTGCACGCCGTAGCCCATCGGCTCGATGGCGATCAGCGTCACGTCCGCTGCGGCGGCGGGCGCGGCGCCGCCGAGCCGCACGCGCCGGCAGGCTGCGCACGGGCAGGCCGCGCGCAGCCGGGCGTGGTTCACACGTTGAGTCTCGCCCGCGGGCCAGCAGAGCGTGAGCGCTCGCGCGGCGACGTCGTTGCGGACCTCGAGCGGCGTTTTCATGGCGCTGCGCCCTCGATCTGGCCGATAGCGATGCGCACGGCCTTGCGCACCTCGGGATCGCGGTCCTGCAGCGCGCTTTGCAGCGCCGGCAATGACTCGCGCGCGCCCAGTTCGCCGAGCGTGAGCGCCGCTTCCTTGCGCAAATTGCTGATCGAATGCGTGAGCAGCGCGGCGACGGCGGTGGCCGCCTTCGCATCGCGTAGCTGTCCGAGCGCGCGGGCCGCGCGTAGCCGGACCTGCCAGTAGGCGTCGCCGAGCGCCTCGACAAGTGGCGCGAGCGCCGTGGCGGCGCGCAGCTTGCCAAGCGTCGTCGCGGCTTCTTCGCGCACTTGCCAGGCGTCGTCGCGCAATGCCGTGAGCAGGGCGTCGAGCGTGGCCTGATCGCCCGGCGAGGCGAAGCCAAGCGCGCCAACGGCCGCGCGGCGGACCTCCGGGTGCGCGTCGCCGGCGCCGAGCGCGGCGAGCGCCTCCAGCGCGCGCACCTCCTTTAGCCAGCCGAGCACGGCGACGGCCTCGAGTCGCACGTCGGCCTCGGTGTCCGCGAGCGCGTGCAGCGCGGGCTCGAAGGCATCCGCAAAGCGGAGTTCGCGCAGGCCGCGCAGCGCCGCGCGGCGCACGAACGGTTCGGGCCGCGTGGCCCACCGGCGCAGCACATGGCCCGACGACTGGGCTTTCAATTCCGAAAGACTTTGCGCCGCGGCTTCGCGCACCTCGTCGTCGGTGTCGAGCAACGCTGCACAGAGCGCTTCGACGACGTCGTCGTCTTCCCACGAGGCCAGCACGGCGGCGGCTTCGCGGCGTACGTCTGGAGCGGGATCGTCGCGCAGCGTGGCCACGAACGCGGGCAGCAGCGCTTCATCCTCGAGATCGGCGAGTTCGAAGAGCGCGATGCGGCGCACAGCGGGATCGGCGTCGGCGAGGCGCGCGAGCAGGGCGCTCGCTTCGGCGCTCAGGTGCTGCGGGTTCGGCGAGATGGGAGCGGAAACGGTCATGGGAAAAGGCGGTTGTCTGGTGGACGCTTGCGGGGCTACGCCGCTTCGCGCAGCAACGCGAGGCAGTGGCGCTTGATGTCGATGAAGCCGGCTTCGGTCGTGCTCTCGTCGCTGCGCGGCCGCGCGAGCGGCACCGCGATATCGGCAATGAGGCGCGCGGGTCGCTGCGAGAGCATCAGGATGCGGTCGCCGAGAAACAGCGCTTCGTCGATGTCGTGCGTGACGAACACGACGGTCGTGCGGATTTGCGCCCAGATGTCGAGCAACAGCGTTTGCATCATGCGGCGCGTTTGGGCGTCGAGTGCGCCGAAGGGCTCGTCCATCAGCAGAATGCGCGGGCGGTTGATCAGCACGCGCGCGATTTCCACGCGCTGCTGCATGCCGCCCGACAACTGCGCCGGATAGTGCGCCTCGAATCCCGCGAGGCCGACCAGCGCGAGCAGTTCGGCGGCCTCGCGCCGACGCTCGCTCGCGCCAACGCCCTTCATCTTCAGGCCGAAGGCCACGTTGTCGATCACACGCTTCCAGGGGAACAGCGTGTGCTGCTGGAACACGAGGCCGCGCTCGGGATGCGGGCGGTCGACCGCGAGACCGTCCACGGCGATTTCGCCCTGCGTGGCCGGGACGTGTCCCGCAATGGCGCCGAGCAGCGTGGACTTTCCGCAGCCGGACGGCCCAAGCACGCACACGAATTCGCCGGGCGCGATATCGACGTTCAGTGAGTCGAGCGCGGCGAAGCGCGCGTGCGGCGGCCCGACCTCCACGGTTAGCGAACGCACGTCGATGCGCCCGGGCGCGCGGGACACCGGCGCGCTGGCGCGGGCTTCCGGGTGGATGGCGGCAGGCGTGTTCACTGGCGCGCTCCCCGCAGGCGGTACCACGGCGTCAGCGCCGCGCCGACGCGCTTGACGAGGAGGCTACTGCCCATGCCGAGCACGCCGATCAGGACCATGCCGACGACGATATCCGCGTAGTTCTGCAGCGTATAGGATTCCCAGGTGAAATAGCCTATGCCGTACTGCCCGGCGATCATCTCCGCGGTCACGAGGCAGAACCAGGCGGTGCCCATGCCGATCGAAAGACCTGTAAAGATCGCAGGCGCTGCACCCGGCAACACCACTTCCGTGTAAAGCGACAGCGAGCCGGTGCCGAGACCCCGCGCGGTGGCGACGAGGCGGGGGTCGACGGCTTCCACGCCGTGGATCGTGTTCAGCAGGATCGGGAACAGCGCACCGATGAACGTGATGAACATCATGCTCAGTTCCGAAGAGGGAAACATCAGGATCGCGAGCGGAATCCACGCGACCGCCGGGATTGGCCGTAGCACTTCGAGCGGCGGCAGCAGCACGTCTTCAAGCGCGCGATAGCGGCCGATCGCGAGTCCGAGCCCGACGCCGACCAGCGCCGCCGCGCAAAAGCCGGCCAGCACGCGTGTCAGGCTCGCGGCGAGATGCATGGGCAGCTTCGGCGAATGGAGCAGCGCCCATAGCGCGGGAATGGCGTCGGCGGGCGAAGGAACGTTCGCGAACGTGATGATGCCAAGCGAGAGCCGGTAATGAACGGCCAGTTGCCAGACGGCCACGAACAGCACGATCGAGCCGGCGCGCCATGCGCGGCGGCGTATCCGTGCGCTGCGCGCTGCGGCGCCAGTCAGTGCCGGTTCCCGGACGGCCGGGCGTTGCCGGGCTGCGAGGTCAAGCGTGGCGGACATGCGGACTCCTCATAAAAGGCAGGTAAGCGAAGCGTTAGCGCGAAGCGAGGGCCTGCTGGGCGCCTGTTTTCGCGGCTGCAAAGTCCACGACGGCACCCGACGTGTGCTGTGCATAGGCATCGGCGCCCGCTTTCTGCAGGAAGGCGATGACGCCGCCATGCGCGTCGCGTACGTACCAGGCGTCCGAAGCGAAGAGCTTCTGGCCGCTGTCGTGGTCCTGCACGTACACCGCGCGCACCTTGCTGCCCGACTGTTCGAGTTTCGCGAGTGCAGCGAACGCTTCTGCCGCGTTCGCATAGTTGCGCACGTGCGCCTCGTTGGCGACCCACACCTGCGTGACCGTGAGGAAATCCCGGATGGGCTTGCCGGTCAGCGCGTCGTTCGCGGCGAGCGGTTGGCGCGCGTAGTTCTTCAGTGCGGCGTCATAGTCGAGCCCCGACTCCTTGAACGCTTCGCGGATGTAGCGGTCATCGATGAACGTGTTCGCATCGAGATTGACATCCGTTTTCTTGAGCAGCTTCAGCGTGTCGATGGCGGTCGCCACGGCCTGGCGGTACTCCGGCTTCCAGGTGAGATCGCGCGTTTGCAGGCCGAGCGGGCCATGATAGAGATAGTCGACAGGCGCCTCGATGCCCGTCACCTTTTCGATCAGCAGACTATATTTTTCGGAATCCTCTGCGATCAGGCGGTTCGCCTCGATTGCCGCGCGCAGGTATGCGACCACCACTTCGGGGTACTTCTGTGCGTAGGCGGCATCGACGAGCGCGCCGTGAAAGGTGGGCGCATGGCTTTGCGCGCCGTCGTAGATCTTGCGGGCGATGCCGCGATACGGGAACAGGTCGGCGAACGGCACGAAGTCGGCGTGGGCGTCGATCTTGCCCGCCTTGAGGGCGCTCCCGGCCACTTCCGGCGCTTGCGTGATGATGTTCACGTCGGTATCCGGGTTCCAGCCTTGTGCCTTGATCGCGCGCAGCAGCATGCCGTGCGACGTCGAGGCGAACGGCACTGAGATCGTCTTGCCCTTGAGGTCGGCGATCGAATGCACCGGCGAGTTGACGGGCACGACGATGCCGTTGCCGCTGCCCTCGGTGCTGCCCTCGAGCACGGTGATGAAGAGGCTCTTTCGGCCCGCCTTCTGGAACGCCGCGCCATTGAGCGAGCCCGGGAAATCCGCCATGGCGCCGAAGTCGAGCTTGCCGGCTAACATTTCGTTCGTGAGCGGCGCGCCGGAAGTGAAGTCTTTCCACTGCACGTCGTAAGTGACGTTCGCGTATTTTCCGGTGTGCGGCAGATACTTGTCGAGCAAATGCAGTTCGCGGATCAGTAGGCCGCCTGTCGCGCAGTTGATGGTCGTGTCCTGGGTGCCGATCGCGACGCGAATCGTCTCGGCGTGTACGGTGATCGCCGCGGTCAACAGCAGCGGGGCGGCGAGAAGGCGAAGAATCCGTTGGCGTGTTTTCATGGTCTGTTTGGCGGGCAGTACGGGAACCGTCGTGGGGTGGCAGCGGTTAGCGCAACAGGTAGGGAATGTCGACCTTGACTGCACCAGTCGGGCAGTCGCGCTCGCAGGGCATGCAATACCAGCATTCGTCGAATTGCATGTAGGCCTTGCCCTTGCTCACGTCGATCGCGAGCAGGTCGAGCGGGCACACGTCCACGCAAACCGTGCAGCCCTTGTCGGCGATGCAGCGGTCTTCGTCGATCGTGACGGGTGCACTGCTGCGCTGAAAGATATCGTGCGGCGTATAGGACATATCCGGATTCCTCAGTGTTCGGTGGCGAGTTCCGCGGATTCGCGAATGCGGAGCTGATCGTAGGCGCCTCGATCCGCTTGCGCGAGCGGGACGATGTACGGCTCGACCGCGCGCTTTTCGCTCGTCATCCTGCCGGAAGCGTCCTTGCGCAGGTGCGTGTGGCAGAACCATTCGGCGTCGTTGCGCTGCGGGTAATCGACCCGGTGGTGATAAAGACCCCAGCGGCTTTCGGTGCGGAACAGCGAGGCGCGCGCCGCCATTTCGGCGCAGTCGCGAATCGCGCGCACCTCGGCGGCGCGCATCAATTCGTGCGCATTGTTGGCCTTGATCGAGTCGATGTCTTCGGCAATCTCGTCGAAGCGCTGCAGGCCGATCTCCATCTTGCGCGTGACCTTGGGCGGCTGAAGATAGTCGTTCACCATGCGGCGCAGCTTGTATTCGACCTGAGCCGGCGCGAGCCCGTTTTCGCGTTCGAGCGGCGCGTAGATGCGCGCGCGTTCGGCGGCGATCTGGCCTTCGTCGAGGCTCGCGTGCTCGCGGCCTTGCACGTATTCGGCCGCGTTGGCGCCCGCGAACCAGCCGTAGGTGAACGCGCCCAGCATATAGTTGTGGGGCACGGCCGCCATGTCGCCTGCTGCATAGAGTCCGGGCACGGTCGTCTCGGCGCGCGAATTCACGTAGACACCTGATGCGCTATGCCCGCTGCAAAAGCCGATCTCGGAGATATGCATTTCGACCATCTGCTGACGGTAGTCCGTGCCGCGGCCCGCGTGGAACCGGCCTCGGCTTGGGCGCTCGTTGGTGTGCAGGATCTGCTCGATGGTCTGGATCGTTTCTTCGGCAAGATGGTCGAGTTTCAGGAACACGGGACCATTGCCGCTCTGCAATTCCTGGTAGAACTCCCACATCATCTGGCCGCTCCAGTAGTCGCATTCGATGAAGCGTTCGCCCTTGCCGTTCGCGGTGAAGCCGCCCAGCGGCCCGGTGACATACGCACATGCGGGTCCGTTGTAGTCCTTAATAAGCGGATTGATCTGAAAGCATTCCAGGTTCGCGAGGGCGGCGCCCGCGTGGTACGCCATGGCGTAGCCGTCGCCCGCATTGGTCGGATTCTCGTAAGTGCCCATCAGGTAGCCGGAGGAGGGCAGGCCGAGGCGCCCAGCCGCGCCGCAGCACAGGATCACGGCTTTCGCGCGCACCACGTGGAACTGCGCCGTGCGGCAGTCGAAGCCGAGCACGCCGCTCACGCGGCCCTGCGAGTCGGTCATGAGCCGCGTGGCGACGATGCGGTTCGTGATCTCGATACGCGCGCGTTTGAGCTGCCGGTAGAGGATCTTTTTCACGTCATGTCCCTCAGGCATGGGCAGCACGTAGGCGCCCATGTGATGGACCTTCTTCACGGCGTAGTCGCCGTTGCCGTCCTTCTCGAACTTCACGCCCCAGCGGTCGAGCTGCTCGATGGTCGTGAAGCTGTGGCGCGCATAGGCATAGACGGCCTCCTGGTCGACAATACCATCGTTGGCGACGGTGATCTCGCGCGTGTACTGCTCGGGCGTGGCGTGGCCGGGAATGATGGCGTTATTCAGGCCGTCCATGCCCATCGAGATTGCGCCGCTGCGCTTGACGTTGGCTTTTTCGAGCAGCAGTACCTTGAGCGCCGGGTTGCGTTCCTTGGCCTTGATCGCAGCCATTGGGCCGGCCGTGCCGCCGCCGACGACCACGATGTCGTATTCGAGCACTTCGGTATTCATTGCGCTTTCCTTCCCCTTGCACGGGTTTTCTGGCGGTCGACGCGCAGCCGGTACTGGAAGGCGTCGCCGCGGAAGTACAGGTATTCGTAGTCGATGGGATTGCCGGAAGCGTCGTGCGTCAGGCGCTCGATCCGCAGCACGGGGCTGCCGTCTTCCACGCGCAGGGCGCGGGCGATGTCGTCGTCGGCGAGAATCGCGTCGATCGACACATCGGCATGACCGAGCGGCACGCCGCAGTCGTTCTCGAGAATCAGGAAGATGTCGCGCGTGCCGAGGTCGGCGTTGGCGAGCCGTTTGCCGAGCGCTTCGGGCACCCACGTGAGTTCTAGCGATACCGGTTCGCGGTTGAGCATGCGTACGCGGTGGATTTCCGCGACCGGCGCGCCTTCTGGCAGGTTGAGACGCTGCGCGACGTGGCGATCGGCTTTGATGATCCTGAAGCTGCGCAACTGGTTGACGATCTCGTAGCCCATCGACGACATCGCTTCCGCGAAGCCTTGCAACGAGGTCACGTTCTGGAATGCCTTGGGCCTGGAGACGAACGTGCCCTTGCCGTGCAGCCTGAAGACCAGGCCTTCCTTTTGCAGATCGCCGAGCGCCTGGCGCACGGTAATGCGGCTGACTCCGAACAGGGCGCATAGCTCGTGTTCGGAGGGCATCTGGCTGTGCGGCGCATAGGTGCCGTTCAGGATGCGCTCGCGCAGCGTGTCTTTGATCTGTACGTAGAGCGGCTGGGGGGATAGCGCTACCAGATTCGTTCGGGACATGGTTGGCTTGTCATAACAAGATGGATGTGGAGTGTAGGCAGCCTTCCATCTGCGACAAACTAACGAATTCTGATATGTATTTCTTGGGGTTTTGGTTGGGGTTGTTTTGTTGTGGGTTTTGATGCTATCGCGGAGGAGTTGGGTTTGTGGTTCTTGCTGCTTTGGCCTTTCCTTGTGTTCGCGTCGATATGCAGGCGTTGCCCCTGTGCGGGGCGGCACCTGTAGTGGTCAAGCCTCTTTGGACACCCACAAAGGGGCTTTTCAATAAATCGAAGTTTCGTATCGCACTGGCGGCAGATTGTTTGCTGCCGAATGAATGCGCCGGTAGTTGTAGAAGTCAGCGATGTAGCCCGTGATATCGCGTTGAGCCTGTTCGTGACTACCGTACTCCTGATCGCCGATCCATTCGTTCTTCAGGCTCCGGAAGAAGCGTTCGACCACCGCGTTGTCCCAGCAACTTCCCTTTCTGCTCATGCTCTGTACGATNCATCGTTCGGTGTTGAGCAGCAGCCAGCAGAACACGCCGCCCGCGAGGCCGGTGATCACGCCGACGAGAATGACGGCGACCGCCAGCAGATCGGGAAAATGGCCGCCGATGGCGATGGTGCCGAAGTACACATAGTTGCCTTGCAGCGCGAGTGAGACGACGCCCGCAAAGATGATGGCCGTGATGATCACGCCGCTGGTTTTCGCCTCGAAGCTGCGCGTGAGTTCCTCGATGGCGAAGACCACACCCGCGAGCGGCGCATTGAACGCGGCGGAAAGGCCCGCGGCGGCGCCAGCGAGCGCGAGTTTGTATTCGAGGCCGACGCCGTACATGCTGCGCAGCCGCGCCGGGTAGAAACGCCGCAGGCTGTACATCAGCGCGGCGCCCACGTGGATAGTCGGCCCTTCGCGGCCAATCGTGAATCCGCCGAGGATCGCGAGGAACGACAGGGCGATCTTGCCGATCAGGATGCGCAGCGTGAGCAGGCGCGGGCCGAGTCCGCGCACGTCGTGCAGTGTCGCGATGACCTGCGGGATGCCGCTGCCCTCCGAACCCGGAAACCAGCGGCGCGTGGCCCAGACGCTGAACGCGGCGATCGCCGGCGTGATGACGAGCGGCAACCACCAGTTGTGGGCGGTCATCCGCACAAAGACGTCGAAGCCGAAGTCGATGAGCCGCGCGTACATGACCGCGACGAGCCCCGTCGCAATGGCGCCGACCCAGAACACGCCGAAATAGCGCCAGCGCCGATGGCTTCGCACAATCGCGCGCCGATCAAAAATGTTCGTAAATCGCATGGGTGGCCGGAGAAAATGGCATTTAAGGCACATTGTGACATAAATTGCCTGTTTCACCGCGCCAGGCCAGCAGGCCCGCTTCGGGAAGGGCTAGCTGGCGGCCTCATCGAACACCCAGCCGAACGCGCCATAGACCGCCTTGTGCTCGGCCGCGAGTTCGAGCAGGAACATCTCGCCTTTGGGTGTGAGATGGACCTGCACCTGGCGACGGTCGGCGGGATCGGGTTTGCGCGTCACGAGCCCGGCGGACTCGCAGCGCGAGACGAGCGCCGCAGTGCCGTTTGGCGCCGCCTGCAACCGCTCCGCGAGTTCGCCGACGGTCGCCCAGTGGCGGTCGGGAAAGCCGCATACGTGCAGCAGCAACTGGTACTGGAGCGTCGTGATACCCGCGGCATTGGCGATCTCTTCGGAAGCCCGCAGAAACTTGCGCAGGTCATACCGGAACGCCGACATCGCCTCGAGTTCGCGCTTGCCTGGCAGCGCGCGTCTGGTTGATTTGCCTGAATTCATGTGCTGTTCCTGATGCGTTGCCGGTCGTGCGGGGTGCCTCGCCGGGCAAACGGGTTGCGGCGGGCAATGGGATGGTGGCGGCAGACCGGCCGTCGGGAGGTTACCACGCACGTGCTTTCGGCCATCGGTCACGCACGGTGTCAGCTCGCCGGCAGCGATTGCTGCAGGCTGATGAGATTCTGGGGAATCACGCGGATGAGCCCCCCACGAGGACTGTCGATGTCCGCAATGAGCGAAAGAGAGAGCGATACGGTAATGGGCAGCACGAACAGCAGCACGCGCCGCCCAGTCGCACCGTGCGCGCCGTACCCCTGCATCAGGTTGCTGAAGAACGCAATGGCCATCATGAGCACCCACGCGGATACCGGAATGCGATTGAGCCATGCCGCCTGCGTGTAGCCCTGGGTGTTGATGACGTCGTTCATGCCGGCTACGACGAGCGCGGCAATCGGGGTGGGTTGCGCGATCGCCGCTTCCCGCACGCTCGCCCACAACTGGCCCTGGAGTTCAGCGGTCTTTGCGTTGATGATTTCCAGTTCGTGCGCATCGCGTGTCTTGTAGTACTCAATGCGCAGTTGCACGTAGTCACGCAGTAGCGCCTTGACTTTCGCGGTGCGTGGTTCGCCGAGCAATTCCACGCGCAGGTACTGGGTGCCAATGGCGTTCGCTTCCTCTTCCTCGTAATTCTTGCGCTGATCGTAGCGGCTCACTGCCATCGAAAGCGTAAAGCCAATCAGGAGTGCAAGCAGTGTGAGCGTGGCTCCCTGAACGACGTTGTAGTTGTCGCGCGCATCGTCCGAAAGCGGAACGGCACGGAGTAGACCGATCGCACCGAGCGCGGCCGCCACGGATAGCAAGACGAGCAGCGTGACGAAGAGGTAGGCGGGATGATGGACGAGTTGCGTCATCTCGAATCCTTGAGGACTGTTGTCGGGCGAGCCGCGTGGACACGCAGGGGACCTGGAGAATCCTGTTTTGAGCCTATGGGGCGCGATGCAGATGCAGGATATACGCAAGATTCGCAGGTTGCGTCGACGCTGTACGTGCTGCTTAAAAATGCCTGCCAGCCTGTCGACGCTCGCGAGCCAACGCCGACCTGCGCGGCATCTACAGGTTCATTGACGCTAATGTCAACGGGCCTGTAGAGTTTGCGGATTCAACAACCCTGGCGAGACAATCGATGCACGACATTGCCAACCCTGACTTTGTCAGAGATGTTGCCGCAAGCTTTGACAAGCAAAGCGCAATGAGGCTGATTCACGCGACCTTGCCTGTCATCGAGCACGGACGAACTGAAATTCATGTCCCGCACTGGGACGGCATCGAGCAACAACACGGCTTCGTGCATGGCGGGGTTGTCGGCATGATTGCGGATTCGTCGGCGGGTTACGCCGCGATGACCATGGTTCCGGCGAGTGCCTCGGTCCTGACCGTCGAATACAAAATGAATCTCGTGGCGCCTGCCGACGGCGAGAAATTGATAGCACGTGGGCAAGTGGTTCGGCCAGGACGTACGCTGATCGTCACCCAGGCGGAAGTCTTTGCGATGAAGGAGGGTAGGGAGGTGCTCTGCGCCCTCATGCAGCAGACAATCATGGTCATGCATGGCAAGGCGGAAAAATAGCCTTCCCCCCGCCATGGTTCAAGCGGGAACGATCGATGTGATCACAACGGAAGCGGCCGGTCCTGAAAGATGCTCTTCATCACGAGCGTCGAGGTCAGCCGCAGTACCGACGGCAGCGGCAGCAGCCGGCGATCATAGAGGGTTTGGAACGCCTTCAGGTCCCGCGTGACGACATGCAGCATGTAGTCGGGTTCGCCGAACAGACGCTCAGCACGCGTGATTTCGGGAATGTCGATGAGCGCGTCCTCGAACGATTGCACGTTCTCACTGCTGCCTTCGCGCAAGGTCGCGAAGACGATCGCGGAAAAATTCAGGCCGACTGCCGCCGCGTCGATCGTGGCGCGGTAACCGCTGATCACCTGTTCGCTCTCCAGCGCGCGCAGCCGTCGCTGGCATGGGGAGACACTCAAGCCAACCCGCTCGCTCAGCTCGGTGAGTGAAATTCGTCCATCCTGCTGTATCTCAGCAAGAATTTTTCGATCGATCGCATCCATGCGCTAAATAGTAGCGTTCAGCGCCCGGAACACGCAAGACATAGGGAGCACTTTTCGCGTCCCAGGGCCTACCATTTCCGCCTTCGGGCGGTGGCGCCCGTTTGACAGGAAGCGAGTGTAGAAGTGGAAGCAAGTTTGTTGACGGCGTTCTGGATCGTATCGATCTCGCTGGTGATGGTCCCCGGCGCCGACTGGGCGTACGTGATTTCGGCGGGACTGCGCGGCGGCGCGATCGCGCCTGCCGTTGGCGGCATGCTGGCCGGCTATCTCGCGATCACGCTGATCGTGGCAGCAGGTGTCGGAACGCTGGTGATGAGCGTCCCCGGCGTGCTTCCCGTGCTGACTGCCGTTGGCGGGGCCTACCTGGTTTGGCTGGGTATCAGGACATTCATGCGGCCTTCGGAACTCCCGGTTGGACAGGCGCAGGACGAGCGAAGCCGGTGGAGATGGTCGTTGCGTGGATTCGCGATCAGCGGTCTGAATCCGAAGGCCATTCTCTTGTTCGTCGCGCTCCTGCCGCAGTTCACACGGCGCGACGCCTTGTGGCCGGTCTCCACGCAGATCGTGGCGCTGGGTCTGCTGCACATGATCAACTGTGCGTCGGTTTACTCCGTCGTCGGCGTGGGTTCGAAGGCCATTCTGACGACCCGGCCAACGGCTGCCCGCAGGGTGAGTCAGTTGTCCGGCGCGACGATGATCGTGGTTGCTGTCATTCTGTTTGCCGAGCAGGCATTTGCTTTCATGCATTGACGGCCGCAGGCGAACCGGCGTGTTGACGCTCGTGCGGGACCGGATCGCGGAGGCGCAAGGTGGCAGTGCGACCCCGTTGACGACCGCGCCCGGCTCGACGCTGCTTGACGAACTACATCGACTTCATGGCCGCCGCATCCGGTCCGCTCAGATAGTGATCGCGGAATCGTTCGTCTACCCGCTCCCACATCAGTGCCGAAAACAACAGCGCTGCCTTGAGCGGCCGATGGTTGATGACGACCGAATCCGTTTCGCCATTCTGGTCCAGATGCGCGACGACCACGGTTTCGATCAGTTCTCCCTGGATCTGCGATCGATAGGACTCCATGTAGAGGCTGTCGCCGATTTTCCCCTTGTAGCTGTGATGCTGGAACTCATAGAGAGAAACGGCATGCCTGATCACGGAAAGGATATCTGCGCGGCCCTCTATCGGACGCTTCAGGACGGTCGCTTCCAGCGTTGCATTTTCTGCCAGTCTCGCCAGCCAAAGCGGCGGCGCGTTTTCGGGCGCCAATACAGGCGCAGTGTCGTTGAATTTCATGTCGGACGTTCCTTGGGTTTCAGGCAGGCGCCGGGAGTCTCCCGGCGCCGTACAGACGGCTCGCGCGTTATTGCTGGCGCAGCGGCCGCAAGCCCGCTCGCACCTCTTGGGCGAACAGTTGCGGCTGTTCCCACGCCGCAAAGTGGCCGCCCTTGTCGGGCCGGTTGTAATAGATGAGGTCGTGATAGGCGCGCTCGGTCCAGCTGCGCGGCGCCTGATAGTTCTCGCGCGGGAAGACGCTCACTGCGGCCGGCACCGATACGTCGGCGGCCGCGGTAAAGTTCATGTGCGACTCCCAGTAGAAGCGCGCGGCCGAGATTCCCGTGTTCGTAAGCCAATAGAGCGTGATGTCGTCGAGTACGTCGTCGCGCGTCATCGCGCCCGCCGATTCTCCGTTGACGTCGCGCCCGTACACGGCCGAGGTGAGTGCCGCAGCCGGCTGGATATAGCCGTCGCCGTGATCGAGGAGCCAGCTGGCCAGCGCGATCGGCGAATCCGAGAGCCCATAGAGCGTTTGCGGGCGCGTGCCCTGTTCGAGCGCGTAGGCGCGTCGCGATTTGGCTGCGCTCGCGAGCTGCTCGTAGGCGTGCTTTTCGTCGTCGCTGAGATTGGCTGGCGGCGGCGAGCCGGCTTGCAGCGCCTTGACGATTTCGGGCGGGATAGTCGCCGGGAAATTCACGTGAATGCCGAGCAGTTCCGGCGGCGCCTGCTTGGCCATCACGTTGGCGACGACACCGCCCAGGTCGCCGCCTTGTGCCGCAAACTTGTCGTAGCCAAGGCGCTTCATCAGCACGACCCACGCGCGTGCAGTCCGCTCGGGACCCCAGCCCACCTCGGTCGGCCGGCCCGAGAAGCCGTAGCCCGGCAGCGATGGAATCACCAGGTGAAAGGCGTCGGAAGCGCTCGCGCCGTAAGCGGTGGGATTGGTCAGCGGGTCGATGATCTTGAACTGTTCGATGACCGAGCCCGGCCAGCCGTGCGTGACGATGAGCGGCATGGCATTCTCGTGCTTCGAGCGCACGTGAATGAAGTGAATATCGAGTCCGTCGATTTCGGTCATGTAATTCGGCAGTGAGTTCAGTTTCGCCTCGCAGCGGCGCCAGTCGTAATCGGTCGACCAGTGGCGTGCGACCTCCTGCATCATGGCGAGCGGCACGCCCTGCGACTCGTCGTTCACGGTCTCCTTGTCGGGCCAGCGCGTGGCCTTGATGCGGCGGCGCAGATCCACGAGTTGCGCTTCGGGCACATGCACGCGCAGCGGGCGAATCGCGGTCTTGTCGCCGTTCGGTGCGGATTTGACTTCCGTGATGCCTTGCAGGGTTTGCGAGAACGCCAGCTGGCTCAGCGAAGCTGCCGCCACGGCGGCCGCGGTCGCGCCCATGAAGCGGCGGCGCGAAGGCGATGGGATGAGAAGATCGTCAGACATAGTTACTCCGTTTTTCTGGTATTGGAGGCAGAGCGCACGTGGACGCTTCGCAATACCAAGCGTAGTCGTGCTGGCGCGCGCATGTGCTGCAGTTGCGCATCGCTCGCCAACGGGATTCGAGCCGGATGTCCCGGCACGCAAACGCGCGTCGCATCAAGCCGATGCCGCGCTGCTCGCAAACTCCGCGGCGTGGCGCGTCACGAATTCGCGCATGCCGATCGGCGCCTGGCCCGTGAGCTTGCGCAGATCGTCGGTCATGCGGTCGTAGCGGCCTTGCGCGTGCAGTTCGGCCATGACCGCGAGATGCTTGACGATGTGCGCGGAGAGCCCCAGTTCGCCCAGCTTCGCAGCCCATGCCTCGACGGGCACGTCGCGGTAGCGAATCGTGCGGCCCAGCACCTCGGAGAAGAGGCGCGCATAGTGCTCCATATCGCGGGATTCGAGGCCCGTGAGGTGGTAGACCTGGCCAATATGCGGCGCCGGATTGTCGAGGATCTCCGCGACGGCACGCGCCACGTCGAGCGACGAGATCGGCGAAGTCCGGCCTTTGCCGAGCGGCAGCACGAGTTCGTCGTGCTTGCGCACGCCCTCAGCGGCAAGAAGCAGGAGGAAGCTCTCCAGAAAGACCGTGGGCCGTACGGTGACGACGGGCAGGCCCGACCAGGCGAGCGCCTGCTCGGCGAGCCAGTGCTGCTTTTGTTGCCCGCTGTCGGTGGTTTCGGTGATGCTCATCTGCGAGACGGTCATCTGCGACATGTTCACGAACGCTTCGACGCCGTGATGGCGCGCAACCGCCGCGGTGTTGATCGTCGCTTCGAGGTAAGCGGGCGACACTGACATGTCGAAGTAGACGCGCGAGATGCCTTCCATGACGCGATGCATCGAATCGAGATCGGTCAGATCGCCGAGCACGACCTGTGCGCCGAGACGGCGCAGCTCGTCGGCGCGTGCATCCTCGCGGCGCACCAGCGCGCGCACGCGATGGCCCTTCGCAAGCAGGTTTTCGGTGATGCTGCGGCCGACGGCGCCGATTGCGCCTGCTGCGCCCGTGACGAGAATCGGACGGTCATGCTGGATTTGAGTGGTCATTTCGCTTACCTGTTTCGTAACACTAAAGAGTGTATATACACATTTAAAGGAGGCAATAGCCGGAGCGGGCAGTGCGCGCTCAGGCAACGATCGTGCGTGGCTCCTCGCCTTCGGTTCCGGTCGCCGCAGCGGCGTGCTGCACACGTTCGTGAACGTTCGCCGTCGGCGTGCGGTCGATCTGCAGGCTGAGCAGTTCCGGGCGGTTGTAGTGGCCGGCCGCGTCCATCAGCATCTTGCGACGGTCGATCAGCGAGAAGTCGAGGTCGGCGATGACTTCGCCTTCGCCCTCGCGCAGCGGTTCGCCGATCAGCGAGCCGTCCGGCGCGACGATCGTGGTGAAGCAGCCGCCCGAGATCGGCCCGATCGCGCAGCCCGTGTCCTTCATGATCTGTGCCTGCTGGTCGGCATCGAGCCAAGCGGTCGCGTTCACGACGAAGGCGCCGGATTCGAGCGCGTGCTGGCGGATATTGATTTCCATGCGTTGCGCGAAGCCTTCGCCGAAGGCCGAGCCCGGATACATGGCCGAATGGATCTGCTCGCCGTCGGCGATCATCGCGTAGCGCGCCAGCGGGTTGTTGTGCTCGAAGCAGGCGAGCTGGCCAATGCGGCCCACCTTGCTGTCCACCGCGCGCAGGCCCGAGCCGTCGCCCTGGCCCCAGATCATGCGCTCGAAATGCGTGGGCGTGATCTTGCGGCGGCGCTGGATCAGCGTGCCGTCGGCGTCGAAGAGCAGTTGCGTGTTGTAGATGGTGCCGCCGTCGCGCTCGTTGACGCCGATGGAGACGACCATGCCCGCTTGCCGTGCGGCCTCGCCGATTGCATCCGTGGCGGGCGAGGGCACCGTCACGGACTGCTCGAGCAGGCGCAGATGCTCGGTGCCCGCGAGCAACTGCATGGGCGTTTGCACCGCGGAAAAGTACGGGTAATACGGCACCACGGTTTCGGGGAACGTGGCGAACTGCACGCCCTTGCGGCCGAGTTCGAGAATCTTCTGCACGACCTTGGCGACGGTCGCGTCGCGGCTGTAGAGCACGGGGCTGATCTGGACGGCGGCGGCTTTGACGACTTTCATTGCAGGCTCCTGATGGTGTTGCATATGCAACATTGACGATGAAAAAAATTCAGACGGTGGCTGACGGCAGATCCGCCGCGATGTTCATGAGCGCGCTCGCGCCCTCCAGGCCGAGCACGCTGGCGGCGCGCTGTTGCGCGGTGGACCACGCCGGCCCGGCGGTGTGAAGCAGCGCGCGGCCCGCTTGCGTGACCGAGAGCGCACGGCTGCGGCCGTCGCCGCCGGGCTGGCCATCGGCGACCCAACCGTGCGCGATGAGCGGCTGCAGATTGCGCGTGAGCGTCGTGCGGTCGTGATGGTTCTTGCGGCCGAGCGCGGCGCGGCTCACCGGGCCGAACTCCGCGACGAGCACGAGCAGCGAAAGCTGGGATGAGCTGATGCCGAGCGGGCGCAGCGCCTCGTCGTAAAGAGCGGTCAGCACGCGTGCGATCTGCCGGGTGCGCGTCAGCAGGCAGTGGCGGGCGATCTGTGCGCTCACGCTGCCCGATGATTCAGTGCTGTGCGGAACGGTTTCGATGCAGGACATGCTTCGCGACTCCAGGGTTCGTGCGGGGCGGTTTGCCCGGTTGACGTATTGAAGCGTGCTGATGTATCCCGCACGTGTCGGGCGGCCCGGTTTTGTGTATGTGCGTGTTTCCACGCGGCGGCCCGATACATGGCGATACAAACCCGATGCGGGGCAGCCACGCAGCCGCCGTATGTAAGAGCGCCCACCTATACTGCCCGTGGCCCGCCGTTGCGCACGGCGTAAAACGGAGAGCGTGATCTGGCCGCAGCGCTGCAAGGCGCTGGTTTCGGTGAGCGGTTACATCATTAGCAGTCCAAAGGCTGGCATGTCGCCGCTGCCGCCCGATGCCGAATATCTGTGGTGGTATCAGTTCTACTTCGCGACGGACCGGGGCCGCGCCGGCTACCAGAAGTACACACACGATTTCACGAAGCTGATCTGGCGAAATGCCTCGCCGAAATGGCAGTTCGACGACGCTACGTTCGATCGCAGCGCAGCGGCCTTCGAAAACCCCGATCACGTGGACATTTCGATCCACAACTATCGCTGGCGTCTGGGCCTCGCGCCGGGCGAAGCGAAGTACGACGAATACGAGGCGCGGCTCGTACCGGGGCCGACGATCGGCGTGCCGACGATCACGCTCGAAGGCGATGCGAACGGCGCGCCACACGCGCCGCCCAGCGCGTATGCGAGCAAGTTCACGGGGAAATACGAGCACCGCGTCATTACGGGCGGCATCGGCCATAACCTGCCGCAGGAAGCGCCGCAGGCGTTCGCGCAGGCCGTAGTCGACGTGGATCGTTTCTAGCCCGGCACCCGCAACATTCAGACGATTTGCGCAGGCGCGCCGGCCCGAACGGCGCGCAGCGATTTTGCGGACCTGGTATCGTTGTGTATCCATCGCGCCAAAGGACAAGGAGGCTTGCAAAAGCCGGGGGTCGCGGAAACAAGCAGGATACGTTGAGGGTTTCAAATACGTCCATGCCAGTCGGCGGTGTCGCAAAGCAGACGTCGAGGCGACTGGATGCACGTGCCACGCAACCGTGGTCTGACCCAATACTTTGCTTGCAGGTGGATCCCATGAAACTCATCAAGTCGCTGGTCGTTGCCGCTATCGTCGCTGTTCCGGTTGTTTCTTTCGCGCAATCCAGCGAGCCGCTCACGCGTGCGCAGGTTCGCGCGGAACTCGTGCAACTGGAGAAGGCCGGCTACAACCCTGGCGCCGACTATGTGAACTATCCGCAGGAAATTCAGGCCGCCGAGGCACGCGTGAGCGCGCAGAACGCCGCGGTCGCTTCGGGGTTCGGCGGCGTGGCGGACGGTTCGTCGGCGGCAGGCGCGGGTGCGGCTACGGTTTCGTCCCGGCAGGACACGCCCGGGCTCGGTCCGATCTACGCGCATTAACGATGTATGTCGCGCGCGGCCCTGCGTGCCGTCGCAATTGAAAGGCTCTTCGCTTGCGAAGAGCCTTTCGCCGTTACTCGTCGGGGTGCCCCGTGGATGCCGCGTCGAGCGCTGCCGCGAGCGTGGTACGCGCTTTTTCGCGGCGTCGGCGCGCGAGTCGCGCCGCGCCCACGCCGCGTTCGGTCTCGCCTTCGAGCAGGGCATGAATGTCGGGCAATGTCCAGATGCCGCCGCGGCTGCCCCACGTGCCGTCCGGAATCTCGGTCGGGAAAACCCACACGCGTGGCGCCACGTCTTCGAGCGGACGGTTCTCGGCGCGGGCCACGGCCTCGGTCACGGCCCTGACGAGCGCTTTGCGGGAAGCATCGGTGTACTGACCTTCCGGCGCCGAGGGAACGATACGGTAGCGCGGCAGCGCCGAGCGTTCCCCGGCAACGTATACGGCGGCCGGTCGATGCAGATAGAGCACGGTCACGCCCTGCGCGATCCGGTTGTCGGGATCGTAGCCTTCCGCGCGGATCAGAATGTTGGTGAGTTCCTTGACGAGGCGGGCTTCCGTTTCGGGTGTCAGGGCATCTTCGGGCCATAGGGCGTCGATCATGGGCATGGCGCTACTCCTTCAATCAGGTGTTGGGATGGAGCAAATCATGCGGCTTTACGGCCTGACGAGGAAGTGGCAAGATCGCCATTATTGAAGGCATATCGGACACACCAATGATCACGATCCGCATCTGGGTTTACGACGGCATTCTGGCCTCCGGCGTGGCCGGCCCCATCGACGTTTTCAACGCCGCCAATCAGCTGGGGGCGCGCGGTGGCCATGATGCGCGGCGTTTCGCGTGGCGCGTCGAATCGCTCGACGGGCAGCCGGTGAGGGCGGCGTCGGGGCAGAGCATCGCGGTGGACGGCAAGATCGACGGACGCAAAGGCGCGCACGCCATCCTGCTCACGGCGCCGTTTTTCTCCGACATGGATGCCTTCATCGGCCGCCGCGAGCAGATCGAAAAGCTCTCGAGGGCGCTGCGCTGCCAGCACAAGGCCGGTGCCGTGCTGGCGGCCTACTGCACGGGCAACTACCTGCTTGCCGAGGCGGGCCTGCTGGACGGACGGGTCGCCACCACGCACTGGGCGAAGGCGGCCGACTTCGCACGACGTTATCCGGCCGTCGAGCTTCGCGCACGCGAGGTCCTGACCGGGCAGGATCGCATTATTTCCAGCGGCGCGGTCACGTCATATCTCAATCTCGCGATACGGCTCGTGGCAATGCTCGCCGACGAAAAGCTTGCCGCCGTGACGGCGAGATCCTTGCTGATCGACGTCAATCGTATTGATCAGGCATCCTATGCGACGCTGGTCGACGAGCACGGTCACACGGATCCCCTCATCGCCCGGGCGCAGCAGCGCATGGAAGCGACGATTGCCGAAGGGTTCCGCTTAAGCGAGCTTGCGACGTGGCTCGCCGTGAGCGAACGGACGCTGAACCGCCGCTTCAAGCAGGCCACGGGCCTCGCGCCGCTCGAATATCTGCAGAATCTTCGCATCGAAGTGGCGAAACAGTTACTGGAAACCCGACCCGTCGCGCTCGAAAGCCTCAGCGACCGGGTAGGTTACGCCGATCCCGGTTCGTTCCGCGTGCTGTTCAAGCGCAAAACGGGTCTCTCGCCGCGCGAGTATCAGGTGCGTTTCTCGCGCCCGTCCCGCTAAAGGCACCGCATCGCGCCAGCCCGCGATGCGGTCGTGGCTCAGTGTTGGACACCGAGACTTTCACGTTTGCCGTCGTTGAACGTGTAGAGGGTTAGCGTTGCATTCTGCAGATCGCCTTTCGAATCGAAACGCGTCTCGCCGATCACGCCCTTGTAGTCTGTCTTCTTCAGATACGCCAGGTATTTCGCGGGATCGGACGAACCGGCCCGCTTCATCGCGTCCACCAGGATCATGACGGCGTCGTACGCGTAGGGCGCGTAGATCACGACGTCCTGTCCATACTTTTCCTTGAAGCGCTTCCTGAAGTTGTCCATGCCGGCGACGTATTCCGGCGTGATGCCGCCCGCTTCGGCGCAGATCACCTGCCGGCCGGACAGCGACGCGCCCGCGAGGCTCGGCAGTTCGCCGGTACAGATGCCGTCGCCGCCCATGAATTTCGCGGTCATGCCAAGTTGCTGCATCTGCTTGATCATCGGGCCGCCCTGCGCGTCCATGCCGCCGTAGAAGACGACATCCGGATTGGCCCCCTTGACCTCGGTCAGGATGCCGTGAAAGTCGGTCGCCTTGTCGTTCGTGTACTGGCGGGAAACGACTTTGGCGCCAGCCGCCGTTGCCGACTTGACGAACTCTTCTGCGATCCCTTCGCCGTACGCGGTGCGGTCGTCGATCACGGCAACGCTCTTTGCGTTCCACTTCTGAACCGCGTAGCGGCCAAGCACGGAACCCAGCTGGCCGTCATTCGCGACGAGACGGAAGGCCGTGTCGAAACCCTGCAGCGTATATTTCGGGTTCGTCGACGACTGCGAGATCTCGGGGATGTGCGCGTCGTAGTAGATCTTCGAAGCGGGTATCGTCGCGCCAGAATTGAAGTGGCCGACCACGCCCTTTACGCCGGCATCGACGAGACGCTGTGCGACCTGCGTCGCCTGACGCGGATCGCCGGCGTCGTCTTCGACATCGAGCTCGATCCTGACTTTCTTGCCGCCGATAACCGGTGGGTTTGCGTTCAGATCGTCGACTGCCATCCGCGCGCCACGTTCAACGTCCTTTCCAAGGTTCGCATTCTCGCCAGTCAACGGTCCGGCGAAGCCAAGCTTGACCGTGACCTCCTGTGCACAGGCGGCTCCCGTTCCGAGCGACACGACAGCACTGCCGACCGCGATGACAGACTTCAAGCGTTTCATTGCCGTTCCTCCAACCTTCAATTAGTGTCTCGAAACATACCTATGCTTCGGCATCCGAATCATGTTGGTGAGCCGGATTCCTGAACCGATTGCGGACAGATCGACATCTCCGCCGCAAAATCGGCCGCTCGCAGGTTCCCCTTCAGCGCAGAAAGTGCAGTCGGGAAAACTGTCGGCGATACTCACTCACGGCAGGCGCCACCTCTTCAGGCGACTTGCGGCGCAGCAGAACATCGGCGATGAAGCCGGCGAGCCGTGGCATGTCGTCGGCGACCATGCCCCAACGAACGAGTTCGGGCGTGCCCATCCGCAGTCCATTGACATCGCCGTCGATTTCGGGGAGCGGCAAGCCGATACCACACGAGAGAATGTTGGCTCGCCTGAGAAGCTTCGCCATCGTCTGGCCGCCGCCGAACGCGTGCGCCTCGATCGCGAACTGATGCGACGTGGTCATGCCGCGGTCGCGCGCGAACACGGGGAGTCCTTCTTCCATGAGCGCGGTCGCGAGGGCCTTGGCGGTTTTCACCATCTCGGCGGCGTACTGGCGGCCACACGCCTGCCAGTCGAGCATGGTCATGGCGATCGACGCCGACTTGCCTGCGTCGAAGTTGGCTGTCAAGCCAGGATAGGCGATGGCGTCGAGCTTGCGGGCAAGCGCCGCGTCGTTGGTCACGATCAGTCCACCGGCGGCGCCCGCCAGGCTTTTGTAGGTGCTCATCGTCATGAGATGGGCACCCTGGGTGAGCGGCTGCTGCCAGGCGCGACCCGCGACCAGACCGCACAGGTGCGCGGCATCGTAGAGCAGCACCGCGCCGACCTCGTCGGCAATCGCGCGCGCCTCCTCGACCGGATGAGGAAACAGGTTGAGGCTCTGGCCAAGTGTGATGACCTTCGGGCGCATCCGCAGCGCATCCTCGCGCAAGGCATTCAGATCGACCGTGTAGCGTTTCGCGTCGAACGCCATCAGATACGGCTTGACGCCGTACATGCCGGCGGCGCCGTTGACGTGGTGGCTGAAGTGGCCGCCGACCGTGGCAGGCGGCACGAAGACCGTATCGCCCGGTTTCGCCGCCGCAACGTAGGTGTAGAGGTTCGCCAGCGCGCCAGATGCAACGCGGATCTCCGCAAAGCGTGCGCCGAATACCTGCGCAACCAGCTCGGCCGCGAGCACTTCGATCTTCTCGACGCCTTCCAGACCCATTTCGTATTTGTCGCCTGGATAACCCAGCGACGGGCGCGAACCGATGCCAGCCGCCAGCAACGCTTCCGCCTTCGGGTTAATGGCGTTGGTCGCCGGATTCAGGTTGAAACAGTCGCGTTCGTGGATGACACGATTTTCTTCGACGAAGGCGAGCAGATCCCTCTCGTTTTGCTCGGGACTCTGCGAGGCAAAGCGTTTCGCCAGCGATTGAACGTAATTCTCCGCCTCGCGCGGAACCCAGGGGCGAGCTTCCAGCATGATGACTTCCTTGTCGATATGTAGCCGTGGAACCCATCGTAGGCTGTGAGTTTACTCACGTATACTTATTGTTTTTTGTGTAATACATTAGAAATTCTGTTGAATCGATCGCTATCTGACGGGGGGTAAACACCATGGAAGTGGGCCGCCTGCGCGCGCTGCTGGAACTGTCGAGGCGTGGCACGATTGCGGCTGCCGCCGAGGCGCTGTTCCTCACGCCATCGGCCGTATCGCAGCAGATTGCCCAGCTTGAAGAGGAGGCGGGCGTCGAACTGACGGAGCGCGTCGGACGCGGCGTCCGGCTCACCGCCGCGGGACAGGCGCTGGTCGGTTACGCGGAACGGGTCATGGTCGTACTCGACGAAGCGCGCTCCGAACTGGCCGTGCTGCGCCGGGAAATCGCGGGCGAATTGCGGGTGGCCGCGTTTCCCTCGGTCGCGTCGGCGCTGCTGCCGGACACGGTCAAGGCATTGCGGCAAGTCTTTCCGCGCCTCGATATCATCCTGGAAGAGATGGAGCCGGTCGACGGGCTTTCGGCGCTGCGTTCCTGGCGAGCGGACATTGCGTTGATCGACGATCTGTCGCTCGTTGTCGGCGACAAACAGGAAAGCGTCGGTGTCGTGCCGCTCGCAGAAGATGTGCTCTCGGTGGCGCTCGCGACAACTCATCCTCTGGCCAGGAAGCCGTCGTTGAGCGTGGCCGAACTCAGGCATGAAGCCTGGGCGATCGATTCGACCACGAGCGTGTTCGGCGACTTCATCGCCAATCTTTGCCGGCGCGCAGGGTACGAACCGAAGATCAACGCGAAATGCCGCGGCTTCGAAGTGGTCGGCGCCATGGTGGCGTCCGGGTGCTCCGTGTCGATTGTCCCGGGGCTACGGCTGGTGCGCCCGCCTGCCGGCGTCGCATGGGTGAAGCTGAGACCGGAGGTGCGCCGAAAGATCTACGTGGCGTTTCGGCGCGGCGAACGTCACCACCCTGCGATCAACGTATTCGTCGAGGAGGTGGTCCGAACTGCCGCACGTCTGATTGGATAGGGCAGCGCTGAACGACATCGAAGCTCGACTGGCGACGCGCGTCACCACGACTCCGGTTCGGCGAGGACAGATCTGTTTTTGCCTCGCCGTTTCGCTTCGTAGAGCGCGCGGTCGGCGAGTCGAAACGTTTCGGGTACACCGATTAGCTCCGAGATGCTCGAGACCCCGATACTGACCGTGACCCTGTGTCCAGATATGCGCGCCGCCGCCACGGTGCCGCAGATCTCGTGCGCGAGGTAGTCTGCGCTTTGCTGGTTGCCTGAAAAGATCACGCCGAATTCCTCGCCGCCAAGGCGGCCGCAAAAATGCGGGCTGGCGCCTTCTTCGATGGCTCGCGCCACGGCGGCCAGGACCTCGTCGCCGGCGTCGTGCCCCGCGGTGTCGTTGATCTGCTTGAAATCGTCGACATCGATGAGCAATAGCCAGAATTCCTCACTGGATCGGCGGTCCTGACATTCATTGACCTCCAGCATGAAGCTACGGCGATTCGCAATCCCTGTGAGCGTGTCCCTGAATGCGAGTCGTGCCAGCTCGCGCTGTACCAGAAATGTCTTTTTCCGCTCCTGTGTGAAAAGGAGATTGAGCAGGAGGCCGAGTGCAAGGGCGGCGAGCGCAAACAGCAAGATCCAGTTGCGATCCTGTGAGGACATCAGCGCGACCACCTCGCCGTGGGAGATGATCAGCCAGACAGTCAGTGCGCTTGCGAGATAGTTGAAATACCCCGAGATCACCGGGGCCATGCCCACGTTGATCGCCACGCCGATGGGAAGCACCCAGAACGCGGGACTGCTGGTGCCGGGCATATTGAAGTGAAACGCCAGTGCCACGAACGCTGCGCATGCGAACCGGCCCAGCGCGTCCATGCGCAGTCCCCGTGAGGCGTACGTCACCCCCATCGCGAGAAGCATGCCGCTGGCGGCTACCAGCGTGCCTCGCACATCGAAGTGCGCATGGGGATTCGCGAATGCCCGGGACATGAGCCACGACACCAGCCCGAAGAGCTGGACCGCCACGGCGAGATGGCGCGAGCTCTGCGCCGCACTCTCCAGGAATAGACGCAGTTCTGTAGCGTCCCGAAAACTGCGTCGTTTCTCGAGAAATCGGGTTCTTCCCGTGTACGGCATGCCAGCGACCACCACCATTCAGGAACATTTGGATTCGCCCCCGGTATAACGACACGGCCGGGATTTCCTTTAGTTTGACGTGGCCCCGTCTTTAAGGGGGCGATCAAGCCATTGACCGGAGCAGCCGATGGCGTGGCCGCGCCGCATAACAAAATAGTTTTCCTAAACAAAGACTAAGCAACTCAAAATCGAGAAAATGCTGCGACACGAAATAAGTCATGGGATTTTTAACTTGCGGCTTACGGCGGCCGGCATCGATCTGTCGCAATACCCCGGCCTCAGCGTCCTCGGGCTCATGGACGAAGAGGATGAGGCACTGGGCGGGCAGGAAGCGGTGGAGGGGCAGCGCTTCCTGGTGCGTGGCGACGCGCAGGTTGTCGCACGGCTGGCCAACGACCTGCACCTCGCCATTCGTGAGCCGTACGCGGAATCGCAGGCGGTGACCAACGCGCTGTTCAACCGCTCGTCCGGCCTTGCCGAAGTGGTGATCCCGCAGCGCTCCGCGCTAATCGGTCAAGCCGTGTTTGGCGCTTCTAGTCAGGCATGGCTTGCGCGCTATTCGGCGTCCGCCTTCATTTCGCGCAGATGCTTGTAGACCGTCGCGCGCCCCATGCCCAGCACCTTCGCCACATAGTTGGCGGAACTCTTGCCCTTGAACGCGCCTTCGGCGTGTAGCGCCTCGACCAGTTCGCGCCGGTGTTCGCGCGTGAGCGAGTTGAGCGCGATTTGCCGCTCGCGCAGCCAGCCGTGCAGAAAGGTGTTGATGCGCTCCTGCCAGTCGTCCCTGAACAGCTCCTCGGGCTGCGCGATCACGCCTGCGCCGCGCAGGAAGAGGTTGAGCGTGGCCTGCATGTCGTCGAACGCGGCGATGTTGAAGTTGATACACATGACACCCACTGCGTGCCCTTCGTCGTCGAACAGCGCCGTGCTCACGCAACGCATGCGGCGCCCGTCCCAGTTCACCTTCTCGTAGGGGCCGAGCAGCTTGTTGCGCGTGGTTTCCTCGACGTCTTCGAGCGCGGCGTCGTCGCCGATCTCGCGCTTCGAGAGATTGTTCGAGAGATACGCCACGGTCTGGTCCGACAGGTCGTGAATCACGACCTCCGCGAACGGGAAGAACAGCGTGGTGATGCTATCCGCCACGTGCGCGTAGCGCGCGAGCAGCAGGTCGCGCGCGGTCTTCGGGCTGGCGATTTTTTTCACGCGGGTTTTATCGTTTTCTCGTTTCGGCATCGGACTGGGACCGGATTGCGGCAGCAAGGATGTCGATGATACTGCGATCGCTCGACGCCGCGCATCAACGGGCATCAACGTGCGCTTTGCAGATGCTCATACAGCGCGTTCGCGACGGCGATGTCTTCGAGACCAAGGCCGATCGAGCGGAAGAAGGCATGGCGCGCGTACGCCGGTCGTGGGCATGCGCCGTTGACGAGTTCCGCGAGATCGCCCGCGATCGCATCGGGCGACCAGCCGTGCTCGCGCGCGGCCAGCACCATTTCGCCCGCGCTTTGCGGCGTGGTGTGGCGATAGTCGCAGTACACGTCGAGCGAGGACAGCGCGGCCGGATCGATTTCATGCGCGTGTGCGACGTTCGTGCTGATCGAGGTGATGAGCGCGGGTTTCGTGAGCGTGTCCAGCGCGAGCACGGGTTTGCCCGACGAGGTGCACAGCATCACCACGTCGGCGTCGTGCACGCAGGCTTCGGGCGTCTGTGCCACGCTTGCCCGTGCGTCCAGCGCGCGCAGTTCGGCCTGGCGCTGTGCGTCGCCGGCGAGCTTCGGCGAAAACACGCGAATGCTCTCCCACGCACGAAGCGGCGCGACGTGACGAAGATGCGCCAGCGCGACCGCGCCCGAGCCGATCACGGCAAGGCGCTTCGCCTCGCGCGGCGCGAGCTGGTCGACGGCGAGCGCCGTGGTGCCCGCGGTGCGCTCGGTGGTGAGCAGGGCCGAGTCGCACCACATGAGCGGCTGGCCCGTTTTCATCGACATCAGCGCGGTCCAGGCGGTGATGATGGGCGGCTGGCCCTCGGCGCCCACGATGTACGGCGAGAGCTTCGCGCCGAACACGCCCGCTTCGGCGAGCACGCCGAGATAGGTGATGAAGTCGCCGGCCTGCTTCGGAAACAGCGTCAGGGTTTGCGGCGGCTGCACGGCGTCGCCGCGGCCGAGCGAGGCGAACAGGCGCGCCAGTTCGCCTCGCACGTCGAGGCTGGGCAGGGCGGCGCGCACCTGGGCGGCGTCGACGACGAGCGGCGCGGCGATGGCTTGGGACATCTCGTTCATGTTGGGGCTCCGGAGTCGCGGTGTAGACATTTTTGTCCATTCTAGACTTTATTTTTATTTTTCGTCTATATTCCTCCTGCGGCCGCGGCCATCGTGAAAGGGCGCCGCACGAAGCGCAACACACTTGAACAGACACTTATTACGAATTGGGTGACGACGATGAACAGGAAGATGATTCGCTTTGCGGCTGCGGCCAGCCTTGCGTGCCTGGCGGGCGTGACGGCGGGTGCGGCGCACGCGCAGGACCCGAAAACGCTGCGCTTCGGGGTGGAGGCGTCCTATCCGCCGTTCGAGAGCAAGACGCCTTCGGGCGATCTGCAAGGCTTCGACATCGATATCGGCAACGCGGTGTGCCAGAAACTGCAGATGAAGTGCGTGTGGGTGGAGAACAGCTTCGACGGCCTGATCGCCGCGCTCGAGGCGCGCAAGTTCGACGTCATCAACTCGGCCATGAACATCACCGAGAAGCGGCGTCAGCAGATCACCTTCACGCCCGCGATCTACGTGATGCCGATCCAGATGGTCGCGAAGCGCGGCTCCGGCCTGCAGCCCACGCCCGCGAGCCTGAAGGGCAAGTCGGTTGGCGTGCTGCAGGGCTCGACGCAGGAAGACTACGTGCGCAAGCGCTGGGGCACACAGGGCGTGAACGTCGTGACCTATGAGAACCAGGACCAGATTTTCGCGGACCTCGCGGCCGGGCGCCTGGACGGCGCGGTGCAGGAAGTGCAGACCGCCACCGACGGCTTCCTCTCGAAGCCGCAGGGCAAGGGCTTCGAATTCGCGGGCGCCCCGCTCAAGGACCCGACCACGCTCGGCGAAGGCACGGGCTTCGGCATGCGCAAGGACGACGCGGCGCTCAAGGCGAAGGTGGTCGCCGCGATCGATTCGCTGCGCCAGGACGGTACGCTCACGAAGCTGTCGATGAAGTACTTCGGCCGCGATATCGTCGCGAAGTGATGTCGATGACTTCGGACTCCAGAGCAGCTTCATGAGCCAGAGCGCGATCGTTCTCGGGGCGGGCATCGTGGGCGTGAGCGTCGCGCTGCATCTGCAGGCGCGCGGCGTGCAGGTCACGCTCGTCGACCGGCGCGGGCCAGGCGAGGAAACGAGCCATGGCAATGCGGGGTTGATCGAGTCGTCGTCGGTGGTGCCTTATGGCTTTCCGCGCGACTGGCGCACGCTGCTGCGCCTCGTGCGCAACGACTCGACCGTGCTGCGCTACGACGTGCGCTCGTTGCCCGCCTACGCGCGCTGGCTCGCGTCGTTCTGGCGCGAGTCGTCGCCGGCGCGCCTTGCGCACGCTGCGCGCGATATGCTGCCGCTCATCGAGCGCAGCGTGGCCGAGCACGACGCGCTGATCGCGCGTGCGGGCTTGCGCGACATCGTGCGGCCCATCGGCTGGCTCGAAGCGTGGCGCTCGCCCGCCGGCTTCGAGCGTGAAATGCGCACGGCACAGGGCGTGGCCGACGCACATGGCCTGCATGTGCGGATGTTCGACGCGCCGGGCCTGCTCGCACTGGAGCCTTCACTCAACGCGGGCTATGCGGGCGCGATTCACTGGATCGATCCCGCGAGCGTGGCGGATCCTGGCGCGCTGACGAAGGGCTATGCGCAACTGTTCCTGCGTGAAGGCGGTGCATTTGCACAGGGCGATGCGCGCACGCTGATGCCCGAAGGCAAGGGCTGGCGAGTGCAGACCGGCGAAGGACCGTTGAGCGCCGAGCTTGCGGTCGTGGCGCTCGGCCCTTGGTCGGATCTCGTGACACAGCCGCTCGGCTACCGCGTGCCGCTCATGGTCAAACGCGGCTATCACATGCACTACGCGAGCGAGGCGCGTGCGCCGCTCGTGCGTCCGGTGGTGGATATCGAAGGCGGTTACGTCGTCGCGCCGATGCGTCGCGGCCTGCGTCTGACCACGGGCGTTGAGCTTGCCACGCGCGAGCGTCCGCCCAACTACGCGCAACTCGATGCGGCCGAGCGCGATGCGCGTCCCGTGTTCGGCCTCGGCGCGCGGCTGGACGAAACGCCGTGGATGGGCTTGCGCCCCTGCACGCCCGACATGCGCCCGCTGCTTGGGCCTGCGCCGCGCCATGCGGGGCTCTGGTTCGCGTTCGGTCACAATCATCATGGACTCACGCTCGGGCCAGTCACGGCGCGCCTCCTTGCCGAGCAAATCGTCGGCGAAACGCCTTTCATCGATCCCACGCCGTATTTGCCTGCACGATTTGGCTAAGGATGGTGTTCAGAACTCGTTTGCCGCACCGAGCCATCAACATAGAGCCGATGTGGTGCAGGCGATGCGCCACCTGGCTCGAATGCAGCGCGACATTCGGCATAAAGAAGGCGCCGATTGTCTGCGCGCGCGGGCGGCTTTTGCGCTCATGCAATAGCCTCGCCCATCAGTCGTCCACGCATCATCCATAGGTTGTTCAGGGCGAACAGCGTATGCAATTGCTGCGTGTTCTTCATCAGGCCGCGATAGCGCACTTTCAGATGTCCGAACTGGCGCTTGATGACGCGGAACGGGCGTTCAGCCTTGGCGCGGATGCGCGCCTTGACGCGCTCAAGTTCATCGGCGAGCTTGCCCACCACTGTGGCCTTGTCCAACGCGCGTCGCTTGCCAGGGCGCACTGCCACGTGCCAACGCACCTTCAGCTTCTGCGTCTCTTCGCGCTTGTCTATGCCCTGATAGCCGGCATCGCCAAAGACGTCGGCCTCCGTGCCATGCACCAGCGCATGCGCCTGCGTCACGTCGTTGACGTTGGCAGCGGTGCCCGCAACGGTGTGCACCAGCCCCGAATCCGCATCGACACCGATATGCGCCTTCATGCCGAAGTGCCACTGGTTGCCCTTCTTGCTCTGGTGCATCTCGGGGTCCCACTCGCCGCTTCGGTTCTTCGTCGAACTCGGCGCAGCAATTAGCGTGGCGTCCACCGCTGTGCCCTCCTTGAGCAAATAACGTTTGGCACTGAATTGCGCGTTGACAGTGTGCAAAAATTGCTCTGCCAGTTGGTGCCGCTCCAGCACATGCCGAAAGTGCAAAATGCTGACCCGGTCCGGCAACCGGCTCATCCCACCCAGCCCGTCGCTTTGCTTCATGGACTTCTCTCTGTTCGGGAATCCTTCTCCGACTGGCGAGGCCGGCAAAAGTTTTGAATAGTATCCCTAAGCACGTGCACCAACGTTTTCGAGTGTCGCGCAAACGCTGTACCCTGCCATCAAAGCCCCTAGCTCGCTAATGGCGGCTTCCAAACCAGAATGGGCATCAGTCTGAGCGCCCAAAGACGCTCAGCTCCACCGAGCGGGGCGTCTCCCCTGTTAATCCCTGTCAGCTTGCCGGATTGCGTGCCATGACGATCCACGCCGCGCCGTCGATCATCACCGACCGCTCGCCGGGGAGGCCCGCGAAGGCGGCACGAACCGCGGTCGAGGCGCGGGCGCGGATGTCGTCGGGCTGATCAGCGAGCGCACGCGACAGTGGCCCAACCTCGAGCGTCATCTTCACCGCGTCGTCGATCGCCGCGTCCCGCGTCGCGCCCTCGCCGAACGGGACGGAAGCATCGAAGGGCGCGATAGCGATATCGGTGAAGCCGGCCGCCGTCAGGATGCGTGCCACGCGCCCCCGGTCGCCGAACGAAAATGGGCCGGGCGCTTCGGGATCGGACAGCGCGCTTGGCGGGACGATGCCCTTGAGCGCGCCCATCGGCAGTCGCACCCAATCGTTTTCCGCCGCGCCGCGCCAGCAGACGAAAGCGACCCGCCCGCCTGGCCGCAGCGCGCGTCGCATATGGGCGAACGCCGCTATTGGATCGTCGAAGAACATCACCCCGAAACGCGAGAACAGGAGGTCGAACGCGTCCTCGGGCAGCTCTGCGCTGCTGGCGTCGGCCACCTGGAACAGGACCGGCGTATCCTGTGGCGCAAGCGCGCGCGCCCGGCCGATCAGCGGTTCGGATATGTCCACGCCCAGCACTTGGCCCCCTGCGCCGACGCGGGCGGCCAGAGCCAGACTCGACGCGCCCGCGCCGCAGCCGACGTCCAGCACGCGTTCGCCCGTCATGGGCGCGGCGGCTTCGATCGCGGCCTGGCCGAACACCGCCACCATGGCATCGAGCCGGGCCTGGTTGGCGACCCAACGCTCCCCGCTTTGACGATTCCAGTCGGCCACCTGATAGGCATTTTGCTCTGTCATGTCATCTCCTTGCTCTAATTCGTCCTTAACTAGCTACCCTTTTATCGACGCTCGGTGAAATGACGCTTCTCGGCTCCATGACGCGATCCGTTCCGCGATCGCCTCGGGGGCCTCGATGTGCAGGAAGTGGCCGACGTCTGGGACGACCTCCATCGCGTGCCGGGCGGCGAACCGATGTCGGTCGTCGACCTGCACGGGGAGGATGCAGCCGTCGTTGGCACCGTGAAGCTGCAACAGGGGCACGGTGATCGGCTGAGACATGCGGCGCGTCGCACCAATCATGCCGGGTCGCAGCATCGCCCGGTAGTACTTTAGAGGCGCGGGCATGCTCTTCCGCAGATGCTCGTGTAGCTCCACCTGGAGAGCAGGATCGAGCGAGAAGCCGGGCGACCACTGACGCCAGAGGCGGTCAATGAGGGCGAGATCGCGGGCGGTGGCGACCCAGCCGCTTCCAGGCAGTTGAAAAAGCCCCATGTACCAACTCCGGCGTAGCTGAGCCGGCTTCGTAATCCGGCTCATGAACGTGAGCGGGTGAGGGATTGCAAGCGTGACCGCGCGTTCGATCCGTTCCGGCGCTGTGACGCAGGCATCGTATGTAATCATGGCGCCCCAATCGTGGCCAATCAACTCTACGGGTCGCCCCGGAGACCAGCGGTCGATCAGCGCGAGCACGTCGCTGGTGAGGGCTGCGAAGTCGAACGGCCCCGCAGTCGGCGACGGCGCGTAACCGCGAAGCCAGGGTGCAACGACGTGACGTCCACGGCGGCCGAGCTCGGCAAGGAACGGCTTCGCGGTCGGTGGATGGTCCGGGAAACCGTGCAAGACGATCGTCGCCTGGCCACCGGGATCCCCACCCTGCAGCGCGTGAAAGGTGCCGTGTGGTAGATCGAAAGTGACGTGTTCGAATTCCATGGGTGTCTTCTCAAACCAGCATCGACTGCTGGGCGGAGATACCGGCCGTCGCGCCGTGCGATATTGCCGTGGTGACCGAGGCCATGGCTGGGTTGGCGAGGTCGCCGGCAGCGTAGATGCCGGGCGTGCTGGTTTCGCGGCGCTCGTCGACCTTGATGGCAATGCCGAGTGGGGTATCGACCGTGGCGAGTCCCAGTGATTCATGCAGGCTTGCGGACGGCTTGTTGCGCGGATGCGCGAACAAGATATCGACTGCGACACTGAGTTCGGTGCCGAGCTTGACGGTGGCATTCTGGCCTTCGTAACGGGCGATTTCCGTGATCCGGCCATCAACGACAGGTATTTTGCGGCGCGCCAGATCGGCGCGGATATCGGGCGCAATGTCGCGACCATCGGCGAAGACCGTCAACGTGCCGGTCCAATCGTGGTACAGCCTGACATAGTTGTGCGACGGCGGCCCCGACCAGACGAGGCCCCAATGCTGGCCGGCGACTTCAAAGCCGTCGCAATAGGGGCAGGGCACAATGGACGTGCCCCAGCTTCCGGCAAAGCCCGGGACGTCAGGCATCTGATCAACGACGCCATAGCTCAGGATCAGGCGACGTGCCCTTAGGCTTTCATCATCGTCTGTCACGACGCAGAAATCGTCGATGGCGCCAGACACGCTCTCGGCCCGGGCAGTGACCAGCCTGACTGTGGGATAGCGCGCCAGTTGCTGCCGCGCCTCGGCCAGGATGTCCAGCGGTGGCTTGTGATCGTGGCCGAGGAGGCCATGTGAGTGGCCGGCGAAGCGGTTGCGCGGCCGGCCGGTATCGAGAACGACGACCTTGCGGCGAGCACGGCCGAGCTGCAGGGCGGCGGCAAGGCCGGCAAAGCTGCCGCCGATGATGATGACGTCATTCATGGTAATGGGCTCCGTGTTGTCGATGGAAGGTGCTGGGCTTGGCGGTGGACTGTGCCTGGGCGAGGCCGGTGGTGGAAAGCGCGGCCGGTTTCAATAGGGATCGTCGTTTCATGGAAATCTCCTTGTTTCGTAGGCCGGCGCGTTATCGTCATGCGATACGCGATCGAGACGGGCAGCGAGCAGGGCTTCGGCATCGGCGAGTTGCCCATCACGGCGTTGACCGGCAGGACAACGCCGCCTTCGATATCGCCGGGCGGCCCGTGGAAACTTGATTGAAGAACATGTTGAAACCTACTCATTGGCTTGCAAATTTAAGATACCATGCGGTATCATAATTAAGAAATTAAGATACCGTCAAGTACTGGAATTTGCATGATCGAAAAAAAGCAGGGGCGGCGCGGCCGGCCCGCCAACGAGGCGCTTGGCCAAACGGTAGTCGACGCCGCGAGCGAACTCTTTATGGAACTGGGTTTTCAAGCGACGACAATGGACAAGGTCGCCCAGCGGGCGAAGATATCCAAGCTAAGCATCTATCGGCACTTCGAGAACAAGGAGGCGCTGTTCAGCGCGGCCATGGCGGCCCACTGCCATCGGTTTGCACCACAGGCCCTTTTTGAAGGCGTCGACGGTTCGGCCGAAGATCAGCTCATGGCGGTGGGATCATCCCTGCTTCGCACGCTGTTGAGCCCGGACGTCCGCAGTGTCGAAGCCATGGTCTTGGCCGACAAGACGAATCAAAAGTCGTTAAGTAAGCTTCATTACGAAGCCGGGCCCGCCTATGTCATCGCCCAAATCGAGGCCCTGTTGCGTCAGTTACACGCGAAAGCGATTCTGAACGTACCCGATGCTCTCAGGTCCGCCCGCTTGTTTGCCGCGCTTTTCAAAGGATCCGATCTCCTGCTTATCGCACGCTTCGATGAGGCGAAAGCAGAGGACGACAACGAAATCGAATCCTATTGCCGGTCGGCCGTCACCATGTTCATCGCCGCGCACAGTCGCATCTGAAAGTGCGCTATCGCGGCCTGATGAAGAACACGCAGCAATTGCATACGCTGTTCGCCCTGAGCAACCTATGGATGATGCGTGGACGACTGATGGGCGAGGCTATTGCATGAGCGCAAAAGCCGCCCGCGCGCAGACAATCGGCGCCTTCTTTATGCCGAATGTCGCGCTGCATTCGAGCCAGGTGGCGCATCGCCTGCACCACATCGGCTCTATGTTGATGGCTCGGTGCGGCAAACGAGTTCTGAACACGATCCCTAAGGCACGCGTGTCGGAAGCACGCGGCGACCACGTGGTCGCCGCGCTCGACTGCCTCCGCTCACACGAGGGGAATGTAGATGTCGGTCTGCCACTGGTCCTGCGGCGTTTCCGGAAACACACTTAGATAGTGAAAGAACAGCGGGTGGTCCCGCAGTTCTTCTCCGCTTGCAGGCAGCCAGTCGCGATAGACCGGATAGATTGTTTCGCCGACGTGGTCCGTCGACCCGGTATGCCGAACCACGGCACACCGGCCGCCCGGAATGACGAGTTCGCGGATACCGTAGACATTCGCTGCGACCGGTTCGTCGATCTCGCCGCAGATATCGAAGCGAAATGCCTCTCCCGGCGTCGTATCCGGATTATTGCGCGGAATACCAAACGTCCTGCTCGACGTAACCGGGGATTGCCCGCTTTGCTTTCGCCAGTCAATGAACTTGCGCACGCTCTCGTTGACGAGCCCGGTGGGTCCGCAATGTTCAAGCGCGGCGACGCGCGTTGCAGAAAAATCGACGATCTGGACTTGCATGGTGAGTTTCCTCGAAAAATAGGGGACGACAAAAGTCGCGCTCCAGATCTGCCAGTTCGGATGCTCGCGAAACGCACTCGGCGACGTGCCGAATGCGCGCTTGAAAGCGCGACTGAAGGCTTCGGGGCTGTCGAAGCCTGCGTCGTATGCGGCATCGAGCACCGAACAGAACTCACGTGAAGCCAGGCGTTGTGCCGCCTTGCGCAGGCGCATCAGTTGCACGAAGCGTGCGACTGGCACTCCCACATAGGCGGCAAACTGCCGATGAAAATGAAACTTCGAGAAGTTCGCGACGCGACTCAGCGTTTCCACTGAGAGATCCCCATCGAGATTCGTTTCGATGTAGGCGAGTACGGAATCGAAGCGCTTCGTGTAAGCGCGAGTGGCGTCAACGTGAGCTTGCATGGTCTGGATATCTGGATGGTGCGACAGGCGTTATGGTCGCTTAGGGTTGAACTATCGCGCCTAGCCGCGCTTGCTCAATCTCCTGACGGCCTGCCTGATAAGACTCCAGGTCATTAAGCCGGTCTTGCGCAGGTGCGCAGTACGGGATCGCCCGACTCTCAAGTTTCACTCACTGTTGCCGATACTTCGTTCGGGGTGACTCCCGCGAAGTATGCACCGAACATGAGCAGTGAAGCCTGAGCCGTCGCCGAACGGCTCAGGCAGTCAAAAGGTGAATTGAAAGGATGGGAGGGCGGCAGGCAGGCTCCCGGGAGCATGGCGACGAGCGCCGGGCGCTCGAGGTCCGGCCGCTGAAAGTCAACGCGTAGGGAAGAGGGAAAATTCGTGATAAACGGTGGGGGCGCTAACGTACGGGGGCCGTCCGGCCGGATATCTGGTGTCCAGGTATCCGCGTGCCATACGCGCGAGACCTTTACTCATCCATCTTTTCGCGATTCACGGATTCTCTATGCTTATCAAGAACGTCGCAGTCAGTCTCCCTTCGAGGGTCGTCACGAACGAAGAAGTTGTCGATATGATCCGGTCCCACTCTACGGCTTTCGATGGCGACATCGACAGGACCGTGCGAACCATCAAGACACTGCTTGACCGGAGCGGTCTGGTCCATCGTCGCTGGTGCGACAGCCATGAGTCGCCGATCGATCACGTCGCGATGGCGACGCGCAAGGTGTTGTCGGAAACGTATCTGAGGCCGGAGCACATCGAGCTGTTCATCTTCGTCGGCATCGGCAGAGGGTTCCTCGAGCCGGGCAACAGTCACATGATGGCGAGCACGCTCGGCTTTGGTAATGCCGAATGTTTCGATGTTGTCGATGCCTGCATGAGCTGGACGCGGGCCATGTCGATTGTCGACAGCCTCTTCAAGACCGGCCAGTATAAAAACGCGATGATCGTGAATGCCGAATTCAATATGCTCGCAGGGGGACCGCTCTATCCTTCGAATTTCGCGCTCAAGCATCACGCCCAGGTCGAATACACGCTGCCGTCGTTTACGATAGGCGAAGCGGCGACGGCCACGCTGGTGGTGGCGAAGGAGCCGGACAACTTCAGCTTTGCGTTTCGCGGCAAGCCGGATGTCTCGGACCTGTGCACGATTCCGATTCCTGGCTACGAGGGGTATTGCCACCCCACCGACCGTATCGGCAAGAACGGCGAAATGCGGTTCACCTCGTTCGGCCACGAACTGCACAAAAATTCAGATGAGCTTTCCGAAGTCTTCTCCAGACTGGCCGTTCCCAAAAAAGACATCGACATCGTGTTTACGCACGCCTCCTCAAAGGCCGCGTGGCACGGCTACGGCGTGAAGGCAGGCATCGACGATAAGATGTATCACATCTATCCGGATACCGGAAATCTCGTTTCCGCCTCGATTCCGGCCGCGATTTCAATGGCCAAGGAGACCGGGAAGCTAAAGCGGGGCGACAGGGCGATGTGCTGGGTCGGCAGCGCCGGTATGTCGTTCAACGTGAGCAGCTTCCTGTTCTGAGGCGCGGTATCAGTTTATTGAGAACGATATGAAAGGCATTGCAGGAGGCGTTCGCTATCTGAAGCAGCGGGTTCGCGACGCGTACGGGTTGTCGGACCTTAGCGTGCTGGCGGTGGGCGTCATCGGGACAATCGGACATCCGTTGTACTGGTTGTGGTGGACGTACATCGACCCCCAACCCAATGAAAGCACGCTGATGCGGGTGATCGGCGCGCTCGCCTGTCTGCTGTTGCTGCTGCGCCGCTTCTGGCCCGCAGCAGCAGTGCCTTTCCTGCCGTGGTATTACTTCCTGACGGTAGCTTATACGCTACCGTTCTTTTTCACCTACTACCTGATAACCGGCCATTATTCGATGATCTGGTCGATGGCGGAAGTCGGGATGATGTTTTTCCTGATTGCGATATTTCCGTCGTTCGTCGCGCTGGCGCTGAATCTCGCCCTCGGGGTTGGCCTCGCCATCTTCTGCGCGTGGATTGTCAATCCGGAGTCCCTTCACGTCGACGGCCATTTGCTGCTCTACACCTACCTGCCGGTTTTTGCGTTCGGCATCAGCGCGGGCCTCACGTTCAGCTACAGCAACATGCGGGGGATCACGGCACAGGCGAAGAACGGCGCACTTCGTGCGCTCGCGGGCACGATCGCCCATGAAATGAGGAATCCGCTCAGCCAGCTCAGGTACGTGCTCGATCGCGTCGAGGAGGCGCTGCCCGCGATGGCCGAGTCGAGGCCCTCGCCGGCGTTGCCGGTCGACGCGGTGGCTTCGCTCTCGCAGCACGTTGCGCACGGACAGCTGGCGATCGATCGCGGGCTGAGAATCATCGCGATGACGCTCGATGAAGTCAGCGCCAAGCCCATGCAGTCGGACAATCTCAACTATGCGAGCGCGGCGGAGGCGACACGCAAGGCGCTCGACGAGTACGGTTTTAGCGGCAGAAAAGAGCGCAGCCGCGTGAAACTGATGGTCCTCGAAGACTTTACCTTCAAGGTCGACGAGACCGTCTATCTGTTCACCTTGTTCAATCTGATCAAGAATGCGCTGCATCACATGGCGGCGCATCCCACGGCAACACTTACGCTGACTGTCGACCGGAACAAGGTGATCGTTCACGATACGGGACCGGGCATCGCAGCCGAGATGATGTCCCATCTGTTCGAGCCTTTCCGTACCCAGGGAAATTCTGCCGGCACGGGTTTGGGGCTCGCCTACTGCCAGCGTGCGATGCGCTCGTTCGGCGGCACGATCGAGTGCCGTTCGGAACCCGGCAGATTCACCCAGTTTACGCTCGAGTTTCCTGCCATACCGGAGAGCGAAATCGCGGCTTACCGGCAGACGCTTCTCGCGCGCGCCACGGAGTTCTTTAGCGGGAAGGCGATACTGTTTGTGGACGATGACGCGGTGATACGCGAGAAAGTCTGTCACGCGTTTTCAGGGGTGGGCGCCCGGGTTGTCGAAGCGGAGAGCGGCGAACGCGCGCTCACGCTCCTTCGAGAGAGTTCCGCCTACGATCTCGTGCTGATGGACATCAACATGCCGGGTCTCGACGGCTACACGACCACGGAGAAGATCCGTTCCGATGCCGACCTGGCTGGCGGGAGTCTTCTTGTGGTCGGTTATACGGCCGAAGCTCACAACCTGGCTCGTGTGCTCGCGAAGGGTGCCGGCATGGACGCAACGATCAGCAAGTCCATACGCATGGTGGAACTGCTGAGTACGCTGCAGAAACTCATGGAAAGCGGCGATCGCCATTTGCGCCACCCACGCTTTGACGGATTCGCTGGCAAGACGATTCTCGTCGCGGACGACGACACCTACAGCCGGATGGTGGCGAAGAGCTATCTGGAGCGATGTGGCGCCAGCGTCGTGGAGGCGGAAAACGGACAGGGCGTGCTGGCGCGCCTGCAGGGCGGCGGCAACGTCGACGCCATCGTGATGGACATGAACATGCCCGGCATGGGCGGCGTGGAGACGGCAGCGTGGATTCGCGCCCGCGTGGACGAGTATGGCGAGATGCCTATCGTGGCCCTGACCGGCCAGTCCGATATGGCGGCGGTCAGGGCCTGTCTCGCAGCGGGCATGAACGAGGTCATGACTAAACCCGTGCAGGTCGGCGTGCTCTATGCCTGCCTCGCGCGGCAGTTTGCACACTCGCGCGTGGCGAGCGCCCCGGAGAAACGCGAGCGGCCGGTGGTGCCGGTCATGCGGGTTGCAAGTCGTGCTGCCAATCGGGCAGCGATCGCGGAAAACGACCTGCTCGATGAGGCGCATCTCGACGAACTGGCGTCGCTCGACATGCTGGATCAGACCTTCCTCAAGGGCATTGCGCAAATCCGCTCGCTACTGGCGCAGCTTGCAAGCAGTGTAGAGGCCGGTGACATCCGGGCAGTGCACGCGACGCTGCACGTTCTTTTAGGTATCAGCGGGAACATCGGCGCGAAAGCGCTGCACCTGTATGTCAAGCAGATCTATCCGCGGGTTCTCGATGGCCAATGGCCGGTCGAGACCGACTGGTTCGACCAGACCACCGCGCTGGGAAACCGCTCGGCCGACGCGCTGCATCAGTATTTTGTGGCTGCGATAAGCCCGGTCGATCAGCCGGGCGTATCGAGCGAGGACTGAGGTTCGAGCGGCCGTTCCGTGCCAGTGGCTTTCGCGCGTTCCTTGCGGGTGCCAAAGCGCATGGTCACGGTCGTCCCGACGCCCAAGGTGGTGTCGATTTCGAGGCCGCCGCCAAAAGATCGCATGATGCGGTTGCAGAAGATCATGCCCATGCCATGGCCACCTTCTTCGGCGTGAGTCGTGATGGGGTCCTGCAAGAGTCGCGCCTTGATTTCGGGAGCAATGCCAGGACCGTTGTCGCGCACGCGGATCATCGGTTCGAGATTGTCGAGCACATCAATGTGCAACGAAGGGCGGGGCGTGTGGCTGAGCGCGCGCAGGGCGTTCGACAGCAACGAAGAGAGGACGAGCGTCACGCAATTGGGCATCGCGCGCACGACGAAATCGTCCTGCACGTCAACGGCTATCCAGTCGCGTTGCGAGGCGGAGAACGGGTAAGTGTCGAGCAACGTGGCGATCAGGCGCGTCGCCCGCACTTCCCGGGCGCCAGCGCGCGATAAGGACTGCGCGCCGCCGCTTTTGTGCAAGCTCGCCCAGAAAGAAGAGATCAGTGTCATGCAGTACTGCGCATTGGCGAGCATTGAGCTTGCCGCATCGGTGACCTTGCTCTGGGGCATCGGATCGGACTCGCCGCTTCCGCTTTCGATGGTTTGCGCAATCAGTGCGATCGTTGCCAGAGGCGTGTTCAACTCGTGCGCGAGGAAAGCAAGCGTCTCGTCCATCGCCAGCAATTGGTGCTGACGCGTTTCACGCTCGGTCCACTGCGCAATCGCCTCGCGCAGCGTCTCGCGTACCGTTTCGATCCGCAGCGGCTTTTCGATAATGCGAAATACGCCGCCCGTATTCACCGTACGCAACAACATGTCCTTGTCCGCATAAGCGGTCACCAGAATCCGCACGATTCGGGGATATCGTTGGGCGGCTTCACGCAGCAGTTGATCGCCATTGCTGACCGGCATGCGGAAGTCGGTCACCAGGACAGCGATGTCCGCTCCGTGCTCCTCGAGTATCTCGATGGCTTCGTCCGCGTTGCGCGCGAGATGAACCGGGTAAAGCCCCTGGATGGCGCGCGCGAAGTGGGTGCGAGACATCTCGTCGTCATCGACGAAAAGAATGGAGAACGGCTTACGCATGGCGCTTGTCATTGCATGTTCAGCGTATCAACGGTGTGCGGACCACAAGCCGGGTCGGGCGGCATATTCACAACGATCGCACACGGACTTTTTGATGTCGCTGATGCGCTGGAGTATTGTGGGTTTTGGCAAGTCACGTGACGCCAGCATAGCATGCACTTGCGTGGACTTTCAGGCGTTGCTTGCCCGCGCGGCGCTGCGCGGCTCAGACGATGACGTTTTCGCCAAGCGTGGCAAGCGAAGGCTGCGGTAGCGGGCTGCCGTCGGCGAGCACACGCGTGATGCTCCCGGCATCGAGCGGTCTGCTGAAGCGAAATCCTTGCGCTTCCACGCAACCGAGAGCGAGCAGGAACTCCTGCTGCGCGAGCGTCTCCACCCCTTCGGCGATGACGGATAAACCGAGCGTCTGCGCAAGCGTCACGATCGCCTTCACGATCGCACCCGTGTCCGTTTCCCCGACGCCTTGCATGAATGCACGGTCGATCTTGATGCGATCGACCGGCAGCGCGCGCAATTGACTCAGGCTCGAGTAGCCCATGCCGAAATCGTCGATTGCAATACGGATACCCGCGCGGCGAAATTCGTGAAGGCGGCGCGCGGCGATCTCCGGTTGCTTCATCAACGCAGTTTCGGTGACCTCGAGTTCGAGTTCGGTCGGATCGACACCCGTCTCCCGCAGGATGGCCTGAAATGTCTCGACAATATCCGTGCGTTGCAACTGAAGCGGCGACAGATTGACCGATATGCGCACGGGCGCAATCCCCATGTGCCTCCAAAGCGCCGACTGACGGCAAGCTTCACGCAGCACCCACTCGCCGAGCATCGCGACAAATCCCGATGCTTCCGCCATCGACACGAATTCGGCAGGGGCGATCTCGCCGTAAATCTCATCGTGCCAACGCGCGAGGGCTTCGACGCCAAGCACCCGGCCGTTGCGCATGTCGACCTGTGGCTGGTAGTGCACGCGCAGCGTACCTGCTTCGATCGCCTTTCTCAGACGCGCCGAAAGGATGAGCTTTACGTCGGCGTTCTCGCGCATTTCAGGTCGATAGCGATCCCAGCAATTGCGGCCACGACTCTTGGCCGCGTACATTGCCATGTCCGCGCACGAGATCAGCGTTTCGACATTGTCTCCATCCGCTGGAAACACGCTGATGCCGACGCTCGCGCTCACCACGAGCTCATTTCTGCCGACGAGCACCGGCTTCGCGATCGCTGCGAGCACGGCATCGGGCAGATCGAAGCGTGTGTCGTCCCGCCCGCGCGGCGCAACGATCATGAACTCGTCGCCGCCGTAGCGACCGAGAATGTCGCCCGGGCGGGCGCAGGCCCGCAGACGTCCGGCAACTTCGACGAGCAGTTGATCGCCGACGCTGTGTCCGAGCGCATCATTGACGGTCTTGAACGTGTCCAGGTCGAGGAACACAACGTAGACGGATTCGCCGTGGCGGGCGGGATCAGTAAGGAGTGCCTGCAATCGTGCGCTGAGCGCCGAACGATTCGCGAGCCGGGTCAGGCTGTCGCATTCGCTGAGTTCGCGTAAACGGCGCGACCGATCGAGAAGCCTGACTGACATGTCATGGGTCGTTTTGGCGAAAAGGAGTGGATAGATAAAGATGATGGGCAGCCACACCGGCGCGATCCGTACGTCCAGCGGCGTTGCGGCGATACCGAAGATTGCCGCTCCCGCGATAAGGCCCGCCGCACTCGCGCCCAACCCGGCGACGAAGACCGGCCAACCACCCACCGCCATGGTGTCGAGCGCAAACATCAACAGGATGACGACGGTTGCGACCGGTTCGAAATGAACCGCCGCGGCCAGCCAGCCGCCAAAAGCCGAATCGAAGAGTAGGCTCCATTTCTCTTTGCGGAGTGCATCGTCAGCGGCAGTGCGTACCCGCAAATAAGCGACATGCGGCCAGATGAGACAGATGGCAAGAACGCCGAAGAAGCGCAACGCCGGCGCATGTTGCACGTGCAGCAAGGCCAGGACGGGTATGGAGCCGATCGCGTAGCCGAGGACCCGGAGAACATAAATGCGGCGCAAAATGCCGGTGGTCCAGAACTTGTCGCCCCTGGCGGACGTAAGCACGTCGTCTCCCCGATTCAGATCATATGATTTCATGAGCATAGACCAGATCGGACGCAAGGATGCGGTGAACTCATTCCGCCCCCCGGGCGAACCGAAGCTGCGCCGACGTCACCGAATCCCGGTTGCACCTACGCGTTATGTGCGTATCCGCACCACGGAGATTTCCCAATATATGGAAAATCCGCTTGCGTTCCATCGCGGAACTTCTAGACTGACAACTTGCGATTCGAGCCGCGATCCCACTAACGAGCCGCACTGCACGGAGTGCTCATGCGACTGACCATCCTGATCAATGGTTCCGACCCGGCAGTCAAACACGAATTCGCCCTTGTGTGGATCGATCTCGACCAGAAACGCTGGTCGCGCGAGTCACATGAAGGTGTCAACCTGCCTTCGTGGGGCGACGTCCGCGGTGGCGGCGACGAGACGGTCTTATGCGCCCCGCAAACCGATGCACCCCTTTGCATCATGCGCGGTCTCAGCCTGAACGAGCGGCAGGAAGTCCACTCGGGCCATGGCGATGCGCGCTGGTCGGATCACAGCGCGTGCAACGAAACAGCATGGCAGTGGCGGTTGCAGGCTGTTGACCATAAATCGGTGCGCGCCGCGAATTCGCTTTTTGCCTGCTAGTCGTTCGTAAGACGGCCGTGTGAGCCGTCTCCGTTGCCGTGCGCCATTACTCCTTCAATGTCGCGAGTAGCCGGTCGATTTCGTCGAACTGGCTTTTCGACAATTGATGGCTTTGCATGATTTCCTGCAAGCGCTTTCGCCAATAGGCTGGCGGCAAACGCGACTCGTTCAGGTCCTCCGCAGACAATCGCTGAATCACGGATTTGATGTGCAGGATATCGCTGTGAGCGACTTGCGACGACCAGGCGCCCGACTTTCTCGGTTCCCCGCCACCGTCCAAACCCCTTTCTGACACTGTTCCCATCTTTATTTGCCGTCGGAATATGGCGCCGCGCATGCATGCCCCGAGCGCACCACCGGCCCTGCGGCCTCCTGTTGTCATTTACCTGCGTAAGGCACGCCATGAATCAGGCGTCCTGTATGCCGAATAGATATTTTGTTCGGCTAGGCCGAACGTCGTTCGGCGCGTTATTTATGGTAGTTTCCACCTTGATGACTGTCAATATTGGCAGCGCTAAGCTGGCTGAAACGCTCGGCCGCCCGCTAGCGGATAAAAGACGAAATACAAATGACACAAACGGACCAAACCATTGGGGAGCGCAACGCGCTTCGCAGCGTAAGCCGCGCGCTCGATGTCCTGGAGGCGCTGGGGGGCAGCGATAACGAGGGGCTTACCGTTGCCGAGATTGCGACGGCAATCGGCGTGTCGAAGAGCACGGCGTTCGAGTTATTGCAGACCTTGCTCGCCCGTCATTACGTCACCGATGTGCGCCTCGGCGGCTCACGGCGCTATCGGCTCGGCTTTGCGCTCGTGCACCTCGGCGACCGGGCGGCGGCAGACGTCGGCATATCCCAGCTTGCGATGCCGGTTCTGCGCGAGCTGACCGACACGACCGGTCTCACCTCCCGGCTTGCGGTGCTCGACGACTACGGCTACGCAGTCGCAATCAACCGTGTCGAGGCGCCGGGCATCGTGCGGATCGCGTCCGCACTCGGACAACGCGAACTCCCGCATTGCTCGGCGCTCGGCAAATCCCTGCTCGCGCTATTGCCGCCGGCGCGGGTCGTCAAGCTGCTGGCGCATACCGGCATGCCGCGCCGCACCGAGTACACCCGCCTGACACCCGCGGAGTTGATGAAGGATCTGATCCTGGTCGCCGAGCGCGGCTACGCATTCGACGACGAAGAAGACAATCTGGGCGTGGTTTGCGTCGGCGCGGCGATTACGAACCGCGACGGCGAAGGCGTGGCTGCGATCAGCGTGACGACGCTCAAGAACGGACTGGATGACGACGACCTGCACGCGCTGGGGCGCACGCTGCGCAACCATGCAGAACGCATCAGCCGGATGCTCGGCGCGCAGGTTGGCGCGTAACGCGGCGAGCTGGCGCGCCTCTTCCTGGCGGATCACTGATGCCCCCGCGACGGGGCGAGGACCTCATGCTGACCACCTTTTTCGATCTGTTCGATCTGCACGACGTGAGCAGCTATCTGCCCGATCTGCTCAAAGGGGCGCTCACGAGCATCGAACTGACCTTTAGCATCCTGGCGCTCAGCCTGCCGTTCGGCCTGCTGCTCGCCATCGCCAGAATCAGCCGCGCGCGTCTGCCGAGAGCCATTGCATCGGTCTATATCGAGGTCATTCGCGGCACGCCCGCGCTGCTGCAACTGTTCTACATCTACTTCGTGCTGCCCTCATTCGGGATTCGCTTCGCGCCGTTCACGGCGGGTGTCATCGGGCTGTCGATCAACTATTCGGCGTATCTCGCCGAGGTGTATCGCGCGGGCATCGAAGCCGTGCCGAAGAGCCAGACGCAGGCCGCGAAGGCGCTCGGCATGTCCGGCCGCCAGACGCTGCGCCTGATCGTGCTTCCCCAGGCCATCCGTATCGTCGTACCGCCGCTCGGCAACTATGCGATTTCGCTCTTCAAGGACACCTCGCTCGTGTCGATCGTGACGGTCAAGGAGCTGATGTTCACCGGCCAGATCATCTCGTCGACGAACTTCCAGTACGTCACGATATTCACGCTGGTCGGCGCACTCTATCTGGCGTTTTCCTGGCCGAGTGCCCTGGTCGTGCACTGGCTCGAGCGCAAGATGGGTACCACGCGCACGGCGAACGCCGTAGTGCGTCCGCGATGACCGGCGCGCTCGCGCGTGAGGCAGCAAGGCGAATAACACGATTGATTCACCACATCTGGATAACTAACTAATTCGGGGCGTTTCATGCGTAAGGCTACGCTGGCATTTGCATCGATATTGATGGGTGTTGCAACCTTGTTGTCCAATGCTCATGCGGCTGATAACACCGCAATCAGCGACGTGCGCTTCGATGGCGGAGACGGTTCGTACGCGCGCGCCATCAGGAACGGCATCACGCTCGTGATCGCCGCCGATCCGCCGTCGACCTTCCGGGACGAAAAAACACACATGTTCGACGGCGCGGACGTGCGCATCTTCCGCGAAATTACGAAGCGGCTCAAGATCACGAAGGTTACGTGGGATATCGTGCCGTTCGACGCGATGATTCCGGCGCTGCTCGCCGGACGCGCCGACGTCATCGTCGACAACCTGCACGAGAACGAGCAGCGCCTGCGCGTCGTGGCATTCACGAGCCCGGCATACTGGTACGGATCGGGCATCGCGGTACAGCGTGGCAATCCGTCGAAGATTCATGGGTGGGACGACTTTGCCGGGCATACCGTCGGCACGGTGCGGGGAAGCATCAATCACCAGTTGCTCGAAGGGCGCAAGGACCTGAAGGAACTCAAGCTCTACACGAGCAACGAGGCGGAGTTCTCCGATCTGATCGCGGGGCGCATCGACGTCGCGATGGAAGACGACATCAAGATCGGGCAATTCCTCAAGCAGCATCCCTCTGCCGCCATGCAAATGGTGGCTGACTACAGGCCGCTGCCGCAGGAGTACGGGTACGCGCGCTACGCGTTGCGCAAGGGCGACGTCGATCTGAACAACGCGGTGTCGCGAACGCTCGACGAGATGCGGGCCGACGGCACGCTGGCATCGATCATCAGGCAGTTCGGCTACACCGACCGCAATCTCTGGTATTTCCCGGTGAAGAACTGATTTCGTCGCCTACCGGGCTGCCTGGCTGTTTCATGCAGCAAATGCGCGGTCGCAGATCTCCACGCGGTTGCGGCCGAGATGCTTGGCGTGATAGAGCGCCGTGTCGGCATCGCGCGCCAGTTGCTGGATCGTCGCCTCGGCGGCGGCAAGGCAGGCCACGCCGATGCTGCATGTGTATCGAATCACGGGCGCAGTGAAGCCGGGCTCGCAGATTCGCGCGCAGATCGCTTCGGCCAGCCGATGAGCGTCTTGGAGGGCGAGCGCCGGCAGCAGCACGGCGAACTCTTCTCCTCCCCAGCGCGCGAGATACGCTGACGCCGGCATCGCCGCGCTGGCGCGCTCCGCGAAGTCGATCAGGACGTTGTCTCCCATATCGTGCCCATGCTCGTCGTTGACCCGTTTGAAGTGGTCGAGGTCGATCAGGAGCATGGAGAGCACGGCCCCGTTACGCTTCGCCAGTTCACGTTCCTCTTCGAATGCGAGCGCGAGCGCGCGGCGGTTGAGCAAACCTGTCAACGGATCGCGGTATGACTGCCGCTCGAGCTGGATGCGTAACCGCTCCATGGCAATCAGCAGCAGGCCCACTGTCACGAGCAGGGAAAACGCGGCGCCCGCGGTGAGATACGCCGTCTGCATCCACTCCGGATGAAAGAGATCGGGTAGGCCCCTCGTTGCAAGCGCGACGGAGATGCAGCGTGCGCCCGCAACAGCGCATTCGGCAAGAAGCAGTGCGCCAACGGAAAGCGCCGTGCGGCTGGGTCGACCCAGGCGGAGCATAACCACGCCGTGCGTGCCGTAGAGTACCGCGAGCACCCCAGTGATCACGATCGTGCGGCCTGCAACCGATGGATGGACCAGCCACAGCCAGGTCGTGCCGGCCGCGGCAACGAAGACGAGTAGCGAGACGAAGCGCCAGCTGGGTTGGCACCCATAGAGGAGCTGGGTGCCAACGAGTCCCAGCCCCGTGCCAAAAACGATTCCGCAGTTCGCAACCAGGATCGAAAGCCAGTCCGGCACGCTGCCGCGAAACGCGAGGAGGAGTACCGATACGCTGACCACCAGCGCACCTGATGCCCAATGACGGACGCCGCGTATGTTCTGAGGAAAGCTTCGGGCCAGCGAGAACAACGCGATTGCCATGAGTCCCGGCATAACCGAAGACATCAGGATGACCGTGCGCAGATCGAAGAGCGGCATGCAGGTTCGGCGAGAGTAGGCACTGCGCCTATATAACATATCGATGTCGTCTAAAGCGATGCCAGAGTGAGGCGTGATCGATAACACACGCAAGCGTTGAATGAATTCGCGGACAATGCCCGCCATGTGCTTGCCGGAAATCCATCGGCTCCCATTTTTACGCTCTTCAGAATTCCCGTATCCTGCCGTTACCGCATTGATGGCATGCCGTGTTGCGCGTTGTTGAAGTTGCCGATTCCGGGAACGCGTGCGTAGATGGCGTTGTACGAGCACACATTCTCTTTGACAGCATGAGAAACCCTGGAATGGACGCAGAAAGCGACTACGGCGAGCCGCTCAGCAACCTGCCTATGCCGGTCATCCGTTACGACGCGCAGGGCCAACGGCGCTACATGAATAGCGCGGCCATGGCGATGATGAGGGCCGCATCCGAAAGCGCCTGCGCGACGAATGCCGAAGCCCGGATGTTTTCACCCCAGGCACTGCAGCAGTACCTCGATACCATTCGCGAAGTCGCGATCACTGGCGTTGCGCGTGAGCTGGAACTGACGTTCGATGGGCTGCCGCAGATGCAGGGCGAACATTACCTCGTGCAGTTCGTAAGCCATCCGACAGCGGACGCGGCTCCTGCGGTGCTCGCGATCTATTTCAACATCACGGCGCGCAAACGTGCGGAGGCGAAGCTCCGTGAACGCGAGTCGTTTCTCGAATCGTTGCTCGATACCATGCCCATTCCTGTCTTTTCGAAAGACAGGGAAGGGCGGTACCTTCATCTCAATCGGGCTTTCGAAGAATTTCTTGGCGTCCCCAAGGAGCGATTCATCGGCAAGACCGTCTTTGAGACGAGTCCTTCCGAGCTGGCGCAAACCTATTTCGCCATGGACGAGGAGCTGTTCGCGAAAGGCGGTATCCAGCGATACGAATTCAAGGTCCAGAACGCAAAGAAAGCCGTGCGCGACGTGGAGTTCAGCAAGGCGGTTTTCCACGACGATGAAGGCCGCCAGGCCGGCTTGATCGGTGCGATTCTGGACATCACCGAACGTAAGCGGGCGGAGTCCGAGCAGCGCGCCCAATACGAAAGGATCCTTCAACTCAACGGACGCCTCGAAGACAAGGCGCGTCAACTGTCCGACGCGCGCGCACAGTTGATGACCGTGCTCCATACCATCCCCGATATGGTGTGGCTAAAGGACACCGCTGGCATCTTCCTGCTTTGCAATTACAGCTTCGAGCAATTTGTCGGCAAGCCGAAAGCTGAAATTCTCGGCAGAACCGATTACGACATTTTCGATGCCGAGCTGGCGGACTACTTCCGGGAACGCGACAAGGCAGCAATCGATGCGCTGCATGTTTGCGTGAACGACGATTGGGTGGTTGCTCCGTCGACCCGTGAACGTACATTGCTCGAAACTCGACGTCTGCCGGTGTTCGATGCAGGGGGGACGGTGGCGGGCGTCCTCGGCGTGGCACGCGACATGAGTGAACGGCGCCGTTTCGAGGAAAAACTGGCCCGCCGGGAACGCGAATTTCGAACCCTCGTTGAAAACTCGCCCGATACGGTTGCCCGTTACGGACGGGATTGCCGACGCCTCTACGTCAATCCAACTTTCGCCGCGCTCGCCAAGGGAGGCGCAAAAGCGCTGCTCGGCAGGACGCCGGCCGAATATCCAGGCGGGCCAGGGTCTGTCCTCTATGAGCAGCAGCTCAGGGAAGTATTCGCGACGGCAAGCGACAGGGAATTCGAGTTGGTCTGGGGGCCTGACGAGAACAGGGAACTATGCCAGCTGATCCGGTTGACAGCGGAACTGGGAGCGGACGGCAAGGTGGAAACCGTCCTTGCCGTAGGGCGGGATATTTCGGAACTGCACGCTTCCCGAGGAAAGATCCATCGGATGGCGTACTTCGACGCGTTAACCGCGCTGCCGAATCGCGTCCTGTTCAACGAGCAATTGCGTCTGGCGATCGCGAACAGCACGCACGGCCACTATGCGGCCGTCATGATGATCGACATGGACCGCTTCAAGGGTGTCAACGACACGATGGGTCATGCGGTCGGCGATGAGTTGCTGCGTGAGGCCGCGCATCGCCTGGTTGCATGCGTGCGGGTGGGGGACACGGTTGCCCGCTTTGGTGGTGACGAGTTCGCCGTTCTGCTGCCCGAGATTGCCGATCGCGGCATCCTCGAGGAGATCTCCGCGAGCATCATCAGCCGGCTCGACGAACCTTTCCTGCTCGACGGAAGAGAAGTGTTCATATCGTGCAGCGTCGGGATTGCGCTGTATCCCGTCGACAGCACCGATGCGAAAGACTTGCTGAGATACGCAGACTCTGCGATGTACCTTGCGAAGCGCTCAGGGCGTCGCGGTTTTCGCTTTTACACGAAGGACCTGACCGTCGAGGCCACGGCCCGTCTTTCGCTCGAGTCGGAGCTGCGGCGCGCGGTCGATCTGGGCGAGTTTGAGTTGTATTACCAGCCTCAGGTTACGCTTCGCGGCGCGGAAGTCATCGGTTCGGAAGCCTTGTTGAGATGGAATCGCCCTGGAGTGGGCTTTATTCGCCCGGATCAGTTCGTGCCGCTTGCGGAGGAAACCGGCCTTATTGTCGATCTTGGGCGGTGGGTGCTTCGCGAAGCGTGTCGCTCGGCCGTCGAATGGAACACCGGGCGTGGCGCGCGCCACAGGGTGTCGATCAATCTTTCGGCGAGACAGTTTCAGTCGCGCGACCTCGCACTGACGGTCAAGGATGTCCTCAATGAAACCGGCTGTCGACCGGAGTGGCTGGAGTTTGAGATTACCGAAAGTCTGCTGCTGGAAGAGGACGACTCGGTCCTGAGCGCGCTTCTCGAATTTGAAAGCATGGGTCTATCGATTGCGATCGATGATTTCGGCACTGGCTATTCCGCGCTCAGCTATTTGACCCGATTCCCCATTGATACGCTCAAGATCGACCGTACGTTCGTGCAGCGAGTCACGACTGACCGGCGCCATGCCGAACTCGTGAAGGCGATCCTTTCCATCGCTCGTTGCCTCGGGCAGCGGGTCGTTGCCGAAGGCGTCGAAACAATAGAGCAGGCCGCCTTTCTCGATGCGCATGGCTGCGAGATTGCCCAGGGCTTCCTCTACAGCGTGCCGCTGCCGAAGCCTGCCATTGCATCGCTTCCCCGTTTTCTCGATCCAGGCGCTGCCCACGACGTCAATCCGTAAGGGCGTGCGAGGCCCGACGAAATATATTCCTTCCGGCTGTAACCGGCATGCGTAACCGAACGAATTAAGAGGCAGTCTGTCGCCCTGGAGACCGATCATGCCCGTTCGGCTCGTTGCTATCGCGCTCTTTTTTCTGGCCGCACCCGTCGTGGCGTCGGCCAGGCCCGTCGTTGTCGAGCTGTTCACCTCGGAGGGGTGCTCCTCGTGTCCTCCCGCGGATGCCTACCTGTCTGAGCTATCGCGTGACCGTCAGGAGGTGCTTCCCCTCGCGTTTCACGTGACGTACTGGGACGGCCTGGGCTGGCGCGACCCGTACTCGCTGGAAGCCGCCACGCAGCGCCAGGCCGAGTACAGCGCCCGGTTTGGTGAGAGCGCCTACACCCCGCAAATGGTGATCGACGGCCAGAAGGGACTGGTGGGTTCGAACCGACGCGCGGCCGAGGCGGCAATCGCGATCGCGCGGAAAGCGGACGAAGCAGGGGTGGAGGTTAGTGGTGTGCGCCACGGCGGGACGTTATCAGTCATGGTGGGGCGCGGCACCGGCCATGGTCAGATCTTGCTGGTTGGCTATGACACCGCGCACGTGACCGAGGTCGGGCGAGGCGAAAACACGGGGCGTACGCTCAGGGAGTCAAATATCGTTCGCTCGATACAGGCCGTCGGCGAATGGACCGGCGCTCCGTTGAAGCTCGAGCCTGCGCCGCCGGCCGGTGAACAGGCGGCAATACTGATCCAGTCGACGGATGGTGCAATCATCGGCGCGGCACGAGTGACCAACGGCACGCCTTGAGCCGCAAGGGCCGACGTTCCCAGGCGCCCACCGTCATTAATAAGGTGTGCTTTCCATATTCGCAATCGGTGCTACGAGAGAAGAACGAGTGTGCAGTGCAGTGGCAGTTCCCTTAACGAAGTCGTGTCTACCAGGCAAGGAGTTCGTCATGTCATTTGTCACGTACGTTTCATCGTTTCCATTGCGGACCATCGCGTTCGCCGCAGCGCTGGGATTCGCTTCAAGCAGCTTTGCGCAAGCCGCTTCCGAGGTCGATCCGCCCGGGGCGGTCTACGTCATGTCGAACCAGCCTTCCGGAAACTCGGTGCTTGTCTATGCTCGAGCCACAAACGGAACACTGACCTACGCGGCCACCTATCAAACCGGCGGAAAAGGAGCGGGCACGGGCGCCGATCCGCTAGGCTCGCAGGGCGCACTGACGTTGGACTCGGGCTTTCTGCTCGCGGTGAATGCCGGCAGCAATGATGTTTCGCTTTTTGCAATCGACGGCAGCAAACTGACGTTGCTCGACAGAAAGCCATCGGGCGGTCAGATGCCGGTCAGCGTGACGGTCAAGGGGCCCATCGCGTATGTGCTCAACGCCGGCGGCACGCCGAACATTAGCGGCTATTTTGTCGATGCGTTCGGCAAGCGCCTCGTTGCTTTACCCGGCTCGCAGCGACCACTTGCCGGCGGAACCTCCGCCCAGCCGGCGCAAGTCAGGTTCGCACCGGAAGGCAACGAATTGCTGGTGACCGAAAAGGGCACGCAACTCATTGACACGTATTCCGTCGGCTTTACCGGCTACGCTTCGACATCGACCCCGCATGCCTCAAACGGCGTTACGCCGTTCGGTTTTTCCATCACGACACGCGGCTATGCAATCGTCTCTGAAGCCGGGTCCGGTTCGGTTTCCTCATACGAAGTAGAAGACGGCAAACATCTTGAATCGATCAGTGCGGCGATCCCGCTGGGCCAGTCCGCACCTTGCTGGCTCGTCACAACCGGCGACGGACGTTTTGCCTTTACCGCCAATGCCGGTAGCGGCACGATCAGCAGTCTGCGCATTGCCGCGGACGGGAAGATAAACCTGCTCAATCCCGCTGCAGGTACGCTCAGCGCTCCGCTCGACATGGCGCTCAGCAGTCGCAGCAAATTCCTCTATGTGCGGGAGGGCAACGGCGCCGTAACCGGGTTTCGCGTGATGCCCGACGGCACGCTCGAACCGATTGGTTCAGTGACCGGCGTACCGCCTGGAGCCCAGGGGATCGCAGCGCGCTAGGAGTGCGGGAGTCACGTCTGATCAAAGAGACGTTGTAGAGGAGGTTTTCGAAATCCTCGCATTCGCTTGATTCTCTATGCAACTGGTTGCATCATCGACTTCGCCGTCATACAACCAGTTGCATGAACATGACAAATCGCTATCCCCACCTACTGCGCCCGCTCGATCTGGGCTTCACGACCTTGAAGAACCGCGTGCTGATGGGCTCCATGCACGTCGGTCTGGAGGAAGCGCCGAATGGCTTCGAGCGCATGGCCGCGTTCTATGCGGAGCGCGCGCGTGGCGAAGTTGGGTTGATCGTGACCGGCGGCATAGCGCCGAACGAACGCGCGCGCCCCATGCATGGCGGCGCGATGTTGACCACGGAAGAGGAAGCCGGGCGGCACCGTACGATTACGCGCGCCGTCCACGCGGAAGGCGGCAAGATCGCCATGCAGATCCTGCATTTCGGCCGCTACTCGTATCAGCCTATGCTGGTCGCGCCCAGTGCGCTGCAAGCCCCCATCAATCCGTTCACCCCTCACGAGTTGAGTGACGACGAGGTTGAAGAAACCATCGACGATTTCGTCCGCTGCGCAGCCCTCGCGCAATATGCAGGCTACGACGGCGTGGAAATCATGGGCTCCGAGGGCTATCTCATCAACGAGTTCATCGCGATGCGTACCAATCATCGCAATGACCGCTGGGGCGGCAGTTACGAGAACCGCATACGTTTCGCGGTGGAGATCGTGCGCCGCGTGCGGGAACGCGTCGGCCGCGATTTCATCATCATCTACCGGCTTTCGATGCTCGATCTGGTCGAGGGCGGCTCGACACTGGAGGAAGTCATCCAGCTCGCACAGGCTATCGAGCAGGCGGGTGCGACCATCATCAATACGGGCATCGGCTGGCACGAGGCGCGGATTCCCACCATCGCCACCAAGGTGCCGCGCGGCGCCTGGGCGTGGGTCACGCAGCAACTGATGGGTAAGGTCTCGGTGCCGCTCGTTGCCACCAATCGCATCAACACGCCCGAGCTCGCCGAACAGTTGCTCGCCGACGGCGCGTGCGACATGGTCTCGATGGCCCGTCCGTTCCTCGCCGATGCCGAATTCGTGCGCAAGGCCCGCGAGGGTCGCGCCGACGAGATCAATACCTGCATCGGCTGCAATCAGGCTTGTCTCGACCATACGTTCGCAGGCAAGGTCACGTCCTGCCTCGTCAATCCGCGGGCCTGCCACGAGACGGAAATCGTCATCCGGCCTGCCGCACAGCCAAAGCGCGTGGCGATCGTGGGCGCGGGGCCGGCCGGTCTCGCCTGCGCGGTGACGGCGGCCAGCCGCGGGCATGCCGTTACGCTCTTCGAGGCCGGCACCGAGATCGGCGGCCAGTTCAATATCGCCAAAAAGGTACCGGGCAAGGAAGAGTTCAATGAAACGCTGCGCTACTTCCGCCGCCAGATCGAATTGACGGGCGTCGAGCTTCGCCTCGGCACGCGCGCGAGCGCCGAAGCGCTGATGCAGGAGGGCTTCGATGAGGTGGTCGTGGCGACCGGCGTTCTGCCGCGCGAACTGCGCATCGAAGGCGCCAGCCATGCCAAGGTGCTGGGCTATCTGGACGTGCTGCGCGACGGCAAGCCGGTGGGATCCGACGTGGCCATTGTGGGGGCTGGCGGAATCGGCTTCGACGTGGCCGAGTACCTCGTGCATGAAGGCGAGTCCGCGAGCCTCGATCCGCGAAAATTTTTCGCCGAATGGGGTGTCGATACGAACTATGCCGAACGCGGCGGATTGCGTCGGGCAGTGGTGGGGCCGGCGGCTCGCAGCGTGCATCTGCTGCAACGCAGACGCTCGAAGGTTGGCGAAAACCTCGGCAAGACGACGGGGTGGATTCACCGAACGGGCCTGAAGGCGCGCGGCGTCGGCATGACCTCCTCGGTGGAATACCAGCGCGTCGACGACGATGGACTGCACGTGAGCATCGACGGTGTGCCGCAAACCCTCGCCGTCGACAACGTCGTGGTCTGCGCCGGACAGGAGCCGCAGCGCGAACTGGCCGACCAGTTGCTGGCCGCCGGCCGCAAGGTGCACGTGATCGGCGGTGCCGCCGAGGCCGCCGAACTCGACGCCAAGCGCGCCATCCACGAGGGCACCACGCTCGCAGCCTCGTTATGAGCGTACTGCGTTTTCCCCCGACCTGAAAACGGAGCCGATATGACCGACGCCACACTCAACCTGCCTCCCGCTGTCGCGCGCTCCCTCGCGATCTGGCATGAGCTAGTGGACAGCAAGGATCTCAGCCGGCTTGACTCCATCGTGCATCCCGAGGCCGTATTCCGCTCGCCGATGGCGTTCAAGCCCTACGGTCCCGCGCCCGCATTGCTGATGGCGCTGCGTACGGTGATCACCATTTTCGGGGACTTTACCTACCATCGGCAGTTCAGCAGCGGCGACGGCCTGAACGTCGTGCTCGAGTTCAGCGCGACCGTGCAGGACAAGCAGCTCAAAGGCATCGACATGATCCGTTTCGACGAGGCGGGTCGCATCGTCGAATTCGAAGTGATGATCCGGCCATTCAATGCATTGCAGGTACTGGGCGCCGAGATGGGCGCGCGTCTGGCTCATGTTCTCCCGGCGTATAAAGCCGGGTCGTAACCGCCTGAACCGGATCGAGGGACGCGGCAGGAATGTCCGGAAGCATTGACACGGCCGCTCCCATCAGAATCGTCCTTTCGTCGAGCACCCCATGAACGATCAATACTTTCGCCTCAGTACCGAAGCAGGCATCGCGCATCTTCAATTGAATCGTCCCGACCGGCTCAATGTGATGGATCTTGCGTTTTATGCGGGCCTGCGCGAAATCGTGCAGACGCTCGATACGAGTGGCGAAGTCCGCGTGCTCGTCATCAGTTCGACGGGCAAGCACTTTTCGGCCGGCATGGATTTCGAGGTGTTTGCCAACATCTCGAACGACTTCGACACTAGCAGTCCACGCAAGCGCCTCGGTTTTCAGCGCGCACTGGCAGGTCTGATGGACTGCTTCGACGTGCTCGACAAGGCACGTTTCCCCGTCATCTGCGCGGTGCAGGGCGGCTGCATCGGAGGCGGGCTCGACCTTGCCGTTGCTTGCGACATTCGCGTATGCACGGCGGACGCATTCTTCTGCCTGCAGGAAACGCAGATCGGCATGGTGGCCGATCTGGGCGTCCTGCAACGCCTGCCCAAGCTCATTCCGGCAGGCGTCGCGCGCCAGATGGCGTACACCAGCGAGCGTTTGAGCGCCGAACGGGCGCTCGCCGTGGGGCTCGTCAATGCCGTGCTGCCCGACGCCGATGCGCTCCAGCACCATGCGATGGAACTGGCGCGCAGCATTGCATCGAAATCTCCGTTGGCAGTGGCAGGGAGCAAGACGGCGATGAACTTCGCGCGCGACCACGGAACCGCGGAGTCGCTGCAACACATGGCGCTGCTTCAGAGCGCCATATTCGATACCGCGGAACTGTCCGAAGCCATCGCAGGCTGGCAGGCCAGGCGTGCCCCACGCTTCGAAGCCTTGCCGCCGTTGCAGAGCCAGGGTGAGCGCCCGGCGAGCGCTGATTTGCAGACGTCTGCCCACACAGACGGGATTCGAGAAAAAACTCTGATGTCCTACTCAATCGAATCCACCGTGGGCGACCTGCTGGAAAGCGCCGCGGCCAAAGCCATCGTCGAAAAGCATCTGCCAGGCATCTCCTCGCATCCGCAGATCGGCATGGCGCGCGGCATGGCGCTGACGACGGCGGCGAAATTCACGGATGGCCTCATCTCGCAGGACGCGCTTGAGAAGATTGACGCGGACCTCAAAGCGCTGGACTGAGCGGCCTTGTCGGGTTGCGCGTCGCAATGGAAGCTTTGACATGGTCGGCCAGTTCAGGATGGCCCGAGAATCGAGCGCTTTGGCGCTGGTTGCCAACCCGATCCACGCCAGCCCCGAAAACGGCATTTCACATTGGGCGACGAAAGGTCGTAGCGCTAGCGTCCGCTTGATTGATTTAAGTCAATGCACGTGTGCAGCCGATCTCTAAATTGAGTTCCAGTGCGGCGTTAGCCGCTAACGGAGGAACTCATGCAAGCTTCAGACATCATGACCACGGACGTCGTCAGCCTGCGTCCTGACGCGTCGGTCTTCGAGGCCGCGACATTGCTCACCGACCATCACGTGAGCGGCGTCCCGGTCGTCGACGACACCGGCGCCGTTGTCGGCATTCTCAGCGAGGGCGATCTGCTGCATCGCGTGGAAACAGGGACAGGCAAGCCGCAGCGCAGCTGGCTGGGTGAATGGCTTCACTCGACTCGCCGGCTCGCAAGCGAGTACCTGAAGGAAAATGCCGTGAAGGTCGGTGACATCATGACGAGCAATGTCATCTACGTCTCGCCGGAAGCGGAACTGGGCGAGATCGCCGACCTGCTGGAGCGCCACCACATCAAGCGCGTGCCTGTGCTGGAGCAGGGCAGGCTCGTGGGCATCGTGAGCCGCTCGAACCTGATACGCGCGTTGGCGAGTGCGGCGCGGCCCGATCCGGCGGCGGTTGCCTCGGACGAGGCTATCCAGCGCGACGTGCTTCGTGCACTGGACGGGCGCCGCTGGGCGATGGCTGCAGAGAACGTCGTCGTCAAGGAGGGCGTGGTCCATCTGTGGGGCACGGTCAGCTCGGAAGAGGAGCGCAAGGCGATACTGGTCGCCGCAGAACGTGTAACCGGCGTCAAGGGAGTTGAAGACCACCTTGGATATCCGGTCGTGTTCACGCCGATGTAAGGGCGTCTTGTCCCCGGCGGCTTTCTCTTGCGCCGGGGATATTGTGCGGCCTCGTTAGGTCGTCGCGCTGCGTGCGGTCGCTCAATGAGACATGAGTACCGGCAGCGTCATCGCGGAGAGTACGGATCGCGTGGCGCCACCCAGAACGAGTTCCTGGAATCGCGCATGGCCATACGCTCCCATGACGAGCAGGTCGTACGCGCCGTCGGCCGCATGGTTCAGCAGCGTATCGCCCGCGGATTCAGCCGCGTGTTGGTCAAGCATGGCGATGTCTATCGAAGCGGTGCCGTGGCGTGCAAGCATCGCGGCAAGGTCTTCGCACGACGCGTGCGATTGCTCAGGCGTCAGGATCGTTACGTGCGCCGCTCGCAGGATGAACGGCAGCGCGTCGTGAACCGCACGGGCGGCTTCGCGGCTCGCGTTCCAGGCAATGAGCACGCGGTCGCCGAACGAATCGAATCGGCCCGTATAGGGCACCAGCAGAACCGGTCCTCCCGCTCCCAGCAGAACACTCTCCGGGAAGCGATCCGCAAGCCAGGACTCGGGGTCGTCCGGATTGGTTTGTCCGAGAATCGCGAGATCCGCGGTGCGGCTGCGCTGCATGATCGCCGAAACTGGCTCGCCATCGGGGACAACCCAGGCGCCGTCGATCTGCGCGCGAGACACTTCTGCGCGAAAGAGCCGTTCAATCGCGCCGCGCTGCTCCATGCGTAGCGTGCGATGCGTGTCGTAATACTCGGCTGTTCCACCCATCACGTAAAACTCGCGCGGGTTGGGTTCGAACCGCGCGAACAGTCCCTCCAGATGTGCGCCGAACTTCCGGGCCAGCCTCAGCGCGAGCGAGAGCCGTGCATTGGCGCATGCGCTCGTGTCCATGTGAACCATGATGGTCTTGTAGCTCATTGCGATCTCCAGCGAAGGGTTGACGTGCACTTCGACGCTCACAACCTGATGCCAGTCTAAAGACGAGGGGCGCCAGAAGTTTGATCTGAATCAATCTTTTACTGGCTAGGTAGACGGCACACAAAACGGTTGCAGATCCAATGAATGCGTGAAGGCGAAGCAGGGGCGCGGAGCCCGTGGCGCTGCACTCCGGATTCGGAATACTCATGGCCGAATCTGGCCAATATTGATCCTGTGTCTGTTCTAAAGTCAGGATATGCAACGCGATCCAGACGCTTCCATCGCGTCGGAGGAGGTTTTGACGATGTCGCCGAAAGAGACGGTGATGGCCATGTACCGCGCATACGGTACGAACGACGAAAGGACGATCGAGCGCCTCCTGCACGAGTCCGTTACGTGGGTGGCGCCTGCGGGAAATGCCACCCAGGTAGCGCTGGGGATCGGCAAACCCGAGGACGCGGGATCACCCGCTGGAACGAACACGCTAAATCGCGAGCAGATCGTGCGTTTTATGGTGCGCAACTTCCCGCGTTTATTTGCGGACCGAACGAACGTGTTTCGGTGTATCGCTGCCGAGGGTCCGGTCGTATTCGTAGAGCACCGCCTCTCAGCCCGTTTGCCCAACGGGCGTCACTACTCCAACGACTACTGCTTCGTCTACGAAGTGAAGGACGGGCAAGTCGTGGCAATCAGGGAGTACATGGATACCCGGGGAGGCTGGGTCCAGGTCTTCGGCGATCGGGAGGCTTCCCGATTGATCGAGTATCTATAAAAGCAAACGTCCACGTTGCATTCCGATGCGCGCGGCAGCCATGAGCATCGGCCAGTCAGAGATGGACGAGTGGCGTCGGAGAGCATGCGAATGGGCACATCGCAGTGCCCGAAACGGGTGTGTCGTGACGCATCAGCACGCGTTTAGCCATGCACGTGGCCGATGTGACTTTGTCGTGACGCGCCGCTATTTGAACTTGACGAGATCCTTGAAGATCAGTTGAGCCCAGCGATTCCCCCTGGCCTGGACAAGCGAGCCACCATCCTTGAGCGGTCCTAGCGCAATCGGCGCGAAACCGAGCTGTTCGGCCAAAGCTGCGACCGGTGTCACCGCATTTTCGTCATCGCTCGACAGAAACACGACGCGGCTGCCGCCATTCACGCTCGGATCTGCGGCCAGAGCGGCAGCGGGCAGATGGTTAAAGCCCTTTACGAACCTGGCGCCGGTAAACGCTTTGGCGACCACTGCGGACGACGGCAGACCTTCCAGGTCTGCGACGGGAACACCGAAAGCATTTGTCGTGTCGATGATCGTCTTGCCCTGCCAGGTCGTTAGCTGCTTCGCGACTTCGCGATGTTCCCAAAACGGAACTGCCAGGAAGATCGTGTCGGACGCGATCGCATCCTGCAGCGTCGTGGCGACAACGGTGGGGCCAATCGCTCGTGCCTGCTGCATCAACGCATCGGGAGGGCGCCGGCTGGCGACGGTCACGTCGATGCTCTTTCTTGCAAACGCGCGGGCGAGCGCCTGGCCTACGGCGCCAAAGCCAATAATCGAATAGCTCATACGAACTCTCCATTCAGGGGACGTTTTGATCAACCACGGACCCAATGTCAATGGGTAACCGGGTGAGCGGGACCGCTACCCGCGTCTGGCGGCCCGCTGCGCGCGATGCGCCACGCGGGCCGCAGCAGATGCGCGGAGCCGGGCGCGCTCACCGCCGTTTGCAGCGACGGCAGCGCGAGCAGGCGTGACAATAGCCGCTGGAAAATCACCAAAGCCAATCCCGCTTACTGATCAGGAATCCATATTGATTTCCACAATTCAGATCCTCTTCACCAGGTTGGTAGCGCCCTTACACGCTTTTTGGGCGCGATTTTAGATGGCCGACAGGCCGCCGTCGACAGACAACTCCACGCCATTCACGAAGCTCGAATCGTCTGAAGCAAGAAACAGCGCGACCGTCGCAATTTCCTCAGGACGACCCATCTTTCCCCGTGGGATCACGGATTCGAACATCCGCTTCGCCTCCTCGTCGAGAATCTGGTCCTGCATCGGTGTGGCGATGGGCCCCGGGCTCAGCACGTTCACACGGATATTCCTGCCCTTCAGCTCGTTGAGCCACGTCCGTGCGAATGAGCGCAACGCCGCCTTGCTCGCCGCATACACGCCGTAACCAGGAAAACCTTTTACCGAAGCCACTGACCCGGTCATGAAGATCGATCCGCCATCGTTGAACAGCGGCAACGCCTTCTGAACCGTAAACAACGTGCCGCGTGCATTCAGGTCGAAGATCGCGTCGTAATGCTGCCCGGTAATCTCGCCCAGCGGGACCGCTTCGCCCCAGCCGGCGCTCGCGTACAGGACGTCGATCTTGCCCTTTTCCCGCTTGACTGTATCGAACAAGCGGTCGAGGTCGTCGAGATTGGCCGCGTCGCCGCGCACGCCGGTCACGTTCCTGCCAATCAGCTTGACGGCTTCGTCCAGCGTCTCCTGCCTCCGGCCCGTAATGAAAACATAGGCGCCTTCTTCAACGAACCGCCTGGCGCTCGCCAGCGCCATGCCGCTCGATCCACCGGTGATGACTGCAACCTTACCGTCTAGCTTTCCCATGACTTCTCCTTTCGTGGTGTCGGACAGCGTCTCGGTTCCCCTTTGCACAAAAACGCTGTATCTTGTGGATCACTGATCCAGATCCTGATTCCCAAGATACGGATCACTGATCCACTTGTCAAGAAAACTATGCGGGCCGACGCCAGAAAAAATTACGACCATCTACTAGCAGTCGCGCGCGACGTCGTCACCGAGCATGGTGCCGATGCGTCCATGCGAGATATCGCCCGCCGGGCCGACGTCGGGTTGGCCACGCTGTTTCGTCATTTCCCCACTCGGGAAGCCTTGTTCGAAGCGTTGCTGCGCGAGAATCTGGACGCACTGACGCAGAAGGCGGTGGAACTCGAAACGTCGAATCCACCTGATGAAGCGCTCGTGTCGTGGTTTCGCAAAGGGGTGGCATTCGTTCATAGCTATAGCGGCGTTGTCGCCTTGATGGCGAGCGCCCACGCTACCCCGGACTCCGCGCTTTACGCTTCATGCGCAGCGGTGCACTCTGCGGGCGAGCGACTACTGCTCCGTGCTCAGGCCGAGGGAACCGCGCGCGCCGATATGAATGGGGACGACCTGTTCGCCCTGATGTCGGCGCTCGGCTGGCTCGGCGACCAACCCTCATTCGCGCCACGGGCCGATCACCTCTTTCACGTAATCGCGAGCGCCATCCTGACTGACCGGACGAGCAACGATGTCAAGACGGCAAGGTGTTGAAGCAGATCGGCGATCGGATGCTCGGGCCGAGAATTCAAGCTCAATTCAATAAGTCAACCCTGTTCCATCTGGGATTTGAAACCGATAACTGGTTGGTAATAGCACTTCCAGCATGCTTTTAAGCTCTTGAAGGCCGTGTAAGGATTAGGCCCGAGCCAAAGAACCGGTAGCGAGCCGCTTGCGCCAGGCAATGCAGCCGACAACAATCGATAGTGTCGCCACGACAAGTGGCGCCACCCCATGTCCGAATTCGCCGTGGACTGTGACGGTCGCCAGCGCAGCCAACATCACGGTGAAGCCGAGCGCCGAGCCCCACAGCCGCGTCCGTGCTCGCGCCAGCAGAACGGCGGTCATGAGTTCCACCGAACCGGTCACGAAATGGAACCAGTGCGGATATCCCCACTTCAGGTATTCCTCAAAGATGGATCGCGGGGCGACGATGTTGCTGAGCGATCCCACGACGAAAAAAGCGGCAAGAATGAAAGGTAATACCTGGCGCCAGGAAATCTTGGACATTCTTCTACCTTCTCTGATGAGGGCGCTGCCGAGGACCCGTTGTGGCTCGCCTGGTGGGCGAGCCGGCCGATCCCCGCTGCTCATGCCGTAGTGGCCTTGTGGGCCGCCGCAAAGACATCGCGAGGGGACGTCGTGCCCGCGATGTGCTCCGTACCCGCGCCGCCGAGGTCCATCCAGCCCGCGTTGACGGCATCGAACATCGCTTCGGCCGGTCCGGTCTGGCCCTTCGGGATGCCGAACTGTTCGAACGCTGCAGGCCACCCGGCCCGCGGGATGGCAAAGGCCCTGACGTCGCGCTGCAAGACTTCACCCAGCTGGGCTGCGACTTCATCCGCGCTGATCATCGAGCCAAGCTCAACGACGCGATGCCCTGACCACGCCGGCCCGGCCAACAGCGTCGCCACCTCGGCGCCGATATCGTCGGTCGCGACCATGGTCGATCTCCGACCCGTCGGGTTGTAGTAGACGGGTAGTGTGCCGCCCTGGGCGACGTGCAGGCCGTAAAGGAAGTTTTCGAAAAACCCACCGGCTCGCACATAGGCGATCGGCAACGTGAGGTGGCGCAGTCCTTGCTCCAGAAGCGACAGGGCCGTGATCATTCCCAGCCCGCTGGTTCTGTTCGCACCCATCGACGACAGCACAACCACCCGCGGTGGCGCTGCCCTCGTCAGCGCCTCGACATAGTTCGCGATCACGCTCTTTGCCTCCCTAAAATCAGGCGAGGGTGCCCAGACAGTCGGCAGCATGACAAATGCACCTTCGACCCCTTCGAGCGCTTTCTCTACGGCGGCTGCATCATTCCAGTCGCCGTCGACGAGTTCCACACCTTGATCCGCCCATTTCGTCGCCTTCTCGCGATTGCGGACCAGCGCCCGTACCTTCCTGCCTTGCGCCAACAGATGTTGGGCCGTTGCGCCGCCTACGCGTCCTGTAATTCCCATTACCAAAAACATGTGTTTCTCCTGAAAATTGGCATTGCCCTTAAACGCCAACATTCCTGAGGCTGCGGATGGATGCGGTGATCCTGGAGTCTTCGGCTTCCACCTGTGACACCACCACGCGCCGGCCCGGATGTCCGCCGGAGTCTGGTACAGAAGTCGGGCGGGAACAGGGTTTGATATCCGAACTCCCCGAGGAGCAGTCTTTGTTTGAGGGCAGGTCTATCATAGAGACCGATGCCTCACGCCGGAAGGAGGCAGTTTTTTGTTACCAGAAGAGTTAAAGGGAACCCGAATGAGCACCGCCCAGAATGCGATCGAGAGATTCAGCCGATATCAACGTCAATTGGGCGACGCCCAGGCCGCACACTGCGCGATTCGCGACGTGCTCGACCGCATCGGCGACAAATGGAGCATGCTCATGATCATGGAGCTCGCGACGCGATCGCAGCGCTTCAGTGAGCTTCACCGGGCCATCCCGGACATTTCCAAGCGCATGCTTACCCAGACACTCCGCGATCTGGAGCGCGACGGACTCATCAGCCGCCACGTTTTTCCCACCAGCCCGCCAAGCGTCGAATATCGTCTGGCCCCACTAGGCCAATCCCTGTTGGAGCCGATGGCGGCCCTCATCGATTGGGCCGATCGTCGTTATCCCGACATCCATGCCGCACGCGTCCGCTTTGACGGCGCGTCCGGTGATGTCCCGCGCTAGATGCTCGGCCCGAGGTGAGGGGGCGAAAGCCTGAAGCGGCCGGTTATTTCCTGCTTTGCAGATGGCGCGGAAGGACGTATCACGCGTTTCGTGTTTGTCGCCTCCGCGGAAGGAAGACCAACTGACCAATCAAAAAAGACCATCGTGAACTCTGGATGTACTGTTGGCCGACTTGAGAGGCCGAGGGCAAGACCGCATTCAGAGTTGAATGCCATCTTGCGACTTGCTTCAAACGCACAAAGCGCATTAAGGAAGACGGCTGCCTTCCTGAAAGATTTTCTTTGCCTCCTGAAAAGAATAAAGCACTTGTGACGAGCGACTGCATAGCCAACAATCCCCGCTGCGTGCGCCCTGATGGTCCCGTGGGGCGGATATCTGGCCTCGACACGAACGTGACTGCGCGAGGCCACAACGTTTTCGATGTAGCCAGGGTTGAGCAGGCTAGTGCGTATGCTTCACAGGAGATGTTTATGAATAGCAAGGTCAGTGTTGTGCCATGGCAGGACGGGGACTCAGCCCCCGACGAGTTGGTTGCAGCCATGCGCGCGCGTCGGCCAAACCGTGAACTTATCGGTATTGATCGAGTGCTCCTGAAAAGTGCCCCACTCGCAACGGGCTGGAATGAACTCCTTCGTAGGGTTCGGGCCGAATTCGCTCTCGAGCTGGAGTATCGCGAGCTGATCATGCTTCGGGTGGCGGTTCTCAATGGTGCCGAATTCGAATGGGGCGTGCACTACCCGGCATATCTGGAGGCAGGCGGCACTCATGAGAAAAGCGAGGCGATCAAGGTGCGAGGGGTCGACCGCACGCTGTTCAGCGAAACCGAGCTGGTCCTGATTAAACTCACCGACCAGTCTACCCGCGACGTAACGGTCGACGCCGACATCATCGAGGACCTGAAGGCGCGTCTGGGTGAGTCGAAGACGGTAGAAGCAGTCGCCACGGTCGCTGCGTACAACATGGTTTCTCGCTTCCTCGTGGCGCTCGGAATCTGAAACCCGTGGCTCGGCCACGTGCCGCGGCATCCATGAGCTGTGCTCACGGCTCCATGAGAACATACCATTGTTGCTCATGATTTCGCGCTGCTACTCTATTCGCAATACGAAGTCACGGCGTCGGTGCGCCGTTCTATTGCGAGTGGAAGCTACCATGAAGATTCATCCGGAGTTGCCGGGCAGCGGCGCGCCAGCAGGGAAGAACCGGTCGATTTTCGACGAGATCATCGACCGGAAGAAATCGAACTCGCTGAAATGGGCGTTCGGAGAGAGGCTCCTTGCGGCTGATGAATATGCGGCGAACCCGTTGCCAATGTGGGTGGCCGACATGGATTTCAGGGCCCCTCAAGCCGTCGTCGATGCCCTTCACGAAGCCGTTGAGTTTGGTGTGTTCGGCTACTCCTGCGGAGCGACTGAGAGCTACGTCAATGCCGTAACCAACTGGCAGGCAAGGCGCTTTGGCTGGGAAATCCCCAAGGAGTGGGTGCTGCAGTCGAGTGGCATCATTACGGCGCTCAAGAATGCCATTCAGGCATTCTCGTCACCAGGTGACACGGTGCTGATTCAACCGCCGGTATACGCTCACTTCCATGATGATGTCCTGCTGAATGGACGGCATCTCGCCTATGCGCCACTCGAGCGCGCGGGAACGGCCTACCGCTTCAACGAGACTGCATTCGAAGCCGCGATCAAGGACAATACGCGGCTTTTCATCCTGAGCAACCCGCATAACCCGACAGGCAATGTATGGTCGGAAGGTGAGCTGCGGGCGATGGGGGAAATTTGTCAACGGCATGGCGTTCTCGTCATTTCCGACGAGATTCACCAGGACCTCGTCATCAACCCTCTCAAGAAACATATCCCGTTCGCTTCTCTTGGCGAACGGTTCGCTGACAACAGCATCACCTGCACGGCACCGAGCAAAACGTTTAATTTACCTGGCCTGCAAAGCGCAAACCTGTTCGTTCCCAACCGGCGTCGGCATGAAGCGCTGCGTCGACAGTTTGACAGGAACATGTACCAGTCGGTGAATACGCTCGGAATGGTTGCGGCGGAGGCTGCCTATTCCCATGGCGAACCATGGCTGGACGAGCTGCTGGACTACCTTCGCGAAAACCACGCCCACTTTCGCAACGCGGTGCATAGCATCACTTCGAAGATCGAAGTCCTCCCGGCCGACTCGCTCTACCTCGCGTGGATGGACTGCCGCGGACTCGGCATGGACGCGGACGTGTTGAACAAATTCATGCTGACCGAAGCCCGGCTTTGGTTCGACAAAGGTCAGAAGTTCGGCATCGAAGGGCATGGATATATGCGCGCTAACCTCGGTTGCCCGCGTTCCACCATTGACGAGGCAATTCGCCGCTTGACCAACGCATTGAGCGGGCTCTGAACCTTCAGCGGTAGAGGAAGACCGGATACCGATACCTCCTGGGCTGGCAAGCTGGCTTGGTCTCCGTCATCTGTATGATCAGTAATACGAATTGATAAACAACAAGGAAACGCGCAGAAGCACGATGTTCTGCGCCTGCTGTCGACCCCCCGACCGGTTTACCCACTTCTAACAATAAAAACATACGCTCACTTATTGGAGACGACATGAGCAACGAAAGCAGGATGCAGACATACGAGCAGGAAGACCTAAAAAGAGACCTGAAAAACCGGCATATTCAGATGATTGCCATCGGAGGAGCGATTGGGACCGGGTTGTTTTACGGGTCATCGTGGGCAATCAAGACGGCAGGACCGGCAATTCTTCTTGTGTACCTGCTTGCCGCCATTGCGATTTATTTCGTTATGCGGGCGCTCGGCGAGATGGCGGTGGAGGAACCGGTGTCCGGTTCGTACGTCTCCTATTCGAACCGCTACATCCATCGGTTTGCAGGGTTTCTCAACGGCTGGAATGCCTTCATTTTTCTGCTCGCAACGAGCGCGGCGGATTTGAATGCGCTCGGGAATTACGTGCACTTCTGGTTCCCGGCGATACCCATCTGGGTGACGGCAGGCGCGGCGGTATCGCTGATGTTTCTGGTTAACATCATCGGCGTAAAAATATATGGCGAGGCCGAATTCTGGTTCTCGCTAGTCAAGGTGGTGGCCATCGTGGCGATGATTGTTTTCGGCGTGGGCATGGTCGCCTTCGGCATCGGAAATCATGGAGTCCCCATCGGCTACCATAACCTCGTGGATCACGGTGGGTTCTTTCCGAAGGGGACAGGGGGAACGTTTCTGGCAATCGTGATGGTCGCTTTCGCGTTCGGTGGGGTCGAAAATCTGGGCCTTGCCGCGGGGGAAGCGAAAGACGTCAAAACGACGATGCCAAAGGCCGTCAACGCAACGTTCTGGCGTCTGCTGATTTTCTATGTTGGCGCCATCGCTGTTCTGCTGATGGTCTTTCCGTGGACCTCGTTGACGACCAAGGGCAGTCCGTTTGTCGAAGTGTTCACGAAAATCGGGATCCCGGCGGCGGCGAGCATCATGAACCTGGTCGTCGTCATGGCGGTGCTGTCTGCAGTCAATGCGAGCGTCTTTACCAACAGCCGGACCTTCTACAACCTTTCCCTGCAAAAGAACGCGCCGGCGTTCCTGGGTGTCACCAATAGCCGCAAGGTCCCGCATCGAGCCATTTTGATGGTCTTCGCAACGATGTTCGCAGGCGTGCTGCTGAATTACATCATGCCAGAGCAGGCCTTCGACCTGTTCTCCTCGGTGACCGTGTTTGCGCTCGTCTGTGCGTGGGGCTCAATCGTGATAAGCCATATTGGGTTCCGAAAGAGCAAGATGCGCAAAGGGGAGGAGAGCCAGATTACGTACAAGATGCCTTTCTATCCCTACAGCAATTACATCGCGCTGACTTTCCTGGCTGCCGTATTGACTGGAATCGCAATTCTGCCCGACATGAGAATTTCGTTGGTCGTTTCGGCGGTATGGGTCTTCGTAGTCTTTGTTGCCTACAAGTTCTATGTGAGGAACGATGCGACGCGTGCTAGCGTCGTGGTCGAAGCCAGCGAACCGAAAGACATGCCTGCTTGACGAGGCAAGGGCGGTTTGCCACAGGATCCTGTGGTAAGCCGCCCTTTTATACATTTCACGGGAACTCCCGCTTAAGGCGAAGCCCGACCGGCCAGCTCGTCATTGCGGCCTCGCATGTAGACCTGCGGGCTGCTCCCCATCTCGAGGCGAAACGCGTACACGAACGCCGACGTCGAACCATATCCGAGTTCCATCGCTGTTCGCGTCACGCCCATGCCGCCGCTCAGCAACTCAATCGCTCTGAACAAACGCATTCGCCGCCGCCACGAGCGCAGGCTCATGCCAGTTTCCGCAGCAAAGTGGCGAGCTAGCGTGCGCGCCGACATCCCCAAAACTTGCCCCCATTCTTCTGGGCCGCGCTCGTCCGCCGGGTCGGTGTAAAGCGCTTCGCAAAGTACCGTCAGCGCGCCGTCGCGCGGCCACGGCAGCGCTGCAGGGAGCGGGCGAGCGCGTCGAAGCTGGTCAAGAATGAGATGCGTGATGCGACCGGCGTATCCATCATCGTCTGCCTGCCCCTCTATCTCTGTCGCCTCCACGATGAGGGCTTTCAGCAGCGGCGAAACCGCGAAGACGCGCGGACCGCCAGCTGACAGGGCTCCCCCGGTGTCATCCGCAATCCACAGGCTGCGAAATTCGGCGCCAAGCAGCGAACCGACTCGGTGGCGCAGGCCCGTCGGCAACCATACGGCCTGCTCCGGCGAAATGACGAGCGAACCCGCCTCTGATATCACCGTTAGCGCGCCAGATATCGCATAGACCATTTGATGCCATTGGTGCGAATGCTCGGAAAAAAAATGGCGTGCAGGGATGGACTGGGCGCGCACTTTCAGCGGCGCCGGGGGAGTGACACCAGCAGGGGCTTCGATGGTTTCCCAAGGCATATCAGAATTTCCGGTTGACAGATATTCTATACAATTTGGCAATTCATCGAGATACCGACACGGGAAAAATTGGTCTAATTGTGTTCCCTGTACCGGAGCACCGAGCCGGTGGCCGCATCCGGCTGCCTATGCCCGGAAGCTCGCGATTGCCACTGGAGTCTCCCGTTCTATGTCTCGCCTCGACCGCTACAGCCTGCCGCTCTCGACCACCTCCGACCTTGCGGCCGAGCGCTATCAGGCCGGTATCGACCTTCTTCTGTCGTTGTGGCCCGGCGCCGCGCAGACGCTCGATGAGGCGATCGCCGCCGACCAGGATTTCGCACTCGCCTATGCCGCACGAGCGCGTTTGCACGCCATTCGCTCGGAAGTGACCGAGGCACGCGCAAAGATTGCGAAGGCGATGGACCTTGTGGCTCGCAACGGGACGGAGCGCGAGCGCAGCCACGTACAAGTCCTGTTTTTCGCCATCAACGGGCAGGCACCGAAGGCGCTTGCCGGGGCATTGGCACACACGGACCGGTGGCCGCGCGATATTGTCATCCTGTCGTTGCCTCTGGGTGCATTTGGTCTCTTTGCGTTTTCGGGGATGGCCAATCACAACCAGGCGCGTGTCGACCTCTGCGAGCATCATGCGCGACACTTCGATGCCGACGACTGGTGGTTTCTCAACTATCGGGGTTGGGCACACGGCGAGAACGGCAACGTCCAGTTGGGTCGCTCCCTGACGCAACGCTCGCTCGAAGTGCGCCGGCACAACGTGAACGCCGCGCATGCAGTCGCGCACGTGTTGTATGAGGCAGGTGCAAACGAGGAAGCGGACGTCGTGATCACCGACTGGCTGCCCGAATACGACAAGAGCGGCATTTTGCATAGCCACATTGCGTGGCATGCTGCGCTCATCGCGCTGGAGCGCGGAGATACCGGCCGCGCGCTCGAGGTCTATAACGAGCACGTTGCGCCGTCGGTATCATTAGGTGTTCCTATTAATGTCGTCAGCGACACATCGTCGTTCCTTTGGCGCGTGCAGGCATACGGCCACACGGTTCCGGCAGGCATGTGGGACGCCGCCGCGACGTATGCCTCGGGGTATTTCAAACAGGCCGGATTCCCGTTTGCGGATTTCCACATGGCATTGGTTGCCGCCGCGACAGGAGACAAGGTGGCGCTTGATCAGCGCGTGGATGCGCTTGTCGGGCTTGTCGAGGCTGGAACCCTTCCCGCCGGGTCTGTCGTTCCGGAGATTTGCCGCGCTGCGCTCGCATTCGCCGAGGAAGACTATGGGCGTTGCGCGGCAATCCTTGAACCCGTTGCGGGAGACGTTGTGCGCATCGGCGGAAGCGGTGCCCAGCGCGAGATTGTGGAAGACACGCTGCTAGTCTCGCTGATGCGTAGTGGCGAGGCCGAAAAAGCACGCGCGCTCCTCGACAAGCGATTGCATCGTCGGCCGTCCCCGCGAGACACGCTTTGGCTCAATCAGCTCTGCACGGCTTAAGTGGCGAGTCAACAGGTGCCGATTGTGAGCAGTTGGCATCTGAAGTCGGAGTCGCAAAAGCAACATTGGAAGCGTAATGAGTTCGAGCGTATCAGTGAAAACAACGGGGCTGCGAAGACTCCTCGTCGATGGCATAGGTCCGGTTGCGGCAATCTCCATCGCACAACTCTTCGGAACCGCACTGTGGTTCAGCGCCAACAGCACCGCCGCCGACCTGATGCGAATCTGGCACGCCAGTGCGGCCGATATCGGTTGGCTGACGAATGCTGTGCAAGGCGGATTCATTCTCGGCACGCTCTTCATCTCGTTGAGCGGGGCGGCAGACCGCTTTCGTGCGAGCCGGATTTTCGTTTACAGCGCAATAGCGGGCGCGATATTCAACTTCTGCTTTGCATGGCTTTCAACCGGCCTCGTCAGCGGAGCCATCTTCCGGTTCGGCGTAGGTGTCTGCCTGGCCGGCATTTACCCGATGGGGATGAAGCTGATCGTGGGGTGGGCGCCGGACCGCACGGGGCAGGGGCTGGCGCAACTGGTTGCGATGCTCACGCTCGGCACGGCGCTGCCTCATGCCATGCGTGTGATGGGAACGGGCTTTCCGTGGCAACTCATCATTTCCGCCTCGTCAATATTGGCGCTTGGCGGGGCATTGATTATCGGTGCACTGGGAGATGGTCCACACGCTGCCGCGAGGCCGCGCCACGCGAGCACAAAGGATGCAGGCGGAACGCATCAGCCCGGCGTTCTTGAGGCATTCCGGATTCGACGGTTTCGAGCCGCAACGCTCGGATACTTCGGTCACATGTGGGAGCTGTATGCGTTCTGGACTGCGGTACCGCTGTTGATCGCCAGGACGTCGTCAAGTGTGCATTTTCCGGGCGTCGGCGTTTCCGGCATGTCGTTCATCGTTATCGGCATTGGCGCGTTGGGCTCCCTGATTGGCGGAGTCCTGTCGCGACACATTGGCAGCGCGCGGGTGGCCGTCGGCGCACTCGGGATATCGGGGCTATGCGGGCTTACCTTCGCTCTGGGTTGGCGCTACTTGTCTCCAGAGGTCATCGTCGTGGTGCTCATGGTGTGGGGCGCCTCCGTGATTGCTGACTCGCCCCAATTTTCGGCGCTCGCCGCGAGAGCCTGCCCGCCAGTCCTTGTGGGAAGCGCGCTCGCAATACAGAACTCAATCGGCTTTGCAATTACGGTGGTATCGATTGCAGCAACGACGACCCTGTTAGAGCACGTTGGGCTCGATGCGACCTGGCTTCTGGTGCCGGGGCCGATCCTTGGTTTGGCTGCATTTGCGCTGACATCGCGAAGCACCAGTTTGTCGCTGTAAGCGAAGTGATGCACTCAACGCGGCGGTGCTCTGCTCGCACCGGACGCGTTTGGAGAATGGAGACAGGCGATGTTGGACCTCCAATACCTCTCGATCGTCATGGAAGTGGAGCGTCTTGGCAGTGTGACTGCCGCCGCGGAGCGATTGAACGTCACGCAATCGGCGCTCTCCCACATGGTCCGCAAGTTCGAAGAGCGGCATGGCGTCAAATTGTGGACAAAGAACGGCCGGGGCCTGCGCTTTACCCATGCGGGCGAATATCTGCTTGCCCTCGCGCAGCGCGTGCTACCCCAGATGGAGCACGCGGAGCGCACGCTCGTTGATTTTGCCGAGGGTAGGCAGGGAGCGTTGCGCGTAGGCATGGAATGCCATCCGTGCCAGAAGTGGCTGGCGAGACTGACTCCCCATTATCTCGCCGCCTGGCCCGATGTCGATTTCGACGTGCGCACAGCATTCCGATTTGACGGTGTTGCTGCGCTCCTTGGTTTCGAAATCGACTTGTTGATTACGCCCGACCCCATAGATGTGCCGGACGTCGTCTTTTCTCCGGTAATTGACTACGAGTTGGTGCTGGTTCTGCCGCAAGCGCACCCGCTGGCGACGCGCGACTATGCCTTGCCAAAGGACCTGCTCGATGAGGAACTCATCACCGTTCCCGTGAGCAAGGAGCGACTCGACGTTTATACGCAGTTTCTCGTGCCTGCTCATTGCAAGCCGAAGTTTCACCGGACGGCTGAACAAACCGATTTGATGCTGCAACTGGTTGCTGCCGGGCGCGGCATTGCCGTACTCCCCGATTGGCTGGTCGTAGAGGAAGGCGAGGGCCTTGCCATACGCACGGTGCGACTCGGAGAGAGCGGCATCACCAAGAGTATCAATCTTGGGGTCCGCCGAGGCGAAGAAGATGTTGCGTATATTGCCGGCTTCCTGGCATTGGCACAGGAAATGGGCGTCAAGGTCGGACGAAACATCCACGCCTGACGCGGCACTTCAACGCGACATCGTGAGCACCATCCGGAATTTGACGTCGCCAGACCGCATCCGTTGATAGGCCTCATTGGCCCTTGCGAGCGGCATGACTTCTATCATCGGACGAACCCCTGTCAGCACGCTGAAATCGAGCGCTTTCTCACTTTCATAAGGCGAGCCGGTAAGTGAACCCATAACGCTGCGCTCGCCGCCTACGAACGAGGCCGTCGATACTGGCAATGGGTCTTTGCCTGCGCCCAGCAATACCAGACGGCCTCGCGGTGCCAGGCCCCCCGACAATTTCGAAACGGTATCGGCGTGACTGACCGTGGTGACGATAGCGCGCGCTCCGCCCATGGACATGAGTCTTGCCGCGGCATCTTCCTCGTCGTTGTCGATGTAGATGTGCGCACCCAATGCCTTGGCATCCTCTGCAATCCCGGTGCCGCGCCCGACCGCGACGACCTTGAATCCCATGTGGCGGGCATACTGCAATGCCATGTGTCCAAGGCCCCCGATGCCGAGGATGGCGACTGTATCGCCGGCCTCTGCGCCACACTTTTTGAGCGCATTGAAGGTAGCAATGCCTGCGCAAAGCATGGGCGCGGCTTCCTCTGAATCAAGCTCGTCTGGAATGGATACGAGGCCGGTATTACGCGCCAGCATCATCTCGGCATAACCGCCATCGCAGGTCGCGCCCAAAACCGGTTGGTTCAGGCAGAGCTGGAAATTGCCCTGACGGCACTGTGTGCACTCGTTGCAGTGACCACCAAGTCGACCCACTCCAACACGCTGGCCCGGTTTCCAGATTGAAGGCGTGTTTGCACCCACCGCGACGATGCGGCCGACGACTTCATGCCCCGGCACTCGTGGATGCGGTGAAGTCGTGCTCGCGTTCTCGATGTCGCGTGCGTCCGCACCGCAGACACCACATGCCTCGACGGCGATCAACACCTGGCCGTCGCCCGGAACAGGGGTCTTCCGCTCGACCAGTTCCAATACTCCCGGCCGGGTGATTTGAACCGCACGATAGACAGCTTTCATGATTCCTTCTCCAAGTCCGTTGGGTTTTCCGGTGAGCAGACAGAGGTATTGCGTGAGCGCAGCGAGAGTGAGGCGGTCTAACCCGAATCCGCTCGCCTTCGTTACTTGAAAGTTCGGCGATAGCGCGCAGCCAGGGCTTCGACGCCGAAGCGCGCCGCCTCGATCGCACCTGCGACGTAGCCAGGGAATTGCCGGGACCATTCGCTCGCGATGCCGGTCACACACTCTTGCCAGGGGCCAGGAGGTGTATTGACCGGCGCTACACCGAGATGCGGCGATGAGCTGTCGAAGTCGTCGCCTGTAGCGGTGTAAGGGTCGCGTGCCCAGTCCTTGATAAATTCCGCTTCTGGCGTTGCGGCGAGCGGTCCGAAGAGCCGTGCCAGCTGCGAGCGGCAATGAGCGCGCAAGACGGCTTCTGGCACATTCCTGCGGACGTTGGCGGGCACGCCGAAGAATCCGAAGAGCGCGGCGCTCCCTCCATTCATGGACGCATCATGTATCTCGCCGAGTGGCCCACGGGCGCTTCGAGCCTCGCCTGAAAGCCCCATTTCACGCCAGAACGGGGCTGTGTAGGTTGCGACATACTTTGCATGCGGCGCCATCCATGTGGGCGTTTGGCCCCATAGCTGCGCTATCGCCGGTGGCAGGGGCGGCTCGAACCGGACGGTGGCCTCGGCCAGACGCGGGGGCAACGCCAGCAGCACGTGGTCAACGCAGGTCGTTCTGGCAAGGCCTGCGGAGTCCTCGCTGTGAACCTCTACATTGTGTGCGCCAAGCCGGAGACCACGCACTGCCTCGCCAGTGATGATTGAGTCTTCATCCAGTTCGGCTGCGAGTGCGTCCGTCAACGCCGCCGTGCCGCCAACAAGACGCATCGAGACCGGCTCATTCGTGTAGCCATGCACACGCACCGCAGCCTCGTCGCGCGAGCGCTCTACCAGCATGTCTCCAATCTGGTGCTGCTCGAAGCGGGCGATACCAAGGTCGCGGATCACGCTATCGAGTTCAGGCTGAATTTCAGGCCAGAACCAGGTTGGACCGAGGTCGATGCGGTCCAGGCCGTCAATGCTTCCATTCGCGGCAGTGTTCTGACCAGAAGCGGACAGGATGCGGCCTCCGGGTGCCTCTCGCGCCTCGAAGAGGACATAGTCACCGATGCCTTGCTGCTGCAGGAGGTACGCAGCGTAGAGGCCGCTCAGGCCGCCTCCGACGATGGCGATACGAGGGGTTCGCATGGCTGCGCCCTAAAATCAACGTGGAAGATGAACTCATGTGTTACATGCGCGAGTCGCCCATCGCAGTCATGTTACGAAAGAGGGCAATGAAGAATGTTCTCGCTCTCACGCCATTCTTCACGTTTTCCTGTGCGCCGGCAAAGGAGATAAAGTTTCAGTGAGAAGAAGAAAAACTTTGCCGCGACCTGTTCGACGACTCCTTCTCACGATATTTCGGCCCGAGGTTTCTCGACCTCATAGCGGGAGGCTCGTCGAGCGCTTGATCTCCTTCAAGGAGAAACCCGTGTACATCATCGTTGATGTTGCCGAGCGTCCGGATCCGGTGCATCGCGAGCTGATGGAATGCCTCCATATCCCGCACGACGACCTGAAGCAGATAGTCGTACTTGCCGGATACATTGTGGCAAGCCACCACGTTCGGCAGCGCCATCACACCCGACTCGAACGCGCGCATGGCTTTCTCCGAGTGACTATCGAGCATGATGTTGATGAAGGCAAACAGGCCAAGCCCCAGTTCCCGCTGATTCAGCGTCGCGAGGAAAAACATGAACGACTGGAACGAGTATCGCGAGCAACTGACGCTTCGGCTGCGCGAATTCTCCAAACTTGCCCCGGAAACCATGAAAGGCATCGCGTCACCAGGCCAGGCTGGGGAGAAGACAAACCATCTCGACGCGAAGACACGCGAACTGATCTCTCTTGCCGTTGCCGTGACCACGCGCTGCGACGGCTGCATTGCGTTCCATGCGAGTGAGGCGAAGAAAGCGGGCGCGACGGTGGAGGAACTGTCGGAAGCGCTCGGCGTTGCCATCAACCTGAATGCCGGAGCAGCACTGGTCTATTCTGCGCGCACTTTGAACGCTTTCAGTAAAGCCTGAACGTCATCGTTGGGCGAGCGCTCAGGCGCCTGAGCGAGTCGCAGGCGGTAGCACGGCTGCGGCATGCCGGACTTCCACCGCGATCGATCGCAGCGGCGCATCGGCAATGAATCGATCGAGCAGTTCACGCACATCGTGATCGATGTAATCGGCGCGCGAGGTGTCGACGATCACCGTCGCGCGATCCGGGATGTGGGCGAGCATCTGCTTGAGCGGCACTTTGCCGAGAAAGGACACGTCCTTGCGAAAGGAGACCAGGAAATGATCGTCGTGCCGCGCGAGCGCGATCGGCCGATGCAGATTCGCCCACAGCGCGAGTCCGGCGCTGCACAGCACGCCGAGCATGATCCCGGTGAGCAGGTCGGTGGCGAGCACGCTGGCGATCGTAACGATGAATGGCGCGAACGGCGTCGTGCCCTGTTTCGCGAGCGCGATGAACAAGGAAGGTTTGGCGAGCTTGAGGCCGGTATGTATGAGAATGGCGGCAAGACTCGCGAGTGGAATCATGTTGATCACGTCGGTGAGCGCAAACACGCTGACGAGCAGCAGCACGCCGTGCACGATCGCGGAGAGCCGGCTTTGCGCTCCGGCGTGCACGTTCGCGGAACTGCGCACGATGACCGAAGTGATGGGCAGTCCGCCGATGGCGCCGGCGACGATATTGCCGACCCCTTGCGCCTTGAGTTCACGGTTGGGCGGCGCGGCGCGCCGCTGCGGGTCGATCTGCTCGACAGCTTCGAGGCTCAGCAGCGTCTCGAGACTTGCAACGACGGCGAGCGTCAGGGCGACGATCCAGATCTCCGGGGCGGCAAGGCGCGCGAAGCTCAGCTCGAATTCACCGAGCTGGAGGGCGTCGCCGAGGGCCGCGAACGATTCGATGGCGGGCAGTGCCACGCGTTGTTCGACCGGCAACGCGAACGTCGTGCCGGGCGAGCCACAAACCAGCGTCGCGCTCACGCCCGCAAGCACGACGACGAGCGGCGCGGGTACGAGCCGCACTAGCGCGAAGCGTCGCAATGCGCGCGTTTCCCAACCCGCAAGGATGGCAAGCGAGATCGCGGTGACCGCGCATACGGTGGGCGAGATCGACTCGAGCGCGTGAGTCAGAGACCCGGTCTCGTTGCCGGAAGTCAGTCCGAGCGCGAGCGGAACCTGCTTGATGACCAGCAGCAGGCCGATTGCGGCGAGCATGCCCTTGATGACGGGTGTGGGCACATACGAGGCCAGGCGCCCGGCCTTGAGCATGCCGAAACCGAACTGCAGCACACCCGACAGCAGCACGGCAATCAGGAATGCAGAGAAACTGCCGAGGCGTGCGATGCCATCCACGACGATCACGACGAGTCCAGCGGCGGGGCCGCTTACGCTCAGGCGCGAGCCGCTGAGCGCGGCGACGACGATGCCGCCGACAATGCCGGAAACCAGGCCGGCCAACGGCTCCGCGCCGGATGCCCTTGCAATGCCGAGGCACAGCGGCAGGGCGACGAGAAAGACGACGGTGCCTGCGGCGAGGTCACGCGCAAGCGCGGACAGGGAAGCTCTCGAAGTCATGATGGAAGCGGGTAGAAAAGAAGGGTGGAGAACTCGGCGGCAGCGGCCTTGGCGCGACTTGAGGCCTGCGCCTCGAGCGTGCCGGGCTTACGCAATGCGGAATGGATTTGCTCAGGCCGCCACGGGTGCCTTCGCAGTTTCAACGTCGTGGCCCGACGCGAGTTCGCGCAGCTGACCGTCGTTCAGCGAAAAGATCCACCCGTGCACGAGCGGTACGGGTGCGCCGTCGCGCACGAGCGGATGTTCGCGCAGCAGGCGCACCTGCTCGATCACGTTCAGCTCGGCAAGGCGGTTGATGCGCGCCTCTTCCGACGGCAGGCGCGCGAGCGTCGCGCGATGCGTTTGCGCGAGCGCGCAAAGCGGCTTGATCCGACGGTTCACGTGGGGCAGGGCTTCGGCGGGCGGTAGCAGCGAGGCGCGTACGCCGCCGCACCCGTAGTGCCCGCAAACGATGATGTGCACGACCCGCAGCACATGCACGGCGTATTCGAGCACGCTCATGTTGTTGTCATCGTCGGGATGGAAAAGGTTCGCGATATTGCGGTGAACGAACAAATCTCCGGGCGCGCAGTGCGTGACGCTTTCGGCGGGTACGCGGCTGTCGGAGCAGCCGATCCAGAGCACCTGGGGCTTTTGCCCTGTGGCAAGCGTGCTGAAGAATCGTGGATCGCGGCGGGCGATTTCCTGCGCCCAGGCGACATTGGCAACGAGCATACGTTTCGGAAGATTCATGGGTCGAGGCTCCTTTCAGGGCGGCGGCTTCGCTCAATCCTTACGTATACCTTTCTATCAGAAATCTGCCTGTCGTTTTCGAAAAATAAATCGGAACAATGCGCGGCGAATATAAAAAAACAGCCCCGCAATGCTCGTCGGTCAACGGTGGAAACGCAACGGTCGAGATCTGGCTTGTCGCGCCGAACGTTCGGCAGCCTGCTGAGACGTAGCAGCAACCCACGCTACGCCTCGTGCAGGCAACGCTTGCCGATGAAGGATCGCCTACTGCGGAAACTTGATCATGCTCGAACGGGTCAGCGTAACGTTTCTGGACACGCTGCCCGGCGCATTGGCGAGAACCCACGCAGCCGAGAGCTCACCGAACGGGTCCTTGCTCGACATGCCATCGGTCGGGACCACGACCTTGAAGCCGCGCAGCGCCGCCTCGCTTGCGGTGTACAACACTGCGCCGTGTGCCATCGTGCCGGTTACGATCACGGTTTGAATGCCCTTGGCCTTCAGCGCCGTTTCAAGATCGGTGTTGAAGAACTTGTCCACACCGGATTGCACGACTTTCTCGTCTCCTTTGGCCGCAATAGCCGGCGGCACCGCCGCCAGAGTGCCCGTGCTGGTCAGGCTGTAGACGATCATCAGGTTCGCCTCTCGCGACTTCTTCAACAGGTCGGCGATATACGGCAACGAGGCCGCGCAAGTCGGGCGTTCCTTGCTGTTGCAGGTACTGGTGTCGAAATCCAGCAGCAATAGCGCGGTATGAGCAGGATCGGTAATCGTGAATGTCTTCAACTCTGGCGGCGCAGGCATCTGGACCGACTTCCAGGACGCGATGATATCGGCTTGTGCCGTACCGCAGAACGGTAAGGCAAACAGCAATGCGCACAGCATTCTTCGAACGTTATCCATAGACTCTCCGAGATAACCTGCGTGAGGTGGCTTACCGAAGGCGCGTCGGCGATAGGGCGCACGCGCCATACCGTCGGGCCAAACGATTCTACCGGCCAAATCGTTCAGAAACCTGATGGCTCGAGCGGGCCGCTCTGCAAGCTGACGATGGCACGCGACGTTCGAATTGCGCGGTCTAAATATCGCTTGCGGGCGGACAAGGGGCAGGCCTCCTCCGCTTGATCGTTGTCGCTGGATCCGCGATTGAACTATAGGTCGAATGCGAACGTGTCATATCGCCCCCCCGTCGCGCGGCCCAGCCTCCATTTTCTCCACGCGGAACATAAAAATGTTTGACATCGAAGGCGCGTTAAGAACAACGACGCGGTCTATCAAGTGGGCAATGAAGCGAAGTCGACGCGGAAAAAACGTATCCCATTGGACGTTCGGGATCAGGAAGAAGTCGATTTTCGATACTGGAAGATCAAGCTTTTCGATTGCTTTTAGCACTTTCGTGGCGTTGCAAAGCCGGTAATAGGCGGGATAATCATTTGCCTGTGGAGCGATTGACCGACGGTAGAGATACTTTATCCCGAGTGTCTGCATAATCCGCACAATGACGGTGAACGGGTGCCTCGCGTTAGGTGACATTGACCAATACACGCCGCCAGGTTTGAGCACCTCGATCGTTTTGGCGAGAAACGAAGTCTCGTTGACGACATGTTCAACAACGTTATAGGAATAGGCGAGATCGTACGTGTTCGATGGCACGGGGATCTCCTCCATCGCACAGGTCCACCGCTTCCTGATCAATGGATGGGGTTGAACAACGGGGAACGGGTCGACGCCATCAACTTCCCCAAGGACATGCTCGATCCTGCTGATGGTCGGATTGGTGCCGTGACCGCATCCGATGTCGAGCACGTGGCAGGATATTCCTGGCTCCGCCGCGAGACGGGTGGCATAGTATTCCTGAAAAAATGATCGATTAGCGTCATAGTGTTCGAATTTTCGATTGCAATCAACGTAATGATATGAAATCGTAATGTCGCTCATTTCGACCTCTGAATTGGATTGAGGGGATTTAAATCACGATCTCAACAATAGGACACATGCGCGGAACCGTCAGTGATATTTATTTCTTTTCGGGTACGTTTTGAAAATGTAAAAAGTGGCGATTCCAACGTTCGGAAACCGTGGATAGAAAGCAGATTCAGTTGGTTTGCGAAGGTCTATATATCGCTCGAAATCCAGCGCTCAAATGTCCGTGCAACGGTGTAGATCATTGACCATTGTTGGCCGCCTGCGACCGAGCGCGTCTCGCGGTAAGCGAACCCAAAGCGGACCTGCATGCAACGTCGTCGCGACGACCGTTGCGACCGCCAGCCGATTGAGCGCATGATGGGTGAGCGCGGCTGGTTGTGCTCGTGCCGCAGGTAGGCAGCACGCCTGGCGCGGCGGCGATACCCGGAGCAGTGAAGAAACGCACGGCGGCGGTACAAGGAGCTGGCGATGAAATTCTATGCGCGTGAGTATGAAGGGCGGCTGGAAGTGTTTAGCTTCGACGGTGTTTATAGAATTCGCATCGCTCAGTTGTGCGGCGCGGCAAAAACAGCGTTCGCCGATACCGTCCAGCTGTGGATAGGTGACGGCGTATCGGCAGACGAAGCCGTTGCCCGAGAGGCCGAGTCATTGGCTCGATTAATTAACGAATACTAGAAAATGACAAGTCGCGGTGGCCGACGCCATCCGGACAGCCGGGAAGGGAGAAGGATTTTCGCGAGATTCTCCGTGTGCTGCAGGACTGTCTTGAGTTTACGCACACGTAATCCATTGCTGCTCATGCTGATGGCAAACGACGATCAGAGATCTCCGCGTACCTCACCGGTTCCCAGCGCGCTCCGCCGCCGGTTGACCTCCGCCCAAAGCTCATCGCTGTCGTCATTGCGCAGCAGGACCACCCAGTCCAGTTGATTGTCGGCCACGCCGAAGTAGTCGGCCTTGAACAATCCGCGAAGGCTTATGCNGCAAGGCTCCGAGGCCGAAATAGCATTGTGGGATTTGCAGAGACCTGGCATATTGATGCCGAAATCCTGCAAATCCTGACGAGGTGCGGATGGGTCCGAAGACGCCTGTGACAGAGGGAGATTTCTTCCGGCAGCCCCTGCGTGAGCAGATCAACCTGAAACATCCGCTGGTGCGGCTGGCTGACCTGATCAACTGGAATCGGCTGGGCATGGCGATGAGCGAGAGCTTCGTGTCGCGCAAGGGACGGCCAGCAACATCGCCCAGGCTGATCGCCGGGCTGCTGTA
>NZ_JAFA01000093.1 GCF_000519185.1 Paraburkholderia nodosa DSM 21604 | reverse complement strand
GTCGTCTTTCCTGAAGCCGCGCGCGGCACGGGGGAGGGTCACTACGCGTGGGACCTCGGCCCGAACAGCACGATGACCAACGCGAATGTCGATACTGTCGTGCAGGGCACGGAAGGTCGCAATCTGAAGCTGTCGTACAAGGGCGGCAGCAATGAGGTTACGGTGCCGCCGAATGTCCCGATCGTCACCTTCGTGCCGGCTGCGCACTCCGACCTGGCGCCAGGCAAGCAAGTCTTCGTGGTTGCGAAACCAGCGTCACAGGGTACGTATGCCGCGCAGCGCCTGGTGGTCGAAAAGGACGGGGTCGTCCCGCCGATGTAAGAGGAAGCGTTCGGATTCCCCAGAAGTGCTTCGGCGACCGCAGTCCTCGCGCCGGACGGGGGCGCGGACACCCATGCCGGTCCGGCGCGTGGTGTCCTCTCTTGCCTGGCGCCAGCGGCGCGAGCGGGAAATTCCGCTGCCCCTGGTAGCAATGTCAATTGCCCAGCGCCTCACGAAGGCGTGCGGATTCTGCGATCCACCGCACGCCTTGCTTCTGTCGCAGTGCCGGATCAGAAGTCGGCGTGGAGGTTCACGAACGCACTGAGCGACTCTCCTACGTATGCGCCAGCCGCGTTCGCGGCGACGAAATAGCGGCGATCCGTGAGGTTGTGCACATTGATATCAATGCCCCAGCGATGCGCTTCATAGCCGAATGCGGCATTGCCTATCACGTACGCGGGAATCGAATTCACGTTCGTGATGTCGCTGAAGGTGCGGCTTACGTAGTTCAAGCCCGCGCCGACGTGGAATCCCGGAATTCCCGCAATCGGAAATTCATACGTCGTCCAGAGATTTGCCATATAGGCTGGAGCGCCCTGTGGACGATTGCCGACCGAAGCCACTCCCTGCGGGTTGTCGGTGATCTTCGCGTCTTGTGCCGTGACGTTTGCAATGACGTGCCATTGCGGCGAGATCGTTGCATCGAGCGAGGCTTCGGCGCCTTTCGTCCGCTGGCTGTCGAACACGACGCTTTCCACGCCGTTGATCGTCGTGAGCGCCGCGACGTTGTCGCGCGAAACGTCGAATAGCGCGGTGTTCAGCACGTAGCGGTCGTCGAGAAACGAAAATTTCACGCCTACTTCATATTGCAATGCGGATTCGGGCGCGCCGATGCCGTTCTGCGTGTTCTCCGAGTTGAAATTCGCCAGATGGCTCTTCGAAACGCCCACGTAGGGTGACATCCAGGGCAGGACCCTGTACAGCACACCTACGTTCCAGCTCGTGGGCGCGTCGTTGCGCGAGTCGGTCACGCCGGCGACAAGGGGCTGGCCCTGTGTGTCGAAGCGCCCGGGGACTGTGATATTCGGCGTGAGCGACGTATCCCACCAGTCCTTGCGCACGCCCACGCGCACCTTGAGCTTGTCGGTCACGTCGATCTGATCGGTTGCGTAGAGGCTGTAGTAGTTCGCCACCAGGTGATCGTTGTCGCACGAATGCTTTGCGTCGCACAGGAAGGTCAAGCCCGCGAGCGATGTCTCGGGCGGCACCGGTGCGAAGGCGTCGGGAATGTTCGGTAGATCCGCCGTGGTGCGCTCGGTATCGATGACCTGGTGCTGATACTCGAAGCCCGTGAGCAATGTGTGGTTGATGTTGCCGGTGCCGAAGCGCCAGACGGGTTCGAGCTGATAGTCGAAGCTGTTATCCGAATCGTCCTGCTGACGCAACTGTCTGCCGATCACCTCGTTGCCGCTGACCTTCGTGCTCGTGCTGTCGCCGTTGCCGAGAACGTCGAGGCTGCGGTGCAGATACGAAAAGCGGTTGTTGATTGTGAGCACGTCGCTGATCTTCCATTCATCGCTCAGCGTTGGGCGGACATAGGTTCCTCGCGCATAGGCGAAGGGCGTGGAGTATTTCGCGTCGATCGGAACGTTCGTGATCGGTGAACCATGAAAATAGATCAGGCCGTACGAGTCGGGCGTTTCGTGGATGTCTCGCGCGTCGAGCGAAAAGTCGATCTTGTGATTGTCCCGCTTCCATTCGAACGCTGGCCGGATTTCCCTGTCGCGGCTTGCAAGATCGCGAAATCCGTCTGCGCGCGAGAAGGTGGCGTCTACACGATAGTTCAACCCGGCAATGCCGGTTGGGCCCGTAACGTACGCGCTGCTTGAAACCGTGCCGAACGACCCCGCCTGCACGTTGCCGCCATAGTGAAATTCGGCGGAGGGCGTGTAGTGGACGATATTGATCGAGCCGCCCGGCGGCCCGCTGCCGAGCAGTGCCGACCCCGGACCTTCCAGTACCTCGACGCGCTCCACGCCGTTCAGCGAATGCGAAATGCCGCCGAGCAGGTCGCCGTCGGAGAAGCCGTCGTTGTAGATCTGCGCGTTGAGTCCGCGGATCAGGAAATGGTCGTAGTAGCCCTTCGTGTCCTGACCGCCTACGTTGACGCCGCTGGCGTTGCTCACGCCCTGGCGCAACATCGTGGCGCCTTGTTCGGCCATCAGCGCGCGCGGAATCGTCTGCACGCTTGCAGGCAGATCCTTGAGCGCCGTTCCCGTCTTGCTGACCCCGGCGACCTGATCCGGGTCGTTCATGCTGTCGTCCGGCGAAAGCGAGCCGGGTGCCGCGGCGCGCACCTGCACTGGCGGCAAGGTCGGCGCGTCGGCGCCTTCGGGTTGCATCGCGCGCGGCTGCTGCGCGGCGGCGGGGCGCACTAGCGCCAATGTGACAAGCACGCTGCAGAGGGCAATGTGCTTTCGCTGTCGCAACTTTCTCACGTCGGCTTTTTTCATTTATCGGTCTCCTTGACCCTTTGTGTCGATATGGATCGCTCCGGCAACGTGCCGCCTCCGGAATTTGCTGAGGCCCGTGTTTCATCCTGTTCTGATAAAACAAAGGCAAATAGCAATCATTGCGATTAGCGTTAAACGCGAGCGATGGCGATTTATTCCACGCGTGGAGCGCTGATCAATTGTTACTGGGTGTTACGGCGTGTCGATGGGAGGAGGGGCAGGCGCTGGTACCGGGACGATAGCGGTATGACACGGGCGCCGTGGAGAGCGCGGCTTTTCAAGAAGGGGAATGTGTAAGCCTCGTGGTGAATCCGCCGGCCGTGCCCAAAATTACGACCGGCGTCGCGGAGCCATCCAGGCGTCGCGCAGATACATGCTCCGGGTGTTAGGGGCAGCAGGGGGCAAGACGCCGCCGACGTGCGTCTTCCCATCCCGCAATGGCTTCTACTTCGGCGGCATAACCTGACCGCGGATCTCGCCGTCTGGGTGGTCCTTCGTGTGGACGTTGATGTATAAATCGCCGGCGACGAATTCCTTCGCCTGATCTGGCGTCAGCGTAGTCTCGCCCTTGAGGGGACCCTCGATGGGGGTGCTGGTGCTACCCACCTTCGTCAGCCAGACGACAGCTTCGCCATTCTTTCCCATCGCTCCGACGTGGAAATGCGCCATCGTTACCGGACTTGAGAGGTCGTTGTACGTTACGTTCCAGGTGACCTGGCGTGTGTCGGGATCGTAAGTGAGCCTGGCGTCTCCTGTGCCCCTGGTTTGTACTGAAGGCACCTGTTCCGAACCATTGAGCGGGACGGAGAATGAGACGGGCGCAGCAAGCGCCAGGTTAGCCACTCCGGCACATACGATGCCGGCAAGTGCGTGAATGGCGCGCCGCAACTGGAATGCACTCATCTGCTATCTCCTTTCGGCTGCCCCCAGCCGGACGCCGCCACGCAACGCCATCTGACACGAGGGATCAGCATTCAATGGTGGGTTGTTGCCGGGAGCAGTGACACAGGGCTTGCCCGCCGGCGCAGACTTCCGTAAAACCGGAGACACCCGGAGTCCGGCGAACGGATTCGCAAGTACGTAACGCGGTCCGACCGGTCAGCGAGAACATCACCGAGTGGGCGTTCAACACGTACGCAGCGGATCGCGCGAAGAGCCCGGCGACGTACTGCGCAATTCGGCGTGCCGCGCTCAGTAACCACCGCCTGAGGAATTGGTTGAACTGCTCGACGCGCCATTGCCGCCTTCATTCATATCGCCGCTCGCGGCCACGGATCCAGAAACCGCAGCCATTCCGAGGCAAACGAGACACGCAAGAACCATCCGAAGCCGCTTCATGATGTTTTCCTCCTGGGGAAGCTCGCAGGAAGTCCCGCAGAGGGATATCCAGCGAGGCACTAGCCGCGCAATGACCGACGACGCCGAACGGCGCATGCGGAGCGGACGCGTCGCGCGGCTCATCGCGAACGCAGGCGCCTACATAGCCATAAACGCGGCGCACGGACGCCTTATTCCTCATGCGCAACAACGATGCCCATTTGGTTGAAGGGCCGCACCACCGCGGATATGTGACCAGGCACGCACCAGGAACGTCATCGTGTGCCGCGGTGTCCTGCGTCGCGCAAAAGACGAATAGCTTCGAGCCGATCGCCCGGCGTGGCGCATGGTCCATCGCTCGGACGCATGCTCCGGGCGTTAGCGTCAGCAGGGCCAAGATGCCGCTGACGCGCGTCTCATCGCCGATTGGTGCCCGTACTCAGACAGGTTCGGGTGAGGCATTGTGTACGGCTAATACGTTCTCGCCACTCGAGGAATGGTGGCTGAACAGGCGCGAGAATTCGTCGGCGGGGAGCGGCCGCGAGAACAGGTAGCCCTGCCCGCTGTCGCATGACCATTCGCGCAGCAGGTTCGCCTGCTCGGGCGTCTCGATGCCTTCCGCGATCAGCGACAGACCAAGAGACTGGGCGAGCGAGATGATGGCTCTCACGATGGAATCATCCTCGGTGTTTTGTCCGATGCCCTGAACGAATGAGCGGTCTATCTTGAGGACGTCGAGCGGTAGCCGGCGCAGATAGCTCAGCGACGAGTAGCCGGTGCCGAAATCATCGATGGCAATCGTCACCCCGTAGTCCTTAAGGCGGCGCAGTGTTTCGATGCTCTTTTCGGTGTCGCGCATGATTAACCCCTCGGTAACTTCGAGCCTTAGCGAATCGGGGCTGATGCATGCCGCACGGAGGGCTGCAGCGACGTCGTCGATGAGACTCGGGTCGTCGAATTGCCGTGGCGAAAGGTTGACGCTGACCTGCAAGGGGGGATTGGACGCAAACGTCTGCTGCCACTTCGCAAGCTGCAGGCAGGACTGCTCGAGCACATGGCGCCCCAACGGGATAATGAGCCCGCTTTCCTCTGCGATGGCAATGAATTCGGACGGGGCGAGCAATCCACGGACCGGATGCAGCCAACGCACCAGAGCTTCCATTTGATAGAAGCCATCGCCCTGCAGGCGCATGATCGGCTGATAGAAGACTCGCAATTCGTGCCGGTCAATAGCGTGGCGCAGGTCAGTCTCAATTTCGAGGCGCCGCACTGCCTCGGCATGCATGTTGTCCTCAAAAATCACGTAACGGCTCCTGCCTTTACTTTTGGCGCGGTACATTGCGACGTCGGCATCGCGTAGCAGTGCGTCGGCGTCGTCGCGCAGTCCCTCTTTGTGCTCGAACGCGAGCCCAAGGCTCGCACCGACCATGTACTGTTTGTTGTCGAGTTCGAAGTGACGCGTGAACTGCGCGAGGATTCGTTCGGCCACGGCCACGGCCACGGCCTCACCCACCGGTTCAGTGCTGAGATGCTCGAGCAGGATGACGAACTCGTCTCCACCGAGGCGTGCCACAGTGTCAGTTGGACGCACGCATTGCTGGAGTCGCTCGGAAGCCGCAATCAATAGCCGGTCGCCGGCGTGGTGACCGAGGCTGTCGTTCACGCGTTTGAATTGGTCCAGGTCGAGAAAGATCAGGGCAATCGTGGCATTGCGCCGCCGCGCCCGAACGGTCGCCTGACTGATGCGGTCAAGCAGCAGCGCACGGTTTGGAAGACCGGTAAGCGCGTCATAGAACGCCCGCCGTGTCAACTGCTCCTCGAAGTGCTTTCGTTCGGTAATATCGCGCGCCGTCACGACAATTGCACCGATGGATGGGGCATCCAGCAGGTTCGTGAACGTCGTCTCAACATATCTCCATGCACCTTCTTCGCCCTGTGTCCGGATTTCGATCGATTTGGTCGAGCGCTGCGTGGATGAAACGGTCCGCAGTACACCCAGCAGGCTCGGTCGATCAGCAGGATGGATGGGGTCGAGGACGTTCGTTCCCGCAAGCCGTCCAAGGTTGCTCAACGGATCGGGCCGCCGCGTAGGTGCCTCGTAAATGATTGCACCATCGGTATTGCCGACAAGAATCGCATCAGTCGTATTGGCAACCAGCGCCTGAAGTCGCTGCTCGCTCTTTCTCAGCACGTCTTGGGCAGCCGCGTGGGCATTGCTTCGAATACGCCGCAGCATCTGCAGGAACAGCAGCGCGAGCGCGAGGCCGAACAACAGTACAACCGGCGTGGAGACCAGCACAATTCGCTGCACCTTCACAAGCCGGTCAAGTTGTGTGGTGGCGTCGAGGCGGTGTTGCGCGGCTGCCGCGATCACCTTGTCCTCGATTTCATCGAAGAGCGGATCGGCGAGCTTCTCGTCGATCTCGTTCGCGAGCGCAATATCGTGATCGTCGACCGCTTTGAACATCTCGCGAGCAAACTCCCGGTACCTCGCATGCTTGTCGAGCAACGCCCGCAGCGTCTGTGCGTTTTGGGGCTCGAAGTGCATGGCTTTTCCGAGTGCCGTGTCGAGCGCTTCTCCAGCTTCGGCGTGCTCCCGGCGAACTTCGGGGCGTGGATCGAGAAAGTACTTGCGCTCGGCCGACTCTTCCCAGGCGACGCTATAACGGGCTTCTTCGAATATCTTGTCAGCCTCGTTTCCCGCACGGGCCGCAGCGCCCGCGCTCAGACTCTGGAAGGCACCCCAGAAGGCAAGGAGAGGCACACTAAGAAGGACAAGCGTCAGACCGGTGATCGCAGTACGACGTGTCGGCGGGACTTCCTGCGAAGTCTGTTTGCTGTCGGGTGAACACGAGCGGTAACGCCGCAGTCCATGGTGTCCCGGTCTGCGTGGCCGACGCGTCACAGTTGCTCCGTTAAAGGTATCGTCAGTACGCCTCGATAACGTCAGCCGAGAGCAGGTTCTGTAGTCGGTGTTAACGCCTGGAATCGACGAGAGCGTGGCGCACTGACTGCGCGGGCAGCGCGGTTCCACCGATAACTTACACAGCAAACGTTTTCGGGATCACGTAGTGGTCACGGCGCACGCTCTTTGATCGAAGCGAGATGGTTCATCGCCAGAGCAGGCGCGTTTGTGATTGATTCACCACAGTGAGCGCTTCAGCTATGAAGCGTTCCTCGACACGTTCCAGCTGACGGCCCCGGCGCATTACGCAAGCTCTCCTGCGTTGTTCGCGGTGCCGCCGCCGGACGCCTCAATCCTTCACCAGACAGCGGGCCTCGAAGCGATTTCCATCAGACTATCGAGGCACCTTTGCAAACGATCGTGAACAACTGCGCTACGACATGTTCTGCGGAATAAGACGGCGGCCTCCTTCGTTTTGGACATCGAGTGAACAGGTGTGCGCGCCGCGTCTGCATCCGCGCAGGCCTGTGTAGTTCCTTGGGTTTGCCAGGCGACGCCGGTAATGCCGTGCGCGATGCGTCGTCTTTGTCGTCCCGCTTATCGCAGCGGGGTGGGTACCTGTGTGCCTGAGAAACCCCCGAATGCGAAGCGAGCCGGAGGAGATGATGGCATGACACATAGCGTCGCCGCCCGTCGCCTGCTTCAATGCGCCTGGGTTCTGGCGATTGAGGCTATCTGTCTGCTTCACGCCCCCTCTGCGGCGGCGCTCCCGATATTCGCCCGTCAAACGGGACAAAGCTGTGTCGCGTGCCATGCAGGCGGACAGTTTCCCGAGCTGACTCCCTATGGACGAATGTTCAAGCTGAACGGCTACACGTTTGGAGAACGTACCGTCCCGGTTGCCGTGATGGCGACACTCGACATGACAAAGACGAGAGTCAACCATGACGCCAGCGGCAACATCATTTCCCCCAAGGACGGCCTGCCGGTTTTCGACGCTGCCAGCATCTTCCTTGCCGGCAAGATAACCGACAGGATTGGCGCGTTCACACAGTTTACCTACTCGAACTACGATCATCAGGGCAGCGACGGCAGGTGGATCGGTCACTGGGCGTCCGACAACATGGACTTCCGTTATGTGGACAGGATCATTGGCGATGCAAACGACCTGATTCTCGGCACGACGCTGCATAACAATCCGTCCGTGCAGGATGTCTGGAACAGCTCGCCGGCATGGAGTTACCCGTATGTCTCCTCGTCAACGAGCACGGTGGGCGCGCCGCAATTTCTGCCGATCATGGAAGGCGCACTGGCACAGCAGGTTGTCGGCGCCGGGGGGTATGTGTACTGGAACCGGACGATTTACGCCGAGTTGTCGGTGTACCGCACAGCCGACGGCATCTGGTCGTTCATGAGCAAGGGGAACAAGGCCGGAGACCCGAACCACCCGCAGATCTATCTGCGTGGCCAGAATCCCTACTGGCGGTTGGCCCTGACCCACGACTGGGGACCACACAGCGTCATGCTGGGAACCTTCGGGATCAACGCACAGGTCTATCCCAACGACGCAAACGCATTCCCGAGCTTCACGCAGGGCGTAACCCGCTACCGCGATATCGGTTTCGACGCGCAGTATCAGTATCTGCTCGAACCGAACACAATCACCGCGCAGGCGCGCTATATCCGCGAGAACATCAGCGATCCAAATAACCTCGTTTATGGCGACAGCAAGTCGGCCAACCTCGGATCGTTGAGGCTGAAGCTCTCATACGTCTACCAGGCCAAGTACGGCATAAGCCTTTCTTTCTTTAGTCGCCCCTGAACAATTCGTTTTGGCCGTCGTCGGCGTCAGCCGGCGGATGCTCTCTGATCGACAGGGATGAACAGGGCGATGAGAACAATGGTGTAAAAAAACCGCAGCTTCCTCAGGATCATCCGCAGGTTGTGACCAGCTCCGCATAGCACAGCGTGCATCGCGTCACCAAGCGTTCCCTTCAGCCAGTTCCGATCGAGTTTGCCATCTGTCTTCATGTGGCCGATGGCTGGCTCAATCGCACTGCGCCGTCTGATCATCGTCCGTAATCCCCGCGTAATGCC
>NZ_JAFA01000092.1 GCF_000519185.1 Paraburkholderia nodosa DSM 21604 | reverse complement strand
CCTTGATGCGACGCTGTTCTTCGATCCTGACGAGATTCACGGTGCCCACCTGCTGCTGAAAATACGACGACCGTCGAAACCGCTCGGACTCAACGAAATGATCCGACTGGTGGCGCGGTGCGGTGGCTTCCTCGCTCGCAAAGGCGACGGCGAACCGGGCGCAAAGACGATATGGCAAGGTCTGGAGCGCGTCATGACGGCAGCGGAAACTCTACGCGGACTGCGCCATGAACTCGCGTAGTCCGAGATGTGTATAACGCGGTGAGTTAAGGGCGGCCGTAAAGCCTTTTTGCGCGAGTTCTTCGTTGTCCAGGCAAAGATTCGGCGCGAGTTTTTCTGCCACGCGGCGAAGGGTCAACGCTTTTTGAGAGTGATTGTCGACACCCGCGACGGCTTTTCTTGCGTCTGGCTTGAGGTCGTATGTGGTAGCAAAAAACTGCTTGAACTTGTCAACCTGTCCCCAGCGATCGGGAGTAAAAACGCAAACGAAGGGCGTACGATTTGTCATGGCAAGCTCGTAGTAGGCATCCTTGCTGATGCTTGACTGACCGAGATCAGTGACCAGGACACCCGGTCCCGATTATGTTACCTCACCAGGAAGCCAACTGCAGCGATGGCCACCAGTGTTTCGGCGGCTGGCGTGGCGCCTGTCTGTCTCAGCCAGAATGAAACCCGCAATTGCGCGTGATCCGACTCGCTGCGGCGACAACAGCCTCAATCACGTTTTGTCGTTTGAGTTCAGGGCTGAAGTGCTTCGAGTAAGCGACACTGATCGCTGTCCGCATCTGCCCGCTGACATCCCCGACGAGGGCGCCTACTGAGGAGATCCCCATAACCTGTTCGTCCTCGATCAGAGCATATCCGTCGGTCCGAATCTTATGCAAGGACGCAACAAGTTTTTCCGGGTCGGTAATCGTCTTGGCCGTGCTCTGCTCCAGCGGTTCTAGTCGCAGCAGTTCAAGGGCCTGGTCGTCAGGGAAGGACGAAAGGATGGCCTTACCAATGGCCGTATTGTGTAGTCCAATAGGAGACCCGGGTTGTACCCTGACGGTCACTGGTCCCTTGCCGTCGACACAAAGCAGATACATTGGGGTTTTGTCCTGAAGCACGCCAAGATAACCATCGATACGCATGCTATCAGCCAGCAACTGGAGTTCTCCGCGGGCCTCCAACAACAACGTGTCTCGCGCCATCAGCGCCGCCCCCATATTCAACGTCTGGTACCCGATACTGTACCGACGCGTAACAGGGTCTCGTCTCAAATAATGCTTTGCGGTCAAGGTGTTGAGGAGACGCTGAACGATGGCCGGACTTAAACCGAGCCGACGGGATATTTCTCGAGGCCCCATCGGCTCCTGCGACGCATTGAGTAGCTCCATGACGTCGAGGCCGCGCTCAAGTGATTGACTCTTCATTGGGTCTTGTCTATACGAAAGCCTGGCGGCCTATGGATGGTCGGGTTGGGCGATGGGCCCTTACTTTACCCGATCTTGGCATAGTTCCCGAGTCGAATGGGTCAAAAGCTCGTGTCCGCCATCCGTGATGATAGCCGTATCTTCCACCATCATGCCGCCCCAACCGAGTTCGTAGTAGGGGGTCTCGACGCAGAAGACCATGCCCGGTTCGAGTAGGACGTTCGAATTGGGGGCGATGGGGGGAAATTCATGGGAATGCAAACCGATGCCGTGGCCACAGTGACTCCGCTGGTAATCCGGCAGCGCACCTTGCCGAACAGTGTCGATAGCGATCTTGTAAATGTCGCTGGCCAACGCGCCTGGTCTCAAGGCCGCAATTTGCGCCTGCTCGCCGGCAAGCAGTGCCGCGTAGCGCTCGGCTTGTTGATCGCTTGGGCCCCCAACCGTCAGAGTACGGGCCATGTCTGAACAGTATCCCTGTACGGTGCAGCCAATGTCCATGCGCACGAGGTCTCCGTTCTCAAGGCGCTTGGCGCGAGCGTAGGCATCAACCCGTGAGCTGCGCTCGCCGGACGTAACGACGACGAAGCGCGGGATGCCCCCCCCTTGAACGATAGCGCCGTTAATTTCGCCTGAGATATCGAGTTCCGTGACGCCAGCTCGAATCATAGGCACGATGGATTCGAGCGCTTTGTCGGTGATGCGTGAGGCATGACGCAGCAATGCGAGTTCGCCTGGCAATTTCGTTGCGCGCGCTCGCTTTAACGAAGGCGCCCCGTTTTGGAATGCCACCTGAGGGAATTGCCGCCAAATTGTCCGTGCCAATTTTTCGTCGCGCGTGTCCAGGCCCACGCGGCCGCCGCGGATTTCGAAGCTACGTAATGCGGACACGATCGTATCGACAAAATTGTCACCCGGTTCCGGCATGTCTGCATAGCCGGCCACTCTGGCCGTTGCGCCGACGTAAAAGACGCCGTATCGCCAGATGCACGATGGGTCTTCCAATTCCTCTAAAGCAGCGGCTGCATCGCTCGCGCCAGTAATCAGGGCCACCCGATCGCGTGTTGCGATCGCGGCTTGCGCATATGGACCAGCGTCCTGAAGGATGCTCCGGTAGCCCGTCAGGTAACCGACGTGGACGGGGTCCGTAGTGATGATTGCGTCAAGTTCCGGCGCAGCCGAGAAGAGTTTTTGCCTGCACGAGAAGGCAAGGCTGAGGGAGTGTTGCTCGAGACTATCGACAAAGCTCATGGATTTCTCCGTCCTGGTGATCGTACCTATTATAGGAACGACGTTCCGATAAAGTAAACCATGTATCAGAGCTCGTTAACCCCCATAACGTTGCCCATGCCCGAGGTCGATAATAACGGAACAGTGAACCGATATTAGGAACATACGGACAGCAGGATGTGGGTCTGTCACTTACCTTTCTTGGAGGAGATCGACGATGTTCAAAAAGAGGCTTGGTACTGCGATGTTCGTGTGCGTCGCGGCTGCGGTGTTCGGGCATTCGGCTGCCGTGCTGGCGGACGGCAACGTGACGACCGCTAAGTTGGCTGTCGGAGCTGCGCCCGATGCGCCACCTTTCTCGTATATCCAAGGGGGCAAATTTCTTGGAATTAGCAACGACATCTTGCAGAGGGTAGGGAAGCTAGAAAACCTTGATATGCGTTATCAGCAGATGGCATTCGACGGTTTGATTCCGGCACTCCAGGTTGGACAACTCGATATCGCCGTAAGCGGTATCTTCATTACGAAGGAACGTCAGGCAATTGTGGACTTTTCGACGCCTTATTTCGTCGAAGGTGCTCTCGTCGTAGTTCCGGTGAACAGTGCAATCAAGAGCCTTGCTGAACTCAAGGGCAAAACGATTGCTTGCGAACAGGGCTCTGCCGCACTGAAAGTAGCGCGTGAGCACGCGGCTGAATGGGGCGTCACGCTGCGCATCCTCCAGGATCCGGCAAGTATGCAACTTGCGATGAGATCGGGTGACGTGGCCGCGATGATCTACGACTCCGCACTGGTGAACTATCAATTGCGAATCGAAGGTGCCAAGCCTACGATCAAGATCGTGAGTCCTGTGCTAGATCCGACAGGTATCGCGTTCGCCTTCCCGAAAGGCAGCAAGTGGGTCGCAATCGTCAACCGGGGCATCGCGAAATTGAAAGCCAGCGGCGAATTGGATGCCATTGCGAAGACTTACAACATGAATTGAGGTGCAGCTACTCATGAAAGATTTGAATTGGCTTTGGGATTACCTTCCTTCTCTTTGGGAGGGGTTGAAACTAACGGTGATCCTGACAGCGACATCGATGATTTTCGGCGGCGTACTAGGTTTGCCTCTCGCGTTTATGAAAATGTCCAAGTTCCGCTTAGCGGCTTCGCTTGCCGGAGCATATGGAACCGTCATCCGCGGCATGCCGCTACTCGTCCAAATTTTGCTAGTTTACTTTGGTCTACCCGTGTTGACGGGTGTTCGGACACCCGCAACAATTGCCGGCGGAATTGCCATGGCGCTATACACGGCGGCGTTTCTGGCCGAAGTCTTTCGCTCAGGGATTCAGGCAGTCGATCGAGGGCAAATGGAGGCTGGACGTGCAATCGGGTTTGGTCATTGGCAAACCATGAGACTGGTGATTATTCCGCAAGCATTTCGAACCATGATTCCGAATTTGGCGAATCAGCTTAGCATCACGCTCAAGAATACGTCGCTTTTGTCTGTTATAGGTGTAACGGAACTCACGCTCGCTGGGCAGAACATTTACATGCAGAATTTTGACATGATCCGTGTCCTCTCGATAGTGGGCGGCATGTATCTTGTCATATACCTCATAGCCGAACGCATGACCGGCTATCTCGAACGAAGGGTTTCTCGATGAATGCGCCAATTCGTCTTCTTTCTGAGCTCGGAGGTCAATCCGAGCCAGGTGCTAGCGCGCACCAGGTTGCAGCCGAAAGTGTCTCCATGATTTCTGCGAGCGGTGTCGAAAAAGCGTTTGGATCAGTTCAAGTGCTCAATGGCGTTAGCATGTCGGTCGCCGAGGGCGAGGTGGTTTCCTTAATCGGTGCATCTGGATCTGGAAAATCAACGTTCCTCCGCTGTCTGAATTTACTCGAGACGCCGGACGCTGGAACCATACATATCGACGGCGAAGATGTGCTAAGCAGGCGGTACGACGTAAACAAATTGCGTCGAAAGATCGGCATGGTGTTTCAGAACTTCAACCTGTTTAGCAATATGACGGCACTCGAGAACGTGACTCTCGGACCGACGAGGTTGCTGGGGATGTCAAAGCTGCAGGCGAGGGAAGAAGCTGAGGAGCTATTGGCTAAGGTGGGCCTGATTGAGAAGGCCGGTGTAGAGCCGCAAAAACTGTCCGGCGGGCAGAAGCAGCGCGTCGCGATCGCCCGCGCGCTGGCCATGAAGCCGCGTGCACTTCTCTTCGACGAACCGACGTCGGCGCTTGACCCTGAGATGGTACGTGAGGTGCTGGACGTCATCAGGAATCTCGCCCGCGATGGGATGACGATGGTTGTTGTTACCCATGAAATGGGGTTTGCTCGTGAGGCAAGCAAGCGCGTCGCATTTATGCACGGCGGGAAAATCCTGGAAATTGGGCCGCCGGCCCAGGTGCTTGGCAATCCGCGTGAAGAACGAACGCGCGAATTTCTCTCAAAAGTGCTGTGAGGTGGCGCAAAAATGGCAGATCATGTTTTTGAACAATCGACTCTGTGCGTTCATAGGACTGGCGCGAGCACCGAGGGATTTCGGAGCTTTTCTACGCCGGTGTATCGGGCGTCCACGATCGTATTCCCAAGCGCACAAAGTTATCGCGATCGTTCCCTTCAGTTCCCGGACGGATATAGCTACGGGTTGATGGGGACACCAACGACCCGTTCACTCGAGGAACAACTGACCCGACTCGCAGGGGGCGTTCGTTCCGTCCTTGTTCCGTCAGGGCAAGCCGCTATATCAGTCCTCATGTTGACTCTATTGGCGCACGGCGATCATGTCCTGATTCCCGATAGCGTCTACCCGCCGGTGAAGGATTTTGCGGAGGAGGTCCTGCAGCGCTATGGAGTCGCGTTCGACATCTACGACCCGATGAACCTGCAGTCTCTGCGCAGCTCTATCAGAGTTGGGCGGACAAAGCTGATTTGGATAGAAGCTCCGGGTTCGACAACAATGGAAGTCTGTGACATCCGTGAAATCGTAAGTATCGCGAAAGAAAATGATGCGTTGACCGGTTGCGATAACACATGGGCAACGTCGATTTTTTGCAAGCCGATTTCGCTAGGCGTGGACGTCGTGGCTGAAGCGTTGACCAAGTATGTCGGCGGACATTCCGATCTTTTGCTGGGTGCGTTGAGCTTTGCGTCGATGGATGTTTATCTGCAGGTAAGAGAACAACTCGCAAATTTGGGCATAGGTGTATCGCCTGATGACTGCTCTCTAGCGCTGCGTGGCATTGAAACCATGTCAGTGCGCCTGGCACACGTCGGGTCGACCGCCCTGGAATTCGCACTGCGCTTGAAGGACCGCCCTGAAATTGCCCGTGTTATTCACCCGGCGCTTCCGGAGTCTCCCGGACACGAGTATTGGAAGCGGGACTTTCAGGGGAGTACTGGCGTATTTTCTGTCCAACTGCAGATGCAAGACACGGCGCAAATCGACCGGGCACTGGGTCGTCTTGAATTGTTCGCAATCGGCGCGTCATGGGGAGGGACGCGAAGCCTCGTTGCACCGATGTCGCTCGATGGGCAACGTAGCTTTGGAGCGGGCAGTTGTAATTCAACGTATTTGAGATTCAGCGTCGGATTGGAAAGTCCGCTCGATCTTTGGCGTGATATCGAGCGATTGTTGTCAGCCCTTTAGTTAATTTTGTTGGCTCTTTTGAATTTGGAGTGGGTGATGCGACTCACGAGGCATGCGGGTTGAAGCCGGAGAAGTCGAGCTTGCCGGCAACGAGAAAGAGGACCGTGCGCATTGTCGTGAAGCGCGTGTAACCGCGAGCCTTTCGCTTGGCCGCTTGAAACAAGCCGTTGATGGCTTCAATGAAGCGGTTGGTCTGGCGGGTCTGAGTCCAGGCGACGATGCCGTCGAAGTGCCGACGTATCAGACGCGCAACGTCCTTCATTGGCTCGACTTTTGAGCGCATGACATTGGTGCACCACTGCCGCAACATCTCGGAGACAACATGGATTTGCTTGCGTTCGAGAATCTCGCGCAGTTGCTCGCGATACAGCCATGCGCGGGCGGTGCGCCTGGTGGCGTACTGCCTGACAAGCGCCTCGAGGTCGGTCAATTGCGCAAGATTCAGTTTGTTGGCGTCCTTGAGCAGCGTCCGGCGCATCCCTTTGAGTTCCGGGTCGGCTTTCTGTTGTTGGCGGCGCACCATATCAAGCGCCTTGGACGCATGGGCGACGACGTGAAACTTGTCGAATGTCACTCGCGCATTGGGCAGATGTTCGCTCACGCCCTTAATGAACGCGGGCGACATGTCGATGCTTGCGGAGGTGACTTGCTCGGGCGTGCCGTTGTGCTGGCTAAGGTACGCCGCAAAGCGCTCAATCGTCTTCGCGTCGCGGCCGGGCGTGACGAACACGNCGCGGCGCGCCTGCATATCGGCGACCAGCGTCAGATACTCGTGGCCGCGCCGGTACGAGGTCTCGTCAATAGCTACCGTGCTCACGTCCGACAGGTTCGCCGACGCGAGCGCGAGTTCCACATAGCGCGAACAGATGGCATGCACCCGGTGCCACGACAGATTGACGATGCGCGCCACAGCGGCAAACGGCATCTGCTGCGCCAGCATCAGCACCAGCGCTTCGAACAGCAACGTGAAGCCGTCGAGTTGGCCAACCCAATTCGGCTGCGCGAGCCGTACCGAGCCGTCTGGCAAGCGCACGCGCGGCACCCGCACTTCCAGATAGCACTCGTGCTGGAAGAAATTCAGGTGGCGCAACCGCTTGATTTGCGTGTCATGCACTGGGTGCTCACCGGCAACCCCGGGGTAAGCGAAGCGGCTGCCAGCGACAAAGTCCACGGCAATCGTGAGTTGTCGTTTGGCCGTATCAAAGTCGACACCTTGCACGTACCACGGTGCCTTGATTCCCAAGGCGGCTTCAAAGAGTTGATTCGTCACTCGCATCGTCCCGCATGTCTGATTGCAGCATTCTGCCGCAACCAGCCATGCGCCAGCTTGTCGATTCAAAGCGCCTCAAGGGTTCCCTGCGCCGGGCTCACGCCCGCCCTTGACCCGCCAAACCGCCCACTCGAATTTCAAAAGAGGCTTTAGATATGTTAAACGACGCAGAAGAACTGGATGCTCACCTAAAAAAACTCAATGCGCGCGCCGCAGAAGCGAAGATACATTTACAGGAATTCTCAGAGCAGCTTCCAGGAAATTGGGAGCATGTTGTCACCGTTGCTCAGCGCTGCTATGACGCGTACGCCGCGCTGATGGAAGCCCGCAAAGTCGCCGGGTGAGCGACATGAAGGGCCGGAAAGCTGACGAAAAAAATGTTTCGTTTCAGAAATAACTACAAGATCTATGAAGCGTAGGTTCCCGATGCGCAGATACCAAAATCAGCGTCGGCCTAGCTCACAGAAGAGGATCATGCGCACAGATTCGGCTTCCACGACGCAGTCTACCCTGGCAATTGTGCTCGCAGTCTCAAGTCTCACTGGAGCTTGCGCCAGCCAAATTGAAAGGTCGCGGAAATTTTCAAGCTAGTTGTCGCCTCAACGAATAAATATCAGGCGGCCTTTCTCTCTTGGTTGCGGCGTTGTGGTGTGACGCCGGGGTTATCGATGCGATCGGGATTCAGATGCACTGTGTCGACGCGCTGCCAGTTGCGCGTGGGTCCGTTCCATCGGAACGGATTGCGCTGCCTTGCCGCCTCGTAAAGCGCTGCGCGTCGACGCAGAATGTCCTGATCGAGATTGGCATGACGCTGCGCCGGCGTCACGAACCGGATCGCGCTGTGACGATGCTCCTCGTTGTACCAGCGCACCAGTGCACCCACCCAGGTGCGCGCGGCGAACAGGGTATCGAACGCCTTGAGGGGATGGGCAGGCCGGTACTTCAGGGCCTTGAACAGCGACTCGGAAAATGGGATATGTGATCTGGCTCATATCCCCTAGTCGACTGCATCATTGAAATAGCACTGGTCGAATTCGCCGCGATGGATCGTCGTACTTCCATTTAATCGGCCTGGGATTCTTGTTGTGCTCGCGGATATAGCGCATCAGCTTGCGCTCCAGATCCTTTACCGTGGTGAAGATGCCTCGCGCAATCACGTCGCGCTGGATGCGCGAGAACCAGTTCTCCACCTGATTTAGCCAGGAGGTATAGGTCGGCGTGTAATGCAACCGCACGTTTCGGTGTTGCCGCAGGAACTCATGCACGCGCGGGGTCTTATGGCTGCTGACGTTGTCGCAGATCACATGGATCTCTCGTTTGGGCCGCTGGCTGGCTACAACGTCGGTGAGGAAGGCCACGAACTGCTCGCTGGTATGGCGCGGCGCCGTCTTGCCGATGACTTCCCCGGTTGACGTGTTGAGCGCGGCGAACAGGCTAAGCGTGCCGTTGCGCTTGTATTCGAAGCCGTGGCTCTCGGCGCGCCCGGGTGACAGCGGCAGCATCCGGTCTTTTCGATCCAGGGCCTGAATTGCCGTCTTCTCGTCTACGCAGAACACCACCGCGTGTGCGGGCGGGTTCAGATACAGACCGATCACATCTGCCGCCTTGGTCTCGAAGTCAGGATCATTTGAGACCATGTGCGTATCGAGCCGATGGGGCCGCACGCCGTGCTTGCGCCAGATGCGCTGGACCGTCGAGGCGCCCACATCGCCCAAAGCCGCAGCAAGCTTATAGCTGCTCCAATGCGTCGAGCCGTCCGCAGGCCGGTGCTTGAGCGTGAGATTCAGGACCCGCGACTCCAGCTTTTCAGGCGGATGTACCGGGGCTCGTCCCGGATGGCGCGCGTAAAGGCCAGCCAGCCGCTCGGCCAGAAACCGGCTCGACCAACGGCTAATGAAGCGGGAGTCACAGCGCAGCCGCTGCATGATCGCCTCACGTGTCTCGCCGTCGTCAAGCATCAGGATCAACCGGGCACGCCGCGTGTCCGCTGCGCGCACCGTTTGGCTACGAGCCGCCGACAGCAATTGTTTGCGCTCAAGCGTGGTCAAGTTCATCTTTTCCATGTGTTTCATTGAATACCAAATTGGGTGCTTTTTCAATGACGCAATGGACTAGTCCATTGAACCAAT
>NZ_JAFA01000091.1 GCF_000519185.1 Paraburkholderia nodosa DSM 21604 | reverse complement strand
AGCAGAATACCGAGATCTCGCAGCAGATCTCGCTGTGGAACCAGATGGGCTCACGCGTCATTCGCGGCCATCTTGTGGTCGTGCCGATCGAGAACTCGATCCTCTACGTTTCTCCGCTCTATTTGCGCGCGGCGGCCGGTCAGTTACCGGAGTTGAAGCGGGTGATTGCCGCTTATGGTGACCGTGTGGTGATGGAGAACAGCCTGGGTGAGGCCCTGGCGGCGCTTTTCAATGAGCCCGCACAAGGGGCACTGCCATCCCGAGGCACAGTGGACACCCGCGCAAGAGAAGCACTTGCCCACTATAACCGCGCCATCGAGCGACTGAAGGCGGGAGACTGGAGCGGCTTCGGCGCGGAACTGGATGCCCTTCGGCCGTTGCTCGAGGCGCTCGGTGCCGGCCATTCCGATGATCAGAAATGAAGAGGGGGAGATTTTAAGGAGCGTCTAACCCGTCGTTTCGCGCACAAGAGACTCGCGCCTGCTGGATAGCGCGCAAGGAGAGAAGGCGGCACCACCAGGCCTCGCTGGTGGCTTCAGCACGCTCGACTTTGTCTCGGTAGCGGGATTCGCCGCCATGCCCGGCCCGTTGTTTGCCATTCAAATGGCCGCGCAGCTTTGCCGTCCGGCACAGACGCTTCAGGCGTTTTGCAGAATGGCAATCGCCTTTTCGGCATCGTCCAACGAGTCGACCGCGAGATAAGCAATGAACTGCGTGCGCAGTACAGCGGCCGAGACGCCGCGGAAGTTGATACCCCTTCGCCAACATCTGGGTCAATTGCACGATGATGCCCAGTTGGTCCAGGCTCATTACACGGATGGAGTGAAGGCTCGGGGTGACGCTGAACCCCACCTGTGTGGCTGTACAAATCATCAGGAAGCACTCTCCCGCATATGGCGTCAATTGCCGTTATCTCGATCACTGCGCCGGAACGCTCACGAGCCGATATCGGTGCCTTCAATCACGTGCTTCGTCTAAGCTTCGCCGACGTGGATTTCCTGAACCCGGACCTGTCGGAGAGGGCACGAAGCAAGCTTGTTCACGCTTTCACCGAAGAACAAAGTAAAGCCATTCGCGCGTTCGTCGAAGCACTACCTGATGAGGTAACGTCAGTGGTTGTCCACTGTGAAGGGGGATACTCGCGTTCATGCGCTGTCGCTGTCGCATTGCATCGGCTCTACGGCTACCGCGTGGAATTGGGTCACCTCTCAAGCGCCAATCCTTCAATCGTGTGGGTGATGACGGGCAAAACCCGCGATCACCTCGTGCGCAAGACATTCCGACGCTGACCGGGTTGCGCGGATCCTGCATACGGCGGCGATGCGTGGTCGCATCCTGCGGTTCCATGACAATCTCCTTCCAGTCGAGCGGAGATCCAGTGTGCATGTCCGCCAGTGGTCGCTGATCGACCCCAGAACTGTCCTTAGACCCAATGCGAAGGCTACGTCAGGTCGCGAACTGGAGCAGACATTCGAGCGATGTCTTGGCTGGCAAGTTGTCGGCCATAGCCGACGTTCAGGTGTCGCTCTTCGTAAGCAGCTTCAGGTCGATCTTGATCTTACCCACGTTCAGTGGACACCTTGAAAGGAGCATACTAGCTTCGCGAGGTGTCTCATGGAACGTGGGTAAGATCACCTCCCGACCGACAATGTCGCCTAGCCGCTCCACGATGCGCTGACGGCATGCGTCGATCCTTGCGGCTACTTTAACGCCCAATACCAGTTGCCAGCATATTGCCGGTCAACAGTTTCCTGCGATTCAAAAGTGAACATGAGCGCGTCGATGAGAGCATCAGAGCATCCGCGGACTCGAAACACTTCCTTAAACTCCGTCAAAAGTGTTGGGTTCCTTGTCAGCAAGTCACGCTCCGCATCTGTCTTTGTTCGAATCAAGAACCATGTCTGGGTTGGTTCAAGCGCCGTTACGATGCAATCATTCACATGTTGGCGAGAGAGTGCTCGCAGGTCCGCCTCGGCCTGTAGTGCTATCAGGCGAAAACTCACTTCCATAGCTCCTTCACCTCGCCGACTGCCGGCGGTTGTTGTCGAACCTTAGCCGATACGCAACAGCACTATAGGATACCGGAAGTAGATTGTCGGCAATTCAGGCATCTACGTCGGCCGTCAGTTCATGGCCGCACTGCGTCCCACGACCGGGCACGCCGCTCGCCCCCGGCCAGCATCTCATGCAACGGCATAACCGACTTAAAGCAGACACTCAATGCCGCCCAGTGGTCACGTCACAATTCGTCGCATGATAAGACTGGACGGACGTATCTCGATTTAATGAAGCATCGTCAGGAAACCAAGTTTCCCCACCTACTGGCTTGACGACATGCCAGACGAGCGTGGCCTTGACCGGAGTTATTGTCGCGATGCCAAGTGCGCCAGTCCACGCGCGAAACTGCACAGTCGCCACATTGCCGACGACAGTGCCGTAGATCGATGGAGCATCGCCAGTGAGGTCCCTTTCGTCAACCTTGTTTTGACCGTATGCCGTGGCGACATGAGTTCCGCAGATACGATTCCCCTTCTGGGTGAGATCGAATAATGCAAAAGAGTCGCCTTCTCCCTGCCGGCATCGTTCGGCATACGACCCCGTCGCTCCGTCGCAGGAATATTTGGACACCCAACTCCCGTCGAATGAGCCAGATGCCATCGCAGGGCGCACCACAGCGAATACGGCTAACAATGTTACGAGCCATGGAAGCGCAGATATTTGAATCAGGCGTCTTCTGTTCATTGTGGAGAACTGGAGATGGCGGATATCGCATCTATTGTCAGCGATCTGGACCTTGACGTCGACTGACCGCTCGTGGCCGTTCGGAAGCATGTTCTCGGTTGCCGCGTTTCAAAATACTTCGAACGAACACCAGTCGGGCACAAACCCGTCGAAGATAAAACAATCATCGATGTACGTGAGGCCGAGCCTTTTCAAAGACCTCAAACATTCGTCGGCCGCATCCCCACCGAAAAACGGGCCGAGCGATATCAGACTGTTAGATTCGTCAAAGTATGTCCGCAATTTGAATTCCGCCATGACCGTTGAGAGGTCGACTTCCTTGGCCGCAAGCGCAGCCCGTCGGACAACGATTCCGAAATCCCGCGATACCTTCATCTGTCGATGGCCAGGGCAAATGTGTAGCCGCGATTGTCGACGATCTGAGGGCGAAAGTCGAATGACTGGTTCTGGCCGTCACCGGCAATTCAGCGGCGCGTTGGGCGCGATTCGTAGTGTCTGATGTGCCGAGGCTTGCGCGCGGTGATGCACTGGCTCCCCCAGTCGCCACTAATCCGGTGATGGGGAAGCTTCAGCGGAGCCTACCTAGATAGGAGCAAGCATGGTCCCGCGGCACCGCCTGGCGCCGCAGCGACAGCTGTACTCGCTGGCTGATTCGCGTGCTTTCGCAGGGATCTCAAGCGCGTAGTCGATGAACAGTTCCTCGCCGGGCCGGATGTCCTTCAGCGCGTTGATGTAGACGCGGCCTGATTGCTCGATCGCCTCGCAGTTCGCCTTACAAGCATGGTTGAGCCACCATGCGCCGTTTCCGCCGCGGCCGCCATCTATGACGCGCCCGTCCGACAACCCGAAGAGGAAAGTATGCCCGGCGTCGGCGCGGCGCGCATAGGTGCGGGTCGCTTCCCGCCAGGTGGTGACGAGCCCCTTGTATTCAAAGATGCGCTCGCCGGCGCAAAGTGCCCGCAGGGCAAAGACGCCCTTTCCGTGGATGGGAGACTGCCGAACGGAGACGCGCTTCATGCCGTGAAAGTGTGAGGAAGGGAGGTCCGAAGTATAGCCGCAGAAACAGCCCCCAACATGTGGCAGCGGATCGTCTAAAGTCGGCGGGCGATATGAACGATTGCAGACACTACTATATGGAATATGTAACGCAGCGCCGTCGATCTGCGAATCGCAAGCACGATGCTCGGTGACGTTCGGTAGTAGGCGGCGACAAACAATTTTCCGATTGGCCGAGGTATGAGGAAGCGGTCTCGAAACTGTCGTAACGTGCGCACCTCGCTTGATTCACGTCCGTACAACTCGGTCGCGATAAAGCAGTTGCTGCCGCCGCTCGATTTGATGGGGCCGCCTTGGTAAGCGGCTTTGCCTTCCAGGATCCCGCGCGCCATTTCACGGCCAGGGTTCGTAAAGCTGGAAGCCGGGATCAGCCTGTCGCAACTAATGCAGTTGTAGTGGCTGTGGCCCAGGTTGCATTGAACACAAATCCATCCCTCGGCCCCGTTTGCCAACGGGCCGAAGCGAAACGCCGTGCCGCCGTCATTGTTGCAGGCGGGAAGCGGATTAATGGTTTGGCAGTTCGGACATATGGCGGTCAGTGGGGCAACCATGACAACCTCATCACATCGTCGGCACTGTTAACAAGTGTAGTCAACGAGAGGAGTCGGAGCGAGTCAAACTGGTTGCCGCTGGTGTTACCTGATCCTGTTCCACGAGTCTTCCCACGGGACCACGGTCCAGGACTTGGCACAAGTCACCAGGAGGGGGGGCGTAGCTCGTCGCACCGCTTCTGGGTCTGTTCGGCGGACGCGCAGCCCGTTCTGGAAAGCAAGCGCTGGCGTATGACCGCGCTACGCACGAGCAGGCATTCAAGTGACGAATGCCCGCCCCCCCATGGATAGAGGGGGCGGTCCAGGTTGTTCGGCGCTGTGGGCTCAGTCGCTAGGCAGCGAACCCAGCAATGTCGCAACCTTCGCCTTGCTGGTTTTCTGCAATCGAGCCATGAGGGCGTGATCGATTCGCTTCAGCCCGTAAGTTTGAGCGATGTCGTGCTGCAATCGGCACCACAGATGGCCGGCGACCTCAGCGTCAACCATCGCCCGGTGCGCACGACCCGATTTCGGTAACCGAAGCATCTCCGCCAAACTGGACAGACGGTGACTCAGGGCGCCTGGGTAGATCCGCCTGGCGACGAGCATCGTGCAAGCAAAGGAATGCTCCGCAGGCACGCCAAGAAGCCCCAGTTCTGCCTGCCAGAACCGCTTGTCGAAACCGGCGTTATGGGCAACCACGGGATGGTTTCCAACAAACGCTGCAGCTTCCCTCATGACTTTCGATACGGGCGGAGCCGACGCGATCATGTCGTTCGTGATGCCGGTGAGAGCAACGACATCGGACGGGATGCGCCGTCCTGCGTTCATCAGGCTCTGGTAACGATCAACAATCTGACCGTCACGCAGGACGATGACGGCAATCTCGGTAGCGCGGTCGCCCAGATTCGGCGAAAGCCCGGTTGTTTCGAAATCGAGTACCGCAATGGTCTGCATGTTTCTTTCGTTCACTAATCAGTTGATGCCGCACTAGGCACGCTTCCCCAAGCCTGACGAGCCGCCCAGGCAAGACGCCCATATCCCGATGCCCGGCTGCATGGAGAACACCCCTGTACAAAGCCAGATGGAGCGCTTCGTTCTTTCCTGCCGTCAAGCTGATGACGCCTTTGTTTGTTCGCCCCGGCTGCCGCTCAGGCCAGTTCGCCAACCAGCGACACACCCAGAGCCTGGATTTTCAGGGTATTCGTGGCGATGCGCCCGGATCCGGATGCGTTGAATGAAGGGCGTATTCTACGCTTCGTGAACCGCCATTTTTTGATATCTGCTCTGACGCCGTCGCGAGTTACCGGGGCGAACGTGGAGGGTTGACAGATGACAACGCCTGGACTGACGCGAAGCGCAGGAGCTGCGCTTTCGTCCCGCTGGCGTTGAAGATTGCGGGTTCACCGGCATCGGGCAAGCCGACCGGTACAGCGGAGGGCGGGCCGCGGGACCGCATCCGGCGATTTTTGAAATCGCGCAGTTTAATAGATAAAAAGATGCATTGTGATAAGAAGACTTATCTTAATAACTGTCTCCGACGCTCCTTTAGGGCCCTGAGGTCCGCCGCGCCCAGAACGGGCAGAGCGTGCGTGGATCGTGTTGGCGGAGCCGCGGGTCGGGCGCTGCGCATGTCGTTGCGCGCACTGCCCGAACCAGGGGCCGACGGCGTGCCTCCGCCGTACGCACGCGGCTCGCGGCCCACGTGCAGTGCCTCATGTCGCGTAGTACCTCTCCCGGCGCTGCCGTCTGCGCGCGGCAGCACCGATTGTTTTCGTGCGTAGTGGCTGGCCTGGTCGAAGACAATTCGCGGAATCTGCCGCGCAGGGAGGGGCCGGCTATCAGCCGCCCGAAATCGAAGCGAGCTAAGATCGGGAACACTTTGTGTGAACCGGAGATAAGTCGTGGCGACATTCAGGGAACTGAAGGCACAAATGGCCGCGCTCGAGGAGCAGGCGGCAGCGGCCCGGGCGGCAGAATACGAAGAGGTACTCGCTGACATCAGGGCCAAGGTTGCCGACTACGGGTTCACTGAGCGGGATATCTTCGGACTTCGACGGCGCGGGCGTACGACGTCGGCAGGGGGTGTCGTGCCTCCGAAATATCGCGATCCGAAGACGGGCGCAACCTGGTCGGGCAGGGGACGAGCGCCGAACTGGATCAAGGAGGTGAAAAACCGCGACCGGTACCTGATTCGTGATTGACGTCGGGCGAAAGTCGGTGTCGTTGCTACTTCGAACCCACGCGATCCGGCAGATGATAAGGCGATGCTCACGTAAGCAAACTGTTAAACGAAGCGGCGGTTTGTGAAGCGCCGACCTTGCAAACAACATCAGATCCGCCGGAAGGCTCGTCGGACAAGGCGTTGCGAGCGATTTCGCCTATCGCAGTGCTGCCAGGGGCCGCCACCTCGATGTCCCTGATCGATCCTGAACAGCCCTTCGGCATCGCCAATAACGGCCATTCAACAATTGCGAACCCGCTCTAGGGCAATACAACAACCTTCCCAGTTTTTGCGCGCGCCATTGCCGCCTCAATTGCTCGCGCTGCCTGCTCAAGCGGATAGGTTACCAATTGTGGTGCCTTGAGCTTTCCGCTTGCGACCAAGTCGAAAAGGGATGATCTGGCGCGTTGGGCAGCCTCTGGTTGGCTTGCAAGAAAATGTCGGATGTCAACGCCGACCAGGCTGGCGCTTTTCAACAGAGGAAGATTGGCCGGCAACGAGGGAATCCTACCTGCGGTAAAGCCAAGGACAAGATGCCTTCCGTCTTTCCCCAGGGATCTGAACGCCGGCTCAAATGTAGAGCCGCCAACCGGGTCGAAAACCACGTCTACTGTGCCGCTTGGCGCGACTCTTTTGAGAGCGTCTCGCCAGTTCTCTAATCCATAGTCAACGGAAGCATGCGCTCCCAGGTCGAGCGCGGCCTGGCGCTTTTCATTGGTCGATGCTGCCGCGATGACGTATGCGCCAGTCTGGAGCGCCAGTTGAACGGCGGCGGAAGCAACGGCACCGGCAGCGCCCAACACGAGGATCGTCTCACCAGCCCTTAGCTGTGCTCGGTGATTTAAGGCGTAGTGTGCGGTTTGATAGTCAACGAGCATTGCGGCAGCGGTTTCAAAAGGCAACGCATGCGGTATGGGATAAGCCTCATTGGCCGGCAACACGATGTACTCGCCGAGACCGCCTCCCAGTTGCCACGTGGCCACTCTCTGGCCGATAAAACTGCCTGCCACTTCCGGTCCAACAGCATCGATGACGCCCGCGATTTCGCCGCCAGGCACGTAAGGCAATGGCGGGCGAATCTGGTAGCGACCCCGTACCATCAAGCCGTCAACAAAGCCTAATGCTGCAGCACGTATATGTAGACGAACCTCTCCTGGACCCGGCACGGGCATGGGAACGTCCACTAACGAAAAAGCATCAGTCTGATACGCCGTACCCGCATACGCTCGCACGATCCTTCCTTTTTTCGCTATGGCCGCCGCACCGTCGACAAAGCGCGCTGACTTCGATACTACGTAACTGCCCGAGGCAAAAAATGTCAAAGCCTCAAGATCCTTGCCATCCGGCAGTCACGATTGTCGACCATTTGTCCGCTGCCGTCGAATGTCCCAAACTGGCCGAGGCCGTGTCAAAACTCGAAATTACCCGGTTTTCGGGTGTCGCTTTACCCTTCCCTGAGTGCCGCGAAGCCGATACAGAGCATTCTGGTGGGTCGACTTTCGCGCCCGATGTCGACGTCACTCGTTTTGACACAACCTCGGCCGAATTCTGCCTGACGGCGATCGGCAGCACACACCCAATTGAGCCGTTCAGGCAATGCGTACGGCTGTCCCTTCCCGAGTGTACAGGAGACGGTCATGACGCGCGCCTGTCGACGCGACCACTGCTCGGGTTGATGGCAGCAGCGCGCCTGTGACGCATCAGGACGACGAGGTCATCAGCGCATAGGCGTCCATGACTCTCGACGAATAAACGAGCGCCGCGCCGGCGTTGACGGCTATCGCTACGCCAAGCGCCTCCGCAATCTCCTCCTGCGTGGCACCATGCTTCACGGCAGCATCGGTGTGCACGGTAATGCAGCCGTCGCACTGACGCGTAACGGCAACGGCCAGAGCGATCAACTCCCTCGTCTTTGCATCGAGTTTCCCCGTCTTGCCGCCTGCGCCGCCAAGCAACTGATAACCTCGAAGCGTGTCCGGACTGAGCTTGCCGATGGACCCGATGCGGGTCATCAATTGCTGCTGATAGGCCTTCCAGTCGAGCATCATGATTGTCCTCCTCGATCAGTCAAAGGCAACGGCGCCCGCCGCCACCTCGCATTGCGGTGCATTGGGCCCACGCCGCGCATCCGGAAACCGTCACCGGCTGACCCGCGTTATCCAGGCATTCGGAAATGGCGTCATTGCAGCGAGTGCGACATCCCGTCACAAACCTTGCAGGACTGAAAGCGCGCTTGCCAGCAAACCTTTTCCTGGCGGCGGCAGCGAATCCTCTCGCTGCGTTCGTGCGGCGATTTTGAAGTATTGGTGATGGATGTACCGGCGGCAATCGGACCTTGGTCCAATGTTCGTTGTGCATCACCAGGTGGGCACTCACCCAATCGATGTCCAAGGCAGCTCGACAGGAACGCGTGGTGACGGCCGCATTGATCGATGCCAGCCGGCGCTCACTTGCATAACCGACAGTAAATGTCCCTTCAGCACCAACCTGAGGACGTTCGATTTCACACGTCGAGCGTCGCTTTGTGGCCGATGAGCGCCTGATGCGAACAGCATGCATCGCTCGAACCTCGCAAGGCATCGACCGGTTGAATCCGCAACCCTAAGCCGCCGTTCACTGGCTTGCAGCACGGAGGTCCCCTTTCGGCGTGGAAGTGTCATTCGCAACCACCACCAGCAGAAACCCCCTTTGAGTTGTGGAACAGCGTCGTCGATGCTAGCGGCGATTACTCACGACCAGAATCTTTGGGGTAGGTCGCACCAAAGCCGCCCGTTACATTCGGTAACTTCGCGAGTCGTCCACGTAACCCAATGATTATGCCTGGACTGTATGGTCCACGGTTGATATCTTGAGCGAAAACATTCGCCATGAAGCAGTGACGAGCCGAAAGGTCGCGTGCCTGGCGTTTGACTTCGCTTTCCAAACTTCACCACCCATAGGGCACAATCTTTGAAACGCCTCGGCTTTGCGCTCATCGTGGCGTTGCTACGCACGCTTTCCATACTTCCTTACAAATTTGTCGCAAGGCTCGGGATGGTTGTCGGCACTGCGTTGTATGCGCTTCCGAGCCGCCGCAAGCATATCGTCCAGGTGAACTTGCGTCTGTGCTTCCCCGAGAAGACTAGCCGCGAACGTCAGGCGCTCGCAAGAGCTCACTTCCGCCACGTTGTTCGCAGCTATCTCGAGCGAGGCATCCAGTGGTTTGGCAGTGCGCAGTCGATCCGGGATATCGTCCAGATCGAAAGCAAAATTGATCTCCATGACGATACAGCCCCGCCCACCATCTTTATGGGTTTTCACTTTGTGGGCATCGAGGTCGGCTGCATGCTCTACTCGACGCACCTCCCCGTCGCCTCACTGTACACACGTATGTCAAGCACAGCCCTATGCGACCTTGCCAGGCGGCAACGCGGCAGATTCGGCGCAGAGATGATCGAGCGCGCGACAAGTGCCAGAAAGATCGTGCAATTGTTACGTTCCGGCAAACCGGTCATGCTCGCGGCGGATATGGACCAAGGCGTTGAAAACTCTGCCTTTGTCCCTTTCTT
>NZ_KI912596.1:4122-10359 GCF_000519185.1 Paraburkholderia nodosa DSM 21604 | reverse complement strand
GGCTGTGGGGCTTCACGAAGGTTCGTTATCGCGGGCTGTCGAAAAACGCCAATCGCGCCTTTGTTGCGCTCGCGCTGGCCAATCTTTACATGTGGCGAGGTCGCTCGACAGCACAGGTGCGCCCGTAGAGGGCCAAAGACGGGCGACAAGCCCGTGCAGGGCCCCTCAAGGGGCCCAACATGAGCAGGAATGCTCGCTTTTACGGCTGTTATTCGCGATCTCAAAAGTTTACACATGTCTTGGTCGCAACCCGTTGTGTTTACACGGCTTGATCAGCGTAGCCTTAAAGCTTATTCGTAAATTGGTGTGCACTTCGTCTGGGCCGCAAGCGCGTGCGGCATTATAGCGAAGGCTTGACCACGAAGAGAGTCGAATCGTGAGAGATGACGATGCGTTCTGGCAGCGGGCGGAGCCGCTGATTCAGCAACGTGCGCGCTCACCAGAGAAAAGGGCGTTGTCACGTTAAGGTATTCGAGACGCAAGTGCGCACAGGACGTACATTTGCTCAGAAATCGGACGGATCTTGGGTGAGCCCAGTGAAGCGATGCCACCCGGCAAAGCGTGCGGCGAGCTGATTGCGATAGAGTGATGCACGCAGTAAATGTCGCTTGAGCGCGAAGTGCTGGCGAATTGGTCCGAAGCTCGATAAGAACGCTTGTGTGCGATCAGGATCGCGGAAACCACGCATCCGGCGTTCGCGCTCACGCGTGGGTTGATGGCTATTTTCGGCACGGTTGTTCACCCGAGCACTGGCTTTGACGAATACGTGTTTGATGTTTGCCAGTTCGGGAATTTCGGCCTTCGCGGCCGGATAGCTGCGCAACTGATCGGTGACAATCCTTCGCGGCGCGTCGGGACAGGCGGCCAGCACGCGTTTGAAGAAGCGCTTTGCTGCGGCCTTATCGCGACGTTTGTGCAGCAGGATGTCGAGTTCGGCGCCGTGCTTGCTGGTCGACTGCCCGCCAGAGCAGATAAGGCTCACCGCGCAACGTAACGAAGACTTCGTCAAGATGCCATGTGCTGCCAGGTTTGCGGCGAGCAGCTTTGACGCGATGTGCGAAGCCCGCGCCGAATTTGTCGCACCAGCGGCGGATCGTCTCGTAACTGACGATGACACCGCGCTCGAACAGCAGTTCTTCAATATCACGCAGGCTGAGTTGGAACCGGAAGTACCACCGAACCGCGTGACTAATGACCGTCGCCGGGAACCGGTGGCCGTGATAAAGCGATTTTGTCTTCTTCATCGCGACATCTTACGTGACCACCTCGCCAACGTGACAGAGCCTTCCGTACGTATCGGGCGGGAGCCCCCACCCGTCCGTGCGCGCCGCGACGCTGGCGCAGCTTGAAATACATAGCTTGCTTCGTGGCCAACAGCTCATTGATATTCGCGCTGGCCGACGCGCTACAGGCTGAATAACATCGTCGAGCAGGACCACCGCGCGATCAAGCGCCGGACCCGCCCGATGCTCGGGTTCGAGAAATTTAGTTGCGCCCGCATTCTCCTAGGTGGCATCGAAGTCATGCACATGAACGTCAAGGGGCAATTGAACGATGGCGGCGTCGGTCAAACTCCCGCACAGCAGTTCTATTCGCTGGCTGGATAAGGAATCCATACCATATCGGTCTTGGCCGACCTCTCGCTCTTACTGCGGCGACAGAACCAGTCTCTTCAGCTCTCGCTACTACTGCGACGCGTTTTGCGGGAGCGCGAATGAATTGCTCGCCTTTCCAGCGAGGACGCTGCTTGCATGTCTGGAGAGTGATTCGCTGTTCGCGGTCGACTGGATCCGGCAACTGTCGCGGCAACGCATGCGCAGCCGTGCCCGCGAGGAGCGTCTGACGCTACGTTCGCCCCGCGAGCGTCCTGCATTGCCTGCGCCTCGAGCGAGACGACGAGGGGCGGTTCAAGCCGCCTGGCACACTCATGCAATGGGCGGCCACGCGCATGAAACGTTGTATCGTACTCTGGTGAACCTGGAGAGGGAAGGGCTGATTGTGCGCGATGGAATTTAGATTGTGCTCGCGGAGATGTGACACAAATTAACGAACGTGCAAGCCGCTCGCGATGTTGTTGATGCTGATCAACGTTGACCGATCAATGCTCGATACGGGTGGTTTCGTCCTGTTCACAGGATGCGATACTGTCGCTTCAGCCTTCTGGTTGACATCCGCGATGACCGGTACACAAACACTGCTGATCTACGGCGCGTTTCTGGCTGTTGCGCTGCTTTACGCGAGCGCAGGTCAGGCTGGGGCTTCTGGATACATTGCCATAATGGCATTGTTGGGATATGAGCCCGACAGCATCAAGCCCACCGCGCTTGTCCTGAATATCCTGGTTTCCCTGGTCGCCAACTGGCGCTTCATTCGCGACAGGCATTTTAACTGGCAGTTGTTCTGGCCATTTGCACTTCCGGCCATTCCCATGGCGCTATTGGGCGGCTATATAACGCTCCAGGAAACATGGTTTGAGTATCTGCTTGGCATCCTGTTGTTAATCGCTGGAACCTTGTCGCTGGCGCGAAAGCCATCAAATGATCACGCTGTGCGACCACCTTCCTGGCCGGTCGCGCTGGTTTGCGGAGCGGTTATCGGGTTTGCCTCGGGGCTGACCGGAGTGGGCGGCGGCGTTCTGCTAACACCACTTCTGCTGCTTTGTCGGTGGTCCTCCACGCGCACTGCCGCATCCGTTTCCGCGCTGTTCATCCTCTGCAATTCCCTAGTAGCGCTGGCAGGTAACTGGAGCGCCACAGATCACCTTCCCGATGGGACCGGTCGGTTGGCGTTGGTGGTGATCGTGGGAGGCTGGTTTGGGGCACATCTGGGCAGCCGTTGGCTATCGCCTCGCCAGATCCATTTTTTACTGGGCATTGTGTTGATGGCTGCAAGTTTGAAGCTACTCCTGCCCGTTTGAATCGGTTGTGTCGCATTAGTGCGTGCGGCGGCTCCGGTTTTTCTGGACACAAAGTTGGGGTAAAACGTGTGATCCAAACTGGAGTGGTTGATGTTGAAGAGACCCGATACGAAGGCGATTGCGCCGGAGGCGCTGGAAGGAGCGCGTAGCGCGACTGCAAGCGCCTCCGGCGCGGCCGAAATCAAACGCTGGTCTACCGGCCGCAAGCGTAGTGTGGTGCTTCGGTTGCTGCGCGGCGAACCCGTCGACGCCATCTCGCGCGAAGTCGGTGTGACGATCGCCGAGCTCGAGCAATGGCGTGAACTGGCGCTGAGCGGCATGGAAGCAGGCCTCAAGGCACGTACTACGGATCCACTGCAGGCGCGGCTGAACGACGCCGTGCGGCGGGTCGGCGAGTTGTCCATGGAAGTCGAAATCCTGCGCAAGGAGCGCGAGCTGCAGGCGCGCCGCCCTTTGAGCGTGCGGAGGTCGTCGACATGAGCCACACGATCTCCGTCAGCGCAGGCAAGCCCTTCGGATTGCAGAGGGTCTGCCAGGTGCTCCAGTTTCCGCGCTCGACGATCTACGCGGTGCGTGCGAGAGCCGCAGCTAACGTGGTGCCGATCGTCGCGGGACGTCGCGGCCCCAAGCCGAAGATGCCAGATGTCGAGCTGCTCAAGGCCATCCGCGACGATTTGGCAGCGTCGCCATTCAGCGGCGAGGGGCACCGCAAGGTCTGGGCGCGGCTGCGCATCCTGCACGACATCCGGGTCTCCCGGACCCGCGTGCTGCGCCTGATGCGCGAGCACAGCCTGCTCTCGCCGTACCGGCGGCCCAATGGTGAACCCAACCTTCACGACGGCCGGATCACGACTGATCGCCCGAACGAGATGTGGGGTACCGACGGCGTGCGCATCGCGACCGCGGACGACGGCATGGTGTGGATCTTCTCGGCGGTTGATCATTGCGACGGCATGTGCACCGGCATCCACGCTGCGAAAATCGGCGACCGCTTCGCGGCGCTCGAGCCGATCTCCCAGGGGCTGCTGGCCGAGTTTGGCTCGGTGGTCGCCGACTCGGGGCGCGGGTTGTCGCTGCGCATGGATCACGGTTCGCAATACACCTCGGATGACTTCCGCGAGCAGATCCGGTTCTGGGGCATCGCACCCAGCTACGCCTTTGTTGCCGAACCGCAGACCAACGGCGTCGCTGAGCGGTTCAACAGGACGATGAAGGAACAGGCGATTCACGGGCGCATCTTTAAAAACCTGGAGGAAGTCCGTGCTGCGGCCATCGCGTTCAGGGACCGATACAATCGCGACTGGCGTCTTGAAAAACTGGGCTTCAAATCACCCCTCGAAGCCCGTCAGGAAAGGCTGATAAAGCTGGCCGCCTGAGCTGCAAAAGCATGTCCGTGCGCCGGTCAAAACCGGTGAGGTGTTGTGAATGAAAGAGTCATACGTTGAAGGCCTAGCCAGCCACGGCGGCCCCGAGTCATGCGTGTGCACCCGTGAGGATGCAGGCGAAGCGTTGACAGGGGTACGCGCGGGCCGGGTATTGAGCCGCGAGATATTTGCCCCGTGCTGCAAGGCACGGGCCGACCGGGGTGTCGAGGCTGTGGACACAAGCCGAAGGCCACACTGGTGCTGCCGCGTTGGCGAGGCAGCGCTGGACCCCGCGCGGTCTAAGACCCCGCGCACGCGCGGAAACATCTCACACGGGAACCGGGAGATCCCACGCTCTACTGCCCCCGCTGGGAAGCGCTGGGAGCAGTGCGCATCGTGAAGCCTGAGGGAATACGACGATGAGCTACGGGCGCGGGAAGTCGGACTGCTGCGTAGTACCGCAGAAGCTGTCGAACAAAGTCGAGGGTGCAACTCCCGCGACGGCGGAGACGGTGGAGGGAAGGCGGCAGGNCAAGGGCAATGCAGTCGCAGCGCACATGTCCCGCAGATCGGGGCGGGAATATGACATGGGAACGGCGCTCGACGGCATACGACAGACGGCCAAAGGCCGACCGGGTGCGAAGTTCACCACCCTGATGCATCACATCTACGCGGTCGACCGCCNGCGGGCAGCCTACTTTGCGCTTGAGCGCAAGGCGGCTGCCGGGGTGGACGGCNAGACGTNGCAGTCGTACGGACTGGACCTGGAAGCGCGGCTTCTGGATCTGGCCGACCGGCTGGCCCGAGGGGCTTACCGGCCCCAGCCTGTCAGACGCGTGTACATCGACAAGGCCGACGGCAGCAAGCGCCCGCTGGGCGTGCCTGCGCTGGAGGACAAGCTCGTTCAGCNTGCAACGGTCGAGGTACTCAACGCGATCTACGAACAGGATTTCGTCGGGTTCAGTTACGGCTTCCGTCCTGGCAAGAGCGCCCACAACGCGCTCGACGCCGTGAGCGTAGGTATCGAACGCAGGAAAGTGAGCTGGATACTTGATGCTGACATCAGCAAGTTCTATGACACGATCGAACACAACTGGCTGATCAGATTCATCGAGCACCGGGTGGCGGACATGCGAGTGGTGCGGCTCATCAAGAAATGGCTGCACGCTGGCGTGCTGGAAGACGGCCGGTTGGCGCAGAGTAAGGTCGGTACAGTTCAGGGCGGCAGCATCTCGCCGTTGTTATCGAATATCTACCTCCACTATGCGTTCGACCTGTGGGTGAAACAGTGGCGTGCGCGGCATGCCGACGGCGACGTGATCGTGGTGCGGTATGCCGATGATTGGGTCGCGGGGTTCCAGCACCTGAGGGATGCCGAGCGCTTCCAGCGCGAGGTCATCGAGAGGCTGGGCCGCTTCGGCTTGAAGCTGCACGAGAGCAAGACGCGGCTGATCGAGTTCGGGCGCTTTGCGCGCGAGAACTGCCGACGTCGCGGAGGAGGCAAACCGCAAACCTTTGACTTCCTGGGCTTTACGCATTGCTGCGGGAAGACCCGCAAGGGGAAGTTTGCGGTACTGCGGTTGACCAGCGCCAAGCGTATGCGAGCCAAGCTGCTGACGGTCAAGGAGGCACTGCGTCGGCGTATGCACCATACCATCACGGAACAGGGACGGTACCTGCGAGCGGTGGTGAACGGGCATGCGCGCTACTTCGGAGTGCCCCGTAACGGCACGCGCATCGGCCAGTTTCGTCAAGCCGTCGGTCGGCTGTGGTTCCGCACGCTGCGCCGCCGAAGTCAGAAGCATCGTATGACTTCGCAGCGAATGAGTCGCATCACAGCGCACTGGTTGCCTCTCGTCCACATCTGCCATCCCTACCCAAACCAGCGTCTGATCGTCACGACCCAAGGCAGGAGCCGTATGCGTTAGGAGCGCACGTACGGATCTGCGGAGGGGG
>NZ_KI912596.1:0-3076 GCF_000519185.1 Paraburkholderia nodosa DSM 21604 | reverse complement strand
ACTGGTTGCCTCTCGTCCACATCTGCCATCCCTACCCAAACCAGCGTCTGATCGTCACGACCCAAGGCAGGAGCCGTATGCGTTAGGAGCGCACGTACGGATCTGCGGAGGGGGTGATAGGCGACTGTCATTCCTACTCCAACAGACAACCGGAGCCGATACACGTGCGCTCCTTCTTCAGGCATCCGTCTGTCCGCTATGTTTCTGACCTATGAGTAAAAGGTGCATGCACGGTTCTGAGGGGGCCGCTATGCAGCAATGCATGGCGGCTACCCGACAAGTCATATCAGTCCTCAGATACGTGGGGCCGCTCCAGCCACCTCATAAAATTATATGGAACTCTTCGCATGGCACGACATATGCATCGTCGCCAGAGAAACCGTTGCTATTTAGGAGAAGCCCTTGTCATCCCCAAAAGCTGTTGCGACTTACACGGTCGTCAGATTGCCAGTAAGTCAACTTCGTCCGAGCGAGAAGATCAACGTCAAGCGTGCTCGGACGCTCATCAAATTGATCGCGAAAACTGGACAGTGGACCTCGCCTATCCTAGTGGAACGCAGTCATTTCATTATTATGGATGGCCATCACCGTCATTTCTGTGCCAAGGAATTAGGCTTGTCGTTTGTTCCATGTATCTTGCTTTCCTACGATGACACAAACTTGAATGTCACCTACTGGGCCAATCCTGAACGAGTTGTTGTCGACAATATCATCCACGCTGGTCTCTCCGGAAATTTGATGAACTTCAAGACCACTCGACATAGGTTAAATGTCACTTTGCCGAGTTGTGCGATCGGGCTTGATGACCTGAGATGAAGCGCTGCCTATGAGTTACAAACTTGCTTTGAACGACTGAAAACCTTTATTCTGAAATCCCGCTTACGATTTTCGCTCTCAACAGCCGATCGGAACTTGCGGCTTAGTAGGTCGAGTTCGGCATTGCTGGCTGTATGTCCAAAGTAAGTCAGCACAGACCATGTTCAATGGCGGGAGAAATGGTGCAAGCTTGGTAACGATTATCACGCGCGGTTGTTGCTTGATGCATCCATCCGCTCCTCTCAGCGTGCGTAACGGATCGCAATCCGGCGCACGTATCTTCACCTAACAACAACCGGCGTGGCAGTGAGTGCTTCGAGCTTGTTCGGTCAATGAGGTTGTAGCCTGCCTTGTCGTTGATCGCCCGCAGAAGCTTCTCACAAGGAGGCGTTCATATACACTGCAACGAAAGGCATCCGCGTCGCGCGACGCGATACCGTTGGCCACACGAGTTCCGACGCAAGGACCGATTTATCCACTCTGGTGTGAGGCGGTGTCCGGCACCGTAGGAGAAATTCGATCTGTCAAGACTGAAAGGTCGCCGGAAACGCGTTTCTCTCCAAAATGTTTTGCAACCCAAGCATCGGAATAGATCGTGTCAAGGTATCGCTCCCCGAGATCGGGTGATATGGCAACGACGACGTCTTTAGGACAAATGCGGTCTCTCCATGAATGGATTCCGGCGAGCACCGTTCCTGTCGATCCACCCAGAAGGAGTCCGTGGCTGCGAGCAAGCCACCTGCACATAGTGACCGCATCGGCCTCGTTAACCCGGTCCATAGCGTCAAGGCCTTCGGGGTCGAAGATTTCTGGTCGGCGGCTTGTTCCCAAGCCCGGAATGTAGCGCGTTGCCGGCGGGAAGCCGAACGTGACCGACCCAATACTATCTATGGCGATGATCCTCGTCTCAGGGCGGTATCGTCGAAAAAACGTTTTGCAGCCCATCAGCGTGCCAGTGGTGCCAGCACCAATAAAGAGATAGTCAATGTCACCAAACGTCTCGCTAATAGACTTGGCGGTGGAATCGTGGTGGGCGGCCGGGTTCGCCGGATTCGCGTATTGATTAAGCCAGATGGTGTTACTGTCGTTGGCGATCCTCTGCCGAATGTACTGAATGCGAGTACCTAAAAAGCCGCCATTTTCGTCGCGCTGATGTACGACGACGACTTCAGCTCCCATTGCTTCGATCGTCTTCCGGTTCTGCTCTGAGGTATTGGGGTCGATCACACAGGTAAATCGATATCCCCGTTCAGCACAAACCATGGCTAGCGCCACGCCTAGACTTCCCGAAGATGATTCAATCAGGCGCGTATTTGAATTTATACATCCCTTGCGCTCTAGTGCGTTAATCATTCCGACTGCGGGTTTGATCTTTACAGACCCTGCAAGATTAAGTGCTTCAATTTTTACATATACGATAGCGGGACAAAGCCCTTGAATTTCGACGAACGCACGATCGTTGTTGATTGCACTGACATTACGAGTTTTCATTGTGGTTCTCTTTCAGATGGACGTCGTCACGCGAAGCGTCGGCGAGCGAGGCAGAGATCCGCGCAGCCGCAGAAAATAGCGTGATAGGAACGTTGCGTCGAAATGAGTGAGAGACTTCCTGGGCGGCGTACAGCGGGACGAGAAACGCGGGGCGGACCCGATGCACCCCAATACCGGATAGCCGCCCTCGCGCACGGTCCGCTCATGAAACGCCAGTCCCAGCTCTCGTTCGCTGACGCCGGGCCTGGCGATTTCCAGTGCAGATGCGATCGACTGCTCAGCAATCTGCGCCGCACGTCGCAGGCGTCGGACTTCTTCCTCAGTCTTGACGGCGCGAACCGAACGGAAAATTTCCAGCGCCGGCTTCACGTTCGCGTTCGGTAGTCGCGCCCGGATTTCCTCGAAGTTGCCGGGCATCAGACCCAGCTCGTCGAGACCAATGACGCCGCCACTTAGGCCGCAATCGTTAATTGCCGCGCACAGCGCATTGATCGCCGTCCCATGGTCCGGAAGGTTATACAGTTCGAGTTGACGCTGGTCGAGTGCATTCAGCGTCACGCCACTCGTTTGTTCGACCGAGAAAAATCCGTATCGATACACCTTCGNGATCCACACGTCATCTTGATCGGCCAATTGATCGAGCAAGCTGGTCGCGGCGATGATGGCAGGCTCGCCGCGGCCGGGCGCCGGAATGAGGACATAGGACTGGGGACCGCGACGGATCCACTGGGAGAGCGCCCAATACCCGCTCGAGTACGTCACGTTTTCC
>NZ_JAFA01000088.1 GCF_000519185.1 Paraburkholderia nodosa DSM 21604 | reverse complement strand
GCAATTTCCTGACTCGTACGACCATCAGCGGCCATCAAGACAATCTTTTCCCGGCGAACCAGAGAGTGAGGCAGCGAACGCGAGCGGCTCATTGACAGCAATTGTTCTCGCTCCAGTTCCGACACGACAACCTCGATTCCTTTACGTCCCATGATCGCCTCCAACACGCCGTGAATTCGATCATAGAACAATCTTAATTTACGTAAAGTTATTTCTGGGACGGAATACTAGGGGCATCGCATCCTGCAGGTTGGGAAAAAATCTCGCCAGTCGACTTGCGCAGCGCTACAGGGGCAGCGCCACAGCGCACAACCCAGACAGACATTGCAGGTGTGCCTTAACGCCTGAAACGTGGATTTGAAGAGTCAAAAAAATTATCAGCACCATCAATTTTATTTATTTGATATGGTTACTTCTATGTCTTATAAAGGAAGAGCTTCTTTTTTGGTAAATCAACTGACTCGTCAAAAATCAATTGATCATATAACGTCTGCAAAACTCATTCGACTGTTCACGACAATACGGCGGCCGAATTGTCGCTAGACGACAGCTCGAGCTGAATAATTTAATTGGATGCCGTATTTAACCAGATCAAGCTACCGAAGGTTAGCACGCGCGCGCCCGGAATCAATATGCGTTCCACCTGCTTAAGCAGCAGTTCGGTTAAACGTATATCTGTTACCGAGAGTCGATGCAACACTTCGTGCAGGTTCGATGCTGTTTGCGCCCACAAGTTGGCTGCGACTCACGGTTCGCGCTTTATGTAAAGGCCTGCTTTCCATCCACCGGTTATCGGAGCACTGATGTCGGTATTGGCTGAAGCAGTCGTAAGCTGCCCGATTACCGATGATATCGCGATGGCAAGAGGGTGTACACAGCAATCGCCGGCGATGGCGAGAACAAATGACTGCGTGTTGCGCCGGGACTTGGGGGAAAGCACCAGCAAGGCGTTTCTCCACCGTGTTCCTTCAGCACGTACGAAGGATAGTGGGTCGGCTGCGTCCTTGAAGTGCTCTTACGAGCCATTTCTTAATTCAGATTCAAATCGATGATTTGGATTTATTCTCCGAATATACTTCTGCGTACTAGGATGAATCTTGACTATGAAGAAAAGCATTTTAATTTTTCACATCGCAGTTAGCGCATCGTGGTACGCGTCGGCCGAAACGTTAGAGCGCTGTCCAGTTATCTCTGAGATAAGTAAGGAAGGAATTTGGTATACAGCTACAGCAGTACCCAACGATGCTGAGGGTATGTGGTTGGGCGTTGCGCCGGACGATGACGATCGCATCAGGAGATTTATCTCTGCCACGTTCTATCCAGCGAAGGATAGTGATAGTGGGCCGCCAGCGCTAGTTAGCTGCTCGTATGAGCTTAGGAACGGCCGCCATGCAGATTTACGATTCGTACCGAGGCCTCCGCTACCGACTTTAGGGGTGGATGAAAGCATGTGGCGCCGGAAAAATGGTCCTTACGGTCGTAGCTACTATGAATGCACTGCGGTGGCCGGCTCGGGTTGTAGCTTCTATCTTGTTCGACGGTCCAACAAACCGTAGAACCTTAGTCAGCGGGCTTACAATTGGCAGCGGCTCTGTCAGGTTGATGGAGAGGGGGCGGTAGAATGACGTAATGAAGAAGGCAAAACAGCTTTCTCACGGCCACCGGTTCCCTGCCGTCGTCATCAGCTGCGCGGTTCGCTGGTATTTCCGGTTTAGCCTGAGCCTGCGCGACGTCGAGGAGTTGCTGCTCGAGCGTCGGTAAATTTCAAGCTAGATGTCGCCTCAACGATTAAATTCAGGCGGCTTTTTGCTCCTGTCGGTGGTCGCGTTTGATGGGTTCGAAGTTGTCTGTCTGATCGGGATTCAGGTGGACCGTGTGTACGCGCTTCCAGTTTCGCGTGGGGCCTTTCCATCGTAGCGGGTTGCGCTGCTTTGCCGCCTCGTAGAGCGTAGCGCGGCGATCGAGGATCTGCTGGTCGAGCTTGGCGTGCCGTTGGGCAGGCGTGACGAAACGGATCGCACTGTGACGATGTTCGTGGTTATACCAGCGCACCAACCCGGTGACCCAGGCGCGCGCGGCAAACAGGGTGTCGAACGCCTGCAGGGGATAGGCCGACCGCCTATTTGCACCAGAGCCTTCACAGAAGCGCTAATGTGCCCGCTAATTTGGCTAGCGCGCCTTGCGAGGCTAACGATACCTGCAGTCGTCGCGATAACGATTTATCGCTCGAAGAGCGGTAGTAAAGTTGGCCGCATTGCGTAAAGCAGATGCTGGTATCGTCTCGAGCAAGGTGTGATGTGCCTGGCAATAGTCCGCCGTTGGATCGAGCCATTCCCTCTTCCAGCGCGGCGCGGACACGTCGGCATCGTTGAGTAAAGTGTTCACGAGAAATTGACTTGAAATCGTGCCGTATCCGCCGAGCAACTCAGCGAGTTCAGCGTCGATGGTTTCCCTGGTCCAGGTGACGAAGCGTCGCCAGTGGTATTTGAAGTGCTTCCAGACGATCTCGATCAGATTCAGCTCGGGACTGTACGGCGGCAGATAGAACGGGAGTGCCTTGTGTTCGAGAAACCAGCGATCCAGCGTGTCCTGATCAATGCTGTGATGGATGCTCGCGTTGTCGAGCACGATCACAGTCGGACGGCCATCGCCCTTGCGGATCAGCGAGTCGAGAAATTCGACGACATCAGGGCCTTTCACCGTTCTGGCGCTCGCGGGGTAGATGATGCTGTTCTTACCGAAGTCAAGCGCGCCCACGACGCTGCGTTTGCAATGGCTGTTGGGCTCGATACTGTGGGGCAATCCCCGTGGTGACCAGCTTCACTGGACGGGCGGCGCCGCACGGAAGCCTGCCTCGTCGAAATAGAACAGGCGACACTGACCGTCGCGCGCGGCACATTGCAGCTTGCCGAGCGTATCCGCTTTCAACTGGAACTCCTCTTCGTTGCGCTTTTTTTGAGCGCGTAGCGATTGCGTTTGAACGAGAAGCCTTCGCGCTTGAGTGCCTCACCGAGCGTTTCGATCCGGCATGGCAGCGGTTCGCCGTGAATGGCCTGCACGCGTTGTCCAATCTGCGCAAGGGTCGACGACTCGGTTCGCGCCACCTCAAGGGCCAAGGTGATCATTGCGTCAGACAACGCAGGCGGACGGCCACCGTTATGGCCGCCCATCAGCCCGAACACCCCGCTGTCGCGCCATGCGTGGGACCAGTTGTAGACCCTTTGTCCGCTCACACCGAGTTGTGCAGCAATCACCTTGGGCTTGATCTTGCGCCCGAGCATCAGCAGACCCGCCGCTCGCGTGCGCGTGTCCCGATGTTTGTGATTGATCGACAACTGCTGCAACCTCGTTTCTTCGGCTTCGCTCAGTTCTACAACACACTTCATCCGCTACCCCGGTATCATGACGGCGCCAGGATAGTCAAATTCAAATCAATTGATCAGGAACACTTAAATGTATCTTGCATTTGGGGTTTATTTCGCCCGCGAGTAAAATCGCTCAGCGGCAGATGGTTGAGTGCCGCGAATGCATTTCATCTTTCCCTTGACGATCATCTGCATGACTTCGATGCCGCCCCAGAATGATGCGGGCACAGCAAAAATCCTTGAATCCCAGTATGAGCAGCGTCCGCCCGATCACCGTGCCGGTCCCGTCGGCATGTCTGGAATTAACTCGGCGCTAGTATTCTGTCCCAGAAATAACTTTGCATAAGTCCAAATTGTTCTATGATCGAGTCACGGTGTGCAGGAGGCGATCATGGGACGCAAAGGAATCGAGGTTGTCGTGTCGGAGCTGGAGCGAGAGCAATTGCTTTCAATGAGCCGCTCGCGTTCGCTGCCTCACTCTCTGGTTCGCCGGGAAAAGATTGTCTTGATGGCCGCTGATGGTCGTACGAGTCAGGAAATTGCAACGCAGTGCGAAGTGACACCGCCGGCGATCACCCACTGGAAGAAGCGGTTTGTTGCCCATGGACTTGCCGGTCTGCGTGATGAAGCCCGTCCAGGCCGGCCTCGTACGCATGACGATGAAGCAGTAGCGGAATTACTGGCGAGGATACTGCATGAGAAGCCGGACGGGGCAACGCACTGGAGCGTGCGGTCCGCTGCTGCGCAGACAGGGATTTCGAAGAGTTCGGTGGCCCGATATCTGTCGTTGTTCGGTGTACAGCCCCATCGTTCAAAGAGCTCCAAGCTGTCTAATGATCCCTACTTCGTAGAGAAGGTACGCGATATTGTCGGGCTGTACCTGAGCCCGCCGACCAATGCCTTGGTGCTGTGCGTCGACGAGAAGAGCCAGTGCCAGGCGCTAGAGCGTACTCAGCCGATGTTGCCGATGGGGCTGGGCTACCTCGAGGGGGTAACGCATGATTACGTCCGGCATGGCACTACTACTTTGTTCGCCGCGCTCAATACGGCAACGGGTGAAGTCATTGCGCAATGTAAGCCGCGCCACCAACATCAGGAATTCCTGGCGTTTCTCAGGCATGTGGACCAGGCAGTGCCTGCCGATCTCGATGTGCATATGATCGTCGACAACTATGCAACACACAAGCATCCGAAGGTCAGGGCATGGCTGGCCAGGCATACGCGCTACCACATGCACTTCACGCCGACCTACTCAAGCTGGCTGAACCAGGTTGAGCGCTGGTTTGGCCTGATTACACAGCAGGCGATTCGTCGAGGGTCGTTCAAGAACGTGCGCCAACTCGTTACCGGCATCGAGCGGTATATCGAGCAGTACAACCACCACGGCCGGCCGTTCGTATGGACCGCGACTGCCGATTCAATTCTCCAGAAAGTGGCTCGGCTATGCAAAATTATTTCTGGGACAGAATACTAGTAGAGTTACTGGATAGGCTTCCTCCTAATTATTGTTCCGTCTCAACACCATGCCAACTCGCACCAAATGGTGCGATCTCCCTTACGCCACAATGGACAGACGGTTTGCGGCCGCAAGCAACTCTGTGAACGCTGCTAGCGGCGTTTGGGAACACCAACAGTTGTTCCTGCGTATGCACGAGCCGTTCAACCTATTCATATTCGTCACAGTCATATCGATGGTTGATTCAGGATAACGAACGTCTTTGAAAAGCAGCGCTCAAAGGATGTCTGCGTCGCTCAGGCGCTCCACCTTTTCTCGGCTTTGGTCGACGGTGACCAAACGCACATTCCCATCCGGTTGCAGTTCCAGCACCAGGGTGTGATACGCGAGCAACGACGGTCGATGCCCGACACTCACGCAGGTCATGCCGCGCAGGGCGAGCACCCGGTACAGCCGCGCTTCCGTTGCCACGTCGACCGCACTCGTCGCTTCGTCCAGGCAAACGTAACGCGCCTGGGCAGCCAGTGCACGCGCGAAGCCTATCCGTTGCTGCTCGCCGAGTGACAGCACGCGCGACCAATCGATGACACTATCAAAGCCACCATGCCGGGCAGCAAGATCAGGCAGTGATACCTCGACCAGGAATGCCTGGAGTTCGCTGTCGGTGAACGCCCGCGTTGTCGCCGGATACAGGATCTGCTCGCGCAAGCTACCCAGTAGCATGTACGGCCGTTGTGGCAAGAACAGCACTTCATCGGAGTCCGGCATCGTAATCGTGCCGTTACCCGCGCGCCACAGCCCCGCCATCGCCCGCAACAATGAACTTTTACCGACTCCGGTCTGCCCCATAATCAGCAGGTGCTCGCCAGCGGAAAGCGTCAGGCACAGGTCCCGCAACAGCGTGCGTTCCCGTCCGGGCGTCTCGACGGTGAGACGATCGAACCGGATGGCTTGGCCACGACGAAGCGTGATCGTGTTGTCCCGACCAGCGCCTTCCCGCTCGACTGCCTGTACTTTCTCGACGATCTGCGCTAGCCGTACCACGTGAGGCGCCCCCGTTGCAAATGTGGGCACGAATCCTGTCAGTCGCTGGATCGCGCCCCGCAGCAGCTCTGCAGAAGCGACACCCTGAGTAATCGTTCCAAATGTAGTTTTTCCGCTGAAATACAATGGCACGAGGGCCAGCACCAGCAATACGGTCCAGATCAAGCCAAGACCGGCCTCTGCGGCATTCATGACGAACTGATATTGCAAGGTCGCCACTGCGATACGAACCGCCCGTTGCAAGCGTTTCCCGATGCTCGTGCCCTCTGCCTGTTCGCCGCGATACAGAGCAATGGTTTCGGCGTAGTTCCGTACATGCAGGATGCCAAAGCGCAGATCGGCTTGCGCCACGGTCGATTCGAACTGCAGGCGAATAAACGGGCGGTACAGCCACCACGTAATGACCGTGGTCGCGGCACCATATGCGAGCACACCGTAAAACAACGCTGGCGCAATCGATTTGAGGATCCAGCCCTGAACCGCCAATCCAGATCCCGCGTGTAGCAACACCCACGGCAACGTTACGGCCATGCTGCAGAACGGCCCGACTTCCTGCTGGATTCGTTGGTCAATATTATCGACATCGTTGTCCTGCTCGATACGAAAATACACACGGCCATTCAGATAACGCCGCACCAGGTCGCGTGTCAGCCACGCCCACCAGTGGAAAGTCAACCGACTCACCACGAAGTTGAAAAACAGGCTAACCACGCCGCCATTGATGACCAGGCCCACCAACGTAAAAAGGGTGAACAGGTGCCAGTAGGACACCGCGTGGCGCGATACCAGTGCATCGCTCATCTCTCTGGTGAGAAACGACAGCTTGGCACCGAGTGCAGTGTCCACGATCGAAAAGGCAGTACATGCGCCCAACACGAGCCATGAACGCCACGCGCGCGGGCGCGTCCAATACGGACGCGTCAATCGGAGGAAGCGCCGGACGAATCGGCCGTTGATGCTGTAGTCCTTCGGATCCTGAATCGTTGCGGTAGGCAGCATGGAAATTCCTCTGTATTCAGGCAACAACGTCGCCGACCGGTACGCGCAGGCCTTCGTTGCCGCAAACGCCGACGCCCGTGTCGAGCGACATGGCGTTGCCGATCATGCTCACGTACTTCACCGGTTCGGGACCGCTGCAAATCAGCGGCGCGCCCTTCACCGGGCCGGTGATCTTGCCGTTCCCGATCATGTACGCCTCGGACGCCGAGAGCACAAACTTACCGTTCGTGATGTCGACCTGGCCGCCGCCGGGATTCACCGCGTACAGGCCGTTCTTCACCGACTCGATAGTTTCCTGCCGATCCTGGTCGCCATTGAACATGTAGGTGTTGGTCATGCGCGGCATGGGAAGCGCCGCGTATGACTCGCGCCGCGCGTTCTCCGCCACAACACCCGTCGCACATTCCCGGCCATGAACGCGTGCAAGCCCGGCATTCGTCCTTCAACCTTAAAGAAGACATCCCGGCCAATCCGTCGTATTCCTTTCCGTTCACACAGAAAATCAGTTGCGGAATATTACGCATTCCAAAATAATTGAAGACGTTCTCGCTTTTCATCCACTTTCAGTTTTCCCGCTTTGATCTTCCTGGAGAACTACCCGGTGTTCGGCGAAGTCGTTGTCGTACCGCGGCGTGATTACCGTTTTGTCCTTCCCGCCGAGCGCGACGTCTACACCGATCTCATTCTGGGGCGTGGCCGGCCTCAGTACGCGACCGTGCTGCGCCAGAGCCGCAACCACGACGTCCATCGTGCCCTTCTGCTGCCACCGCCTGGAGTTATGCCGGACGGCAAAGTGGGACGGGTAGCCGAGGTGCTGCGGCAGATGCACCCACCGGCATTTCTTGGTGAGCACATGCAGGATGGCGTTCAGCCCGCAGACTGGCGACGCGCGGACGGCAGGGCCACGTGTCTGCGGGCCGAAGAGCGACTCGACCACCGCCCATTCGTCGCCAGTGAGCGGCTGCTAGATCAAACGTCGCTTACCGCTTCGTCGTTCGACCGTCGAGCGGTCTGGCCGTCCAGCACTTCTATCNGGAACGGGCCACGGACTCCCATTGAAAATTCGGCCGCCGCAGCCAGGGCGCGTTCGAGTCTGATTTCNGGCCGCATCGGCATTCCGGCGGTGGTATGTAGCGAGCCCAGCGCCNCCTGTTCGCCGCTACCACAGGCATNGAAGTTCACGGCGTTTTCGCCAACCTGATAATCGTCGCCAATCCGGAAAATGCGCCCCTCGTACCCGACCAGAAAAGTGCCAGCCGATTCCCGTTCGCTGTCCTTGCGTGCGAATCCACCGCGGGTAAAGCAAGCGCGTACCGCCTCAACGAACGTCGTGCACATGAAGACCAGCACATCGGTACCTTCAGGGCGCGGCGCGACGGTCAGATTATGGCCGAGAAGCTGCCCCATCCTGAAGGACGACGTGAAGCCGATCAGGAACGGCCCCACCCGATAAATCTTGGGGTCGGCGCGCGTGATCATGGACCAACCATTTGCTCCAGCCGAATCGGCACCCATGCAGACCTTCCTGCCATCCGTCAGCGCCACAATGCAGGTCATGCCGCCTCCGTAGGTGTTGCCCGGTAGAATGCGATGTGCCTGCCCTCGCACGGCCCAGCCGTAATCCAGTCGACTCCATGCAGTCCGCCCATTGCCGTGCAGAACTGCCTCGCGCGACGACTCTCAGTAAGCCACGCTCGACGAGCGCGATGTACGTTGGCGCGATGCATTCGAACGCGAGGTGGCGGCATTCCTCCTGCGTGTACGCAGTCCCCCGTGATCCGTCCAGACAAGGGTCGCAGGTCCGTTGCACGCGCAGGCTCCGCAACCGTGTGGGGCGCGCGCGCAAAAACGCCGGCTGAGACAGCAGCGCCGTGAGATTTGATTTCGTGTTCAGTCGTCATTCAATCCACCCGTAATGGTCCGCGAAAAGCAAACGCAAAACTTGTGCCAACACCACCATGCGTCGATCGGTAAGGGTTTCACGCGCGGCCGCAGTCGAACTCAATGCCCGCGATGGTGTGAGTTTTGCGATGTGAGGCGGTAAGCGCTCAACCAGATTGCAGCAGGTTTGCGCGGTGGCCGTCCGGTGAGCCTGTGCACGGGGTACGCGTACGACTGAAGGTCGCTGGCGCTGCGTGCGGCTACGACTCTGCCAACGGAGCCGGGTCATCTCGATGTGGTGTGATGTATTTCTTCCAATCGGGCCGACGGATGTAGGAGATGTAAGGTTCCGGACAAACTGTATCTGACGCCGTAGCTGGATGAGCGGGAGCCATCCCGGCACCTGCGCACCCGTTTTTGTCGTCTAATTGGTCAACAACGATCTACCGTGGTCTTTGTCGTCTTCGTAGTCGCACTCTCCCGCTCTCCGTGCGCTACAACGTGTAGCCAGACGTCGCACCCGTTCCTATGTGATTCACGCTATCCAGCCAGCAGGTTGCAAAGCGAGTCTCGGAATCGAGCATGGCGACGAACTCAGATTGATCGGAATTGCCAACAACGGTACGTCGTTAAGCGACTAGCTCACTACTGGTTGCAGGTTTTTCTCAGGTGTAAAAACAGGCGGAGAGGTGAGCTGGGTAAAGGGATTCGAGCGGTTGTCGTCGAAGCGGCTAGAATCCATCGCTTTGATGATGGAAAATGGCCCAACGCCAAGCCCGACGAGGGATTCCGGTTGAATTGAGCGAAGCGCAATTCAACGAGTTTGTCTTGCCTCATTTGCCACGGGGTCGTCGTGGCCCGCTGCCGCGATTGCCACTGTACAGGATCTTCAACTACATCCTGAAGGCGCTGTACCTTGGATGCCAGTGGCACATGCTGCCGATCGACAGGAATCAGCAGGGTCGACGCGAAATTCATCCGACCAGCATTTACCGGATCTTTCGTCGCTGGCAGGCGAGCGGATGTTTCGGCGCGATATTTCTCGCGTCAGTGCGCCGGCTTCAGCAGGACCAGTTGCTCGATCTGTCGATCATTCACGGCGACGGCACAACGACTGCGGCAAAGAAAGGCGGCGACAATCTCGGTTTTAGCGGTCACAAAAGACTCAAGGGCTGCAAGATCGTGGCTTTCTGTGATCGGCGCTGCAACTTCATCGCACCGTTCGTGGTCGCACCCGCCAATCACAACGAATCGCCGATGTTACGCGAGGCATTGCCCACACTGACGAAGACCGCCCGCGAAGCAGGTCTGACACTACACGGCACCATCGTCAGCCTCGATGGCGCCTACGATTGCCGGGTGAATCGCAAGGCCATCTTTAATCGTGGCATGGTGCCCAACATCAACCCGAACCCGCGTGGCAGGAAAACGCCCAAACGCGGCCGCAAGGCGCTGTTCGAGCCGGCCATTTTCAAGGAGCGCTTCAACACCATCGAGCGGCTGTTCGGCTGGGAAGACACCCATTAGCGGGCCGGCGTCAAGTGAGCAATCAACATCCCCGGCTGCCTGAGCGACCGTTTTCCAGTTGCCATGCCCCCGAATGCAAGCGGCCGAACGCGCCCGTGACTTCAATCCTGGCTGCGACGA
>NZ_JAFA01000087.1 GCF_000519185.1 Paraburkholderia nodosa DSM 21604 | reverse complement strand
GGATGGTGTTTGCGCTTGTTCATGTAGAGACGAACCTGTTGGTCGGTGATGCGGGTTCCAGACATGAGCTGACCGCTTCTTCTTTAAGCTTCGATCAGCCCATCCTAAAGCCCCGCCGACGCAGCGCTGCCGGTGGCTCGTCGTCTCCGGCGGCTACGCCGCCTGCGACTCCTCACCACCGGCCAAAACAATCGTCAACGACCGGCCAACATAATTGTCGCCGCCCACCCCTGCCTCTCGGCAGCGGGGCCCCCGAAGAACCGTACTTGCGGGCTTTCCCCGCATACGGCTCGGGCACAGCATTAAGCGTCGTACTGACGCCGGTCGCACCGGCACTGCATACGACCTTCGTACGCGTCACATCGTTGATTCACCTCGCTACCGAGGGCAAGGGCGCTGAACCTGGAACATGTCCGGCTACTCACAAGCTGCCCTGCGCGGAATCTCAAATGTAGGCCTACGACAACTGCACCACGCGGAAGTCTGCATCCTTTCAGATCAGGGCAAATTTTGAACCCCTATGTGGCCTATTACCGACCACCCTTCGCTTTTTCCGCGTTCTCATACCCACTTGTCCAACAGTTTCCCTTGCGAGTCACCTGCCTTTGCCCCCCCAAAAAAACTAGCGTGGGCGGACAATTGGGCTTACCACGTTCCCATCCTTGCCGACCCGAATGTTCCCTGTCTGTTTAGCGCCTGTCTCTCCCCCGGCAGCCCTTGTGACGACGTACTCCCTGACAAGACGGAAGCAACCGGCTGCACACCTTTTGGTCAGGGCCTAACAGCCGCTTTGGCCCATTCGTACTAACGAGGTTTATCAACAGTTCACTTATGTTGCGCATGCAGAACTTGCCTGGCACCTCACACCGCACGGCGGCTGGCAGTGTCGATCTATCCCCCGTCGCCGGGGTGAACCGTCAGTCGCGAGGCGCGTTGTCTCCAGAGCTTCACACCCAACCGTTACCGGTTACGCATGTCTGGATAGGCAACTGCTGGTCGTACAGCAAGGTCAATGCCGACGAAACGGCGCAGGCTGAGGCGGTCGTACAGCGCCTCTTCGCATGCAAGGTCGGCGAGATTGAACCAGTGCTGCACAAAATGGATTCGCAACATGCGCTCCAGCGCAATCGGCGGGCGACCATTGCCGCGTTTCGGATAAAACGGCTCCACCACCGCGCACAGCTGCGCCCACGGCACGATCGTGTTCATCTCATCGAGAAACACNTCGCGTCGCGTAGGTTTGCGCTGCGCCCCGAATCCCGCGCATTGATCGACAGCCATCGCCAGTGTCAGTTGCTTCATCGTTTTTTGCTTTCGCCGTTGCATGCTCACGCTATAACGCGTGACAGTCGTGAACGGTAGACTTGATCAGCATTGCCTTAAAGAAGACGGTTTTCCGACAATGTCAGACACGCGACACTACTATCAAGGACCGCCGGTTGAATTATATGGACCTCTTCGTATGGCACGATACATGCATTGCCTAATCTAGGGAGAAACGCTGATATTAGGAGAAGCCCGTGTCATCCTCGAAAGCTATCGGAACTTACACGCTCGACATACTGCCAGTAAGTCAACTTCGTCCAAGTGAGAATATCAACGTGCCACGCGCACAGACGCTAGGTAAATCAATCGCGGAAACTGGACAGTGGACCACTCCTATTCTGGTAGAGCACCGCCATTTCATTATTATGGACGGCCATCATCGCTATTTCTGCGCCAAGGAGCTAGACTTGTCGTTTGTTCCGTGTATTTTGCTTTCTTATGATGATCCCAACTTGAATGTCACCTACTGGGATAATCCTGCGCCAGTGGTTATTGATCGTATCATCCATGCTGGTCTTTCTGGAAATTTGATGAGTTTCAAGACCACTCGACATGCGTTGAATGGCACTTTGCCGAATTGTGCGATCGCGCTCAATGACCTGAGATAATGCGCTGTCCCAGACTTCATAGCCTTGGCTTGGAGGACGCAATATCTTTATTCAGAAATTTGGTGCACGATCTTCTGAATAGTCGATTCGAACTATGGCTGGGATAGACAGGTCCATAGCGGGACTTACTACCGTGCGTACCAACTAGCAGGCCGCTGAAATACCGCTTAAACACGTCATCGCATAGAGCTCGTGAGGCGTTGATAGATGGACCACTACTTGTCCCCTGGAGATCATGCGCGGCGCCGACACATTCACCGAGAGTCTGTTTTCCATGCGCAAGCTGGACGACTTCGTCCCCAAGTGGCATCCGTTGCGTTCGATCCGCGTGATGGCGAACGAAGCGCTGGCGAAGATGGATCGACTGTTCGCCCAGATGTACGAAGCGGACATCAAAGGTGGGCGGCCGAGTATCGCGCCAGAGAAGTTGCTGCGAGCCATGCTGATTCAGGTGCTTTTCAGCATCCGCTCAGAGCGCCAGCTGATGGAGCAGGTGCAGTACAACCTACTGTTTCGCTGGTTCATCGGCCTGGCGATGGACGACGAGGTGTGGGTACCGACGGTCTTCACGAAGAACCGCGAGCGCCTGATCAAGCACGATGCGATCATCGAATTCTTCAACGAAGTGGTGGCCATCGCCGGGAAGAAGTGTCTGCTCTCGGGTGAGCATTTCAGCGTGGACGGCACGCTGATCCAGGCGTGGGCCGGACACAAGAGCTTTGTACGCAAGAATGGCGACGATCAGGACAACGACGGTGGCGGTGCGGGCGATTTCAAGGGCGAGAAACGCAGCAACGAGACACATCAGTCGAGAACCGACCCAGATGCGCAGCTCTATCGCAAAGGCAAAACGGCCAGCGAATTGCGGTACATGGGCCATACGCTGACCGATAACCGGCATGGCCTGGTGGTCAACGCGCGCGTGACACGCGCCGATGCGCATGCTGAGCGTGAAGCGGCCAAGATCATGCGTCTACGACGCACGGCAGGCGGCAGAGGATCCGGACGCGGAAATCACGCTGGGTGCAGACAAGGGTTACGACGCACAGGAATTCATCGAGGCGTGCCAGCAGATGAAGGTCACGCCGCACGTTGCGCAAACACTGCGTAAGTTGGTCGAACAAGGTTTCGGCTGGGCCAAGACCGTGGGGCGCATGCGCCAGGTGATGGTGCGTGGCTTGAAGAAGGTGGACCAGATGTTCGTGTTGAACATGGCGGCCTACAACCTCGTGTGCATGCGATCGCTGGCACAGTTCCGTCCATAGTGGCGGGAAAAGGCGCCAATGAGGCCAGAAGTCGGCCTCACAGCGCTTTAAAAAGGTTGATTCGCGTTGAAATTGCACAATGCGAAAGATTTAGCGACGGCGGCCGCGGAGATCGAGGAAGGCCGCATCCGTCGAGGGTGTATTTCCGCAACCTGCTAGGTCAGGACAAGCCAACTTCAATGGCGGGATAACGCGCATAAGGTCGCTGTTGATCGTCCCGCTTGGGTGGCGGGGCACGTAGGTGCTATTCGTTCGTCTGACTGTGCGGAATGCGCCGAAAGCCAGCGCGCAAGTCGTTGCCTCACTGAAAGGCCTTCCGTATTCGGATCCTTCTTGAGGGTATGAAGTTGACTGGCCTCATTGCGCTGTGACAAGGGGGACAAGCGGGAAGCCAAGAGGCGGGGAGTAGTCGATGCCGGAGATCGTTTTCCTCACCGCATGCATTTTTGCGTGACATGAACCGGGAAAATACTGGAAGGATATTTCGGCGCGGAGATGGTGAATGCTCTTTGCATTGTTATAGAGCCTGTAGAAGGAAGTCGAAAGATTGTTCAACCGATCGCCCCATCGTGCATCTCTAGCGTGTTAGGTGCTCTATTAATCAGGTCTACGAAATGAACCAGAATCAGTACGGAGAAGACTACAAAGTGCAGCCCGGCGAGGGTCTCGGGCAAGCGCTCGTAGTCTGGCGCAAGCTGCCGAAATCGGTTCAGCCAGCCGAAGCTGGGCTCCACTACCCAGCGTCGTGGCAACAGAACAAAGGCTTTCTTCGCCTCCGCCAACTCGATTACCTGAAGTTCGATTCCCTCATCAAGCGCTGCCTGCGCGGGCTCCTCACCGGTATATCCCTGATCGGCGAACGCTACCTTGACCGTCTGGCCCGTGGCCTGCTAAACCTGACGCGCCAGTTCCCCGACCTGCGCGCGCTCCTGTTCGTTGGCCGGCGTCACATGCACAGCAAGCAACTGTCCCAATGTATCAACTGTCATGTGAACTTTGCTGCGTTGTTTCCGCTTGTAACCGTCGTAACCTGCGCGAGGTTCCCTCTCGCAGGCCGACTGCAGCGTGCGCCCGTCGAGAATGACAGCGCTGGGATAGGCGAAATTTCACCAAGATTGGGAGTAGATAGATGATCGTCAATAGCATACTAGATACCATCGGGCATACGCCCCTGCTCAAAATTCCTTTGCGCGGTGAGGAAGTTAACCTTTATCTCAAGCTGGAGATGTTCAATCCGTCTGGATCAATGAAGGACCGGATGGCGTTGAGTATGCTAAACCATCGTCCACGTGCATTGAATAAAGATGCTTCTGATATAGTCGAATCTTCTTCTGGGAATACGGCTAGCGCATTGGCGATGATTTCAGCTGTGCGAAGAATAAACTTCACAGCTCTCATGGACTCTCACGCAAGCCTTGATAAAATTCTTACTGTTCGTGCGTTCGGAAGCAATGTCCAGATCGTTGGCGGCGGAGACGGTGTTTTAGCGACTGATATACGGGACCGAGAGGCAATGAGAATTTCCCGTGAAGAAGGCGCCTATTGGACTGAACAGCACAACAATCCCGCAAATGCAGCCGGTTATGCTGGACTCGCTGCAGAATTGCTTGACGACCTGGGCCCAACAATTACGCATCTTGTTTGCGCAATCGGTACCGGCGGGTCACTATGTGGTTCTGCACGCCAGTTGCGGACGCGTATTCCTGAGCTCCAAGTAATCGGGGTTGAGCCCGCCGGAAGCATCATCTTCGGCGGTGAGGGTCTAGATTACCTCCAATCGGGGACTGGCACGCCTGAAGGTGCTGAAGTGGGACTGGCCATTGACTACGGCGTAATAGATTCGGGCCGCAAAGTGAGCGACCGCATGGCCTTTTCGACATGCCATTATCTCGCCCAGCGGCACGGTTTGCTGGTTGGCGGATCAACGGGGGGGGCGGTCTACGAGGCGTTCAGTGTGGCTCGACGCGCACCGGTTGGATCGCGTATCGTAACAATAGTCTGTGACAGTGGTACCAAGTACCTGGACACGGTTTTCAATCAAGACTGGTTGTCGATCCATGGGATACAAATTATCGATATTGAAGAGCATTTCGAGGGGCTCATTGCGGACGCCCGCAGGCGGCCTCAAATCTGAAGCGCAACACCGTTTGATATAAGGTGTCGCGATGGCACTGTCATGCATGGACGCCCCCGGTTTGCCAAGCTTCACGTTGTGATGGTTCAAAGATCGTGATTGCAGCCATGCATCCGGACTTCAGTGCCGAGCGCAGGCCGGCTGTCCCTGATGGAATATGCTGACGAGGTCCCGATCAACTTGGCGAGCCTGGTGCTCTTTGACAGTGTTGGGTTTGGCTCGTCACGGTCTGACCTGTCTTGCCATCACGTCATGATTGCCTTGGCAATCGGTGGAAGTGTCCCTCCGTTCGCTACGAACTTCGTGCCGTTTGAGGCTAAATATTTGGTATCGCGGACTCATGGTCGGGTCGCGACGTTCGCTCGTGAGTCAGCAGAGCCCACACGATCCGCGCGTTCTTGTTGGCCAGCGCAACGGCGGCCACATTGGAATTGCGTCGCTGCAGCAGACGGGATAGCCATCCTTCCTTGTCGCTCCTGCGTCGGGCCGCGTGGATGACAGCACGCGCTCCGTGGATCAATAACGTTCGCAAGTACGTGTCGCCTCTTTGATATGACTTACTGTTACGTCTCGCGGTAACCGGGGTTCGGCATCGCGAGATATTCGAGACGAGACGGCGCCGATTGTCGCGGGCTGGTCGAGTAGAAGTCCTTGCTCAACTGATTGCGGGTTTTCCGAGGGGGCCGAATTTGTCTGCGAGCCCCACCGGGAATGGCTTTCGGAGCTGGCGAGGGGGGGAGCGGTTAAAGTCAGGGCTTTGCGGATGCGAAAATGGCTGCAAACCATGGCCGGCAGGCGATTCCCACGAAATTGAGTGAAGCGCAGTTCGGGCAANTTGTCTTGCCGCACCTGAGCCGGGGCCGGCGCGGCCCGCCGCCGACGTTGCCGTTACAGAGGATGTTCAACTACGTCCTGAAGGCGCTCTATATGGGGTGNGGGAATGGCTTTCGGAGCTGGCGAGGGGGGAGCGGTTAAAGTCAGGGCTTTGCGGATGCGAAAATGGCTGCAAACCATGGCCGGCAGGCGATTCCGACCCGAGGTCAATGGAAGATGCTGCCGATCGAAACGGATGCAAAGGGGCTGCCTGAAATCCACCACACCCGGCGTGGTTCATCCCGGCGTTACACAGGCAGGGCAGAAATGAAAGTGCGGGTAATGTGGCCCACTTTAATTTTGGCGTCCCCATGACTTCATCCGTCTGCCCTGTTTCCGTAAAACCGGCTGGCTGCGACCGCAAGATGATGGCCGTTCGCGCCCTGGCGGGCGCTGAACCCGTCAGCGCCGTGGCCGCCCGCCACGGTGTCAGCCGTCCACTCGTCTATCGCCAGATGCGCAAGGCGAGCGCCGCGCTGGATGAAGCCTTTTCGCCAACGCAAATGGACGAAGACGCCGACAAGGTCCTGTTCTCGCTGCGGGTGACCCGACGATGGCTGGAGCAGGTCATCCTCGCACTGACGATGATCGGTCACGCCTCGATGCGCGGCGTCATCGAATTCATGAGCGACCTGCTGGGCGTGTCCATCAGCCTGGGCACCGTGCACAATGTTCACCAGCGTGCCGCGCAGCGGGCGATGGCCATCAACAACAGCATCGACCTGTCGGCCATCCGGGTGGGACTGCACGACGAGATCTTTCAGGGGACCCGGCCGGTTCTTACCGGCATCGATGCGGCTTCCACCTACTGCTATCTGCTGGCTGACGAAGACCACCGTGATGGCGATACCTGGGCCATCCATCTGCTGGACCTGCAGAGGCAGGGACTGCATCCCGACTTTACGATTGCCGACGCCGGCACGGGTCTGCGCGCAGGCCAGAAGCTCGCATGGCCCGATACCCGGGGTTCGGGGAGCAACGGAACAGCCAACCGACTTAAGCGCACCTCGTTACACACATCTCCGCGAAGCCCCGTCAGATAAGGCTTACCGTGGTACGTGCAAGGTGTCGACTTTGATACGCAACTGATTGCGGGTTTTCCGAAGGGGCCGAATTTGTCTGCGAGCCCCACCGGGAATGGCTTTCGGAGCTGGCGAGGGGGGAGCGGTTAAAGTCAGGGCTTTGCGGATGCGAAAATGGCTGCAAACCATGGCCGGCAGGCGATTCCCACGAAATTGAGTGAAGCGCAGTTCGGGCAATTTGTCTTGCCGCACCTGAGCCGGGGCCGGCGCGGCCCGCCGCCGACGTTGCCGTTACAGAGGATGTTCAACTACGTCCTGAAGGCGCTCTATATGGGGTGCCAATGGAAGATGCTGCCGATCGAAACGGATGCAAAGGGGCTGCCTGAAATCCACCACACCCGCATCTACCGGATCATGCGACGCTGGCAGGCTGACGGCAGCATCGACCGGGTCTTCGCGGGCTCGGTCGATCAACTGCATCGGGACCAGCTCCTCGACCTCGCGAACATCCATCGCGACGGCACGACCACAGCGGCAAAGAAAGGCGGCGACAACCTGGGCTACAGCGGGCACAAGCATCTGAAGGGCGACAAGGTGGTGGCCTTCTGCGATCGCAACTGCAACATCATCGCGCCATTCGTGACGGCACCGGGCAATCGCAACGAATCACCCCTGCTGCGTGACGCGCTGCCCAAACTCACCGCCATGGCGCGCGCCATTGGTGCGAACCTGCAGGGCTCAACCGTCAGTCTGGATGACGTCTACGACTGCCGCGAAAACCGCCGTGCGATCTTCAACCGCGGCATGAGGCCCCACATTCCCGAGAACCCGCGTGGGCGCAAGGCACCGAAGCGCGGTCGCAGACGGCATTTCGACGCGGCCATCTTCGCGGAGCGCTTCAGCACCATCGAGCGCGTGTTCGCCTGGGAGGACACCTTCCGCCGCCTGCTGCTGCGCTTCGAACGCATCAGTGCCGTGCACTACGCGCTCAAGACGCTCGCCTACACGATGATCAACCTGAGGCACTACTGCCGCAGCTGATCGCGGCCCTCAGGGCGGCCTGTCGCTACTTCGCCGGCGCATTGCTGCGCCATGGCCGCGCGCGTCGTTACCATGTCGATCACTTCGCAAATCAGACTTCCGCTTCGCGTTGCCTGTCTTGCCAACTCATGCATTTCATGAAACATATGCATTACTGATCAAATGCAACTTCAGTCTGCTTGAAACCCGCAATCAGTTGAGTGCCCTTTTGATCAGTCCCGCTTTGTACCATAAGGCTTCCGTGCAAGAACGCTGTGCATCCTCGCCCAAGTCATTGTGGTCCCAGAATTCGCCAGATCCACTAGTTTCTCATGCAGGTTAGAAACTGAGGAGGGGTCGATTATCCCGTTTTTGATCATCTGCGGCGCGAGGTCCCGCAAGCTCATCGCGTAAAGCAACTTCTCCTCGGGTGAATTCAGTAACGGATGATACAAGCGGCTATGTTCAATTTCCAGACCGAAATTCCTGATCACATTCTCCATACGGAAGGCGATCTTGTAATCACGGTTATTCATGCGAAAACAGGATCTTAAGATTCTTATAAACTCATCGATCGCTTCGGACGGTGGAAAAGAGAATGAGCCATCATGAATCACCGGTTCCTCGCATAGCAAATGGCCATCTGGGCTGAGCACATTCACCATTTCGCGGATCGCATGATCTGCATCCGCCACATGATGGAGCACCATCCGACAATAGACCAAGTCATATGAGTTCTCCAAATGATCCAGACAATTAACGTCCCCTTCGAAAAAGGTAACATTGTCGAAACCACTTTCTGTTACAAATTGGCGGGACGCATCTAGCTGCGCCTGACTGTTATCTATAGCCGTTACCTTTCCTTGAGGTCCGGCTGCGTGTGCCAGATGCAGCGTCATCGCGCCGCTACCACAGCCAACTTCAAGGATTTTCCTTCCGCGGAGCGTGCCGGCTCGGCTTATAAGGTCAACACTTGACTGTTCGTATAACCGGCTTTGAATGCCAAGTCTTAGTCTGGCATTATCATCTGTGTTTATGATGTAACCCATTCTGCTCCCTTAAGACTACTTCATTACGATTGAGTGCTGCGGCCTTTGCAGCGCTCACGCCCTAGTCTTGGTTCCTGTTTGGGGACGATCGCACTTACGCAGCTCGGCCCATCAATTCGGATGCAATGGTCATTGCCGTGCAAAGTGATGCATCCAAGGGCAGATCGCCAAACGCGACCTGGCAAAGAAGATAGTTGGCCCCCGCCTCTTCCAACTGATCAAGCAGGTTCCGTCGCACAAGAGCCGCTGTTCCTACTACGCATAATTCACTCTCTACTGCTGCGTCTAATGTCAGTGGCAGATTTGGTGGAAGGGGAATTGCATTGAGGTCGTACAGATATTTGAAGTTTTTAAGCCATCGTTCGAAAGCAGGTGCCGCGAGCGAATATGCATGGCTTGCAGATTGCCCGACCACAATCATGCGAAGCAATCCGACAAATGATGGTTGGCCGTCGGTGCCCGTGCTGTATCCCTTCTCGGCACGGTATGCGTCAGTAGTCTTGCGAACAAACGGCGCGGGTCCCATAGATGCGATATTTGCGCCGTTTGCAGCGGCCCAGCGCGCAGACTCCGGTCGATTGGTGGCGACCCATATCGGCGGGTGCGGACGTTGATGGGGTCTCAGTGTCAAAGGGACATTGTCTAGCTGAAAATGGTGACCCTGATAGGAAAGGGCGCCACCCCTCATCGACTCCATCAGAATCTCGCTGGCTTCGAGATAACGTTCCGGCACCGTGTCCGCTTCTATATCCCGAAGTAACCCAGCTCAATCGGAAGAGAGCCGCGCCCCATGCCCATCTCGACCCTACCGCCGCTCAAGTGGTCAAGCATGCAGATCTCTTCAAACGCGCGTAGCGGATGATGAAGGCTAAGCAGCATGACCAAGGGGCCGAGACGAAGTTCCCCGGTGCGCTGTGCGACGCTCGACAAGAACAGATTCGGCGATGGGCTCCTTCCATGCGGCGAACAATGGTGTTCCGCCAAGTGGTAAGCGTAAAAACCGAGCCGGTCACAGGCTTCTGCCAGCTTGAGGCGGTCCGCGTATTGTTGTCCAATGGCGCTACCGTCCTCGTCCATATGATCGAAAATGCCGAAGGTTAGCTTAGGGCAATGCTGATCAAGTCCACCGTTCACGACTGTCACGCGTTATAGCGTGAGCATGCAACGGCGAAAGCAAAAAGCGATGAAGCAACTGACACTGGCGATGGCTGTCGATCAATGCGCGGGATTCGGGGCGCAGCGCAAACCTACGCGACGCGAGGTGTTTCTCGATGAGATGAACACGATCGTGCCGTGGGCGCAGCTGTGCGCGGTGGTGGAGCCGTTTTATCCGAAACGCGGCAATGGTCGCCCGCCGATTGCGCTGGAGCGCATGTTGCGAATCCATTTTGTGCAGCACTGGTTCAATCTCGCCGACCTTGCATGCGAAGAGGCGCTGTACGAC
>NZ_JAFA01000086.1 GCF_000519185.1 Paraburkholderia nodosa DSM 21604 | reverse complement strand
TCCTGTGCGTGGTGGGCCACGACGAGCCCGGCGAGCGCATCGTCGAGCTGCTCGACGAAAGCAACGTGAACGCGTATCTCGAGCGCGATCCCGCGTTGCCGACCACCATCAAGCTGCGCGTGCTGTCGCGCCAGCAACAGCTGTTGCGCGTGGACTTCGAAAACACGCCCGCGCACGAGATCCTGCTCGCCNGCCTCGCGCGTTTCGACGCGCTGCTGCCCACGCACGACGTGATTCTGCTCTCCGACTACGCCAAGGGCGGCCTCACGCACGTCACGCAGATGATCGCGAAGGCGCGCGCCGCGGGCAAGGCGGTGCTCGTCGATCCCAAGGGCGACGACTGGGAGCGCTATCGCGGCGCGAGCCTCATCACGCCGAACCGCGCGGAGTTGCGCGAAGTGGTGGGCACGTGGAAGTCCGAGGAGGATCTGCACGCGCGCGTGACGAAGCTGCGCCGCGAACTGCAGTTCGACGCGCTGCTGCTCACGCGCTCGGAAGAGGGTATGACGCTCTTTTCCGATGACGGCGCGCTGCACGCGGCGGCCGATGCGCGCGAAGTGTATGATGTCTCGGGCGCCGGCGACACGGTGATCGCGACCGTCGCGGTCATGCTGGGCGCGGGCTTGCCGCTCGTCGAGGGCGTCGCGCTCGCGAATCGCGCGGCCGGCATCGTGGTCGGCAAGCTCGGTACGGCCACCGTCGACTACGACGAACTCTTTCAATAACGTGGCGCACGCGAGCGCGCGGCGCTCGCACCCCGGCCGGAATTTCCGGAGCGTTTTTCCGGCGGGGCATCAACCTCGCGTGAACCTCGTCACCGCAGACCTATCATGACCCTCATCGTCACCGGCGCGGCCGGCTTCATCGGCAGCAACATCGTCAAGGCGCTGAACGAACGCGGCGAAGACCGCATCATCGCCGTCGACAATCTCACTCGCGCGGACAAGTTCAGGAATCTCGTCGATTGCGAGATCGACGACTACATCGACAAGACCGAGTTCGTGGAGCGCTTCGCGCGCGGCGATTTCGGCGACGTGCGCGCGGTGTTCCACGAAGGCGCCTGTTCGGACACGATGGAAACCGACGGCCGCTACATGATGGACAACAACTTCCGCTATAGCCGCGCCGTGCTCGACGCGTGTCTTGCGCAGCGCGTGCAGTTTCTGTATGCGTCGTCGGCGGCGATATATGGCGGCTCGACGCGCTTCGTCGAAGAGCGCGACGTGGAAGCGCCGCTCAATGTGTACGGCTATTCGAAGTTCCTGTTCGACCAGGTGATCCGCCGCGTGCTGCCCACNGCGCAAAGCCAGATTGCGGGCTTNCGCTANTTCAACGTGTANGGNNCGCGCGANACGCACAAGGCGCGCATGGCTTCGGTGGCGTTCCACAACTTCAACCAGTTCCGCGCCGAAGGCCGCGTGAAGCTGTTCGGCGAATACAACGGTTATGCGCCGGGCGAGCAGACGCGCGACTTCGTCTCGGTCGAGGACGTGGTGAAGGTGAACCTGTTCTTCTTCGATCATCCGGAGAAGACGGGCATCTTCAATCTGGGCAGCGGTCGCGCCCAGCCGTTCAACGACATCGCCACGACCGTGGTGAACACGCTGCGTGCGATGGACGGCAAGCCCGCGCTCTCGCTCGCGGAGCAGGTCAAGGAAGGGCTGATCGAGTACATCCCGTTCCCCGACGCACTGCGCGGCAAGTATCAGTGCTTCACGCAAGCGGACCAGTCGAAGCTGCGCGCAGCAGGTTACGACGCGCCGTTCCTGACGGTGCAGGAAGGGGTGGATCGTTACGTACGTTGGCTTTCTGGCCAGGTGTAACGCGAAGCCCTGACTTCATAAACTGGACTCTCCTCGCCGGCGATGGTCGCCGGCGTTTTCAGGGAGATCCAGCATGTTCCGAAAAGTCCTTGCGGCCGCGCTTCTGGCCGTATTCAGCCACGCCTTCGCGGCCGTGGACGTCAACACCGCCAACGAAGACGCGCTTCGCGGCATCAAGGGCGTGGGGCCTGCGCGCGCCAAGGCCATTCTCGACGAGCGCAGCGCGCACGGCCCGTACAAGGACGCCAGTGACCTCGGCAAGCGCGTGAAGGGCATGGGCGGCCATGCCGTCGAACGTTTGCAGGCCGAAGGATTGGCGGTCGGTCCCGCGCAGCCCCAGGCGGCGCAGGCGAAGGTTGCACAGGCAACGCCCGCGAAGGCGGGCGCGCCGCAGGCTGCCGTGGCGGTCAAGAAGTAGCCGTGCGCTTGCGTGTTACCCCGCGCGTCGTGTTTCACCGTCGCGGGGCGCAGTTTCCTTCAGGTGTCGCCCAGGTGATGTCGACCCGCGACGTTGACCCGCGGCCCGGGCCGCGGGCTTTTTGCCGCGCATGGAGGCTGGGTCGCCAGGCCTGCGTCCATACCGGCGTTATGGGTCCCCGGCGGTCGCCCCCTGTGTGGTTTAGAATCGACAAATCACGTCATCGCGCCTCACTGCCATTCCCATGCCCTACAAGACCATTGAAGACACGATCGGCAATACCCCGCTCGTGCAGCTCGTCCGCCTGCCGGACGACGAAATCCGCGCCCGCAACAACGTCGTGCTGGCCAAGCTCGAAGGCAACAACCCGGCTGGGTCGGTGAAGGACCGCCCGGCGCTCTCGATGATCCGTAAAGCCGAAGAGCGCGGCCGCATCAAGCCGGGCGATACGCTCATCGAAGCGACGAGCGGCAATACGGGCATCGCGCTCGCCATGACGGCGGCTATCCGTGGCTACAAGATGGTGCTCATCATGCCGGAGGACCTCTCGGTGGAGCGCCGCCAGAGCATGGCGGCTTACGGCGCCGAAATCATGCTCACGCCGGTCAAGGGCGGCATGGAATATGCGCGCGACCTCGCCGAGCAAATGCAGCGCGACGGCAAGGGCATCATCCTCGACCAGTTCGCCAATCCCGACAATCCGCTTGCGCACTACGAGACCACCGGCCCGGAAATCTGGCGCGACACCGAAGGGCGCATCACGCACTTCGTTTCGTCGATGGGCACGACCGGCACGATCATGGGCACGTCCCAGTTCCTGAAAGAAAAGAATCAGGCGATCGAGATCGTCGGCGCGCAGCCGGAAGAAGGCTCGCGTATTCCGGGCATTCGCAAATGGCCCGAAGCGTATATGCCGAAGATTTTCGACCGCAGCCGCGTGGATCGCGTGGAGAACGTGAGCCAGGCCGCCGCTGAGAACATGGCGCGCCGTCTTGCCTCGGTCGAGGGCATTTTCGCGGGTATCTCGTCGGGCGGCGCATGTGAGGTCGCGATGCGTCTTGCACGCCAGCTCGAAAACGCGACGATCGTGTTCATCGTCTGCGATCGTGGCGACCGGTATCTCTCTACGGGTGTGTTTCCCGCCTGATTGAAGTGCGGACGCAAAAAAAACGGCCTTCGGTGTTTCCAAAGGCCGTTTTGCTTTGTACCGCTGAAATCAGTCTTGCTGTGCGGGTGGCGTCGTGCCCGTACCATTCGGGGCACTGTTCATCCCGTTGCCGTTGCCGTTGCCGCCATTGATGCCGCCGTTGCCGCCATTTCCACCATTTCCGTTCGCCGGGCCCACACCCACGCCCGGTTGCGTCGCCAGCATCTGCGCCTTCACGCGCATGCCCAGCTGATACACCGCGAGCGCGTAGAAGAAGCTGCGGTTATAACGCGTCAGCACATAAAAGTTCTTGAGCCCGAGCTTGTACTCGGTGCCGCGGCCAGGCGAAGGCAGGTCGATCACCGTGACAGGCGTGCCTGCCTCGGCGGCGATATCCACGTCCGGCTGGTCGAGCACGAGGCCCGAGCGCAGCAACTGGCTCAGCGGCCAGCGCGGTTCCGGCTTGCCGTCGGCGCCGGCCTGGGCGATGCCGAGGCTGCCCGCATCGGTGGCGATATTCCATACCACGGGCCGCCCCGATTCCCAGCCGTTCTGCCGCAGATAGTTCGCCACGCTGCCGATCGCGTCGGCCGTGCTCGCGCGCAGGTCGATGTGATTGTTGCCCTCGTAGTCCACCGCGTACTGCACGATGCTGCTCGGCAGGAACTGCGGAATGCCGATCGCGCCCGTGTACGAGCCGAGCACCGACGACGGATCGATCTGCGCGTCGCGCGTCCACACGAGGTAGTCCTCGAGGTTCTTGCGGAATGTCGCCATGCGTTCGGCGCGGTTCGGCGTGTTCGGATAATCGAAGGCGAGCGTGGTGAGCGCATCGAGCACGCGGAAGTTGCCCATGTAGCGGCCGTAGATCGTCTCCACGCCGATGATGCCGACGATCATCTCGGGCGGCACGCCGAACTCTTCCGACGCGCGCTGCAGCGTGGCCTGGTTCGCGCGCCAGAAGCGCACGCCCGCATTGATGCGCACCGGGTCGAGAAAGCGCGCCTGATACGCGCGCCAGTTCTTCACGCCCGGAACCGGCGAGGGCGTGACGAGCTTGACCGCCGTCGCCGAATAATTCGCGCTCGCGAACAGCGCATGCAGTGCGGTGGGATCGAAGTCGTAGCGCGCCACCATGTCGTTGATGAAGCCGTCGACGTCCGGATTGTTCGCGTAGCGCTGCGGGACGATTTCCTCTTCGAACGTCTGGCCCTGCGTCGGCGTTTGCGGCTGCGCCTGCGCAAGCGTGAGCGGCGTCTGTCGCGATTTCGGCGCGGCAGTTTGCGCGCGCGCCGCGCCGGTGCACAACGACGCCGTGACGCAAAGCGCGAGGGCGAGGGTCGTGCGACGTGGGCGGCTGGAGGCGGACAGAGCGGTCTTGAGCGTCATGAGAGCGAGAGGGGGAGAGCGGTCCAGGAAGAACCCGGGCAGTATAACCGAGCGCCTTGTGGGAATTGGGCCGCTGCGCGCCGGCGTGGCGCGTGAGCACCAGGTCGCTGTGGTAACGTGGTGTCTGTTCGCGCGCCAGCCGGCGCGCCACCAGACAATAGACAGACGGAGACCCGCGGCCGCGCGCGTGCGCGAAGCCCGCGGCGAGTGCGACTCATGACGACCGGTTTCTTCTCTCACCCCGATTTTCTGCTGCACGAGATGGGCGAATGGCATCCTGAATGCCCCGCGCGTCTGCAGGCCATCGAAGACCAGCTGATCGCGAGCCGCATCGACGCGCTGATCGAGCGCGACGAATCGGCGCCGCTCGCGACCGAGGCGGACCTCTTGCGCGTGCATACCCAGGCGCACATCGACTTCATCCGCAACACGGCGCCCAAGGAAGGCTACGCGAGCATCGACCCCGACACGCTGATGAATCCGCACACGTGGCAGGCGGCGCTGCGCGCGGCGGGCGCGGCGATCGCGGCCACCGACGCGGTGCTCGCCGGACGCTACGAGAACGCATTCTGCAGCGTGCGCCCGCCCGGCCATCACGCAGAACCCGCGCGCGCGATGGGCTTTTGCTTCTTCAACAACATCGCGATCGCGGCGCGCCATGCACTCGAAGTCCATGGCCTCCAGCGCGTGGCGATCGTCGATTTCGACGTGCATCACGGCAATGGCACCGAGGCGGCGTTCGCGGGCGACTCGCGCGTGCTGATGTGCAGCTTCTTTCAGCATCCGTTCTATCCGTATTCGGGGGCCGAGAATCCGGCGCCGAACATGGTCAATCTGCCGATCGCGGCGCGCACGAAAGGCATGGAAGTGCGCGAGGCCATCGACATCATGTGGCTGCCGCGGCTGCACGAGTTCAAGCCGGAGATGGTGTTCGTCTCGGCGGGCTTCGACGCGCATCGCGAAGACGACCTCGGCAACATGGGCCTCGTGGAGGACGACTTCGCATGGATCACGGAACAGATTCGCGAGATCGCGGGCCGCTATGCGAAGGGGCGCATCGTGAGCAGCCTCGAAGGCGGCTATAACCTCTCGGCGCTTGGCCGCAGTGTGGTGGCGCATCTGCGCGTGCTGGCGGATATCTAGGCGGCCTGCGCGGCCCTGAGCGCGAACCACATCGCACACATTCGAACGAAGGAGACACGCAACGTGAGTGCCATTCCCTCTTCATCACCGTCGCTCGTCGAAGTTACACGCGACGCGTATGGCGTGCCGGGCGTCGTGTGCCTCACGCTGAACCGCCCGGATGCGTTCAACGCGCTTTCCGAAGCGCTCATCGATGCCTTGCAGGGCGAACTCGCCGCGCTGGCGCAATCCGACGCGCGCGTAGTCGTGATCGCAGCGGCGGGGCGCGCGTTCTGCGCGGGCCACGATCTCAGGGAAATGCGCGCGGCGCCCTCGCACGAGTACTACGCGAAACTGTTCGAGCGCTGCTCGAAGATGATGCTCGCGATTCAAAAGATGCCGCAGCCCGTCATTGCGCGCGTGCAGGGCGTGGCGACGGCGGCGGGCTGCCAGCTCGTCGCGATGTGCGATCTGGCGGTGGCGGCGGACTCGGCGCGCTTTGCGGTATCGGGCATCAATCTAGGGCTCTTTTGCTCGACGCCCGCTGTGCCGCTCTCGCGCAACGTCTCGCGCAAGGCGGCCTTCGAGATGCTGATGACGGGCGAATTCATCGACGCTCAGAAGGCATTGCGCGAAGGCCTCGTGAACCGCGTGGTACCCGCCGACGAACTCGACGCCGCCGTGACCGCACTGGCCGCGAGCATCTGCGCGAAGCCGCGCGAGGCGGTCGCGGCAGGCAAGGGGCTCTTCTACCGGCAGCTCGAAATGGGCATCGATGCCGCGTATCAACTGGCCGGGCAGACCATGGCCTGCAACATGATGACCGACCCCGCGCTCGACGGCGTGCAGGCGTTCATCGAGAAACGCAGCGCGAAATAAGGCGCCTGGCCGGTCAGACGCGCCGGTCGATCCAGTCGATCAGCGCGCCAATTACGCGCTCCCGATCGAGGTCGTTGAGCGTTTCGTGGTAGCTGCCTTCATACAACGTGAGCGTGCGATCGGGCGATCCCACGTTCGCGCCGAAGGCGCGGCTGCCTTCGGGCTCGGTGAGCTTGTCCCCGGTGCCATGCCAGATCAGCACGGGTAGCCGCAGTTGCGCGCGTCCCGCTTCGATGCGCTTCATCGCTTCCAGCAATTGCGCTCCCGTGCGGGCGGGAATCGCGCCGTGATGCACGAGCGGATCGGCGCGATTGGCTTCGACCACGTCGCGCACGCGCGCGAGCAGCGCCGCGTCGATCTTCATGGCCGGAAAGGTCGGCCAGATCGCGCTGATTACGCGGCTCGCGGCGATTTTCCACGCGGGCACGTCGCGGCCCGGCGCGAGCGCCGCGCTCGAGAGCAGCAGGCCAGCCAGCGGCACGCGCGATTGCGGCAGGCGCTCGACGGCATGGAGCGCCGCGATCGCGCCGCCCATGCTGTGTCCCATCAGGAAGAGCGGTGTGCCCTGTGCGGCGCATTGTGCGTCGGCGTGGGCGAGGAGCGCCTCGGCGTCGTCGAGATATTCGTCGAAGTGCGCAACCCAGGTGCGGCGGCCGGGGGCATGCCCGTGGCCGCGCAGATCGATTGCGTAGACATCGATGCCCGCGCCGTTCAGCCGCGCGGCGAGCGCTGCATAGCGGCCCGCGTGTTCCGCCAGGCCATGAACCAGCGCGATGGCCGCGCGCGGCGGCGCGCTCGCGCGCCAGACGTAGAGCGGCAGTTCGACGCCGGCGCGTGTAGGCAGCGTCGCTTGCCCGGCGGGTTCGGCGGCTTGCGCCATGGCGATGTTCTGACTGGTCTCCATCTCGCTCCCTGTTTGGGCGATTCGTGGCAGGTCGTGGCGGTTCGTTTTCGGTAGCAGTCTGTCGGCAGCAGTGTAGCGGCCGCGCGGGCGCCCACGCGCTGCCAGAACCCTCTAATGCAAATCAGTTATGAAATTATCGAAATTGATTATTAAAAGGAATTTTGCGTGCCAGGGTAAAATTGCGGGCTAAATCCAGTCCATCAACGGCGGCTGTCTGCCGGCGCGACGCGTTTTCCGCTACTCACAAGGGCGGCTGCGCGAGCGCGCGCGGCACATCCGCCGTTTTGCTTTTTTCCATGATCGAAATTCGAAACGTGTCCCAGCGCTTCGCCGGCCCGCAAGGCTGGATCGAAGCGCTGCACAACGTCAATCTGACGATTCCGCCGGGCGAAGTGTTCGGCATCATCGGGCGCAGCGGCGCAGGCAAGAGCACGCTCGTGCGCACCCTCAACCTGCTCACGCGGCCCACCGAAGGCGACATCGTCGTCAACGGGCGCACGCTCACGTCGCTCTCGTCGGCCGACCTGCGCGAAGCGCGCCGTGAGATCGGCATGATTTTTCAGCACTTCAACCTGCTGTCGTCGCGCACCGTGTTCGACAACGTCGCGCTGCCGCTCGAACTGGCCGGCGTGAAGCGCGCCGAGATCGAAGCGACGGTGCTGCCGCTGCTCGAACTCGTCGGCCTCACCGCGCAGAAAGACCGCTATCCCTCGCAGATCAGCGGCGGCCAGAAGCAGCGCGTGGGGATTGCGCGCGCGCTCGCGAGCAAGCCGAAGGTGCTGCTTTCGGATGAGGCAACCTCGGCGCTCGACCCCGAAACCACGCGTGCGATTCTCGACCTGCTGCGCAAGATCAATCGCGAACTGAACCTGACCATCGTGATGATCACGCACCAGATGGAAGTGATCAAACAGGTCTGCGACCGCGTGGCCGTGCTCGATGCGGGCCGCGTGGTGGAAAGCGGCCCCGTGATCGACGTGTTCCTGCAGCCGCGCCACGAAGTCACGCGCGCGCTGCTCGGCGACGTGATCGCCCAGGAGTTGCCGCCCGCGCTCAAGGTGCGCGTGGCCGAGCATCTCGCGAAGGGCAGCGGCCACTTGCTGCGCCTCGCGTTCAAGGGCACGGGCGTCGACCAGCCGGTTCTCTCGGAGACGATTCGCCGCTTCGAACTGGATTTCAACATCCTGCACGGCCAGATCGACGAGATCCAGGGCCAGGCGTTCGGCTCGCTCGCGGTGCTCGCGGGCGGCGATCCGGTGAAGGTGGCGCAGGCCATGGCGTGGCTGCGCGAACAAGGTGTCGTAGTGGAGGAGCTGTCCCATGTGGAATGAAATGTTCGACATGTTCGTCCAGTCGTTCTGGGAGACGCTCGTCATGGTCGGCATCTCGGGGCTCGTGGGCGCGGCCTTCGGCCTGCCGCTCGGCGTGCTGCTCTATCTCACCGACCGCAACGGCGTGCTGCAGAACATCGCCGCGAATCGCGTGATGGGAGTGGTCGTCAATGCCGTGCGTTCCACGCCGTTCATCATCCTGCTCGTTGCGGTGATTCCGTTTACGCGTCTCGTGGTCGGCTCGTCGATCGGCACGGCGGCCGCCATCGTGCCGCTCACCATTGCCGCTGCGCCGTTCATCGCGCGGCTCGTCGAAACGGCGCTGCGCGAAGTCGATCGCGGCCTGATCGAAGCCGCCCAGGCCATGGGCGCGAGCACGAGCCAGATCGTCTTCAAGGTGCTGCTGCCCGAGTCGCTGCCGGGCGTGGTGGCGGGGCTCACCATCACGTTCATCTCGCTCGTCGGCTATTCGGCGATGGCTGGCGCGATCGGCGGCGGCGGTCTGGGCGACCTGGGCATCCGCTACGGCTATCAGCGCTTCGAACCCGAAGTCATGCTGATCGTGGTCGTGATCCTGATCGTGTTCGTGCAGCTGGTGCAGTCGTTCGGCGACTGGCTCGTGCGCCGCCTGAGCCACAAATAAGCCTTAAAACAAGCAGTTTTTCGATCAACATAACTACACAAGACAAAGGTTGGGTATGCAACGTCGTTTCATGATCCGGCTCGTCGCGGCGCTTGGCGCGGCTTCGCTCATCGCACCGCTTGCTGCGCACGCGGACGAAGCCATCAAGGTGGGCGTGACGGGCGGCCCGCACGAGCAGGTGATGGAAGTCGTGAAGGGCGTGGCCGCGAAGAACGGCCTGAACATCAAGATCATCGAGTTCTCCGACTACGTGCAGCCGAATGCAGCGCTCGCGGGCGGCGACCTCGACGCCAACAGCTACCAGCACGCGCCGTATCTCGACGCGCAGGTGAAGGATCGCGGCTACAAGCTCATCAAGATCGCGGACACGGTGACGTTCCCGATGGGCATCTACTCGAAGAAGATCAAATCGCTCGCCGAACTGAAGCCTGGCGCCCGCATCGCGGTGCCGAATGATCCGACGAATGGCGGTCGTGCCTTGCTGCTGCTGCAGAGCCAGGGTCTCATCAAGTTGCGCGCCGACGCCGGGTTGAAGGCGACGCCGCTCGACATCGTGGAAAACCCCAGGAAGCTGAAGATCGTCGAGCTCGACGCCGCGCAGATTCCGCGTTCGCTCGACGACGTGGACGCCGCCGCAATCAATACGAACTTCGCCATGCAGGCGGGCCTGAAGCCGAAACAGGACGCGATCGCAATCGAAGACCCGAAGGGGCCGTACGTGAATATCCTCGCGATCCGCGAGGCCGACCGCAACAAGCCCTGGGTGGCGAAGCTGGTCGCGGCGTACCACTCGCCGGAAGTGAAGCGGTACATCGAAACGACGTTCGGCGGGGCGGTCATCACCTCCTGGTAGACAGCTCGATGCCGTGAAATTAGAGATATTTTTCGGCGCCCGGGCTTGATGCCCGGGTTTTTTCCACCGTAAAATCGCACGATCGTTCGCTACTGACGACCGGGGTGCGGCAGCGGTGGTTCGTGAAAATTGCTGGTGGCAGATCGGCCCGACAGGGCTATCGCTATAATGTCCGCCAGGTTGACGTATTCGTAACTTCGGAGCATGTGAATGAAAGTCCTTGTGCCAGTCAAACGCGTAGTCGATTACAACGTGAAGGTTCGTGTGAAGTCGGATGGCACGGGCGTCGACATCGCCAACGTCAAGATGTCGATGAACCCGTTCGACGAAATCGCCGTGGAAGAAGCGGTGCGTCTGAAGGAAGCGGGCGTGGCGACGGAAGTCATCGCGGTGTC
>NZ_JAFA01000085.1 GCF_000519185.1 Paraburkholderia nodosa DSM 21604 | reverse complement strand
CGCGTGCTGTCGCGCCAGCAACAGCTGTTGCGCGTGGACTTCGAAAACACGCCCGCGCACGAGATCCTGCTCGCCGGCCTCGCGCGTTTCGACGCGCTGCTGCCCACGCACGACGTGATTCTGCTCTCCGACTACGCCAAGGGCGGCCTCACGCACGTCACGCAGATGATCGCGAAGGCGCGCGCCGCGGGCAAGGCGGTGCTCGTCGATCCCAAGGGCGACGACTGGGAGCGCTATCGCGGCGCGAGCCTCATCACGCCGAACCGCGCGGAGCTGCGCGAAGTGGTGGGCACGTGGAAGTCCGAGGAGGACCTGCACGCGCGCGTGACGAAACTGCGCCGCGAACTGCAGTTCGACGCACTGCTGCTCACGCGCTCGGAAGAGGGTATGACGCTCTTTTCCGATGACGGCACGCTGCACGCGGCGGCCGACGCGCGCGAAGTGTATGATGTGTCGGGCGCCGGCGACACGGTGATCGCGACCGTCGCGGTCATGCTGGGCGCGGGCTTGCCGCTCGTCGAGGGCGTCGCGCTCGCGAATCGCGCGGCCGGCATCGTGGTCGGCAAGCTCGGTACGGCCACCGTCGACTACGACGAACTCTTTCAATAACGTTGCGCACGCGAGCGCGCGGCGCTCGCACCCCGGCCGGAATTTCCGCAGCGTTTTTCCGGCGGGGCATCAACCTCGCGTGAACCTCGTCACCGCAGACCTATCATGACCCTCATCGTCACCGGCGCGGCCGGCTTCATCGGCAGCAACATCGTCAAGGCGCTGAACGAACGCGGCGAAGACCGCATCATCGCCGTCGACAATCTCACCCGCGCGGACAAGTTCAGGAATCTCGTCGATTGCGAGATCGACGACTACATCGACAAGACCGAGTTCGTCGAGCGCTTTGCGCGCGGCGATTTCGGCGAGGTGCGCGCGGTGTTCCACGAAGGCGCCTGTTCGGACACGATGGAAACCGACGGCCGCTACATGATGGACAACAACTTCCGCTATAGCCGCGCCGTGCTCGACGCGTGTCTCGCGCAGCGCGTGCAGTTTCTGTATGCGTCGTCGGCGGCGATTTATGGCGGCTCGACGCGCTTCGTCGAAGAGCGCGACGTGGAAGCGCCGCTCAATGTGTACGGCTATTCGAAGTTCCTGTTCGACCAGGTGATCCGCCGCGTGCTGCCCACNGCGCAAAGCCAGATTGCGGGCTTNCGCTANTTCAACGTGTANGGNNCGCGCGANACGCACAAGGCGCGCATGGCGTCGGTGGCGTTCCACAACTTCAACCAGTTCCGCGCCGAAGGCCGCGTGAAGCTGTTCGGCGAATACAACGGTTATGCGCCGGGCGAGCAGACGCGCGACTTCGTCTCGGTCGAGGACGTGGTGAAGGTGAACCTGTTCTTCTTCGATCATCCGGAGAAGACGGGCATCTTCAATCTGGGCAGCGGCCGCGCCCAGCCGTTCAACGACATCGCCACGACCGTGGTGAACACGCTGCGCGCGATGGAAGGCAAGCCCGCGCTCTCGCTCGCGGAGCAGGTCAAGGAAGGGCTGATCGAGTACATCCCGTTCCCCGACGCGCTGCGCGGCAAGTATCAGTGCTTCACGCAAGCGGACCAGTCGAAGCTGCGCGCGGCGGGCTACGACGCGCCGTTCCTGACGGTGCAGGAAGGGGTGGATCGTTACGTACGTTGGCTATTCGCTGGCTGACAGCCCTCGCTCGTAGATGCCAATGTGAACGCGGGGCAGCACTACTCGCGCGGCGTGTCACCGTGCGCAAAAAAACACTGATCGCGCAAAGGGCGAAGCACGACGAAGCATGTGGCGCGGGCGTTTTTTCGGCACTGTTCGAGCGTGCTGTGCGCAGCGAGCGAGGTCGTTGGTGCGTGAGACCTTGCTCAATGTTCTCGTAGTTTATCTGTACGCGGCGGCGCTCTATTGCCGGCGCGGATTGTTGTGCCGCCGGGCGAAAGCCTGGATCGCCGTGACTGTCACGGAACTCGAATCGGTGCACATGTGCCCTGAGACGCACAAGCAAGGTTGAGGCAGGGCCGGTTGGTGCCGCTGTAACGTCCGCTTGGTTTCGCTAAAACTTCCACCGCAAGGCGCGCATTCGTTGCGCGCGCCGCTTTCCGCCCTGCCTTTCCGCGCCGATCCGAATCATGCTTCGTTCCCTTGCCGCCCTCCTGATCTTCCAGTGTCTCGGCGAGAGCGTGTCCTACGTGTTCTCGCTGCCCGTGCCCGGTCCCGTGATCGGCATGCTGCTCCTGTTCGCCTTCGCGTTGATGCGGCCTGCTGCCGCCGAGGCCATCGAGCCGACCGCGCTCGAATTGCTGCGACATCTCTCGCTGCTCTTCATTCCGGCGGGCGTGGGCATCATGGTGTCCGCGCAGGCCGTGCGCGGCGAGGCGCTCGCCGTGATCGCGAGCCTCGTCGTGAGCACGACGCTCGGCATCGCGGTGACGGCGCTCGTCACGCGCGCACTGCTGCGTCGCCAGCGGCGCAACCAAACGGCCGGGGAGGGCGCATCGTGAACAGCCATCTGCCCATCACGAAGCTCGACGCGATCTGGGTCTATCTCGCCGCCACGCCGCTGCTCGGCTTGACGGTGACGCTCGTCGCCTATCTCATCGCCATCAATATCTACGCGCGCGCAAAGCACAATCCGCTCGCGAACCCGGTGTTGATTGCCGTCGCGCTCGTCGTCGCGGCGCTCAAGATCACAGATACGCCGTATCGCACGTATTTCGAGGGCGCCCAGTTCGTGCACTTCCTGCTCGGCCCCGCCACGGTCGCGCTCGCACTGCCGCTCTATCGTCAGTGGGACAAGCTCAAGCGCGGTGCGCTGCCATTGCTCGGCGGGCTCGTTGCGGGCTCGCTTACGGCGATCGTTTCTGCGGTCGGCGTCGCGAAGCTCTTCGGCGCTTCGCATCAGACCATTGCGTCGCTTGCGCCAAAGTCTGTCACTACCCCGATTGCCATGGCCGTTGCCGACAAGGTCGGCGGTATTCCGTCGCTCACTGCCGTCCTCGTGATATCGACGGGCGTGTTCGGCGCGGTGACCGCTCGCTGGATTCTTAACGTGATTCGCGTGCGTGAGACCGAGGTGCGCGGCTTCGCGATCGGCGTGGCCTCGCATGGCATCGGAACTGCAAGGGCGTTTCAGGTGAGCGAAGAGATGGGCGCGTTTTCGGGGCTCGGCATGGGCTTGAACGGCGTGTTCACAGCGTTCGTCGTGCCAGTTTTGTTGCCGTTACTTCTGCGGTGGTTGTAAATGGCTTCGGGCACTGGTGTGATGCTCCGCGGGGAACTTCTGTAGATTGTCAGTTTGGCTACCTAATTTGCTAAAGCGGACTGGTGCTGCTTTTTTTGAAGCTTGCGACTTAATTTCGGCCCGCAGGCACGTGACACCGTGTCTCAAATCTCCCACACCTTGCTTTTCAAGTAAGCTCCTGTTTTTAAAAGGATGAGCCTACGCAGGAGCGCGTTTTCGTTTAGGCGCCTAAACGGGTAAAGCCGGAATGACGCTGTTTTTGTGCAGCTTTTGACGGAATTCCGGCTGGTAGATGGTGCCGCCGTCGGTTCAAATGGTTCACACCTTGCGTTTTGGGTAAGTTGGTGTTTTTAAATGAAAAAACAGCCGGAAGGAGTGTTTCCGTTTAGGCGCCTAAACACAATCGTTGCGCCGTTTAAGCGAATTTTTTAGAGGTAAAGAGGTGTTTGTCCTCATTGTCTCACTTTGGATGGGTAAGCTGCCCCGAAAACTGACTTTCGAGATGCTACCCTCTACGTGGTACAAAGCAATTAAATCTGTGCCGGCTGCGGAGCCACAAGTCGGCGACGAAAATGTCGATTTGCCTGCAGGTGATCTACGAATTCTCGTACCGTTTGGGTGTCGGCCGATCACCGCGCCTGCAGCGCGTACCATGTCTACCCAAAGCGCAAATGGACCATCGCCGAGTAGGCGGCTAACATTTCCTCGCTCACCGCCGCGTCGGTTATCTCGAAGAGGACCTTCGGTGCCGTTGTCGATCGGCCTCCCGGGTAACCTGATCGACCGCGCGAGATGGGGTATCGACTGGCACGCCGATCTGAATTACCTGGGATCCGTATTGGCATCGTGCCAGTGCACGATCAGCGATGCTGATTACAATCCGGCCGCGAAGGAAGTCAAGGCCGGCGCGATCACCGAGTCGTACCATGGCACTGGACATGCGATGGGCATCTCACTGATGCTCGAGCCGTACTTCAAGTACGAAGGGTGGAAGTTCGGCGCGGCGGCCGGCGTGCTCGGTTATCGCAAGGCGTGGGACGAGAACGTATCCGGCTGGTCTGGCAATTTTGGCGATCCGCAACCGGTTCCAGTGCACGTCAAATCCGCGCACGGGATCAGCTTCGCGCCTGCTGTCGGCGTGGACGTCTCGTATCAAAGATTCACGCTCTCATACCGCTACGACTTCACCAGCCGCAACGAGGGGAACACGCCGCCCCTGTGGGATGACGTGCAGACGATGATAGTGACGTATCGTTGAGGGAAATCCTTACACGATGGCAGCATGAGGTAAGATGTTGCCCCGATGAGGGTGACGGGAGTCGTTATGCGTTTGCAATAAGCGACTTAAAACATTTCCGAGATTGAACTATGCCACTCGTTCAGATCACGCCGTTCCGCCAATTCGCACGAGCCTATTCCGCGCTGCTTGGAATCCAGGAGTCCTTGCGCGGCCTACACGATGCATCGCAGACTGTTGCGAGCGCCTCCTCCACCAATGAACATCTAGAAGCGGAAGTCGCCAATTTGCGGGCGAAGCTGGCCGAACTGGAAGGATCGATCAACGAACGCATAGGTAAGGCTATTCGAGATCATCTGCTTCTCCCTCTGGCATCCAAATCGGCAGACCGCCCATTCATGCCGTTCTCGACCTGCAGCGTCAGCGATTTCCTACATCCGCGCTACGACGAACTCTGCCGCCTCATCAATCATCCTCGTCAATTTCATCGCAAGCTATGGGAATGGGTCTTTATCCTTCACCACCTTGAACAGGCCGGAGCTTTAAAGGAAGGCAGTCGTGGTCTCGGATTCGGTGTCGGACTGGAGCGCCTACCCTCCGTATTTGCGGCGCGCGGCGTGACGGTGGTCGCGACCGATGCGCCTCCGGAGATCGGCGCGTCGTGGAATGGCTCCGGCGAGCACAGTGATACGCTGGCCCAACTGCGCTATCCTGATTTGGTTGCGGAAGACGTATTCGCCTCGAAGGTGTCGCACCGGTATGAGGACATGACCACGATCAGTGCCGACCTGACGGGCTTCGACTTCACATGGTCGGCATGCTGTTTCGAGCATCTTGGGTCGCTCGATGCTGGAATGGAGTTCGTCTTCAACAGTCTCGGGACGCTGAGGCCCGGTGGAATCGCAGTCCATACCACCGAGTTCAACCTGTCATCCAACGACAGAACGATTGATAGCGGCCCCACCGTTTTGTATCGCCGCCAGGACATGGAAATGCTGGTGGAACGCCTGACGAAAGATGGCCATCAGGTCAATCCGTTTATCATCGCCCCGGATTCACATTATCTGGACGGCTATGTCGATTTACCTCCCTATTCGCACGAGCCTAGCTTGAAGATCAAGCTTGAGGAGTTCGTCACGACCTCTGTTGGGATCGTCGTCCGCAGGCGTCAATAGGATGTCTATCCCTCCCTACGCCAAACACGATGAATGACAAAGAACGGTTGCACGAACTCGACAGCCTGAGAGCCTTGGCGGCGATCGGCGTGATTGGCTGGCATTACACTGGACACTTTCGTGCCTCACCATTGCCACAGCTGATGGCGCCCTTCTATCACCACGGCTTGTTGCTCGTTGACTTTTTCTTCGTCTTGTCCGGGTTCGTGCTGTCACGCACATATTGGACCGCTGAGCGATCTGGTCTATTTGCACAAAACTTCCGAGATCGGATCGCCCGGCTTTACCCGTTGCACTTCACGATGCTTCTGGTCGTTGCCGCACTGCAATGGTATTTGGCGCATCAACTAGCAAGCGTACCGTTCATTTATACGTTCAATGACAAGCGGGACTTTGTGTTGCATCTATTCCTGCTGAATAGAACTGGCCTTGAGCGCGGCTTCTCCTTTAACGCACCGGCCTGGTCGATTTCGACTGAATTCATCATCAACACGATATTCCTACTCGCTATCGTGTTTTCGCGCCGCGTGGCTACGATCATCCTGTCGATCATCTTCGCGATCGGGCTTGCTGTGGTATTGCGCAATGGACTTATCAGCAACGCAACCATGGCCGGCATCGACAACGATATTTTCCGAACGATCGTAGGCTTCTTCGTGGGCGTTGCGCTGCATCGTTGTCATGCGAAATTCATTGCTCCGCACGGCTTGAGGGAGGGTTTTTCGACACTCCTTTCGATTGTCGGTATGAGCGCGTTTCTGTATTACTGCACTAATGGCGCTAACTATCAACGGTTGGACTTGGTGGTCGCTGTCCTTTGCTTCCCGGCGATAATCATAGGTGCAATACATGGGAGCGCGGCAAAACGCGTTCTGAATTTTCCGATACTCACTTACTTAGGCACGATCTCGTATTCTATCTATCTCGTGCACTATCCATTGCAACTTGCGATTCATGTTGTGAGTGTCGCGACGGGAATCATAATACCGTATGGCAACCCACTATTTCTAGTGGGATTCTTGCTGCTCGTGATAGCTACGGCGTCCCTTACCTATGCCGTTATCGAGATTCCGGGAAAGCGGTTTCTCAAACACAAGCTCGGCGGAAGCCGCAGCTCCGCGCAAGTGGTTTAAGAATTTGGCGCCGATCGCGACCCAGCTCGCGAGAATGAAGCGCAGCGCGTCGAGAGCGTAGTAGCGCGACTGGTTCGGTAGATCGCCGGACATGGCATCTCCTGACTCAAAGCATCCGTGAGAATCGGATTGCGCCCGCGTCACCAGAAGGGTAAGCGCACGGTCATCCCATCTTGAGTTGCGCTTAGGGTCTTGGGAGCATCGTATCCACTTAAATAGGTGGACACGTGAACACTATCGAAGAAGAAGCGCCACTTGGCCGTCGTCGACGCCGGCGCTATAGCGTCGAGTTCAAGGCTCAGGGTAAGCACCCGGCAAACACACCGGGGGCACGAATTTGTGTCGATCAGGCTGTGATAGGTGACCAGAGATGAGGAAGCAGCTGCGCGAGATTGTCGGCGCGCTGGGTCGGCAAGCGAGTCAGGACGTCTTTCAGATAGCAATACGGGTCATGACCGTTGAGCTGCGCCGATCGGATCAGGCTCATGACGGCGGCACCACGCTGGCCCGCACGAAGAGATCCGGCGAACAACCGGTTCGCCCTTTTATGCTGATCTCAGCATAAAAGGGCTTGTACTAAACCGCTGAAGCGGTAGGGGGAGGTGGGCACAGGTCTATGGCTGACGCTTCATGAGGAGGGTTGTCTGGCGCTGGGCCCCAGCGAGGTGGTCAGCGGTGTCGCCAGGAGCAGTATGTGGACGCCCGGTTGGGCATTCCACCTACTGTTTCTAGGAGGTTCGTCACGACTCCGCTGCGCCAACGCATGCATGCACGACATGCAGATCCGCAACCTTGCAGACAACACCCAGAAGACCTATCTGCTGCAAGTCTCCAGTTTCGCCCGGCACTTCCGGCGCTCACCCGAGGTGCTCGGCCCCGAAGAGATCCGTGCCTGGATCATCCACCTGACCAACGAACGCAAGCTCGCGTCGGCCAGTGTCCAACTTGCCGTCGGCGCGCTGCGCTTCCTGTACCGCATCACGCTTAGGCGGGACTGGAGTGACGAGGATTTCCCGTTGCCCAAACGGCCCTTGAAGCTGCCCGTCATCCTGAGCTTCGAGGAAGTGACGCGTTTCTTCGAGTCCATTCCCAGCCTGAAGCAGCGCACCGTCCTGATGACGGCCTACGCGGCCGGCCTGCGGGTATCGGAAGTCGTTCACCTGAAGGTCACCGATATCGACAGCCAGCGGATGATGATCCGTGTCCGCCAGGGTAAAGGCCGTAAGGACCGCTATGTAATGCGCTCGCCGCGTCTGCTCGAGATCCTGAGGCTGTACTGGCAGGACGCACACCCGCGGGAGTGGCTATTTCCCGGCAACATTCCCGGGCAGCCCATCAGCCGCCAGGCCGTGGGCGAGGCATGCGCGCTTGCGCGCCAGCGCAGCGGCATCACCAAACCCGTGACACCCCATTCTTTGCGGCACGCATTCGCCACGCATCTGCTGGAAACCGGCGCCGATGTACGCCGGATCCAGCTGCTGATGGGACATCGCAGCATGGCGACCACGGCACGGTATCTCAAGCTGGCGACGAGCACTGTATGTGCCACCACCAGTCCCTTCGACCTGCTGCCGCACCCCGCACCCATCCCGCCTGAGTCCACACCGCCCGCATACTTCTGAAGCCGGCGATGCGACCGGCGCTCGAGGTGGCGGACATCTTCCGCCGCTGCGGCGAACGGTACCGGCAGACCCATGCCGATGCCTTCAGTCGTGCCCAGCGGCGCGCGATGAGCGCCATCGAGCTGTGCCGCACCGCCGCGCTCGGCGGACATGTCGAGCAGTGCGATGCGTGCGGCCATCAGCGCATTGCCTACGACTCATGCCGGCATCGCTGCTGTCCGAAGTGCCAGTCGCTCGCCCGCGCGCAATGGCTCGAACGCCGGCGCGCCGAGCTCCTCCCCTCGATCGAATACTTCCACGTCGTCTTCACACTCCCCGAGCCCATCGCCGCGCTCGCGTACCAGAACAAGAAGGCCCTCTACGATCTGCTGTTTCGCACCAGCGCCGAGACGCTGCGCACGATCGCCGCCGATCCGAAACACCTGGGCGCAGAGATCTGCTTCATCACGTCCTGCACACGTGGGGGCAGAATCTGCTGCACCATCCGCACGTGCACTGCGTGGTGCCAGGCGGCGGCATCGCCCCGGACGGCGAACGCTGGCTCGCCTGCCGGCCCGGCTTCTTCCTGCCGGTGCGGGTGCTTTCGCGCCTGTTTCGCCGGCTCTTTCTCGAGCAGCTGCGCCGCGCGTTCGACCCCGGCGTGCTGCGCTTCCATGGCCAGCTCGAGCCGTTGCGTGACCTGCGAGCGTTCGCCGCCTGGCTCGCGCCCGCCGCCCAGGCGGAGTGGGTCGTCTATGCGAAACCACCATTTGGCGGCGCGACCCAGGTACTCGATTACCTGGGCCGCTACACCGATCGCGTTGCAATCTCGAATAACCGGTTGCTGCGCTTTGATGGCGATTCGGTGTTGTTCCAGTGGAAGGACTACCGTCACGAAGCCCGCCACAGCACCATGACCCTGACGACCGACGAGTTCATGCGCCGCTTCCTGCTGCACGTGCTGCCCGCCGGCTTCAAGCGCATCCGCAGCTACGGGTGGCTTGCCAACTGTCACCGGGCGGAGCGACTGGCCACCTGCCTGCGGCTGCTCGGCGTCGAGCCGGCCGCCGCTGCGTCACCCATCATCGCGGAAGACTACCGCGACCGTTACCAGCGGCTCACCGGCAGGTCACTGCGCGATTGCCCCGTGTGCGGCAAGGGCCACATGGTCCGCATCGAAGGCGCGCTGCCTGGCGACACGCCTGGCGTCCTCGCGCGGGCTCCACCTGGCCCCAGCCATGTACGGTGAATCGCATCAGCCCCCCGCGCACGTTGGTCTTCCCCCATGCGGCCAACGCGAACCGACTCGCGCTTCAGCGTCGTCGCACCGTCACAATGCCGCAAACTCCGCACTCCTTACCCATTCAAGTCCGCATTTCCGCTGGCTTCGCGCCACGGTCCCGCTCAACCGCCCGGTTCTGGCGCGCGCCACCCGTGCGCCGGGCATCACAAATCACCGCGCCGTTCATTCAATGCCCATAAACGCCAGCGCCTGCGGAGCGGTTTAGCACAAACATTTTTTTGATTACCGATCGCGGACCGGCCCCGACCGGCCTGTTCACGCGTCCGTAGCCGCGATCGCCAACCAAAAAAATCTCTGCTTTATGCTGATCTCAGCATAATCGACGCAACTGGCTGTTCGCCGGGTCACTGCGGGCCGGCCAGCGCGCGGCCGCTGTCATGAGTCTCATCCGGTCAGCGCAACTCAACGGCCACGAGCCTCATGCGTACCTCAAGGACGTTCTGACGCGCCTGCCGACACATCGGAACAGCGACATCGCATCGCTACTGCCCCACCGCTGGAAACCGCTCACGACGACCTAACCTGGTCCGTCAAGATGGGACAGCTGGCCGCTTACCGATCAGGGAATGTCTGAATGGTATCAATAAGATCTCCGGAGTTTTTGGCGACATGAGAGCTGAGCACGATCCAAACCTCGAAAGGCCTTGACGAGCCGCTCCAGAGGTCTCATGTTGGGTGCAGATGTTTGTCCGCGGTAAGACCCCGTCAGCTCCGCTGCAAGCTGCATGACGATCGGTAGCCTGTAACGTTTGGTGCGCGCGATCAGATAGTCGATCTGTTCCGACGTCTCCCCTGAGTGCCAATCGCCATCAATGTCTCGGGCGATGCACTGTTGGGCAGCAGTCGTAAGAGCCCGTTCTGGGTGTGGTTGGTGGACGATGCGGAGTTCCATCTGCCTGTAAGTCATCTGGAATTCTCGCCAAGAGCCGAGGCGCGAGCGTGGCCCCCTCGGGAACCACGATTCACAATATGCGAAACCGTTGGTCATCCACGAGGCCAGTCGGCATCATTCGCCGACCATGAATTGTCTCTGTGCCCCTCGCCGCTGGCGCAGGACAGTGTGCTCCTGTTCGAAGTCGTCGCAACTCGACATAGGCCGAACTTTGATTTCTCTTTTGGCACGACGCGTGCCATCCGGCGGTATGCCTGTTTAGGCGCCTAAACGCCTAAACCCGGAATGATGCAGTTTTTGTGGAGCTTTCGGCTTTGCTCCGTCGATAGAAGGCGAAAAGCAATCGGCTCTCTTGCCAGCTGTACCGCTTTCAACCTTTCAACAAATCTGGAGAACGGTCGCGTCCCCGTTGTAGTAGGTACAGCGTCGCTCTATCTGCTATCTACCCTGACTGCGACCGGTCGTACGGATATCTGGGCGGCGACAATTATGTTGGCCGGTCGTTGACGATTGTTTTGGCCGGTGGTGAGGAGTCGCAGGCGGCGTAGCCGCCGGAGACGACGAGCCACCGGCAGCGCTGCGTCGGCGGGGCTTTAGGATGGGCTGATCGAAGCTTAAAGAAGAAGCGGTCAGCTCATGTCTGGAACCCGCATCACCGACCAACAGGTTCGTCTCTACATGAACAAGCGCAAACACCATCCGCAGGAAGTCGCGGCCGCCAAGACTGGCATCAGCGTGCGTACGGCACGCCGCATCGAGCGCGAT
>NZ_JAFA01000084.1 GCF_000519185.1 Paraburkholderia nodosa DSM 21604 | reverse complement strand
AGGACTACCCGTCCATCGGGCAGAGCTGGCGGCGCAACTGGGCTCGCGTGATTCCGTTCTTCGATTACCCGCCAGAAATCAGGAAAGTGATTTACACCACGNATGCCATAGAATCGATCAACATGAGCCNGCGCAAGGTGATCAAGACCCGCAGCTCGTTTCCGACCGATGAGGCCGTCACCAAGCTGTTTTACCTGGCCCTGAACAACATTAGCAAGAAGTGGACGATGCCGATCCGCGACTGGAATGCGGCCCTGAACCGCTTCTCCATCCAGTTCGAAGAGCGGCTGGTGCCGGGTTAAGCCTCGACCCGTTTACACAAAATTCCGGACACCCCCCAATCGACTTCTGCCACAAGTCAGCTGTGGCTGAATGACGCCAGCACTTACGACGGAAGCGAAAACGGCATTTAGAATCCGGATGCCTCCTATCCAAACAATTTATTTTCGCAATGGCGCGAAGCGATGCATACTAAACCCTGCCGTACAGTCGTCACGGGTATAGTTTGAAGTACTACGGTACTGATGTTGCTTAATCTGCTAGGTGCAACCCGCGCACTACCGCCCTCACATCGAATGGCATGCCGAGTCGGCATTTATAGGACGCGCCGGACCAAATAGTTTCGGACCGGTGAGCCGACAGCTGTAAGGCGGCTGGCTGACGATTACCGCTTTAACCTAGGCTTGCGCATAGAGCGCCGATTCGCCGGAGGAAATGAATGCACGTTGTCGATATTGACCAGATGGCCCGGTTCTTCGTGAACTCATTTGAGCTCGTGATTGTCTTCGCTAACGTCTGCGTCGTACTCGAGCTGATCTTCCCGGCCTACCGCTACAGTTTTGCGTCATACATTCGGGGCTTGCGGAACTGGATAATCCGCATTGGTTGTGGCGCATTAATCTGGCACCTTTACGCTATGGGGCTGCAATGGTTAGGAGTGAAACCACTCCTGACAGTCGATTTTGGGGCGTTGCTCCATTCCGGCAACACGATTGTCGGCGTGTTTATGGCGGTTCTTTCTGGTGTTCTGGTTGCAATTGCCGGCGACTTCTTTTACTACTGGATGCACCGCGCACAGCACGCAATGCCGTTCCTGTGGCGCTTGCATGCGACTCATCACTCGATCCGCGAGCTGACCGCGTGGAACTGTAATCATCACATTTCCGAACCGATTGTTTACGCGATGTTTGTAGCACTGCCACTCGCGCTAATCCACTTCAAGTCCGGTGTCGTGCCCGCGATTGCCATGGCGCTAATTAGTTTTCAGGCACATCTTTCTCACTCTAGCACGCGCGTGAATCTCGGGCCGCTCCGATACATCATCGGCGATAACCAGTTTCACCGCATTCACCACTCAATGGAGTCGCATCACCGGCACCAAAACTATGGGTTCTTCACCACCATCTGGGACACAGTTTTTCGCACTGCATACTGGCCGGAAAAAGAGGAATGGCCGGAAGTGGGTCTTCGCAACCAGCCGGAACCGCATACGGTTCGCGACTACGTTCTGTTCCCGTTTGACCAACGCCGCTGGTTCCGACCGGCTATCAAAAGTGGAAAAAGGAATGAATGACTGACAGTTCGGTAATGTTACCGCTCATATCGCCGCAAAAAGCCAAGGGAGACCAACCTCGACTGACATCATCGACCCTATAGGAGACAGCAACCTTATGCAGCGAATGCCATTCCTCGCCGGCTGTGCCGCAACAGCTTTGATGGTTTGCAGTGCAGAAGCACAGGCCGAGGCCTGGTCTGCAACTTCGCCCGAAGCCTCATCCTGCTATCCGTCCGATCTCCTTTTTGCTTCTAGCTCCTACGGAAGCTACACGTTCAACAATGACGTCTGGTCGCCCTGCCAAGGTGTCGCTGCAGGCAAGCAGACGATCTGGGCCAACAGCAACCTTGACTGGGGCGTCTCTTCAAATCAACCCGACACCGGCCACATCAAGTCCTATCCACACATCGGATATGCGGTCAACAAGTCCCTCAGTTCGCTTAAGTCGCTGACTGCTGTCGTCTCAGCGATCACCCCTTCTAGCGGCGCTTGGGAATCGACCTTCGATATCTGGGCCGGAAACAACGCACATGAAATCATGATCTGGCTCAACTATACCGGATCCCCTGATGGCTGCGGCAACGTTAAACCGATTTCCGCGAACTGGACGTTTTCCGGCTGCGCGATCCCAATTCAGAAAGATGTCCAGCTGTCGGGCGCTTACTGGAATGTCTACGTGGGCAGCAATAGCAGTAACACGGTCTATTCTTTTCTTCGCACAAAAAAGACCGACCACACCACGCTCGACGTGCTGGCATTCATGAATTATCTCAAGTCGCGGAATTATTTCGATGATGTCGTGCTCGGCGATGTTCAGTACGGCTTCGAGATAACGTCGTCGCCTGGCGGTCTGCCTTTCGCGTCCAAAAACTTCTCCGTCACCGCGGAGTGATATCGGCGCCCCCCCGTCCTCGCGTGTATATTTATATCCGCTGGTAATGGGCTTTGTCCGGATGGGGGTATTGCAAAGATGCTACGGGTTGTGTAAAAGCGCAACATCATGAAGCCAGCTTGAATAATGCCATATAAAGCCAGACTAAAGACGGGTGAACCGCGCAAGCGCAAGAAGCCGGCCGGGGTACCGGGTGACGAACGCGCGGGCGTATAACCAGCGCCTGAGAAAGCGCGGCATGATCAGCCTGTATGTGCCGGGCGGCGATCTGAAGGCGCAGCTTATCAACGCAAAGATCCGTACGCCGGGCGTGTCGGGGCGTGAGCCGACCTACACCACGGCGTACATCGAGCTGATCTTTACCTTCTACCGGCTGTTCGGCTGGGGGATGCGGCAGATCACCGGCTATATGGAGGACTACTGGGAGACTCGCGGGCTGGACATCCCGGTGCCCAGCGCCAGTCAGCTGGGCGAACGGTTCGCTTCACTGGAGGTGAGCGTCACGCAGCGTTGCGAACAGTTGGCCCGACGTCTCGCGCGCGGCGAGACGATCAGTCTCATCGTCGACAGCACGGGATTGAGCTTTGGGCGGGCGAGCCAGTGGTACGAGGAAAAGTACGGTCAGAAGGCCGCGCGCACGCCGTGGCGCAAGATGCATCTGTCGATCGACGCTGACATGAACGTACACGCGATCCGCATCACCACTACAGAAGTATCGGACAGCGAAGGAATGGACGCCGTGCTGCCCGCTGATGTGCCGATGGATCGGGTGATTGCCGATGGCGCGTACTACAGCATCGAGCGTACCGAAGCGCTTTCAGGCGCGGGCGTGACGCCCGTCATCCCACCGCCGTCGTACACGGCGAGGAGCGAACCCGCCGGCATGACCAGATCGTCAGATACATCGAGGACAAAGGCATCTATGCATTTCACAAGAAATACGGCTACGGTGTGCGCTCGCTGGTCGAGGCGCAGATCTCGCGCATCAAGCGCTGCATCGGCGAGCGCCTGCTGACGCAGGAGCTTGCGTCGCAGGAAGGCGAAGGCGAAGGCGAAGGCGAAGGCGAAGGCGAAGGCGAAGGCGAAGGCGTAATCATCGCCAACCTGCCGAACCGGTGGAACGCCTTCGGCAAACCGGTTTGCGTCAAAAATGCATAGTCGCGTCCATAGCACGGGAACTCGTACCCATCCGGACAAAGCCCTTGACCATGGCGTGGTGAAAACCATTTGGAGAGCGAATGGGTCTTATCCAAACAATTGATTTTTGCAATTCCATGAAATGCCGCATAGTACGTGCTGATGTGTCCGCGGCACAACAGTTTGAATCCGCAGTGAAATGGAAATTTACATGACCTGCCTAGATGCAATGCGCGCTATCGGTGCGGACCGGATTTATTGGGCTGCGCTGGCTATCAATAACTATTGGACCCATGAGCGCCCGCGAAGAAGATGGCCGCGTTGACGACGGTCGCTTCGACCTCAGGTCGGCGCACTCGGCCGGTCTGCCGAAGCAAACAAATGCACGTTCTCGATGTTAATCAGATGACCCAGTTCTTCGTGAACTCGTTCAAGCTCGTGGCGATCTTCGCTACCGTCTGCGTCGCGCGCGAACTGATCTTTCCGGCTTACCGATACAGTTTTGCCTCATACGTTCGCGGTGTGCGGAACTGGATCATTCGCATTGGATGCGGCGTATTACTCATAGGTCAGTAAGTTAGAGAACAAATTCGGCGAATGTCGATCTATCGTTTCGTGTCACTCGATGGAGCCGCGGACTGTGAAACGAGACGGGAGAAGTCTGGCGCACAACATCCTCGAAGAGATGCGCATGCTCGCGCTTAAGCGGATGAATGAAGGCGAACATCCGGATGCGGTTTCGGCGTCGTTTGGGATGCATCGTTCATGGGCATACAAGCTGCGGGCGAAGGCCCGGAGGCAAGGCCGAGGCGTTCGTGCATTGCGGTCTACCCACGCCACAGGCCGCCCGCGCAAGCTCACGACCGCCCAGGAGCAGCAGGTACTGCGCTGGATCAATGGCAAGAACCCAATGCAGTATGGCTTTGACTTCGGGCTTTGGACTCGCAATCTGGTACGCGAACTGTTACAGCGTAAATTCGGTATCACGCTGAGCCTGGCCTCGATCGGCACAATGCTGGCGCGTCTGAACCTGACGCCGCAAAAACCTCTGCAGCGCGCTTACCAGCGCGATCCAGAGGCAATCGAGCGCTGGCAACACGACACGTATCCATCCATCGCCAGACGGGCTCGTGAGCAGAAGGCGGACATCTTCTTCTGGGATGAATCGGGCTTTCGGGCCGACTCGGTACATGGCAAGACCTGGGCGCCACGCGGTGAGACACCCGTCGTGGAGCGCCCCGGTCAACGGCAGAGTATGAGCGCGGCGTCCGCCGTCAACTCGAAAGGCGCCTTTTGGTTCGCGACGTACGAAGGGGGACTCAGCGGCGAACTGTTCGTCGCGCTGCTCAGGAAGTTGATGTTCAATCGGAAGAGGCCGATTCATCTGATTGTCGACGGGTTGCCTGCACACAAAAAGGCTGTCGTGAAAGACTACGTTGCCAGCACTAACGGCAAACTGACCCTGCACTTTCTGCCCGGCTATGCGCCCGACCTCAACCCGGATGAGTTGGTGTGGAGCCACGTGAAGCGCACAGGCGTCGCGCGAAATCCGTTGCGCCAAGGCGAAAAGCTCGGCCCGAAGGTTCACGAGCAACTTGCCCAGGTTCAGCAGAACCCGGGGCTCGTGCGCTCGTTTTTCAGGCACCCGTCTGTCGCCTATATTTCTGAGTGCGCCGGGAGACCGGCAAGGAGTAGGTGGTGAAAGTCCACTACGATGAAGGAGTAGCGACCCACATCGACCCCGAGCCGTGCGCAGGCCTCCGCGAGGATGCCGGCGAAGCGTCGGCAGGGGAGCGTGCGGGCCAGCCATCGAGCCGCGATAGTATAGAACTCCCGGGTGCCGACGCGGTTCAGAACGCGGAAGGCAACACGTCGGGGCGCGCCAGCGCGAGTGCCCCGACGACCTGGCGTGGTCGGAGACCCTGGCACGCACGGACGCTTCTTGCGCGGGAACCGGGAGATCTCCCGTTTGGCCAGTCGCAGCACGGACGGGTCCGCATCGGGAAGGCGAGGAGCCGAAGCCGATGATGAACGGACGGGAGAAGTCAGACTCCGCCGTAGTAGCGACGAAGCCTGCGAACAACGCCGGGAAACCGGCTGCGGAGCGGGTGGAGCGAAGGGCGGGCACCAAGGGGAACACGGGTCAGTCACACACGCACCGGGCGCAGAACCGGGCAAGCGTGCCACAGAGGCTGGAACGTGTACGGCAAGCTGCAAGGCAGCGGAAGAAGGAGCGGTTCACCGCGCTTCTGCATCACGTCACGGTCGACCGACTTCGGATGGCGTTCTTTGCGCTCAAGCGCAATGCGGCTCCCGGAGTGGATGGCCTGACGTGGCGGTACTACGAGGCAGGATTGGAAGAGAATCTCCAGCGCCTGTTCTCGCAGGTACAGTGCGGAGCGTATCGGGCACTGCCTGTTCGGCGACAGTACATACCGAAGCCGGACGGCAAACAGCGCCCGCTGGGGATTGCCACGGTCAATCCGAACTGCACAGTCCCCCAACGAAGCATTGGGATGGGCAGAGATCAGACACCCGTTTCATCCGCTCAGGGGGCAGCGTTTTCGAGTCCTCAAACAGCGGCGTGTCGGCGGCGTCGACACGCTCATCCTGCATGAAGCCACCCGCGGGAGCTTTGCTGTGCCCGTGCCGTGGACCGATCGCGCAAGGCCTGAAGCCTATGAGCGGCTCGGCTCGCCCCGCAGGCTGAACCTGGATACGCTGTGCGAGTTGGTCGAGATGATTGAGCTGTTGCAAGGACATTCTCGATGAGACCTTGCAAGGTGACCTTCCATGTACTATCTTCGGACCAGTTATTTATGTGGTCCGATCCGGATGACGGAACTCTCCCCCGCCGAACTCAGGCGACGCCGCAAACAGCTGCTGCGCAAGCTGCCGCCGCTGGAGACGATACTGCGCGGCTCATTGATCGAGCGCTACAAACGTTGTGGCAACCCGCGCTGCCGATGTGCCGACGGCCCCGGACACGGGCCCAAGTTCTACCTGTCGGTCAGCCACTCCGGCGAGTCGCCACACATGGAATACGTTCCCCAGGCAGAGCAGGCCGTGGTCAGCGAATACCTGGCCAACTACGCGCTCGTGCGCGGGATCCTGGAAGAGATCTCGCAGATCAACCACGAGCTGTTGCGCCGGCGGCAGCCGCTGTAAGGCACAGCGGTGAACCAGCCCCGCGCTTCGTTCACCGCCCACTTCGACATACGCGACGGCGCCACGCTGCTCGCGAACATGCTCATCGCCCTGGTCGACAACGATTCAGTCATCGTGACCACGGAGGTAGCCGATGAGCGCACTGATCACCAACGCACACCTGAGCAAGCCGGCGTACATCTATGTACGCCATAATTCCGTGTAAGAATTTATGGCCGAGTAATTTCATTTTTATCGCGGTAGTAGCGCTTTCGTTCCACCATAGTCGGCATTATCCTGACTCCTCTCAAGGCGATCTTGATTGGAAGGTGGAGATCATCATGGAGCCGTCTTACAGTCGTTTGTGCTCGTTGAGGTGTGTGCTAGAAGGGCCGCTCGCGCCCTATATCAGTTCCTTTACTAAATCACTGGACGACCAAGGATTTACTCCGGAGTCGAGCCATGTGCAAACCCGATTGGTCGCTGATTTTAGCCGTTGGCTCAAGCAAATACATGCTGTTTTGCCAGCCATTACGGACGAGCATATACCGCGCTATCTACGTTATCGGGCTCGTCATCGGCGTCGCAGATCAAGCGACACCTTCGTATTGAAACGGCTGCTGGATTTTCTGCGCCAACAGGGTGCCATCGCCAAGTTGCCGACCGTCGCTGTCGAGGTGACGCCCGATCGGCAGTTATTGGACGAGTACACGGTGTACTTACAGCAGGAGCGGGTACTTTCGGCCAATACGATCGACAACTATGTGCCTTTTGCCCGAGTCTTTTTGGCGGCCTGTTTCCGTGACCGTAAAAACATACAACTCGCTTCGCTGCGCGCCGCTGATGTCATCGCATTTGTGCAGGAGCAGGTGAAATGCCTGCATCTGGCGCGGGCAAAAATGATGGTCACTGCGCTGCGATCTTTCCTCCGCTATTTGCGTTACTGCGGCGTCGTCAAGTGTGATCTGGCTTTCGCTGTACCTACCGTTGCCAACTGGTCGATGGCATCAATCCCTCGTGCGATTTCGGTGAAGCATGCGCATGCAGCGCTCGCGTCTTGCAACCGTCAAAGCGCCGTGGGCTCCCGGGACTATGCAATTTTATTGCTGCTGGCTCGACTGGGTTTGCGAGCGGGTGAAATTGTCGCGCTCAAACTGGATGACATCGATTGGGATAGTGGAAATCTGTATGTGCACGGTAAGGGCGCAAAGGGATGTCCCATGCCGCTACCGGCCGATGTGGGTGAGGCGATCGCCGACTACCTGCAGAGGGGGCGACCACACAGTACCAGCCGCACTGTATTTTTGCGTAGCGTAGCGCCAGTGGGGGAGTTTCGGGGGCAGGAAGCCATCGGATCTATCGTTGTGCGTGCGCTGGAACGAGCAGGTGTCGATACGCCGCACAAGGGTGCGCATCAGTTTCGACATCGACTGGCCTGTGATCTATTGCGTCAGGGCGCTTTCCTCGCAGAGATTGGCGAACTGTTACGCCATCGTCATCCAGAAACAACGGCGATCTACGCAAAGATCGACCTTGCTGCCTTGCGCACACTGGGCTTGCCTTGGCCGGGAGGTACGCAATGAACACACTGCGCGAAGCCGTTCAGAACTATTTAGCGTTGCGCCGCGGCCTGGGATTCAAGCTGCTTCTTGCAGGCAACGCTTTGCAGGATTTTGTCACCTTTATGGAAAAGCGGCGGGCTGTTCACATCACCGTACGCCGCGTGCTCCAGTGGGCACAGCAACCGAAACACGCTCAGCTGGCAACGTGGGCAGCACGAGTAGGTTATGTCCGCGGATTTGCCCAGTACTACAGTGCAATCGATCCACACACGGAGATTCCACCGTGCGCCTTGATGCCGTACCGGCCGCGCCGTGCGAATCCCTACCTTTACAGCAGCGAAGAAATTGAGGCTCTACTTCAAGCCGCATTGACTATCTCCGGTGGGATGGGCCTGCGTCCGTGGACATATTATTGTTTCTTCGGTTTGCTGAGTGTGTCGGGATTGCGTCTCGGTGAAGCGATCGATTTGACGCGAGAGGATGTTGATCTGAAGGAAGGCATTTTGACGGTTCGGGGCAAATGTGGAAAAGTACGGATGGTGCCTCTGCATGAGTCAACCCGGCAAGTGCTTGCTGATTACGTCACACGTCGCGAGCGTTTTCTTGCTGGGCGATCCGCGCTCCACCTGTTTGTGTCCAGCACGCTCAATCCTTTGCATCGCGCGGACATGTACAGAACGTTCCATGCGTTGTCGCGCCAAATAGGCTTGCGTAGTCCCACCGCTACCCACGGACCGCGTTTACATGATTTTCGGCACCGATTTGCTACAGAAACCCTGTTGCAATGGTACCGCCGTGGCGAAGACGTTGAGCGCCGCCTACCGATTTTGACCGCTTACCTCGGGCACGTTCATCCGAGCGATACCTATTGGTACCTCAGTTTGTGCCCGGAACTGATGGGGCTCGCAGTAAAACTGCTCGAAAATCACTGGGAGAACCCATCATGAAATCGAGCACGCGATTTTCCACGCTGCTGCAAGCCTTCTTCACCCCGGCGGCTCATGCAGCAAATGCAGGTCAGTTCACACACGATCGAATCCTACCGTGACACGTTCCGGTTGCTACTCAAATTTATCCAAGAACGTCGACACAAGCAGCCGGCCAGTTTGTTGTTCGAAGATATCGATGCACCACTTATCTGTGCGTTTCTCGACGATTTGGAAAAGCAACGTGGCATAAGCGCACGCAGTCGCAATGTTCGCCTCGCCGCCATCCGCTCTTTCTTTCACTATGCGGCGTTTGAAGTACCTTCTCGATCCGAGCAGATTCAACGCACGCTCGCTATTCCCACCAAACGCTATACCCGCACTCAGGTCGGATTTCTGACACGACCAGAGGTCGATGCGTTACTGGCCGCGCCCGATACGAGGACGTGGAGTGGTCGTCGGGATCACGCGCTGCTCCTGACGTCGGTGCAAACCGGCATGCGCTTGTCTGAAATGACAGGACTCACGCGGCAGGACGTGACCCTGGGGACGGGCGCCCATATTCAGGTAGCGGGTAAAGGTCGAAAGTCCCGATGCATACCCCTCACCGATCAGACTCGTGCGATCGTCAAGAACTGGCTGCAGGAGACTGCCAAAGCAGACAGCGACATCGTGTTTCCCAATGCGCGTGGTGGTCGACTAAGCGCCGATGGCGTGAGTTACATTCTGACGAAGCATATTGAGACGGCGCGCAATACTTGTCCATCTCTGCGCAAAAAACGCGTGACTTTCCACCAGCTTCGACACACTGCGGCAATGGAAATGCTGCGAGCGGGTTTCGACGGCACCATGATTGCCCTGTGGCTTGGTCACGAGTCCCCGGAAACCACGCAAATTTATTTAGATGCGGACCTCGAATTAAAGAAGAAAATGCTGGAGATGACCACGCCCCATGACGGGAAGCCCGGAATTTACCGACCCGATGATCAACTGTTGGCTTTCCTCAATGGATTGTAGCAGCCAGAATAATGCCGAGCATTGTGCCGCCGCATGCTGCGGCGGCACGCTATAAATAAGGACTTTTATTACATCATCAATAAATACTCGGCCATAAGTTTTTACACGGAATTATGGCGCTAATTCCGATCTCGGAATTAGCGCCAGTCAACCCTGGCTCAGGTACGGCACAACCAGGAGAGCACCGAACGCCAGTACGCGCTGCGGGAGAAGGCGCTGACTCTGGGCTGGCCTCAGCGATCAGTACGCGTGCTGGACCGGGATCTGGGCCAATCGGGTGCCCAGACGATCGGGCGCGAGGACTTCAAGACCCTGGTCTCGGATGTGGCGATGGGTCAGGTGGGTGCGGTGTTTGCGCTGGAGGTGTCACGCCTGGCGCGCTCGAACCTGGACTGGCACCGACTGCTCGAGCTTTGCGCATTGACGCACACGCTGGTCATCGACGCCGATGGCTGCTACGACCCCGGCGACTTCAACGATGGATTGCTGCTGGGCCTGAAGGGCACGATGGCGCAGGCCGAACTGCATTTCCTGCGCGGGCGCCTCCAGGGCGGCAAGCTGAACAAGGCACGCAAGGGTGAACTGCGGTTCCCCTTGCCGGTGGGCTTTTGCTATGATGACCAGGACCATATCGTCCCCGATGCCGATGACGAAGTCCGCGGCGCCGTGCAACTGGTGTTCACGCTGTTTCGCGAAACGGGCAGTGCCTATGCCGTTGTCAGGCGCTTTGCACATTCGGGACTTCGCTTCCCCAGGCGCGCGTACGGCGGCGCCTGGGCAGGCAAGCTCATCTGGGGCCGACTGACGCATTCTCGCGTACTGGGGCTGCTAAAAAATCCCTCCTATGCCGGCACCTATGTCTTCGGCCGCTACCAGTACATCAAGAGCATCACCGCCGACGGCGAGGTGCGCAAGAACACTCGGGCCGTGCCCACCCCGGACTGGCGGGTCCACTTGCCTGATCACCACGAGGGCTACATTACCGTGGAGGAGTTCGAGCAGAACCAGCAACGCCTTGCGCGCAACCGTACCAACGGCGAAGGCACCGTGCTCAGCGGCGCCGCACGCGAGGGCCTGGCCCTGCTGCAGGGACTGCTGATCTGCGGGAACTGCGGCCGCGCCCTGACCGTACGCTATCGTGGCAACGGTGGCCTCTATCCGATCTACGAGTGCAACTGGGCGCATCGCGAGGCGCTGGCCAGCATGAGTTGTCTCGGCATCCGAACAGACTCGCTGGACGAGGCGATTTGCGAGGAGATGTTCAAGGCGCTGAAGCCCGCCGAACTCGAGCTGGCCCTGGCCGCGATCGACGAGCTTGAGCAGCGCGACCAGGCCGTGATGCGTCAGTGGCAAATGCGCATCGAGCGCGCCGAATACGAATGTGCTTTGGCCGAGCGACGCTATGAGGAGGTCGATCCCGCCAACCGCCTCGTCGCCGCCAGCCTCGAACGTCGATGGAACGAGGCTCTGACTCGCGTCGACGAGGTCAAAGCTGAGGCGGCGAAGTTCCAGGCACAGAAGACGCGCGTCCTGACGGCGGAGCAACGAAGCAAGGTCCTTGCGTTGGCGCGCGACCTGCCGCGCGTCTGGCGCGCACCCACCACCGAAACGAAGGACCGCAAGCGCATGCTGCGACTGCTCATCGCCGACGTCACCGTGGAGGACCTAAGCGCGTCGCGGCAGGTCGTTTTGCATATCCGCTGGCACGGTGGTGCCTGCAGTGACGTTACCGTCACGCGGGGCATCCCCATCGCCGAACGGCTGCGCTATCCTGCCGAAACCGTCGAGCGTGTTCGAGCGCTGTCGCATACCCTGCCAGACGAACAGATCGCTCAGACATTAAACATGCAAGGTGTGCCGAGCTCCAGGGGCAAGCCGTTCAATGCAGCGATGGTCAAGTGGATTCGTTACCGCTACGCCATACCCGCCGCTCGCCTGCAACGGCCCGACGAAATCACCTTCAGGCAACTCGCTGACGAGCTCGGCGTCAGCATCCATTTCGTTCACTACTGGATCAGGCAGGGGAAGATCACCGCCCGTCAGATCGACGGCCGTGGCTCGTGGTGGGTCACCATCAATGCCCAGCAGCGCAGCGATCTTCACGATCTGATCTGCAATTCCGGGCACTTCAAGAGCCGTCATTCCAAAGCTCAACTGTGAGGTGTGCACTATGAAGTCACCGTCCCCGCGCTGGAAGACAAGATCGTCCAGCGTGCGGTAGTGGAAGTGCTGAACGCGATATACGAGGAAGACTTTCTCGGTTTCTCGTACGGGTTCCGGCCCGGGCGCAGTCAGCATGATGCGATGGATGCGCTGGCAACGGCCATCACACGCACCCCGGTGAACTGGATCTGGACGCGGATATCCGGAGCTTCTTTGACGGACTGAGTCAGAAATGGCTGGTCCGCTTTCTGGAGCATCGGATCGGCGACCGGCGCATCATCCGTCTTGTGCGCAAATGGCTCAAGGCGGGCGTTCTGGAAGACGGGCAATTGAGCGTCAGTGAATCGGGTACACCTCAGGGTTCAGTGGCCTCGCCGCTGTTCGCGAATGTGTACCTCCACTACGCTTTCGACCTGTGGGCCAACCGTTGGCGACACAAGGAAGCCAGAGGCAACGTTGTCATTGTGCGCTTTGCCGATGACATCGTGGTCGGTTTCCAACATGAAGACGACGCGCGGCGTTTCCAGGAGGCGATGCGAGAGAGGCTGGCAGATTTCTCGCTTGCGCTACATCCGGACAAGACGAGGCTGCTGGAGTTCGGCCGCTATGCAGCGGCCAACCGCCAGAGTCGAGGCCTTGTAGACGGCGTCAAGCAGCACGGCCGGTCAGCGACAACCATCTTGGCCGGTCGACGGGTGTAGTTGTCGCTGGTTAAGAGGCCATGGTTGTCGCTCCTTCTTCGTAGTTGTCGTTGGGTAATTGTCGTCGGCGCGCGCTCTGTTTGTCGCTGGCCTTACGGCGGCGATAGCTCTCAACATTCAGCTCGAAGATCGTCGAGTGATGCACGAGCCGGTCGATGGCGGCAACCGTCATGCCGGGG
>NZ_JAFA01000083.1 GCF_000519185.1 Paraburkholderia nodosa DSM 21604 | reverse complement strand
CGGCCTCATCCATTGCGGCGGTCGCCAGCACCGCCTCGAACCGGGCCGTCGCTGTCCAGGCCCGCTCGCGAGCGGGCCTGGACAGCGCATCCGCGCGCCAGCGTTCGAGTGTTGACGTCGAAATACTCAGCTCGTTGGCAACCGCTTCCACCGAGGCACTCTCGGGCGGCAACAACCGCGCTACAGCTTTGTCTTTAAATGCTTGTCCGTATCTGGCCACTTCATCTTTCCGTTATCGCCCCACAGTTTCAGATTCTAACGAGGCGACATCCATTCTGACTCCGGGGGGGGGTGGCGCGGCCTGACATTGGTGAAGCGATTGTCCAGTGCGAGAAGGGCCAGGCACAACTGCTCTCGATGGAGCTGGTTCGTGTCGAGATAGCTCTTGAGCCTCTCATCAGTTAGATAGGACATGGCGTGCTTTGGCGGGCGTGAAGGTCCGCCGTGATTGGGAGAGAGCGCGTCGGATCAACCCGGTACTCCGCCCCCCGAAATGGTCAATGGTTCGCGACCGCCAGTGATAGCATCCCGACGGCCGCGCCACACACAGTGCTGCCGCCGGCGCACATCGCGCCGGACCAGGCCGATCAGCTGAGCGGATTCAGCATTTCGGCTGCCACTTCCTGCGCGTCAACGTGCTTGATAAAGAAGTAGAAAGTCGAATCGACGACTTGTAAGACGCGCTTTTGCGTGTCGTAATCGATGATCGGTGGCGAAATCGATTTGACAGCTTGCAGATTGGCCAGTCCGCCGAGAAGGTTCGTCATGTCAGACGATCGAACGTCGTCACCCCGATGGTGGATGGCCTTGATGCCTTCATGCAGGACGGTTCGATGCATACCATCAGCAATGCCATCGAACCCATTCTGAAGGATCACCTGGACCAGATAGTAGGGCAAGAATAGTGGCGGCAAATCGCCCTTGGCTCCGCCTGTCGTATGCCCAGCCGAGATGGCCTCGAGCGCCCTCTGATGACGCGCAGCATAGTCGTGCGTTTTGACTTCGATAGCGCGCTGCAAAAGATCGACGTTGTCGATCTTGCGTTTCATCCGTTGCCATTCGAGCACCCTAGCTTCAATACAGATGCCCTTCAGCAGTTCCTGAAACACACCAATACTGGAGAACGATGCGTTGATTGCGCCGTTGACCAATGCACTGTGAATCTCGATGTTCAGCTCGCGCGTGCCCTTTTCGGCAACGCGCCGGAAATCGGCTTCGACCCATGGCTCAACCGGAACTTCGATCACCCGATCGAGCAAGTCACCGTTGAACTGCGCCATGCGATTCTTCTCGCGCCAGACGCCGAGGATCACGAACCGCACGCCCAATTCTTGAAAGGCGCGCAAGTCAAATGCGAATGCCCGCTGTATCTCGTCGTTGAGATAGTGAAAGTTCTCGAGTATGACCCACTTCTTGCAGTTGACCCGATCGAGAAGATTGGCCACCGTCTGCGGGAGTTCCAGGTTGACCGGAATCTCCTCGTATTTGATTTCCTGCCCTGAGCCCGCTTTGAAATCGCCCTTGGTTTCAGCCTCAGCCGAGCCGAACAGCGGTATCAACGCCTTGAACTTTGCGCTTACGCCCACGCTCGCATCGGTGGATCGCTTGTCGGTCGTCCCGCTGATCAAGCGCACCCCCGCGGCGGATAGCATCTGCTGATAGACGTCGATGAGTTGTGTCTTGGGAGTCAAGCTCACTGGCAGATGATCGGCGTACGGCAAGTGTTTCGATACCAGGGCGGTTTTGCCCTGCTTCGAAGATCCGTACACGACGACTTGCTTACCCGACTTCAGCGCCTCACGAAACCGTGTATCGATGTCTTCCCGTTCGACGTAGGAACGAATCGGCTTGGACGTGACGCCGAAAACGTCCTCCAGTTTGTACACTGCCATGGGGTTACGCGCGAAATGAAAAATCAACTTTCTACCTGATAGGAACGCACAGCGCAAGGTGACCTGCCCGCTCCGTACGGTGACGCGTGCCGACGTGTCGCCCGCCAACTAACCGATGTAGTGCGGCGCGGGGAGCTGCTTGAAAGAGAACCGTGCGCCGGTTACCCGAAGGGCAGGCTCGCAATTCGGCGCAGACTACCCCTCGAAAAGCCCCTTCTGCCTTACGTCCCGCACCGGCGGCAGCGATGCCCTCGCGCGCCGGGTGCCGCGGCGGCGCGCGAGCCGACGCACGTGGGCGACGAGCTCCGCCCTCACCTCACCAACCATCAGCACCAGCGCGTACAGCCGCACACCGTCCGGCCCGCGTTCCGGTCGCGCGCGAAACGACACCCGCAGGGCGAGGCGGCGGGCCCGGTCGAGCAACTGGGCGCGGCTCATCCCGGGCCAGCAAGCAGCGATGAACTGCATGACGGGCGGCGGCAGGGTTTCGGGTGCGCAGCCGGCGGGCAGTGCCAGGGCAACAAGTTCGAGACGGTCGGCCATGTGCGGCGAAGGTAGTCCGTGCCTCCCGATCCTGACGTAAAACCGGGCTCGCCGCAACGGCGTGGCCAACGTAGCAAGCCAATGCGGTACCGACGCCAGAAAGGGGTTCCAAAAGAAAAACGGGCCCTGCCGGCCCGTTTTCTTATCAGCGGTCAAGCCGCCATTCCGGCAACTCCGGAAATGCGGTTCGCGTCGATGTTTTTGCGCGCTTACGCAACTGCGCCTTCATCTCGGCGGTGACCACGACCTTCTTCTTGCCGGAGCGCGCAAGCCGCACCACGACAGTTGGCGCGCTCGACGCCTCCGCCCGGGGCTTCTTCAGGGTTTCGCTCATATCAGCTCCTTTTCACGCAGATAGTCTAGCAGCTTTGTCCAGGCCGGGCTGTGCGCTGCGAGGTCGAATTCCATCCACCGCTGCGCGCCGTTGTCGCGCCACCACGGCTCATCGATCGCTAGCAGGTCCTGGACCGAGACGCAGCGTGCAAACTCCGGGCGCGCGCCGGTTTCCTCGGGCTCCAGCGGCGCATCGAAGCCAAGCTTCGGCCAGAAAAAGTATCCGATCATGTCCGGCGCGTGCCCGCGGCCACCGCCTGCGATGAGTGAGATGTGCGTGAGGCCGAGACGGTGGGCCATCATCGCGCATAGGGCAAAGGCGACAGTGCCGAGATAGTCGGGGGCCTGACGTCGCAGGAACAGGTGATCGACGTGGACCGCGCGCGCTGGCTCTGTCAGCAGTTCGTCAGCCCGCCCGACCGGCAGCGCGTTGTCATCGGGTAGCACTGGATCGACGTCATCGCCGATATACAGCGACGCCCCGTCGCCCTCCTCCATGTAGATGCCGATCCGGTTCTTGTGCCCCTCGTGGATCACTTCTCGGTTGACAACCGTGAAATAGGTGCCGGGCGGCGCATCGTCACGGCCGAAATCGTGCTGTTGCTGCTCGCTGACGCGGGACCCATCAAACACCATCAGGAGATGCGCGGCTTCGCGGCTCGTCATGACGATATCGTCGAGCTGGAAGGTGGAGTTCTCGTCCAGTTCATGGCCTTGAAACCGGAAAACACCGTTCAGGCAGAGCGCAGCGGGCGGCGAAGCGCACAGCGCTTCATAGGCTGCGCGCAGCGTCTGCTCGAAAAAAGCGGTTGTGGGCAGGGGCATCGAAGAAGCAGAGGATCGGAACACTGCCATTCTATCCCCGCCCCCTGCCTGTCAAGGAAGCGGCATGCCCTCGGCGAGGCGAGGCGCGGTCGGTCACTCGGCCTAGCTCGTCGAGAACACGCCGGGCAGCGAGAGCAGGATTCTAGCGGCGGCGCCGGGCGCGAAAAAGAGCCCGGTGCCACCACGCCGCGCGGCCGTGCGACGCGTCCCACACCCACCCGCCACGCCCGCACGCGCAATGCACGGCATGCAGAACCTCGCGCCGCCGTTGCGCAGCCTCGCGCGCTTCCCGTTCAATCTGCTCCGCGATCGCGCGCGCGGGCTTGCGCATCTTGCGACGCATCCGCTTGTGGTTACGGCGGACCCGTTGCGGCGCAATCCGCCCCTTCGCCTCCCTGACCGGGACTAAGCAGAAAATCATCAGGCCGATCATCAGCAGCATGACGGCAGTCATCACATTCGCGAGAACGTTCAGCGGCCCGGGAGTGAGCCAGGCGTAATAGCTCCCGACAACGACGATCGCCAGCGCGACGGCGGAGGCGCTCAGGAAGGCCTTGGAGATGAAAATCGCAACCACTTTGCCCGTCGCCACCACGTGGCGCGAGCGCCGCGCCGCGCCAACGGCGCCACTGAGCACGTATGCCCCCCACTGCGGCACGACGACGATCACCAGGATCCCGAGCAGCACCGCGCAATCCTCCGGTACGGCAAGAAAATATTCAACGCCCCAGACAATGGCGCGCGCGATCGGGTTTCGGGGCACCCCGTCGAACCCGAACATCCCTAGGTATGCCGCCGCGCCGAGCACGATGAGGCTCGCCATCAGTACGAGGCAATACAGGTACCACATTGTGTAAATATTCTCCGGCTCGCTCTTCGCCTTCTCGTTGAGCGAATAGGCCATCAAGCCCACCAGGCCGACCGTGAGCAGGAACATCGCAAGATAGGGATGCGCGCGACCGAAGCGGCTGCCCGGCGTGCTTTTGGTCAGCGCGACCGAACGGCACCCACTGACCAGCTCGTACTGCCCGGGGCCATTCCTGAAAGGATGGAACACCAGCGCCTGGCGTTCCAGCACCCGGCGGTCCGGGACGTCCGGCCCAAACGTGACGGTCGTGAAACCCCGGTCGGCATTCATGCGCGCCTGCTGCCCGGGCGGGGCTGCCTCGCCCGACAACGTCACATGCGTGGCCTTGCCCTCGAACACCACATCGACCGTGAGGCGGCCGGCGTCACCGGTGTAATGGCCATCGAGCTGCGGCCAGAACATCCCCCACACGACCAGCACCAGAAAGCCGATCAGCAGCGCAGCACCGCCCGTGACCTTCGCGCGGCGCAACCAGCGGGAACGGCCTGACGGTGCAGCAGCCTGCATAACGGGTGGCTTCTTGTCGTTTGCGATGCTCATTGCCCCACCTCCATTGCCCGGGCACGGCCCGATTGGAAGGCGGCGAAACCCATCGCAGCGCAGAGGCGCGGCGGGCGGGCGCGCACGACGCGCAAACCGGCAAACCGGCGAACGGGGCGGCCCCCGGCGAAATGGTCGACAGCAGACGGCATGATGTGGCTCCTTTTGTCAGATTTTTGTTGTTATCGGCACCAGTGCCGTTATTCGAAGAGCAATCTGAAAATATTTATTTGGCAGGGCGCCGCGCCCCCCGGCATCCCGATCGCGGTCGGGGCCGGGGCCACGGCAAGGTGCGCCGCCCCGCGCGGCACCCGGCTTTCGCCGGTTGGGAAGCGGTCCGCGCGCTTTTCTAAAAGTTTGCGAACATCGTCAAGTCTGATAACTGGTATTGAACTAACCCGCTGACGCGGGAGGAGGTGGTCAGCCAGCGACATCGGCTCCGGGATCATCCGCGGGACCCATCCGTTCGAGTGCGACGATGGCAGTGCATTTTGCTGCTGTGACCACCCAGAGCGGAGTCCACCATGACACCCCTACGTCGACGCATGATCGAGGATATGCGCGTGCGCAACCTCGCAGCCAATACCCAGCGCCTTTACGTGTCCTACGTCAGTGCGTTCGCCCGTCATTTCGGACGCTCGCCCGAGTTGCTCGGGCCTGAGGAGATCCGCGCCCGGCAATTGCATCTGGTTGATGCCCAGCGCTCGCGCAGCACGCTTGTGCTCGCCACCGCCGCACTGCGCTTTCTCTACACCGTCACGCTCAACCGAGGGTATGTTCATGCCGCTATTCCCCTATACCTAGTATCCTACCTTTCAGATTTTCGAATTCTTATCGTGAGCCCCGGCAGCAGTCACAACGTCAACGACGAAAAACCAGTACAAACAGCCGAGCACGAAAAGCGGTGCACCGACAACGGATATGTGCCCTATGAGAATCGCAAACGCCGTAATGCTCGGGACAATTCCAAGACCGAGCGCGGCACCGCGGTATGCGCTCGACTTACGCTGTTGAATCACGGTAACCGTGCGGTCAAGAAGAAGATGCGCACCGAGTGCAGGGAGTGAAAGCGACAGCAGACAGATCACCAGCCTCCCCCCGCCGATTGCCACGGAGTTTGTGATCGACGCAATGAGAGTTGCAGCAACGAAGGCAGTCTAGGCACCGATCATTTTCGAACTAACCGCATGCAGTTCAGCAGGTGCCTGCGCCCGAACACGCTGCCGTACTTCCTCCAGATTGCGAGGCGCGGATGCCGCCTTAGAGTCGGTCTCGTCTATCATCGTTTTCCGGTGGCGGCTGGGCCGGCGAAATTCCTACGCGTTGAAGCGCAACGCTCGCGCCGCATCTCGAATCCGCTTCGCTACGTCGCGCGGCGTGTCGGATACGGCAGACCAGTCGTCTAGGTTGGCCCTATACCCGGTGCGGGTTTCGCAGGTTTGGCACCACACCCACCAATTGCCCCACCAATACGAGACGGCGGACACCCAGCGACGAACGTCACCCGGTCCGGTCTGATGGATTTTATCCAGCCGGCTATCAGGCAACCGTGCGGTGCCCTACACCACGGCTACTCAATCACGCGGTTGAGCAGCGTTTCCTTCAATCGCTGCTCGAGTTTCTTCCCGAATATGGTTGTATGCCCACTCATATCCGCACAGAAAATCTATCAGCCACAGCATATCCTTGATGCAGACCAGGATTTCTTCTATCGAGTCAGTTGTGACTGTAAACTTCCCCGCATGTGCCAGATCGTTACGTATCTTGACTGCACTCCTAAGTTTGTCTTCCACAAAGGCCGGTAGAAGGGTTGCGCCTTTGGGAAGCGCGCACTTCGCCGGTAGCGACGGAAACATCTCCTTGATGATCGCCACAATCGGTGGCGATGGTGCCTTCTCCGCTAGCCAGCGAGCATCGGGGACTAACCTCCCAATGCAATGCTTTACGCCGATCTCAAGGCTGGCCACACCGATAACCATAGAACTTCGAGGGTTTGCCAGTCGTTGCTGCCAAGCTTCGCGGAACATCTCGTGATGTAGCGGGGCGGCCCAGTCCGACTCGATCAACTGATCTATATCCGCTTTCTCGGCTTGACCGAATGACCTGTCGGTCTTGATATGCTCCAGATGAATACTCACACCACGCGGCGCGAAGTTCCAAAGCTCCCCGTCGCGTGACCAATACATTTCTCGGGAAGCGAGCGGGCTGTGCGGGCCGTACGCGTCCGTCCTCCAGCGCACAAGATGCGCGACCCGATGAACCGCTCTCGACAAGAGTTTGCTAGCTCGTTTGATAAAGTCCTCAAAATTTCGCGGTAGAGCTTTGGGGAGGTAAACCATTTCGCCCCGAAGATCCTTATACGCCACGCGGTAGCTTTCAGGCGTTCCTCGTAGCTTCCCGTTTTCGATGTCATCGAACACAGCCAAAGTTGCTTTGTTCGGCGTCAACTCCGCATACGCCTCGCACATCGTTACGTCATCCTTGAACCCTTGCTTTAGCTCTTCCTCACTTGGACGACGCAATACGACACGGACGACTGCATCCTCGTTAACAAAGTGTTCAATTGGAATAGAAGATTGAAGGCGAAGCTGTTGTATCGTGTAAATGGTCTTGAAATACATCACTTCTCCCTTGCCGTTTCGCCACGGTTCCGAACGCACCAGTTTCTATCGCGCAGCGGAGTATCACCGGTGACCGCCCCCCCGCACAAGTACCGCGCTCTCCTGGCCACTCGGCGGCCATCTGATATGGCCACGCGCCGCTTACCATCCCGAAGGCGGGAGAGTGAGTAATGCGCGCTGCGTAGCGCAGAAATTGGAGGCCACGGACGCGGTGCGCGGAGGACGCAGCGATCGCAGCGACGCCGGGACATGCGAACGACTAAATTCGTCTGGTCACGCGCGCTGCATGCACTTCGCTCGCTAGGTGGGCTTCATGCGCTCTGCCGCCGGATTGCGCGGAATGACTTCATGATAGGTGTCGGCTTTCATCGCCTCAGACATGGCCGAAGCGTAAGCGGAAAGGGGCCCCTCACCTACGGTCACTTCGTGTACCTAGCCACCGCATCAACATGTTGTGGATTGCGCTTATAATGTATCCACATTTTGTGGAGTCTGCGGCCATGGACGACCCGGAGCGATTGAAGGTGTATCAGGGCATGGCGGAAGTGTCCCGCAAATGGGTTACGACCCTCGACGCGAAAGCGGGGTTTATTGCGGCCATCAACGCAGCCCTGCTCGGCTTCATCTGGACGACCACAAAACTGCCTACCGCCGCAGCCTCCACCCCGTGGCCACACCGGCTCGGCTTCTTTGCAACCGGCCTTTCGCTGATCTCACTGTGCCTTGCTATGGCAGTTTTGGTGCCGCGCATCCGGCTCAGCTCAGATCCCCCAAAGCGCAAGCCAAACTCAAAGCCGCCCGTAAGAGCCGTGACGTTCTACGGCTTCGTCGCGTCCAAATACCCGGCAAGCCAAGGCGCGCAATTCGCGGAAGACGTGTTGCAGATGCCGGATAGTGATCTCGCACGAGAAGCGCTTGAGCAGCACCACGCGATCTGCCACGTGGCGCACACAAAGAACTGCAACGTTTCCTGGGCCGGTTTTTTCTGGTTTGCTGCAATGGTGACGACCATTCTCGGTATCGCCAGCAGCGTAGCGGGGTAGCGATGGAATCGAACTGGCGCAAATATTCAAGCAACGACAGCGATACGCGGATTCGGGGCATCCTGGATTTGCCCGCGGGAAACTATCAAGAAGTTGAAGCGATCCCCGCGCGGAACCGGCTGACGTTCGACAACGGCTTCTACGTGAAGTGCGCTGCAGTCTTTATTGACATTCGCGGCAGCTCGTCACTGCCCGATAAGCATACACGCCCGGTGCTCGGAAAGATCTATCGAACATATATTTCGGAGTGCAGCGCTGTTCTGAACAGCTACCCGTGCTGCAAGGAAATATATGTCGCCGGCGACTGCGTAAGCGGCATCTTCGATACGTCGGCCGGTAGTGGCGTGCAACAAGCATTTAACGCAGCCTGCGCGCTCAACGCACTGGCCCAGCATTTAAATTATCGCTTCGAGCAGAAGGGGTACGTGCCGATCCGATGTGGGGTAGGGGTCGCGTACGGGCGTGCGCTGATGATCAAGTCAGGATTCAACGGCGCCGGCATAAACGAGGTCGTCTGGATGGGCGACGTGGTCAACGAAGCCTCGAACCTTTGCCATCAGGGAAACCGGGACAGCAGCTATCCTATTCAGGTGTCGTCTGAGGTTTATCAAAAACTCGGCTCAAGCGACCGATCCCTGCTGCAATGCGTCTTCGCAGCGGACTGCAGTGTCGATCACTATCAGGGCAATCTCGTAAACATTGAGATGGACCAGTGGCTGAATGAGCAACTCAGTCGCGACAGAAGGCCGGCCATGATCCCGAACGCGTTGCTGAACTTGCCAACGCTATCGCAATTCCCGCAGTTCGGCCTAGGTTCTCTGCTCCCCCCACCCCCACCTATTAAGCAGATGACCGAGGCACCGCTTCTTATTCCCAGCTTGCTGGGCGATTTATCTAACGGCGGAACCTCCCCTTTGAGCCTCGCCGACCTGCTTAAGCCCGAACCACCGTATCCCAATTCGCTGCTAGGCATCCACAACAATTCGACTTCGCTTGCTGACCTGCTAAGCAAAAAGTAGGTTCTTTGCTGATTTCCTGCAGATGAGCACCGCGTGCCCCGAAGCGAATGCTAGTCAAAAAAGGCGCGGTGCGCCCACATCGCCCTTTCTTGACTAGCTATTATTACGAACCTCCCATTGAAATAGGATATCGTTTTCAAATAGGTCGTTTAATTTGACCAAAACACTGAACGTGGCACCAGCCGGTTGGACTATCGCGATTGATCCTTTTTTCATTCTCGCGAAATGACTGGGAAATCGAAAGACGGATGGATCCGTAATATCGCCAAAATTTTTCGTGCCAGCAGCAACCGTCACAGCGCCATTCGAGCTTATGAGGTCTACGCAACCAAATGTGGGCTGCAACGTGCTCCACGAAATTGGAATGCTTCTGGAATCTGACTCGCTGAATTGCACGGTGATGTCAATTCCGCTGTGTACGACAGGGACCCGACGCTTTCCATTACCGAACACTCTGTGAACGTCGCCGAATTCGAAGGTTTCTTCTTCCACAGCGGATCGAAGTTTTCGGCTAAAAAAGCTTACACTGATATTATTCTCCAGAAGCTTTCTAAACCCTTGAGAATAAATCGTGCCATTGGGATCGAGTACCCCTATAACTACTTCAGAAACACCAGATGAAATGATCAGGTCCGCGCATGACTCGATACCCTGATCGTGATGCAGGTCAACACACGGCTCCAAAGTTGTGTAGACCGTCGAGCCACAACGCTGCTCACGAGTCAGCTTCTCAAGGGCAACCCGTTCCGCATGTATCTTGTTGCGTTCACCGCGGTAACCTGTTGAAAGGACCACTCCGTCTCTCGCGACCACGGCGCCGACGCGTGGATATTCCGAGCACTTCAGATGCTCCTCGATTGCGAGTTTCATTAGGTCGTTCTTCGAATACGTTTTATCCATATCTTGTTATTTGAACCCGAAACTGTTTCACGCACGGTTTATATTCAAAAAAATTCAAAGCCTGGGGCGCTTGGGAGTGGCATTGCCTCACGCGGCACGCTTACCCAGTCGCACCCGCTCCGTCCAGATGCCGGTCGTCGTCCCGTTCAAGGTTGCTGATATCGCGCGCAAGCACACGTCCGATATCGCGCACAAACTCTTCCATCATAGCGATACATTCCGGGCTACGCGGTGAGAAGTCTTCAGGATTGCGCTTGCCCTGAGCGCGTCTGATCACGCGGATGCTGGCTTCCAGTGCCCGAGCTTCAGCCCAGAGAGGATCGCTCCAGGGAAATTGCAGTGGCTCATGTGTCATGCAAGCATTTTCGGCAGCCGGCTCAAGAACTTGAGCGGGTTGGAATGTGTGGCGCCGGCTGGCATTCAGCGCGATATGAGAAATCGGTCGCGGTTCTTCGCGTTCTTTATCCAGTTTGGCGCTCGCCCCCTGCCTGACCAGGTTGCCCCCGTCTTCGGGTCACGGTATTTGGGTGGCAGGACACCCGTGATGGTCTTCGCGCGTGCACCTTGCCGGCGTCCGAAGATGTCCCGTTCCGTAAGCCCGTATTCGACAACCTTGACCCGAATATCCGCGAGCACCGCCTCAAACTCCGCCGCCCGCGCCGCCGCAGCCTGCTCCTCGAGCGCGGCCATTTGTGCCTTCAACTCCTTGAATGTCGCCACGATCCACTCCCCCCTTCCGGACCCGGTGATGGCGATCTTAGCGCGCTTCGCTTTGCAGCGATTGCTAGCTGACCCCGCAGCTTTGCATCCAGTTGATGCATTCCGGCAACCCCGCGATTCGGTGGAGCGGCCACCCTTCTGCGCCGGTGATCAACGCCCCCCTAGACAAGGCAGCGTCGGTCCAGTGCTGGAGCGACCGGTCATAGCTACCCGTTGCCGCCGGCCGCAACGAGAGGCACTCTCCTGCCGCCAACAGAGTATCCGGTCGTTTACGCCCGCATGACCTGGGACAGTCTCTAAGGAATCCGTGAAAGCCTGACATGTCATTTGGTAGTTTTGAGGACAGTTTCGACCTACCATGATGAGACCTGCCGGCAAAAGTCCCTATGAGGAGCAGTCATGCGGGCGTCTTTTCCGTTTATCTTTTGCGTCGTCGTTTTGTTGGCGATCAATGCTTCGACAGCACGAACGATTTTCGCCACACAAGACAACTCAGCGGCGCGAGCACCAACCGCAGATGATCGCGGTTCCAATCCAGCAGCCTCTGACGCGAGCCCGTCGAGCCAGGAAATATTAGAACGACGGCTTGGAGAAATCCGCTCAAAATACCATCTTGAAGAGGTCTGGATTCGGGTGGAAACCAGTCAGGGCGATTTTCTGGAGACGGAATTCGGGGGTGCCGGATCGTCGGACGGCGTAATGATCGGAAGCCTGACCAAACTCGTCACTGGAATCGCGATCGCTATCCTGATTCAGCAAGAAAAGTTGAGCCTCCAATCAAAACTTGGTGATCTATTGGACACGTATTTCAAAGATCGCGACAAAGAGCTGGATCCTTCCTTACGGGAAATCTCAATAGAGCGTCTACTATCACATACAGCCGGACTTCGAACGAACCACTCTTCAGACCCTGTAAACGGTATCGACAACTCACTTGTTTTTCGCAGGTTAGGCATCAACAGCACTCCCTTTGATTATTTGGTCGAGTCCGGCGGTGACAAGTCCACCGGGGAGAACGGCTTCGTTTATTCGAACCTTTCTTATCTGTTGCTCGGCCTTGTTGTGGAGGCTGTTTCCGGTGAGTCGTACGAAAAATTTTGTGATGAACAGATTTTCAAACCGGCAGGAATATCCGATGCGTCGATACCCAAACTTTACCAATCAATAGCGCCATTCGCGGGATGGAGATTGACCGTCGATCAGTTTGATAAAATTATCGGAATATTCGATATAAATAATCCGACCGTTCTTACGCGCGAGACACTCCGAGACACTCTCCTCGCAGATTTCGGGGCGAGTCTTGGACAGAAAAATAACGTCCACTATACGTTAGGCGTGTTCGTGAAGAAAAGCGCAGACGGAAAAAGCTATTTTTTATCGCATAACGGAATCGCTGATTTCTTTAGACATCAACGTACATATTACTCTTATATGGAGGCATCGTATCCGGGCGCGAGGTGGGTTTTCGCGACGTCGCCAGCTCCGAAGACCGGAGGCAAGCAAATCGCAGCCGAGGTCCGACAGGCCGTCGAATCTGCATTGAATCGTCAACAATAATCGGGCTACCATGCGCTCCCGCACCGCAAAAAGAATGCTTCTGCTAATCATATTGGTCGGTGGCGCCGTAATTCAGCCGGCCGATGGCGGAACACCTGTCGATGTTGATGCGATGCCAGACGTCAACGCAACGGCGCCTCAAACGGTATATGACGCTGTTTACAGCTACCTGGCCGATTTTGTTCTCCCGGAAGATCGGAGCGAGTCAAGGTGGTTGTCGCCTGATTCATGCAACCAATTGCGTTTTATCCCGAAGGTGGTCGCGAATGACAGCTTCGCGCTCGGGATTGAGTGTGACGGTGACGATCGGCGACCAGTCTCGTGTGTGACCTGACCAACGTGCCGGATTGCGTTCACGCGCCTGGAGGTATGTCTGATGACGCGCTTGCAGGATTGCCAGATCCTCACCGGCATGACGCTGCGCGGGTGTGACGTAGCGAATGCCGCTGTGGCGATGCTCGAAGTTGTACCAGTGCACGAAGTCGTGGCCCCA
>NZ_JAFA01000009.1 GCF_000519185.1 Paraburkholderia nodosa DSM 21604 | reverse complement strand
CGTACCGGGGGGCACCTGGTCAGCCGGGGTGGCAAAGGCGTGATGGTGTCGGCCTACGACCAGGCGGGCGGCAGCGGCACGGTGCTCGCGATGGACGAGACCAACGCGCAGTTCACGGACCACCAGGCATTCGCCAGCACGCTCGCGCAGTCCGCCGAAGCGTCGAAGGCCACGCCCGCCGACCTCAACGCACAGAAGGGCATCAACGCGGCACTCAAGGGGCTGGAGAAGCCTGGCGTGCTGCTGACAGGGTCTGGTCCGGTCGCCGTGGCGTCGGGCGATGGCGTGCAGCTTGCCGCCGACGGCTCGATCATCGGCACGGCGAAGAAGGGGATTCACTTCACCACGCTCAGGCGGTTCACGGTGGCGGCAAGTGACTTGCTGTCCCTGTTCACGCAGAAGGGCCTGAGCCTCGTTACGGCGGCGGGTGACTTCGTGGCGCAGGCCCAGCGCGGAAAGATGCAGTTCGCGGCGCAGAACGGCTTGACGATTGAATCGGTCAGCGACGTGGTTCATGTGAAGGCGGCGAAGGAAATCATCCTGAACGTGAGCGGCACCTACGTGAAGCTCAGCGGGGAAGGCGTCGAGATTGGCTCGCGTGGCGGGGTGCTGTACCGGACGGCCAGCGTGAAGGGCACCGGTCCCGCGCAGATGGACCTGGGCGGCGCGGCGTTCGCGCCGAAGTTCGTGCCGTACACGACCGACTGCGAGGTATGGCGGACCAATCCGAAGTTTGTGGTGCCACCGCCCGCATCTGCGCCACTCCCGGCGCAGTGGGAGGGACTGGCGAATACGGGAGCGGTGCCGCCTGCGCCTGCAATCGCACCTGCACCCAGCAGCAAAATGACCGACTTCTCGCCATTCGATGGCAAGCCGTCGAATGTGGACTCTGGAGTGCGGAAGGCAAAGGTTACGTTCAGTAGCCCTGACGATCAGCAGCAGTCTTTTATTGCGCCTGATCCCATCAAGCTGGTGAGTGCAGTTCCATGCGACTGGAACATCTCGGACCTGAAGGTTGACGTAACGCAGCATGTTGAAGCGAGGTCGTATTGGGGTAGGTTGAATAACCGGACACCCTGGAAAAGCGCGGACGGCACAGTGTGGTATCGGGGCGGTGGTTCGAGGAATTCAAATTTTGAGTTTGCATACAGCGAGAAAGACAAGGCGATTACCTGCACGGTTCGCGTGATGCTGGTTCCGATGGACCTGTTTCCCGTCGATCTGAAAGGCGTGCGCGATACGTCGGTGTCTGCTGACGAAGCAACGGTTCCATACGAGTTTTCCGCCCAATCACAAATGACGCCCGGAATGGTGTTGCAGGGTGTAAAGATGGACTACCGCGATGCGGTTGGGCCTGAGTTTGATGTCAGGGCGTTAATCAGCCGCATCGAGGCGGTGCTAAATCAGGGCGGTTACAAGCTGATCCTGGACGGCTGTTCCAGGGGCGCGGCGTGCGGTTGCCGGGTAAAAGTTAGTTTTAAGGTCGATCTGCGTGTATCGATCAAGGGTGTGCCGATTGACGGATTCAACCCGCACGTATCGTTGAAGCTGTTCCCGCTCGTGCTTCGGGCGGATACGGGGGCATGGGGAGAGAAGCATAAATATAAAAAAGATACGAAAATTTTTGATTACCCGGATGCAAATGTCGAGGCACATGAATGCGGGCACTATTTCAACTTTCCCGATGAATATTACGATCAGGGCGGCTGGCTTCACGAATCTTATATTGATGATAAGGAGCAGATCGATTTTTCGTTGATGGATGCGAAAGCGGGTGCAATGGTTTGGCAAGGGCATTCGCAAACCGACGCAACCTTCGTTGGCGCTAATGTCATGGGTGATGGTGCTAATGCGGTATTAGAAAATGGGCGCGTTACGGCGGCTGTCAAGCCATATTACCTGGAGTATGTGCGGAGGCAGTTTTCGCTCGCAACGAACAAGTTGTGGAGGGTTGGCTATCTCTCGAAATCCACGGATTGAACGGTTGAGATATGTAGCCATCTGCTTGTCTCTGATTGGAAGCTATGCACATGCAGAAGCGGTAAAAATAGGGAGTCAAGCGATGCAATTTGCCTATACGACAAACGGCGCCGTCGGCAGCATCAATAGATATGGAAACAATGAAGTCTCGGTTTCTGGAGATGTACTGACGGTCCAGATTGGTGATTCTGATGGAAATCGGAATATCAGTGGAGTTGGTATATATCAGTTAAAACTCTCAAACCAGAATCTGGAAGATGCCAGGCAGCTTGCGAAGTTGCTGTGTTCCCCCAAGGACCCGAATAGTGACGTAACGCTTCCTGATCTCTATGGTGCGAGATGCGGCGGGGAGATGCGGAGCAGCTACATCAGGGATTTCAGTCGTCCTGTGGTAACCCAGATAGTTCAGTTGGTTGACTCGCTCACGAATGCTGGGGTTCAGGATGGGCGAAAGTTGGTGAAGCTAGACCTTTCGCTGGTTTCAATTGACCGCGAAAAGGATGGGTTTCTGGTGTCCGTCAGATTTAGCAATAGTGGCGAGTATCCGATCAAGTTTAAGACGCCGGATAGGTGGGACACCAGAATGGGTCAGGATAGCCTGGGTGTAAGTGACACGAAGAGCGGCATGTCAGCAAAGTTCGGCCTTGGTCTAGCTGGGCAGACTTTGGTTGACTCCGCACAGTTTCCCGATGGCGAGGTCAATCTTGCCCCGCATAGTGTCGTGGTTTTGAAGGTCAAGACGAACCAGGTCGATAAATTCTCTGCCGGCACCTACGATTTATATGCGGGCGCATTCATGCGGATGGAAGCCATCGGAATCCGGTCCAGTCTGCTCTATGTCGATTTCCATTCGGACTACAAGAACCCTACCCGCATCACGTTTGACCGCGACTACCCCTCGACACCCCAGGAGCGCGAGCAGTGGGAAGCGATGCACAAAGCAGAGATGTCGTGGCAACCGGTCAAGCCAGGGCAGACCTTCTCCGAAGACGGCTTGTACCGCGCAGTGCGTACCGACAACGGCCATCGCGGCCTGTTGCTCAAGCCATTCAAGGCCGGGGAGGTGGCGACCACCGGGCGCGTGACGATGCCGATGCAGGAACTGCCCGATGTCAACATCGACGGGCCGGTGCAGTGGCTATGGGCGGGCAGCGCGCCGACACCCGTCAAGCCATGGTCGCCCGACCTCATCGAAGGCACCGAGCACACGTGTGACCCTGGCGCCGCCTGCCCACGCAGCGGCCGATGGCTTGCGCGTACGGCGACGCGGGACTGGCAGTACAGCTACGACCTCGCGCGCATTGCGACCCGCAGCCGGGGAGAGCGCATGCCGGTTGACGAGGGGACAACATGGGAATGGCTGGGGCTCTGACAGTCGCGGGTCCCGCGCGACGTGCCCCGCAGCATCCGCGACGAAACGACTAAGCCTTGCCCCCACGCATCGCCCGAAAACCCTTATGCAACAGGGGGTTGGTGCGGTTGGGCGCAAGTTGTCCCCAGCCTTGCCAACAAAATCTGTGGGTAACTCGAACGCCGGACTCATACCCGCGCAGACATAAAAAAGGGAAGGCGCAGTGCCTTCCCTTTCTTCACGAAGCGACGACGTCTTACTTCTTCTCGTCGTTCAGCTGCGGCAGCGTATAAGCGGCGCCCGGCGCGAGCAGGCCGACCTTCGAGTACACACGCAGCTTCTCGCGCGTATCGGTGATGTCGAGGTTGCGCATCGTCAGCTGGCCGATACGGTCGCGCGGCGAGAACGTCGAGGCGACCTTCTCCATCGACAGACGCTCCGGCTGATACGTGAGGTTGTCCGACTTCGTGCTGAGGATCGAGTAGTCGTTGCCGCGGCGCAGTTCGATCTTCACTTCGCCGGTGATGGCGCGCGCCACCCAGTGCTGGGCCGTTTCACGCAGCATGATGGCTTGCGGGTCGAACCAGCGGCCCTGGTAAAGCAGGCGGCCCAGACGGCGGCCGTTCTCGCGGTACTGCTCGATGGTGTCTTCGTTGTGGATGCCCGTCACGAGGCGCTCATAGGCGATGTAGAGCATCGCCAGACCCGGGGCTTCGTAGATGCCGCGGCTCTTCGCCTCGATGATGCGGTTTTCGATCTGGTCGCTCATGCCCAGACCGTGGCGGCCGCCGATGCGGTTCGCTTCGAGCAGCAGTTCCACGGCGTTCGGGAACGTCTGGCCGTTCAGCGCGACCGGCTGGCCTTCCTCGAAGCGGATCGTCACTTCTTCGCGGTCGATCTTGACGTCGTCGCGCCAGAACGCCACGCCCATGATCGGGTTCACGATCTTGATGCCGCTTTCCAGGCTTTCGAGGTCCTTCGCTTCGTGGGTTGCCCCGAGCAGATTCGAGTCGGTCGAATAGGCCTTCTCAGCCGACATCTTGTACTCGAAGCCCGACTGGCGCATGAACTCCGACATTTCCGAGCGGCCGCCCAGTTCGTCGATGAACTGCTGGTCGAGCCACGGCTTGTAGATCTTCAGGTCCGGATTGACGAGCAGGCCATAGCGGTAGAAGCGCTCGATGTCGTTGCCCTTGTAGGTCGAACCGTCGCCCCAGATGTTGACGCCGTCTTCCTTCATCGCCGCCACGAGCATCGTGCCCGTCACAGCGCGGCCAATCGGGGTCGTATTGAAGTACGTCACGCCGGCCGTCGAGATGTGGAACGCGCCGCACTGCAGGGCGGCGATGCCTTCCGCCACGAGCTGCGCGCGGCAGTCGATCAGGCGTGCACCGGCGGCGCCGTATTCGGTCGCGCGGCGCGGGATCGAATCGTAGTCGTCTTCGTCGGGCTGGCCCAGGTTCGCCGTATAGGCGTAAGGCACGGCGCCCTTGAGCTTCATCCAGTGCAGCGCGGCGCTGGTGTCGAGGCCGCCGGAGAAGGCGATACCGACCTTTTGGCCGGTCGGAAGGCTTTCAAGAATTGTGCTCATGATGAGAAAGAACCCGGTAGAACGAGAATACGGAAGGAATTCGGTCGAATCGTCAAGTATCTTGTATCCCCGGCCTTTCGGCAAGCCTGGCGGGGAGGGCCACAGGCCCGGTTCGACGCGGCATCCGCGTTAATAAAAAGGGGCGCAGCGAGGGCAAGTGCTCAGCGCAGGCTGTCCCAGGCGGCTTCGATCGCATGCAGTGCGCCCATCACGATCGAACGGTTCAGCGCCGCGGCCAGCACGCCGTCGCGTTCGGCGTAGGCCTCGCACAGCCGCTGGTGGTCGGTGCAGGAACGCTGCAAGCGGCCTGGCAGCGAGGTGCTCAGGTGGCGCAGGCGGTTCGTGCGCATGCGCATGGAGTCCAGCACCTCCTTGAAGATGCCGTTGCGGCTCACGCGCAGTTCCTCGTCGCGAAACGCGACGTTGGCCCAGAAGTAGCCGTCCACGTCACCTTTGGCCGCGACTTCGGCCAGCTTGCCATGCGCGCGCCACAGCGCGGCGATGTCCTCGTCCGTGGCGTGCTCGACGATCGCGAGCGACACCTGACCGTAGAGCAGGGCGCGCAGCGCGTAGATCTCGCGCACTTCCTTCAACTGCATGGCGGCCACGCGCGGGCGGCGGCGCGGCGACCAGTCGACGAGCCCCTCGCGCGTGAGCGCGAAAAGCGCCTCGCGCACGGGCGTGCGGCTCACGCCGAAGCGTTTGGCGAGATCGACCGAATTCAGGTCGTCGCCGGGACGCAGCCGGCCTTCGATGATGCCGCGCGCCACCCAGTCGACGATCTCGGCCACGCTCGACTGCTCGCCCGTTTCCGGGGCGACCATCACGCCGACATCTTCATCCATGCGCATTCCCCCGAGGCGCCGCGACCGGGCGCAGCGCCGCCGATTGTAACAAATCCAGTACCGGCTTCGCCTTCGAAGGCGCAGGCCGGCTATTTAAGTGTATACACTAAGGCGAGAATGTCACTGTGCGAAACGAAGAATCGCCATATACTGAATGTAACTGTCGACACTAACACAATTCAATCGGCTACCCGTCAGGCAAGGAGACGCCATGTACATGGGAACTGAGATTGCCGGCTCAACGCACGTCGAGGCGAGCGTCTCGGCGCGGCTCGACCGGCTGCCGCCCACGCGGTACTTCCGCGGGCTGGTCGCACGCATCGCGGTGGGCGGATGGTTCGAGTTCTACGAAATGTTCATGGCGGCCTATATTTCGCTGGGCCTCATCCACAGCGGGCTGTACCGCGCCACCACCGCCGGCCTCTTCGACGTGAACGGCTTCGCCAGCTTTCTCGGCTCGTTCTTCGCGGGCATGTTCGTCGGCACGGTGGCGCTGGGCGGCGTCACCGACCGCTTCGGGCGGCGCATCGTGTTCACGTTCGCCATGCTGACGTACTCCGTGGCGAGCTTCATCGCCGCCTTCCAGCATTCGCCGCTGGGCATGGACGCCTGGCGCTTCGTGGCGGGCGTGGGCATCGGCATGCAGCTCATCACTGTCGACACTTATATCTCCGAGCTCACGCCGCGCGATGCGCGCGGGCGCTACACGGCATTCAGCATCCTCGTCATTCTCACTTCGGTGCCCGTGGTCGCGGTCATCTCCTATGCGCTCGTGCCACGCACGTTCCTCGGCATGGAAGGCTGGCGCTGGGTGATGATCATCGGCGCGGCCGGCGCGGTGTTCATCTGGTTCATTCGCCACGGCTTGCCGGAATCGCCGCGCTGGCTCGAGAGCAAGGGGCGCGTGAGCGAGGCGCGCCAGATCGTCGACGAGATCGAGCGCAAGGTGGTCGCCGAAACCGGCAAGCCGCTCGCCGAGCCGCCCGAAGGCCCGGCTGCGAGCCAGCTGGAGGCGCGCGGCGCGTGGATCGAGATGTGGCAGGGCCGCTACTTCAAGCGCACGGTGATGCTGTCGCTGTTCAACTTCTGCCAGACCTTCGGCGTGTATGGCTTTGGCGCGTGGGTGCCGGTGCTGCTGTACTCGAAGGGCATCACGATCACGCATTCGCTGCTCTACACCATGGTGATCGCCATCACGACCCCGCTCGGCGCCATTGGCGCCATGGCGTGCGCGGAACGCTTCCAGCGCAAGTGGCAACTGGTGGGCTGCGCCGTCGTCGTGGCCGTGGCGGGCGTGATGTTCGGCCAGGTGCGCGACCCCGTGCCGATCCTGCTGTTCGGCAGCGCGGTGACGATCGCGAATAACTGGCTCATCGGCATCTTCCACACCTATCAGGCCGAGCTGTATCCCACGCGCATTCGCGCGCGCGCCGTGGGGTTCGTCTTCAGCTGGAGCCGGGTGAGTTCGATCTTCGTCGGCTTCTGGGTGGCGGCGCTGCTCAAGCACTACGGCGTGCCCGCGGTGTTCCTGCTGATCTCGTCGGCCATGGTCGTGATCGTCGTGGCGGTTGGCGTGTGGGGGCCGAAAACCAACGGTGTACCTTTAGAGGAGTTGTCGCAATGAGTGGTTCCATCGCCGCCGCATTCGCGCAGGGCTTGTATGCGCTGGCACAGCGTCCCTTGCCCGCCGACGTCCTGAACGAAGCGAAGCGCTCGTTCATCAACGTTGCAGGCACAACGATCGGCGCCTGCATGCATCCGGGCGTGGAGGCGATACTCGCTACCGCGCGCGATCTCGGCGCCGCCCATGAGGCGGGCGTGCTCGGTCGTACGGAGCGCATCGACGTGCATTTCGCCGCGCTGGCGAACGGCTTCGCCGGCCACCTCGACGATTTCGACGATACGCATCTCGTCACCGTGATCCATCCGGCCGCGGCCACGCTCGCAGTGCTCACCGCGCTCGCGCCGCAAACGCGGCCCACCGGCGCGCAGGCGCTTACGGCGTTTGCGCTGGGCTGCGAGGCGCAATTGCGCGTGGGCGTGGCGATTTCGCCTGAGCACTACGACCGGGGCTGGCATATCACGGGCACGTGCGGCGTGATGGGTTGCGCGGTGACGGCGGCGCTGTTGCTCGGCCTCGACGAAGTCCAACTCAAGGAGGCTGTATCGATTGCCGCCTCGATGTTCGTCGGGCAGCGCGAGGCCTTCGGCACCATGACCAAGCCTTTTCATCCCGGCAAGGCGGCTGCCAACGGCATCGACGCGGCACGGCTCGCCCAGCACGGGCAGCGCGCCGCCGAGGACATTTTCGAAGCGCCGGGCGGTTACGCGAGATCGCTCTCGACGAAGGTGGACTTCGAGCGCATGAACGGCGATTTCGGCGAGCGCTGGGAGTTGTTATTCAACACCTACAAGCCGTATCCGTGCGGGATCGTCGCGCATCCGGCCATCGATGCCGGCCTCGCGATTGCGGAGCGCATTGCGGATGCCGGTTCGATCGACGCGATCGTGCTGCGCTGCCATCCGCTCGTGCCGGAATTGATGGGCAACCCGCAGCCTCGTGACGGCCTGCAGGCGCGCTTCAGCGCGATCCATGGTGTGGCCGCCGCGCTGTGCGACGGCCAGGTGGGCCTCGCGCAATACGACGACAGCCGCGTGACGCGCGACGACGTGACGGCGCTGCGCGCGAAGACGACGCTCGCGCCCGACCCCGCCGTGAACCGCGACGAGGCGTACATCGAAGCGCGGCTTCACGACGGCAGCGTGGTCGCGCATCACATCGAACATGCGCGCGGCAGTCTCGCGCGGCCCCTGACCGACGACGAACTGCTCGACAAGGTGCGTCTGCTGATCGACCCGCGGCTTGGCGCGGGCGCGGCGGATCGTATTGCCGCTGCCGTCGCGAACGTGGAGCGCGCCGCCAGTCTCGATGCGTTCTTCGCCCTTTGCACGCCGAACAAGGATCTGGTTCATGCATAACCCCACCGCTCATTCCGCCGTTGCCGATGCGTTCGTGGCGCTTGCCGCGGCGAAGCCTGGCGAGCGCGAACTCGAAGCCGCGCGCAGCGCCGTGGCGAACGCGCGCCGCTGCGCCGCGCAGCCCCGCGACGCCAGCCCGCTGAGCGCCATGCTTGCGCAGGCCACCGATGCGCGCTCGCGCGCATGGCAGCTCGGCGCCGTGCTCGCCACGCTGGATGCGGGGTCGACCGCCGCGCCCGCCGTGGCGGCGGCGCTTGCATTAGGTGAGTCTCTCGAAGCCGCCGACGATGACATCGCCGCCGCCGTCGCGGTCGGCACGCGCGCTTCGGCGCGGCTGGGCGCCGCCGTCGACGACGAAGCGTTTCGTGCGCGCTGGAACGTGGCTGCGTCGCTCGGCATCGTAGGGGCGACGCTCGCGGCTGCGCGCCTGCTCGGCCTCGACGCGCTGCGCACGCGCCACGCGCTCGGGATCGCCGCCACGCAGGCCGCGGGGCTTGCGCGCAACGTGGGCGAAGCCATGGGTGCGCTGGAAACCGGCAAGGCGGCCGCCGACGCCATCGAAGCGGCCTTGCTCGCGAAGCACGGCTTCACGAGCGCAGCGGCGTCGATAGACGGACGGCGCGGGCTGGCCGCGCTGATGGCCTACCGTTTCGACGCGGGAGCGATTACCGCATGAGCCGCGCCGGATAAAACGATGTAAATACGGATGCCGAACGGATAACGATGCCAATAACGCCTTCGCCTTCGCGCCGCCGCATGCTTCAGTGCGTCGCGGCGTGCAGCATGCTGCCCGTCGTCGGCGCAAAGCATGTGTTTGCCGCCGACGACACGTCACCCTCGTCATCGCCGGACGACACCGACATCACCGGGCAGCTTGCGCGCTACATCGTTGCTGCGCGCGACAAGCCGTTGCCCGACGCCGTGCTGGTCGAATGCAAGAACCACATTCTCGATACCTTTGGCGCGATGGTCTCAGGCTCGCGCATGCGTCCCGGCATGCTGGCGACGCAATACGTGCGCACGCTCGGCGGCGCGCCGCAGGCCTCGGTCGTCGACTCGGACCTGCGCACGAGCACGGTGAACGCCGCGCTCGCCAACGCCATGTGCGCGCACTCCGACGAAACCGACGACTTCGAGCCCGTCACGAAGGCGCACCCCGGCTGCTCTACGGTGCCCGCCGCGCTCGCGCTAGGCGAAGCGCAGGGCGCATCCGGCGCGGCGCTCGTACGTGCCGTCGCGCTCGGTTACGACACGGCGTGCCGGCTCCTCATGGCGCTCGGCCCGGACCTCGTGCGCGCATCGCATCGCAGCGCCGAAGGCACGGCCTCGACGTTCGGTGCGCTTGGCGCGGCCGCGGCGCTCACGCGGCTCGACAAACGCCAGACGCGTTATGCAATCTCCTACGCGGCGCAACAGGTGTCGGGGCTGTGGAGCTGGGTGAAGGATCGCGACCACATCGAAAAGGCCTTCGATTTCGCGGGCATGGGCGCGCGCAACGGCGTGATGGCGGCGACGATGGTGCAGTCAGGCATGACCGGCGTGACCGATGTGCTCGACGGTACGCACAATCTCTTCATCGCGCTTTCCACGAAGCCGCAGCCGCTGGCGATGATCGACCAGCTCGGCAGCCGCTTTTTCGTGACGGAAACGGCGATCAAGACGTATTCGGTGGGCTATCCGATTCAATCGCCGCTCGATGCGTTGCTCTCCCTGCGGCGGCAATATCAGCTCACGCCGGACAAGGTCCGCACGGTGGTCGTGAAGGTGCCGCCGGACGCCCTCGGCATTGTCGGTGATAGCGCGATGCCCGACGTCAACTGCGCCCACATGGTCGCGCTGGCGCTCGTGAAGGGCACGGTGTCGTTCGCGGACAGTCACGACGTCGCGCTCATGCGCGATCCGCAGATCCAGGCGCAACGCGCGAAGGTGACGGTCGTTGCCGACCCGAAGCTGCGCGACCCGGCCGCGCCCCGTGGCGGCATCGTAGAAGTCACGTTGACCGACGGGCGCACCGTGAGCCACTACACGCGCTTTCCACCCGGCACGAAAGAGAACCCGCTGAGCGTCGCCCAGGTGAACGAAAAGGCGCGCGATCTCATGGAGCCAGTGCTCGGCGAGCAGAAGACCGCGCAACTGATCGAGCGGATCAATGCACTGGAGCACGTCGCGAACGTCGCCGGCCTGCGGCCGCTGTTCACGGCGTGAAGCGTTCGCTACGGCATGCGCGTTCGGGAAGTATCCACACCTTGCTCGTCCTTCATGCCCAATAGGGCGACGGACTCCGTGCCGGGCCGCCGCGTGGCTTTCCAGATCATCAGCAGGTGGTAGTAGAGGCGCGGGCTGAAGCCGAACCGGTACGCGTAGAGATTGCCGAGCGCGAGCTGCAGCCCGGCGCGCGCCTCGCGATTGCGCGCGAGCAGCGAGACCACGATCGGCACGAGCCGGCGCATGGCGAGCTTGCGAGCCGGTTCGAGTTCGCGCGGCAGCGCGAGGCCGTTGAGAAAGCGCCACGCTGAAATCGACGAGGCATTGATGCTCGTGCGCGTTGCCTGGGATACCGAAACGTCGGTGATGCGATAGCACGAGACGTATTCGTTCACGTAGCACACGCGTTTTGCCGCGAGGCACAGGCGCGTGCCGAACACGTAATCGCAGCAGGTGCCGTAGTGGTCGTCGTAGCCGATGCGCTTGACGAGCGCCGCATCGGCGAGCCAGCCATTGTTGGGGAACATCTGCACGATGCCCACGCGGCCCGGCGGGTATTGAAGCCCCGCGGCGCTGGCCGTGCGCTGATACGCGATGTTCATGCGTTCGCTAGCCGCGTGCATGATGCGCCCGTCGTGATCGGTTTCGTATTGATCGCCGAACGCCACTTCCAGATCCGGATAACGCTGCCACTGCGCGAGCAGCTTCTCGATACAGTGCACGAGCAGGTAGTCGTCGTCGTGGATCAGGAGGATCTTGTCTCCGCTCGCCCGCTCGAAGAGGCTGGCCACGTTGGGCGCCTGGCCGAGCGCGGGCGCGTTGCGCCGGTAGGCGATGCGCGGGTCGTCGCCGTAACGCGAGGCAATCAGTTGCTGCGTGCGATCGTCGCTCGAGTCGTCGCCGATCACGATCTCGATGTTCGCATGCGTTTGCATGAGGCACGATTCGATGCAGCGAACGAGCAGTTCAGGCCGGTTGTACGTCGGCAGGCAAATGGAGACCTTCGTTGTTGTCGTCATGGGCAGACCCCAGTGCTTGAGGGATACGGAGACGTTCGCAAAGGCGGGTTCGTAATACGAACTTCATCCGTTGCACATGACGGTAAATGAACAAAACGCGAAAGAAATTGAAAATAATTCGCAAGGAATGCGTTTTGCGCAGCGCGGCCCGCAGAGCCCCCGCCGGCGGGCATCCGCACAAAATGCCGATGTTTGATCTGATGAATCGGAAAGAAAATCCGGGCCGCAAAATAATCGGGAAGGCGTCGAGGGCGGACTGAGTGCCGGAACAGTCAGGTCATTCGCGTTAACATTGGCGCTCCGCCCGAAACGACCGCCGGCACCCATGGCCTCCATCTCCTACGCCCACAAACCGCTCACGCCGTTTCGCCGTGCGCTCGCACGCTTCTCCCTCTCCGAACTCGCGAAATACACGAAACTCACGCTCGGCATGTGGATCGGCTTCGGCGTGCCGTACGCATGCGGCTATCCCGAGGCGGCCGTCGCGCTCTCCGGCTCGGCCATGCTCACGCTCGCGCTCGGCAGTTCCATCTCGGCGGCGCGCGGGTACTTCTACAAGCGCGTGATGTCGAACCTCGTCGCGATGCCGATCGGCACGCTCCTGATCTGGCTGACCGCGCCGCACCTGTGGCTGGGCGTGATCCTGCTGCCGCTCGTGATCTTCACGATCGTGCGCATCCGGCCTTCGGTGTTCCAGATGACGAGCATCACCGTGCCGATGACGCTCGTGCTCTACACGGGCGAGCACATACCGTTGCTCGAGCAACGGCTGATCGGCGTGGTGCTCGGCATGCTGCTCGGTTTCCTCATCCAGCAGATTGCTTTTCCGCCCGATCACGGCTTCTGGGCAAATACGCTCGTGAACGACGGCAACGCACAGGCCGAGGCCTTGCTCACCGAGGTTGCCACGAAAACGCTGGACCGCGCGAAACTGAAATCGGCGACGGCCGCGCTGCGGGTGTCGAGCAGCAATCTGAAGCAGGCGCACGATCTCCTCAAGTCGGACCTGGAGCAGTCGTGGGTGTCGGCGCATCTGAAGCGCAATCGCGATCGCCTGCCGCTGTTTTCGTGCTACCACGAGCTGTTCGACTCGATCGTCGGCTTCCTCGAAACGCTCGACACGTTCAACGCGCAATACGAGGCGCTCGATGCGCAATGGAAAGAGGCATACCGGCGCGGCTTCGCGCGCCTCGTGGACGTGCACCGGCAACTGGCTTCACAGGCCGACCTGCGGGTGGAACGCCCAGGTCTGCTCGTGGAGCCGCTGACTCGCGAGGAACTGCATGCGCTTGTCGAAGCGCTGCCCGCAACGGGCGTGTTCACGAGCGTCTATCTTGGGCATTTGACCGGCTACGGCATCCTGCTGAGCCGTTTGAGCGACATGCATACCGAACACTTGCGCAAAGCGTGATCGCCGCGCTCATTCCTCGCGGATCTTCCCGGCGATCCGCGCGGCGGCGGCCTGCAGATCGCCCAGATGGCGTGCGGCCATTTCCTCCACCTTGAAGAGCCGCTCGATCCACACGATGTTGATGCACGCGGCCACCGAGCCGTCGGGCGCCGCGATCGGCACCGCGAGCGCGGACAGGCCGTCGTTGTATTGCGCGCGCGATTTGTCGTATGCGCCGCCGAAGCTCGTTTCGCGTGCGCCATAGCCGATCCGCCGCGTTTCATCGAGCAACTGCCTGAGGTAGCGGCGATCGTGCGCGCGCTCGTCGCCCGGGCGCTGGCCGGTGCGCAAGGCTTCGAGGATGGACTCGCGTTCCTCGTCGGGGCAGAACGCCAGGTATGCGCGCCCGACCGCGGAGCGCAGCATGTTGATTTCATACCCGAGCTTGTCGCGATTGACGACGAAGTAAGAGCGCGTGCGGTTCGACTCGCATAGCGCCATGGTCGTGCCGCGCCGCACGGCGAGATCCGAAGGCCAGAGGATACGGCCCTGCAACTCGTCGAGTTCCGTCACCGCGCATTCGATCAGATGGTCCACGCGGTCGAGCCGCCGCGCGCGCGCCTGCAGCGTATAGCTCGGGCGAAAGAGCCCATCGGCCAGGCGCTGCCAGATCAGCCCCTGGCGCTCCAGCGTCAGAAGAATGCGCAGCAGCGTGGCCTTGGGAATGCCCGTGTGCAGATGCAGGTCGTGCAGGCTCGCGGCCTGCAGTTCCTGCAAGGTCTTGAGCGTGGTGAGGCCCCGTTCGAGGGCGTCGATGGTCTTGACTTTGGGGGACCACATGGCCGATTCCGCTGCGTTTCACTCGGTGAAATCTTCGCAGAAATCGCTGGGTCGCGCACCTGGGCTGAACTACGCTGCGTCCATCAGAAGGAGACAAAGATGGAGACAGTGAAGAACATTCTGTTCGTCATGTGCGATCAACTGCGCTGGGACTACCTGTCCTGCTATGGGCATCCGACGCTGCGAACGCCGCATATCGATGCGCTCGCGCGGCGCGGCGTGCGCTTCGAGCGCGCGTACGTGCAAAGCCCCGTTTGCGGGCCGTCGCGCATGTCGTACTACACGGGCCGTTACGTGGCGAGCCACCGAGCGTACTGGAATTTCGTGCCGCTGCCCGTTGGCGAGTTGACGCTCGGCGACTATCTGCGAGCGCGCGGCATGCGCGTCGCGCTTGCGGGTAAAACACACATGGTGGCCGACAAGGCCGGCATGCAGCGCCTCGGCATGACGCAGGAGTCGCCGGGCGCGACGCTGGTGGAGGAGTGCGGTTTCGAGCCCTTCGACCGCGACGACGGCATTCACCCGGGCCTGTTCGGCGCGCGCGTGGAAACGCCGTATTGCGATTATCTGCGCAGCAAGGGCTACGAGGGCGACAATCCCTGGCACGACTATGCAAATTCGGCGCAAGGTCCCGGCGGCGAAATTCTGAGCGGCTGGAAGATGCGCCACGCGGCGCAGCCCGCACGCATTCGCGAGGAGCATTCGGAAACGCCATACATGATCGATCGCGCGATGACGTTCATCCGCGAGCAGGGCGACGCGCCGTGGTGCCTGCACCTGAGTCTCATCAAGCCGCATTGGCCGTATATGGCGCCCGCGCCCTACCACGACATGTACGGCCCCGAGGACGTGAAGCCTGCCGCGCGCACGCTCGACGAGCGCGAACGTCCCCATCCCGTCTACGAAGCCTTCATGAAGCACGACGAGAGCGTGAGCTTCTCGCGCGAGGAAGTGCGCAAGACGGTCGTTCCCACTTACATGGGGCTCGTGAAGCAGATCGACGATCACCTCGGCCGCCTGTTCGCGTTCCTGCGCGTGAGCGGCCGCGAGCAGGACACGATGATCGTGTTCACGAGCGACCACGGCGACTATCTGGGCGACCATTGGCTCGGCGAAAAGGAACTCTTTCACGACGCGGCCGCGCGTGTGCCGCTCATCGTGGTCGATCCGCGCCCCGCAGCCGACGCCACGCGTGGCACGGTCGAGCGCCGGCTCGTCGAGGCGATCGACCTGCTGCCCACGTTCCTCGAAGCCGCCGGCGTGGAGGTTCCGGGCCATATCGTCGAAGGACGTTCGTTGCAGCCGCTTTTGCACGGCATGAAGGACGTGGCGTGGCGCGACGCCGTGTTCAGCGAGTTCGACTACTCGTTCCGTACGCGCACGCGCACGCAGCTTGGCCGGGAGCTGGACGGCTGCCGCTGCTTCATGGTGTTCGACGGCCGCTGGAAATACATCCATTACGACGGTTTCGCGCCGCAACTGTTCGATCTCGCCGAAGACCCGGACGAACTGACCGACCTCGGCCGCGAAGCCGCGCACGCAAGCGTGCGCGCACTCATGCACGAGCGCCTGTTCGACTGGCTGCGCCATCGCACCTTGCGACAGACGGCGCCCGCGCGCTTCGTCGAGCGCTGGACGGAAGTCTCGGAGAAGGGCGGCATTCTGCTTGGCGACTGGTAGCGGCCGCACGGGGCCCCCGGCCCCCGCAGCGGTAGCGCCGGGACATTCATTCTTATAAGCAGGAGACACCATGTACCGCCCAGTCAGAGGCTGCTGCGCAGCCCTTCTCGCGGCGCTGGGGATGGCGTTGCCAGTCATGGCGCATGCCGCCACGACGCTGGTCGTCAACGCCTTCTTGCCGCCGCAGCACATCTTCAACGTCGATGTCATGAAGCCGTGGGCCGAAGACATCGAGCGCGTCACGCAAGGGCGCGTCAAAGTCGTGTTTCCCCCCACCAGCATCGGCTCGCCGCAACAACAGTGGGACGTGGTGCGCAAGCGTATCGTGGACGGCGCATACATTTTCAACGGCCTGATCCAGAACAAGGCGAGCCTCGTGCAGCTCGCGCATCTGCCGCTCGGCTCCTCCACTGCGGAAGGCATGTCGGTCGCGCTGTGGCGCACCTACGAAAAATACTTCACGCAGGCCGACGAGTATCGCGACGTCCATCTGCTCGCGCTCGTCGTGTTTCCGGCTGGGGAAATCTACAGCCTCAAGCAGCCCGTCACGTCCCTGGCTGCCATACGCGGCGTGAAGTACTGGGCGCTTCCCGGCGTCGCCTCGACGCTGATGGATCGCGGCGGCGCAGGCGTGGTCGCCACGCCCGCCGCGAAAATGAGCGAGCTGGTGGCGGGCGGCACCGTGGACGGCTTTGTCGGCATTCCCGAGATGGACGCGGCGCGCTTCAACGTGGTCCGCTACGCACGCTACGAGACGAGCGTGCCCGGCGGCATTACCGCGCCGAGCTTCTCGCTCTTCGTGAACAGTCAGGTGTGGGCGTCGATCGCGCCGGCCGACCGCGCGGCCATCACCGCGCTTTCGGGCGAGGCGTTCGCCCACCGCATGGCCGTAATCGACACGGCGAACCAGCATGCACGCGAGGAGGCCGTCGCAAAGGGACTCAAGGTGATTGCGCCAACGCCGGCCTTCGTCGACGCGCTTCGCTCCCTGGCGCAGCCCATGGACGCGCACTGGATCGCCCACGCAGACGAACTCCACGTGGACGGCGCATCGGCGCTCGCCTACTACCGCGACGAAGCGAAACAGGAGGCAAGATGAGCCACGCCCATCTATCGGCTGCCTCGACCCCGCCCGGCGCGAGCACGGAAGGCGAGAACGGCCGCCGCGAGCGCATCGTCTCCCTCTGGCTCCGGCGCTCGCTCGGCGCCGTCGTGGCGCTCGTGCTGCTCTCGATCATGGGCCTCACGTTCTGCGACGTGTTCATGCGCTACTGGTTCGCCGCGCCCATACGCGGCGCTTCCGAGATCGTGCGCTTCGCGATGGCGATCCTCATTTTCTCGGCGCTTCCGCTCGTGACGCTCAGTCAGCAGCACATCACCGTGAATCTGCTGCAGGGGCGCTTGGGGCGGCTGGGCAGCTGGCTGCAGCACCTGTTCGTGCTGCTCGTGAGTCTCGTGGCGGTCGGCATCATGACCTGGCAGCTCGCCAGCGACGGCGCCGACCTCGCACACAACCGCATCACCACGACCGTGCTGGAGTGGCCGCTCGCGCCGCTCAGCACCTTCATGAGCGTGCTTTCGGGCGTCACGCTGCTCGTGCTGCTTGCGCTCACGTTTGATCACCTCGCCGCGCTCGGCCGCAAGGAGACGTCATGACACTCGCACTCTGCGGCTTCGTCGCCGTTCTGCTGTTCGCGTTCGTGGGGGTGCCGCTCGGCTTTGCGATGCTCGGCATCGGCGTGGGCTGTTTCGCGTTGATCCGCGGCTGGGAGCCCGCGCTCGCCATGGCCGGCATGACGATCGCCGACCTTGCCGCCAACGAGAATCTGAGCGTGTTGCCGATGTTCATCCTGATGGGCACGTTCATCTACAAGGCCGATCTCGCCGAGGAACTCTACGACGCGGCCAACGCGTGGATCGGCCACTTCAAGGGCGGTCTCGCGCACGCCACGGTGCTGGCCTGCGCGGGCTTCGCCTCGATGTCGGGCAGCTCGATCGCCACGGCCGCCACGATGACCAAGGTCGCGATGCCGCCGATGCGCCGCCATCGCTATGCGGACAGCCTGGCCGCCGGCTGCGTGAGCTCGGGCGGCACGCTGGGCGCGCTGATTCCACCGAGCTTTCCCTTGCTCATCTATGGCGTCCTGACTGATCAGGATATCGGCAAACTCTTTATCGCAGGCATTGGGCCGGGATTGCTGCTTGGCTCGCTGTTCCTGCTCTCGATCTGGTGGACCGTGCGGCGCGATCCCGCCAAGGGCCCGCGCGGCGAGCGCGTGGACTGGCCCACGCGCTTCGCCAAGCTTGGCAAGATCTGGGGCGTGCTCGCGCTGTTCCTGCTCGTCGTGGGCGGCCTGTATGGCGGCATCTTCACGGCAACGGAGGCGTCGAGCGTGGGTGCAACGGGGGCGCTCGCGTTCGCCGCGCTGCGCCGCAAGCTCACGTGGGCGCTGCTGTTCGAGTCGCTCGTGGAGGCGGGCAAGACGACCGCGATGATCTTCGCCATCGCTTTCGGCGGCATGGTGTTCGCAAACTTCATCACAATGTCGGGCCTCACCGCCACGCTGGTCGCATGGATTCACGCGCTGCATCTGCCGCTGCTCGGCGTGATCGCTGTCATCACCTGCATCTACATCGTGCTCGGCTCGCTCATGGAAGCGCTCGCGATGATGCTGCTCACCATTCCCGTGTTCGCCGCCGTGGTCCAGCCGCTCGGCGCGAACATGATCTGGTTCGGCATTTACGTGGCGATGATGATGGAGATCGGCATGATTCATCCGCCCGTGGGCATGAATGTGTTCATGGTGAAGACCATGTTGCCGGAGTTGTCGATTCGCACCATTTTCCGCGGGACGGTGCCGTTTCTGTGCGCCAACATCGTCGCGCTTCTGGTGGTGATTCTCGTGCCGGGCGTGGCGCTCGGACTCGTGCAACTCATGCGCTGAATGCGTACCGCCCGGCGCGCAAGCGAGCGTCTACCCGTAATTGTCCTGGGGTGGGCGCGTCGCGCCAGTACGTGCAGTGCGGCACACGCGCAGCGTCCCAACTGCCGTGCCCGCCGGCCTTGCGCGCCCGATTATTCGCGATCCGCGAATGACGTATTCGGGCGTTATCCGGTACTGATTACGCCGCGCTTGCGACTATCTTTGCCTCGTCGATGTCGACGGCGTCCTGCGAGCGTGCAGCGGTGCACGTCGCGTCGAACACCGTTTTCGAACATGAGCGTGTGGCGCGGCATCCGGCCGGCCCAAGGAGACAGAGATGAAACCGAACACATGGGACACGGCCTACGAATGGAAGGCCGTGACGCTGCTGGCGCTGGGCTTCGGCCTCGTGGGCCTCGACCGCTGGCTGATCGCGCCGCTGTTCCCGTCCATCATGAAAGACCTCAACCTCAATGCGCAGGATGTCGGCAATTGCATCGGCATCCTCGGCCTTTCGTGGGGCGTGTTCGCGGCGGTCATGGGCGGCATGTCCGACAAGGTGGGGCGGCGCAAGGTGCTGATTCCGGCGATCATCGCGTTCTCGCTGCTCTCGGGCTTCTCGGGCCTCGCAGGCGGCTTTGCGAGCCTGCTGGCCATGCGCGCGCTGATGGGCGTGGCCGAAGGCTCGTTCTGCCCGACCAGCTTCGCCGCCACGGCCGATGCCTCGCACCCGAAGCGCCGCGGCTTCAATCTCGGGCTTCAGCAAAGCGGCTTCGCGCTGTTCGGGCTCGCGCTTTCGCCGATCATCGCCACGCAGTTGCTGGGCGTGATGAGTTGGCGCGGGGTGTTCGCGCTCGTCTCGGTGCCGGGCCTGATTCTCGGCTTGCTGATGTACCGCGTGATCCGGGAGCCGCAAGGCGCGCCTGCGCGCAACGCGGGTGCGTCTGCGGCAAAGGCCGAACGCGGCCACTGGCGCGACGTGATCCGCAGCCGCAACATTCCCGTGGCGATGGTCGCGCTGTTCTGCGCCATGACGGGCGTGTTCGTGCTCGGCGCCATGCTGCCGCTCTATCTCACGCAGTACCTTTCGCTCGACATGCAGCGCATGGGCGTGGTGGCCTCGGCAATTGGCTTTGGCGGTTTCGTCGGACAGTTCGGTTTGCCGGGGCTTTCGGATCTGCTGGGCCGGCGCCTGGCGAGCGTCATCGGCTTCGTGGGCACCGCTGTCATGCTGATCGTGTTTCGCGGTCTCGGCGCGCAACCGCTCGCGCTCTTCGTAGTGCTGTTCGCGGCGTCGTTCTTCACGCTCGGCCTCGTTTCGCTGCTCTCTGGGCCGGTTGCCACCGAAGCCGCGCCGGCCGGCATGGTCTCGACCTCGATCGGGCTCGTGGTGGGCGCGGGCGAAATCTTCGGCGGCGGCGTGGCGCCTGCGCTCGCCGGATTCGTTGCAGCGCACTTCGGTATCCAGAACATTTTGTGGCTGCCAATCGGCGCCGTTTTCCTCGGCGTGCTGGTGAGCCTCTTCCTCAAGGAAACCGCGCCCGCGAAGCTGCGGCGCAGCGAGGCCGCTGCCCCGGCTGTCGCCGCCGCGCCCTTGCCCGCAGCGGGCCAGGCCGAGTAGCGTGCGCGCGCCGTCCGTGTCGTCTTCTGCGGCTGCGCCGCCCGTGCAGGAGCGGCGCGGGCGACTGGGGGCGAGCCCTATACTTGAAGGGCCCGAACCCGAGAAGAAGAGAGGAGCATGGACCGATTCCTGAGCATCGAAGCCTTTGTGCGAGTGGCGGAAACGAGCAGTTTCGCGGAGGCGGCCCGGCAACTCGGCGTGACCAGTTCGGTCGTGACGAACCGCATCCAGCAACTGGAGAAGTTCGTCAACGCCCCGCTCTTTCATCGCAGCACACGGCACGTGCGCCTCTCCGAAGTCGGCGAGGCGTTTTATCGTGAATGCGCGGAGGTGGTGGGGCGTGTGAACGAGCTGACCGACCAGATGCGCGAGCTGCGCGCCACGCCCACGGGCAGGCTGCGCATCCAGATCTTGCCGGGCTTCGCGCTGGGTCATTTCGGCGCGCCGCTCGCCGAGTTCAACCGCCGCTATCCCGGCATCCAGCTCGATGTGATCGTCAACGACCGCGTGGTCGATCCGATCGAAGAAGGCTTCGACGTTGCTTTCCAGATCTTCCCGCCGATTTCCGATTCGCTGATCGAGCGGCGGCTCTTTTCGGTGCGGCGGCTCTTTTGCGCCACGCCCGCTTATGTAGAAGAGCATGGCGCGCCGCAGCATCCGCGCGAATTGCTGCAGCACACCACGGCGCTCTATTCGGGCTATCCCTCGCGCAACCGCTGGACGATGACACGCGGCGACGAAGTCGTGGAGATGGAGTTGCCCGGCATGATCCGCTCGAACTCGGTGCATTTGCTGCGCGATTACGCGCTCACGGGCGGCGGCGTGGTGTGCCTGCCTACGCTCGTGGCGAGCGAGGCGCTCCTCAACGGCTCGCTCGTCCCGATACTCACCGACTACCACCTTTCGGCGTTGAGCTTTGCCGCCGTGTATCCCTCCACGCAGCGCCAGGCCCTGAAAGTGAAGGCGCTGGTGGAGTTTCTGGCCGAGTATCTGGGCCCCGAGCCCGCGTGGGACGTGCCGCTGATCGAGCGCGGCTGGGTGCGCTAGGGCTTGCAACGATCGCCTGCCGCGATTCTTCGCGAAACGCGAATGCCGTAGTCGCCTGGTTGCCGGTTGTTGCCGCCGCGCAGCGCTCCTAAAGTTGATTCCAACGACACCTTCCAAAACAGGAGACAGCCATGACCGATTCGACATTCCACACCGTCTTCGGCTCGCTCGAGCAGTACCGCAAGGGCGAGATCGAAATCACGAGCGGCGACGCCCGCCACTATGTTTTCTCGAACGTCTTCGAAGTCGCCGCAAGCTCGGCGCCCTACGAAAAAGTCGTGGTCGGCAAGAACCTCGACTACGTGATCGAGGTGCTGCGCACGGAAGGACAGTCGCGCTGGTTCGCCTGCGCGCACGATGAGTTCGTGATCCTGATGGATGGCGAAGTACGTATCGACTTCATCAAGCTCGATACGCCGCTCGAGGGTGGTACGGGCACGGTCGACGCCGGCGAGCAGCCTGGCGGCCGCAAGATGGGCCACGTGGTGCTGCGCCGCGGGCATCAAGCGCTGCTGCCTGCAGGCTGCGCGTATCGCTTCAGCGCGCAGCAGGCCGGCGTGGCGCTCGTGCAGACCATGGCCGGTGAACTGTCCGTGCAGAAGTGGGCCGATATCTGCCTGCACTGAAACCACGCGCTAACCGATCACTCGACTACTGGAGACACCAAATGGCCACCCTCGAAACCCTCGACCACTCCGCAGGCTTTGCCGCCGACACCGTACGCGCGAGCGAGCCCGACGCCGTGACCGGCTATCGCCGCTACACGCTCGGCGCGTTCGAATTCACGCGCGACGAATACTTCGTGAAAGTGCTGTGGCCCGCGAAGGGGCAGACGCGCACCCACGCGATCCCCGCCGACGCCTTCCTGCGCGCCATGATGCGCGACGTAGCCTGGGGCTTCTTCTACGGCTGGGTGAATTTCGATCACGTGTTCGGCACGCGCAATCACTACGGCAAGGTAGACGTGTATGCGGGCTCGTTCAACGGCATCATGAAGGACGCCGGCGTGGACTATATCGAGACCTTCGAAACGCCCACCATCATGGCGACCTTCAAGGCGATCCTGCACGACTGGACCAACGAAGGCTTCGACCCGTTCGCCGCGCCCGAGGAAACCGGCACCGCATTCGGCCGCAAGCATGGCGACAACGACGCCGCGATCGAGCGCACGCGCATCGCCACGCGCCGCATGCCGGGCCTCGAAGGCGACTCGCCGCTGCGCGACGACCTCCCGGTGAACCGCGCCTTCGCCGACGTGCCGCAGGACAGCCCCGAAGTGCACGCCGAGCCAGGTTTCGAGGGCGAGCTGCACGCGTTCAATCTCTTCAAGTACCTCTCGCGCTCGGACGTGACGTGGAATCCTTCGGTCACTTCGGTGTGCGGCCAGAGCCTGTTCTGCCCGACCACGGAGGAGTACATCCTGCCGGTCTTCCACGGCAACGACCGCGTGGAGTGGTTCCTGCAGCTCTCCGACGAGATCGTCTGGGACATCGGCGACAAGAACACCGGCGCGCCGCGCGCCCGCATCACCATGCGCGCGGGCGACATCTGCGCGATGCCCGCCGATATTCGTCACCAGGGCTATTCGACCAAGCGTTCGATGCTGCTCGTGTGGGAGAACGCGACCGCCGGTTTGCCCAAGCGCTACGAGAGCGGCGAACTCAAGCCGTATCCGGTCGACTTCTGATCAAGTTTGGCAGCTACACAGTACGCCTAAGCATCAATCGAGGATTTACTCATGCAAACGCAATTGTTCATCGACGGCCGCTTCGTTGACGCTGTCGAGGGCGGCACCATCGACGTGCTCAATCCGCACGACGGCTCGCTGATCACGAAGATCGCCGCCGCCACTGCCGCCGACATCGATCTGGCCGTGGCCGCCGCCACGCGCGCCTTCCCGCAGTGGGCGGCGCTGCCGGCCGCCGAGCGCGGCCGCCTGCTGCTGCGTCTCGCCGACGCCATCGAAGCGAACGGCGAAGAACTCGCACAACTCGAATCGCTCGACACGGGGCACCCGATCCGCGACTCGCGCACACTGGACGTGCCGCGCACGGCGGCGTGCTTCCGCTACTTCGGCGGCATGGCCGACAAGCTGCAAGGCTCGGTCATTCCGGTCGAAGCGGGCTTTCTCAACTACGTGCAGCGCGCGCCCATTGGCGTGGTGGGCCAGATCGTGCCGTGGAATTTCCCGCTCATGTTCACGAGCTGGAAGATGGGCCCGGCGCTCGCAGCCGGCAACACGGTCGTGCTGAAACCCTCGGAAATCACGCCGCTTTCCACGCTGCGCATCGTCGAACTGATGGCGGAAGTGGGTTTTCCCGCGGGTGTCGTCAACATCGTGCCGGGCTACGGGCATACGGCCGGGCAGCGGCTCGCGGAGCACGAGGGCGTGGGCAAGATCGCCTTCACCGGCTCGACGGCTACGGGGCGGCGCATCGTCGAAGCCTCGCAGGGCAACCTGAAGCGCGTGCAGCTCGAACTGGGCGGCAAGGGCGCCAATATCGTGTTCGACGACGCCAATCTCGACGCCGCCATCAATGGTGCGGCCTGGGCGATCTTCCACAACCAGGGGCAGGCCTGCATTGCGGGGTCACGGCTGGTGCTGCACGAGCGCATCGCCGACGAATTTCTTGAACGGTTCGTGGCGCTCGCCGCTTCGATTCGTGTCGGTAATCCTTTGGACCCCGAAACAGAAATGGGGCCGCTCACCTCGCTGCAGCATCTGGAGCGCGTGAAGGCCTTCGTGGACGTGGCGCGCGAGCAGGGTGGGCGCGTCCTCACGGGCGGCAGCGCGCCACAGGACCCGGCGCTCGCCAACGGCTATTACGTGCGCCCCACGGTGATCGAGGCGAAGACGCCGGACGATCGCATCGCGCAGGAAGAGGTGTTCGGCCCGTTCGTGACCGTGCTGCGATTCAAGTCCGACGAAGAAGCGCTCGCGATTGCCAACGGCACCGACTACGGTCTCGGCAGTGGCTTGTGGACGCGCGACCTCTCGCGCGCGCACAGCATCGCGGGCAAGATTCGTGCGGGCATGTGCTGGGTGAACTGCTACAAGCGCGTGAATCCGGGCAGCCCGTTCGGCGGCGTCGGTCAATCGGGCTACGGTCGCGAAATGGGCTTCGAGGCGATGCACGACTACACGGAGGCCCGCTCGGTGTGGGTCAACGTGGACGCCCAGGTGCCGCCGCACTTCAAACGTTGAGGCACGTATGGATCGCTTCGTTTATCAGGGCTTGCCGTCGCGCGTGGTGTTCGGCTGGGGCAACCTCGCGCGGTTGCCCGAAGAAGTGGACCGGCTGGGCGCGCGCCGCGCGTTGATCCTCTCGACGCCCGAGCAGCGGCCCCTCGCCGAAGAAGTCGCGCGCCTGCTCGGCGAGCGCGCCGCGGGCATCCATGCCGAAGCGGTCATGCACGTGCCGGTGGAGGTCGCACGGGCCGCGCGCGAGAAGGCGGCGGCACTGGACGCGCAGTGCTGCGTGGCCGTGGGCGGCGGCTCGACCATCGGCCTTGGCAAGGCCATCGCGCTCGAATCGGCGCTGCCGATCGTCGCCGTGCCCACCACCTATGCGGGCTCGGAGATGACGCCCATCTACGGTCTCACCGAAGGGCGCCTCAAAAAGACCGGGCGCGACCTGCGCGTGCTGCCGCGCACCGTGATCTACGACCCGTCGCTCACCGTCTCGCTGCCCGCCGGCATTTCGGCGGCTTCGGGCGTGAACGCCATGGCGCACGCGGTGGAGGCACTCTATGCCGAGGACGCGAACCCGGTGATCAGCCTGATGGCCGAAGAATCGATTCGCGCGTTGGGCGAAGCGCTGCCGGTCGTCGTGCGTCGCCCGGACGACGCGGCGATGCGCAGTCGCGCGCTCTACGGCGCCTGGCTTGCGGGCAGCTGCCTCGCCGCTGTCGGCATGGCGCTGCATCACAAGCTCTGCCACACGCTCGGCGGCACCTTCAACCTGCCGCACGCGCAAACGCATGCGGTCATGCTGCCGCATACGGCGCACTACAACCACGCGGCCGCGCCAGAGGCGCTCGAGCGAGTGGCGCGCGCGCTTGGCGGCGCGCATGCGGACGAAGCCGGGCCACGGCTCTACGCGTTGAACGAGTCGCTTGGCATGGCGCTGTCGCTCGAGGCAATCGGCATGCCCGAAGCGGGCCTCGACGAAGCGGCCGATCTCGCGTGCACGAATGCCTACCCCAATCCGCGTCCGCTGGAGCGTGATGCGATTCGCGCGTTGTTGCAACGGGCGTGGGAAGGCGCGGCGCCGCGCTAGTTGGGCTGCGCCACGCCGCGTGCGTGGCGCACACAACAATGGAAAGGAGACAACCATGTCGATGCATGGCACCGAAGCCGAACGCGCCTTGACGGAACAGGTCGTGGGCCGCTTCGCGAACACACCCGACGCGCGCCTGCGCACGCTGATGCAAAGCCTTGTGCGGCACTTGCACGCCTACGTGCGCGAAGTCGAGCCGACGGAGGCGGAGTGGTTCGCCGCGATTCGCTTCCTGACCGAAACAGGCCAGATGTGCGACGACGTCGTGCGCCAGGAATTCATCCTGCTTTCCGATACGCTGGGCGTCTCGATGCTCGTCGACGCGATCAATCACCGTTACGCTTCCGGCGCGACCGATACGACTGTGTTCGGCCCGTTCTACATCGACGGCATGCCGGAACGCGCCTATGGCGAGAACATGGCGTTCACGCCGGGTACGCCGGCCCTCGTGCATGGCCGCGTGCTGACGACCGACGGCCAGCCCGTGGCGAACGCGCTGCTCGACGTGTGGCAGACGGCGGACAACGGCATGTACTCGGGGCAGGACACCGAACAGCCGCACGGCAACCTGCGCGGCCGTTATCGCACCGACGCCGAAGGCCGCTACGCGATCCGCACCATCGTGCCCGTGTGCTATCCCATTCCGACCGACGGCCCGGTAGGCCGCATGCTCAACGCCACGGGGCGGCATCCGTGGCGGCCTGCCCATCTGCACTTCATGATCACGGCGCCGGGCCACAGCACGCTCGTGACGCATCTGTTCAACCAGAACGACCCGTATCTGGATTCGGACGCGGTGTTCGGCGTGAAGCCCTCGCTGCTCGTGGATTATCGCGAGCACGCGGCGGGCGAAGCGGTTGCGCAGCAGTTCGGCTTCGAGGGCGGCTTTCGCGAGGCGCGCTACGACTTCGTGCTGGAGCGCGCATGAGACCGCACACGCGTTACTACGCCGTATTCGCCACCGACAAGCCCGGCATGCGCGAAGTCCGCGAGCGCGTACGTGCGGTACATCGCACGTATCTGCGCGCGGCCTCGCAGCGCGGGGTGTTCGTGCGGCTGGGCGGCTCGACGCTCGCGCCGCATTGCGACGCGCTCAACGGCACGCTGCTCGTGATCGAGGCGGAAGGATACGACGACGTGATGCGCTTCGTCCGCGACGATCCCTATACGCTGGCGGGCTTGTTCGAACACGTCGAGATCCGTCCGTGGGACTGGAATCTTGGCAATCCAGAGCAAAGAGTGTGAGCCATGCCGACCGTGAGCCTGTGTTGCCTTGACGACGTGCCCGACGGCGGCGCGCGCGTGATCGACGCCGCGCTGGCAGGACGGCCGGTCGTCGTCGTGCGGCGTGCCGGCGAAGTATGGGCGTATGCGAATCGCTGCCCGCACTTCTCGGTGCCGCTCGACTACGAGCCGGGCCATGTGCCGACGTATCGCGCACAGGTGATCATGTGCGCGCATCACAGCGCGTTGTTTCGCTTCGAAGACGGGCAGTGCATCGAAGGCCCGTGCGCCGGCGCGAAGCTCGATGCCATTCCCGTGTGGCTCGACGCGCAGTCCAACGTCGTGGCGCATTGCGGCGGCGCCTGACTGTCTTCCACGCACGGGGGATCGATGCTCGCGCTGAGTCCGGCATCGGATTGGGCATGGCGCAAGAACAGTGCGAGCAGTTCAGGCCGCAGCCCGTCACCGCGTTGAGCGGCCAGCGCGTGAAGGGCGAGGAGAGGAGCAAGCGGTGACATGATTCGACTCCCTACGTGAGACGTTCCATTCGTGGCGCAGTCAGACCCGCTTGATGAGCCCGAGTTGCGTGAGCGCCGTTACGCCGTCGTCGAGCCCGATCTCTTCGACGATCTTTCCGTCTTTCAGGCGCAACACCGTCGTGCCGGTGAAATGCATCTTGCGGCCGCTCGCCGCCGGCAACGATCCCGCGAGAAAGTCCCCGAACGCCGGGCCTGAATGGGTGCCGCCGCCTTCCCACTGACCTACCACAAACTCGCCTTCGGCGACGAGGCCAGCGGCGCCCCAGAAGTTCAGATCGGGGAACGCCGAGCGAAAACCGGTCATGAACGCCTTGATATCCTCGCGACCGCGGCGCGGCTCGTGCAGCGAATACTTGAGCAGCATGTCCGGCGCGGCTAGCTCGTCGACGACGCTGAGGTCGCAGGTTTCGCCCCAGAAACGCGTGAACCAGCGGCCAACGATCGCCTTGTTGTCCTCTTCCATCGACATGTTCGACTCCTTTGATCTCGATTCACGGTGAAGCAGGATTGCTCCGCCTGAAATGAACGATATCGACGGGCAAGCCGCGCAGATACCCGTTTCTTGCCGTGACATTCGCGTGGTATTCACGCCGTGGCGCGCGCCGAATTAGAGCGCAACATTCGGATCGGAACGCGCGGTGCGTTGGCGTATCGTTGGTCTGTAGGCGAGATCGGCGAAAATGCCGCTTGCGAGAGGAGGGACACACGCGATGAAAACCGGAGCCATGCGGGCAGAGAAGCCGGAATCCGGAACGTATGACTGGGTCGAGATCGAGCGATCGCTCGACACGCGCGGCTACGCCGTCCTGCCCCGCGTGCTCAGGCCCGAACAATGCGCGCAGCTTGCCGCCCTGTACGCGAGGGACGATAGCTTTCGCTCGCGCATCGTCATGGCGCGTCACAATTTCGGGCGCGGGGAATACAAGTACTTCTCGTATCCGCTGCCGTCGCTGCTTCAGCGGTTAAGGCATGCGCTCTATCCGTACCTCGCGCCTATCGCCAACCGCTGGAACGAGCAACTGGGGATCGACACGCAGTACCCGGCCGACCTCGACGCGTTTCTCGATCAATGTCACCGCGCGGGGCAAACGCGCCCGACACCGCTCATCCTCGCGTACGGCCCGGGCGACTATAACTGCCTGCACCAGGACCTTTACGGCGAGCATGTGTTTCCGCTGCAGGTGGCGATGCTGCTCTCACGGCCCGACGTCGACTTCGAGGGCGGCGAGTTCGTGATGACGCAGAGCGCGTCGAACGGTCAGTGCGCCGAAGTGATTCCGCTGGAGCAGGGCGACGCGGTGCTGTTCACCGTCAACCAGCGGCCGGCTGCGAACCGGCGCGGCGGCACGCGCAGGGTCGCCATGCGGCACGGCGTGAGCGTGGTGCGCAGCGGCAAGCGTCATACCGTCGGCCTGATTTTTCACGATTCACGTTAGTGCGCGCACGACGCGAAGGAACGCATCATGCAACTGTTTCTCAGCCATATCGAGTCGCCGCTCGGCGACCTCATGCTGGTGAGCGATGCGCAGCAGCGGCTGCACGCGCTCGAATTCGCCGATCACCGCTCGCGCCTGCATCGTGGTTTGCGCGATCGTTACGGCAGTGCCGAATTGATCGACGCCGCCGCGCCGGCTTCGATTGCCGACGCCATGACGCGCTATTTCTCGGGCGAATTGAACGCGCTCGATCCTTTGCCGGTCGTCATGGCAGGTTCGGACCTGGAAGAAAAGGTCTGGGCCGCATTGCGCCGCATTCCGGCTGGCAGCACCACCAGTTACGGCAAGCTCGCGAAAGCATTGGGATTCGAAGACCCGCGCGCGGCGATCGACATCGGCGCGGCGAACGGCGCGAATCCCATCGCCATCGTCGTGCCGTGCCATCGCGTGATTGCCAGCAACGGCGAGTTGAAGGGCTACGCCTGGGGCCTGCATCGCAAGCGCTGGCTGCTCGAACACGAGAAGGCGATTCCCGCCACGCGCGAGCTTCCGCAGACGGCAACGCTCCCAGGCTTTTGAAATGACTATGTCCATGCCCATGACTCTATCTGCCGACACATTCGATAAGCTGGATTGGAGCGCAATCGCCGCGCAACTGGACAGCGAGGGCTATGCGGTACTGCCTCGGGTAGCCGGCACGGACGAAGCCCGCATGCTCGCGCGCGAGGCCGGCACATCGACTGCATTGCGCCGCGTTTCGCTCGACTCGCTCGATCTCGGCCGTGGCGATCTGCTGTATTTCGGCTCAGCGCTGCCGCAGCCGTGGGCGCAATGGCGTGTGAATCTCTATCGTCAGTTGGCGCCCATCGCCAATCGATGGAACGAGATGCTTGGCATGCCTTATCGATTCCCGGCCGCGCTGGACGAATATCTGGAGCGCAACCGGCGAGCGGGGCAAACGCAGGCGCAGTCGCATCTGAACCAGCTCGGCACCGACGACTATCTGGCGCTCCATCAACGCAGTGAAGGCGAGCACGTATTTCCGCTGCAAGTGGTCGCCTTGCTCTCGGCGCCGGGGAAAGACTTCACGGGCGGCGAACTGGTGCTGACCGAGCAGCGTCCGCGCATGCAGTCGCGCCCGACGGTCGTTCCGCTCGGGCTGGGCGACGCGGCGATCATCGCCACGGCCCAGCGGCCATTCAAGGGCAGTAGCGCTTACTACCGGGTGAATCTCCGGCACGCCATCAGCCGCGTGCGCAGCGGCGAGCGCATTGGCGTCGAACTGTCGTTCCACGATGCGCCGCAAGCGGCAAACGATCAACGCGCATTCGATCTCGACACCTGATTCCTGCCGCGCAGTCGCGCCATTTGGTTGGTTACAGCTAAAAGTCGCGTAAAGGCATGTGCCGCAGGCCGCTCGTGTGCACAAGGAATATGCGCATTAGCGATGTTAGCAAACTCCGTTACAAGGCGAGGTAGCTAGCGAAGCGCCTGCCATATAACCGTTATCAAAGCCGCCGGACGCCTTTGACGGGCAGGGCTTTCTGGCGATTTGGATTATCGTGGAGTGGCTGGCGAGTTGGACCGCCGCGTCGGCTCGGTGACGCTGATCGACCCTTACCCGTCATTCGAGAGTCGGTGCCGTCAAGGGCGGCTTTCAGGCAATATCAGGCGCTCAGCCATTGGCATGTGAGCCGGTAGAATCAGTCCCTCAACAGATGATCGATAAATGCGGCCAATGCCAGCCGCACGTCCCGATGATCGTTTGCCGACATGCAGATGAAAAATTCCGTGCAAGCCCACTCGTCGGTCAGTCGAACATGCCTTCAGCCCATAATCTGCGCGCCGGGCACATGAGCTATCAGCCGTAGACGCGCCGCTCTTACGGCAAGATGGCGTGGCCTGCATTGCTGCGCAAGCTGGACCGCATCGTCCCTTCTTGTCGCCGCCGAAAACGCGAAAGCCCGGCGCGAAGCCGGGGTTACTGAAGCGCGACGATGCAATCGCTATCAGGCCGACGATGCCGCCGACGCGTTGCTGCCCGCGCGGCGACGGTACAGCCCGAGCGTCGCGCACAAGCCGCAGAGCGCAGCGAAGCTCAGCCAGTAGCCGGGTGCGGCCTTGTCATGCAGGACCTGAATCAGATACGTCGATACCGCCGGCGTAAAGCCGCCGAACAGCGCCGTCGCGAGACTGAACGCCAGCGAGAAGCCCGCGACGCGCACTTCGACCGGCATCACTTCGGTGAGCGCGGCGACCATCGCGCCGTTATACATGCCGAAGAAGAACGAGAAACACAGCAGCACGATCAGCATGCGCGCGAAGCTCGGTGCATCGGCGAGCCAGGACAGCGCAGGATAAGCCGTAAAGATCGCCAGCACGGAAATGGCGAGCAGCAGCGGCTTGCGGCCAACGCGGTCGGAGATCGTGCCGCCGATCGGCAGCCAGACGAAATTCGATGCAGCAACCAGCAGCGTCACCATCAGGCTGTCGGAGGTGGACAGCTTCAGCACCGACTTCCCGAAGGTCGGCGTATACACGGTGATGAGATAGAAGGTGGTGGTGGTCATCGCCGTCAGCAGCATGCCGCCGATGACGGTGCGCCAGTTGCCGAGCAGCATCGCAAAAATCTCGCGCGCCTGCGGATGATGATGCCGCGCTTCGAACGCTGCGGTCTCCTGCAGTGAACGGCGCAGCATGAACAGGAACGGCACGATCGCGCAGCCGATGAAAAACGGCACGCGCCAGCCCCATGCACCGATCTGCTGCGCGGACAGCCACTGGTTCAGCGCGTAACCGATAGCCGCCGCCACGACGATCGCGACCTGCTGGCTCGCCGACTGCCAACTCGTGTAAAAGCCCTTGTTATCGGGCGTCGCCATTTCCGCGAGATAGACAGACACGCCGCCCAGTTCCGCGCCCGCCGAGAAGCCCTGCAACAGACGCCCGAGAAGCACGAGCGCTGGCGCGAGCAGGCCGATGGTCGCGTACCCCGGCACGCAAGCAATCAGAATGGTGCCGCTCGCCATGATCGACAGCGTAACGATCAGCCCGGTGCGCCGTCCGACCTTGTCGATATACGCGCCGAGAAAGATCGCGCCGAGTGGACGCATCAGAAAGCCCGCGCCGAACACGGCGAAGGTGAGCATCAGCGAGGCGAACTCGCTGGTGGACGGGAAAAAGATCTTCGAGATCGATGTCGCGTAGAAGCCGAACAGAAAGAAATCGAACTGTTCGATGAAATTGCCGCTGGTCACGCGCAATACGGTGGCGGCCCTCGCCATGGGCGAAACGCCGGACGTAGCAGCGATCGATTCTGTGCGGTTCATTGCGTCTCCTGCTTCTTATCTATGGTGATGGGCGCCCAAGGCGCCCTAGTGACTGCTAATCCGAACTGAGGCTCAGTGTGTTGCGTTGCCGCTTCTCTATCGACGATTTGAGCAACGCCGCCGAGCGGAAGATGCCGTGCGCGAACTTGCCGTAAGGCAGCGTGGCGAACAGCGCCATCACGATGCCGAGATGAATCGCGAGCAGCGACGGCATCGCCGAGGTCGTGCGGAGCGCGAGCAGTGCGAGACCGGATGCGCTCGTCAGAAGCAGGAGCGCAATGAAGCCGCGGTCCATCGGACGCTGACGGGAATCGCCCCGCTCCGGAACGCGTTTCAGGTTCAGCCACAGCAGTCCCGCCGGCCCCGCAATCAGTCCGATGCCGCCCGCGGTTCCCAGCAGCACCGGCACGCTCAGAAACCGATACGGCGCTTCCAGACCGAATGCATAGTGATAGAGCGTCGCAACTGCGGTTGCCGCAAAGCACAGCATGAAGCCGTAGAACGTCAGGTGATGGAAACGGCGCCGCGCCAGCGTGAAGGCATCGTTCTCTTCGTTGCAGCCGTCGCCGTGGCCGCCGTCCAGGTACTTGAGCGTCAGCGCGTTCTTGGCCGCTTCCGCGATGGCTGGCGCGCTCGCGCTCGCCGTTCCTGCCGACACGTCGCGCCAGAAGTGCGTGACGCCCACGCCGAGCGCGAGAATGGCGAACAGGAAAACGATGCCAAACATCGCCGCGAGCAGGTTGTGCGGGAAGACCGCGTAGAAGTTCGCTGGCGCGACATCGCCCGACAAGCCGCCGTGCAATGCCGTACCGAGCAGCAGAAACAGCGCGAGTCCGGCCGCCAGTGCAACCGACAAAGTCAGGCCGTTTCGCTTGTACAGCGCGCCGAACGACGCGGGAAACGCGTATTCGGTGTAGGTTTCGAGCCGGACTTCGGCCATCGCTTTCGGCACGTTCACGCCGAATTCGTGCGGCGGCGCGTATTGGCACGCGTGATAGCACGCGCCGCAGTTGTGGCAGAGATTCGCCAGATAGTTGACGTCCGACTTGCCGAATTCCAGGCGGCGCGTCATGGCCGGGAACACGGCGCAGAAGCCTTCGCAGTAGCGGCAGGCGTTGCAGATCTGCATCTGCCGTGCCACTTCGGTTTCGCCGGCGCTCATCGGCACAATGGGGATCACGCGCGCCGTGCTGCCGTGTGAAGTTTTTTTCGTGTCGACCGATAACGCCGTGCGCGTGCGTTCGGGCGCGAGCGCGTCAGACTGCTGCACTGGTTGCCTCCGTTGTTTTGAGTGCGGCGCGTGCGGCCTGCGTCCCGGCAATGCGCCCGAAGGCCGTGCCGATCGACATGCCGACGCCCGCTGTATAGCCCTTACCGAGCACGTTGCCGGCCATCATTTCGCCGGCCACGAACAGGTTCTCACTGGCTTTGCCGCCGAAGTGGACCTGCGCGCGGTCATTGGTCTTTAGTCCGAGATACGTGAACGTGATGCCTGGCCGCAACGCATAACCGTAAAACGGCGGCGTCTCGATGCGGCGCGCCCAGTGCGTCTTGGGCGGCGCGAGACCTTCGGTGTGGCAGTCGTCGAGCGTGGTGTGGTCGAAGGTGCCGTCGCGGCATGAATCGTTATAGCGCGTGAGCGTTTCCATGAAGCGCGCTTCCGGCAGCCCGAGCTTGCGCGCGAGTTCCGGCAGCGTGTCGGCCTTTTCGCCCGGAAACACCGGCGGCATGAAGCGGCCGATTGCTTTCGAGTCGATGATCGAATAGCCGATCTGCCCCGGCTGATGCGCAACGAGCCGTCCCCAGATTGCATAGCGCTTCGGCCAGAAATCCTCGCCTTCGTCGTAGAAGCGCTCGGCGTCACGATTCACCACGACGCCCAGCGACACGCAGTCGATGCGCGTGCAGATGCCGCCGTCATACAGCGGCGCGCGTGCATCGATGGCGACGCAGTGCGACTGCGACGGGTCGCCGATCATGTCCGCACCGGCGTCGGTCATATGCTTGATGAGCACGCCCTTGTTGAAGCGCGTGCCGCGAATCAGGAAGTTGTCGGCGGGCCATTCGCCGCGCTCGTTTTGCCCCCACGCTTCGCGCAGCCATTCGCGATTTGATTCAAAGCCGCCTGCCGCCAGCACGCAGGCGCGCGCCTCGAAGCGCTGGCTGCCGCTGAGCGCCGCGATGAAGAGACTGCCGTCGAGTTCAAGCGAATCGACGGGCGTTTCATAGCGGATATCGACGCCGAGCGCTTCGGCGCTGCGGTAATACGCGTTGACGAGCGCCTTGCCGCCACCCATGAAGAACGCGTTGGTGCGTGCCACGTGCAGCGCGCCGGACAGCGGCGGCTGGAAGCGCACGCCGTGCTTCTGCATCCACGGCCGGCACGACGACGACGCGCGGATCGTCAGCCGCGCGAGATGCTCATTCGTGATGCCGCCGGTGACTTTCAACAGATCCTGCCAGAATTCCTCTTCCGGATAGGCATCGACGAGCACGTCTTGCGGCGCATCGTGCATGCAGCGCAGATTGCGCGTGTGTTGCGAGTTGCCGCCGCGCCATTCGCGCGGCGCGGATTCGAGAAGCAGGACCGAGGCGCCCGCTTCGCGCGCCATCAATGCGGCGCACAGCGCGGCATTGCCTCCTCCGATTACGAGCACATCGACCATCAGACTTGTCTCCTTTTGGACAAATCGTAAAGGTCTCGTGCCCGCGTCGCTACCAGCCAGCCGTCAAGGGGTCTTCACTTTTTGTGAAGGCCGAGGCTCCCGCAGCCGCGCACCGGGCCAGCGGCCTTCCTGCACCAGTTGACGGGCGACATCGGCGAGCACCACGCGCGCAGCGAGACCGGCGGGAGACAGTTCGTCGTCGGAGATGCTGGCGAGCATGTTGGGCCGCGTGGCGTATTTCTCCGCGACGGGCACGCTCGTCAGTATCACGTTCTCGGGCCTTGCGAGCGCCGCGCCAGGCTGTATGGTCGCGCCGATGCCGGTGCGGACGAAGTCCATCAGGAGCGCAAGGCCGTCGACTTCGGCGACGATGTTCGGCTCGTATTCGGCCCGCCTGAACGCTGATAACAGCAGCGAACGCAGCCCGTGCGTGCCGCTGGGAAGAATGAGCGGAAGCCTGCCGAGATTTTTCAGCCGGATGGATGCGCTCGTCGGCATGCCGTCGAGATCGCCCGCGCCGATCAGGAACAGCCGCTCGTCCAGCAGCGGCATCACGCTCCAGCGTTGCGCGGACTCCTCACTGAACAGCACGGCGAGATCGATCTGACGCGCGCTCAGCATGGACGCCAGATAGCCGGAGAGACTTTCGACCATGTGCAGCCGCACATCGGGATAGCGCGAGCGCATGGCCTGCATGAATGCGACACCTAGCACGCTCGCCGTGCTCGGCGCCATGCCGACGCTGACATGGCCCGACAGACGGGCTGAGCGTGCAGCGAGCGCGGCATCGTCGATATGACGCAGCGCGAGTTGCGCCTGACGCCAGAACGCCAAACCTGCGTCGGTCGGAACGACGCCGCCCGAGGTGCGTTGCAGCAGACGCGTGGACAGTTCGCCTTCGAGACGGCTGATCTGCTGACTCAATGCCGAGGTCACCACGCCGAGTTCCAGCGCTGCCTTGCCCATGCTACCGTGTTCCACGACGCTGAGAAAATAGCGTAGTTGTCTGAGTTCCATTCCGCGATCGGTCAGAAGGATTAGGCGGGTATTTTGACAGAACGTCGTCGGACGATCCTCCGCTTCGAGGTCGGATTTTTACAGCGCGTGCGTCTTTGAAGCAGTCGCTCATCTCAAGCAACAGGTCCCACAAACACATGGCGAGATTGCATGGAACGTAGCCAACACGAGCTAGGTTGAGCATCCAACTTAGCTCAAGTATTCGAATTGCAGACTATGCGTTTCCAAGACCGCCATACCTGAAGCTAACCCCTCGTAGCCTTGCCAAAAGATGTATCCGCGGCATAGGCGCCACAAAGCGTCCCCTGTAGCGTCCGCGACCGGTGTGAAAACGGACTCTCGAATGACCTTCCAACGGCTCGGTTGAACGACCGTTCCTGGCCGAGCGGCGACATCCTCGAAAACCTTCACTTTCGGGCGATCTTCGGGGGACATCGAGCACGGTTACCGGCCTGCGCCCAGTTCCTGCTGTCGCCGCACTCGCGCGTCTTCCTCAAGACGTGTCTCTTCGAGTTCCTGCAGCACGCCATCGAGGTCTACAGGTCGAGTGTCGACTTCGATGCGACCGGTCAGTTCGGCGTCGACATGCAGCCGCCCTGCTTCGAAGAGCGCCCAGATCTCCGTGCCATAACTCGCGGTGAGTATTTGCGGTGCAAACCGTCCGAAGTACGCGGCCAGGTTGTCGACGTCTCGCTTGAGCATCGATGCGGCTTCGTTGTTGCCGGCTGCGTCGACGGCCTGTGGCAGATCAATGACCACTGGCCCATCCGCTGCCAGCAGGACGTTGTATTCCGACAGATCGCCGTGAATCACCCCTGCGCAGAGCATGCGGACAACCTGGTTCAGCAGCAGCGCGTGCAGTTCGAGGGCGCGGGCTTCGGTCAGATCGACGTCGTTGAGCCGTGGTGCGACGTTACCCACCTCGTCAATCACCAGCTCCATCAGCAACACACCGTCGGTACAAATATAGGGTTGCGGCACGCGCACACCTGCGTCGGCGAGCCGGAACAGCGCGTCGACTTCAGCGTTCTGCCATGACGCTTCCTGCATCTGACGGCCGTAGCGCGTACCTTTTTCCATCGCCCGCGCCTGCCGGCTGTTCTTGACCTTGCGACCGTCCCGATACGATGCGGCTTGCCGAAAACTGCGCTGCTTCGCGTCCTTGTAGACCTTAGCGCAACGCGTGAATTCGCCGCTGCGCACGACGTAAACTGTTGCCTCCTTGCCGCTCATCAACTGGCCGATGACTTCGTCGATAAGTCCTTCTTCGAGAAGCGGTGCAAGTCGTTTGGGTATTTTCATACGATCGTCGGCCGCAGGTCGTGGAACATGCATTCCACGCGCATGGATGGTGAGTGGCCTGCAGAGGTACGCGCAACCAACAAACCGATGAATCGAGCAGCCGGTGCTGGCGGCCGTAAGCTTGCTGCGTGGGAGATGGATGGAGTCATGCCGAATTATAAGGGTGGCGGAGGACGGCCGACAGGCCCAGCCCGGTCTCGCCTGACACGCGCGAGCGGGAGTCTTCCGCTCGCGTGAACGGATCGAACGCATGCGGCGCGAAGTCCGCGCTCAGTCCCGGGCCGCATCCTCGATTTGGATCAGGACGCGCTCATCCGTCGTACTCACGAGCGGGAATCGCACAGCGAGGTCAGATGAACCGAGTCGGCATGTATGCCGCTCGGGCTCGCTGGTCTTGTACTCGGGGACTATGCGCGCTCGGATTCGCTGGACAGGATCAGTGCGATGTTGTGCTCGATTTGCCTGTTCATATCGGCGATCAAGGCCCCATTGCCAGCGCGGGTTGCGGCGCGCACGCGTGCGCGCTGAGTGATGCGGTGCAGCCTGGTCGCGATGAGCAGGATTGCCAAAGCCGGGAAGGGATTCGTCGTGCTTGCGGTACCGCCGCGATTCGCTTCGGGGCTGGTGCAGCGAACGTTTCAAGCCTTCGTTGAGTTCCGGTTGAGATTCGATGGAGGCGTGCAGCTGGAGACCACCCGGGATCGACTTGCAGTGGGTGCACGGTTTCGGTTGAGCGTGGTCCCGATTTCGTGCTTTTCCCGGCTCAGACGCAACTAACTGTCAAGCCCGCCAACCCCCGACCCGCGCCGCGCCGCGGCGCGGCGGCATCGATTCGCCTTCATGCGATGCGCATCGCCCAGGGACTTCCCTTAAAAAGACTTTATCGACTATTTATCGATAAATCGTCGTGATAGATTCCCGTGCTGAATCGGGCGCAACGGGGAAGCGCGCGCCCGCGCGGCCGTGTCCACGAGATCGGCGGAAAGACATAAGGCGGAGGAGAGATGCTGGTTTTGATAGGGGTGCCGATCGTGGTGATCGGCTTCGCATTGCGCCTGAACGCGCTGCTCGTCGTGACCGCGGCGGGCATCGCAACGGGGCTTGCGGGCGGGCTGCACACGGTCGAGATCGTCAGCGCCTTCGGCAAGGCGTTCGCCGACAACCGCTACATGGGCCTCATCTGGCTCACGCTGCCCGTGATCGCGCTGCTCGAGCGCAACGGCCTGCGCGAGCAGGCCAGGCACCTCATTTCGCGCGTGCACGCCGCCACTACCGGCCGCGTGCTGATGCTCTACTTCGTGATCCGCCAGATCACGGCCGCGCTCGGCCTCACGTCGCTGGGCGGCCACGCGCAGATGGTCCGTCCGCTGATCGCGCCCATGGCCGAGGCCGCCGCCACGAAGCGCTTCGGCGAGGTGCCCGACACCGTGCGCCAGCAGATCCGCGCCAACGCCTCGGCCGTCGACAACATCGCCGTGTTCTTCGGCGAAGACATCTTCATCGCGATCCAGTCGATCCTGCTCATCAAGGGCTTCCTCGAGCAGAACGGCATCATCGTGCAGCCGCTGCAGGTCTCGGTCTGGGCGATTCCCACCGCGGTCGCGGCGCTCCTCATCCACTGCGTGCGCCTGAAGCTGCTCGATCACGATCTTTCACGCCGCGTGGGCGCGGCCATCGCACAGCGCGCCGCAAGCCGTCAGGGAGCCGCATCGTGATCAAGCTCGAATCGCTCTATGTCGTCGCGGGCCTGATGTTCGCGTCGTTCGCCCTCTTCAACCTGCTCGACCGCGCGAACCCGCGCCGCCTCATCAACTTCGTGTTCTGGGGCGTCTACGCCGTAACGTTCCTGTTCGGCGGCGTGCTGCCGCATTTCGTGATGGGCTGCCTCGCCATTGCGCTCGCCTTGATCGCAGGCTCGGGCAAGCTGGGCCGCAGCCCCGCGGGCAACGACAACGCCAAAGCCGAAGCGCGCCGCGAGCAAGGGGTGCGGCGCTTCGGCAGCCGGCTCTTCATGCCGGCGCTGCTGATCCCGGTGGTGACGCTCGTCGGCACGCTCACGCTCAAGTACGCGCCCTTCGTCGAAGCGAAGAACGTCACGCTCATCTCGCTCGTGATCGCCACGCTCGTTGCGTTCGGCGCGGCGCTCGTCATGTTGCGCGATTCGCCCGTGCAAGCGCTCAAGGGCGCGCGGCACACCATGGATGCCGTGGGCTGGGCCGCCATCCTGCCGCAGATGCTCGCGGCGCTCGGCGCGCTGTTCGCCGCGGCGGGTGTAGGCCACGTGGTGTCCGAACTCGTCACGAGCTGGATTCCCCAAAATTCGGCGTTCGCGGTCGTGGCCGCCTACACTTTCGGCATGGCCCTCTTTACGATGATCATGGGCAACGCGTTCGCCGCCTTTCCGGTGATGACCGCCGGCATCGGCCTGCCGTTGATCGTGCATCAGTTCCACGGCAACCCGGCGATTCTCGGCGCGATCGGCATGCTGTCGGGCTTCTGCGGCACGCTCATGACGCCGATGGCCGCGAACTTCAACATCGTCCCCGCGGCGCTGCTCGAATTGAGCGACAAGAACGGCGTGATCAAGGCGCAATGGCCGACCGCCGTGCTGCTGCTCGTCGTCAACACGCTGCTGATGTACGCCTTCGTTTTCCGGTTCTGACGAGCTCACGATGACCACACACCTCACTGCCGCCCATGCCTCGAAGTTCGCCTCGCTCGCGCTCGCCCACCTCACGCGCGAGTACCCGAACAAGCTGACTCACTCCCTCGACGGCCCGCAGGACGTGCAGGGCCCGCGCGCGCTGCACCCGGTCTTTTATGGCAGCTACGACTGGCATTCGTGCGTGCACGGCTACTGGCTCGTGCTGCATCTGCTGGAGCGCTTTCCCGACCTGCCCGAGGGGCCACAGATCGTCGCCGTGGTCGACGAGCACTTCACGCCGGAGAAGATGGCCGGCGAGATGGCCTACCTCACGCTCGCGCACAACCGCGGTTTCGAGCGCCCTTATGGCTGGGCGTGGCTGCTCGCGCTCGCGGCGCAGGTCGAGACGCTGGTTGCGTCGATGAAGCTGCCGCAGGCCGCGCGCTGGCAGGCGGCGCTGGCGCCGCTCACCGACTGGTTCGTCGAGCGCTTCGAGGAATTCCTGCCGAAGGCGACCTATCCGTTGCGTGTGGGCACTCACTTCAATACGGCGTTCGCGCTCACGCTCGCGTACGACTTCGCGAAAGCCACGTCGCGTTCGGCGCTGGCGACGCTGATCGAAGACACCGCCACGCGCTGGCACGCGAACGACGCGGGCTGCCAGGCGTGGGAGCCGGGCGGCGACGAATTCCTCTCGCCCGCGCTGAGCGTGGCCTTGCTGATGAGCCGCGTCCTGCGCGCGCAGGATTTCGAGCCGTGGTTCACGCGCTTTTTGCCCAACCTCGCGGTGCATGAGCCGGTCACGCTCTTTACGCCGGCCACCGTCACCGACCGCAGCGACGGCAAGATCGCCCACCTCGACGGGCTCAACCTGAGCCGCGCGTGGTGTCAGCGCTCACTTGCGCGCGCACTGCCCGAGGGCGACGCCCGCGTGGCCGTCCTCAACGATGCCGCGCAATTGCATCTGGCCAACGCGCTCGATCACGTGGCCGGGGACTATATGGGCGAGCACTGGCTCGCCACCTTTGCGACACTCGCGCTCGAAGCATGACAACAGCATGAAACAGGTGGGGCGCGCCGGTGCGCGTGCTCCACGCCGCTTTCCAGACTGAAGATTTACGCGCACGCGGTCGATATTACGGGCTGAAGCCCCGAGCCGCCGCCGGAATCTGCTGCGCATCGGCCGGCTCGGGACGTCGAACCCATTCAGGTCTGGAAGGTATGCAAGTAGAGAAATTCATGACGAGCCGTGTCGTCACCGTCGGTTTCGACGACACGCTCGCGACCGTGCGCGAGATCTTCGCGGAAGCGAGCTTTCACCATCTGCTCGTGGTCGAAGAGGGCAAGCTGCAAGGCGTCGTCTCCGATCGCGACCTGCTGCGCGCAATCAGCCCGTTCATCGACAGCGTGGTCGAATCCGCGCGCGACCTCGGCACGCTCAACAAGCGCGTGCACCAGATCATGAGCCGCAAGCCGCTCACGCTGCGGCCCGAGTCGAGCCTCTCGGACGCCGTGGCCCTCTTTCTCTCCAACAAGATTTCGTGCATCCCCATCGTGGATGCCGACTTTCGCCCCGTGGGCATCGTGAGCTGGCGCGACGTGCTGCGCTATCTCGTGCCGATGGACGAGGGCGAGGCGGGTGCAGCGCAAGCCAGCGCTTGATGCGGATTGACTCGCACACATCCCACATATTGGTCTGTATGACGAAGTGTTGCTAACGGTCGTACTTCTTTGCTGCGAACCATAAAGTTCGCAACCTCTCCTGCCGTTGTTATGTACTGGACGCTTAAACAGCCTGGACGCCTGGGCTGCACTGGGTAAGCGCACCGGAACATTCGATAAAAAACGACTGGGACACGCGCGGCCTCCAGAGCCGCGCGCCCCACGTAAGAGAGACCAGGAATGCTTCACAAGCTGTCGATACGCGCAAGCCTGACCCTGATGATCGCCTTCTTCGGCATCGTCCTGATCGTCGGCGCCGCCACAGGACTCCTGTCGATGCGAGCGGGCAACGAGTCCCTGCGCACCATGTACACCGTCAATACGCCAGCCGTCGCCGACCTCGAAGGCAGCGCCGGCCAGTTGCTGCGTCTGCGCCTCGCGCTCGCCACCAACGCATCGCTTTCCGATCTCGGCGACCACGATGCCGCGGACGCGGTGCTCAAGCGCTACGACCAGTACCTGAAGAACTCGAACGAGCGTCTGGACCACTATCTGTCGATTGCGAGCGGAGAAGGCGAGGCGCAGGATCTCATCGCCGACATGCAGGCGAAGCGCAACAGCTTCCTGCACGATGGCGTCGAGCCGGCGCTGGCGGCGCTCAAGGCCGGCGACAAGACCGCGTTCCAGGAACTGCAGGGCCACAAGCTGCCGTCGCTCTACAGCAGCTACGAAAAGGCGATGCTCGTGCTCGAGAAGCGCCAGATCGACCTTGGCGCGCAGCGCTACCAGGAAGCGCAGGACCGCTTCAATGCGGTGAGCATCGCGGTGGGCGTGGGCATGCTGCTCTCACTGCTGTTCGCGTGGATTGGCCGCTCGGCGCTCATGCGCGCGATCGTGCATCCCGTGGACGCGGCCATCGCGCAGTTCCAGCGCATCGCCGCCGGCGACCTGAGCGGCACGGTGCAGACGACGAGCAACAACGAAATGGGCCGCCTGCAGGCCGCGCTGCGGCAAATGCAGGATGCACTCATCAAGACGGTCAGCAGCGTGCGCGAAGGCGCGCTGTCGATCGACAAGGGCGTGAGCGAGATCGCCGCGGGCAATACGGACCTTTCGCAGCGCACCGAGGAGCAGGCTGCCTCGCTCGAGGAAACGGCGGCGAGCATCGAAGAGCTGACCTCCACCGTCAAGCAGACCGCCGAAAACGCACGCGAGGCCAGCACACTCGCCCAGGGCGCTTCCGGTCTCGCCGCGCAGGGCGGCGCGCTCTCGCGCGAAGTGGTCGGCACGATGCAGGACATCGTGGGCGACTCGCGGCGCGTGGGCGAGATCGTCGGCGTGATCGAGGCCATTGCGTTCCAGACCAACATTCTTGCGCTCAACGCGGCTGTGGAAGCGGCGCGTGCGGGCGAGGAAGGGCGCGGCTTCGCGGTGGTGGCAAGCGAAGTGCGCTCGCTTGCGCAGCGTAGCGCCGCGGCAGCCAAGGAGATCAAGGAACTGATCGAGTCGTCGACCTCGCGCGTGGAGACCGGCGCGGGCCTCGTCGAGCGCTCGGGCTCGACGATGAGCGAAATCGTCGAAGCGATCGCGCGCGTCAGTGCGATCATGAACGAGATTGCATCGGCGGCTGCGGAGCAGAGCACGGGCATCGATCAGGTCAACGTCGCCGTTGGACAGATGGACCTCGTGACCCAGCAAAACGCGGCACTCGTTGAGCAGGCAACGGCCGCGGCATCGTCGCTCGAAAACGAAGCGCATCGGCTGAACGCCGCGGTATCGGTGTTCCGCACCGGTCGCGCGGGGTAACGCAAACGCTGCGTGGTGTGATTCGCCGGTTATAGTCGTGCACTCACGACTGCGGACTTCCAGCACCATGCAGCTTCTCGATCACGTTTCGATCGGCGTTCCCGATCTCGACGCAGCGCGCCCCTTCTACGATGCGATCATGAATACGTTGGGTGCACTCAAGGTCTATGACCGCCCCAACGCGCTCGGCTACGGCGAGCGTTGCGACGCAGCCGAAACGCAGTCGTCGTATCTTTCCATCTATCTGGATGCCAGCGCCATCGAGCCGAACAAGCGGCACTGGTGCTTCAAGGCCGCTACACGCTCGCAGGTCGATGCGTTCCATGCTGCCGGTGTCGCGGCGGGCGGCCGCTCCGATGGCGATCCAGGCTTGCGGCCGCACTATCACGCCGACTATTACGCGGCCTTTCTCATCGATCCGGCCGGCAACCGGGTCGAGGCCGTGTGCCATACGGCATCGGCCTGAAGTTGCGCATCACGTCAGGCGCGAGAGAGGGGGAAATGACAGGCACTGGCAAATACTGGTTTCGAGCCAAACGTTATGGCTGGGGCTGGGGACTTCCGCTCACCTGGCAGGGTTGGCTGGTGCTGGCCGTGTATGTCCTGTCGATTTGTCTGGTCGCCGTTTTCTTTGAACCGCACGGGCATCCGTACGTGTTTGCTGGGCTCGTGATACTCGCCACGCTCGCGCTTTCGGCGGTCTGCTGGCTCAAGGGCGAGCCTCCACGCTGGCGCTGGGGCAAGGAGCGCGAATGAGCGTCTCGTCTCCAGGGGCGTAGCGTGCTGGTTAAGTTGTCCTGAAGGGGAAAGCCATGGCACGAGCAAAGCAAACCGGCAGCGCTGCGCTGCTTGGCACATGGAAGCTGCATTCGTTCACCACCGAAGATCTGGCCGGCGGAGCAAAGACCGATTTGTTTGGCGCCCACCCTTGCGGCTACCTCAACTACGGCGCCGACAAGCGGATGTATGCGATTCTGCTCGAGGAGAACCGCACCGCACCAGCCGATCTCGTGCCAACCGACGCCGAGCGCATCGCGCTTTTCAATGGCTCGTGCGCATATGCGGGCACGTGGAGCGTCGAGGGCGACCTCGTGAGCCACCACGTCGACGCATCGTGGAACGAATCATGGACGGGGACGATTCAGTTGCGCCGTTTCAGAATCGACGGCAAATACCTGCACATCACGACGCTGCCCGCCCGCAACCCGGTGACGGGTAAGGAATGCATTTCCGAACTGGTGTGGGTGAAGGTCGAATAGGCGGCACCGTTCAGCGATCGCGAACGTGTGCGAGGTGCTGCGCGTAGCGTCCGCAGGCGCGCGGGGAAGCGCATTTTCTTGCCGCTTTGCACCATGAAATCCGCAGGTTATCCGTATGTTACCTGTCATCGTTTGTCCCGATTGAGCGCGCAAGGGCTGGTGATACTGTTGTGGGCACATTCTTCAAAGCAGCAATGTAGCGGGCAGATGTTCCTCAACGATCCTGGCGAATCGGAGATGCATGATGTCCAGTAACGGCGTGTGGCGAAACCTTCATCGCGTAGCGGCGACGGGTATGGTGGCAGCAGGGCTGGGCCTCGCGGCCAGCGCGCATGCCGCGGGGGACCCGATCAAGATCGGCGTGATCAGCGAGGAGTCCGCGGTGGCGGGCGCCTCGATCAGCAAGGCGGCGCAGCTCGCCGCGGACGAAATCAACGCGAGCGGCGGCGTGGATGGCCGGCCCATCCAGATCATCGCGTACGACGACCACTCGTCGGCCTCGGACGGCGTGCGCGCGTTCCAGCGCGCCGCGACCCAGGACAAGGTGGTCGCCGTGATCGGCAGCTATATCAGCGAAGTGGCGCTCGCCATGGAACCCTGGTCGGCACGGCTGAAAATGCCCTTTATTACGCCGGGCGCCGCGAGCAACGATATTTCGAAGCACGTTCACGACGACTACGACCACTACAAGTACACGTTCCATGGCTGGATGACGTCGGCGTTCATCGCGCAGTCGATCTGCGATTTTTCGCATGATGTTCTCGTCGGCCAGTTCAAGATGAAGTCGACGGTCGTGATGAGCGAGGACGCGGCATGGACCAAGCCGCTCGACGAGCGCTTCATGGAATGCCTGCCCAAGGCCGGTCTCAAGGTGCTGGATCATATCCGCTTCAATCCGGATACTTCGGACTTCACACCAATTTTCAACCAGATCGAGGCGAAGCACCCCGATACGATTACCACGGGCATCAGCCACGTGGGCGTGCAGCCGACGGTGCAATGGCACGATCAGCAGGTGCCGATCCCGATGTCGGGACAAAGCTCGCAGGCCACGACCACGAGCTTCTGGAAGGACACGAACGGCGCGACGGAGGGCGTGATCACGGCTTCTGCTGCGGCGCCGGGCGTGGCGATCACGCCGAAGACGGTGCCCTTCGCGGATGCGTACCAGAAGAAATTCGGCGTATCGCCTGCGTATTGCGGCTTCTCGACCTATGACCTCGTGTACATCCTCGCGGATGCGATCAGGCGCAACAAGGGCTCGACCGATCCGGACCAGATGGTCGCCGCGCTCGAGAAGACGGATTACGTAGGCACGATCGGGCGCTGGCAGTTCTACGGCAAGGACGACCAGTTCACACACGCGCTGAAGTACGGCCCGGGCTACATCACCGGCATCAACCTGCAGTGGCAGGACGGCAAGCAGATCGCGATCTGGCCCAAGTCCGTTGCGAACGGCAAGGTCAAGTTCCCGACCTTCATCAAGCTCCAGCAGGCTAGCGCGAACTAGCGCCTGTTCACACTAATAACAGGCCCTGGTCGTAGTGCGTCGCGCCGTGCGGCCCTTCGTTTGACGATGGGCCGCACGGCGCATGTTGCGACAGACCAACCCACATGAAAGGCCGGACATGCTGCTCCTGCAGATCCTCATCGACGGCTTTGCCATCAGCTCGCTCTACGCGCTCGGCGCCATCGGCTTCACGCTGATTTTCGGCGTCTCCGGCATATTGAATCTCGCGCACGGCGGCGTGATGCTCGTCGCGGCGCTGATGGGCTGGATGCTCGCGGGCGAAGCGGGCCTCGGCACCTACCTCGGCACGCTGCTTGGCGTGGTCGCCGGTCTCGTCACGGCTTATGTCACCTATCTGATGGTGGTGCGGCCTATCCAGCGTTCCGCCGCGATTCCGGCCGAAGAGAAGGAAATCTTCGTGCTCACCGGCACCTTGCTGTGGGGCATCATGATCCAGCAGGGCATGGCCTGGCTCTTCACCGACAACCCCGTGACGATGCGCCCGCTCATCAGCGGCGTGGCGATGATCGGCAGCGTGCGCGTGCCGTTCAACGAGATCATGATCGCCGTGGTTTGCTGGGCAGTGATCGGCCTCCTGTGGCTCTTCGTGAATCGCACGCGCGCGGGCAAGGCGCTGCTCGCGGCCTCGATGAATCCGCGCGGCCTCACGCTGCTCGGCTTCGAACTCTCGCGCATCTATCTGCTCGCGTGGACCATCTACGGCGTGCTGGCGGGCATTGCGGGCGTGCTGCTGGCGTCGTTCCTCGGCGTGAGTACGAACAATGCCGGACAGCTCACGGCGAGCGCGTTCTCCATCGTCGTGCTGGGCGGACTCGGCAGTGTTTCCGGGTCGTTGATGGCCGCGTATGTGGTCGGCTATCTGGAGACCGTCACCGCGTATCTCGTTGCGCCGACGCTGCGGCCGCTGCCCGCGCTGCTGCTGCTGGTGCTCGTCGTGTATGTGCGGCCCCAGGGCTTCCTGGGCCGTCGCTAACCGAGCGAAGGGAGCACATCGACATGTCCGGTCTTCTTCGTTCGCGTGGGATATGGGTGGCGGCATTGCTCGTCGTAGCGGCGGCCATGCTGCCGTGGTGGATGTCGGGCTATATCCTCGGCGTGCTCACGGTCGCGTATTACTTCGGCGTGTTCGCGATGTCGTGGGATCTGCTGTTCGGCTTTGCCGGCGAGGTGAATTTCGGCCCGACGTTCCTGATTGGCCTCGGCGCCTATTCGGCGGCGATCATCGACGCCCATTGGGGTCTGCCGATTCCGGTTTGCGTGATTGCGGGCGGCGTCGTCGCGCTGGTGGGCGGCCTGCTGCTCGCGGTGCCCGCGCTGCGGCTGCGCGGCCCGTACTTCGGCCTCGTCACGCTCGTGGCCGTGTTGCTGCTGCAGAACGCCATCGTGATTTTCGCTGGCGTGACGGGCGGCGAGATCGGCATGATGGTGCCCGACGTGATGTCCGTCGATGCCAACAATAACTACTGGATCGCGCTGGCGTTTCTGGTGGTTTGCGCAATCCTGCTGTTCGGCCTCTCGCGCTCGGCGATCGGCCTCATCTTGCAGGCCAGCGGCCAGGACGCCACCGGTGCGCAGGCGCTGGGCTTCAACGTCACGCGGCACAAGCTCGTGGCCTTTTGCATCAGCGCCGTGTTTTCGGGCGTGGCGGGCGCGATGCTCGTGTTCTATCAAGGCACGGCTTCGGTGAGCACGGTGGTGGACTTGAGCGTAGGGGTGCAAATCATCATCGCGGCCGTACTCGGCGGGCGCCGCACGATACTCGGCGCCGTGCTCGGATCGATCTTCCTGATCGTGGCCGGCGAGTTCCTGCGCCCGCTCGGCCAGCTCAATACGTTCGTCGTCGCGGCCGTGGCGCTCGCGGCGCTGCTGTTCTTTCCGGACGGCCTGCTCGGCAACTTGCTGCGGACGAGGGAACGCCAATGAACGACACGCCGCTGCTCTCGGTGCGCGGGCTGACCAAGCGCTTTGGCGGTCTGGTCGCGGTGAAGGACATTGGCTTCGACATCCGGCCCGGCGAGATCCTGGGCCTGATCGGACCCAACGGGTCCGGCAAGTCGACCGTGATGAAGCTCATTATGGGCATCGAGCGGCCCAACGCGGGCTCGGTCAAGGTGAACGGCGTGGAGATGGCCGGCTGGGCGCCGCACCGCATCGCGCGCGCGGGCGTGGGCATCGTGTTCCAGCATTCGCGCCCGCTGCATCGGCAAACGGTGCTGGAGCACATCAAGCTCGCGCTGCTGCCGGACTCGCTCGTCAAGCTCGCGGCAGAGCCGCATGTGCATCAGCGCGCGCAGGAAATTGCCGCTCGCGTGGGTCTGGCCGGCGTCATGCACCGGCATCCCGCTACGCTGCCGTTCGCGGACCTGCGCCGCATGGAAATGGCGAAGGCGATTGCGCGCGACCCGCAGGTCGTGCTCGTCGACGAACCCTTCGCAGGACTCACGGTTGCCGAATCGGAGGCATTCTCCGAACTGATTCGCGGTTTTCGCGCGGAGGGCCGCGCGGTGCTGCTGGTCGATCACAACGTCAAGAGCCTTTCAGCGCTCGCCGACCGGGTGCTCGCCATGTACCTTGGCGAGCACGTTGCCGAAGGCACGGCTGAAGAAGTGATGCAAAACGAAACGGTCCGCCGCGTGTATCTGGGCGGCAAGCTGGAGTTGCGTCAGCGCTCCAGCTTTGCGGGCGAGGCGAAGCGCGACATCCTCGAGGTCTCCGACCTGCGCGTGCTGTACGGCAAGGCATGCGCGCTCGACGGCGTGAGCCTGCACGTTCGCGAGGGCGAGTTCGTTTCGGTGGTCGGCCTCAACGGCGCGGGCAAGACCACGCTGTTCAACGCTCTTTCCGGCCTGCTGCCGTACAAGGGGACGATCCGCTTCGACGGGCGCGACCTGAAGGGCATGAGCGGGGCGGCCGTGTCGCGCGCGGGCCTCGTGCAATGCCCGGAAACGCGCGAACTGTTCGGCGACATGACGGTGCGCGAGAATCTCGAACTCGGCGGCTATCATCTCTCCGACGAGGTGCGCAAAAAGCAGCTCATATGGCTCTTCGACCTCTTTCCCATCCTCAAGTCGCGCCAGCGCCAAACCGCGCGCACGCTCTCGGGCGGCGAGCAGCAAATGCTGGCCATTGCGCGTGCGCTCATGCCCCAGCCCAGGCTGCTGATACTCGACGAGCCGACGCTCGGGCTCGCACCCGTGATCCTCGAACAGCTTTCGAAGGCGCTGGATGCGCTGCAGCAGTCCACGCCCATTACCGTGCTGCTGGGCGAGCAGAACGTTCGCTTCGCCCTGCCGCACGCGGATCGCGTTTATGTGCTGGAACATGCGCGCATCGTCTGGGAGGGGAGCGCTTCGCGTTTCGAGGCGGAGATGGGGCGCGGCTTTCTCGAAGCGGTGCCCACGAGCGCTCCTCACGCGCTGACCTCGGGCGCTACGCGTTGAAGGCCACGCGCAGCCTGCGCGCGCCGCGTCTTCACGCCTGAGCTTCTGCCTCGGTCTCGGCCACGGCCTCTGTGCTTTCAGGCTCCAGCACTTTCACGTCGTGCAGCCACCGCGTGGCCTTGGCGATGGCGCGGGAGAGCCGCGCCACCTCGTTCAACTGCTCGATCACGTCGTTGGCGAAGCGGAAAAGGAACGCCGCGCTCTCGTTGCGCAACTGCAGCGCGGACATGATGTGCTGACGCGCCGAGTCGGACTGGGCTTCGATTTCCGGCTTGGCGTTGACGATGCCCGTCACGACGTCGGCCTCCGGGTGCGCGATCATCTGCACGGCAAGCGTGAAACGCTCGATGACGGACCTGGCGAATTGCACCAGCTCGGGGTTGTTCGCCAACACGGTCACGTCCGCGCTTTGCGCGGCGCGCCTCTGGCTCAGCGCGAGCATGCTCGTGGTGGCCACTTCGCGGATGGCGTCGAGGCAGGTCGCAATCCGCGCGAGATCCACCAGTTGCCGGCCTTCGTCGTCGCTATGCACGGCGTCGGAGAGCTTGCCGATATAGGTGAGAATGGCGGTGCTGAGCGAGTCCGCCGCCTTGTCCTCGTTCGTCACCGTGGAAAGCGCCTGCGTGGAGCTTTCGACCAGGAGCGTGGCGCTATGCTCGACGAGAATCTGCACGAGCTTGCCGAGCGAAGCCAGTTCGAGTTGCACGCGGGCAATGGCGAGCGCCGGCATTTCGACCAGCGTTTCATCGAGGTAACGCGGCACGCCGGGGTCCTGCCACCCTTCGCGGCGCGCCGGGGCCAGGCGTTCGGCGAGCTTCGCAATGGGCCCGGTGAACCAGATCAGCACGAAGGTACTGAACACGCTGAACACCGTATGTGCATTGGCGGCCTGGCGCGGCGTTTCCGCTGCGAGGCGCGCAGCGCCGGTCAGCTCGGGCGCGGAAGGCGAGATCATGCGTACGAAATCGGCGAACTGGGGAATCACGAAGGCGAAGAACAGCACGCCAAGCACGTTGAAGATCAGGTGGACGATACCGACTTGCGCCGCCTCCGCCGATTTGCCGATTGAAGCGAGCAGCGCCGTGCCACAGGTGCCTACATTGGCGCCGAGTATCAGCGCAATGCCCGATTCGAGGGGAATCAGCCCCTGGCTGCCAAGCGCAATCACGATCGCGAGCGTGGCCGCCGAGCTTTGCACGACGGCCGTGAACACCGCGCCGATCACGATGCCGATGAGCGGATTGCGCATGTTCTGCATCGCGTCGATGAACGGCTGGTAATCGCGCAGCGGACGGGTCGCGTTGCCCATCATCTCGATGCCGAGAAACAGCAGGCCGAGGCCGAGCAGCGCGCCGCCCAGCTCGCGCAGCGTTTCGCGTTTCGCGAAGCCATAGAGCAGGAAGCCGCCGCCGAGCATGAACGGCGTGAGCGCGGAGATATTGAACGCGATGATCTGCGCGGTGAGCGTCGAGCCGATATTGGCGCCCATGATCATCGGGACGGACTGCAGCAGCGTCATGAGCCGCGCGGAAACGAAGCCCACCAGCAGCACCGTGGTGATGGTCGACGAATTCAGCAGCGCCGTGATGCCCGCGCCCGCCAGCACGCCCCGAAACCGGTTGGCGGTGAGCGAACCCAGCAGCGATTGCAGGCGCGCGCCGGCAATCGTTTTGAGCGCCCCTGTCATGAGATCCAGCCCGAACAGGAACAGGGCGAGCCCGCCCACCAGCAATCCGGTCACTTCGACCAGGTTCAGGTTCGCACCAGGCAACATGGCATTGGGCCCTCGCTCTTAAGTCGGGACGAAACGATTCTACGCGTCATGGTACTGCCTCGTGGCCGCGCCGCGCTGTTGCGGGCTCACGGATTTTTTCAGCGCGGGTATCGAGCGAATGACGAGCTTCTCCAGCTCCACCACGAGGAAGAACAGGATCGCGCCCGCCACGAGCCAGAGCCAGGCCGAGAGCGGCAGGGACTCGGTATCGAACACGGCGTGAAAGGGCAGCGTATAGGTGAACAGGATCTGCAGCACGATGACGGCGCCGATGCCGTACCAGAGATACGGGTTGCCCATGTGTGCGCGCACCGATAGGGCCGAATTGATCAGCGAGCGGCTGTTGAGCAGATAGAAGACCTGTCCCAGCGTGATGGCGTTGACCGCGGCCGTGCGCGCCATTGAGTTGGACACACCCTGCGACTTCATCCAGAAGAATGCGGCGAGCGTATAGAGCACGAGCGTGGCGCCAACAAAGAGAATGCGCCACACGCCGAATGGTGTGACGATAGGACGGTCGATCGAGCGCGGCGGGCGCTGCATCACGTCGTCCTCGTGAGGCTCGAAGGAAATGACGAGGCCGAGCGCGACGGACGTGACCATGTTCACCCACAGCACCTGCGGCGCGGTGATCGGCAGCACGAAGCCGAACAGGATTGCGATGGCAATCACGGCGCCCTGGGCGATATTGGTGGGCAGCATGAAGAGCATGGCCTTTTCGATGTTGTTGTAGACCGTGCGCCCCTCCTTCACCGCCGCCGAGATCGAGGCGAAATTGTCGTCGGCGAGGATCATGCCCGCGGCTTCCTTCGTGACTTCCGTGCCCTTGATGCCCATCGCCACGCCGATGTCGGCCTTCTTGAGCGCGGGCGCATCGTTCACGCCGTCGCCCGTCATGGCGACCACCTGCCGGTTGGCCTGGATCGCCTTCACGAGCCGCAGCTTGTGCTCGGGGCTCGCGCGCGCGAACACATCCACGTCACGCACGCATTCCTGCAGCGCGGCGTCGTTCATCGCCTCGATCTCGGTGCCGGCCACGGCCGTCCTGCCGTCGCCGATGCCGAGCATGCCCGCAATCGCGGCGGCCGTGACCTTGTGGTCGCCCGTGATCATCGTCACGCGGATACCGCCGCCGTGGCATTCGCGCACCGCATCGATCGCCTCCTTGCGCGGCGGGTCCATGAGGCCCACGAGACCGAGCAGCACGAGCGTCTTCGGCAGGTCCTGCGGGCCGAGGTTGCCCACTTCGAGGCCGGGGTCGGGCAGCCAGGCCAGCGCCAGCACGCGTTCGCCCTGCGAGGCGAGCCGCTCGCCTTCGCGCGCAAAGCGCTCGCGCTCGAGCGGCGCGGGGCCGCTCGCCGTTTGCTGGCGGTCGCAATTTTCGATGATCACTTCCGGCGCGCCCTTCACGAGCAGCATCTCGCCTTGCGCTGAACGGTTCAGCGTGGCCATGAACTTGTGTTCGGACTCGAAGGGAATGCCGTCGATGCGCGGCGCGGCGGCGGCTTCCGCGCCGCGGTCCATGCCGAGTTTGCCGGCGAACGGGTAGAGCGCGCCCTCGGTCGGGTCGCCTTCCACCTTCCATTTGCCGTCTTCTTCGAAGAGGCCGGCGTCGTTGCACAGGATGGATACGCGGCCCATGAGCGTGAGCACTTCCGGCGGGGCGGCGCCGAGCGCCTTGCCGCCCGCGCGGACGTCGCCTTCGGGCGCGTAGCCGTCGCCGGTCACTTCATAGGGCGCGTCCGCCGTCACGACCGAGGTCACCATCATCTCCATGAGCGTGAGCGTGCCGGTCTTGTCCGAGCAGATGCGCGAGACGGAACCCAGCGTCTCGACCGCGGGCAGGCGGCGGATGATGGCGTTGCGCTTCGCCATGCGCTGCACGCCGATGGCGAGCGTGATGGTGATGAGCGCCGGCAGGCCTTCCGGGATCACCGAGACCGCGATGCCCACCACGGCCTGGAACAACTGGATGAAGGTCATGTGGCCGAGCCAGTGGCCCCATGCGAAGAGCAGCACGCTAATGATGCCGATGGCGATCGTGATGACGTATCCAAACTTCTTGATCTGGCGTAGCAGCGGCGTCTCCAGCGCGCTGACCTCGGCCAGCATCTGGTTGATGCGGCCAAGCTCCGTCTGGCTGCCTGTCGCCACGACGATGCCGGTTGCGCGGCCCGAGAGGACCATCGTGCCGGAAAAGGCCATATTCTCGCGATCGCCCACGGTGGCTTGCGCCGGCACCGCGCCGGTGTTCTTCTCCGCAGGCACGGATTCGCCCGTGAGCGCCGCCTCTTCCGTGCGCAGGTTCCGCGCCTCCACGAGACGGATGTCCGCGGGGATCTTGTCGCCCGACTCCAGCAGCACGATGTCGCCGGGCACGACCTCGTCGGCGGGGACGAGGCGTACCTCGCCGGCGCGCAGCACGCGCGCTTCCGCGGAGAGCATGTTGCGAATCGAGTCGAGCGCTTTCTCGGCGCGCCCTTCCTGCAGGAAGCCCAGCAGCGAGTTGAGGATGACCACCGCGAAGATGATCGAGGCGTCGAGCCACAGGCTCAGCATCAGCTTGATGAAGCCCGCCGCGAGCAGCACGTAGATGAGCACGTTGTTGAACTGGGCAAGGAACCGCACGAAGGGGCCGCTTTTCTTGCCCTGGGGCAGTACGTTCGCCCCATGGGTGCCGAGGCGCTGCGCGGCGTCCGCCACATCGAGCCCTTGCGACGGATTCACTTTGAGCTGGCGCTCGATCTCGGCGGCGGGCATGGCGTGCCACTGCACTGCGCCCGCACCGCTTGCCGCACTCCCGGCAGAACTCATCTTCGCCCCCTTGGTTGCGCAGAGATTCAACGCAATAGTAAGTTTTTTTCGCAGCAGGCACGCGCAACCTGGTGCACGCGAAGTTTTTGTTCGAGGCTGCCGCTGTGGGATGTATGGCAACATCTCCCTGCCACGACCCGCCCGAGTCATTCCATGCGCATCACGCCTCTGCCTCCGCTGCCCTGCCTCGTCGCGTTCGAAGCCGCCGTGCGTCACGGCAGCTTCACGCGCGCGGCCGCCGAACTGCACCTCACGCAAAGCGCGATCAGCCGCCAGATCCAGCAACTCGAAGAGTTTCTCGGCCGCTCGCTGTTCGTGCGCGAGCACCGCTCGTTGCGCCTCACGATAGCGGGCGAACAATATGCGGGGCAGGTGCAACGGCTCCTCACACAATGTGCCGAAGCCACCTTCGACGTAATGAAGCACTACGGCGAACTCGAACTGACCATTGCGTGCTCGTCGGGCGTGGCGGTGCTCTGGCTCACGCCGCGCCTGCCGGCACTCCGCGCGGCGTATCCGAACATCAAACTGCGCCTGATCGTGCGTGACGGGCTCGCCACGATGTCGCCCGCGGAGTTCGACGTTGGCGTGTATTACGTGCGCCAGCAGGCGCCCGCGCATTTCACCGCGCGCCGCCTCTTCAACGAAGAGGTGTTTCCTGTGTGCTCGCCCGGCTATCTCGCGGGACGCGCGCTCGCGCCTGCGGATCTGGCGGGCGAAACGTTGCTGCTTCTCGAAGACGGCCAGCGCCAGTGGATGTCGTGGCCCGAATGGTTCGACCTGAACGGCGTGACGATGCCGAAGACCCCGCAGGGCATCACGATCAACCACTATCCGCAGCTCGTGCAGCTCGCCATACTCGGCCAGGGCGTGGCGCTCGGCTGGCGCTACATGATCGACGCATGCATCGAAGATGGGTTGCTCGTGCGCGTGGGCGAATGCTCGGCGAGCCATGGCGGCGGCTACTACGTGATCTCGCCCAACGACCGCGCGCAGAACCAGGCGGCGCGTTTGTTCACGCGCTGGCTGTTCGAGCAGGCGGAGACGCAGACGGCGGCGTGACGGACTAAGCGGCGCTTGGGCGCCTCGCATGCGCTCAGCGCATGCATGCATGCGAATCTTTCGTTTCAGAAATTAATCGGGCTGTCATTAGCATGAGGAGCATGTAAGGCAGCTCCGGGCGCGTAGTCGTTGGCGCGCAGCGACGACTAATCTGACAAGGAAGAGACCATGCAAGGAACGCTTTCACCTCGCGTCGCGCATGAAGCTGTCGCGACGACCGCGCAGCAGCGCCGCCGCGCGATCATTGCGACGGTATTGGGCAACGGCCTCGAATGGTTCGACTTCACGGTGTACAGCTTCTTCGCCGTGATCATCGCGAAGCTGTTCTTTCCGACCGGCAACGAACTGACCTCCTTGCTGCTCACCGTGGCGACCTTCGGCGTGGGGTTTTTCATGCGGCCCGTGGGCGGCATCGTGCTCGGCATTTACGCCGACAAGGTGGGCCGCAAGGCAGCGCTCTCGCTCACCATCCTGCTGATGGCCTTCGGCACCGCGCTCATCGGGCTCGCGCCTACCTACGAGCAAGCGGGCCTTGCCGCGCCGTTGCTGATCGTGCTCGCGCGCCTGCTGCAGGGCTTCTCGGCGGGCGGCGAGATGGGCGGGGCCACCGCGTTCCTCACCGAGTACGCGCCGCCGGGCAAGCGCGCCTACTATTCGAGCTGGATCCAGTCGAGCATCGGCTTCGCGGTGCTGCTGGGCGCAGCCACGGGCACGTTCGTCACGGCGTCGCTCGATGCGCAAGCGCTGCATAGCTGGGGCTGGCGGCTGCCGTTTCTGATCGGCATTCTCGTGGGCCCGGTGGGCTACTACATCCGCAGCCAGATCGACGAAACGCCGGCATTCAGCGCCGTGGAAGCGCAAGCCAAAGACAACTCGCCCCTCAAGGAAGTGTTCGAGCGCTACCCGCGCGAGACCTTCGCGAGCTTCTCGATGGTCATTCTCTGGACGGTCTGCACTTACGTGCTGCTGTTCTACATGCCGACCTATTCGGTGCGCACGCTGCATCTGCCGCAATCGACGGGCTTTTCCGCGGGCATGGTGGGCGGCCTGATGATCATGTGCGGCTCGCCGATCGTGGGCAAGCTGGCGGATGCGTGGGGCCGCCGCGTGTTCCTGAGCGGCGCCGCGTTCCTGATTCTCGTGCTGGCCTGGCCCATGTTCGCGTGGATCAACCGCGCTCCCGGCTTCGCCTCGCTCATCGTGTTTCAGGCCGTGTTCGGCGTGCTGATCGCCGCCTACACGGGACCGATTCTCGCCGCCTTCTCGGAGCTGTTCCCGACCAGGGTGCTCTCGACCGGCCTTTCGGTGGCCTACAACTTCGCGGTCACGATCTTCGGCGGCTTCGCGCCGTTCCTGATCACGTGGCTCATCGCGCGTACCGGCAGCAACATGGCGCCCGCGCTCTATGTGATCGTCGCGGCCGCAATCAGCCTGGTCGGCACCTTCTTCGTGAAGGACACGCGGCGCGCGAACTGAACGACTCTATCAGGAATCCAGACAATGACCATCACTGTTCTCAAAGGCGGCAACGTACTCGACCTCGAACGCGGCGTGCTGCTCGAACATCACCACGTCGTGATTGAAGACGAGCGCATCGTGGAGGTGACCGATCGTCCCATCGACCTGCCGAACGCGAACGTGGTCAACGTGCGCGGCAAGACCGTCATGCCGGGCTTTATCGACTGCCACGTGCACGTGCTGGCCTCGAATGCGAACCTCGGCGCGAACGCCACGCAGCCCAATATCCTCGCGGCCATCCGCTCGCTGCCGATTCTCGACGCCATGCTCTCGCGCGGCTTCACGAGCGTGCGCGACGCGGGCGGCGCCGACTGGAGCCTGATGCAGGCCGTGGAAACGGGCCTCGTGCGCGGGCCGCGCATTTTCCCCTCGGGCAAGGCGCTCTCGCAAACGGGCGGTCATGGCGATTTTCGTCCGCGCGGCGATTTGCTCGAACCGTGTTCGTGCTGCTTCCGCACGGGGGCGATCGCGCGCGTGGTGGATGGTGTGGATGCAGTGCGCCTCGCTGTGCGCGAGGAGATCCAGAAGGGCGCCACGCAGATCAAGATCATGGCGTCGGGAGGTGTTGCCTCGCCTACGGACCCCATCAACAATACGCAGTACTCCGAAGATGAAATTCGCGCGATTGTGGCGGAGGCCGAAGCGGCGAACACCTATGTGATGGCGCACGCCTATACGGGCCGCGCGATCGCGCGCGCGGTGCGCTGTGGCGTGCGCACGATCGAGCACGGCAATCTCGTGGACGAAGCCGCGGCTCAGGTGATGCGCGAGTTCGGCGCGTTCGTCGTGCCGACGCTCGTGACCTACGATGCGCTGGCCACGCACGGTGCGCAGTTCGGGTTGCCGCCGGATTCGGTGGCGAAGGTGGCTTCCGTGCAGCAGAAGGGGCGCGAATCGCTGGAGATCTATGCGAAGGCCGGGGTGCAGATGGGGTTCGGGTCCGACCTGCTCGGCGAGATGCACGCGTTCCAGACCGGCGAGTTCCGCATTCGCGCGGAAGTGCTCGGCAATCTGGAGGCGCTGCGCTCGGCAACGACCGTGGCTGCCGAGATCGTGAACATGAAGGGCGAGTTGGGCGTGATCGCGGCGGGTGCGCTTGCCGACGTGGTGGTGCTCGATGGCAATCCGCTTGCCGACATCGGCGTCGTGGCCGGTGAGGGCGAGCGGATCGAATACGTGCTGCAGCGAGGTAAGATCGTGAAGGCGCGGGTGGAGGGCTGATCGTTCCAGTTTCGCGATCTTGCTGATCAGTTGTCCAACGTGCCGCGATATTCAGGAGCGGCGTCCACGCGGGTATTCATTTCGAACATCACGCCGCCCGGCGCGCGGCAGAAAAAGCGCGATCCGCGGCCATTGTTGAAAATGCCGGTTTCCATCTGGACGCCGGCTGCCGTGAAGCGTTCAAACAGGTCCCGCACGGCGTCGAGGCTCGGCAGTTCGAAGCCCACGTGGAAGTTGCCGGGCCATGCCGGCGCGTCGCCGCTTGCATGGTCGATCACCACGTCGTAGCCCGGACGCTTGAGGATATACGACTGCTCCCACGTGCCCGCTACGGTGAATCCCAGGTGGCGCTCGAAGAAGGCCGCAGTTGCGGCGGTATCGGAAGAGGGGAAGCTCAGGTGATTGAGCTTCATGGCTTGAATCACGTCATGCATCGTCGGTCTCTCATGGTGTGGCGGAGGCCCTGTGCCATTGCCGCCTGAGGACTTCAGAATATAAGCAAATGCTCACATTCGGCTACTCGCATTGGGCGAGCGCGCGCCACGTGCGCAAAACGCTTGTGCCATAGCCGGTTCAACGATGAAGGAGCGTCGACGGGGCGGCGCGTACTCGCATTCAGCGGCGCACGAGCGCCACGATGTACACGCACGGGTCCTTGCCCGGATTGAAGAACGCGCAGTCGGCGGGCGGCCCGAGCTGCAGGCAGTCGCCGGCTTCGAGCGTGTGAACCTGTTCGCCTTCCTCGAATACCAGCGTGCCGCTGCGCACCCAGATCTGCTGATGCTGGAACGTGAACGCCGACGCCGGATACGCAACGCGAATCCCGCCCGGCAACGCGATCTCCACGAGGTCGAGCATGCCGCCGTTGCGCGGCGAGACGGCCCGGCGCGTATAGCCGGTTTCGGGGTCTTGCCAGATCTGCTGATCGGCAGCGCGGCTCAAACGCTCGCCGGTTTGCTCGGCGAGCGCGAGCAGCATGGACAGCTGCAGGCCAAAGGCGCCCGACAGCCGGCCGAGCACGGTAGCGGTGGGGCTCGCTTCGCCGCGTTCGATCTTGCTGATCATCGCCCTGGAAACGCCCGAGCGCTCGGCCATGTCCGCGAGCGACCAGCCGCGCGATTCGCGCTCGATGCGCACGCGCGTGGAAATGGCGGAGGTGGGGTCGGTGAGCGGTCGATTCATGCCTGGAAGATTGGCGGGCTGGGCAGGGGTGAGTCGATTATACGGGCCTGCTTGCGGCGTATCGCTTTGGCGCAGAGATTTTGAACGGCTTCTCGCTGCTGCGAGACCTGGCTTCGCCAGCGGCCAGCGCAGGGCAGATGACACGGGCTAGCGTGGCTAGCCCGTGTCATGCGGCGCGACTGTTGCCCCAGTGTTACGCGGCCCCCGGCTTCCGGCGGTGCCCAGTGCTTACGACGAACGACCCGCTACGACCCAGGGTCGCGCCGACTTCACGACGTTATGTCAGTTCCCGGGTGATGAACTGCGCGCGCCCGCGGCCAAAGGACCAGTCCGCATCGTCGTTCTCGACGATCGACACGATGACGTCGTCCGGCGAAATGCCGCATTGGGTTTGCAGCTTTTCGACGAGCAAGCGATAGAACTCGACCTTTTGCGGCTCGGTGCGCTTGCGGCTTACCGCCGTCAGCAAGATGACGTCTTTCGATCGCGTGTACCCGAGTCCAGTGTCGTCCAGCACCAGCTCGCCAGGACGATGCTGCGAGACGCTCTGGTAGCGATCGGTAGCGGGTACATCGAAGGCCTGCACCATGGCCTCATGGGCGGCGTCGAGGAGCGCACGCACCTGTTCGTCGGTGCGGCCCTCGATGATGTCGAATTTGAGCATTGGCATGTGAACTTCTCCTTGAGTGGGACAGCGTCAGGCTCGGCCTTCTCGCCACACTCAAGCATCGGTTCGACGACCGTGAGCTCGAGGAAATCCTCACGGAAACGGGCCGCCGCCTCGCGCGCGAGAACGGCCTGCCCGCATCACGCGACTTCAGGACGAATCTTGCCGACGCCATGGCAATCGTCGACGCGCTCGGCGCGCACACGGAAGCGGTCCCCGACGGGGATGCCATCATGCTCCGCAATTACAGCTGCCCGGTAGCGGGCGCGGTGCGTGAAACGCCATGCGTATGCCGAGCGCTCGCAGCGTATTTTTCCGAGGCGACTGGCCGCCCGGTCAGCGAGCACTGCCTACGCGAAGGCCGGCTCATCTGCCAATATCGCATCGCCAGGAAATAACGGCACCACGCTGCCTGCGCCACATTGACCGGAGCCCGGCACGCGCCAACTGCAGCGCTTCGTTCCGGCAAACATACGCCAGCCGGTCGTCCGGGACAAATGACGATCCGTGATGGGTGGCATCACATTCAGTGAACCCGGCACGAGACGTTCGTCTGAGCCCTTCGCGGCAATACCGGATCAATCCCAGGTTTCGTTAGTATCCGTTCGTCTACTATAGTAGATGGCATCGAGCGCACCGGAAAGGAGCCGACATGCCACGTGAAATCCGTCTGAACGCTTTCGACATGAACTGCGTGGGCCACATTCAGCAAGGCTTGTGGACGCATCCGCGCGACCAGTCGAGCCGCTATACGGAACTCCAGTACTGGACCGACTACGCGAAGAAGCTCGAACGGGGCCTCTTCGACGGCATTTTTTTCGCGGATGTCGTCGGCGTGTATGACGTCTACGGCGGCAATGCCGACGCCGCGCTGCGCGGCGCAGTGCAGGTGCCCGTGAACGATCCCACGCTCGTCATTCCCGCCATGGCCGCGGTGACGCAGCATCTGGGCTTCGGCGTGACGGCCAATCTCACGTATGAGCAGCCGTTTCTGTTCGCGCGGCGCATGTCCACGCTCGACCATCTCACGGGCGGGCGCATCGGCTGGAACATCGTGACGGGCTATCTCGACAGCGCGGCCCGCGCCATCGGCATGGACGGCCAGAACGCTCACGACGACCGCTACGATCTGGCCGACGAATACATGGCGCTCGTGTACAAGCTCTGGGAAGGGAGCTGGGACGACGACGCGGTTATCAACGACCGCGCCGGCGGCATCTACGCCGACCCCGCGCGCGTGCGGATGATTCATCATCGCGGGCCGCAATACAAGGTGGATGCGATGCATCTGTGCGCGCCGTCGCCGCAGCGCACGCCGGTGCTGTACCAGGCGGGGTCGTCCGCGCGCGGCAGGCGTTTTGCCGCGACGCACGCCGAGTGCGTGTTCATCAATGGTCAGAAGATGGAAGGCGTGAAGGAGATCGTCGGGGACATTCGGGCGCAGGCCGTGCAGCTCGGGCGCGCGGCCGACGACGTGAAAGTCTTTCTGGGCGCAACGCTGATCGTCGGACGCACGGATAGCGAAGCGCGCGAGAAGTTCGACGAGTACCGGCGCTACGTGAGTTCGGAAGCGGCGCTCGCGCACGCGGCGGCGTCGCTTGGCATCGACTTCGCGCGTTACGACCTCGACGAGCCCATCGAGACGGGCAAGAGCCAGGCGATCGTGTCCAACGTCGAAGCCATGACGCGCAGCGCCGGGCCGCAATGGACGCGCCGCAAGCTGCTCGAGCAGATGGTGCTCGGCAGCCGCCAGGCGCCGTGGGTGGGGTCGGCTGAGCGCATCGCGCAAACGTTGATCGAGTGGAGCGAAACGGCGGGCGTGGATGGCTTCAATCTCTCGCGCACGGTGGTGCCGGAATGCTTCGACGACGTGGTCGAACTGCTGGTGCCCGAGCTGCAAACACGTGGCGCGTATAAAAGCGCGTATCGTGAGGGCACCCTGCGCGAAAAGCTCTCCGGCGCCGCGCGCCTGCCGGCCTCGCACGCGGCAGCGCAGTACCGCGGCGCGCGCATGAGCGAGGCATGAGCGAGGCATGAAAATCGGGCACTGAATTCCCGCTACGAGGAGACCGCGGCAAGCGGGCAAGAATATGGTAGACAAATCCCTCTTTCGCGACGCCATGTCCGGTCTTGGCGCCGCCGTGAACATCGTCACCACCGATGGCGACGCCGGGCGCGCCGGCTGCACGGCGTCCGCCGTGTGCGGCGTGACGGACGAGCCGCCCACGCTGCTCGTCTGCATCAATCGCACGAGCCGCAACAACGCGATCCTGCGCGCGAACGGGCGGCTCTGCGTGAACGTGCTGGCGGCCGACCAGCGCGAGGTGGCCACGCGCTTCGCCACGAAAGACATCGACATGGCCGAACGTTTCGCGCTTGCCGAGTGGTATCGGCTCGAAACGGGCGCGCCCGCGCTGCGCGGCGCGGTGAGTTCGTTCGATTGCCACATCGCGCGCACGACCGAAGTCGGCACGCACACGGTGTTCTTCTGTGAGATCAAGGCGGCGCGCATGGTGGGCGGGCGCGACGGGCTGATCTGGTTCGGCCGCGCGTTTCATCGCGTGCTCGCGCAGGCGCACGCGGCAGCGGCGGCGGCCTGAGCGTGGCGCGTACGTCTTCTCGAGGCGCTGCCGGTTCCCGTTCTTCGGACGAAACGGGGCCGCCAGGGCTCGGCACGGCGCAGCGCGGCAAGGCCGCCTCGCTCGCGTTGCTGCTCCTCGCGCAGGTGGCGGCGATGGGCGTCTGGTTTTCGTCGAGCACCGTAGTGGTCCTCATCAAGCAGGCGCACGCCATTGCCGCCTTCGACGAAGCCTTGCTCACGAGCGCCGTGCAGTGCGGCTTCGTGGCCGGCACCATCACGTCCGCGTTGCTTTCGCTGCCCGACCGCTACGATCTGCGCCGGATGCTCGCGGGTTCCGCGCTCGTGGCGGCCGTGGCCACGGCGTCGCTCGCGTTCCTGCCGCCGGTCGGCGGCGCTGTTGTCGCGCTGCGGTTCATCACCGGCATGTGCATGGCGGGCGTGTATCCGGTCGGCATGCGGCTCGCGGCCACCTGGGCGCAGGGCGATCTCGGTCTGCTCGTCGGCCTGCTCGTGGGCGCGCTCACGCTCGGCTCGGCAAGCCCGCATCTGCTGGCGGCCACGGGCGGGCTCGGCTGGCGCACGATCTATGGCGTCGCCGCGGCTTGCGCGGCGTGCGCCGCGTTGCTGATCGGCTTTGCGGGCATCGGGCCGAACATCCGGCGCGCCACGCGCATCGATTTTGCGAAGGTCACGCAGGCGTGGCGGCGGCCCGCCTTGCGGCTCGCCAATCTCGGCTACCTGGGCCACATGTGGGAGCTTTACGCGATGTGGGCGTGGCTCGCGCTGTTCCTGCAGCAGACGTTCGTCGCACGCGGTATGGCCAACGCCCGCACGCGCGCCGAATGGATGACCTTCAGCGTGATCGCGATAGGGGCGGCGGGCGCGTGGCTCGGCGGCGTGCTGGCGGACCGCATGGGGCGCACGGCCGTCACGGTCGGCGCGATGGCGACGAGCGCAACGTGTGCCGCGCTGATGGGCTGGCTGGCTCACGCGCCGCTCGTCGTGATGGGCGCGGTCGCGCTCGTGTGGGGCGTCTCGGTGATCGCCGATTCCGCGCAGTTTTCAGCGAGCGTGGCCGAACTGGCCGATCCGGACTCGGTCGGCACGCTGCTGACCGCGCAGACCTGCGCGGGTTTTTTGCTCACGCTGGTGAGCATTCATCTCGTGCCGTACGTGGTGGCGTGGCTGGGATGGCGGGGCGGCTTCGGCATGCTGGCCGTGGGGCCGGCGCTGGGTTGTGTCGCGATGCTGCGGTTGCGGCGGCATCCCGAAGCGGTTCGGCTTGCGGGCGGGCGTCGGTGATCCGCCAGGCCCAGGCGCGCGGGAATCGAAAAGCAGAGGAAAACTGAACAATCGGCGTGCGCGATGCGATGCGGCGCGCTGCGTGGTTCCATGCGCCCCGCCGTTCGTGGACCTTTCCACAGAACCACGACATGCGGTAACTTAACGCGGATATTGGCTATGTCCCGCGCAAGAGGAGCTTGTCACGCATGTCAGCAAGACTGAACGAATTCCAGCAGCCCATTGGCGACCCGGTCACCGGCTGGCAGCCGCGCGAGCGGCCCGCGCGCGTGACCATCGAGGGTCAGTTCTGCCGCATCGAGCCGATCGACCTCGACCGCCACGCTGCCGATCTCTTCGAAGCCTACGCCACGGCGGCCGACGGTCGCGACTGGACCTACCTGTTCGCCGAGCCGTTCACCGACTTTGCCGCGTTTCGCGAGTACCTCGCGAAAGCCGCGGCATCGAACGACCCGTTCCATTACGCCGTGATCGACCGCGCGAGCGGGAAGGCCGTGGGCACGTTCGCGCTCATGCGCATCGAGCCGGTGCATGGTGTGATCGAAGTGGGCAGCGTGACGTTTTCGCCGCGGCTGAAGCAAACGCCGCTTTCCACCGAGGCGCAGTACCTGCTGATGCGCTACGTGTTCGACGACCTCGGCTACCGGCGCTACGAATGGAAATGCGACAGCCTCAACGCGCCTTCGCGCAAGACAGCGCTGCGTCTGGGCTTCCAGTTCGAGGGCATTTTCCGCCAGGCGATCGTGTACAAGGGCCGCAACCGCGACACCGCGTGGTTTGCGATCATCGACCGGGACTGGCCGCTCGCGAAAGCCGCGTTCGAGCAGTGGCTCTCGAAAGAGAACTTCGACGCGCAAGGCCAGCAGCGCGCGTCGCTTACGAGCTTGAGAGAAGCGGCAGCGTCCTGAATGTCGGGGGCGATCCTTATCCGCGACGTCGCGCCCACCGACCGCCACGCGTGGTTCGGTCTTTGGGCGGGCTACAACGCGTTCTACCGGACGAGCGTCGCGCCACACATCAGCGAGCGCACCTGGCAGAGCATGCTCGATGCAAACGCGCCGGTGTTCGCGCGCGTCGCCGAAGTCGAGGGACGGCTGGCGGGATTCAGCCTTTGCGTGCTGCATGAAGGCACATGGGTCGATGCGCCCATTTGCTACCTCGAAGACCTGTTCGTCGATCCCGGTCGCCGCGGGCAGGGCATAGGCAGGCGGCTCATCGAAGACCTCATCGCACTGGCGCGTTCGCGCGCATGGTCGCGTCTTTACTGGCATACGCGCGAGGACAACCCCGCGCGCAAGCTCTACGACGAATTCGCGCAAGCCGACGATTTCGTACGCTATCGGTTGCAGTTCTAAACCGCTCTCTGGATGTGGCGCGCGGGCGCGCGCAAACGGAAGCCTCGGGCGAAAGCTGAACGCGCGGGCCGGCGTTCCCACGTCCCGAGCCCGATAGATAGGATTGTAACGAGTGTTGTCACGATCATTTCATCGGTATAGGATGAGTGCGAATAAACCACCACGGTTTGATGTGCATTGCACAAATTCGCCTCCCAGCCTATGTCAGAAGCCTCAACGAACTCGCTCGTCGTGCTGCGCGGCGCGCCCGCCCAGCATGCTGCGCATGTCGCGCGCAACGCCGGCGTGGCGTTCGACGCGGCGTGGCTCGACGCCTTGCGCGTCAACCAGTCCGCCGTCGAGCGGCGCACGGCCACGCTCGGCACGCGCCGCGCGGTCAAGAAGGACGCGCAGGCCGCGTGGCTCCTGAAGGCCATCACCTGCATCGATCTCACCACGCTCAACGGCGACGACACCGAAGGCCGCGTGCGGCGCCTGTGCACGAAGGCGCGCCACCCCGTGCGCGCCGACCTGCTCGCCGCGCTCGGTTTCGCGCCCGAGGCCATCACGACGGGCGCGGTGTGCGTGTACCACCGCTTCGTCGCGGCAGCCGTCGACGCGCTGGCGGGCAGCGGTATTCCCGTCGCGGCGGTCTCCACCGGCTTCCCGGCTGGCCTGAACCCGCACGCGCTCAAACTCAAGGAAATCGAGGCCTCCGTTAAGGATGGCGCCGAGGAAATCGACATCGTCGTCACCCGCGAGCACGTGCTCACCGGCAACTGGCGCGCGCTCTACGACGAAGTGCGCGAGTTTCGCGCGGCCTGCGGCGAGGCGCATCTGAAGGCGATTCTCGCCACGGGCGACATTCGCGTGCTGTCGAACATCGCCAGGGCGTCGATGGTCTGCATGATGGCGGGCGCGGACTTCATCAAGACGTCCACGGGCAAGGAAGGGACCAACGCCACGCTCGACGTTTCGCTCGTGATGGTGCGCATGATCCGGGAGTATCGCGAGCGCACTGGCGCGCTGGTGGGCTTCAAGCCCGCGGGCGGCGTATCGAACGCCAAAACCGCGCTCGCGTACCAGATCCTCATGAAGGAAGAGCTGGGGCGGCCGTGGCTCGAGCCCGAGCTGTTCCGCTTCGGCGCTTCGAGCCTGCTCGCCGACATCGAGCGCCAGCTCGAACACCACGTGAGCGGCCGCTATTCCGCCTTCCACCGCCACCCCGTAGCCTGAGCAGACCATACCGATGAGCGTAGCCGAGTATTTCCGAACGATGGATTACGGTCCCGCCCCCGAGGACGATCAGCCCGTGCGCGCGTGGCTCGCGCAGCACGAGGCCACGTTTGGCCATTTCATTGACGGCGCGTGGCGCGCAAGCGCCGATGGCGCGCGCTTCGAAGTGCGTGCGCCCGCCACGGGCGAGGCGCTCGCCGCCGTGGCGCAAGGCGCTGCGGCGGATGTGGCGGCGGCCGTCGCGGCGGCGCGCGCGGCGCAACCCGAGTGGTACGCCATGGGCGGCGCGGCGCGCGCGCGGCATCTCTACGCGCTCTCGCGCATGGTGCAGCGCCACAGCCGCCTCTTCGCCGTGCTCGAAGCGCTCGACAACGGCAAGCCGATTCGCGAGGCGCGCGATATCGACGTGCCGCTCGTGGCGCGCCATTTCCTCCATCACGCAGGCTGGGCGCAGCTTCAGGAGAGCGAGCTGGAAGGCTGGTCGCCGCTTGGCGTGATCGGTCAGATCGTGCCGTGGAATTTCCCGCTGCTGATGCTCGCGTGGAAAGTGGCGCCCGCCATCGCACTCGGTAACTGCGTGGTGCTCAAGCCCGCCGAATACACGCCGCTCACCGCGCTCCTGTTCGCCGAACTGGCGCATCGCGCCGGCCTGCCCAAGGGCGTGCTCAACGTGGTGACGGGCGACGGCAGCACGGGCGCGGCGCTCGTCGAGCATCCCGGCGTCGACAAGATCGCCTTCACCGGCTCGACCGAAGTGGGCCGCCTCATCCGCACTGCCACGGCCGGCACGGGCAAGTCGCTCACGCTCGAACTGGGCGGCAAGTCGCCGTTCATCGTGTTCGACGACGCCGACCTCGACGGCGCGGTGGAAGGCGTGGTGGACGCCATCTGGTTCAACCAGGGCCAGGTATGCTGCGCCGGTTCCCGGTTGCTGGTGCAGGAGGGCGTCGAAGCGCGCTTTCTCGAGAAGCTCAAGCGCCGCATGGCGACGCTGCGCGTCGGGCCCTCGCTCGACAAGGGCATCGATATTGGCGCGATCGTCGATCCGGTGCAGCTCGAACGCATCGAGTCGCTCGTGGAAGCCGGGCGGCGCGAAGGCTGCAACGTGTGGCAGCCGCGCGAAGTCGAACTGCCAGCGGGCGGCTGCTTCTATCCGCCGACGCTCGTGACGGGCATTGGACCCGCCTCGACGCTCGCGCAGGAAGAAATCTTCGGGCCGGTGCTCGCGGCCATGAGCTTTCGCACGCCGGAAGAGGCCGTGGCGCTCGCCAACAATTCGCGCTATGGCCTCGCCGCGAGCGTGTGGAGCGAGACCATTGGCCGCGCGCTCGACATCGCGCCGCGCCTGCAATGCGGCGTGGTCTGGATCAACGCGACGAACCTCTTCGATGCGAGCGTGGGCTTCGGCGGCTACCGCGAATCGGGCTTCGGCCGCGAGGGCGGCCGCGAAGGCGTGTTCGAATATCTGAAGCCGGCCGCATGGAGCAAGCTGCCGATGCGCGCGCCACGCGAGGCGCGCCCGCCTGCACCAGACTTCACGCAAGCGGGCACCGGTCTCGATCGCACTGCGAAGCTTTTTATCGGCGGCAAACAGGTACGGCCCGATAGCGGCTATTCGCACGCCATCTACGCGCCAAACGGCGAATGGGTGGGCGAAGTCGGCGCGGGCAGCCGCAAGGACGTGCGCGATGCCGTTGCCGCCGCGCGCGGTGCGGGCAAGTGGACGCAGATGAGCACGCACGCTCGCGCCCAGGTGCTGTACTACCTCGCGGAAAACCTGAGCGCGCGCGCCGAAGAATTCGCGCAGCAACTCATGCGCCGCGCGGGGCACGACGCGCGTGCGGCGAGTCGTGAAGTGGAGATGGCGATCGACCGGCTTTTCAGCTATGCGGCGTGGGCCGACAAGTTCGATGGCGCGGTGCATACACCGCCGTTGCGCGGTGTCGCGCTCGCCATGCACGAGGCGCTGGGCGTGGTCGGCATCGCTTGCCCCGACGAAGCGCCGCTGCTCGGCTTCGTTTCGCTGATCGCACCGGCGCTTGCGATGGGCAATCGCGTCGTGGCGCTGGCGAGCGAGGCTTGCCCGCTGGCGGCAACGGACTTCTATCAGGTCGTGGAAACCTCGGATGTGCCTGCGGGCGCGCTCAACATCCTGACCGGCGAGCGCGCCGCGCTGCTGCCGGCCCTCGCGAAGCACGACGACGTGGACGCGCTCTGGTGTTTCGGCACGGCGGCCGATTCGTCCCTCGTTGAGCGCGAGTCGGTTGGCAATCTGAAGCGGACCTTCGTCGATCATGGCCGTGAGGTTGACTGGTTTGACCGGACGAGCGCAGGATTGCCGTTCCTGCGCCATGCCGTGCAGGTGAAGAACATCTGGATACCGTACGGCGACTGAGCGTTTCGAAAGAGAGAGACGCCAAGCCCATATCGGAGGAGACAAACATGCTGAAGAATCTCGACCCGCTTCTGAATGCCGATGTCCTGCAAGCGCTGCGCGCGATGGGTCACGGCGACGAACTCGTCGTTTGCGACGCCAACTTTCCCGCCGACTCCGTTGCGCGCGCCACGGTGCTCGGCAAGCTCCTGCGCATCGACGGCGCGGATGCGCCCCGCGCCGTGCGCGCGATCCTCTCCGTGCTGCCGCTCGACACCTTCGTCGAAGCCCCGGCCATGCGCATGGAAGTGGTGGGCGAACCCAACACGATTCCCACCGTGCAGCACGAAGCGCAGGCCGAGGTCGACGCCGCGGAAGGCCGCGCCGTGCCGTTCGCACCCATCGAGCGTCATGCGTTCTATGCGCGCGCCCGCAAGGCCTACTGTGTGATCGCCACGGGCGAAACGCGCGGCTACGGCTGCTTCGTGTTCACCAAAGGCGTGCTGCTCGCCCCCGACGCCCCGCGCGCCAAGGAGCACGGCCAATGAGCGGACGCGTCGTCATCCTCGGCATTTATGTGACCGATCTCGCGTTCCGCGCGAGCCGCATGCCGATGATCGGCGAGACGCTCGCCGGATCGGCATTCGCGATGGGGCCGGGCGGCAAGGGCTCGAATCAGGCCGTGGCCGCCGCGCGCGCGGGCGCGCAAGTCGTGTTCTGCACGCGCGTGGGCAACGACGCGTTTGGCGACATCGCGCGAGCGACGTGGGCCGCCGAAGGCATCACGGCGCGCACCCAGGCGGTGGACGGACTGGCCACGGGCGCGGCGCATATCTTCGTGGACGACACGACCGGCATGAACGCGATCATCGTCGCGGCGGGCGCGGCGGGCACGATGGACCCCGGCGACGCCGAAGCGATCGAAGCCGATATTGCGGCCTCCCAGGTATTCGTCACGCAGCTGGAACAGCCGCTCGCGGCAGCGCGGCGCGGCCTCGAACTCGCGCGGCGGCATGGCGTGAAGACGGTGTTCAACCCGGCGCCCGCCATGGCGCTGCCCGACGACATCTTCCCGCTTTGCGACTACATCACGCCCAATGAGACCGAGGCGCAGGCGCTCACGGGCATCGAGATCCGCAGCGCCGACGACGCGCGCCGCGCCGCCGACGCGCTGCTCGCCAAGGGCGCGGGCGCCGTCATCGTGACGCTGGGCGAAGCCGGCGCGCTGCTCCATACGCGCGATGCTTCGGTCCTGCTTCCTGCGTTCAACTGCGGCCCGGTGGTGGAAACGGCGGGCGCGGGCGACGGCTTCACGGGCGGCTTCGCGGCAGCGCTCGCGCGCGGCGACGACGCGCTCACGGCCACGCGCTTTGGCTGCGCGCTGGCGGGCATCTCCGTCACGCGTCCCGGCACCGCGCCTTCCATGCCGCGCAGGGAAGAAGTCGACGCCATGCTCGCACGCACGGCGGACGCCGGTGCGCATTGAACGTTGCCAGGTGAAAACACACCGCAAAGGATGAGGTCCATGAAGTCTGCACTCTTTGCCAAATGGTTCGGCGACCGCCAGTTGAACTTCCTGCTGGCCGTGAACCTGCTGGTCGTGCTGGTCGCGGTCTGGGTGTCGCGCGGGCAGTTCGTCGGCATCGACAACCTGCAGTCGATGGGCGCGCAACTGCCCGAAGTCGCGCTGCTCGCGCTCGGCATCATGCTCTCCATGCTGTCGGGCAACGGCGGCATCGACCTTTCCGGCGTGGGGCTCGCGAATCTTTCGGGCATGATCGCCGCGCTAGTGGTGCCGCGCCTCGTGAGCGGCGACGACTCCCCCATGCTGTATACGGCGCTCTTCTGCGTGATCGTCGTGTGCATGGGCCTCCTTGGCGGCCTGCTGAACGGCGTGGTGATCGCGCGCCTCGGGCTCACGCCCATTCTCTGCACGCTCGGCACGCAACTGCTTTTCACGGGCTTCGCGGTGGCGCTGAGCAACGGCGCCTCCGTGCACGTGGACTACGTCGAGCCGCTCGCCGATATCAGCAACGGCACGTTTTTCCAGGTGCCGATCTCGTTCCTGCTCTTCGTGGCCGTGGTCGTGCTGCTGGGCTGGCTGCTCAGGCGCACGCCGTTCGGGCTGCGCCTCTACCTGATGGGCACGAACCAGCGCGCGGCGTTCTATGCCGGCATCCCGCGCGCGCGCATGCTGATCATGACCTACGCGATGTGCGGCGTGCTCGCCTCGCTCGCGGGGCTCGTGAGCGTTTCGCACACGCTCAGCGCGAAATGGGACTACGGCAATTCCTATCTGCTGATCGCCATTCTCATTGCGGTGATGGGCGGGGTGAATCCGGCGGGCGGCTATGGACGCATCATCTGCGTGTTCTTTGCCGCGACGGTGCTGCAATTCCTTTCGAGCCTCTTCAATCTGATGGGCGTCTCGCAGTTTTTCGGCGACTGTGCCTGGGGCTTCCTGCTGTTGCTCTCGCTCGCGTTCGCGGGCGGCGAGCGGGTGCGCGCGATTTTCGGTCTCGGCGCCTGGGCGTCTGCTAGCAAAGGGCGGACCTCGGGCTGACCGGCCGAACGGTGTAGCAGGCGGCCCTCGAGCCTCGGAGGTCCGCCGCCATCTCTTTCGGGGCGACATACGTGCTTTGCATGGGACCGCAGTAAGTGCTTTGCATGGGACCGGAGTAAGGGCTAAAGCCCGAACTCCGGTCGACAGCTAAAGCGCAAACTGCGGATCGACATAAAAAACGGAGACATCGAACATGAAGATCAAGCGACTCAGTGTGGCAATCACGGCGTGTGCACTTGCCGCTGGCATGGCCGCCGTGGCGTATGCGGCGGAAAACCCGACCATCGTCACGGTGGTGAAGGTGACCGGCATTAGCTGGTTCAATCGTATGGACGACGGCGTCAAGGAATTCGGCAAGGACAATCCGAACGTTTCGGTCTACCAGACGGGGCCGGGCCGCGCGGACGCCGCGCAGCAACTGAAGATCATCGACGACCTGATCGCGAAGAAAGTGAGCGCGATCGCGGTCGTGCCGTATGACCCGCCCACGCTCGAACCGGCGCTCAAGAAGGCGATGGACCGCGGCATCAAGGTCGTCACGCACGAAGCCGACAACGAAAAGAACACGATGGTCGACGTCGAGGCGTTCGACAACTCCGCCTACGGCGCGGCGCTCAACGACCGCCTCGCCTCGTGCATGCACAACGAAGGCAAGTGGGCGACGATGGTCGGCTCGCTCGGCAGCCGCTCGCAGGTGCAGTGGGCCGACGGCGGCATCGACAACGCGAAGAAGAAGTTTTCGAAGATGCAGCTCGTCGAGACCAACCTCGAAACCAACAACGACGGCGAGCACGCGTATGAAGTGGCCAAGGAAGTGCTGCGCAAGCATCCGGACATCAAGGGCTTCCAGGGCTCGTCGTCGCTCGACGTGATCGGCATTGGCCGCGCCGTCGAGGAAGCGGGCCTGCAGGGCAAGATCTGCGTGTATGGCACCGGCCTGCCGACCGAGGCCGGCAAGTACCTGGAAAGCGGCGCGATCAACGGCATTGCGTTCTGGGATCCGAAGCTGGCGGGCATGGCCATGAACAAGATCGCGATGATGCTGATCGACGGCAAGACCGTGGAGAACGGCGCGAACCTCGGCCTGCCGGGCTACGAGAAGGTCACGGTATCGAAGGGTCCGGGCAAGGGCATCATCGTGCGCGGCCAGGGCTGGGTGAGCGTCGACAAGTCGAACTACAAGCAATACAACTTCTGATCGGGAGAAGGTGGCGCGCGCAGCGGTCCTGTGACCCGGCGCGCGCTTCGTCGCAACGTCACGAAGAGACGACATGGCTTCAGAACCGTTATTGCAGGTGCTCGGCGTGCACAAGCGCTTCACGGGCGTGCATGCCTTGCGCGGCGTGACGCTCGCGTTCGAGCGCGGGCAGATCTATCACCTGCTCGGCGAGAACGGGTGCGGCAAGAGCACGCTCATCAAGATCATCTCCGGGGCGCAGCCGCCCGACGAAGGCGAACTGGTGATCGACGGCGCGCGCCACGCGCGGCTCACGCCGCTCGAATCGCTCGCGGCGGGCATCGAGACTGTCTACCAGGATCTTTCGCTGCTGCCCAACATGAGCGTGGCGGAAAACGTGGGGCTCACGACCGAACTCGCGGAGCATGCGGGACGTCTCGCGCGCACGTTCGACCGCCGCGAACTCGCCCGCACGGCCGAGCGCGCCTTGAAGGCCGTGGGCCTGCCGGGCGACGCCGACTTCCAGGCGACGCTCATCGAGCAACTGCCGCTCGCCACGCGCCAGCTCGTAGCCATTGCGCGCGCCATTGCGAGCGAGGCAAAGTTCGTCATCATGGACGAGCCCACGACCTCGCTCACGCAAAAGGAAGTGACCAACCTCATCGCCGTGCTCGGCCAGCTGCGCGCGCAGGACGTGACCGTGCTGTTCGTGAGCCACAAGCTCGACGAGTGCTATGCGATCGGCGGCGAAGTGATCGTGCTGCGCGATGGCCAGAAAGTGACGCAAGGCCCGATCACGAATTACACCAAGGCGCAGTTGAGCGAACTGATGACGGGCCGCGAGCTTTCCACCGAACGCTACCGCAACGTCGCGGCTGAAGCCGACGTGCTGCTCGACGTTCGCGGCCTGGGCCGCGCGGGCCTGTTCAGCGACGTGTCGTTCACGCTGCATCGCGGCGAGATTCTCGGCGTGACGGGCCTGCTCGATTCGGGCCGCAACGAACTCGCGCGTGCGCTTGCGGGCGTCGCGCCCGCCGATGCGGGCGAGATCGTGCTCGAAGGCCGCGCGATCAAGCTTTCGACGCCCGGCGACGCGAGGCGCGCGCGCATTGGCTACGTGCCGGAAGACCGCCTGAATGAAGGCCTTTTCCTCGACAAGCCGATTCGCGACAACGTGATCACGGCGATGATCGCGAGCCTGCGCGATCGCTTCGGGCAGATCGACCGCACGCGCGCACGCGCGTTGGCCGAAAACACCGTGAAGGAACTGCAGATCGCCACGCCCGATGTGGATAAGGCCGTGCAGTCGCTGTCGGGCGGTAACCAGCAGCGCGTGTTGATTGGCCGCTGGCTCGCCATCGACCCGCACGTGCTGATCCTGCACGGGCCGACCGTGGGCGTGGACGTCGGTTCGAAGGACATCATCTATCGCATCATGCAGCGGCTCTCGCAGCGCGGCATCGGCATTCTGCTCGTGAGCGACGACCTGCCCGAGCTGCTGCAGAACTGCGACCGCGTACTGATGATGCGTAAAGGGCGCCTCGCTGAAGAGCATCACGCCGATGGTCTAACCGAGGCCGATCTGTACCGCGCGCTGCTTGCAGAGGCAGCCTGAATTCCGCGTAACGTTTTGCCGGACACCGCATGAGCATGAATCAGACAATGAGCACGTCGTCCAACACCGTCGAAGTCGCGCGCCAGAGTGTGCCGCTCAACTGGCGCGCGAAGCTCGCCCGCAATCCCGAGTGGTTCACGGCCACGCTGATCGTCATTACCTGCGTGATCGTCGCTTCGATCAACCCGCGCTTTTTCCAGTGGGCCACGCTGTTCGACCTGCTGCACTCGGCCACGATCACGTCGCTGTTCGCGCTCGGCACGCTCGTCGTGCTGGCGTCGGGCGGCATCGACGTCTCGTTCACGGCGATCGGCGCGCTCACGATGTACTCGATCACGAAAGCCGTGTTCGCGTGGTGGCCCGATGCGCCGTTCGCGCTCATTCTGCTCACGGGCGCCGTGGGCGGCATCGTGCTCGGCGTGATCAACGGCATGCTCGTGCACCGGCTGCAGGCGCCCTCGCTGATCGTGACGATCGGCACGCAGTACCTCTATCGCGGGCTGCTGCTCACCTTCGTGGGTACGACGTTCTTCATGAACATCCCGCACAGCATGGACCACTTTGGCCGCATTCCGCTCATTGCCTACAAGACGGCTGATGGGCTCAACGCGGTGCTACCGCTCTCAGCGATCGCCCTCGTGGCAGGCGCGATTCTCACGTGGTGGCTGCTCAATCGCACGATGATGGGACGCGGCGTCTACGCCATGGGCGGCAGCACGGCAATTGCGGAGCGGCTTGGCTTCAACTTGCGCGCGATCCGCTTGTTCGTGTTCGGCTATACGGGGTTTCTCGCCGGCGTCGCAGGCATTTTGCACGTGGCGAACAACCGGCTTGCCAATCCGTTTGACCTCGTGGGCTCGGAACTCGACGTGATCGCGGCGGTGATTCTGGGCGGCGCGCGCATTACGGGCGGCAGCGGCACGGTCGTGGGGACGCTGCTCGGCGTGGCGCTCGTCACGCTCATCAACAACGTGCTGATTCTCGTGGGCGTGCCGAGCACGTGGCAGAAGGTGATTGTCGGCGCGTTCATTCTGGTGGCCGGTACGCTGTTCGCGCTGCGCCGGCGCGGCTGAGTCGGCAAGCTATTGGCACGACCGGCCTTCGCGGCCGGTCGGCGCTTATGCGCTGTGCGCGCGCAGCGTCTGGCCTTTTTCGGTGATGACGGAGTTGAAGTCGTCCACCTGCGAAAAGCGCCACGCCTTCACGATGCCGTACTTGCTGGCGTCCACAACGAGATGACTTTCCACGGCGCTGGCCATGGCGGCCTGCTTGAGCGCCACTTCGTGGAAGTTCCAGCACGTTACGCCGCGCGCGGCGTCCACGCCGCCTGCTGAAATAAACGCCTTGTTGATGCCCATGCGGCGCAGCGTTTCAAGGCTTTCTTCGCCGGCAAACGAGTCCGACGACGGTACGTACACGCCCCCCAGCAAGATCATGCGCACATTGGGCATGCGCCGCAGAATCTCCGCCACGTTGAGCGAATAGCACACCGCCGTGATCTGCAACTGCGAAGGGATGAGGCGCGCGAGTGCGGCAAGCGTCGTGCCGCAGTCGATGAACACGGTGTCGTTCTGCGCGATGAGTCGCGCCGCGTGCGCGGACGCTTGCGCCTTGGCCTGTGCGAAGTGGTCCTTTTCGTGTTCGAGCGAGTAGCCGGCGGTATTGGGCACGTCCTGCGCGCTCACGATATAGCCGCCCAGATACGTAAAACGCTCGGGATTCGCGGCGATGTCGCGCCGCACGGTCATTTCGGACACACCAAGCACGCTGGCTGCATCGCGCAGATGCATGACGTTGTGTTTTGCGAGCGCGTCGGCAAGGGCGCGCAGCCGGTCGGTTTTGGCCATGGAGTGGGTTGTCTGGCGCGGAGCGATTGCGGCTCGCCTGACGTTAGATTTGTTTCGTCTGCGTGAGCGAATTATAACAAGCAAGGCGCGCAATGGCCACGCGCTTTGGCTCTTGCCGCTCCCGCGCTTCACTCGGCGAGCATGCGTTTTTCGCATGCTCCGCTCGACAATTAATCGTTTGTGGCGTCCCGATGCCGCACGGATACTGCCCTTTCTCATGAAGCGGCGGCAACGCCAAACCGGCAGCAATCCATGCGATCAGACCTCAATTTCATCAATGGGCAGTTCGTCGGCGCCGAAGGGCCGCAGATCGCTGTCCATAGCCCTGCAACCGGCGACGCGGTCGGCCATGTGAGCGCCGCGAGCGCTGCTGACGCGGTTCGCGCGGTCGCGGCCGCCAAGGCCGCGCAGCGCGCCTGGCGCAAGTTGCCCGCCGCCGAACGCGGCGCCATCCTGAACCGTTTCGCGGACGCGATCGTGGCGCGCGCGCCGAAGATCGGCGCGGCGCTTGCCGCCGAGTCGGGCAAGAGCGTCGCGGACGCGACCGCCGAGGCGCAGTACGCCGCCGAAATCCTGCGCTACCACGCGCAGTGGGCGCGCCGCATCGAAGGCGAGGTGATTCCGAGCGACAGCGCGAACGAAAACCTCATTCTCATGCGCGAGCCGATCGGCGTGGCCGCGTGCCTGATTCCGTTCAACTTCCCGGTGTACACGCTGCTGCGCAAGGTCGCGCCGGCGCTCATCACGGGTAACGCCGTGGTCGTGCGGCCGAGCAACAACACGCCGTGCTCGGCGTTCGAAGTGGCGCGCGCAGCGCAGGAAGCGGAACTGCCGGCGGGCATTTTCAACGTGCTGGCCATGGACCACGACACCGCCGCCGTGCTCTGCACGCAGGCGGACGTCGGCATGATCACGCTCACGGGCAGCGTGAGCGCGGGCCGCAAGGTGCTCGACTACTGCAAGGAAAATATCGCCAGGCCGTCGCTGGAACTGGGCGGCAAGACGCCCGCGATCATCGAAGACGACGCCGATCTCGAAACGGCCGCAATGGCCATCGTGCGCTCGAAAACCACGCATTGCGGCCAGCTTTGCACGGCGATCGAACGTGTGTACGTGCACGCTTCGGTGCATGACCGCTTCGTCGCGCTGCTGCGCGAGAAGATGAGCGCCGTGCGCATCGGCGACCGTGCCGAAGACGCCACCCGCATGGGTCCGCTCGTGAGCGCAAGCGCACGCGCCGCGATCCACGCGATGGTCGAGCGCGCGCTGGCGGCAGGCGCGAAGCTCGAAACGGGCGGTTACGTGCCCGAAGGCAAGGGACATTTCTATCCGCCGACCTTGCTGACGCATTGCCGCCAGGACATGGAGATCGTGCAGGAGGAGATCTTCGGCCCGGTGCTGCCGGTGCTTGCGTACGAGACGCTCGACGACGCGCTGCGCATGGCCAACGATCACCAGTTCGGCCTTTCGTCGGTGCTCTTTACGGAGCGCTACCGCACGACCCTGCGCGTCGCGAACGAGATCGAGGCCGGCGAACTGTACGTGAACCGCACGCCCGCAGACCCGTATCAGGGCTATCACGCCGGCTGGAAGCGCTCGGGCCTCGGCGGCGACGACGGCAAGCACGGCATGCTCGAATTCACGCAAACACGCCTGGTCGTGATGCCGTTCTGATCGTTCGACATACTGATTAATCGCAGGAACGGCGCCCCTCGCAGAGGGCGCCACAGATAAAGAAAAAACGCCTCGCGCGGGCAACCGCCCGCGCGCCGGCGTCAGCCTTGCATGGGACGAGAGTAAGTGCTTTGCGCTAACTCTGGTCGACAGCTTTGCATGGGGCCAGAGTAAGTGCTTTGCATGGGCCCGGAGTAAGTGCTGAAGCACTAACTCCGGCCGACAGCTAAAGCGCTAACTCTGGTCGACAGGAGACAAACTTGCAGAAGTCCATCGGAAAGCCCAATGCGCCGGCGATGCCGCGCGCCGAAACCGCATCGCTCACGCCCGCCGCATCGGGCTCGATGCAGCGCTACGTACAGTTGCTGCTGCTCGTGCTCGCCGCGGGCGGTATCTATCCGCTGCTGTATCTGCGTCAGGTCTACCAGACCACGATGCTCGATGTGCTGCATATCGACAACGCCCAGCTCGGCTATCTCTACTCGGTGCTCGGCATCGTGTTCTTCGTGTGCTATCTGCCGAGCGGCTGGCTCGCCGACCGCGTCGCGCCGCGCCTGTTGATCTGCTTCTCGCTCATCGGCACCGGGGTGTTGGGCCTCTGGTACTCCACCGCGCCTTCGTTCCATGCGCTGCTCGCGATTTTCTGCCTTTGGGGCGTCACGACCGGCCTCACGTTCTGGGCCTCGGTGCTCAAACGCGTGCGCATGATCGCGGCGGCGAACGAGCAAGGCCGCTTCTTCGGGTTGCTCGACGGCGGACGCGGACTCGTCGAGGCGCTGCTGGCCACCGCCGCGCTCGCGCTGTTCGCCGCCGCAACCGGCTCGGGACGCGGTGAAGCGACGGGCCTGCGTCACGTGATCTATATGTATTCGTTCACGTGTATCGCACTCGGCGCGTTGATGAGCCTCTTCAAGGATCCCGCGCCCGCGCAGGCCGAAAGCAAGCCTGTCGAGGCGAATGCAAACGGTTCGCTGTGGCGCGATCTCGCAACGCTCGCCGCGATTCCCCAGCTCTGGCTCATGGCGGGCGTGGTGTTCTGCGGCTATCAGATCTTCTGGGCGACTTACAGTTTCTCCGCGTATCTTCAGCAGGGCGAGATGCATATGAGCGTCGTGGCGGCCGGCGTGGTCACCACCGCGAAGCTCTGGATGCGTCCCATCGGCGGCATTGGCGGCGGCTTTCTCGGCGACCGCCTTTCGAACCTGCGCGTGCTGATCTGGGCGCTGTTCCTGGCCGTCGCGGGCCTGATCGGTCTGATCCTGCTGCCCGCGCTGCGCAACATGGCGCTGCTCGGCGCGGTGGTGCTGTTCATCGGTCTCATGACCTACGCGATTCGCGGCCTCTACTGGACGCTGCTCGATTACTGCGCGATCCCCATGCGCATCACGGGCCTCGCCATCGGTCTCGTTTCGCTGATCGGGTACTCGTCGGACATCTTCCTGCCGCTCGTGAACGGCTATATCACCGAGCACTACGCGGGCATGTTCGGCTACCAGATCTATTTCGCCTATGTCGCCGCCATTGGCACGCTCGGCGGCATCGCCGCGCTCGTGCTCAAGCGCATGACCCACTCCAAACCTGCCTGAAACAGCCTGAACCATGAAAGTCGTTGCCATTGAAACGAACGTCGTTGCGGTGCCTCCTCCGCACCTCGGCGGCATGTACTGGATCTTCGTCACGCTGAAAACTGATTGCGGCATCGAAGGCGTGGGCGAAATCTACGCCGCCACGTTCCATCCCGACGTGATGGTGAGCGCGATCGAAGACGTCTTCACGCGCTATCTGCTGGACCACGATCCGCATCGCGTCGAGCGCCTGTTCCGCGAGGCTTATTCGAGCGGCTTCACGCAGCGCCCGGACCTCACGATGATGGGCATCGTGAGCGGCCTCGAAATGGCGTGCTGGGACATCATCGGCAAGGCAGCGGACAAGCCCGTGTACGAACTGCTCGGCGGTATGGTGAACGAGCGGCTTCGTTCGTACACCTACCTGTACCCGAAGAACGCGCAGGGCGAATACGATTACGACGACCCCGATCTCGCCGCCGAATGCGCGGCCGAGAACGTGAAGCGCGGTTTCACCGCGGTCAAGTTCGACCCGGCGGGTCCGTACACGGCCTGGTCGGGGCATCAGCTCTCGCTCGAAGTGCTCGACCGTTGCGAAACGTTCTGCCGCAAGGTGCGCGAAGCGGTGGGAAGCCAGGCCGATCTGCTGTTCGGCACGCATGGCCAGATGGTGCCTTCTTCGGCCATCCGGCTTGCGAAGCGGCTCGAGAAATACGACCCGCTGTGGTTCGAGGAGCCGGTGCCGCCGGGCCAGGAAGAGGCCATCGCCAATGTCGCGAAGCACACGTCGATTCCGATTGCCACGGGCGAGCGCCTCACCACCAAATACGAATTCCACAAGCTGCTGCAGGCGGGCGGGGCGTCGATCCTGCAACTGAACGTGGCGCGCGTGGGCGGCCTGCTCGAAGCGAAGAAGATCGCGACGCTCGCCGAAGTGCACTACGCGCAGATCGCGCCGCATCTCTACAACGGGCCCATTGGCGCGGCGGCGAGCATCCAGCTCGCGGCCTGCACGCCGAACTTCCTGATTCAGGAAAGCATCGGCACGTGGGATGGTTTCCACGCGCAAGTGCTCAAGCAGCCCATTCAGTGGGAAGACGGTTACATCATTCCCTCGAAGGCGCCGGGCCTGGGCGTCGAACTCGATATGGACGTCGTGCGCGCGCACTCGCCTTATACGGGCAAGCGTCTGCATTTGCAGATGGCGAGCCAGCCCGCCGACGTGCGCGATACCTCGCCCGCACGCGGCTGATCTGCCGGAGCACTTAGATGAACTACGACTACATCATCGTCGGCGCCGGTTCGGCGGGCTGCATTCTCGCGGAACGGCTCTCCGCTTCCGGGCGACATTCGGTGCTGCTACTCGAAGCGGGCGGACCCGACGATTCGTTCTGGTTCAAGATCCCGATCGGGTTCGCCAAGCTGTACTACAACAAGCAGTACAACTGGATGTATTACAGCGAGCCGGAGCCGGAGCTTGCCGGCCGGCAGATCTACGCGCCGCGCGGCAAGGTGCAGGGCGGCTCGGGCGCGATCAACGCCATGATCTACGTGCGCGGCGCCGCGCGCGACTACGACGACTGGGCCGCGGCGGGCAACGCGGGCTGGTCGTACCAGGAAGTGCTGCCGTACTTCCGCAAGCTGGAATCGCATCCGCTCGGCGACACGCCCTGGCACGGCGCGAACGGCCCCGTGCGCATCACGCCGATGAAGGATGGCGCGCATCCGGTGTGCCGCACCTTTGTGGAAGGCTGCACGCAGCTCGGTTACGAGCGCAACGAGGACTTCAACGGCGCGCGGCTCGAAGGCGTGGGCATCTACGATGTGAATACGCGCGACGGCAAGCGCGATTCGAGCAGCGTGGCCTACCTGCATCGCGCGGGGCAGCGCGCGAACCTGAAGATCGAGCATCATGCGCGCGCCACGCGTGTGCTGTTCGACGAGGCTCAAAAACGCGCCATCGGCGTGGAAATCGTGCAGCAGGGCGTGAAGCGCACGTTCGAGGCGAACCGCGAGGTCATCGTCGCGGCTGGCGCGGTCGATTCGCCCAAGCTATTGCAGCTGTCGGGCGTGGGCCCGCGCGCGCTGCTCGCGAAGCACGGCATCGACGTGGTGCACGAGCTGCCTGCGGTGGGACAGAACCTGCAGGACCATCTGTGCGTGAGCTTCTACTATCGTTCGCGCGTCAAGACGCTCAACGATTCATTCGGCAGTTGGACCGGCAAGCTGAAGTTCGGGCTGCAATACGTGTTTCAGCGCAAGGGCCCGTTCTCGATGAGCGTGAATCAGTCGGGCGGCTTCTTCCGCACGAATGCCGACGAGGCGCACCCGAACATGCAGGTGTACTTCAACCCGCTTTCGTATCGGATTCCGAAGTCGGATCGGGCGCAGCTCACGCCGGAGCCGTACTCGGGCTTTCTGGTCTGCTTCAATCCGTGCCGGCCCACGAGCCGCGGCTCGGTGGAGATCGCTTCGGCGAACGTGGAAGACGCGCCGAAAATTCGCGGCAACTATCTCTCGACGCAGAAGGACCGCGACGAGGCGATTGCGGGCAGCCGCCTCGTGCGCAAGTTGATGACGGCGCGCGCGTTGCGGGGCATCACCGAAGCCGAGGTGACGCCCGCCGGCGAAGTGACCGACGACGCGAGCATGCTCAAGTTCTTCCGCGAGCAAAGCGGTTCGATCTATCACCTGTGCGGCACCTGCGCGATGGGTCCGGACCCGCGCACGGCGGTGGTGGACGCGCGCCTGCGCGTGCATGGCATCGAAGGCTTGCGCGTGGTGGATGCGTCGATCTTCCCGAACATCACATCGGGCAATACCAATGCGCCGACGATGATGGTCGCGGAAAAGGGCGCGGATCTGATTCTGGAAGACGCCGATCAGGCCATCGCCGCGCAGGCCATTGCGCAGGGCCGTCAGCGCATGGCCGCGACTTCGTCCTGAAGCCATTGCCGGAAAAGCTGGAGCGGCTTCGAAGCCTTCTGTTCGGGCCGCACCACGAACCAGTATGACTGGCGGCCGTCCACGTGGATGTCACGCACGGGCGCGAGCAGGCCTTGGGCCAACTCGTGTTCGATCATGTGGCGGTCGGCCATCGTGACGCCGAGCCCTTCGATGGCCGCGCGGATCGCATGATCGAGCAGGTCGAATTCGTAGCCGCCCGACGTGTCCACGTCCTCGATGCGCGCCGCGTCGAGCCAGTGCCGCCAGGTGAGATAGCGCTGGTTGTCGCCCGCGAGCACGTGCAGCAAGGTTTGCTGCGTGAGATCGATCGGCCCTTGCGCGAGCAGCGCGGGCGCGCACACCGCGATGTGCGACTCGTGCATCAGCAGCGAGCTGTCGAGGCCTTCCCATTCGCCATCGCCAAAGCGGATCGCGCAGTCCAGCGCCGTCGAATCGGCGAGACTGTCCTGCAGATGCGTGGTGAGGCTCAGTTCTAGCTCGGGATGGCGCGCCTGCAGACGCGTGAGGCGCGGCACGAGCCAGCGGCTCGCGAAGGTGGGCGGGGCGTTTACGCGCAGGCGGTTGAGGTCGCTCTTCTGCTGGATCGTGCGCACCGTCACTTCGATGCGGTCGAACGACTGCTGGAGCGTGCGCAGCAGCGCGCGCCCGGCTTCGGTCAGTTCGAGCCGGTGGTGATGGCGCTCGAGCAGCGCCTCGCCAAGCTGTTCTTCGAGCTGGCGCACCTGGCGGCTCACCGCGCTCTGCGTCACGTTCAGCTGCTCGGCGGCGCGGGTGAAGCTGCCGCTCGTGCCTGCCGCCTCGAACGCCTTCAGGGCGTTCAGCGCCGGCATCTTTCGCTTCAAGGTCGTCTCCTCGCTCCAGGCGCCGTCCCGAAACGACGCCTCCTGCAAACGACGCAGTATACCGGCCCGCACCACCATTCAGACGCCCCGCGCGCGCGATAGCGCGGCGAGCGCGAGCGTGACGACGAGCGCGAACACATAGAGCCCGCCCGCCCCCAACAGACGCATGAACAGCGAAGCGACGGTGGGACCGGCCGCGCCGCCAAGCGAAAAGACGAGCAGCAGTGTCGCGCTCGTCTGCACGCGCCGCGCCTGATCGACGCGGTCGTTCACGTCGGAGACGATCACGCCATAGAGCGTGAACGTGAGCGCGACGTAGAGAAAGAGGATCGTATCGACGAGAGCCGGTGCGCGCAGGATGGCGAGCGCCGCGGCCGCGCACGCGGAGACGAGCGAGATCACGCCGAGCGTGGCGCGCCGCCCGAGGCGGTCGGAGAGCCGCCCCACGGGCCATTGCGAAAGCAGGGCGCCGATCAGCACGACGCCCATGGCGCGCGAAATCCCGCTGGCCGGATAGCCGATGCGCGCGAGATACACCGGCGTGAGCGCATAGAACGCACTGGAAAGCAGCCCCGCGCCGATGCAGGCCGGCACGCTGCGCGGCGCGACTCGGTGCAGTTCGCGCAGGCCGTCGAGCAGCAGCGTCGGGCGCTTCGGCGTGGCGAGCGCGGAAGCCGGCGCCGTGGCCGCAGGCGGCGCGCCTCCGGCCGATTGCCACTCGCCGATCAACGCCACCGGTATGAGCGCGGTCACGAACAACCCGTTCACGAGCGCATGCTCGAAAATGCCGCCGGGCGCGCCCACGCCCAGCAGGAACTGCCCGGCGCTCACGCCGAGATACGTGAGCACGAGATAAAGCGCGAATGCCCGCCCGCGCCGTTCGTTCGGCACGGCGCCGTTCACGCCGCTTTCGATCGAGGTGAACACGCCGACCATGCTGAAGCCGGTGATGAGCCGCAGTACGGCCCAAATGTCAGGGGAATCGAAGGAGAGATAGCCGAGCGCCGCGAGTGCGGCGAGCGCGCCAAAGCCGATGAAGGCGCGCTGCGGCCCGATGCGCCCGACGATCGGGCCGAGTCCCAGCGCGCCCACGATGAAGCCGACGTAATAGCACGATTGCACGAGGCCGACGTCGAGCGCGGTGCGCTCGCCGTGCAGCATGCGCAGCGAGATCAGCGTCGTGAGGAGGCTGTTCCCGCAAACGAGGATCGTATAGCCGCCCAGCAGGCCGATGAGCGCCCGCATGTACGGCGGCTTAGTGCGTCGTCCCGGCGCGGCGCTCGACGAAGCGCCGCACGTAGTCGTCGGCGGGGCGGTGCAGGATGTCGTCGGGCGTGCCGCACTGGATGAGGCGGCCGTCGCGCAGAATCGCGATCTGGTTGCCGATGCGCAGCGCCTCGTCGAGGTCGTGCGTGATGAACACGATGGTCTTCTTGAGCGTGGCCTGGAGTTCGAGCAGCTGGTCCTGCATTTCGGTGCGGATGAGCGGATCGAGCGCGGAGAAGGCCTCGTCCATCAGCAGCACGTCGGTGTTCGCGGCGAGCGCGCGGGCGAGGCCCACGCGCTGGCGCATGCCGCCCGAAAGCTCGTCGGGATAGTGGTCCGCGTAGCCCGCGAGACCCACCTTGCCGAGCCATTCGCGCGCGCTCGCGTGCGCCGCCGCTTTCTTTTCGCCGCGCGTGGCGAGCGCATACGCGGCATTGTTGAGCACCGTTTGATGAGGCAGGAGTCCGAAGCTCTGGAACACCATGCTCACGCCGTAGCGGCGCAAATCGCGCAGGCCGTTGTCGGAGAGCTTGAGCACGTCCTTGCCGTCGATGAGGATCTCGCCCACGGTCGGCTCGATGAGCCGGTTGAAATGGCGCACCAGCGTGGACTTGCCCGAGCCCGATAGGCCCATGATCACGAAGATCTGGCCCGAGCCGATCGACAGGCTCACGTCGTTGAGCCCTACGTTGCAGCGCGTCTTCTCGAGGACCTCGGCCTTGCCCGCGCCGCCGCGCAGCAGCTCGAGCGCGCGCTGACTGCTTTCGCGCGTGCCGAAGATCTTGTAGACGTTCTTGACTTCGATGCCGCTCATGATCGTTACCTCATTCCATGCTCGTTGCGTATGCTGGATGCGCCGGCCGGGTTTCCGCCATTGTGCCGGCGCTTTTGCCTTCGCGTTCGTTACTTGGCCGGCTGGCTCGTCAGGTCGCTGCTGCTGGTCGCGTCGGCGCTTTTGCTTTCCTGTTCGCGAACGCGGCGAAACGGAATGCGCGAGGGCTGCTTCGATCTGCGTGCGAGGCCGCGTGTGCGCCGGCCCTGCCCGTAACCCTGGCTGATGCGGTCGATCACGATCGCGAGAATCACGATGGCGACGCCCGCTTGCGTGCCCTTGCCCACGTCGAGCGTCTGAATGCCCGCGAGCACGTCTTCGCCAAGACCGCGTGAGCCGATCATCGAGGCGATCACGACCATGGAAAGCGCCATCATCGTGGTCTGGTTGATACCGGCCATGATGCTCGGCCGTGCGAGCGGCAACTGCACGCCAAACAGCAATTGCATGCGCGTGGTGCCGAACGCGCGCGCGGCTTCGACGATTTCCGCATCCACGTGGCGGATGCCGAGATCGGTCAGACGAATGAGCGGCGGCAGCGCGTAGACGACCGTGGCGAGAATGGCGGGCACCTTGCCGAGGCCGAACAGCATGAGCACCGGAATCAGGTACACGAAGCTGGGCAGCGTCTGCATCACGTCGAGCACCGGCAGCAGCACGCGGCGCAGCCCGCTGCTCGAGGCGGCGAGGATGCCGAGCGGCACGCCGAGCACGACCGAGATGAGCGTGGCGACGACCATCAGCGCGAAGGTCTGCATGAGCTTGTCCCACAGCCCGAAGCAGCCGATCAGCCAGAGCAGCACGACGAACAGCAGCGCCACGCCAATGCGCCGCGAGGCATGCCAGCCGAGCAGGCCCACGGCGGCGAGCACGACGATGGGCGGCGTGGCGCGCAGCAGGCCTTCGAGCGGCACGAGCAGGTCGCGCAGCATGAGCACGCTGAAGTTGTGGAACGCGTCGCCGTAGCGCTGCACAAACGCGGAGACCTGATCGTTGACCCAGTCGGCGATCGAGAGGTGAAGAAAGGGAGATCCCATGGTGAGCCTCATTCTGCGTGTGTCATGTGATGCGTACCGTCGTGCGGCCAGTGTCGTTGCTTACGTGTGCAGGCCGGCCTGCACGCGCGCCGCGACTTCCGGCGTGACCCATTGCTTCCAGATTTCCGGATGCTGCTCGAAGAACGTGCGCGCGACCGTCGAGGCGTCGAGCTTCTTGTCGTGCATCTGCTGGACCAGTTGTTCGTCGAGCGCGAGCGGCAAGCTCACCTTGCCGAAGAATGCGACGGCGTCCGGCTCGGCGTCGTAGAACGGCGTGGAGACCGCAACCATCAGATGCGAGACCTTGAAGGCAGACGCGCACGGCGTGCCCTTCGGATCGGCGATGGTGTCCCAGCAGGCGTCGGAATACGGCGCGCCCTCCAGTTGCACGAAGTGGTACTTCGCCATCAGGCCGGCGGGCTGCCAGTAGTAGAAGAGAATGGGCTTGCCGCGCTCGTAGGCCGAGGCGATCGCCGCGTCGAGCGCGCCGCCGGTGCCGGGGCGGAAGTTCGTGTAGTCGTCGCCGAGCTTGTAGGCCGTGAGCAGGCGGTTGTTGAAGCGTTCGCAGTCCCAGCCTGCGGGGCAGTTGTAGAAGCGGCCCTTGCCCGGTTCTTCGTCGTCCGTGAAGAGGGATTTGTACTGCGGCAGTTGCGCGACGGAGCGCAGTTGCGGCGCCATGGGCTTGATGCCGCGCTTTGCGTCGCCGTTGATCACATAGTCGGGGACGTACCAGCCTTCCTTGTCGCCGCCGGGAATCAGTTCGCCGACGAGTTTCACGCTGCCGTCCTTCAAACCGCGCGCGACGATGGGGCTGCGGCCCGTCCAGTGCTCGGCCCACACCTGCAGGTCGTTTTTCGTGAGCGCCGTTTCGGTGGCGGCCGTGGCGCCAGGCACGACTTCGGTCTTGCAGCCGTAACCCTTCTCCAGCACCGTGCGCACCATTTCGGTCATCAGCGCTCCGCTTTCCCAGGTGATCTGCGCGAGCTTCACGGTTTTGCCCTCCTGGCACCAGCCGGGGGCTGCAAAGCTGCTCGTGGCCGCGCAGGTCAGCGCGAGGGCGGCGGCAATACGCACGCCTGCCAGCGTGATACGTCTCATGTCGTCTCCAGTGATTGGAATTGTATGCGCGGGCCAGCGTGGGGCCGCCGCTTTTCGAATCAATCCGACCAGAGTCTAGCCGTGGCATTTCGGGTTGCGAAGCAACGAATAGTCATCGATGCATTACCTGATCTCATGCCACTTTCATCACGCGAATCATGCAGGAGAGAGCGATGACTGCGCGTCATGCCCCCATGAGATTTCATAGCTTTTGGGCGCTTGCGGCGTGTGCTGGAATGCGTCTGGCCAAATTCGAACTCATGACCCAGGAGACGGAGTCAAACATGAAAGACCTGCAAGTCTATATCGGCGAAGGTTTCGCTGGACTAGGCGTAAACGCTGCCCACATCAACATCATGATCGGCCCGCGCAATGGCCCCGTGGGGCAGGCGTTTACGAACAGCTTGTCGTCGCCTTCGCAAGGCCACGTACCGTTCATGGTGGTGGCCCAGCCCAACGTGCCGGTCAAGCCCGCCACGCTCTACGTGAACAAGGCCGACATTCGCGGCGACCTGCACGGCAACGCCACGTGGGGCGCGTCGCAGGCGGCCATCGCGAAGGCGGTGACGGAAGCGATGCTCGACGGCACGCTGCCGCCGCAGGCCGAGAACGAATGGTGCATCGTCACGGCGAACTGGGTGAACTGGTCGTGCGACGACCTCGACGCCGTGTACGAGAACAACTATGTGGCCTGCAAGACGGCCATTCATGCCGCGATGAACGGCCTGCCCAGGCTCGACGACCTTGCGAAGATCAAGGATCAGATCAGCAATCCGTTTTACACGCCGAAGGCCAGGGCGGCTTGAGCCGCTCCAATCGTTACAGGTGACTACGATGCAATACGTGCAACTTGGCCGCTCCGGCCTGAAGGTGTCGCGCCTGTGCCTCGGCACGATGAACATGGGCACGCCCGAATGGAAGCCCTGGATCTACAACGAAGAGCAGAGCGAGCCGATCGTGCGCCGAGCGCTCGAAGCGGGCGTGAACTTCATCGATCTCGCGGACTTCTACTCGACCGGCGTGGGCGAGGAAGTGGTGGGGCGCATCGTGCGGCGGCTCGCGAAGCGCGACGAACTCGTGCTCACGACCAAGGTCGGCTATCCGATCGGCAATGGCGCAAACAACCAGGGCCACTCGCGCAAGCACATCATGGAAGGCATCGACGGCTCGCTGCGCCGGCTGCAAACCGACTACGTCGATGTCTACATGCTGCACTACTTCGACGTGAACACGCCGGTCGAAGAAACCATGGACGCGCTCAACGACATCGTGCGCGCGGGCAAGGCGCGCTATATCGGCGTGTCGACGATGTTCACGTGGCAGTTCGCCAAGATTCTGCAGGCCTGCGAGCGCTATAACTTCGCACGACCGATCAATATGCAGCTGCAGCTGAACCTCGCGTATCGCGAGGAAGAGCGCGAGATGATTCCGTTCTGCCAGGATCAGGGCGTGGGCGTGTCGGTGTTCAGCCCGCTCGCACGCGGCCTCCTTTCCGGCGACGCGAAGTCGGTGCGCAACCAGACCGATTTCTTCACCGTGCAGATGTACGACGATGAAGCCTCGCGCAATATCGCGCGTTCGGTGGCCGAAGTCGCGGCGGCGCGCGGCGTGTCGTGCGCGCAGATCGCGCAGGCCTGGGTGCTGGGGCGTGCGGGCATCTCGTCGATGCTCGTGGGCGCGGACACCGTCGCGCAGTTCGAAAGCGCGCTCGCCGCGCTCGACACGCAACTGAGCGCCGACGAGCTTTACGAACTCGAGCGCAACTACACGCCGTGCGACGTAATCAACGATTACGTGAGCGCGCGCATTCCGCGCGTGCCGCGCGCGGCGCGACGCATGGAGATCGCAGCATGATCGAAGGACTCAAGGAAGCGCGCCTGTGGCGCACAGCGAGCTTTATCGACGGCGAATGGGTGGCGAGCGAAGCGACCTACCCGATCTTCGATCCGGCCACCGGCGCGCCGCTCGCGCAAGTGGCCCGCGCCGGTGCGCGCGAAGCGCTGCAGGCCGTGGCGGCGGCCTCGCACGCGTTCCCTGCGTGGCGCGACGCCACGGCGGCGGAGCGCAGCGCGAAGGTGCGCCGCTGGGGCGAGCTGATGCATGCGCATCGCGAAGACCTCGCGCGCATCATGACGGCCGAGCAGGGCAAGCCGTATGCGGAATCGCTGGGCGAAGTGGCGTACGCGGCGAGCTTTCTCACGTGGTTCGCGGAGGAAGCGCGACGCGCGTATGGCGACGTGATTCCCGCGCCGAAGAAGGGCGCGCGCATTGTCGTGACGAAGGAGCCCGTGGGCGTGGTCGGTGCGATCACGCCGTGGAATTTCCCGCTCGCCATGGTCACGCGCAAGGCCGGCCCGGCGCTCGCGGCGGGTTGCACGATGGTGCTCAAGCCTTCGGAAGAGACGCCGCTTTCGGCGTTCGCGCTCGCCGAACTGGCGCTCGAGGCGGGCATTCCGCGCGGCGTGTTCAATGTCGTTTCGGGCGATGCCCCGGCGATCGGCGACACGCTCATGGCCTCGAAGGCCGTGCGCAAGATCTCGTTCACGGGTTCGACGCGCGTAGGCAAGCTGCTCATGCGCGCCGCCGCCGATACGGTGAAGAAGGTGTCGCTCGAACTGGGCGGCAACGCGCCCTTCATCGTGTTCGACGACGCCGATCTCGATGCCGCGGTGGAAGGCGCGATGGCCTCGAAATTCCGCAACACGGGGCAGACCTGCGTGTGCGTGAACCGCTTCTACGTGCAGGCCGGCGTGCACGACGCCTTCGTCGAGAAACTCGTGAAGGCGGTGAGCGCATTGCGCGTGGCGGGCGGCATGGAGCCGGGCGCGACGCAAGGGCCGCTCATCAACGGCGCGGCGTTGCGCAAGGTCGAGGCGCACGTGAGCGATGCGCTCGAGAAGGGCGGCGCCATTGTGTGCGGCGGCCACGCGCATGCGCTGGGCGGCACGTTTTACGAGCCCACGGTCATCACGGGCGCGCACGGCGGCATGATGCTCGCGCACGAGGAGACGTTCGGCCCCGTTGCCGCGGTGTTCCGCTTCGAGACCGAGGAAGAAGCGATCCAGGCGGCGAACGATACCGACTTCGGCCTGTCCGCCTACTTCTACGCACGCGACATTGGCCGCGTATGGCGCGTGGCGGGCGCGCTGGAAAGCGGCATGGTCGGCATCAACGAGGGCATTATCTCGACCGAAGTCGCGCCTTTCGGCGGCGTGAAGGAGTCGGGGCTCGGGCGCGAAGGGTCGAAGTACGGGCTCGACGAGTACCTCGAAACGAAGTACCTGATGATGGGCGGGCTCGGCTGATTTTCCGCGCGGTGACCACGCTTGCCAGGTTTTGGCGAAGGCCGCCGCGCGAGAGCGCGGCGGCTTTTTTGAGCCATCACTTGAACGAGCGAGTGGCCTCGGGCCTTAGTCAGCCGCAATGAAACGCAGGGTGCCCGCCAGGCGCGCTGGGCCGCCGGTGTCGTTCGGATGATTGACGCCATCCATGACAGGGACCTCGGCGAAATCGAATGGGCTGACGCCGTCGAGGCAAGCCACGTTGACGCCATACAGGTTCGGGTTGGAACGCCGTTGAAGATGGGTGGCGATTCCGCAGCGAGAACAGAAGAAGTGCTGCGCCGCTGCGGTGTTGAAGCGATAGCTCGTTAGCACCGCCTCGCCCTGCAGGAACTCGATCCCACCCATTTCGGCCGCAACTATGACCGCGCCTCGCATGCGGCAGTAAGAACAGTTGCAGCGGCGGATCGAGTCGAGGCCGTCGCTCAGCGTCGCCACAAAACGCACCGCGCCGCAATGGCACTGGCCTGCCCGTTGGTTCGTATCGCCCGCCATGTCGTTGGTTTCTCCTCTGCGGATAAAGCGCGTTGCGCAATCATGCGGCGTCAACCGGCCCACGCGTTGATGTCGAGTACCGCTTTGGCGAACACTTCTGGCGCCTCCTGCGGAAGGTTATGGCCTGCGTTCGGCACGATGCGGTTCTCATGGCGTCCACTGAAGCGCTGCGAACTGGTCTCTCTTGCCCCGGGCGGCTGGACGCCGTCCGCGTCGCCATCGAGCGTGATCGTGGGCACGGTGATCGGCGGCGTGGCGGCGAGGCGTCGCTCGATGTCGTCGAAGCGGGGGTCGCCTTCGACCAGTCCGAAACGGTGACGGTAAGAATGGACCACCACGTCGACGAAATCGGGATTGTCGAACGACGCTGCCGTGCGCGCGTAGAGGTCGTCGTCGAAGCGCCAGGTCGGCGACCATAGCGACCACAGGAGACGGCAGAACGCGCGCCGTTTTTCAGTCAATCCGGCCCGGCCGCGCTCGCCATGCAGGTAGTACTGGTACCACATGCGGTGTTCCTTTTCGGGGTCGGCGGGCTGTGCGGCAGCAGCGATATCCTGGATGTTGTAGCCGTTGACCGAAACCAGGCCCCTCGCTCTCGACGGGTAGAGCGCCGCCACGATGCATGCCGCCCTGCCACCCCAGTCGTATCCGCCGAGGATGGCGCGGTCGATCCGCAGGGCATCGAGCAACGCGAGCAGGTCCGCGCCAAGCGCCGCCTGCTGGCCCGAGCGCAGTGTCGTGGGCGAAAGAAAGCGCGTTGGGCCGTATCCCCGCAGGTAGGGGACGATGACGCGGGCGCCCTGGGATACCAGGCGTCGCGTCACCTCGTCGTATGCGCGGATGTCATAGGGAAAGCCGTGTAGCAGGACGACCGGCCATCCGTTCGCATCGCCCTGTTCGTCATAGGCGATGTCGAGCAGTTCGGTTTCGATATGGTTAAGCATGGGGCGCTCCTTCGCGTTCAGTTGCGTGCTCGGTTGCGTTATGACGCACGGGTAGCAAACGACGTGCGTGAAATCATCTCAGAGCCCGAGACAAACCGCTCCGGCCGCGACGACCACGCAGGCGAGCCAGCGCGTTCCACTCACCGCTTCCCGCAAAAACATCCGCCCGATCAGCACCGCGAACACCACGCTGGTCTCGCGCAACGCCGATATTGCGCCCATCGCGCCCGACTGCAGCGCCCAGATCACGATGCCATACGCCCCGATCGACACGAGGCCGCCGGCCAGCGACGAGGCGATCGACAGCGGCTCGGCGCGCACGGGCGTCCATAGTGCTGCGGGCCCGCGCCGCGCGACGAACAGCACGGGCATCGCCCAATAGGACAGGAACATCCATGCGGTGTAGCTGAGCGGCTGGCCGTCGGACAGGCGCACGCCGATGCCGTCGATCACCGTGTAGAGCGCGATCGTTGCACCGGTCGTCAGCGCGGCCAGCGCACCTGCGCGCGACACGCGACGCCCCTGCAGCGCGATCGCGATGATGCCGCCCGAAATCATCACGATCCCGAGACCGTGCAACGGACCGATCGCTTCATGCGCGAACAGCGCCGCGCCGAGCGTGACGAGCAGCGGCGACGAGCCTCGTGCGATCGGGTACGCCAGCGCCAGGTCGTTGCGGCGATACGACCGCACGAGACTCACGTTGTAGAAAATATGCACGAGCCCCGACGCGACGATGTAGGGCCACGAAGCGCGGGCCGGCCAGGGCATGGACAGGACGACCAGCGTCGCGACCACGCCGATGGCGATGCTCATCCATGCCATGGAAAAAAACCGGTCGCGGTTGCCGTGGAGCATCGCGTTCCAGCTCGCGTGGAGCAGCGCGGCGAACAGCACGATACCGCCGGTATAACTGAGCATGAGGGTGCGGGCAGGGTTGCAGGAATGGTCTAACAAGAAGCATATCTATCTTGTGACGGGGCAACAAACCAGATAAATTGGGCGTTCGCGTTAGTTAAGCTCTCTCGAATGAAACCGGTATTGCCTCCACTCAATGCCCTGCGAGCCTTCGAGGCTGCGGGCCGGCTTGGCAGCTTCAAGGACGCCGCCGCGGAACTGCACGTGACGCCCGGTGCGGTGAGCCAGCACGTGCGCTTGCTGGAGGAATGGCTTGGCGCGTCGCTCTTCGAGCGGCACAACCGCCGCGTGGAGCTGACACCGGCGGCGAAAAGCTATCTGGCGGAAATCGGCCCGTTGTTCGAACAGCTCTCGCAGGCAACCGCGAGATATGGCGTGCCGCAAACGGTCTCCCGAACCCTGGCCGTGAATGCGCCCGCGACATTCACGCTGCGCTGGCTGGTGCCGAGGCTGGCGACGTTCCGCGCCGGGCATCCCGACATCGACGTCAAGGTGGAGACGTCGAACGAGCCGCTGGAGAGTCTGAAGGACGACTATGACCTCGTCATCCGGGGTGGCCCGGACACCTTCTACGGCTATTCGATGCGGCCGTTCTTGTCCGAGGAGCGGCTGCCGGTCTGTAGTCCTACGCTTCTACAGCGCATGCCGCTTCGCTCGCCAGCCGACTTGCGAGAACACACGTTGCTGCACACCTCGAGTCTTCCGCGGCTCTGGCCCGACTGGCTGGCTAGCGCGCAGATTCCCGACCTGAGGCCGGCAGCCGCTTTGACCTTCGACCACTTCTTTCTGACCTTGCAGGCTGCCATCGACGGAATCGGCATCGCGATGGGACCCACCGCGCTGGTCGCCGACGATCTCGCCGCTGGCCGGCTCGTTGCACCGTTCGCCGGTCCACGTCTGCCGTCGCGCAGCTATTGCATTTACGTGGCGGATGAGAAGTCCGGCGATGAATGGGTCGCGTTGTTGCGTTCATGGCTCGAGCGCGAGGGTGTGGGTTCATGAACGCAGTTGCGCCGCACGCTGCAAGAGGAAGCCGGTTGTCGCGCTGATCCCACGGCAGAATCGGCGTCGCAATAATGCGACGCCTGGCAGATTATTTCCGCGTATGTGCGACTGGATTTGCGCTCCATTTCTCACCCAGCCGCGAAAAAGCGCGTCGAAGCCGCTCGATCGTTGACGGACCCAGTTGGCGGCGCGGGCGATGTGACCATGAGTCCATGGTCACGAACGGTCCTCCTACTTCAGGATGGGATCGATATCAAGCTAATGATTCGGCCGCATTTTCTCCGACCTGTGCCGTTCCTTTCATTCTTATAATCTGCCGCGCGCTCGCGCGAATGGATGCGATGTCGCCGAAAAATGCGGCATCGCGTCGAGCGCCGTTGCTGGCGCGCGAATGCTTAGTCGTGAATGGTGTAGTGCACTGGCCCGTTCGTGGGCCCACAACAAGACTGTGACAACAGGAGAAATTCCATGAAGGCTATTCAGGTATTCAAGCTGGCCGCGGCGACGGCTCTCGTGGCCGCGTCTTTGCACGCCTATGCGCAGGGCGACGCGGCTAGCGGTGCGACTGCCGCAGCCGAGCAACAGGCAGCCCCGTCGAAGGCGCAATCGAAGCAGGCCAAGGCCGCTAATCGCGCGCTCAGCCGTAAGGTCCGCACCGCTCTCGCCAAGGACAAGAAGATCGATGTTGCCAGGATCACCGTGCGCGCGCGTGAAGGCGCCATCGTCCTGCAGGGCTCGGTGCCGGAGCAGTCGCAGATCGAACACGCCACCGAAGTCGCCACGGGCGTGCAAGGCGTAACGTCGGTCAAGAACGCGCTGACGCTGCGTCCGAACGAGTCCTGATCATCCTCCCACTATGGCCTTGCGCCCAGCCGGGCGCATGCGCTAAAGCCCGGAGACAGGTCTCCGGGATCATCTTGAATGCGTCATCTCGCGAAGCGCCGGCTGAGCAGCATGCGCGCACTAGCGAACGTCGCCGTGTTCGCCAGACGACTCGACCAGGTTCGGGTGGCCGACGCGTAGCTTGCGCGGTTCGAAGGCTGTATGCAGCGCGAGGCCTGTCGCTGCGCCAATCAGTTGGGCAATGACGAAGGCGGGTACGCTGGATGGCGCAATGCCCGCAAAAGTGTCGCTGAACATGCGTCCGAACGCTGCGGCCGGGTTCGCAAACGATGTCGATGACGTGAACCAGTATGCGGCGCCAATGTACGCAGCCACCATGATCGAGGCGCGTTCGCCCGGCGCGCGCAGGATCACGAGGAGCAAACCGGCGGTCGCCACGGCCTCGGCAATCCATTGTCCGGTGCCTGTGCGCACCTTGCTCGAAAGCTCGACGATGGGCAGATCGAACATGGCGTGCCCGAGCCAGGCACCCAGCAGCGCACCGACGAGTTGCGCGGCGATGTACGGCAGCAATGCCTGAGCATGCAGTTCGCCGTGCAGCACCATGACGGCGCTGACGGCGGGATTGAAATGCGCACCGCTCAAGGGCCCAAACACCTCGATCAGCACATACAGTCCGCCCACGGTTGCCAGCGTGTTGGCGAGCAGCGCGATCGCCACATTGCCACCGGCAAGCCGCTGCGCCATGATGCCGGAGCCAATGACGACTGCGAGCAGCAAGGCCGTGCCGATCAACTCGGCCAGGACCTTGCGCCCAAGACCCGTGACTGCGGTCATGATTCGGAGATCGCGGTCAGCGCCTGCTGAAGCTCCTCGTCGCTCATCGAGTCGAGCGGCAGTGCAAGGAGTTGCAGCATGCGATAACCGATCGCCTGACGGGTGAGTTCGAACGCGACGCGCTTGCCTTCATCGCCACCGGGCGCAACAGAAGGATCCGGGTAGCCCCAGTGGATCTTGACAGGACTGCCCGGCCAATACGGACACGCCTCGGCGGCGGCACTGTCGCAGACGGTAATGACAATTCGCATGACAGGCGCATGGCTGCCGGCAAACTCATCCCAGCTTTTGCTGCGGTAGCCGCTCACGTCGATACCCGCGCGCGTGAGCGACTCGACGGCGAAGGGGTTCAGGCGTCCGCCCGGCGCGCTGCCCGCGCTGAACGCCCGCACGTCCTTGCCGGCCTTCGAAGCGAGGTGATTCAACATGGCTTCGCCCAGTACGCTGCGAGCGGAGTTGTGCGTGCACAGGATCAATACATTGGTCGTCATGGCTTTTCCGCCGGATCGTGCGCGGCGCTCAGCAGCACGCCGAAGACTTGACCGGAACGCCAACCGGCTTGCCCGACGACGGCGCGCAGCACGCGGAAACGTCGGGGGCCGGTGCGCTCGTCGGCGTATTGCGCGACTCGCCGAACACCGGGATTTCATTGAGCGTGTGATACGACTCCCATGCGATGCCCTGCGGATCGACGCTCCAGTATTTGTTCGACTTCGCGTAGCAGCATGCGGTATCCATCTGCGTGTCCACCGGCAATGCTGCGCTTTCCAGCCGCGCATGCATTTCGGCCAGCTCGGCTTCGTTCTCGACCTGCACGCCCAGGTGATCCAGGCCGGGTGCGGCGCCGCGGTGCGAGATTGCGAAATTGACGCGCGGGTCCTCGAGCATCCACTTTGCGTAGTCGCTTTTCACGACGGTCGGTTCAGCCGCAAACAACGCCGAGTAGAAACGGATGCTCGATGCGAGATCCGCAACGGCGACGTGAATGTGAAAGCGCTTCATGACTGCTTCTCCGTGGAGGGTGAACACATTGATACCGGCGAACAGGGATTGCCGCCACAACAGTTCTCGGTGAGGTAGGCCAGCAGGCCGCTCATCGTCGCGAAGTTCGCGCAGTAGAAAACGAACCGGCCTTCCTGGCGGCTCGTGACGAGTTGCGCGTGAGACAGCTCCTTCAGATGGAAGGAGAGCGACGACGGGGGCACGTCGAGCAGGGTGGCGATCTGGCCAGCGGGCATGCCTTCGGGGCCTGCCTGAACGAGGGCGCGAAAGATCGCGAGCCTGGACTCGTGCGCGAGTGCCGCCAGGGCGGCGATGGTCTGGTTCGTTTCCATGTTTCGATAATAGTCGAAATATGGAAAGATAGGCAAGGAGATCGCGTGCTGGACGTGAAAATTTTCGGCAGCCGCGCCGCGCCAAGCCCCTTGCTAGGTCAACGCGGAGGTGAACCCACCTCGATGCGCATGCAACGAAAATAGCGCATGGCGATTATGTATACCGCGATGAAGGCGAGCGATTTTCCGAAATAGGGACGCGAAACGTAGTCTCGCGAAATGCGGTGTAAATCGTTGAGCTGGATTTCAATCAGGGCGCCAAAATAAGCATTTTCGCAAATGCCAGGTCAAATCGCCGAACCGCATATCGAACCGCGCAGCGCCCGGATTCGAGGCCGAGAAATCCATTACGCCATTACGGGTAATTGCCAAAAAACGAAATAAATCGTTGCGCACAATGCGCTTAATTATCCGCGATTACTTTCCTAAACTTGTTATCAACTGGCAGGGGTTTGCTTTATTTGCACCACTGCGAACAGTTACGCGATTTTGATCGCCGCGAGCCGCGCATAACGACCACCCAATGAGAAATATCGCGGGTGGTTTATGCCGGAATTCCAGTCCAATCAAAGGAGGAGCGAATCATGAACAAGTCAATCAGCACATTGATCGCGGCCGTCGCCGCACTCATGCTGTCTGGCGGTGCGTATGCACAGAGCAACAATACGCTGGCAACCCCGGGCGTTGCGTCGCCCGCCGCTGCCAATAACAATGCAACGAGCGGCTACGGCACGCCAGGCGCCACCACCTCGGACAGCGGCATGAGCGCCGCGTCGCCGAACTCGAGCGCGAACAATAGCGCAACGTCGGTCACCCCCGCGTATGGTGGCAACAACACGCTGGCGACCCCGAGTACGGCATCTCCGGCCAAATAACAGCAGGCTGTTTCCGTAAGCAAGACCGCTGCCCTCACGGACAGCGGTCTTTTCTTTTGCCCTGACCCCGCCGGAACAGGCCGCCGGCGCGCGGGTGTCGCCGTTCGACGCTCAAGTCTGTCCCCAAGCTGCCGTAATAGCAGGCTTCGGAATATTCTCGATGCATCGTGACACATCCCGGGACTCAGCCTTCACTGGATCTTGCTGCGCTAATCGAAACCGTCCAGCGGAACGAGCGCGCATCGAAGTCGTTCCAGGACGTGGAACTGCGCCTGATCGGCGCGCACGACTGGTGCGCCTTTCTCGAAGGGATATTCGTTTATCTGCCTGAGGTGTTCCGGCTGGCATCCGCCGGCCTCTGGCTCGACGTGCGCACGCCGCTGCTGCGCGACCTGCTCGAATCCGACTGCGGGCGCGCCGACCTCGAAGCGAACCTGCGATCCGGGCTCCAGGGCGGCCTCGCGCTGGCGCGCCTGTGCGCGGGAAACCAGCCGTGGCTTGGCCGTGTGAGCGAACTGTGCGATCTCGAGCCCGCGGTGAGCGAGACCTTCTTCGACGCGCGGACCGCTATCGGCAGCGCGATCGTGTTGCCGCTCCTGAACCGCACCCAGCTGCTCGGCTATCTGTGCCTCGCGAGCGATGACGCCACGCGCTTCGACGCCAGCATGGGCACCGATCTGCTCGCGCGCTTCAGCCGCGTTGCGGCGGCGAGTCTCGACAACGTCGCTCACCGCGAGCATCTGCGCAAGACCGGCGTGACCGACCCGCTCACGGGCCTGTCGAACCGCCGCTATTTCGACGAGCGCCTGCATCACGAGATCCGGCGCGCGAGTTCGCACGCGGCGCCCATGTCGTGCCTCTTCATCGACATCGATCATTTCAAGCAGATCAACGACACACACGGCCACGCAACGGGCGACCTCGCGCTGGGCGCCATCGGCACCTGCCTGAAGCAGCAGGTGCGCGTGGGGGACACGGTGTCGCGCTACGGCGGCGAAGAGTTCGTCGCGTTGCTGATGTGCGAGCTGCCCGACGCGCTGGCCGTTGCGGAGCGCATCCGGATTGCAGTCGAGGCGCTCGAAGTGCTCGACGACGAGGGCAAGCGCATTGCGCTCAGCGTGTCGATCGGTGTGGCGGCGTATCGGCTGAACAGCGAGACGAACACCGGCGCCGCGAGTCCCGAAGCGCTGGCGCGCGCGCTGCTCGACCAGGCCGATCAGGCCATGTACCGGGCCAAGCACCAGGGGCGCAACCGCGTTTCGCTGCTGGAGGCGTGAGGGCATCGACGTTCACAAACGTTGCAGTCAAACGGCGGCGCCGCGGGCTTGACGCGTGAGATTGACCCAAGGCCGCGCTGAAACGTAAGTTTTCAAAATCCGGCACTATTTGCGGTAGCAGTGGTTTCCCAGGCCCGTTGAGCAGGCAAAGCGAAATCGTGTCTACCGACCTCTTGATGACCGTTGCCTGTCTGGCCTGCGCGATCGCGATGTTCCTGATCGGCCGGCCCCGCTCGGACGCGGTGGCGCTCATCATGATCGTCGCGCTGTCGCTCTCGGGCATCGTCACGGTCAACGAGGCGCTGGCCGGCTTCTCGGACCCGAACATCGTTCTCATCGCGGCCCTCTTCGTGCTCGGCGACGGACTCGCGCGCACGGGCATCGCCCAGCGCGTGGGCGACTACCTGATCGAGCGCGGCGGCTCCAACGAGCGCCGCCTCGTCGTGCTGATCATGGCCATCGTCGGCGTCATGGGCTCGGTCATGAGCTCGACGGCCGTTGTCGCGATCTTCATTCCCATCGTCATCCGCATCGCACGCCAGTCGGGCGTGTCGCGCGCACGCATGCTCATGCCGGTCAGCATGGCTGCGCTCACGAGCGGCATGCTCACGCTCGTCGCCACGACGCCGAATCTCGTCATCAACAGCGCGCTCGTCTATCGCGGCTACCGGCCCTTCAGTTTCTTCGCCATCACGCCGCTGGGCGTGCCGATTCTCGCCGCGAGCATCGGCTGGATGCTGTTCGCCAGGCGCTTTCTGAACGGCACGGGTGGCGCGGAGGCGACCACGCGTCCGTCGCTGAACGACTGGGTCGCGCGCTATTCGCTCGAAGGGCGCGCCTTTCGCCTGGAGGTCGGCGCGGATTCGCCGCTCGTGGGGCAGACGCTCGGGCACACCGGGCTCGACGACGACCCCGTGGCGCACGTCGTCGCGATCGAGCGACGCGCGCGCATGGGCGCGACGGTGCTGCCCGCGACCGCGGACAGCAGCATCGCGGCCGGCGACGTGCTGCTGCTCGACGTGGAGTCCGCAAGTTTCGACGTGGAGGCGTTTTGCGCGCGCCATGCGCTCGCGATGCGCCGCATGTCGGGCGCATACTTCACCGACCAGACCCACGATGTGGGCATGGCCGAAGTCATCGTGCCGCCGGACTCGTCGCTCGTGGGCAACGTCGCGCGCAGTTCCGCCGCGTTGCGCCGGCACGGCGTGACGGTCGTGGGCCTGCGCCGCGCCGACGCCGCGCTCGAGCAGGATCTGCAGGCCACGCAGCTCAAAGTGGGCGACACGCTGCTGGTGGTCGGGCCGTGGATCGACATCTTCTCGATGCAGTCTGTGGAGCGCGACATCGTGTGTCTCGCCATGCCGGTCGAAAGCGACGCCTACGTGCCGGTGCCGCACAAGGCGCTGCACGCCCTCGCCATCATGGCGCTCGTCATCGCGATGATGCTCACGCCGCGCGTGCCGAACGTGCTCGCGGGCCTGATCGGGTGTCTGCTCATGGGCGCGTCCGGGTGCGTGAGCCTCGACAGCGCTTATCGCGCGATTCACTGGCGCAGCCTCGTGCTGATCGTGGGCATGCTGCCGTTTTCCATCGCGCTGCAGCGCACGGGCGGCATCGACATTGCCGCCGACGCCGTACTGCACGTGGCCGGCAACTGGGGGGCGCATGGCTTGCTGGGCGCCGTTTTCCTGCTCACGCTCGTGATCGGCACGGTGATTTCCGGCACGGCGACGGCGGTGCTGATGGCGCCCGTGGTGCTCGCGATGGCGGCGCACCTGCATGCATCGCCGTATCCGTTCGCGATGACGACCGCGGTTGCCGCGTCGGCGGCCTATATGTCGCCGATCTCGACGCCGGTGAATGCGCTCGTCAGCACGGCCGGCGGTTATCGGTTCCGGGAATTTTTCAAGGTGGGCTCGCCGGCTGCCCTCGGGGCGCTCGTGATCACCGTAATGCTGGTACCGCTTATCTGGCCGGTTTTCCCGCGCTAGCGCGAGGAAAGACCGGCCACCCGTTCGCGAGGTATTGACCGGACATGGCGAATTTGTTGACGAGAGCGTGGGTCCTTCGCTGGATCAAGCGGATTTCCCTTTTCGTGCTGATCGCATTCGTGTGCATTGCCGGCGTGCGGTTCTACGACGCGCAGCGCAAGGCGCCGTTGAGCCTGTGGCACACCTATGTGCCGGAAGACATGCACGCGCACGAAATCGATCAGGCGACATGGGAGGAATACATCGCCAACGAGAACCGCCTGTTCGACTCAGTGAAGAAAAACGTGACCGACAAGCTGCCGGCAGACGAACGCATTCCCGCCAATCGTTATTTCTCGGGCAGCCCGATCTATCCCGGGCACTTTCGCACGAACTGGAACCGCTCGTACACGCTCATGCCCGAGGGCGCGCCGCGCGGCGTGGCCGTGATGCTGCATGGGTTGACCGATTCTCCCTATAGCCTGCGGCACATCGCGCAGCGCTATCAGCAGGATGGCTTCGCCGTGGTGGCGGTGCGCATGCCGGGGCACGGCACCGTGCCCTCGGGGCTGACTGAAGTGACGGCGGAAGACTGGGAGGCGGCCACGCGCCTCGCCGTGCGCGAAGCGCGGCGCCTCGTGCCGGCGCCTGCGCCGTTGCATATCGTGGGTTTTTCGAACGGCGGCGCGCTCGCACTGCAATACTCGCTCGAGGCGTTGGACGACCCGAGCCTGCCGAAAGCGGATCGCCTGATCCTGCTTTCGCCGATGATCGGCATTACGCGCTTCGCGCGCTTTGCGGGGCTCGCGGCGCTGCCTGCGATCCTGCCGGCGTTTGCGAAAGCCGCGTGGCTCGACATCGTGCCGGAATTCAATCCGTTCAAGTACAACTCGTTTCCGGTGAACGGCGCACGCCAGTCGTGGCGGGTCACGCGCAAGATCCAGCAGGAAGTGGCGGACGCGGCGCGCAACGGCAAACTGGCGGCGCTGCCGCCCACGCTCACGTTCCAGTCCGTGCTCGACTTCACGGTGAGCACGAGCGCGATCGTCAGTTCGCTGTATGCGCAACTGCCTGCCAACGGCAGCGAACTCGTGCTGTTCGACATCAATCGCACGGCGCAATGGAGCCCGCTGCTGCGCGCTTCGATGCGTGACGCGCTGCGCCGAATCTCGCCCGTGCCGCCGCTGCGTTACCGTCTCACGGTGCTCACCAACGCCTCCGCCACCTCGCCGCACGTGGTCGAAGAGAGTACGGCGCCGAACGAGACAACGGCGAAAGTCGAACCCACGGGGCTCGACTATCCGCTCGATGTCTATTCGCTTTCACACGTGGCCTTGCCGTTTCCGGTGACCGATTCGCTGTACGGCCGCAACCCCGATCCCAACGACGACCTGGGCATCCATCTGGGCGCCCAGTCCGTACGCGGCGAAACCGGGGCGCTGATCGTGGGGGCGGGGCTCCTCACGCGGCTTTCGTGGAACCCGTTCTACGACTACATCGTCGAGCGTATCGACTACCTGGCGAGCCACGGGCCGTGATCGCGCGACGAGCGCACGCCAGGCCCGCACCCTGCCAGGGATCAGGCGCGCGGCGCGAGCTCGACCTGCGCGGTCATTTGCTCGCCGTCGCGGGCCACGATGATCGACACGTTGCTGCGTGCCCGCGCGATCATGCTTTGCAGCTGCTCGACGTTGTCCACCTCGATGCCGTTGACCGCGATGATCACGTCGCCCGCGCTGATGCCAGCCGCCTTTGCCGGACCACCCGCTTTCACGACGAGCACGCCGCCGTCCACGCCGACTTGCTGCGCTTCGTCGCCGCTGAGCGCGCGCACGGCCACGCCGAGACGCGGGTGCGCATTGCGGGCCAGCGTGGTGCCGTTGCCGTGGCCGCCGCCCTGCACGATCTGATCCTTCATGTGCATGGCTTCGTCGATCGGAATCGCGAACGAGAGGCCCTGGAAGCCGCCGGTGCGCGAATAGATCATCGAATTGATGCCGATGACTTCGCCGTTCAGGTTGAAGAGCGGGCCGCCCGAATTGCCCGGGTTGACGGGCACGTCGGTCTGGATGAGGTGCGTCGGGCTATCTTCCGAGAGCTGGCGCGACTTCGCGCTGATGATGCCCGAGGTCACGGTGTTGTCGAGACCATAGGGCGAGCCGATCGCGACGACCCAGTCGCCCACCTTGCTGTTCGCCGGATTGCCGATTTTCACCGTGGGGAAGCCCGTGCCGGCGATTTTCAGCACGGCCACGTCGCCCGCCTTGTCGGTGCCGATCACGCGCGCGGGGAACTTGCGGCCGTCGGTGAGCTTGACCGTCACGTCGTCCGCGCCTTCGACGACGTGGTTGTTCGTGAGGATGTAGCCATCCTGGCTCACGATGAAGCCCGATCCCAGGGCGCCCGAATGGCCGTCTTCGGAGTCCGGGTTTTCCTTGACGACTTCGACATGGACCACAGCCGGGCCGTACTGCGTGACGATCGCCGAGAAGTTCGGCGCCGTGCCCTTGACATCGTCTGTCTTCGGCACGGGTGCCGACAACGTCGTTTTCGTGATGCCGCTTTCGTCAGCGCTGGCGTGCTCGTGGCTGACGACCCAGGCGCCGGCAAGCGCCACCGCTACACCGGCGATCAGGCCCCGGCGCCGATATTTGATGGTACTCATTGCTATGGTCTTCGAAGAGGTTGGTGAAGGTGCGCGTAAGGTACTTTTTGCTGCTTAAACGTGACTTAAACGAAGGCGAGATCTTTTGACCGCTCGAGGAGTCGATGTGCGCGCAACGAAAATCTGGGGCGCGGTTGTTCGGATTCCTCGCCAGCCAGCGCGCACGTCTTCGTCAAAGCGGCTAGTCTTGCGAAGTGGCACCGATCGCGCCCCGAAGACGTTTTATTGAGGGCCGGATAAACGCGGCGGGACGTTGATGGCTTGCAAACGTCTCACCACCGCAACGTGGTTCGTCATCCAAAGCATCTCCATGAAACAGGATCTCGTCACGTTCACCTGCGTGGTCGTCATCGCCGTCATCACGGGGTGGGTGCTGTATATCGGGCGCCCGGTGCTGGTGCCGATCGCATTCGCGATCATTACGTCGTATGTGATCTACGGGCTCGCCGAAATCCTGCGCCGCGTGCCCCACGTGGGCACGCGCATTCGCGCGGGCGTGCGCTACTGGAGCGCCGCCGTCCTGATACTCGTGGCCGCGTGGCTCGCGACCGAACTGCTGCTGTCCGACACTGACCGCATGCTCGCCGTGGCGCCGAAGTACGAAGCCACGCTGCTCGCGTTGCTCACGAAAATCGCCGCGCTGTTTCATCTGGAAACCGAGGCTTCGTGGACGGCCTTCCGCCGCGAACTGCTCGGGACCGTCAACGTCCAGTCGCTGCTCACCTCGCTCCTCGGCTCGCTCTCTTCGCTCATGGCCACGACGCTCGTCGTGCTGCTGTACACAGCGTTCTTCATGGTCGAGATGGGGCGGTTCCGCCGCAAGCTCTCTGCGGTCATGCGCGGCAAGGCCGACATGGAACCCGTGATCGACGCCATCAATGCGAAGATCGGCACGTATCTGGCGTTGAAAGCGCTGCTCGGCGTGGTGCTCGGCATTCTCAGCTGGATCTGCATGCATCTGGTCGGGCTGGAGTTCGCGCCGCTCCTCGCCGTGCTCATCGTGCTGCTCAACTTCGTGCCGTATGCGGGGTCGCTCATTTCCGTGGCGCTTCCCGCCTTGCTCGCCGCGCTGCAATTCGGCCAGTGGAACGAGGCAATCACGTTGCTCATTGCGCTTTCGGCGATCAACTTCGTGATGGGCAACGTGCTCGACCCGTGGTTGATGGCGGGTTCGCTGAACCTGAGCCCCGCGGTCATCCTCATGAGCCTCGCAGCATGGACGGCGATCTGGGGCATTCCCGGCGCATTTCTCGCCGTGCCGGGAACCGTGGCGCTCACGATCATCTTCTCTGCGTTCAGCTCCACACGGCCGCTGGCGCTGCTGTTGACGAAGGACGATGTAGTTAGGCATGCGGAATAAATGCGTGACTTACTTTCACAGGTGATCTATGGCTTCCAGAATCAATCGCCGCGGCAACGCAATCGGCCCAGTCTCCGCGTGCCTGGGCGACAAGGCGCTCGCGGAGTTCGCCGGTCGCCGCATCAGCGCCGATCTTGCCCGGCGCGGCTTCATGATCGGCATGGGCGCATCCCTGTTGAGCGCGGTGCTGCCCGAGTTCAGCAGCGCGCAGCAGCCCGGCGCGGCCGCTCCCGCCCAGCCCACTACGTTCACGAACTTTCGCCTGTTCGACGGCAAGTCCGCGGCGCTGCAGGACGGCATGTACCTCGTCGTCGACGGCAGCCGCATCTCGCAGCTGCGTCGGGGCTCGCCTGACGCGCAGAACGCGTCGGGCGGGCGCGTGATCGACTGCGGCGGCAAGGTGATGATGCCGGGCCTCATCGACATGCACTGGCATTCGCTTCTCGCTGCGGTCCCGATCGCGACCATCCTCCAGTCCGACCTGAGTTTCGTCTACCTGGCCGCGGGCGCGGAGGCCCAGCGCACGCTCTTGCGCGGATTCACGACCATTCGCGACGTAGGCGGTCCCGCTTTCGCCCTGAAGCAGGCCATCGACGCCGGCATGCTGAGCGGCCCGCGCATTTACCCCTGCGGCGCGATGATCACCACGACGGGCGGCCACGGGGACTTTCGTCTGCTGACCGACGTGCCGCGCACGAGCAGCCAGATCAGCGAGATCGAACGAACCGGCGCCGCCGCCATTGCCGACTCGGCCGACGAAGTGCGCCTGCGTGTGCGCGAGCAGTTCATGCTCGGCGCCACGCAGATCAAGATCGTGGGTTGCGGCGGCGTCTCCACGCCGCGCAGTCCGATCGACATGCTCACGTTCACCGAGCCGCAAATAAAAGCCGCGGTGGAAACGGCGTCCGACTGGGGCACTTATGTGGCCGTGCACGCCTACACGCCGGAATCGGTGAAGCGCTCGGTTGCTGCCGGCGCGCAATGCGTCGAGCACGGGCACCTCATCGACGACCGGACTGCCGAAGCTCTCGCGAAGAACGGCACATGGTTGAGCACGCAACCGTTTACCAGCGAAGAGGATGTTGCGCCGTTGGCGCCGTCGAGCCGCGAGAAGTTTCTCGAGGTGACAGCCGGGACCGACAACATGTACAAGCTCGCGCGCAAGCATGGGCTCAAGGTGGCGTTCGGCACGGACCTGATTTTTTCGCAGGTGCTGGCCACGCGCCAGGGCACGATGCTCGGGCACATGACGCGCTGGTACTCGAATGCCGAGGCGTTGCGCATGGCCACTGCCACGAACGGGCAGTTGCTCGCGCTGGCGGGCGAGCGCAATCCGTATCCGCACAAGCTTGGCGTGCTGGAAGAGGGCGCGTACGCGGACCTGCTGATTGTGGCGGGCGACCCGCTCCAGGACATGACGCTGCTGGCCAACCCGGATCAGAACCTGAGCCTGATCATGAAGGATGGCCGTGTTTACAAGGACGCGTTGAAGGCGTGACGCTGCGGGGCGCGGCGTCACCAAAGCCCTTAAAAAAACCAAGGCGTCGCGGTCGCGATTTGGCACGCAAATCGAGGGCCAAATAGCCCGCGCAGGCATTCCGAACGCTGCGCTCATGGCGTATCAGCCACAGTCAGCCACACGATTTCTGTATCAAGATGTCACGGCGCGGGGACGCATCAACCGGGCCCATTTGCCTGCGCGGCGCAGCCATCATGGCACGCCCGGAGAACCCCCAGCGGGGGTCGAAATCCCGCCTGTCCCTATCCGCCATCTGGCCGATTATGCCGGTTGAACTTCGTGGCGAAGTAGCCCATATTCAAAACGACTATTTGTTACAACCGTCCAACGATCCGCGAAATACAGTAGGGACTACAGCGAATACTTCGAATCCGAGCCACCTGGTTGCCACCGCTGCGACGCGCACCAGCCGCCGGTAGCAAACCCGAAACCATCCTGTCAAAGCTTCCATGCCTGCAATGTTCAACGAACCTGGCCGAACAAAGTCTGGTCCGTGGGGATGTCCATACTGCGGGACCGGTTTTAATGCGCCACTGATGATCTGCCCTCAGTGCGGCGCGAAGCAGCCTTCCTCTGGCCCGCGCATGTCGCCGGCAAGCGAGTCCGCCGCGCCCGAATGGCACGATGGCTTCGCGCGCCATGCGCGCAGGGAGTGGAACCCTTCTGCACCTCCTGCATTCAGTTTCAGTGGCGGCGCACCGCGCGACAGCGATTACGAGTTGCGCGATGAAGCGCCTCGGGCGCAACGCTCGTGGTTGCCTTTCTATGCGATTGGCAGCGTGGTGTCGATCGCGTTCCTGCTGACTGCGTACATGATTTCGCACCGGACCGAGCGGGAGCCGACGCTGGGCGCGCAGATCGTGGAGGGTGCGATCCTCGGACCCAAGGCCACATCGACCGCGCACGATACGAAGCCGCACACGGTGCGCAGCGCGCCGTCCGTAGCCGTCGCGCAGTTGCCGCCTCCGGTTGCCAACGCGCCATCTGCTCCCGTTGCCAGTGTGCCGCCGCCTCCGGTCGCCAGCGTGAAGCCGCCTCCTGTTAATACAGCGCCGCCGCCCGTGGTGGCCCATGTCGCACCGCCCCAGCCGACGCCCGCTCAAGCGCAGTCGCCGAGCGTTGCCGCGCGAAAGAGCGCTGCCGAAGAGCGCGCGCTAGCGGCAGCGAAGGTCAAGGCGGAGAAGGCCAACGCGGACAAGGTCGCCGCCGCGAAGGCCAACGCAGAGAAGGTAGCCGCAGCGAAGGCCGCGGCCGATTCGCGCGCCGACGTCTCGAGAAAACTGGCGAGCGCGCGCGCGAGTCTCGACAAGAACAGCCTTGGGCCCGCGCGCAGCGCCATCAATTCCGCGCTCGCGGAACAGCCTGGCAACGGCTCCGCACTGCAAATGCAGGCCGAATTGACGTCGCGCGAAGATCAGCGCGATTCGTTGCTCGGCTATGCGCGGCTTTGCGCACGCGATGGGCGGTGGGTGTGCGCCTGGCATAACGCGGGGCATGCACTGACCGTCGATTCGTCGAGCGGCGAAGCACGGGAGATCCTCTCGCGCTCCATCGCGGCACAGGGCGCGCGCAACATGGCACAGGGCGCGGGTCCCCCTGCGGCCACGATGAGGCAGGTGGACTCGGGTCCGCCGGGTCCGCCGATCGATCCCAACTGACGATGTCCAAAGCGCAGACGCGGGTGCGTGACGCCAGTCATGCACCCGCGCTAGCGTTGCTGGCTGCCCTGTTCACTGTGGTGCCCGACCAGCCAGTTGCTGAAGTTGCGCACGCGTAGTGTCTCTTGCACTTCGGGCCGCACGTCGAGCCAGTATCCCGAAGGTCCCACCACTTCGACCTCGCTCAGCTGCACGAGTGTGCCGTTCTCGAGTTCGGGCGCGATCATGTGCCGGTCGGCAACGGCAATGCCCAGACCGGCCACTGCCGCGTGGATCACCTGATCGAGCGTGCTGAACTCCAGTTCTCCACGCGGCGCCATCTGCACGTCGAGCGCCGCGGCTTCGAGCCACGCTTCCCAGACCAGCAGGCGCCGGTCGATATCGAGGATATAGAGCCACGGGTGCTGCGCCAGGATCTCGCGCAGCGCGTCTTGATCGGCGGCCGGTTGGCTGAACTCGCGCGCCGAGCCGACCAGCACGTGGCGCTCGCGCATGAGCAGCGTGCTCTGGCCGCCCGGCAGCGGTTCCATGCCGAAGCGGATCTGGCAATCTTCGTTGCGCTCCGTGCCGTGCAGCGGCCCGTATTCGTTGGTGATGGAGATGCGCAAGTCGGGGTGGTGCACCTGGAAATCGCGCAGGCGCGGCGTGAGCCAGCGCGTGGCGAGCGTGGGCGCGGCGTTCAGGCTGAGCAGGCTGTTCGACGGATCGGCGCGGATCGTGTCGAGCGTATGGGCGATGCTGTCGAACGCGGCCTGCAGCGTTGGCAGCAGACGCTTGCCCGCGGCCGTGATTTCGAGCCGGTGATGATGCCGCATGAAGAGCGGCGTGCCGAGATAGTCTTCGAGCAGGCGAATCTGGCGGCTGATCGCCCCCTGGGTCACGTGCAGGTTCTGCGCTGCCCTGGTGAAGCTGAGCGTGCGGCTCGCCTCCTCGAATGAACGCAGTGCCGATAAAGAGGGTAGGCGGCGCATGCAAGCCTCGCGATGCAGAAGCGCCGGCGCATTTTCACTCGCGCCGGCGCGTTTTCAGTAATAAGGACTGCGTGAAAAACGTCAGAACGCGTGCGTGATCCCCACGCGGGCGACGGCCTGGTTGTCGGTGCCCGAGGGGTTGAAGCCCGTGATCTGCGCATTTTCCGCCGAGCCCGCCGCGTGCTGGTACACGCCCATTGCATAGAGCGACGTGCGCTTGGACAGCGCGTACTGGCCGATCAGGTTGACCTGGTGGTACTTCGGCGAGCTGTCGGTGGCGTGGTCCTGCCCCACCGTGTAGGTGTAGCCCGCGCCCACGGTGAAGGCGGGCGTCACGGCATAGGTGCCGGCCACTTCGAAGTTCTGGAAGTGCAGGTCGCCGCTGCCGGTGGCCGAGGCGAAGTCCACGTTCGAGTAGTTCGTCATCAGCTTGAGGCTGCCGATCACATACGACGCGCCGGCGGAGAGGATGCCCTGGTAGCGCGCGTTGGCGAGCGCGTCGCCGAAGATAGCGTTCACGAAGCTGCCGCCGCTGCCATAACCGGCCACCGCGGTGATCGGGTCGTTCACGCGCAAGTAGCCCACGCCCGCGCTGAACGAGCCGAGCGTGTAGGCCGCCGCCGCGCTGTACGAGGCGTTGTTCGAGAACTGGCCCGCCTGGCCGCCGAACGAATAGTGGCCTTCGAACTGGAAGCCGGCGAGCACCGGGCTCACGTATTTCACGGCGTTGTTGACCGGGAACCCGTTGTCGAGGTTGTCCATGTCGTTCGGGTGTGCGAAATACCAGCCGCCGTAGTTGCCGTTGAGCGAATACGGCTCGATCAGATCGACGGTGGCGTCCCATTGTTTGCCGAAGGTAACCTGGCCGTATTGGTCCGACTTGAAGCCGACGTAGGCGTTACGCGAAAACGCGAGACCGCCGCCCAACCCGCCCGTCGCCGCGTTGAAGCCGCTTTCGAGCCGGAAGATCGCGGCGTAGCCGCCGCCCAGGTCTTCGGTGCCGCGCAGGCCCCAGCGGCTGCCGGCGGGCACGCCGCTTTGCATCTGCACGAGCTTGCTGCCGGTGCCCGGCACGAGTTGGCCGTTCGCGCCGTTCGCCACATTGCTGGCGTAGTCCACGCCGAGGTCGATAAGGCCATACAGCGTCACGCTGCTTTGCGCGTGCGCGCCCGCTGCGGCGAGCGCCAGTGGCAGCGCCGCAAGGATCTTCTTCTTCATTTAAGTCTCCTTATCATGGAGCCGCGTTGCGCGGCTCGTCTTTTCTCGTTGGAATCGTTTATCTCACGCGGCGCATCGCACTTACGCGCCGAGCGACTTCTGCACCTTCTGCGCGACATCTGCGGGCACCCAGGTCTTCCACATCTCGGGGTGCTGCTTGAGGAACTTGAGCGCTTCGTCCTGGGCGTCGACCTTATGCTCGGTCATGTCGAGAATCGTCGTGTTAAGGAACTCGATAGGGAAGCTCACCTTCGAGAAGAACGCCATCACGTCGGGCTCGGCCTGATAGAACGGTGTCGAAACGCCGATCTTCAGCTGCGAGACCAGATACGACGAGGCGCATGGCTGTGCGCTGCTGGCATCGCGCAGCGTCTTCCAGCACGCTTCGTTGAACGGCGGCATCTTGAGCTGAACGAACTTGTACTTCGCCATCAGCGCGGCCGGCTCCCAGTAGTAGGTGAGAATCGGCTTGCCGCGCGCGTAGGCCGAGGAGATGGCCGCGTCGAGCGCCGCGCCCGTGCCGGGGCGGAAGTTCGTGTAGGTGTCGTCGAGCTTGAGCAGCTTGAGCAAGCGCGTATTCACGCGTTCGCAGTCCCAGCCGGAGGGGCAATTGAGGAAGCGGCCGCGATCCGGTTCCTCGTCGTCCACGAACAGCCCCTTGTATTTCGGCAGATCGCTCACGGACTGCAGGTCGGGCGCGCTGGCCTTGATGCCGCGCTTCGCGTCGCCGTGCACCACGTAGTCGGGCACGTACCAGCCTTCCTTCGTGCCGCCCGGCAGCGTGTCGCCCACGAGCTTGACTGAACCCGCCTTGACCGCGCCTGCGATGATCTCCGAGCGGCCCGTCCATTGCTCGGACCAGACCTGCAGGTCGTTGCGCGAGAGCGCCGTTTCGGTGGCCGCCGTGCTACCGGGTACGGTGTCGGTCTGGCAGCTATAGCCGTTCTTGAGGATGTAGCGCAGCACTTCGCTCGTGAAGTTGCCGCTTTCCCATGTGACGCCCGCGAAGCGCACGGGCTTGCCTGCGCCGCACCAGGTGCTGGCGGCGTGCGCCGGCAACGCGGCGAGGGCGAGCGGCGCTGCCAGGCAGGCTGCGCGCAGGAGGGTGGTCAGGCGGTTCATAGTGTGTCTCCGTTTTATTGAAATGTTTCGGAATGCTTCAGATGGGGCTGGCATCTCATGCGTGCTGCGGCCCAATGAGGCTTTAGTCGTAACGGCTGTCGTGTGCGCGTGTCGCAGCGAGCATGGCTTCGTCGAGTTCGATGCCAAGGCCGGGCGCATCGCTTAGCTCGATCCAGCCATTCGCGTCGATGTCGATCACGTGCTTGATCGGGAAGTCGCGCCGCGCCGGCGTCCACTCGGGCGGGTCGTACGGAAACTCGACGAACGGCGCGTGCGCAGCGCCGGCTACGACATGCAGGTTCGCCGCGAGGCCAATGCCGTTGCCCCACGTATGCGGCGTGAACACCTTGCCGTGCGCCTCGATTTGCGCCGCGAGACGCCGCGCGCCCTCCATGCCGAGCGTGCAGACGACATCGGGTTGGTAGACGTCGAGGCAGTCATGCGCGAGGAGCGCCGCGAATTCGTGCGCGTCGCGCGTCATCTCGCCGCCTGCGATCCGCACTTGCGTTTGCTTGCGCAACTGCGCGTGGCCCGCGTAGTCGCCGCGATGCAGCGGCTCCTCGACCCAGTACACGCGATGCTTTTCGATCTGGCGAATCACGGCGAGCGCTTCGTCGGCGCGCCAGGGCGCCTGGGTGTCCCACGGCATGCGCCAGCCCTGGTTGCAATCGACCATCAGTTCGATGTTCTCGCCCGCGGCTTCGCGTACGGCGGCGAGCGCGGCGAGATCGTCGGCGAGGGTCGGGCGGCCGAAGCGCACCTTGAGCGCCGGGAAGCCGCGCGCGACGGCATGCTCGGCCCACTGCGCCATGCCTTCGAGCGTGCGATGCACGCCCGAGGACGCATAAGCACGTACGCGCTTCGCACGGCCGCCGGCCATTTGCCAGCACGGCTCGCCGCGAATTTTCCCGGCGAGGTCCCAGAGCGCGACGTCGAGCGGCCAGAGGCGTCCCGCGTGGAAGCTGAGGTTTTCGAGCACCGCCGAGTGCCGCGCGAGGTCGAGCGGGTCGGCGCCGATGAAGAGATCGCGGTAGTCGTCGAAGCCGTACATCGCGTCGCCGGAGCCGATGCCCACGCGGCCTTCGTCGTCTTCCACGCGCACGATCGTCGCCGGGAAGGCGCGCCGCGGACGACTGTCCCACGAGGCGGGGAACGGTGGGTCGAGCGGCAGCTGGTGCCGGCTCATGGTGATGCGTGCGATGCGGTTCGTCATGGCGCGTGGGGCGCCGCCTTGGGGTGCGCAGCATTGCGTGGTTTACGTCTGAAGATACGCATGCCGCGCGCCGTGGGGCGGGCGATTGTCTCCTTGGCCTTGTCAGGCGTTACGGCATCCTAGAGGGTCAATTTCGTGCACTCAATGAAGTCAATTGAAGTAAATGACAGCCTTCATTTCCGCGAATTGGGCGCGATAATGACGCAGCCGTCGTGCCGTGCCGCGGCGTGCTTGTCTCCTTCGGGAAAACCATGAATGGCTGGATGCCCACGCTCTCGCGCAGCAGCGAACCCAAGTACCGGGCGATCGCCCAGGCCTATTCGCAGGCCATTCACGGCGGGCAGATGCTGCCCGGAGAAAAGCTGCCCGCGCACCGGCTGCTGGCGAAGAAGCTCAACGTCACGACCGGCACGGTGAGCCGCGCCTATGCGGAGCTGGAGCGCGGCGGCCTCGTGGTGGCGCGCGTGGGCGACGGCACCTATGTGGCCGAGCCCGACGCCGACGGGGCGCGCATCCAGGACCGTACGCGCCCCGCGCCCGAATCCAGCGAGCGGGCTGCGACGATCACGCCGGGGGCGCCGGGGGCGCCGGGCGTCCATGCGCCGGGACGCCTGATCGATCTCGGCCAGAACGTGCCGATGCCGACCGACGAAGCCTTCCTGTTGACCCAGACCTTGCGCGAACTCGCCGCCGACGAGCGCCTCGCGGGCGAACTACTGCTTTATCAGCCCGAAGGCGGGCGCCGCTCGCACCGCGAAGCGGGGGCGCGCTGGCTCGCGCGCATGGGCTGCACGGTGGCCGCCGAGCGTGTGCTGGTGACCCAGGGCGCGCAGCACGGGCTTGCCTGTGTGTTGCGCGCGGTGCTGCGGCCAGGCGACACGATCTTCGCCGAGGCGTTGAGCTATCCGGGCATCGTCGCACTCGCGCGGCAGTTGCGGCTGAATCTCGTCGGCATCGAGATCGACGAGGAAGGCATCGTGCCCGCCGCGCTCGAGCGCGCGTGCGGGCTGCTCGCGCCGCGCGCGCTCTTTTGCGTGCCGACGCTGCACAACCCGACCACGGCGACGCTCTCCGAAGCGCGCCGCGCGATGATCGCCGAGATTGCCGTGCGCCATCACCTCGTCGTGATCGAGGACCTCGTGCCCGCCGCGTTGCTCGATGCGCTGCCCACGCCGCTCGCCGCGCGGCTGCCCGAGCACGGCATCGTCATCAGCAGCCTTTCGAAGGCGGTCGCGCCGGGCCTCCGCGTGGGCTATGTGCAGGCGCCGCAGGACTGGGTCGGCAAGATCCTCGCGGTGATACGCAGCGACTGCTGGATGACGTCGCCGCTCGCCGCGGAGATCGCGGCGCGCTGGATCGTCGATGGCGAGGTCGATCGGCTCGTCGCGCAGCAGCGTGCGCAGGTGGACGCGCGCCATGCGATCGCCGCCGAGGTGCTGGCGGACTGGACGTATCGCACCGATCCGGCGAGCCCGCATCTCTGGCTGCCGCTCGCCGAGCCCTGGCGCGCCGCCGAATTTTCGGCGGCGCTGCGTCAGGCCGGCGTGCTCGCGAAAACGGCGGACAGCTTCGTGATCGGCCGCGGGTCGGCGCCGCACGCGGTGCGCTTGAGCCTCGGCGGCGCGCGCAGCCACGAGGCGCTGCGAGAAGGGCTCGAGCTGCTGGCGCGCACGCTGCGCAACGGGCCGGAAGGGCTCTATTCGGCGTGACGGCGGCCCTTTAACCTCGTTCGGCGCTACTCCGCGATGAACGAGACCGTGCGCTTGCGCCGTTCATCGACCGAGAGCGCGAACACATCGGGCCGCGCGTAGTGGCCCACCACGTCGAAGTCGTAGCGGGCGCGCGTGAGTTCGCCGGTGTCGATCTCCGCCACGACGAGTCCGGTTTCACCGCGCAGCGGGCCGGCCAGCACGTCGCCGAGCGGCCCGACGATCAGGCTGCCGCCATTGATGAGCGGCCGATTCTCGTCCCAGCCCGGCACCTCGACGCCGAGCGCCGCGGGCGAAGGCTGCACCTGGCACGCGCTGATCACGAAGCAGCGTCCTTCGTGCGCGATGTGGCGCATGGAACACTGCCAGATGTCGCGCTCGTCCACGGTGGGCGCGCACCAGATCTGCACGCCCTTCGCGTACATCGCCGTGCGCAACAGCGGCATGTGGTTTTCCCAGCAGATTGCTGCGCCCGCGACGCCGGATTCCGTGCGAACGGTGGGCAGCGTCGAGCCGTCGCCCTGCCCCCAGATGAGCCGTTCCGTACCGGTTGGCATGAGCTTGCGATGCTTCGCCACGAGCCCCTCGCCCGGATTGAAGAACAGCGCGGTGCAAAAGAGCGTGCTGCCGTCGCGCTCGATCACGCCGATCACGAGCGACGCGCCGCAACGCGTCGCAAGCTCCGCGAGCGCTTCGGTTTCCGCGCCGGGCACGTCGACCGCGTTCTCGTAGTAGCGCGCGAACGCTTCGCGGCCTTCGGGCAGGCGGTAGCCGAGGCGCGTGCCGAATATTTCTCCCTTCGGGTAACCGCCGAGCAACGCCTCGGGCATGACAACGAGCTGCGCGCCCGAGGCGCGGATCTGCGCTTCGAACGAGAGAATCTGTTCCAGCGTTTGCGCTTTGCCGGCGGCGGACGAACCGATCTGCAGCGCGGCGACTTTCGACTTGGCCATGATGGCGTGCTCTCAAAGGTTGGACAGCTCACATCTTTCCACGGCGATAAAATCGCGAGAACGTATATCGATACTATGTGATATGAACCATTTTGATATCGCCCGCGTGGACCTGAATCTGCTGAAAATATTCGAGGCGCTGTTCGAAGAGGGCGGGGCGAGCCGCGCCGCGATTCGCCTCGACATGACGCAGTCGGCCGTGAGCGCGGCGCTCAGGCGTCTGCGCGCGCTCTATGCCGACACGCTGTTCGTGCGCACCGGACGCGGGCTCGCGCCGACCTCGCGCGCGCAGGAACTTAAGCCCGTGATCAGCGAAGCGCTCGACCGCTGCCGCCATAGCCTCGCGATCGCCTCGCCCGATGCCTCCACGTTTCATGGGCGCGCGGTGTCGATCGGGCTTTCCGACGACTTCGAGGTGGCCATTGGCCGGCGCATCATCGAAACGCTGGAAACCAGCGCCCCGGGCCTGCGCATCATCTTTCGCCAGACGCACAGCCAGATCGTCGCCGATGCGCTCGCGAATCAGGACATGGATCTCGCCGTCGCGGCGGGCGGCTTCGCTTCGCGCGGCCTGAGCCACCGGGTGCTCGGCGAGGGCAGCTATGCGTGCCTCGTGGACGACGCGGCGCGCCCGCCGCGGCGCTTGACGCTCGGCGACTACGTATCGAGAGGGCACATTTTGGTGTCGTCGGGCGGCGTGGTCGGGATCGTCGACGAAGGGCTCGCCGCGCGGGGCCTGAAGCGCAATGTGGTGGCGTCTACGACGCATTTCGCCGCGTTGCCCTTTCTGCTCAAGGGCACGCGCAGCGTCGCCACGATTCCGCGCCACGCGGCCGAGGCGATCGCGCGCGTGGCGGGCCTGAAACTGCTCGCGTGCCCGATCGATCTGCCGCGCTATCCCGTGGAACTCGGGTGGCGCAACAGCTCGCTGCGCGACGCCGCTATCGTCAAGGTCCAGGCCGCCATCATCGCGTGCTTTCCGGCAAAACACTGATCGACACCCATGCCGCAATCGCGTTGAATGATCGGGCATGAGATTTGCGTCCAACCATTGATTTTCCAGAACGACGATAACGACGATATCGACGGACTCGACAAGGAGATTCTCCGCATGCGCGCAATGCCTTTCCCCGACGGCTATACGATCGAGTCACATTTGCAAGAACCGCGCGACCTGCGCCGGGTGCCCATTCATCCCGATCACTGGTATCCGCTCGCCTGGTCGCGCGAACTCAAGCCCGGCAAGACGCTGGGCACGCATTTCGCCGGCGAGCCCATCGTGCTCTTTCGCACCGCGTCAGGCGCGGTGCACGCGCTCGAAGACCGCTGCGCTCACCGCCAGGTGCCGCTGCATGCGGGCGTGGTGGACGGCGAGTCGCTTCGCTGCGGCTACCACGGCTGGACCTACGATTGTTCGGGCCAATGCGTGGACGTGCCTTACCTTGGACGGGAGCGTCTGCCCAACGGCGTGCGCGCCTATCCGTGCCGCGAGGCGCACGGCATGATCTTCGTCTTTCCCGGCAACGCCACGCTCGCCGAAGAAACTCCGCTGCCCGTGCTGGATTCGGTCACGGACAAGGCATACAAGACGCGCCGTTTCGGGCGCGAGGTGAAGTGTCACTACTCGTTCATGCACGAGAATCTGATGGACATGAATCACCAGTTCTTGCACCGCCGCCAGATGGGCCAGATGCGGGCGCGCTCGCTCGGCCGGCGGCGCGGCGAGAACTCCATTGAAGTGGACTACACGTTCGTTCGCATGGAGGGCAAGCAGCCCGCGGGCGAGGCGCTCGTGTTCGGCGCGAGCAAGAACCGCGCGGACCCGAGCGACCAGAGCGTGATGACGATCCGCACGGAATATCCGTATCAGACGCTGAAAATACGCTCGAGCGACGACTCGCTCCTCATGGACCTGTGGATCGTCTATGTGCCGCTCGACGCGCGTCAGCGCACGAACCGGACATTCGGTCTCCTTTCGGTCCGCAGGCCCGCCATTCCGTTCCTGCTCGACGCGGCGTGGCCGCTGCTGGTCTGGTTCACGGAGCGCATCTTCAAGGAAGACCGCACCATCGTCGAACTCGAACAGGCGGCGCACGACAACCAGGGCGCCGACTGGAATCACGAGGTCTTTCCCGTCATCAACGAATTGCGCGACCTGCTGCGCGATTGCGGCGAGCGCACCGTGATTCCCATTCGCGAGGTGAGCGAAGCCGATGCCTGAGGCGAAGGCGCCTGGCGCTCGCGTCAGGCCGTTTTGCGGGCGCGCGGTTTGGCAGGCGCCTTTTTCTTCGCTTTGCCCTCGTTGAATTCGATCGCTGCGCGAATGAGTGCCGTCAGCGCGCGCTTGTCGACCTTGTCGCCCTCGAGATAGTCGATGGCGCGTCGCGCGTTGCCGTCGAGCCCGGCGTTGAACAGCTGCTTCGGATCGGGCAGGCTCGCGCCGTCCAGGAACGTGAGCTTCACCTTGCCCTTGTGTGCATTGCCCACGGCGATCATGCCGTCCCGATACCACACGGGGCTGCCCATGTATTTCCATTCCTCGACGATCGCCGGGTCGGCTGCGAGAATGGCCTCGCGCATTGCGGCGAAGGTTTCGCGGCGCCAGTCGGTGAGTTCCGCGATTAGCTGGTCAATCCGTTCCGATGGGGTCATTCGCGCTCCGTGCCTTGCATGACTTCCTGTTGTCGGGCAATCAGGATCGTAATGTAGCACTGAGGTCACCCGGTGACGTGGGCAATGACCATGGGGAGCAAGAAGGGCAGGACGAGTGCGGAAATCGTGCCGTTCATCGCCATACCGAGTCCGGCAAACGCGCCCGCCTCCTCGCTGATCTGGAACGCCCGGGCCGTGCCGATGCCATGCGAGGCCACGCCGATGGCGAAGCCGCGCGCGTCGTCGCGCTGGATGCCGAGCACGCCCAGGATGAAGGTCCCCATGACGGCGCCCGAAATGCCGGTGGCGATCACGATGGCGGCCGTCAACGCAGGCATGCCGCCTACTTTGGCGGAGATCAGCATGCCAATGGCCGCGGTGACCGACTTTGGCGCGAGCGAGGCGACCGTTGCGGGCTCGCAGCCGAACATCACGGCAATCGCCACGGCCGAAACGACGGCCACGCAGCTGCCGGCGAGCAGGCCGCACACCAGCGGAACGAAAGCGTTGCGCAGTTTTTGCAGTTGACGATGGAGCGGCACCGCAAGCGCCACGATCGCCGGCCCGAGCAGAAAATGAATGAAGCGCGCGTGCTCGAAATAGGCCTGGTAAGGAATGCCGCCTGACTTCAGCAGACCGGTGAGCAGCAGGACCGCGATCGCGACAGGGTTTGCCAAAGGATTGCGGCCGCAGCGCTGGTGTATCCAGCAGGCGAGCAGATAGACGCCGATCGTCGCGGCGATGGCAGGTACATCCGAACTCGTGAGCCACGCGCCGATGAAAGCAGGCACCGCGTGTTCAGGCATGGTGGGTCTCCTCGCGCATACCGGCGCAAATCCGCCGTAGCCGCTCATGGTTCGATCTTCGCGGACGGCATCGATTGTTTCGTCTTTCTTTCGAGCAACGCGCAAGTCACGAGTCCGCCGGCGGCAATCGAAAGGGCAGTGCTCACCACGATGGCGACCGCAATGGCGAATAGTTGACCCTTCAACACGCCGGCAAGCGCGAACACGCCTGCGCCAGCTGGGATGAACAAGAGCGAAAGATGATTGAGCAACCCGAGCGCCGGACCTTCCACGTCGCGCTCGACCCGGGGCGCCGCTGAAAGCAGACAGAGCAGCAGCACGAGGCCGATGACCGGGCCGGGAACAGGCACGCGCGCGATCCACGCGATCCATTCTCCGGCGCCCTGTAGCGCGACGAGCAGCGCGAACGTGCGCACGAACGCCAGGTCCGCCTTGACTGGCGCCGGGGCATGCATTGGGGCGGGGTGGTGCATCGGCAAGCTCCGAAGGAACGCAACGGACGCAACGAACGCAACGACACGCCGGCAGTATCCGCCCACCTCGCGAGCGAAAACATGGACGGCAACTGAAGAAATCGTTAAGTGTTGAGCGACGCGCCCGTTCCGGGCGCCTTGACGGAGCTGGATGCGTTTTGCGCTTCCGGCTCCATGAGGGAGATGGTGAAGAAGCTGCCCATGACCGCGGAAAGAATGACGAAGATCGATGCGGCATCGACAAGGAAGCCGAAATAGCGGAACACGAGGAAGCAAATCGAAAGCGTCAACAAGTTAAGCGTAAGGCCGATGATGGCGGAGGCCTTCGGTACGGTGCGCAGGAAGACGGCAAGGCGCGAATTTGTGAAGGCGTCCGGGCCGTGCACGAGCGCGGGGGCGCTCAGGATGTCGGTGCGCGTCGTGGAGGTCGCGTAATCGAAGGCCGCCGCGCCGAGGATCGAAGGCGATGCATGAGTTGCGGTAGCGTTTCATGGTCGCATGGGATCGGTGAAGAGCGCGTATCGATACGGATTCCCGCGCGACGGCGACGCCGCGCGAGAGCCTGCCCCTTCAGTGATCGTGCCTCACCTGCGCCATCACCGGCTGGCTCGCTTTGCGACTCAGCATCAGCGTAACGACCGCGGAAAGCGCGAGCGTCGCGCCAACGACATACAAGCCCGCGGCATAGCTCCCGGTCTGAGTCTTCAGCCATCCGATCACGGCGGGCCCGACGAACCCGCCGAGATTGCCGATCGAATTGATCATGGCGATGCCCGCTGCGGCCCCCGCGCCGGACAGAAACATGCTGGGCATGGCCCAGAGCGGCGCCTTGGCGGCGCTGATGCCGATATTGACCACCACGAGCGCCAGCACGATCATCAGCGCGGTGCTGGCCTGTCCCGCGAAGATAAAACCCACGCATGCCAGCACGCAGGGAATCACGACGTGCCAGGTGCGCTCTGTCGTGCGGTCGGAGTGCCGCGCCCAGAGAATCATGGCGACGACCGCCACGATGCTCGGAATCGCATTCAGCAGCCCGGTTTCGAGCGAACTGAAGCCATATTGCCGGATGATGAGCGGCGCCCACAGGCCCAGCGTGTAAAGGCCGGCCGAGGTGCCGAAGTAGATCAGCGCGAGCGCCAGCACGCGCGGGTCGCGCAGGGCGCTCAGCGCCCCTGCCGTATGGCCGGCGTGCCCCTCGCGGGCCCTCGCTTCCTCGGCGAGCTTCGCCATGAGCCAGTCGCGCTCTTGCGGCTCAAGCCAGCGCGCTTTCGAGGGCGCATCGGTGAGCGCCTTCAGGACCACGAAACCTAGCAGCACGGCAGGAATCGCTTCGATCACGTAAAGCAGTTGCCAGTTGGCGAGACCGAACATGGGCGGCAATTGCATGAGCGCGCCGGAAATCGGCGAACCGAGCGCCGTCGAAATCGGCGCGGCCGCCATGAACCAGGCGGCCGCTGCCGCGCGTTGCTTCGTCGGGAACCAGAGGCTCAGGTAGAGGATGATGCCGGGGAAAAAGCCCGCTTCCGCCACGCCGAGCAAAAAACGCAGCGCATAGAAACTCGTGGGGCCGGTCACAAAGGCGGACGCCGCCGAGACAATGCCCCACGTGACCATGACGCGCGCGATCCAGATGCGCGCGCCCACGCGGTGCAAGATGAGGTTCGACGGCACTTCGAACAGAAAGTAGCCGATGAAGAAAAGGCCGCCGCCCAGGCCGAACGCCGTCGGCGAAAGGCCAATCGCCTTGTTCATCGTCATTGCCGCGAAGCCCACGTTGACCCGGTCGAGAAAGCTCACGAAATAGAGCAGCATGACGAACGGGATGATGCGCCACATGAGTTTGCGCGTGACGATTGCTTCGGTATCCGAATTCAAGTGTCTCCTCCTTGGAGGGTTTGGCGGGGGCGCGCGGGTCTTTTTTGTGTCACGCCCCCGTGTCGGCTTTTTTACGGCGCGCTGGCGCTCAGGCAGCGACGGCTGCCTTTTCGACGAGTTCGCACACCGCGGCCGTGACCTGCGCGGTGGTTGCCTTGCCGCCGAGGTCGCCGGTGTGCAGCGCGGGGTTGGCAGTCACGGTCTCGATGGCTTGCATCACATGAGCGGCGGCTTCGGTTTCGCCGAGGTGCTCGAGCAGCATCACGACCGACCAGAACGTGCCGATCGGATTGGCGAGCCCCTTGCCCATGATGTCGAAGGCCGAACCGTGGATCGGCTCGAACATCGACGGATAACGCCGCTCGGGGTCGATGTTGCCGGTCGGCGCAATGCCCAGGCTACCCGCGAGCGCGGCGGCGAGGTCGCTGAGAATATCCGCGTGCAGGTTGGTCGCGACGATCGTATCGAGCGAAGCCGGGCGGTTGACCATGCGCGCCGTGGCGGCGTCCACCAGCTCCTTGTCCCACTTCACGTCCGGGAACTCCTGCGAAATCTGCTGCGCGATCTCGTCCCACATCACCATGGCGTGGCGTTGCGCGTTGCTTTTGGTGATGACCGTGAGCAGCTTGCGGGGGCGCGACTGCGCGAGGCGGAACGCAAAGCGCAGGATGCGCTCGACCCCGGCGCGCGTGAGGATCGACACATCGGTTGCGGCTTCGAGCGGATGACCCTGGTGCACGCGGCCGCCCACGCCCGAATACTCGCCTTCGGAGTTCTCGCGCACGATTACCCAGTTCAGGTCTTCGGGCTTGCAGCGCTTCAAGGGCGCGTCGATGCCGGGCAGGATGCGCGTGGGCCGTACGTTCGCGTACTGATCGAGGCCCTGGCAGATCTTCAGGCGCAGGCCCCAGAGCGTGATGTGGTCGGGCACGTCGGGGTCGCCCGCGGAGCCGAACAGAATGGCGTCCTTGTTGCGGATGGCGTCGAGCCCGTCGGCCGGCATCATCACGCCGTGCTGGCGGTAGTAGTCGGCGCCCCAGTCGAAGTTTTCGAATTCGAACGCGAAGCGCTGGGTGGTTTTCGCAAGCGCTTCCAGCACCTCCTTGCCCGCGGGCACGACTTCCTTGCCGATGCCGTCGCCGGGAATGGTTGCGATGCGATAGGTCTTCATGTCTCGTTCCTGTGAAGTGTGGCCAGTGTGGGTTCACTTTACCGAACTCCCGGTTCAAAAACCGGTGCTAGACTCAAAGCATCCTTAACTTGAATTCACAAGTGGCGACCGTGACCGACACCGTTCAGCCCGCCGATCTGGGCTTTTTCTCGACGCTCGCGTCCTCGGGCAGCCTGAGCGCCGCTGCGCGCGAGCTGGGCCTCACGCCCGCTGCCGTGAGCAAGCGGCTCGCGCAAATGGAGGAGCGCGCCGGGGTGCCGCTCGTGAACCGCACGACCCGCCGCATGATGCTGACGCCCGAAGGCGAGGTGTACCTGGAGCACGCGCGCCGCATTCTCGACGAGATCGACGAGCTGGGCGAGCTGCTGGGCGGCTCGAGGAAGCATCCCAAGGGGTTGCTGCGCGTGAACGCGACGCTCGGCTTTGGGCGCAGCCATATCGGGCCGGCGCTTTCGCGTTTCGTCGCGCAGTATCCGCAGGTTTCCGTGCAGCTTCAGCTTTCGGTCATGCCTCCGCCGCTCACGGAAGATTCATACGATGTCTGCATCCGCTTCGGCGAGCCGCCCGATACGCGCGTGATCGCGCGGCGTCTCGCGGCGAACCGGCGTTTGCTGTGCGCTTCGCCCGCCTATCTCGCGAGCCGGGGTACGCCCGCCACGGCGCACGACCTCGTGAAGCACAACTGCATCAGCATTCGCCAGGGCGACGAAGCCTATGGCGTGTGGCGGCTTTCGAACGAGCGCGGCAGTGCGCGCAAATCGGAAGCAGTCCGGATCAATGGCAATCTCACGACCAACGACGGCGAGATTGCCGTGAAGTGGGCGCTGGACGGGCACGGCATTTTGATGCGCGCAGAATGGGACATCAACGAATATCTGGCGGACGGGCGGCTCGTGGTCGTGCTGCCCGAGTATGAAACGCCGGGCGCGGACATCTATGCCGTGTATGCGCAGCGGCACCAGCTTTCCACGCGCATTCGGGCGTTCGTCGACTTCCTCGCTATCGAATTGAGCAAGTCGCAGCGATATCCAGTAGCCCGAAGCGCTTAGCCTCGCTTCATTTCGCCGCCGCGGCGATCACGGCGGCGAGGCGCTGCGCGGCCGCTTTCATTTGCGCGCTGCTAAAGCCGCCAAAGCCGAGGATGAGCCCTGGGCGCGCGGTGCCCTTGGCGAACATGGGCGACGCTGCCCGCACTGCGATCCCCTCGTTCGCCGCGAGCCGCACGATCTGGTGATCGTCCAGCCTCGCGGAGAGCCAGAGCACGAGATGCATGCCCTGATCACCGGGCTCGATCCACGCCAGCTCACGGGGCAAGAGCGCTTCGAGCGTTGCGATCAGGCTGAGCCGCTGCTCGGCATAGACGTTGCGCACCTTGCGGACGTGTCGCTCGAGGTGCCCCTCGGTCATGAAGGCCGCGAGCACGTGTTGATCGGCCGTCGGCGGATGGCGGTCCATGAGCACGCGCGCGCCGCAGAATGCATCCACGAGACTGGGCGGCACGACGACATAGCCAAGCCGCAATGAGGGAAACAGGATCTTGCTGAAGGTGCCGAGATACACCACGCGATCCGGCGCGAGGCCCTGCAGCGCCGGAAACGGATAGCCCTCGTAGCGCAGTTCGCTGTCGTAGTCGTCTTCGACGACCCAGCCATGCGCCGAGCGCGCCCAAGCGAGCAACGCCGCGCGCCGCGCCATGCTCAGCGGCATGCCGAGCGGATATTGATGCGAGGGCGTGACGAACGCCACGCGCGCCTTCGGCGCCATGCGAATGCCGGCCTCGACATCGAGACCCTCGGCGTCCACTGGCACGCGCACCATGGCGTCACGGTACGGCAGGCTTTCGAGGATGGCGGTGACGCCACGGTAGGCCGGGTTCTCGACCCATGCCTGGTCGCGCGGCCCCAACAGCACCTGGCTTGCGAGAAAGAGCCCCTGCTGGGTGCCGCTCGTCACGATGACCTGATCCGCTTCGCAGCGCACCGAGCGGGACTTGCGCACATAATCGGCAATCGCTTCGCGCAGCGCCAATGCGCCTTGCGGGTCGGCGTATCCGGTCGGCGAGGCCGGACCCCGCGCGCGCAAGCGGTTGCCGAGCCGGCGCCAGATGTCGCCGGGCGCGGTCAAGCCCGTTGGCACCGAAATGGCGAACGGCACCGGAGGAAGTGGCTTGAACTCGCGTCCGATCCTGGCGAACGTTTCGGCGCGTTCCGGCAGCCCGGCTTGCGCGGCCTGCCCGGAGGCCACGCGGGGCTCGCGTGCGGGCGGCGGCTCCGCCAGCGCGAGCGCCACGCGGGTACCGGCTCCGGCCTTCGATTCAAGAAAGCCCTCGGCGATCAGTTGCTCGTAGGCCTCGACCACCGTGCCGCGCGCCACCTGGAGCGAAGTGGCGAGCGCGCGGGTGGAAGGCAATGCATCGGCGGGCCGCAGATCGCCTTTGCGCACCGCTTCGCGCAACGCCTCTGCGACCTGGCGGCTGAGATTGCCGGCCTCCCGGTCCAGCGTGCCGAACGATGGCATCTCTGCGGCCTGCGCGGTTCTCGGCATGATTCTGGTTCACTGGAGTATGAATAAACTGGATCTATAGAATAAACCACTTTTGAGGCAGACTCGGGTCTGTGGCGGCATCGGCCGCGCTAACCCACCACCTTACGAGCAGGGACAAACGCATGTACGTACCAGCCCATTTCGCCGAAAACCGCAAGGACGTCCTGCACGACTGCATCGCCCAACATCCGTTCGGCACCTTGGTCACGCAGGGCAAAAGCGGGCTCGATGCCAATCACATTCCCTTTGAACTCGCGGCGGGCGAAGGCGAGTTGGGCGTCCTGCGCGCGCACGTCGCGCGGGCCAACCCGGTTTGGCAGGACGTGGCGAACGGCGACGAAGTGCTCGTGATCTTCCGCGCGGGCGACGCGTATATTTCGCCGAGCTGGTATCCGAGCAAGCACGAGGCGCACAAGCAGGTGCCGACCTGGAATTACGTCGTGGTCCATGCTCACGGGCGCATCAGGATTCTCGACGACGAGCGCTACGTGCGCGGCGTGATTGGCCGCCTGACGCGCACGCACGAAGCCACGCAGCCCAAGCCCTGGAAGATGGCCGACGCGCCGAAGGACTACACGGATACGCTCGTCAAGGCGATAGTCGGCGTGGAGATCGAGATCACGCGTCTGGTCGGCAAGAGCAAGCTCAGTCAGAACAAGGAAGAGCGCGATATTCGCGGTGCGGGCGAAGCGCTCAAATCGAGCGGCGAGTCTCGCATTGCCGACGCCATGCTTGCCGCTGCCGACCAGAAGGCGCAATAGCGCGCAACAGCGCACACAAGGGGCCCCGTCATGGCAAACGACCCGCCGCTCGCGTCGGGCTTTTCATGCATCGATTCAGCGAGCCTGCCATGGGTGTCCTCCCGCTACGCACCTGGCGTCGAGGTCAAGAACCTCGGCAAGGCAGACGGCCGCGCGATGCAACTGGTCCGGTTCGCTGCGGGGGCAACGTTCCCCGATCACCGCCATACGGGCCCCGAGTGCATCTACATACTCGAAGGCGAGGCCGTGCAAAACGGCCGGCGGCTCGCGGCGGGATACGCGGGCATTGCCGAACGGAGCACCGTCGACACAGGATTTCATAGCGACACGGGCTGCGTGTTCCTGCTCGTCTACGACCTGGACCAGGTGTTCGACAAAACCTGATTGCCATGCAGGCTCGCGGGTAAACACGGGTAAACCACATTCCAGGCGCTTGAAGAAAATCTTCACAGGCCTATTCAACTAGTATTTAATAAACCGGCGCGGCAGTGAGCGATCGGTCACGCGCATCGCCGTGACCTGACCCTGACGGTACGAGGCCGGAACGATGAATCCCCACGAATACGAAATCCACGATGCGCGCTTTCGCATGCTGCTGCAGCCCAACGCGCAGTTCGAGAAGCTCGCGGGCGGCTGCATGTGGGCGGAAGGACCGGTATGGTTTCCCGCCGGCGACTTTCTTGTCTGGAGCGACATTCCCAACAACCGGATGATGCGCTGGGTGCCCGGCATCGGCACGGGCGTGTTCCGCGCGAACTCGAATTTCAGCAACGGCAACACACTCGACCGCGAATGCCGGCTCGTGACCTGCGAGCACGGCACGCGCCGCGTGACGCGCACGGAGCACGACGGGCGCATCACCGTCATTGCCGACCGCTACGAAGGGCATCGGCTGAATTCGCCCAACGACGTGATTGTGCATTCGGACGGCTCGATCTGGTTCACCGACCCCGACTACGGCATTCTCGGCGACTATGAGGGCTTTCGCGCGCCGAGCGAGATCGGCGCATGCCACGTGTATCGCGTGGCGCCCGATACGGGCGCGGTGCAGCGCATGGCCGACGACTTCATGAAGCCCAACGGGCTCGCATTCTCGCCCGATGAATTGCGGCTCTATGTGGCCGACTCGGGCGCGTCGCATATCGAGAACGGCCCGCATCACATCCGCGTATTCGACGTGGACGCGCAAGGCGGGTTGCACAACGGCCGGGTCTTCGCCGAGGTGTCGCCGGGCGTGCCCGACGGCATGCGCGTGGACGAGCACGGCAACGTCTGGACGAGCGCGGGCGACGGCATCCACTGCTATGCGCCCGACGGCACGTTGCTCGGCAAGATCCTCGTGCCGGAGACGGTCGCGAATCTCGTGTTCGGCGGCCCGAATCGCAATCGCCTTTTCATTGCAGCCAGCACGTCGCTGTACTCGCTTTATGTTGGCGTGCGCGGCGCTTTCCACGGAGACCGGCAATGACGCTTCTCGACCCCGCCTCGCTTTCGGCCGCGCTCATTCTCCTCGACCGGCGCGATGACGTTGCCATCGCGCGCGGACAGTTGATGCCCGGCTCGACACTCTATGGCGACCATACGGTCGCGGGCATGATTCCGCCTGGCCACAAGGTCGCGCTGCGCGATATCGAGCCGGGCGAACCGGTGCGCCGCTACGGGCAGATCATCGGCTTTGCGAGCCGGCCGATCCGTCGCGGCGAACACGTGCATACCCAGAATCTCTCGATGGGCGATTTCGAGCGCGACTACGCATTCGGCGTGGACGCGCACGACACGGCCGCCGCTGCGCAACCTGCCACATTCCTCGGCATTCGGCGCGCGGACGGCCGCGTCGCGACGCGTAACTACATAGGCATCCTGACGTCTGTGAATTGCTCGGCCACGGTCGCCCGCGCGATAGCCGATCACTTCCGTCGCGACATCCACCCCGAAGCGCTGGAAGCTTTTCCCAACGTCGATGGCGTGGTGGCGCTCACCCACGGCGAAGGCTGTGCGCTCGCGGCCGAGGGCGAGCCGATCACGGTGTTGCGCCGCACGCTTGCGGGTTATGCACGGCACGCTAATTTTTATGCCGTGCTGATCGTCGGACTCGGCTGCGAGACGAACCAGATCGACGGTCTCGTGGAAGCCGAACAGCTCGAGCGCGGCGCGCGCCTCTCGACCATGACGATCCAGCAGACGGGCGGCACCGCGCGCACGGTGGCAGCGGGCATCGAACAGGTGCGCGCGCTGCTGGCCGATGCGAACCGCGTGACGCGCGAGCCTGTCGACGCGCGTCATCTCATGGTCGGCTTGCAGTGCGGCGGCTCGGACGGCTACTCCGGCATTTCCGCGAACCCGGCGCTCGGCGCGGCCGTGGACCGGCTCGTCACGCACGGCGGCACGGCGATCCTCTCCGAAACGCCCGAAATCTACGGGGCCGAGCATCTGCTCACCCGGCGCGCGGTGTCGCGCGAAGTGGGCGAAAAGCTGGTGGCGCGCATCCGCTGGTGGGAAGCGTATTGCGCGCGCATGGAAGCCAACATGAACAACAACCCTTCTGCCGGCAACAAGGCAGGCGGTCTCACGACGATTCTCGAAAAGTCGCTCGGCGCGGTGGCGAAAGGCGGCACGACGCGGCTCGTCGAGACCTACGAGTATGCGCAGCCCGTGCGCGCGCAGGGGCTCGTGTTCATGGATACGCCCGGCTACGACCCGGTGTCCGCCACCGGCCAGGTGGCGGGCGGCGCCAACCTGATCTGCTTCACGACGGGCCGCGGCTCGGCCTACGGCTGCGCGCCTTCGCCGTCGCTCAAGCTCGGCACGAACAGCGCGCTGTGGCGACGCCAGGAAGAAGACATCGACCTGAACTGTGGCCGCATCCTGGACGGCGAGCAAAGCGTGGACGAGGCCGGCGCCGCGATCTTCGAACTGATGCTCGCGACGGCCTCCGGGCAGCGCACGAAGAGCGAGCTGCACGGCTACGGCCAGAATGAATTCGTGCCCTGGCATCTGGGGGCGGTCATGTAGAGCGGGAGCGATTCGGACAGGCGCCGCCACTCACGGGAGAGACGACGCCACATTCAGAAGGAGTGCTTTCCATGAAGGAAAAATCGCGCTGGCTGGTCATTTTCTTCTGCTTTCTGGCGATTGCGGTCAACTACATCGACCGCGCCAATCTCGCGGTGGCGGCGCCGCACATCATGAAGGACCTCGGCATTGGTCCTGCCGCCATGGGGCTGCTGCTCAGCGGCTTCTTCTGGACTTACGCCGTGATGCAGCTGCCGTATGGCTGGTTCGTCGACCGGGCCGGCGCGCGCATCGCGTTGCCGTTCGCCGTCGGCTGGTGGTCGGTGTTCACCGCGGCCACCGCAGTGGCGGGCAGCTTCGCGGCGATGTTCGGCTGCCGGCTCATGCTCGGCGCGGGCGAGGCGGGGGCGTATCCGTCGTGCGCGAAGCTCGTGAGCCAGTGGTTCTCGCGCGACGAACGCGCGCTTGCCACGAGCATCTTCGACAGCGGCTCGCGCGTGGGCTCCGCGCTCTCGCTGCCGCTCGTCGCCGCGATCATGGCCGCGTGGGGCTGGAAGGCGTCGTTTGCGATTACCGGCGCGCTCGGACTCGTGTGGATCGTGGGCTGGGTCGTGATGTATCGGGAACCCGAGGCGCGGGCCGCACTCGATCAGCCGCGCGCCCCCGCGCCGGCCGCCGCCTCGATACGCTGGAGCGCGTTGTTCCGCTACCGCACCGTGTGGGGCATGATGCTCGGCTTCTTCTGCCTGAACTTCGTCATTTACTTCTTTATTACGTGGTTCCCGAGCTATCTCGTGGAGGCGCGCGGTTTCTCGCTCAAGTCGCTCGGCACGCTCGGCACCTTGCCCGCCATTGCCTCGATACCTGGCGGCTGGCTGGGCGGCTGGCTTTCCGATACGCTCGTGAAGCGCGGCTGGAGCCTGACTGCCGCACGCAAGACGTGCATTGTCGGCGGCATGCTGCTTTCGTCCGTGATCACGCTCACCGGCATTGTTCAGGATATCTATGTAATGCTCGCGCTCTTCGCGATTGCCTATGGGAGTCTCGCGGCCGCGGCGGCCAGTATCTGGTCGCTGCCTGCCGACGTCGCGCCCACGCCGCGGCATGTCGCCTCGCTGGCGGGCATCCAGAACTTCGCGTCGAATCTCGCAGGCATCGCGCTGACGACGTTTACCGGCGTGATGCTGCAGCTCACGCGCGGCTCTTTCACGATTCCGCGCGTTGTCGCTGGCGGATTTTGCGTGCTCGGCGCGGTGAGCTATCTTTTGATTGTCGGTCGCGTCGAGCCGCTCCAGGCGCCCGAGGCCAGCGGCGTCGACCAACCGGCTTACGCGCCGCGCACGTAAGCAAGAAAGCGCCGCCTCTTACTCCGCTGCCATACACAGGGTCATGGACATGTCGAATGCCACTGCTGCAAAGGGTTCAGAAGTCGTTATCGAGGCTCGCGCGCTGCACGCCTTTGTCGTTGCCATCTGGCGCGCGGCGGGCAGCGAGCCGCGCGAGGCGACGCTGGTTGCCGATCATCTCGTCGAAGCCAACCTCGCCGGGCACGACTCGCACGGCGTGGGCATGATTCCGCGCTATATGCTGGCGTGCCGCGAAGGCGAGCTCAAACTGAACGCGCACGCGCAGGTCGTGCGCGACGCGGGTGCGGTGCTCACGATCGAAGCCGGGCGCGGCTTCGGGCAAGTCACGGCGTTCGAGGCGATGGAGCACGGCATCGAGCGCGCGAAGTCGCTCGGCGTGTGTGCGCTCGGCCTGCGCAACGCGCATCACATCGGACGTATCGGGCACTGGGCGGAGCAATGTGCGCGCGCCGGGCTCGTGTCGTTCCACTTCGTCAACGTCGCGGGCGATCCGCTCGTCGCGCCGTTCGGCGGCATCGACCGGCGCTTCGGCACCAATCCGTTTTGCGCGGCGTTTCCGCTCGAGGGGCGCTCGCCGCTGGTGCTCGATTTCGCCACGAGCGCGATTGCGGCGGGTAAGGTGCGCGTGGCCTACAACAAGGGCGTGGATGTGCCCGCCGATGCGCTGATCGACAGCGACGGCCGCCCCACGCGCGATCCGGGCGCGCTGTTCAGCGATACCCAGCACGGCGCGTTGCGCGCGTTCGGCGGCGCGGTGGCGGGCCACAAGGGTTCGGGGCTCGCCGCGATGTGCGAGATTCTGGCGGGCGCTCTCTCGGGCGGCTTCACGACGCGCGAGCAAACCATCGTCTCCACGCACGCGATCGTCAATTGCATGACGTCGGTGATCGTCGATCCGGCGGCGTTCGACGCGCCCTCGCGCGAGCAGGAAGCGCTCGCGTTCGTCGAATGGCTAAAGGCCACGCGGCGCGCGGCGGGTGTCGATGAGATCCTGCTGCCCGGCGAGCGCGAGGACGCGACGCGGCGCGCGCGCGAGGCACACGGCATTCCCGTGGATGCGACGAGCTGGTCGCAGATCGTCGACGCCGCGCGCATGGCGGGCGTGACTGAGGCGGATATCGCGGCGTGCGAGCGTAGCTCGCGCTAACGCCCTGGCTAACTACGTGCCGCTCACTCGTCGCACTTCACCTCGTTTTTGGGCGCGACGATGATCACCGGGTAGGTGCCGCGATCGAGTTCGACGCGCACGACGATGGCGGTGGTGGCAGGGTCGCTATCGTCGTACACGCTCACCTTCTCGTTCTTCAATAGCGTGACGCCGGTGCAGCCGGAGGCGTGGCTGTCGTCGTCGGCGATCTTGCATTGAATCTCGTTGTCCTTCAGGTAGCGAATGCGGTCGCGTTCCGGCGTGGCCAGATAGTCGCGCACGCTTGGCGCCGAGCCGGCAACGCCCGTCACATAACCGATTGCGCAGTCGCGCTTCGAATTCGAATCGCCCGACGACGTTTGGGCAAGGACGGGCGTGGCGGCCAGCGCCATGGCAGCGAAGGCAGCGAGGACCGGCGAGAGGGTGAGGCACTTCATGAGTGATCTTTTGCCGCAAAAGGGGAAGCGCCGATTTTAACGCTTTCGCGTAGTCCACAGCGATGGGTCGAAGAGCATTCGATCGAAGTCGATCACGGCTTGGGATTCAAATGGCTTCGTGCGAAGCTCTCCACGACTGTACGAGCACGACCTGCTAGCGTATGCAACGAGCGTGCTCTTGTTCGTGCTGAAGGGCTATTCAACCGAGGAGGTCGGGCAGGCGTTGAGCCGGGAAGGTATCGCGGTGCGCTCGACCCATCTTCCAGGGCTACAGGGGGCTCAGACGCTAAATCCCGCAACTCGCATCAACTGGCGCGACACTGCGCCGCCTGAGCCTTCCGCCTCGAATTGTGCGCGAAGGCTCGCGTCTGCCCTGCGGGTCACGCCACGGTGCATGGCCACAATTAAAGCGAAAACGGCGACGAGAAACATCGGTGCGGCAAACATCGTATTGCTCCTGGCTGTTGAGACCGGATATGTGTTCGGCGATGGTCGTGTGCGATCGCGTCGCACTGGCGTCAGCGATCGCTGCCAGGCCTTCACGATGCCCGGATGGCGCCGGTTGGGATAGGTGCAGTTCCCTCAAGGGTGTGCGCCGCCCACGCGAATCGCATCGGTATTCTGCGTAGACTGTCATCCACCGGAGTTCCGGTCACCGGAAGGCTCCCATAAATAATATATCACAACATGATATAGGCAAGCGTGCGTGAGTCACTTGCTGGAAACTGTCACAAATATGGGTTGATGGGACCTCGGAAGCGCACCAGTGCCCACCGATGACGCCCGCGACCAGTCCGGGCAGTACAAGATGGATCAGTCCCCGTTCCTGGCCGTCGCCGCTGCGGTTCAGGCGCACGGCATCGCGCGCCGGGATCGCTTTGCCGCGCTCGCGGGAGGGATGCCCTGTAGAGGAGCGGTCGCGCCTGTTTTTGTGCTCTCAGCTATACCTCGCGTGACCTGGGCGCGAGTGCCGGAGTGTCTAATAGGCGCCGCCCGTATCGATCGTCAGATAGAGCATGTCATGCTCGAGGAGCGTGATGAAATGCTCGTCCTCCTGAAAAAGTTCCTCCAGGAGGTCGCTGCTGGAAAGCACGCCGATGACGCGCCCGGACTCGATAACCGGCAGGTGCCGGATCCGCCTGGTATGCATCGACGCGAGGCACTGATCGCAAGTGTGATCGGGTGTCACATAAAACACCTCGGTGGTCATGATCTCGCCAACCCTGGTGCTGGCGGCGTCGCGGCCGAGCACTTCGACCTTGCGGGCGTAGTCGCGCTGGGACAGGATGCCGGCAAGCTTGCCGCCTTGCAGCACAAGCATAGTCGTCACATCCTTTTCCGCCATTAAATGCAGCGCCGCGAGCACCGTGTCATCGGGGCTGACCGAAACAACCTCGCGGGAGATCACGGACAGAATCTGCCGTGCGGTCTTCCTCTCCTTTTTCATGGCCACCTCCAGACAGAACGGACAGCACGCACAGACTCCGCATGATCAAGGCAAACGGGATACGATCAGTCCGCAACGGCTGGCCGATCTAGTCGGTTGTGCTGAATTGCAGTGTAGATCGTTTGCCTTATCAAGACCAGGCCGTCTCTCCAGCGCAATTGCTCGGAGCATTCGGCGCCTGAATCACTCGAAATCCAGCAGTGAATCAGTAGCGTGCTGTTGCTGAACCAGCAACTTGCTTGCGGTTTTGCCGCCGTACGCACACCTGCTCCCCGACCAATGACTGGCATGGCTTCTGCACGCCGGGCGCGCCGAGCACGCCGAGCGCGGGCATGCTGTTGCGCCCACGTTATTCCCCGCTTTGCTAAGCGGGCTCGACGGTCACTGACCGATCTCTGTGCGCGCGGCTTCAGTGCGTGCGTATTGCAGGAATGCGCGCACTGCACGGGAGCGCTCGTGCCGGCGGTAAAGCAGGGCGATTTCCGAAGGAATGGGCTTGCCGCCCAGTGGCCGGTAGACGACGCCCGGCAGCGTGACGCATGTGCATAGCGAGCCGGGAACGATTGCCACCGTATTACCGAGCGACACGCTCGCAACGACTGCGACCAGCGGGCCCGGCCGCAACTCGACCTGAGGCGAAAAGCGTCCACGCCGCGCCACTTCAAGTGTGCCGAATTCCTGCTCGGGCACCGCGAACCGCGCGTTGCGCAACTGCTGCGGCGCAATGGCTTTCTGTGCAGCCAGCGGGGAGTCTTCCGGCAGTGCGACGACGAATTCGTCCTGATGCACGCGGCTGGCTTGCAACGCCTCGGGCCAGGACATCGGGGGTCTGACGTAGGCAACGTCGAGTTGCCGGCCGACGAGTCGCGCCGGGATATCGTCCATTGGGATTTCCGAAAGCTGTACGTCGATCCGGGGATGCAGGTCGCGAAATTGCGTCAAGGTCCTGCGCATGATGCCTGCAAATACCGCCGAGGCGACGTAGCCGATCTGGATGCGCCCTACCTGTCCGCGCTCGGCCAGCAGCCCGTGCTCGTGCGCCTCGTCGAGCTGCGCAAGCGCGGCGGTGGCGCGAGGAATATAAGCCTCTCCTGCAGTGGTCAGCGACACGGAACGGCGGGTGCGGTGGAACAGCCGGAACTGAAGCAGGCGCTCGGCGTCCTGAATCTGCTTGGTGAGCGAAGGCGGCGCAATCCCCAACTCTTCGGCCGCGCGTGCGAAATGCAGATGCCGGGCGACCGCGAGTATGCAGCGCAGGTGACGGAGTTCCAGTGTCATCGTATTCATCCACGAATGAATAAACGTGATTTTATCTGCTATCGATAGACAACACAGCGCGCGCTAGCATCAGGTCTGCAAAATTCGCTTGAGGAGCGCGCATGGGGAACGAACGGAGTATTGAAGCGGTTGGGGAAGCGGTTGTCGAAGATCCAGGACTCGATATCGAGCCGCGGTCGGCGGGCTTCCTGCTTGCCACGGCATCTGCGACCTGCGCGCTGATCTCGCTGGACACGAACATCGTCGCGGTCTCGCTGCCGTCGATCGCGCGTTCGTTCCACGCGGGATTCGCCGACGTCGAATGGGTCGTGAGCGCATACATGGTGTCGTTCGCATCGTGTCTGCTGCCAATGGGCGGACTCGCGGACCGCTATGGGCGCAAGAAGATGCTGGTGCTTGGCCTGCTGGTCTTCGCGCTTGCATCGCTTGGCTGCGGGCTGGCGCCCAGCGTGACGTCGTTGAATATCTTCCGCGCAGTGAAGGGCGTGGGCGCTGCGATGCTGTTGACGGCGGCGCTCGCAGTGATCGCCAACGCGTTCCCCGGCCCGCGCGAGCGCGCCCGGGCATGGGCGATCTGGGGCATGACGATGGGCATCTCGACCACCGTCGCGCCGCTCGTCGGCGGCGTGATCACGCAATGGGTCGGCTGGCGGTGGATTTTCCTGCTCAATCTGCCCGTATGCGCCGTCCTGGTCTTCTGCGCGCAGCGTGCGGTAACGGAGTCCCGCAATCCGCACGCACAACGCGTCGATTTTGCGGGAAGCCTGCTGTTCGGCATCGGGCTCGCGAGCGGAATCTGGGCGTTGATCGGCGCGCAGGACAACGGTTGGTACAGCGTGGCCACCGGTTCGCGCTTTGGCGCATGCGTGCTGTTGATCGGGTGCTTCATCGCGGTCGAAAAGCGGCTCGCGCATGCGGTCATCGATTTGTCGCTGTTCTCGCAGGCCCGTTTCGTCGCTGCGGTGCTCGGCATGTTTGGCTACGCAGCCTGTGCCCAGGTGATGATGACGTTCCTGCCGCTGTATCTGCAAAACGCGTTCGAATGGACGCCTGTGCGCGCCGGCATCGGGATGCTCCCATTCGCGCTCTCCATGATCGTTGGCCCGTATCTGGGCGCACGCATCGGGCGGCGCCTCGACGGCGCCACGTCGACGCTCCCGGTTGGCCTCTGTCTTGTCGGCGCCGGCAATCTGCTTACCGCCGCTGTCGCGCCTTCAGGCGAGTACGGCTGGGTCGCGCTCGGCATGATCGTGACGGGCCTCGGGGCAGGCGTGCTCAATGGCGACACGCAGAAAGCCATCATGGCGTGCGTGCCCTCGCATCGCACCGGCATGGCGTCGGGCATCAGCACGACGACGCGCTTCACGGCAATCGTCACGTCGGTCGGCGTGCTGGGCGCTGTGCTCGCCACGCGCACGCGCGCAGCGATCGATGCCGCCATCGCAAGTCACGCATCGGCGAACGCGAGTATTGATCCGCAGTTCATGTCGAATCTGCTCGCGGGCGATCTCGGCCACGCGCTTGCGCGTGTCGCCCCCGATATCCGTCTGGAGATCGCATCGATCGCTCCGGCCGCCTTCGGCACAGGGTTCGCCGCGGCGCTGCGCGTCGCCGGTTGCCTCGCGCTGGCGGTCGCCGCGCTGATCTGGCTGCTCGCGGGACGCAACAGGGCGTCCGAGCGCTCAAACGCCATACGACTGTAGGCGGTCAGCCCAACGCGTTCCCGCGCCACGGCGCCTCGCGCAGGGCATCACCCTGATAGAACGCGGGGAAGCGTTCGAGCTGGCGAAGCGCATCCGTTATGGAGACGTCAGCGCCTAACACGGCGCTCGAAAATCCCATGCGCTCCATCTGGAGCAACTGATCGACGAGCACCTCGCCCGTCGCGCGCAGGTCGCCTTCGAAGCCGAGCCGCCGCCTGATCAGGTAGGCCTGGCTATAGGCGCGCCCATCGGTGAACGACGGGAATTGAAGCTCCACGCGCGACGCAGCTGCAATTTCGATGGCGTAGGCAAGCGGATCGGCATCGTTCGGGAGGATCAAGGGGGATGCCGAAACATCGCCGGCATGATCTTGAGCGTCCAGAAGACGTATGCGTGAGGCGGTTTTCATGCCGTGCCCTCCGTCGTGGCTCGAACCTCATCGGCGGCCGCCTTGAACGGTTCGAGCCCAACGCGGCGCACCGTTTCGATGAACGTCTCGTTGCATTCGCCGCGCGGTTCGCGCAGCGCGACGTAAGCACCGATCAAGGCGTCGATGACCTCGGGCACTTCCTGCGCCGAGAAAGACGGGCCGATCACTTTGCCAGGACGCGCATCGCCGCTGCGCGCCGATCCGTCAGAGCCGCCGAGCGTCACCTGGTACCACTCCGCGCCGTCCTTGTCGACACCGAGTATGCCGATGTGCCCGCTATGGTGGTGGCCGCACGAGTTGATGCAGCCGCTGATATGCAGGTCGATCTCGCCGATATCGTTCAGTTCATCGAGGTCCTGGTAGCGCTCCATGATGCTTTGCGCGACCGGCAGCGACCGCGCGTTGGCGAGCGCGCAGAAGTCTCCACCGGGGCAGGCGATCATGTCGGTGAGCAGGTGCACGTTCGCGCTTGCGAGGCCAGTCGCGGATGCCGCCTGCCACAGGGCGAGCAGATCGTCGGCGTGAACCCACGGCAACACGATGTTCTGCGTGTGCGTGACACGCGCCTCGCCCGCGGAGAAGCGATCGACGAGATCCGCCACGCGTTCGAGCTGATCGGCGGATGCATCACCGGGCGCCTGCAGCACGCGCTTGAACGAGAGCGTGACGATGCGCAGAGACGGGTCCCTGTGCGCCGCGACGTTGCGTTCGAGCCAGCGCCGGAGTTGCGGCGTGCTCGCGGCCGTGGCCTCGAGCATGGCGCCGGCATGCCTATCGGCGGTGCGTGCCGTGTCGCGCTTCGGCGGTTCGATAAAGCAACGGTTGACCCGCTCAAACTCGGCCTGCTCGATCGTGTGCGGGCCGCCGTCGATGTCGACGATCTGCCGGAACTCTTCCTCGACTTCGTCGACGAAGCGCTGGCCCTCGGCCTTCACGAGGATCTTGATGCGCGCCTTGTACTTGTTGTCGCGGCGGCCGTACTGGTTGTACACACGTACCACGGCCTCGATGTAGTTCATGATGTGCCGCCACGGCAGGAACTCACGCATCAGCGTGCCGATCATCGGCGTTCGACCCATGCCGCCGCCCACGGTCACGCGAAACCCCAGCTCGCCCTGTTCGTCGCACACGAGGCGCAGGCCGACGTCATGCCAGCCCGTCGCCGCACGGTCTTCGGTCGCGCCGGTGATCGCAATTTTGAACTTGCGCGGCAGGAAGGCGAACTCCGGGTGCAGCGTGGTCCACTGGCGCATGATTTCGGCGAACGGGCGGGGGTCTGCGATCTCGTCGGGCGCGACACCCGCGCGCTCGTCGCAAGAGATATTGCGGATGCAGTTGCCGCTCGTCTGGATGCCGTGCATGTCGACCGTCGCAAGCAGATCCATCACGTCCGCCGCCTTCGATAGCGGTATCCAGTTGAACTGAACGTTGGTGCGTGTCGTGAAGTGGGCGTGGTGCGTGGGCAGGCGCCCGGTGCCGAGCTTGCGCTGCGCCTCGAGCGCGCGGCGGTACACCTCGGCCTCGGGCTCGTCGTACTCGCGGGCCACGCGAGCGAGCACGCGAAGCTGCTCGCTCGACAGTTCGCCATAAGGGACCGCCACGCGCAGCATGGGCGCGTGCCGCTGCACGTACCAGCCGTTCTGCAGGCGCAGTGGACGAAATGCGTCCTCGCTCAGCTTGCCTTGCTGCCAGCGCTCGATCTGATTGCGGAACTGCGCCGCGCGGCTCGCCACGAAGGCCTTGTCGAATTCGTTATAGCGATACATGGTGACTGCGGAAATGCCGTGATACGGCGGACAGGGAAGGGGCGACGTTATCGCGTCCGCATCGGTGTCTCAAGAAGCAGATGCCGCAGAAATGAACGCAGCAGTAGCGTGCGCGATGGTCAGCACGGCTTCGATCGCGGAGTTCAATCATGGCTCGTGTGCGGTCGGTCCTGAGCGGTCTCCCGCGTCTTATCACGAGAATTGTGGCGAGTCGCGGCCTGCTTGAACGCGTGAACCCGCGCCTGCGGGTTCGTGATACAAAGTCTGGCAGACGCGAAAGTGCCGGCTTTCACTCCGAAGAGCGACGCGGAATTCACAAAGCGAAGCGACCACCAGCCAAAAACGCCCAATGGACCGAATCGACGCCATGAAGGTTTTCGTCGCCACGCTCGACGAAGGAAGTCTCGCGGGCGCGGGCCGCCGGCTGGGCCGCTCGCCCGCGGCGGTGAGCCGGGCCATTGCGTTCCTCGAGGAGCACACCGGCACGCCGCTCCTGTACCGCACGACACGCACGATCCGCCTGAGCGAGGCGGGCGAGCGCTATGCGCTGGCGTGCCGGCGCATTCTCGCCGACCTCGAAGAAGCCGACCTGCTCGCCGCCGACGAGCGTTCCGCGCCGCGCGGGCTGCTGGGCGTAACGGCAGCGGTGGCCGTGGGCGAAGAGGTGCTGCGCCCGATGATCGAGGAGTTCATCGAGCGCAATCCCGAGGTGTCGATCCGCCTGCACCTGCTCGACCGGCCCGCGAGCCTCATCGACGAAGGCATCGACGTGGCGCTGCGCATTGCGCATCTGCAGGATTCGACGCTCGTCGCCATTCCGGTGGGCGAGGTGCGGCGCGTGGTGGTGGCGTCGCCCGACTATCTCGCCACGCATCCGGCCATCGAGACGCCCGCCGATCTCGCGAGCCACCCGATCATTTCGATGACGCATTTCGGGCTCGACTCGTGGAGCTTTCCGGCGGCGCGCCAGACCGCGCTGCCCCAGGTCGTGCAGTTCTCGCCGCGCTTCATCGTGAATACGATACGCGCGGCGCGGGCTTCGGCCGTGGCGGGGCACGGCGTCACGCGGCTCTTTTCCTATCACGTGGCCGAAGAGGTCGAGGCGGGCCGGCTCAGGATCGTGCTGCGCGACAGCGAGCATGGGCCGCTGCCCGCCAATCTGGTCACGCCGCACGGGCGCCTTTCGGTGCCCAAGGTGCGCAGTTTCGTCGATTTCGCCGCGCCCCGGCTGCGCGCGTACTTCGAGCAGGCTCGGCGCATTACCGACGCCGATTGAGCGACATTCGCCTGAGCGACATTCGCCATCCGTTCGCGGCGCGGAAGAATGACTTCCATGTCGCGACGATTCTCTCGCCGCGCGATCTAACCTAGACTGGCTCCCATGTTCAGCGGGTGCTTCATAGCATCCGCTCCCGGGAGTCGCCATGCATCAAGCCGTCTCGAATCCGTCCGCGCCTGCGACCTACAACGTCTGGCGGGGCACGCTCGCCGGGGCCAGCGCGAGCCTCATCGGTATTGGCCTCGCGCGTTTCGCCTATACGCCGTTGTTGCCCGCCATCATCGGCGCACACTGGTTCCCCGCCTCGACGGCCGCTTACCTCGGCGCCGCCAATCTGGGCGGCTATCTGGCCGGTGCGCTGCTCGCGAGCACGATGGTTCGCGCCGCCAGGCCCGCCACCGTGCTGCGCGCGATGATGCTGCTCGCCACCCTCGCCTTCGTCGCCTGCGCGGTGCCCGTTTCGTTCCTCTGGTTCTTCGTCTGGCGCTTCGCCTCGGGCCTCTCGGGCGGCGCGCTGATGGTGCTCGCCGCCCCCACGATCCTCGCGCACGTGCCGGCGGCGCGCCGCGGCTTTGCGAGCGGCGGCATCTTCACGGGCATCGGGCTCGGCATTGCCGCCTCGGGCACGATCGTGCCGATTCTGCTGCGCCAGGGGCTGATGGCCACGTGGCTCGGGCTTGCCGTCGTCTCGCTGCTGCTCACGGCCGTCGCGTGGAACGGCTGGCCCGAGCACGGCGCGCCGGCGCACGCCCACGCGCCCTCGCGCTTCGAACATGCCAAGGCTTACCCCCGCGCGAAGCTGCGCGCGCTCTACGCCGAATATGGGTTGAATGCCGTGGGGCTCGTGCCGCACATGATCTTCCTCGTCGACTATGTGGCGCGCGGGCTGGGCCGTGGCGTGGATGCGGGCGCCGAATTCTGGGTGCTGTACGGCATCGGCGCGATCGTCGGACCGCTCGCGGCGGGGCACCTCGCCGACCGCGCGGGCTTCGGTCCGGCGCTGCGCGCCGCGTATCTGGTGCAGGCCGTGGCGGTCGCGATTCCGGCGCTCGGCCTCTTCGGCCCGGCGGGGCTCATGGTCTCCGCCGTGCTGGTGGGCGCCTTCACCCCTGGCATCGTGCCGCTGGTGCTCGGCCGCGTGAACGAGCTGCTCGCGCATCATCCGTCCGCCGTGAAGGGCGCGTGGAGCCGCGCCACGACGAGTTTCGCCGTGATGCAGGCGGTTGCCGCCTACGGCCTGTCGTTCGTGTTCTCGTCGAGCGGCGGCAATTACCTCGTGCTGTTCGCGATCGGCGCCGCGGCGCTTGTGCTCGCGCTCTTCGTCGATCTCTTCTCCGCGTTGGGGGCCAAGTGAATACCACCGTTTCTTCTCCGGCGGCAGCGCTGCGACAGACAAAGCCGCAGCCGCGCGGCTATTCGGAGCGCAACGCGCAGTACTGGCAGCGCAATCTGGTCGTGTGCGTGATCGGCTCGTTCACCACGCTCGTGAGCCTCAGCATGCTGCTGCCGTTTCTGCCGCTCTACGTGCGGCAGCTCGGCGTGACCTCGCAGTCCGCCGTGATCCAGTGGTCGGGCGTGGCGTTCGGCGCGACCTTCCTCGGCACGGCGCTCACCGCGCCGATCTGGGGGCGTCTCGCCGACCGCTATGGCCGCAAGCCCATGCTGGTGCGCGCGGCCATCGGCATGGCCGTGGTGATGTCGTTGATCGGCGTGGCGCACAATGTGTACGAGCTCGTCGCGCTGCGTCTGATCGCCGGCCTCGTAGGTGGCTATGCGTCGGCTTCCACGGTGATGGTCGGCACCCAGGCGCCGCGCGAGCGGGCGGGCTGGGCGCTCGGCATTCTTTCCACGGGCGCGCTCGCGGGCAATCTCATCGGGCCGCTGGTGGGCGGCGTGCTGCCTGGCTGGATCGGCATTCGCGGCACCTTTTTCGCCGGCGGCGCGATGATCGCCGTGGCGGCGCTCTTGACGATCTTCGTGGTGAAGGAAGAGTTTCATCCAGAAAGCGACGCGAAATCCCACGCAAGCCACGCGGCGGCGGGTTCGGGCAGCGCCGCGCGCCGCCCCGACTATGCGGTCGTGGCCGCGCTGCTCGTGACCGCGATGATGGTGCTGCTCGCCAACATGTCGATCGAACCCGTCATCACCGTGTATATCGGCAGTCTGGGCGTGGGCGCGGCGCATCTCGCGCGCGTGGCGGGCGTGGTCATGGCATGCTCGGCGCTTGGCAGCATGCTCACGGCGGCGCGCCTGGGCGCACTGGCCGACCGCTTCGGGAGCTGGCGCGTGATCGTCGTTTGCCTCGTGCTCACGGGGCTCGCGATGGTGCCGCAAGCGTTCGTCACACACTGGTGGCAGCTCGCGGGCCTGCGCGTGGTGATGGGCATGACGCTCGCGGGACTCCTGCCTTCCATCGGCAAGCTCGCGCGGCAATCGGTAGACGAAAGCAAAACGGGTCGCATGCTCGGCTATCTGCAGTCGGCGCAATTCAGCGGCCAGGTGGTGGGCCCGGTGATCGGCGGCGTGATCGGCGTTCACTTTGGCCTGCACGCCGTGTTCTTCGTGACCGGCGCGCTGCTGGTCGCATGCGGTGGACTCGCGCACTGGGCGCAGCGCCGCGCTCACGCTTGAAACTGGAACGCATCCGGAGGGAACGCAACATGAGCACTCAAGTGGACCAACGGGCGTTGCTGCGCTCGCTTGGCATTCAGAAGCCGATCATTCAGGCGCCCATGGCGGGCACCACCACGCCGGCGCTGGCCGCCGCCGTGTCGAATGCGGGCGCGCTGGGCTCGCTGGGCGTGGCCGCGATGAACGCGGAGAACGCGCGCCGCGCGATCCATCAGACGCGCGAGCTGACGGCCAGGCCGTTCAACATCAACGTGTTCTGCCATCGCCCGGCCACGCCCGACGCGGCCGTGGAGCGCGCGTGGCTCGACTGGCTCGCGCCGGTGTTCGAGCAATACGGCGCGAAGCCGCCTGCGTCGCTCTCGGAGATCTACACGAGCTTTGTCGTGGACAAGGCTATGCAGACCATGCTGCTGGAAGAGAAGCCGGCGGTGGTGAGCTTCCATTTCGGGCTGCCGGCCGATGCGGTGATCGCCGAACTCAAGCACGCGGGCGTCCGTTTGTTTGCGAGCGCAACGAATCTCGACGAAGCGGCCGCAGCGGTGCAAGCAGGCGTCGATGCGATCGTCGCGCAGGGCGTGGAGGCGGGCGGCCATCGCGGCGTGTTCGATCAGAATGCCCGCGACGACGGCCTCGGCACGTTTGCGCTCACGCGCCTGCTGGCCAGCGAATTCGACGTGCCCGTGATCGCGGCGGGCGGCATCATGGACGGCGCGGGCATTGCGGCCGCGCTCGCGCTGGGCGCGCAGGCGGCGCAACTGGGCACGGCGTTCGTGGCCTGCCCGGAGAGCGCAGCGGACGAAGGCTATCGCGCCGCCTTGCTCGGCGACGCCGCGCGCCATACCACGTTCACTTCGGCGATCTCGGGGCGCCTTGCGCGCAGCATCGTCAACCGCTTTACCGCGCTTGGCGAGGACCCCAAGGCGCCGCGCGTTCCGTCATATCCGATCACGTACGACGCGGGCAAGGCGCTGATCGCGGCTGCGAAGGCCAAGGGCGAATCCGGCTACGGCGCGCAGTGGGCGGGCCAGGCCGCGCCGCTCGCGCGCGCATTGCCGGCGGCGGAACTGGTGGCGCAACTGGAGCGCGAGACGCGCGAGAGCATCGCACGGTTGCAGTCGGTGTGGGCTTGAGCGGCATTTGATCGACGCAAACGGGAACATCGGCACGCGCGATGGCTGCGCGTGCCGATGTGCCTTTACGTGGCGGGAAAGACGGCTTCAGGCAGGCAGAATCTGCGCGATCACCACGAGTTCGACGGGCAAATCGAGGGGCAGTCGGGGAGGCGAGAACGCGGAGCGCGCGTGCCCGGCCTTCTCGCCGAGCACGCCGGTGAAGAGGTCCGACGCGGCGTCGAGCACGGTGGGCTGGTCGAGAAAGCCTTCGGCGCTGCTCACGTGGCCTTCCATGCGCACGATGTGATGCAGGCGCTCGAAGCTGCCCAGGTGCCGCTTGATTTGCGCGAGCACGTTCAAGGCGGTGAGCTGCGCGGCCTCGCGGCCTTGTCCGAGCGTCAGTTCCGCGCCCACGCGTCCGCTCCAGCGCAGCCTGCCGTCGACGAGCGGCCCCTGGCCGGAGATGAAGAGCAAATGGCCCGCCTCGGAAACGGCCTTGTAGTTGCCGAGCGGTTGCGGCGAGTCGGGCAGGGCGAGACCGAGATCGGCAAGTTTTTGTTCGACGGACACAATGTTCTCCTCCAGTGGTGATGAGCATTCGCCTCATGTGGGACGCTTCAGGATAGAACTAAAGCATCGGGCGCGAACAGGAGCAATCAGGAGAAAACGGGCATGCAACGCAAATTCGACGATCTGCTGCTGGGCAGCATTGAACTGTTTTGCCAGGCGGCGGAGCTGGGCAGCTTCACGCTGGCGGCCAATGCGGCGAGCGTCACGCCCGCCGCGGTGAGCCGATCCGTGGCGCGGCTCGAAGAGCGGCTCGGCGTGCGCCTGTTCGTGCGCACGACGCGCCAGATCCGCCTGACCGATGCGGGGCGGCGCTACTTCGAACAGTGCCGCCAGGCGCTCTCGCAACTCGTGGACGCCGAGCGCGAAGTCACGGGCGAGCAGACCACGCCGGCTGGCGTGCTGCGCATCAGCATGCCCACGCCCTACGGGCACTATCGCGTGCTGCCGCTCTTGCCGGCGTTTCGCGAGCGCTATCCGGAGGTGCAGGTCGACACGCATCTGAGCAACCGCAACATCGACTTCGCGGACGAAGGCTTCGACCTGGCGATTCGCGGGCGCGCGCCGGCCGATTCCAACCTCGTGGCGCGTAAGCTGGAAGACGCGGAGATGGTGGTGGTGGCGACGCCCGCTTATTTGAAGCGCGCGGGAGTGCCGAAGACCGTGGCGGATTTGCAGTCGCACGAATGCATACAGTTCGAACTGCCAAGTAGTGGGCGCCATCTCGCGTGGACGTTCGACGGCAATGCCAATGAAGATGGCGATGTGATCACGAGCGGAAGTTACGGAACGTCGGGCGACGCGCTCGCCGGCGTGACGCTCGCGCGCGCGGGGGCGGGGCTGTTCCAGACGTATCGCTTCGTGGTGGCGGACGACCTGCGCGAGGGCAGGCTCGTGGAAGTCCTGCGCGAGGAGGGCGGGCGCACCCGGCCGTTCATTCTGCTGTATCCGCATGCACGTTATTTGACGTCGCGGGTGCGGGCGTTCGTGGACTTTCTGGTGGAGCAGTTGGCGGCGCCTGTGGTTGTGCCGAAAGCGCAAACCGGAACGGCGAAACGTTGAAGCGCGCCACGCGGAATAGCCTCGCCGCTGGATCGTTTACGCAAAACGCGGGGCGCGCGAAGCATGGTGCGTTCACTGGCCGCGCGAGTCGTCCTGGCGTTCCGGACCGTCCCCGCGAGAAGGAGGTGTCAGATGAAAGCTTCTCGCTCGTTGTCTGCATGTCGTTCATACTTCGGCAGGAACCGGGCCGCGCTCGTGCCGCGCCTGCGTCAGGTGGCGTTGGGCGCCGGGCTCTTCGCCCTTTCGCTGGGAACGGTCCGCGCCGACGACCTGCAGGCGATCCTGCCGCCGGCGTTCGCGACTTCGTCGACCGTGCCGTCCAATGGCGACGTCAATCCGTACGGCATTGCATTCGTACCGTTCGGCGTGCCCTCATGGAGCACGCTCAAGCCCGGCGACGTGGTGGTGTCCAACTTCAATGCGCAATCGAATCTGCAGGGCACCGGCACGACGATCGTGAAGCTCGTTCCGAATAGCCAGCCGGTGACGTTCTTCCAGGGAGCGCACCTCGGTCTCACGACGGCGCTTGCCGTGTTGAGAAGCGGCTTCGTGCTCGTGGGCAACGTGCCGACCACCGACGGCAAGAACGTCATCGCGCCGGGCTCGCTCCTCGTCATCAATCCGCAGGGCCGGCTCGTCAAGGAACTGAAAGATGCGCGGCTGCTCGACGGCCCCTGGGACCTCACCGTGATCGACGGCGGGCAGGTCGTGAAGGTCTTCGTCTCGGACGTGCTCAATGGCACCGTCGCCCGGATCGACCTCGCGATCGGCGAGAACGGCGTGACCGAGTTGCCGTCCTCGACGATCGTCGCTTCGGGCTATCTGCATCGCACCGATCCGGCTGCGCTGGTCGTCGGCCCGACGGGGCTCGCCTATGACGGCCAACACGACGTGCTGTACGTCGCCTCGACGGGCGACAACGCGGTGTTCGCCATCTACGGCGCGGCGGGTGCGAATCATAGCGGCGGAGTGGGGAGGCTGATCTATCAGGACAACACCCACCTGCACGGACCGCTTGCCCTTGCGCTCGCCCCCAACGGGCATCTCGTCACGGCCAACGGCGACGCCGTGAACGCCGATCCGCAACAGCCCAGCGAGATCGTCGAATTCACCGTGGAAGGCCAGTTCGTCGCGCAGATGTCGGTCGATCCCACGGCGGGTTCCGCGTTCGGGCTCGCATTTGGCATGGACAGCCAGCACCACTCGCAGTTTGCCGCCGTAGACGACAACACCAATGCGGCAACGGTCTGGACGTTGCGCACGGGTGACTGATCGACAACAACGCAACGTCACTACCCACGGCTCGCCCCGAAGCACGGGGCGGGCCGGGTCATGTCAATCGATTGGCTAGCCGAAATAATGTCAGGGCTTCACGGTGTGCCACATGCCTTTGAAGCCGTCGCCGTTCATCTGGCCGGCGTGCGTGTCCTTCGAGTAGCGATAGAGGGGGTGGCCCTTGTAGGTCCATTGATGCTTCGCGTCTGCGGAAGCGATGAGCCCCCAGTCGCCGCTGGCCTTGTCGTAGGGGTCGGCGAGCGCGGCCGGCCACATGGTTGCGCATGCACCGGCGCAGGCGCTCTTCCCCTGCACCGTATCCTTGTCGAACGTATAGAGCGTCATGCCGTCGTCGTCGACGACCATGCCGTTGGCCACTTTCGGCGCTTCCGCGAACACCGCAATGGGCAGAAGGCAAGCCATGGCGCACACCAGGATTCTGGTCATGATTTCAGTCCTTGTAAAAACCCGGCCGGGATAGGTGATAAACGGCTGACGGCGACCTTTCTTCCATTTTCGGTTCGCCATCGGGAACAGCCTCGCGACTCGTGACATCTATTTCCTCGAAGGCAGGTGAAACGCCCGCCGCCCATCGAGGAGAGTCGTATGAACCCCATCAGAATGCTGCCAGGCGCGGCGCTCGCGCTGGTGAGCCTGTTTGCGGGCGCGCTATTGAGCACCCCGGCGCTCGCCCAGGGCTCCGGCCCGACCGATCCGCAGATCGCAGCGATCGTCGTGGCCGCGAACCAGGCCGATATCGACGCCGGCAAGCTGGCCGAATCGAAAACGCAGTCGAAAGACGTGAAGGCCTTCGCGCAGCGCATGGTGGCCGACCATACCGCTGTGAATCAGGCGGCCGTCAAACTCGTGCACAAGCTGGGCGTCACGCCCGAAGCCAATCCGACCAGCGAGAGCCTGAAGCAGGGCGGCGAGGCCAACCTTGCGAATCTCGAGACGCTCAAGGGGGCGCCATTCGATCGCGCGTATATCGACCATGAAGTGACCTATCACGAACAGGTCATCGACGCGCTCGACAAGACGCTCATTCCCAGCGCGCAAAACGCCGAGCTGAAGGCCTTGCTCGTGAAGGTGCGGCCGGCGTTCGTCGCGCATCTGGAGCACGCGAAGCGCGTGCAGGCGTCGCTCGCGAATTCGCAATGAGCCGCTGGCGCCGTGTTGCGCTGGGCGTGTGCGCAATCGTGTGTGCGGCCGGCGCCGGGCCAGTGGCGGCCGCCCGCTACGTCGTCGCCATCGAGCAAATGCGCTTCGATCCGCCGAGCGTGACGGTGCATGCCGGCGACAGCGTCGTGTGGGTCAACAAGGACCTCGTGGCGCATACGGTCACCGCCGACGCTAAAGCGTTCGACTCCGGCAGCATTGCGCCGGGCGCATCATGGCGATATGTCGCGAACAAACGCGGACACCATGCCTACACGTGCCAGTTTCATCCGGTGATGCATGGCACCCTGATCGTGGAGCCGGGACCATGACAAACCAGCAAGCGGCGCTGGCCGAAGCGCACACCAGCGCGTTGACGAGTGACGATGCGCGGATTGTGCGCCGCATCGTGGCGGGCGATCTTGCAGCTTTCGAGCTTTTGATGCGCCGCCACAACCGGCGCCTCTACCGGCTTGCGCGCGCCACGCTGCGCAACGACGCGGAGGCGGAAGACGCCTTGCAGGACGCGTATCTGAAAGCCTTCCGGGCGCTTGCGCAATTCCGCGGCGATGCCGCGCTCGCGACATGGCTCTCGCACCTCGTGCTCAACGAGTGCCTCGCCCGGAAGCGCCGCGAAGCCCGCCGCCACAACGTGATGCCGATCGTGCCGGATTGCCTGGACGAAGAGCAGATGGCTTTCGATATGGACCCGATGCACACCCGCGACGACAGCAGCCCCGAACAGCAAGTCTCGCGCGCCGAGATCCGCGCACTGCTCGAACGCAAGCTCGACACCCTGCCCGTGGGTTTTCGCACGGTGTTCGTGCTGAGGACCGTCGAGGAAATGAGCATCGAGGAAACGGCGCAGGTGCTGAACATTCCCGAGGCCACGGTGCGCAGCCGGCATTTCCGCGCGAGGAACCTGCTGCGCGAAGCGCTGGCCGAGGAAGTCGACCGGCTGGGTCCCGAGCTGTTCGAATTCGGCGGCGGATGCTGCGACCGCATTGTCGCGGCGGTGCTGGCGAGGCTCGGGCGGACTTAGCGCGGCGTTCGCATCGCCGGCCAGCCGCCCGTTCGTTCGCTGCCGAACAAACGCGGGTATTTCGCGCACGTTGAGCAGCCGGGCCGAAACCGGATGCGGCATACTGGAAAGCGAACCACGCGTTTGCCCAAACAGAGAGCCGCGATGATCTTTCGCCAGCTTTTCGACCCCGTATCGTCCACCTATACCTACCTGCTCGGCGACCCCGAAAGCGGCGAGGCGCTGCTGATCGACCCTGTCTACGAGCAGGTGCCGCGCGACCTCGCCCTGTTGCAGGAACTGGGCTTGCGCCTGCAGGCGACGCTCGATACCCATGTGCACGCCGATCATGTCACGGGCGCGTGGCGCTTGCGCGAGCGCAGCGGCAGCCAGATCGCGCTCGCCGAAGTGGTGGGCGCCGAGGGCGTGAACCGTCTGCTGCGGCACGGCGACCGCATCGCCTTCGGCAAGCGGTTTCTGGAAGTGCGCGCCACGCCCGGCCACACCAACGGCTGCCTGACGTACGTGCTCGACGACGCGAGCATGGCCTTCACCGGCGACAGCCTGCTGATACGCGGCTGCGGCCGCACCGATTTTCAGGGCGGGAGCGCGGAACAGCTGTTCACTTCCGTGCGCGAGCAGATCCTCTCGCTGCCCGACGACTGCCTGCTCTACCCGGCGCACGACTATCGCGGCATCACGGTCACGAGCGTGGCCGAGGAGCGGCGCTTCAATCCGCGCCTGGGCGGCGACGTCGATCTCGGCGACTTCGCGGGCTACATGCACAACCTGAATTTGCCGCACCCCAAGCAGATGGCCGTCGCGGTGCCCGCCAACCTGCGCTGCGGCAAGCCCGAAGGCGACGCGCCGATCCAGGAATCGCCCGACTGGGCGCCGCTCACGCTGCGCTTTAGCGGCGTATGGGAAATCGAGCCCATGGCGCTGCTGGAACATGCGGCGGCGCTGCAGATCGTCGACGTGCGCGAGGCGCCAGAGTTCATCGACCATCTTGGCCATCTGCCCGATGCGAAGCTCGTGCCGCTCTCGCAACTGATGGCGCGCATCGACGAGCTCGATCGCGACCGGCCGGTCGTGGCGGTGTGCCGCTCCGGCGTGCGCTCCGCGCAGGCAAGCGTATTGCTGACCAAGGCGGGCTTCGGCAAGGTGGCCAATCTCGCTGGCGGCATGTTGCGCTGGAAGGCCGAGGGATTGCCCGTTGCGCCATTCAGTCCCTGATGACGCCCTGGAGGAGACGAACATGACCGCCCACGACTTCGCCGAGTTTTCCTGGGACGAACAGGAAGACGTCAAGGCTGTGCTCGCGAGCCGGGGGCTCGACCTGCGCGAGTTCCGGATCTCGGACCACGAGAAAACGGCCGCCGGCGGCGAGCGCGCAGCGATCCGCCAGGTATCCGTCACACGGATCGCCAACGGCAAGACGGCCACCTACGACACCGACCACTTCGCCCCGTGGATCACGGATTTCGACGAAGCGCTGCAGGCCGGCGAATTCGACGACTGAACCCGGTCGAGCGGGCCCTGCCGACGCCGAGGCCACGCTCTGTCTTCCACGCATGGCTGGCGTACACTCGTGCCCTTGAGAAAGGAACCGGGAACGAGGAGCGAGGCTGGCCATGACGAACGCCACGGTGTCTGAGGGCCGGAACGATCACTGGCTCGTCGCGCGGCGCGATGCGCAGACGGGCATCGAAAGTTTGCGGGCGCATTTCAGCGGCCACGCCTACGACCCCCACGATCACGACGACATGTTGATCGGCTATACGGAGCAGGGGGTGCAGCGCTTTCAGTGTCACCGGTCGCTGCATACGAGCGTGCCTGGCCGGGCGATCCTGATCGAGCCGGGCGCGCTGCACGACGGCCACGCGCCCGAGCCGGGCGGCTTCACCTACGCGATGTTGTACCTGCCGCAGCCGTGGGTAGAGCGTGCGGCGCGCCGGCTGAACATCGCGGGACTGGGTGGCGTGGCGGCCGCTTTCGGCCAGACGCTCGTCGACGACCCGCGCCTGACCGAGGCGATCCGCCGTGCGTTTCTTGCGCTATACGGCGAGGAAGGCCGGCTCGCGCGCGACGAGGCGCTCGACCGCTTGCTGGAGCGCCTGGGCGGCCATCTGCTCGATACGACCGCGGCGGCGCGCTCCGCTTCGCCCGCGCTGGCCCGCGTTCGAGACCTGCTGCACGAGCACATGAGCGCGAACATCGGGCTCGACGAACTCGTCGATCGCTCGGGCATCGACCGGTTTCGTCTGACGCGCCTGTTCCAGCGCGAGTTCGGCACGTCGCCCCATGCGTACCTGGTGCGCTTGCGCCTGCGCGCCGCGCGCAGGCTGCTGGCGGCGGGCCACACGCCGGCCCGGGTCGCCGCGGAAGTGGGTTTCGCCGACCAGAGCCATCTCGGCCGCTGGTTTCGCCGCGCGTACCGCATGACGCCGGCCACCTACCGGCGCATGGCCACGGAGACGCCGGACTAAACGCATCCCGCAAGCAATGTCATATCGATTCCAGACTCGATGACCGGCGCACACCATGACACCGCGGCGCTGCTCGGCGCGGCGGGCACGGCCATCTCGCTGCTCGCGGCCATTCCGTACGGACTCGCGATTTACCGGCGCACCATCCGTCCGCATCTCTTTACATGGCTCGTCTGGTCGGTCGTCACGGCTATTGCTGCCGCCGCGCAATTCGTGGCCGGTGCCGGGCCTTCCGCTTGGTGCACGGCGGCAATCGCCTTCACGTGTTTCCTTACGTTCGTGGCGAGCCTGTTTCGCGGCGATAGAAACTGGACGAAAACCGACTGGTTTTTTCTTGGCGCCGCGTTTTCGGCGATTCCCGTCTGGTTGCTCACGGCCGACCCTACGCTTTCGGTCGTCATCGTGACGTTGATCGAACTCGCGGGCCTCGGCCCGACCATGCGCAAGACGCTCCGCGATCCCTGGAGCGAAAGCCTGCTCTACTTCGCGCTGTGCGTTCTCAAGTATCTGCTGGCGGTGCTGGCGCTGGAAAAATGGACGGTGGCCGTCGCCTTTTATCCCGCCGTCAACCTCGCCGCCTCGATCTGGATTTGCACGTTGATGGCCGTGCGGCGCCGCTCTTTGGCGCATACGGTCATGCGTTCGCGCATGTGATTGCGCTGCGCACCGGCGCGCGTGTCACGGCCGGTATAACCAGCTCCCCAGTTGCGTGCCGACGAATGCGCAAGCGCCGCCGGCAAACGCGGCGATGCCCAGCGATGGATAGCGGGCCGTGAACGGGTGCACGCAGATCAGCGCGACGCAACTGAAGAGCGCAGTGAACATGCCACGTTTGAACTTGACGGTGGTTTCTCTCACTGCGGCTCCTCGCAGGAAGGTCTGCGCTATCGGCTCAACGCGGCCTGAGCCCGTTGCAGCCACTCGCTATTGTGCTCGCGGGCGTGGCGGGGCCAGTGCTTCGCGTCGTGCACGATCTCGGCGTAAAGCTCGCGCGAGCGCTGGCGGTCGGCGTCGCCGGGCTGCGTTGCCAGCCAGTCGGCGAAGAGGCAACGCGGTGCCGCGTCGCTCGCGCACGAGAGCGCGGCTTCGAACGCGGCGCGCGTGCCCGCTGCGCCGTTCGCAGCGAGCGCCCGGGCGTACAGCAAGGAGGGATCCGGCTGCTGGCGGGCGACAGGCTGGACGGCGAACAGCTTCTCCAGCGTCTCCTGCGTGGCCGCGGCATTGCCGTTGGCAAACTGCGCGCGCGCGAGGCCCTCGAGCAAGGCGGGATCGGATGCGAAAGGCCCAGTGGCCGCCGCCTGGTAATGTTCCAGCGCTTCGGCGGCGTTGCCCGCGTCGAGCAGCGCCGTGCCCAGGCGCATGCGGTGCGCAACGGTCGGCGCGCGGTCGAAATCGTTGCGCGCTTCGCGCACCGCACGGTTGGGATCGACTAGTTGCGAGATGGCGCGGCCTGTCGCCCTCGCCCCGCGCGACTGGCGCAGGCTCGGCAGATAAATGACGAAGAAGTAGACGAGGCTGCCGAGGCCGGGGAACAGAAACAGGATCAGCAGCCAGTACATGTTCTGCTGGTTGCGGATGGCATGCACTGCAAAGAGCAGCGCGACGATGACGTAAAGACTGATTCCGAAAATGCGCATTGACGAGAGGGCCCGGTGTGGTGCGTGGTGGTGTGTTACGCGTCGTGAGTCGTCGAATTGACCGGAAGCTGGCGAATCAATGGCGACGCCCGTGCAGTTTGCGCTGCAGCGACTCCAGCTGTTCAATGATACCCGTCGGCAGATTGCGTTCGCGCGCAATCGCCATGCTATCGCGGCCCTGCGGGTCGGCAATGGACGGATCGGCTCCCGCGTCGATCAGCAGTGCGAGGGTCGCGAGCCGTTTGAGCCGCGCGGCATAGAAAAGCGGCGTTTCACCGTGCGCCTTGAGGTTCAGCTGGGGCCGCGCCTTCAGCAGCGCGCGGCAGACTGGTTCGTCGTCGCGCCATACCGCTGCCCAAAGCGAGTAGCTGGCGTTGGCGCCCTGTTCGAGAAGGAACTCGACGAGCGGAAAATTTTCTCCACGCGCCACGGCGTACCAGAGCGGCGTGGCGCGGAAGTCGCCTTCGTCTTCGTCCATTGGCACGGCCTGTTCGAGATCCGCGCCGCTTTCGAGCAGAACCTTCACCGTGGCGATGCCGTTCGACTCGTGGAGCGCGGCGCTGCTGCCGGGCTTGACTGCGCACGCACGGTGCAACGCGGTGCGGCCTTGCGGATCACTCGCCTCGATGAGTTCGGGCGCCGCTGCGCATAGCGCCGCCACGGTCTTCCAGTCCCATAGGCGGGCTGCGGAAAAGAGGGTTGTCCTCGATGGCTTCGACATGGTTTCGCCGCATTGGAGCAAGTGCCGGATTGCCGTGAATTCTATCCGTATCGTCCGATGAGCGTTCTTTTGCCGGTTGTCGCTCGGAGCGAAAAGCAAAGAACGTTAGGAGACCGATGCGCGCCGCGTTTCCATCGAAATACGTTGGCGCCGTGGATTACGACGAATGCGTCGGGTTCGAAATGCGTCTGCCGCTGTTGCGCCGGGCGCGGTCCCGGCGTGCTGCGAGCACGGCAGTCACGAGCGTCAGCGCGAAGAGCGCCAGCGCCACCGCGCCGGCAATGCCGCCTGCCTTGCGCAGCCAGAACAGTTCAGCGAGCCCGCCCGTCACGCGCATGGCGAGGCCCGCGTGGAGCACGGCGAGCGGCGCGTAGAACAACGGATGGTATTTCACGGGCAGCCGCGTGAGCGCGGGCACGATGACCGGCGCGTGGCCGAACACCATCGAAAACACGAAGCCGAGCGTGAGTGCGTGAAGCGCCGCGTCATGCCATGGATGCCCCGGCAACAGTGCACCGGCGAGGCCGAGCACGCCGCTCAGCGCGAGCCAGCCATAGCCGCCGAGCAGACACAGCGCGATAAAGCGCGTGAGCGCGCGCTGCCGCACCGTGCGGCGCGCAATGTCATATTTGGCCAGCCACACGGCGAGCAGGACGATTCCCGCCGCGAACAGACGCGTTCCGTATTCGGGCTTCCACAGCGCCCAGGGCAGGCTCGCGATCATCGAGGCGACCGGCACGAAAAACGCATATTTGGCGGCGCGCGGCAGGCGCAGCATGCGGGTGAGTTCGAGCCGCTCGGCGGCGATCGTCAAAACCAGGAACGAGAGCCAGCACGGCACGGAAGACGACACATCGTTCGTCATCGCCCAGACCAGATTGCCGAACCACCAGCCAAGCACCGCGAGCGCGAGCACGCCCAGGTGGAGGGCCGGTTGCTTGCGCAACACCTGCAGGCTCGCGACGAGAGAGACGCTCGCCGCCGCGATGAGCAGCCATTGTGCGACTACGGGCGGTGCGCCTGTGATCAGCACGATGCCCGCAGCGATCGCGCAGGCCGGCGCCAGCAGATAAACCGCGCGCTGCAACGCGACCGCACGTTCGAGGCTGACGAGCGCGCCGAAAAAGACCGGCAGCATCAGTACGCCGTGCCACGCGACACTCGTCATCGCGTGATCGGGTACGTGAACGCCGAGCCGCGCCAGTCCCGCCATCACCGCGCAAACGAGTACGAGGACGATCGTCAGCGCGGCGACGAGCTTCCCGAGATGGCGCAGTGAGGGGGCAATCTTCATGATGTGTGCCTGCGTGCCGCGTGCCTGACTACAGCGCATGCGCGGTCAGTCGGGCTCCCAGCCCAGAACGGCGCGCGCCGCCTCGCTCATCATGGCGGGCTCCCATGCGGGTTCCCACACGAGCGCGATTTCGATCGGCACGCCCTCGGGCACCGACTCCTCGGCCACGGCCTGCACCTCGTCCATGATGAGTTGCCCCATCGGGCACGCGGGCGAGGTCATGGTGATTTCGATCTTCAGACCTTCGTCGCCGAGTTCAACGCCATAAACGAGTCCGAGGTCGACGATGTTCACGCCCACTTCGGGGTCGATCACGCAGCGCAGCGCGTCGCGTACCTCGCGTTCTTCGTCTGTGTCGTCGAGTTTGGGGCGGGTCGTGTTCATGGAAGACTCGTGATAAACGATAGGACAACCAATCATGTGCGTATGGCGTAAAACATTCATCTTGGATGAATGTTTTGATCATCATAACGCTCTGGCGCATTCCGGCCCTGTGCTAATTGGCCGCAGAACACGCCTAAAAAAATAAACAGGGACCGAGTCGGCCGCGGAAACCCTCACGCCCGTCGTGAAGCTCACGGGCGCAGTGAGCGGCACACGTTGCGCATGCATCGATTTTCGCAAGAGCTTGTTGCGTGATCTGTCTCTAATGCGTGCACAGCCGGCGCCGTATACGCAGTAACTCTCGCAGTGCGTGCCCGCGAAAGCGGGGTGCCGCTTGCTCGGGCACGCTCCTCAAAATATTAGAAAACGACAGACTGATGAAGCTTTCATTTGTGCAAAGGCTTTGGTTGCCGCTGATCCTGAGCCTCGTGTGTCTCGCAGGCGTATCGATTTATGACGCGTGGCAGATGCGGGCAACGCGCCTCGAGGAGCGCAAGGCGGATTTGAAGCACGCCTCGGAGATCGCGCTCGCCGTGGTGAAGTCATACGGCGAGCGCGCCAATGCTGGCACGTTGTCGCAAGAAGACGCCCAGAAGCGCGCGATGGAAGCCGTCAAGAACATGAAGTATGGCGAGGGTGGCTACTTCGGCATTATGAATTCGCAGTACGTGCTGCTGATGAATGCCGCGAGCCCGCACCTGGTCGGCAAGAATGTGGGTGACTTTCAGGATTCGAACGGCGTTTATCTGTTCAAGGAAATTGTTTCCGTCATCAAGCAGGAAGGCCAGGGCTTCGTGTCCTATTCCTTCAAGCGCGTCGGCTCGGACGACGTTGCGCCGAAAATCTCCTATAGCGTGAACTATCAGCCGTGGGACTGGATTCTCACGACGGGTCTTTATGTCGACGATATCGACGCGGCGTTCCGCGTGACGCTCTATTGGAGCCTCGGCATTCTGGCGGTGATCGCGCTGGCGCTCTCGGCGGTCGTGGCGGTCGTGAACCGGGGCATCCTGCGCTCGCTGGGCGGCGAGCCCGCCTACGCGGCGCAAATCGCCAACCGCATTGCCAACAACGACTTGACCGCCGTAGTGGAGATCGCAGCGGAAGACCGTTCGAGCCTGCTGTTTTCGATGAAGCGCATGCAGGAGCAGCTTACGCAGACCATCGACACGATCAAGCATTCCGCTGACTCCATCGCCACCGCGACCAACGAAATTGCCGCCGGCAATCAGGACCTCTCGCAGCGCACGGAAGAGCAGGCCGCATCGCTCGCGCAAACGGCGGCGAGCATGGAACAACTGACGTCCACGGTTTCGCAGAACGCCGACAGCGCCCGCGAGGCGAATCAACTCGCCGCACAAGCCGCCGAGGCCGCGGAGCAAGGGGGCGCCGTGGTCTCGCGCGTCGTGCAGACCATGGAGGACATCAACGCCAGTTCGGATCGCATCGCGAGCATCGTCGGCATCATCGAGAGCATCGCGTTCCAGACGAACATTCTCGCGCTCAATGCGGCCGTCGAAGCGGCGCGCGCCGGCGAGCAGGGGCGCGGTTTCGCCGTGGTGGCTTCGGAGGTGCGTTCGCTCGCGCAGCGTTCGTCGGCGGCGTCGAAGGAAATCAAGGAGCTGATTCACGAATCGGTCGAACGCTCGCATGCGGGCGCGTCTCACGTGCAGGAGGCCGGCGAAAAGATGCGCGTCATCACGCTGGAAATCCGGCGCGTGACCGATGTCATCAGCGAGATCACGGCCGCGTCGGAGGAGCAAAGCAAGGGCATCGGCCAGGTCGGCCAGGCCGTCACGCAGATGGACGAGGTCACGCAGCAGAACGCGGCGCTCGTGGAACAGGCCGCGGCGGCGGCAAGTGCGCTCGCCGCTCAGGCGAACGACCTCAAGGGCTCCGTTTCGATGTTCCGGCTGACCGGCTTGCACGATATGCCGGATCGGCACGCCTTACACATGTAAGCTCTCCCGCGCGGGCGGCGCAATGCCCCCGCGCGCAACCGCAGCCGCCGCCAGGTTGCACGCGCGGACACGGCACAGGCAGAATACGAAATTCCGGCCGACTCAAATGGGGCTGGATTCCGCGGGCTCGTGGCTACAAGCGGCCGCCCGCGCAACAATCAAAAAATCGAGCTTAGGGGAAGTTGAACATGATCGGACGGATTCTGGTGGTGGTATCGATGATCGGCGCACTGGCCGCTTTGGCGGGCTGCAACACGGTCGCCGGTTTCGGGCAGGACATCACAGACTCCGCCCGGGCCGTCCAGCGCGTTCTGTGACCTTCGCGCCGGGTGGCACGTTAGCTGAAGTGGGCCGACGTTCTAGCCCGGCTCGATGACGATCCCGAGTTGTCGCGCTATCAATATGTGAATGGACTCAAGGAAGCCAACGATCTCACTGCCATGTCATTCAGGAATTTGAAACTCGACTCGCTGGTCGACCAGTTGAAGATTCACGAATGCCATGCGCTCATCGGGCCGACCGACGTAACGAGCATCGAGCCCAACGATGTGGTGCGCGTCATGAAAAGCGCGCTGCCGCGCTAGACCCGCGCGAGTCCCGGCTGGCAACTCCCCCTGGCAGCGACCCGTGAACCGGGTCTCGCTGCTTTGCACGAAAACGATCAGGAATCCTGCTGGAATCGACTGCGCCTCGGCCGTCATCCTGAATAAAAGCCATTTTCATTCAAGATGATTAAAAGCATAAATAATGCCGCCGCTCATGGAAATCCCGTATAAATCCGCGTGACCCGCGAAAGCTTCGGGAAGGGTTTGAATCTCTAGAATCCCCGAAACGATCGAGGTGGCGAGCATCGCGCCGCCGGCCCATCCTGACGGAGACAATCAATGCAATCCAGTTTTGGCGCGCTGCGTCGAGCCGCACTCGCTGGCGGCCTGCTGTTTGCCATGGCGCTTCAAGGCGCCCATGCCGCCGACGATGCCGGCGACAAGATCACCATCATGGTCGGCGGTATTACGAAGCTCATTTACCTGCCCGCACGCCTCACCGAGCAATTGGGCTATTTCCGGGACGAAGGGCTGAACGTCGAACTGCTCTCGCAACCCGCGGGCGTGGATGCGGAGAACGAACTGCTCGCAGGCGCGGTGCAGGCCGTGGTGGGCTTCTACGATCACACCATCGACTTGCAGACCAAGGGCAAGGACGTCAAGGCGATCGTCGTGTTCGGTCAGGTGCCGGGCGAAGTGGAAATGGTGTCGTCGAAAGCGGCCGGCACGATCAAATCAATGGCCGACGTCAAAGGCAAGACGCTGGGCGTGACGGGCCTTGGATCCTCGACCAGTTTTCTCACGCAGTATCTCGCGAGCCAGCATGGCATCGCCTCCAGCGCCTACACCATGTTGCCGGTGGGCGCGGACGCGAGCTTCATCGCGGCCATCAAGCAGGGGCGCATCGACGCGGGCATGACGACCGAGCCGACCGTCTCGGCGCTGCAGAAGGCTGGCGACGCCAGGGTGCTCGTCGATATGCGCACGGTGGAAGGCACGCGCGCCGCGCTCGGCGGCACCTATCCCGCCGCAAGCCTTTACGTGCAGGACGCATGGGCCGAGTCGCACAAGGCTCAGGCGGTGAAGCTCGCGCACGCGTTCGTGCGCACCATGCAGTTCATTCACACGCACAGCGCCGAGGAAATCGCCGCGCAAATGCCCGCCGACTATCAAAAGGACAAGGCGCTCTACGTGAGCGCACTCAAGGCTTCGTTGCCGATGTACACCGCAGACGGCAAGATGCCCGCCGACGGCCCGGCAACCGTGCTGAAGGTGCTCTCGAGTTTCAATCCTTCGGTCAAGGGCAAGCACGTGGATCTGTCCGGCACGTACACGAACGAATTCGTCAGCGCGAAATGAAGCACGCCCGCAGCCGCCGTCCTGCGCGAGCCTCGCGGTTCGGTACCTGAGAGAGCGCGACATGGTGCATAGCCTGCGTGGGCGATTGCTGTTGTGGCTGCTGGTGCCGCTCGCCGCGTTTGTCGTCGTGACGAGTTGCGAGTCGTACGATGCCGCGCGGCAGACCGCGGATCTCGTGCAGGACCACTCGTTGCTGGATTCGGCGCGCACGATCATCGAAGACGTCGACTGGGACAACGGCTCCCTCAGCGCGTCGATCCCGCCGGCGGCGCTGGAACTGTTCGAATCGCCCTGGCAGGATCACGTGTTCTACAAGGTGCTCGCCGGCAATGGCCGCCTGCTGGGCGGCGCGCCGGACTTGCCGCTGCCGCGCGCGAACTCAGCCGAGGCGCCTGTGTTCTACGACACCACGTATGCGGGCTTGCCGATTCGCGCCGTGGCCTACGAGCGCATGCTCTACGACTCGGGCCGCGCCGAACGCGTCATGGTGATCGTCGGCAAGACGATCGCGTCGCGCGAGGCGATGGTCAACGCCTTGTGGAGGCCGCAGCTCGCACGCCAGTGGTTCATGCTGGCGCTCGTCGCGCTGCTCGTGCCGCTCGGGCTCACGCTCGAACTGCGGCCGCTCATGAAGCTCAAGGACGACGTTGCCGACCGCGAGCCCGTGCAACTGGAGCCGATCCGCCCGGATCCTCTGCCATCCGAGCTGAGGCCGATCGTCGAGGCGATCAACCAGTGCATCGCGCGGCTCAAGGTGCATGCCGCCATGCAGCGCCAGTTCATCGCCGACGCGGCGCACCAGTTGCGCACGCCGCTCACGCTGCTCACCACGCAAACGCAATTCGCGAGTCAATGCGACGCGGGCGATCCCGCGCTTTTCGACGCACTCAAAGGCGTACGCCGCACGAGCCAGAAAATGGCGGAGTTGACGAATCAACTGCTTTTGCTCGCGCAGGCGGAATCGATGACACAGTCGTCGCGCAGTCAGACGCGCGTCGATCTCACGGAAGTCGTTTCTTCCGTGCTCGAAGAGATGGTCCAGGCCGCGGAACGGCGCGGCATCGATCTCGGCGCGGAACTCGACGACGACGTGCACGTGGCGGGCAACACGGGCCTGCTGGCCTCGCTCGTGTCCAACCTGATCGACAACGCCATTCGCTACACGCACAAGGGCGGCCGCGTGACGGCCGTGTGCCGCAGCGAAGGGGAGCAGGTCATGTTGCAGGTGGTGGACAACGGCCCCGGCATTCCAGCCGAGGCGCGTGCGCACGTGTTCGAGCGCTTCTATCGCGTCGCGGCGGATACCGAGGGCACGGGCCTCGGTCTTGCCATCGTGCATCAGGTCGCGCGCTCGCACGGCGGCTCGGTGAGCGTTGCCGCGGGAGCCGAGCGGGTGGGTCTGGTCGCGACGGTGCGCTTGCCGGTCTGGCCCGGATGAGGAGAGGTGAGAAGGCACCATGAAGCTGCTGCTCGTAGAAGACAACGCCGAACTCGCGCACTGGATCGTCAACCTGTTGCGCGCCGAGAATTTCACGGTGGACTGCGTCGCCGATGGCGAAGCCGCAGACTCCGTGCTGCTCACGCAGAGCTACGATCTCGTGCTCCTCGACATGCGCCTGCCGCGCCTGAGCGGCAAGGACGTGCTCAACCGTTTGCGGCGCAGGCGCAATAACGTGCCCGTGCTCATGCTGACCGCGCATGGCTCGATAGACGACAAGGTGGCGTGTTTCGGCGCCGGTGCCGACGACTACGTGGTCAAGCCGTTCGACAGCCGCGAACTGGTTGCGCGCATCAAGGCGCTGATACGGCGCCAGACGGGCGAGAAGTCGGGCTGGCTGACCTGTGGCGACCTGCAGTACGTTTGCGACACGCGCGAGTTCCGCCACAAGGATGCGCCGCTCAGCTTGCGCCGGCGCGAGCATTCCATCCTCGAAGCGCTCATGCTGCGCCAGGGCAAGGCTGTGCCGAAGCAGGCGTTGCTGGAGCGCATCTGCAGCCTGAGCGACGAACCGAGTGTGGACGCGATCGATATCTACATCCACCGCCTGCGCAAGCATCTGGCGGAGTCGAGCGTGCAGATCACCACGCTGCGCGGCCTCGGCTACATCCTTCGCGTGAAAGAGCCGGTGGCGGCCTGAGCAGGCCGGCTTATTTACCGGTATTGGTGGATGTACTTAGGCATACGAATCGTTCGTGAAAGAATCGCGAAGGATTCACCTCTCTACTATTCGTCTCACCCGCTGATTCACACGGCTCGCCGCAACCGGTGAGTGATGGCAGCGGGTCCATGAAAACTTCCAACGAAGCAACCCTGGAGACGATCTTGAAGAGAAAACAACTTGCTGTCGCTGCAGTTGGCGCGACCTTCGGCGCACTTGCAGCGAGCGGCGCACACGCACAATCGAGCGTTCAACTCTACGGCCTTATCGACCTGAGCGTCCCTACGTATCAATCGCACGCGGACGCCAACGGCAACCACGTAATCGGCATGGGCATTGCCGGCGAACCGTGGTTCAGCGGCAGCCGCTGGGGCTTGAAGGGCGCCGAAGACATCGGCGGCGGCACGAAGGTGATCTTCCGCCTCGAAAGCGAATACCGCGTGAGCGACGGCCAGATGGAAGACCCGGGCCAGCTCTTCGACCGCGACGCCTGGGTTGGCGTGGAGGACGAGCGCTTCGGCAAGCTCACGGCGGGCTTCCAGAACACCATCGCGCGTGACGCCGCGGCTATTTACGGCGACCCGTACGGCAACGCGAAGCTCACGACGGAAGAGGGCGGCTGGACCAACGCCAACAACTTCAAGCAGATGATTTTCTACGCGGCGAGCGCAACGGGCACCCGTTACGACAACGGCGTCGCGTGGAAGAAGGTGTTCGACAACGGCATCTTCGCCGCGGCGGGCTACGCGTTCGGCAATTCAACGAGCTTCGGCAATAACGCGAACTATCAGTTCGCACTTGGCTACAACGCGCCGACGTGGACGGCCTCGACCTTCTATAACCACGTGAACCGCGACGGCAACACCAACCAGGCGTTCTCGGTTGGCGGCAACTACACGATCGGCATCGTGCGCGCCAATGCGGGCTATTTCCGCTACTGGGGCAATCAGGGGGCGCTCGGCCAGCGTCAGGACAATGCGTGGACGGTCTCGTTCAAGCTCGCGCCGAAGGGCGCGCTCGACTACGAACTCGGCTATCAGCAAATGCGCACGCACAACGCTGCGTATAACGTCGATGGCGATATTCCGAACGCCAACCTTGGCGCATTCGATCCCACGAGCGGGCTGCACAACGGCTTCAAGGAAACGCTCTACGGCTCGATCTTCTATCACCTGTCCAAGCGCACCGAAGTGTATCTGGCGGGCGACTACATGAAGCTGCACGGCGGCTATACGGTGGGCACGACCTTCGGTGCGACCAACCAGGTTGAAGTGACGACGGGCGTGCGCACGCGCTTCTGATCGGCCTTTTCAACCGTCCTCACTGCACGCGGGGCTCGATTCGTCAGGCGAATCGAGCCCCGTCGTGCTTTCTGCGGCGTCAACCCGCGTCCACGCAGGCTACGCTCGGCGCCGTATAGGCAGAGGGATAAGGCGATTCCGGTCCGCTCACGAGCCTCAGACGCTGCGTGGCGAGGACATCGGCTTCCACCTGCTCGCGACGCGTGAGCGCCGCCGTTTCGCCGGCAGGCTGTGATTCGTTCACGCTGCAAAGCAGATTCCTTCCGCTCGATAACTGCACAGGCGTCTGGTAGGCCGAACCCGGCGGCGCGGCCAGCGCGCCGGCACTCCACAGCGCCGCGGCGCAAACGACGGCGCATCCTGGCAAGACGATCTTCATGGCTCGCTCCTCACATTGCGGTAATCCATCTTCTGCCAACGATCGGCGTCGTTCCAGAGCGAATTCTGAAAATCACTCTTGCCATGCACTCAACGGTCGGGCCGAAGCAGGCCGAGATTTCAGCCTGCGGCTCGGGCCGATTCTGAAATCTCGGATCGGCGGCGGCTTCGAGAGGCGTGACGTTCCGGGAAATGGCAAATAAATCAAGGTGTTGCGGATTATTCGAGAGGCCGGCGCGCGCTGGCACGGCTACTGCTTTATAGAGGCCCGGCGGCCTATCCCACGATAGCCCGCCGCCCTCATTAAACAAGCACCGGAGACGCGACGCAGTCCGGTCGCGAAAACGAAGGAGACATCCCGTGCAGAACAGCGTATCCGCATCCGCCGCCTCGCAGGTGACCCAGGCGGTCCCCGAATCATCCCCGACGACCCAAACCCGCTTCTGGCCCGAAGGCTGGTGGAAGCTGATGGAAATCCGCATCGGCATCATTCCGCTGCCGATCTACGTGATCCTGTTTGCGCTGATCGCGGGCTTCGCGGTCACGGGCAAGGTGCCCGGCGAGATCTCGATGGCCATCGCCGTGCTCGCCTTCTGCGGCTTCACGTGCGCCGAACTCGGCAAGCGTCTGCCGGTGTTGCGCAATATCGGCGCGGCAGCGATTCTCGCGACCTTCGTGCCTTCGGCGCTCGTGTACTACCACGTGCTGCCCAAGCCCGTGCAGCACCTCACGGTCGAGTTCACGAAACAGACCAACTTCCTCTATCTCTTCATCGCCTCGATCATCGTCGGCAGTATTCTCAGCATGGACCGGCGCGTGCTGATTCAAGGCTTCCTGAAGATCTTCATTCCGCTTGCGGCCGGCACGGTGGCGGCGACCATCGTGGGCACCGCGGTTGGCGCGGCGCTCGGACTCGGCGTCAAGCACACGCTGCTCTATATCGTCGTGCCGATCATGGCCGGCGGTGTGGGCGAAGGCGCGATTCCGCTCTCCGTGGGCTATTCGGAAATCATGCACGTCGCGCAAGGCGACCTGTTCGCGCAGGTCTTGCCGCCCGTGATGCTCGGCAGCCTGATCGCGATCATCCTCTCGGGCATGCTCGACATGCTGGGCAAGCGCATGCCGCATCTCACCGGCAACGGTCGTCTGCAAGTCGGCGCGAGCGATGAACTGGCGTCGTCGAACGACGAAGCTCGCGGGCACGTGGACGTGAGCCACATCGCCGCGGCCGGTATCACGGCGATCACGCTGTACCTCATCGGCCTGATGGCGAACAAGCTGTTCGGCCTGCCCGCGCCGGTGGCGATGCTGTTCCTCGCCGTGCTCGTGAAGCTCGCGCGCGCGGTTTCGCCGCCGCTGCAGGAAGGCGCATTCGTGGTCTACAAGTTCTTCTCGACCGCGGTCACCTACCCGCTGCTGTTCGCGATCGGCGTGGCGATGACGCCGTGGGACAAGCTGATGGCCGCGTTCACGCTCGTCAATGTCGTGACGATCGCCGCGACCGTGGTCACGCTCATGGGCACGGGCTTCGTGGTGGGACGCCTGATGAAGATGTACCCTATCGACACCGCAATCGTGAACGCGTGCCACAGCGGCCAGGGCGGCACCGGCGACGTGGCGATCCTCACCGCGGCGAACCGCATGCAGCTCATGCCGTTCGCGCAGATCGCCACGCGTATTGGCGGCGCCATCGTCGTGACCGTGACGCTCATCCTGCTCGCGCATTTCGGCGCATGACGCGCTGCTGTGCGCCCCTCGTGCGCGCCTTCGCGATAATGGCGCCGGTGCTTCCGGCGCGCGGTATCCGCTGAACCCGCCGTCTGGCGGCAGCCAATCGACGAGGGCGAACGTGCAGATGCGTTACAAGGGCATTCCATGGTGGGGATGGGCGGCGGCGGCCGTGCTGTATGTCGGTGCGGCCGCCGCCGCGGTGGAGTTCGCATGGAACCGCGCGATCGACGCGCTGGCCGACGTCGGCGAGCATCGGCTCGATCTCTACGCGGCGAGCCTGAAAAGCGAGCTGGGACGCTTCGAGATGGTCCCCGCGCTCGTGGCGCGGCAGGACAGCGTGCGCGCGTTGCTCAAGGCGCCGCCCGCTGAAGCGCGTGGCATGTTGCCCGCGGTCGATGCCTATCTCGAAGCGGTCAACAACGATGTCGGCAGCGGCGCCGTAGACGTGATCGACGCGCACGGCACGGTGATCGCCGCGAGCAACTGGAACCAGCCGGTCAGCTTCGTCGACACCAACGTGTCGTATCGGCCGTACTTCAAGGACGCGCTCACCCAGGGCCGCGGCCGCTTCTTCGGCATCGGCACGAACACCGGCATTCCGGGGCTGTACTTCGCGAGTGCGATTCACGACGGCGACACGGCGATCGGTGCGGCCGCGGTGAAGGTCAGCGTCGACGCGCTCGAATCCGCGTGGCGCACGCCTGGCGAGGCGGCGATCGTCGTCGACAGCAACGGCGTGATCGTGATCTCGACCCAGCCCGAATGGAAATTCACCGCCATGCGTGCGATGACCGAGCCGCAGCAGCGCGACATCCAGGCGTCGCGCCAATACGCGGGCCGCATCGTCGAGGCGCTGCGATACCGGCGCATTGGCGACTGGAACGACAGCGCGTGGATCGGCATCTTTCCCGACCTGCGCCGCGCGGGCCGTACGGCCCGCTTTCTCGTGATGGCGCGTCCCGCGCCGCAAGGGCAGGACACGATCATGGTGCTGCTCGACACGGCGGGCGCGCGGCGGCAGCAGCGGCTCGCGTTCGCATTCGTGACGGGCGTGTTCCTGATCGCCGCGCTCTATGCGCTGTATGCGGTGCAGCGCCGGCGCGTGATCGTGGAGAAGCTCAAGGCGCAAGAAGCCTTGCGGCGCGCGAATGACCAGCTGGAAACGACCGTGGCGCAGCGGACCGCCGCGCTCACGCAAGCGAACGCGCAGATGCAGCGCGAGATCGCCGAGCGCGAACGCACCGAGCAGCGCTTGCGCGCCACGCAGCAGGAGGTCGTGCACGCCGGCAAGCTCGCCGTGATCGGCCAGATGGCGGCCGGGCTCACGCACGAGCTGAATCAGCCGCTCGTCGCGATCCGCACGCTCTGCGACAATGCGCGTACTTTCTTCGAGCGCAATCAGGGCGCCCAGGCGAACGCCAATCTCGAGCGCGTCGGACGCCTCGTGGACAGCATGGCGGTGCTGACGAGCGAGCTGAAGGCGTTTGCGCGCAAGCCGGAAGTGGAGCGCGTCGCGGTGTCGCTCTGCGAAGCCGTCGCGCATGCGCGGCTCATCTACGAGTCGCGGATCCGCGACGAAGCGGTGCGGCTCGACGTGAAGATCGCGCAGGGCACGACGGTGTATGCGGAGTCGAGTCAACTGCAACAGGTAATCGTCAATCTGCTGGGCAATGCGCTCGACGCCGTGCGCGACGCGAGCACGCGCGCGATCGCGATCGAGGCGGGTGAGCCCGACGCACAAGGCCGTGTGCGCTTCACGATCGAGGATAGCGGCCCCGGCATCGCGCCGGATGTGCTGGCGCACCTGTTCGAGCCGTTCGTGACGACCAAGCCGCGCGGGCAAGGCCTCGGGCTCGGGCTCGCGATCACATCGCGCATCGTCGAAGGCTTTGGCGCGAAAATCACCGCAACGAATCGCGACGAAGGTGGAGCCCGCTTCACGATCGAATTCGCGGCAGCCGAGCCGCAAAGGACAGAATATGGCAGATGAGATTCGGGTGCTGGTCGTCGAGGATGACGAGAATGTCCGCATCGGCGTCGAGCAGGCGGTGGCGCTGGCCGGCTTTCCGGTGAGCGCCTATGCGTCTGCCGCCGATGCGTATGCCGACGTCGCGCCGGGCGCGCCGGTCGTGATCGTCTCCGACGTGCGTATGCCCGGCATCGACGGCCTGCAACTGCTCGACCACGTGATGGCGATCGATCCGCAAATTCCCGTGCTGCTGATCAGCGGGCACGCGGACATTTCGACAGCGGTCAGCGCAATGCGTGTGGGCGCCTACGACTTCATCGAAAAGCCATTCTCCTCCGATGTGATCGCGGGCCGCGTGGCGCGCGCGGTCGAGAAACGGCGGCTCACGCTCGAAGTCGAGGGCCTGCGCGCTTCGTTGCACAACTGGCAGGGGATCGAGGCGCTCGTGCTCGGCAAGTCGCCGGCCATGGCGGAGGTCCGCAAGAAGATTCTGCGTCTTGCGGATACCTCCGTGTCGGTGCTGATCACCGGCGAAACGGGCACGGGCAAGGAACTGATCGCACGCAGCCTGCACGACTTCAGCGCGCGGCGCGACGCGCATTTCGTGGCGCTCAATTGCGGCGGTTTGCCCGAGCAGGTGTTCGAGAGCGAACTGTTCGGGCACGAGGCGGGCGCGTTCACGGGCGCGATCAAGAAGCGCGTTGGCAAGATCGAATGGGCGAATGGCGGCACGCTCTTTCTCGACGAGATCGAAACGATGCCGATGGCGCTGCAGATCAAGATGCTGCGCGTGCTGCAGGAGCGCGTGGTCGAGCGCCTGGGCGCAAACGAGCTGATTCCGGTGGATTGCCGGATCGTTGCCGCTTCGAAGGCCGACCTCGCCGAAGTGTCTGCCGAGGGCGGCTTTCGCGCCGACCTGCTGTACCGGCTGAACGTCGCGCAGATCGAATTGCCGCCGCTGCGCGAGCGGCGCGAGGACGTCCCGCTGCTGTTCGAGCATTTCGTGCTCGCGGCCGCGCGGCGCTTCGGTACGCCGGCACCGGTCGTGACCGCTGCACAGGTGTCCGAACTCATGACGCACGCATGGCCCGGCAACGTGCGCGAGTTGCAGAATGTCGCCGACCGCTTCGTGCTCGGGCTGACCGGCGACAGCCTGCTTTCCGCGGGCGCGGCTACCGTGAAAGGGGAGACGCTGGCGGATCAGCTAGCGTATTTCGAGCGGATGCTGATCGAGAACACGCTGCGCCGCCATCACGGCAACGTTGCCCAGGCGAGCGAGGAGCTTGGGATGCCGAAGAAAACGCTCTATCACAAGCTGCGTCAGCTGAAGATCGCGGACCGCGACTCGCTGGGCGACGAGAAGGACGACAAAGACGCCTAACCGGCTAGTTGGTGCGGTACGTGGTCGTTGACGATTGCAGCTTGGTGAGCGCGCCGTTCTTGAGCCGGAACCAGCCCTCCGAGCCTTGCATCACGACTTCGTCGGGCTGCCAGAACACGCGCTTGATCGTCATGCGTGTGGTCACGTGCTGCACGAGCGGCGGATTGCGTCGAAAGTCGTACAGCACCGGACCGTAGGCGGTCTGCACGAGCATGCGCGTAATCGTGCTGTTGTCGTGGCCCACTTCGTCGAAATGCGCGAGCGTCTTCGCGTCGAAGCGGTCGAAGATATCCTTGCCGAGGACCGCCACGAAGTCGCGGTCGTCGCGCACGAATTGCACCGTGCCTGCGGGGGTGGCGAACGAGCCGGTCGCGTCGCTTTGCGCATGAGCGCAGGTCACGAACGAGGCGGCGGTGAGTGCGGCGAGTAACAGTCGTTTCATGTTGCTTTCCAGTTGGTTCGCAGCATTTTCGTTCATTTCTGTCGCTGCGTCGAAAGCTTAAGGGTCGAGAGCGCCGCCAGCAAGCGTCGCGATCGCGTACACCGTGCTGAGCGCAGCTACGCGGCGCAGACGTCTTCAGCCTGATTGCGCCAAACGCAACGCGCGCAGGATTTGCCCCTCGTAGGCTGGCCAGTTCCTTGCTGAGTTTTCGATTGCGAGCTTCACCAGGGGCAGCCGCTCGAACAGTGCATCGGTGAGGCGGCGGTAGTCGCGATAGAGCGCTATCAGCCCCTCCAAATCTTTGTATCCTCTGCGCTCGCAATAAGGCGCCGCGAGCTTCCAGTTCACCTGATAGTCGATCCAGGCGGGACCGCGCTCCGCACATACGGTTCGCACCGCAGCCTCGACATCGTTCTGCCAGAGGTAAATGACCAATGGATCGAGCGGGGCGATGACGGCGGCCAGCGCGTCCGCGTAGTCGAACATGAGCGCGGGCGGCGCTTCCATCAGCAGCAGGTGAGTCAGGTCGCCGTGGAAGAGCTGGCCGTCCATGACGGGGATGGCGTCGCCGCGCTGTCCGGCCTCGACAAAAGCCGTCCACCGGGACAGCGCGCGGGTTGCAAGATGTTGTGGCGTCGCGTCCCGCCAGGGTTCGAACCAGTGTTCGAGTTCGTCTGTCGCGCGAACCGGGTGAGGCGCCGTTCTTTCGTGGATCGGCAACGCCCGTTGTCCCGCTTCGTGCAGGCATCCAGCGATAAAGCGCATGATCGTGGACTTGCCCGAGCCCATGATGCCCTCGACGATCACTAACCGATGAGGCCGTAAAGAACCCATGCAGCCGGATGTCGACGGCGAATTTTCCATGTGCTGGCTCGCGGTTGGACAGAGCGCAAGTATACCGCCGCAAGCGTGCCCCGCCGGTGGTAAACGGAAGAGGCGCCCTGGCCGCGGAACAGTGTCCGCGGCCAGGGCGCCTCAGGGTACGGCTTTTTCGTGCGACCAGGTGGCCGCCCGGTTCGGTCAGTTCGGCACGTAGCCCGTAGGCAGCGTCGCATTGGCGCTCGCCACCGAAGCGTTCTGCGAAATCACATAGACCGGCGATTCGGTCAGGCTCAGCGCGACTTTGCCGTTGCTGTAGCTCTTCGTCGTCGGATTGCCCATTTCGTCGAGCACGGTGACCGTGCCGCTCGTGCCGGGTGCATCCACCGCGAGGCTGTAGCCCACGCTATAGGTCGAGCTGTAGCCGGCGCTCGCGCTCCACACGCTGTTGTTGTGCGTCCAGAGGGCCGTGATGACCGCGCCGTTGCTGAGCTGCTGGAACGCGTAAGCGTAGACCCCCGAGGGCGTTTTCTTCACCGGACCAAGCGTGTTGGTGCCGTCGAGAATACGCGTCATCGCCGCGACGGCCATGGCCGCCGGTTTCGGGCTGATGTTCTGCGCGCCATACTGGCCCTGGGCGTCGGCGAGATCGAAGAACGTGCCGTAGCCCACGAGGCCCGGGAAGTCCGCACCGTAGAAGATCCAGGTTTGATCGGCGCCTTCGCCCAGAATGATCAGGTGGCTGCGCGCCACCACCGCGCCTTGTGCGTACAGGATATTGCCGGTCGGATAGTTGGGACCGTACGACGAACCGTTGTCGTAGCTGATGCCAAGCTCCGTGCTGAACAGCTTCATGCCCGGCTTGTAGTCAGCCGCCATTTCGCTGCGCAGCGCGCGCATTTGCCCCATCAGCGAGCCGGACGCGTTGGCCGGATCGGTTTCTTGACGCTCGGGCGGGAACGAAGGCGAGCTGCCGTTGATGTCGTAGTAGCTGTGCGTCGTCACGCCGTCGATGTCCTGCGCGTAGCCGAGCGGCGCGAGGGCTTTCAACTGGTCGGCGGTGCCGGACGGCGCCGTATCGGTCGGCCCCATCACGACTGCGTGAGGGTCGGTCGAGTGGATACCTTGATAGACGGCTTGATAGAGCTGCACGAATTGCGTGTTCGTGCCTTGCCATTGGGCATCCGGTTCCCAGGTGAGCTGGTAGTAGTTGGCCGCTTGCTGCGGAAAATAAGTCGTCCGAATGATGTTCGATTCCGTACCGATCCGGCTCATGTAGTTCTGGTAATACGCGAGATCGGTGGGCGGAAGCGATTCGTCCTCGAACGCGCCCGTCGGGCTCGCCCAGGCGGGAATGCCGTCCAGACGCACGAGGCGCATCACGTTGCCCGTGGTGTAGAACGGGTCGAGATTGTTGGCGTTCGGGTTGAAGGTGTTGGGGCCGTTCGGCTCCATGTTGTACAGCTCGCGATGGTCGTACGTCCACGAGATGCCGAGCGAGGAGAGCACCGAAGTGTTGTCGTCTTCGCCTTGCATGCCGAAGCGATGCAGGTCCTGGTGCGGATACGTAACGGTCGGCACGATGCCGGCCAGATTGGGCAGCACGCCGAAGGTCGCGGTGCCGGCGGGGCGGGTGCCCAGCTCGGGGAGCTGTCCGCCCGCGGTGGCGAGCTTGGCGGTCACGGCAAAGTAGCCTGCGAGCGTCGACGAGCAGCTCAGCGTGGTCGTCACCGGGCCTGCCGCCACGCGCAGGCTGCCGCTCGTGACCACCTTGCCGAGATGGTCGCTGATCGACCAGTTCACGGTGTCGGCTGCGGGCGCATTGGTGGTGAATGCGAGGGGAAACGCCGTACCCGAGGCGAAGATACGGCCGCTCTGCGTGGTCGGCGTATCGACGCTCACCAGCTCGCTGCTGGAGCTCGCGCTCGATTTCACGGCGGAGCCGCAGTGCAGCGTGCCGTGCGTGCTGGTGGCCGCATTCGCGCTGGCGTCCGTGGCAGTCGCGTCACTCGCGCTTTGTGTCGTGGCCGAGGCATTGGTCGCATCCGTCCCGGAGCTTCCGGAGCTGCCACCGCCGCACGCCGCGAGGAATAGCGACGACGACAGCAAGAGATAGAAGAGTTTCATCGATCGAAAAAAAAAGACAAAACGACGCCCAGCCGGCGACGGCGCGCAATGGCGCTCAGATGCTGGCTAAGGTCTGAAGAATGAGATTTAACGGACGCCGCACAACGGCTCGATGAGCCCTGCGCCCGCTACGTGCGCCGCGCGGCTCGCGCTATTGCGCGAACCTGCGTATCTGTCCTTTTGCTTTCGCGCGGGTAAATATTGCACCCTCGCTACGGCTGCCCCGTCGGGAATTTCGGCCCTGCGCTGGATCCCTGAAGGAGGGGAGACGTGCGCAATTTTTTCGGACGAAGATTACGAAGTCACTGCTTGAAGTCAGACGCGCGGCGGATATTACCGATAATTCCCCCTGGCATGTGAAAATCAGACGTAACAAAATGTCACACGAATTGTGTCTAGTTTCAATTACCGAAACTTAGTCAATTTCCGCCAATAGCAAGGTATTAATTACCTCAAATGCAGACGGTAATGCTTACTGCATAGATTGCGTGTTTCACCTGCTATTGCCCGCAATATCGGCAGTTCTGGGACGGTCTGAAGTGCACGGATGTAATTAATTCTTTGGTCTATATTTCCCTTTTAATTCCCTTTCTGATTTATTCGGGTCGGACGTTAATTGACTCTGCTGATATTATTGCGGCCATGCGAATCGATCCCTATAGCCTCGAGCTGTTCATCTCGGTCGTGGAGGAAGGCTCCATTGCCCGAGCGGCCAGCCGCAACCACATTGCGCCGTCGGCACTGAGCCGCCGCATGGCGGATCTGGAAGCCGCGATGGGGCTGCCTTTGCTGATCCGCTCGCCGTCGGGCGTCGAATTGACGGAGGCGGGCCGGCACGCGTTTTCACGCGCGGCAGCGGTACACGACCAGTTGCAGTCGCTGGCGCGTGAGGTTCACTCGCTCAGCGGCGAGGTGGCGGGTGTGGTGCGCCTGTTCGCCAACGCGTCCGCGATCGTTGGTTTTCTGCCGGAACGGCTCAAGGTCTTTCAGGCGCGCTACCCGCTCGTGCAGATCGCCCTGACCGAACAGATCAGTGACGAAGTCGTGCGGGCCTGTATGGAGGATCGCGCGGACGTGGGGATATCCGCGAGCGGCAGGATTCCCGGCGCGCTGGATTCGTGGCACTTCGCCAACGACCCGCTCATGGTCGTGCTGCCGCCCGAGCATGAACTGGCGGCCATGCAGGCACTCACGTTCAACGACGTGCTGCGTTTTCCGCTCGTGGCGCTGCAGGCGGGCGGCTCGCTCGACCAGATACTCAAGGAGCGCGCCGCCGCTGCGCGCGTGCCGCTCAAGATTCCGGTGACGGTCAACAGCTTCGACGCCCAATGCCGCATGGTCGAGGCTCGCCTCGGCATAGGCATCGTGCCGACCAGTGCGGCGTCGGCCTTCGCGGGCTCGCAGGGGTTCGTGCGCCGGCCGCTCGACGAGCCCTGGGCGACGAGCCGCAGTCTGCAATTGCACGCGTTGCGCAAGTCGACGCGCCTGAGGGCCGTACAAGCCTTGATCGATACACTCGTCCAGCGCGAGGGTTAACGAGAACATCGCGAACGGCGATGCCCCCTTTGCCGATCGAGCACTTCATCGCGCCGCCCACTGCCGTCTAGATTTCCCCTCAAGGAGAAATTGGATGGCAACCCTGGAATTGACTGGCCGCGTACTGTTTCTTTGCAATGACCCGGTGCAGGTCGAGCGCCAATTGAATGGCGCCGCTCTGGAAGGCGTCACGCCGGACGCATTGAGAGACGACGTCTCGACCGACGAGATCACGCCGATGAGCGTGCTCACGCGCTTCGACGATCGCCTCGGCCGCGTGCCCTATCTTGGTTTTCAGGCCGGCGGGCGCAATCCTGTTGGTATGGATTCCGTACGAAATGGCGGATTCAGCGTGACCGTGGCCGGGAATCGCTACGGCAAGGGATCGTCGCGCGAGCACAGCCCGCTGGCCGAATACCGTGCAGGCATCCGGCTCGTCATCGCGCGCAGTTTCGAGCGCATCTATCGACAGAACGCCGACAACATCGGCCTGTTCACCTCGACGGACTTCGGGTTGATCGAGCGCATCCGGCGCGGCGAACCGATCGACATCGAAGAGCTGGTTGCCTCCCGCGACGGCCTTGCGGCTTCGATTCTGCGCAGCGGCGGGTTGTTGAAATACGGCGCGCAATGCATGCGGCAGATCGCGCATGCCACGCAGCGAGCGCAGAACGCGCCGCTCACGTTCGCACAGAAAATCCTCGAACGCCATGTATTGCGCACGGAGCACACGGGCGAGTCGCTCACGCCGGGCGCGGGCATTTTCGTGCGCGCGGACTGGCGTTTCATCCACGAGTACTACACGGGCATGGCGGCGCATATGCTGCATGCCGCGTTCGGCAAGCCGCTTTCGCTGCACGATCCCGAAACCATACTTACGTTCGAAGACCATCTTTCGTATTCGCATAAGAGCGATCTGCATGTGCGCAATGGACTGCTGCCCGATGTGCGTGAGCTTTCGGCTGCGCACCGGCAATTCGCGCACGACTATGGCTTGCGCAATCACGGCTATTTGAGCGAGCTGGATGGCGGCATTCGCGAAGGCTCCGAAGGCATTTCGCACGCGATGATGGCCGAACGCTATGCCCTGCCGGGGCAGCTCGTCGTCGGCACCGATTCGCATACACCGCATAGCGGGGCGCTCGGGTGTCTCGCGTTCGGCGTGGGTACGACCGACATGGCGAATGCGTTCGTAACCGGCGCGGTGCGCATGACGGTGCCGCAGTCGCTGCGCGTGAATTTCCACGGCCCTGTTCCTCGAGGCGTGACGGCGAAAGACCTCGTGCTGCATCTGCTCGCGCAGCCCGCAATTCGCGCCGGCGCAGGCGTGGGAAAGGTGTTCGAGTTCGCCGGCTCCGCGATCGCGCAATCGAGCACCGACGAGCGTACGACGCTCACCAACATGGCGGCGGAACTGGGTGGCTTCACGGGCATCGTCGCGCCCGATGGAGAAACAGTGCGCTTTTTGCGGGAGCGGCGCGGCATCGAATTCGCCTTCGAGCCGTGGATGTGCAGCGACCCGGACGCCGCGTATGCCGAAGTCATCGACATCGACTGCGCGCGCCTCTCGCCGATGCTCGCCGCGCCTGGCGACCCCGGCAACGGCGTTGCACTGCATGACCTCGAAGTGCGTCCGCGTATCGACATCGCCTATGGCGGCTCGTGCACGGCGGGCAAGCGCGAGGACTTCGACCACTACCACGAAGTGCTGGCATGGGCGGCGGCGCACGGCCTGCGCGTGCCCGCGGACGTGAAGCTCTACCTGCAGTTCGGCACGTCCGACGTGCGCGACTATTGCGTGCAGCGCGGCTATATCGAGGCCTTCGAGCAGGTTGGCGTGATTCTCCTGCAGCCCTCATGCGGTGCGTGCGCCAATTGCGGACCGGGGGCCTCCGTCGACGCGGGCCAGGTCACGATCAGCGCGATCAACCGCAATTTCCCGGGGCGCTCGGGGCCTGGCCGTGTGTGGCTCGCGAGCCCGCCGACGGTTGCGGCGAGTGCGCTCGCGGGGGAGATCGCCTCGTTTGACGAATTGAAAGCGCGATATCCGTGAGCCACGTGCCACGAATCATTGATGCCAACTACTACATTGGAGACAAACATGGCCATTCTGGAGGGCGCGGCGAATCTGCGCGCCGCTGACCATGGAACACCCGCTGATGCGAACGCGGTTGCCGACGGCAGTGCGCAGTACGGCGCGATATCGGCCCGTCTCGACCGGCTTCCGGCCACGCGCGCGGTCTGGAAGCTGATCTTGCTGCTCAGCCTCGGATTCTTCTTCGAACTGTACGATCTGCTCTTCACCGGTTATGTCGCGCCGGGCCTGGTCAAAAGCGGCATTCTCACTTCGACCACGCCTGGCCTCTTCGGCACTTCGGGCGTGGCGAGTTTCATTGCCGCGCTGTTTTGCGGCCTCTTTCTCGGCACGGCCGCGTGCGGCTTCCTCGCGGACCGCTTCGGGCGGCGAGCCATCTTCACGTGGTCGCTGCTGTGGTACGTCGCGGCGAACACGGTTATGGCCTTCCAGGATACGGCGAGCGGCCTGAACCTTTGGCGTTTCATCTCGGGAGTGGGCATAGGCGTCGAACTGGTGACCATCGGCACGTACCTCTCCGAGCTAGCGCCCAAACACCTGCGCGGCAGAGCGTTCGCCGTGTGCCAGGCGATCGGCTTTTCGGCGGTGCCCGTCGTGGCGTTTCTTTCGTGGCTTCTAGTGCCGCGTGCGCCGTTGGGGCTCGATGGATGGCGCTGGGTCGTGCTGCTGGGCGGTATTAGCGCGCTCTTTGTCTGGTACTTCCGGCGCAATCTGCCCGAGAGTCCGCGTTGGCTCGCGAGCAAAGGCCGCACCGAAGAAGCCGATGCGGTGCTGGCGGACCTCGAAGAAAAGGTTGCGCGGCAATACGGAGCGCCACTGCCTGCAGTCGGCCCGGCCGACCCGGTGCCGCGAAAAGCAGGATTCGCGGACATGTGGAAACCGCCATACGGCAGACGCACCGTTATGCTCATCGTCTTCCATATCTTCCAGACAGTGGGCTTTTACGGCTTCGCGAACTGGGTGCCCACGCTGCTCGTGAAGCAAGGTATTACGGTCACGTCGAGCCTCATGTACACCACGGTGATCGGTCTTGCCGCGCCGCTGGGACCGCTGCTCGGCTACTGGATTGCCGACCGCTTCGAGCGCAAGCATGTGATCGTCGGTATGGCGGCGATCAATATCGTGAGCGGGTTGCTGTTCAGCCAGGCGTCGGCGGCGGTCGCGATCGTGACGCTCGGCGTGCTCCTGACGCTCGCCGGCAACATCATTTCGTTCACCTATCACACATACCAGCAGGAGCTTTACCCCACCGCCATCCGTGCGCGTGCCGTGGGCTTCGTCTATTCGTGGAGCCGGCTCTCGGCGGTGTTCAGTTCCTTCGTCATTGCCTTTACGCTCAAGGAGTTCGGCGTGACAGGCGTATTCGTTTTCATAGCGGGGGCGATGGCGCTCGTGATGGTGTCCATCGGCTTGATGGGGCCCCGCACGCTCGGCAAGTCGCTGGAGAGCATTTCGCATTGAGCGATCCCCGCTTTCTACCCAGGCATGTTTACGCAATTTTTTCGTAAGAGAGCCACCTTTTTCTGAAATTGTTCGGTCGACCGGCGTAGCCTTCCAAGGAGTTTGATCAGTAAAGCGCTAACGCATATGAACAACAATCCCGGTGATCGGCGAGGCGCTCGTTCGCATGGCCTTCGCGCTCTCGTTCTGGCGGCGATCCTGGTGGGTGGTTCGCTCAGTGGAACGACCTATGGCGCCGACGCATCGGTCGTTGCGCCGCCCGAGCCAGCCTACGACGCCGTCCCACAGGGCATACCGACAGCCGAAGACATCGCGACGATGTTGAACGTGCGGTTTCATATCGGCCTGCACGATGCGCTGAGAATCGGTGAGGCGGTGCTGCAAGCCGCACGACGCGACACGATCTCGCCGATTCTGCTGCTCGCCGTCATCGCCGTCGAATCGAATTTCAACCGCTTCGCCGTGAGCGTCGCCGGCGCCAGGGGGCTCATGCAGATCCTGCCGTCGCAGCACAGGGATGTTGTCCTTCATGCTTCGGATCTGACCGACGCGGGCACCAACGTCAGCATCGGCTCGTCGATCCTGCGCGACTATATCGAGGCGTCCGACGGGGACGTTCATGACGCGCTTCTGCGCTATAGTGGTGGCGCTAAAGACTACCCGCGGCGCGTGGCCGATCGCGTAAGCGTGATCAAGACGGCATTCCCCGGCGAGCCGCGTATTCCGGCATCCGAAGCGGCGGCGCAATTCAAGTATTGACGCTTGCGTGGAGGTACAACAACCATGATTCAGCCAACTGCTCACCTTACTGAACCCATCCTGTCCGCGGACTCGTCCGTATGGTTTTCGGCGTATCGGTTCGGGTGGGGATATTGCGCTTATTCACTGCCTTGTGAGGTGGTTTGTGAAAAGCTCGGTGCGACGGACGAGTCCCCGAAACAACTCATGCTGGCATTTGCGCTCAATAAATCGAGGCTTGTTCGCGTAATCGAGCGTCGATATCCTCTACTAGTCAACGAGCGGATCACGCTGGCAGCCGCCGATCTCTGAGTGCGTTCTGGCTGGCTCGCCAATATAGACCCGACTGATCAGGGCGAATCCCCCGGGACTCTACGTCAACGGGGGCTTCGCTTTTGCCAGTTGCAGTTCGTTCATCCGCTCGCACTAACGGCGTTGCATCTTGATGACGCGCGACACCTGCGCGGACGTCAATCCACATTTTTGCACATACGGCGCGCAGGAAGGCGGGGTGACGAAGGACTCGCCCGCAGCAAACAGGCCTGCAAACCGGTACGAGTCGGTGTCCGTCTTGATGAATACCGGGATGGCATCGCGTTGTGCCGAGAGCGTTCGCCCCGCCGCATTCGCAGAAGCACTGCTGTTGCAGATGATGACATCCGGCGCTTGCGGATTGAGGTCCGTCCGCAAACAGGCGGCGACGACCTTTCCGTTCTTCGTGGGAAGAAATGCCTGCTTGTTGCCACCGCAGACCTGGTGAATGAATTCGCGAGTGTAGTTCTTGTTAATTTCAAACATGGAAAAAGCTCCTGAATCGACTGCTGTTGATTTCCACTCGGGGTATGGCCGAGCGGAATGAGGGTCCTTTGCGTATTGCAGTGACGTGCGAACCGATCGGGTACGAGCCGACGGCTGATCAACCGCAATCGCGGTGTTCAGATAACAATGAGGGTCACGCGGAAATGCTGCCGGGACGCGCACCGTTCGCCTGCTGGCAAGACGGTGGCTTGAGGAGAAAGCTCAGACGTCTTGTCTGTCAGGCAAGGAACAACCAGGGGGGCGAGGACATCGGATGTTCATGGAACATCTCCGTATTGGATTACCGCAATATTTTAATGCGCTATCTTTTTGCGGCAAGTAAAAAGAGCGTAAAGCCGTTCACAGGATGGTGAATTCAGTGCCGCTCTATATATGCGTTATCGGTCGTGCTGCAAGCGACGGCTAGCGTGCGACGCAGGCGCATGCCGCCAGCCAATTAAGGTAGGACGACTGAGTACGGCGCTGTCATCGGCACACCCAGGGAAGTGGACCGTATCGACGAGCCTGAACCCTAACGTATGGTAGAAGTCGAGAAGGCTGCCCGCGGCAACTGGGGTATCGAGAGCCAGTTGCGCATACCCCAGGGCTGCTGCCCACCGATTGGCAAACGACAGTAGTGCCCGGCCAATGCCCAGGTGTTGCCAACGCGGATCGACACCGTACCGGTGAATCGTTGCAACGTCCTGGCGCCGGTAGTGGCGGCAGGGTGAGGAGAGGTTAGTCCCCTCGATGGTCAGCGTTCCCACGAGCTGACCCTTGCACGCGGCGATAAAGCACGCCTCTGCTTTCGCGCTTCGCCGCCGGCCGGATTCGCGGCTTGCGTAGTAGCTGCTAATTTCCTCTTTCCTGTCGAGGCTGGAAGCGGCGCTGCGAAGCAGCTTCGCAATCAGTTCCGATGAATCGTGATGGATGTCGAACCGGCGGATCTGGAGCCGGACCATTTCAGATGGATCCAGGCTGAGCCATTCGTCGTGTTCTTCTGTTGCGATCATGAATGAATTGGTTTTGGAGTAAAAGAGCCGGTGCCTCAATGCAGCAGCGTGACGGGCGTTGCGCGCAGACGCCAAACCTTCATGAGCATGCCGAGCTTGCGTAGCATGCCGAGATGGCTGGCGTCGACGACGACGATGTCGGCATGTCCGCTTTCAACGCAACGGGACACGCTTCGCACGAACGGGCCGCAAATATAGCTCGATGTGTAGGGCACCCCGGCATCGTCGAGAATCGCGCAGGTTTCGCTGAGCGCGTGGCTCAGGTGACGCTGACTTTGTTCGCGTAGCTCGTCTTCCGACCAGAACGCGCTGGTGCGCTCGATGGTGACGTCTTCAAGGACTTCCAGGATCTCGACTTCAGCCACGCAATGTTCGGCGAACAGGAAAGCACTGTGACGGGCCGCCTCGGCCGCGCCACGCGCGTCAAAAATGGGAATCAGTATTTTCAGCACGTTCGCTCTCGCCAGAATGGGGCTCAGCGTTGCCGCGTGAGCACGGAAGCACGGAGATCGATCGAGTGATCGCCTTCGTACAGCGTAGAACGAAGCCCGTAAACATGGTGCAAAAAGATGGTGCTTCACGGCATGGCGCATGCGCCGCTCGCCGTGTTGAGCGCGCTAAGCGTCTTGCGTGGCAGGCGCGCGAATGGGGGCGCACGCATAGCGTGCGCCAGGTGGAGCGGCGCATCAAGGCGTACAGCGGGCGTTCGCTGCGCGAGTGGCACTCGCTCGTGAAGGCCGAAGGTGCGTATTTCGCGGCCACGGAGCGCCTCGTCAACGGTCAGGCCTTCGACTGGGCGGCGTTCGCCCAGGACGAAGGCTTCGCGGATCAGGCGCACCTGAGCCGAACGACCCGCCGCATGACCGGCTTCTCGCCCACCGACTTCGCACAGCGCTATGTCGAGGACGAGTCGTTCTGGATGTACCGGTTGTGGGTGTGAGCCGGCGCGCGCGCAGGCTAGCGATCCACCCGCTGCTGCCACTGGGCCGGATAGCGGTCGCCCACGACCTGGATCTCGTTGAGCGCCGCTTCGATGGCGGCGAGATCACCGGCGCTCAACTCGACACTGGCCGCGCCCACGTTCTCGTCGAGCCGGGAAAGCTTCGTGGTGCCAGGAATCGGCACGATCCACGGCTTTTGCGCGAGTAGCCAGGCCAGCGCGATCTGCGCGCGCGTCGCGCCTTTGCCGTCGGCGAGGCGGCCAAGCACGTCGACCAGCCCCGCGTTGGCCTTGCGGTTTTCCTCCGTGAAGCGCGGCACCATGGCGCGGAAGTCGCTCTGGTCGAACGACGTGCGCTCGTCGATCGCGCCGGTCAGAAAGCCCTTGCCGAGCGGGCTGAACGGCACGAAGCCGATGCCCAGCTCCTCCAGAACCGGCATCACCTTGTGTTCCGGCTCGCGCCACCAGAGCGAATATTCGCTCTGCAGCGCCGCGACGGGCTGCACGGCGTGGGCGCGGCGGATGGACTGCTCGCCCGCTTCGGAAAGGCCGAAATGCTTGACCTTGCCCTCGCGGATCAGGTCCTTGACCGTGCCGGCCACGTCTTCCATGGGCACGTTCGGATCGACGCGATGCTGATAGAACAGGTCGATGCGGTCGGTCTTCAGGCGCTTGAGCGACGCCTCGGTCACGGCGCGGATGCGCTCGGGGCGGCTGTCCATAGGCTTCTTCGAGTCGCCGTCCTGAAAGCCGAACTTCGTGGCGATCACCACCTGGTCGCGAATCGGCGCGAGCGCCTCGCCAACCAGTTCTTCGTTGACGAAGGGCCCGTAGACTTCAGCCGTGTCGAAGAACGTGACGCCACGCTCGAACGCCGTGCGGATCAGGCGGATCGCGTCGTTCTTTTCGGTGGCGGGCCCGTAGCCGAAGCTCAGGCCCATGCAGCCAAGGCCCAACGCGGAAACTTCGAGGCCGTTCTTGCCGAGTGTGCGCTTTTGCATGTCTTGCTCCTGTTTGTGTGAACTGAAATGACCGGCGCTCCCATTCGCGCGGGAGCCGTCTTCTACCCGACCGAGTGTAGGTTGCTGCACACTGCTCAACAATCCCGCTAAACTTGCATGGGGTATTGAGGAAAATTCACAAATGGTGCGCACCGGCTTATCTGAACTGACGGCCTTCGTGACGATCGCCGAGCAGCGCAGCTTCAGCGGCGCAGCGCGCGTGCTGGGCGTTTCGCCTTCCGCGCTCAGCCACACCGTGCGCAACCTCGAGGCGAAGCTCGGCGTGCGCCTCCTGAACCGCACCACGCGCTCCGTGGCGCTGACCGAGGCGGGCGAGCAACTGCTCAGCCGCGTGCGGCCCGCCATGGCCGATCTCGAAGACGCCGTGAACGACGTCGCGACCGCGAGCAACCGGCCTTCGGGATCGATCCGCATCAGCGCCTCGGAATCGGGGGCGCGCCCGCTCATTCGCCATGTGCTGCCGGGGTTCCTCGCCCGCTATCCGGACATCCGCGTTGAATTCGTGGCGGACTCGCGGCTCGTGGACATCGTGGCCGGCGGGTTCGACGCCGGCGTGCGCGTGCTCGAAGACGTGCCGCGCGACATGATCGCCGTGCGCTTCACGCAGGACATGCGCTTTGGCGCGGTGGCCTCGCCCGCGTATCTGGCGCAGCATGCGCCGCCGCGCGCGCCGCACGACCTGGAGCACCACCGCTGCATCCGCTTTCGCTTCGAGAGCGGCGCGCTGTTCCGCTGGGATTTCGCGCACCGCGGCAAGAGCGCCAGCATCGACGTGGACGGGCCGCTCACGCTCGGCAATCTCAACCTGATGGTCGAGGCGGCGCTCGCCGGGGTGGGCGTGGCCTGGGTGCCGGAATCGCTCGTGGCCGACCATGTGGCCGCCGGGCGGCTCGTCCACCTGCTGCCCGAGTGGGGGCCGGTGTTTTCGGGGCTCTGCCTTTACTATCCGGCCAATCGCCATCCGCCCGCGGCGCTGCGCCTGTTCGCGCAGGCCGTGCGCGAATGGGCCGATGCCGCACCGCAGCGCAAGCCGCAAACGTGAAAGGACGCGATGAATCGAACGGGCCTGCAATGTATTGTGTCCCGCGCCCGCGCCGATACAGTGAGATACAAAGCCTCTCGCGGCATGCGGTATAAACCCATCATTCCCTGCACACGGAGTCCGAACATGCACGCCGATGGATTTGCGGTCCGCCGCCGCACACCGCTGGTTTCGCGGGCGGCGCGGCAATGAGCGCGCTGCACTGGCCGCGCACGCTGTTCGCGCGCCTCGCCCTGATCCTTTGCGTCGGCCTCGCGCTCGCGCAGGGGCTGTCGTTCAAGCTCACGATGACCGAGCGCAACGACGCCACCGCGACCATGATGACCGATTACATCTCGCGCGAAGTCGCCATCTCCGTGGCGCTGCTCGACCACCTGCCCGCGGCCGAACGCGCGGCGTGGCTGCCGCAGCTCGCGCGGCGCACCTATAGCTTCATCCTCGGTCCCGGCACGCCGGGCGAGCCGCCCGAGGCGAGCCGCTCGAAGAGCGTGGCCTCGGCCATCGCGGCGGGCCTCGGCGACAAGTACGCGCTCACGACCAATTCGGTGCCCGGCAAGCGCGAACGCCTGCAGATCCACCTGCGGCTGTCCGACGGCTCGCCGCTCACCATCGACTACCGCCCGGGTCCCGCGCTGCCCTTGTCGGGCTGGCTGCCGGCTGTGCTCGTGGCCCAGCTCGTCGTGCTGGCGGCGTGCTGCTGGTTCGCGGTGCGCACCGCCACGCGGCCGCTGCACGAACTTGCGCGCGTGGCCGACGCGCTCGGCCCGGACCTGAAGGCGGAGCGCCTCGAGGAAGAAGGGCCCTCCGAAGTGGCGCGCGCGGCGCGCGCGTTCAACGCGATGCAGCAGCGCATCTCCGCGCACGTGGCCGAGCGCATGCAGATTCTGGCGGCCATCTCACACGATCTGCAGACGCCGATCACGCGCATGCGGCTGCGCGTGGACCAGATGGACGACGAAGCGCAAGCGGGCAAGCTCGCGCAGGACCTGCACGAGATGGAGCAACTGGTGAAGGAGGGCGTGGCCTACGCGCGCACGCTGCACGGCACCGGCGAAGCGCCCGCCCGCGTCGACCTCGACGCGCTGCTCGACAGCCTCGTATGCGACTACGTGGATGCGGGCTCGCCCGTGACCTTCGAGCGCCGCCTGAACGTGGCGATCGTCACGCGCGTGCAGGCGCTGCGCCGCATCGTCGGCAATCTCGTCGACAACGCGCTGAAGTACGGCAGCACCGCGGCCATCGAGGTGAGCGCGTCGCCGCAGGACAAGACCGTCACGATCTCGGTGCTCGACAGCGGCCCCGGCATTCCCGAGGAAGCGCTCGAAAAGGTATTCGAGCCGTTCTACCGGCTCGAGACCTCGCGTAACCGGGGCACGGGCGGCACGGGCCTGGGCCTCGCGATCTCGCGCCAGCTCGCCGTGGCGATGGGCGCGCAGCTCACGCTGCGCAATCGGCCCGAAGGCGGACTGGAAGGGCGGCTCGTGCTGGGCGGCGCGCAAGCGTGACAGGCGGCGCGCCATAAGCGCCCGGTCGTGTGAGTCAAGCGCTCACTCAAGCGAGCGGAATGAACACGTTGAACTGGCCTTCCTCGGGGTGGCGCGAGCGATGGCCCTTGCCCACGGTGTCTTCGCACAGCACGACCGTGCCCGGTTCGCAGTGGCGCGTGTCGCCGTCGCTCGTTTCGAACTCGACCCAGCCGGTCATCCAGATCACGAACTGACGAACCGGCGTGGTGTGCCAGTCCGCCTCCTTGAGGCCCGCCGGCACCCAGCCAAAGCGCACCGCCTTCGCCGGCTCCCACGTCGAGAGGTAAATGGGCGGGATGTTGGGAAATAGCTCAAGCGGGGTGAGCGGGATATCGATGTCCTCGAAATGGGACTCACCCTGGGCGTCGGCATAGATTCGCAGACATTTCATAGGGATCTCCTGGAGCCGTTCTCTCAGTTTCGCTCGCTATCAGCTTGCGAGCATAAACAATGCCGGTTTGTTGCGGGCCGGCTGCGGTCATTGCCGGCCGTTTCAGGTCGATATGCTGCGCGCCGAATCTGCGCTAGCGCACATTGTCGTCCCGAATCGGGCGGCGCGGTTCCGGTTTGTACGCGGCACGTAGCAAGTTCAATCACCCAACGAAATCAACCGAGCGGAGAGCAAGATGAGCACGTCGACGAACACGACCAACTGGAAGGGTTCCTGTCATTGCGGTGCGGTACAGTTCGAAGTCCACACGGCGATCGAGCCGGCCGGGCGTTGCAACTGCAGCCTGTGCCGGCGTAAGGGCGCGCTGATGAGTCCGCCGTTCGAGGGCGGCGAACTGACGATCCTCGCGGGCGAAGACGCGCTCACTCTGTATCAGTTCAACACGCGCGTGGCGAAGCACTTTTTCTGCAGGCACTGCGGCATTTATCCGTTTCACCAGACGCGCAGGGATCCGGCGCGCTGGCGCGTCAATCTCGGCTGCCTGGAGGGCGTGGACGTCTACGCGCTCGAAGCGTCGGTTGCCGACGGTGCTAGTCTTTCCCTGGTGGAGGACGCATGAAACGCCTGCTCGCCATCCTGTTCTTCGCGGCGAGCGGCCTGGCTGCGGAGATCGCGCATCCGGTGTACTGTTCGTGCATTGCCGAAACCCGTTCACGCCTCGCGCGCAAGGAGAAAAACACCAATGACGGAAAAGATGGATCACGTTCTGGTCGTCGACGACGATCGCGGCATACGTGAACTGGTCGGGGCCTACCTCGAAAAGAACGGCATGCGCGTGTCGCTGGCCGCGAACGGGCGCGAAATGCGCTCGCTGCTGGAGGGCGGCGCGCCCGACCTGATCGTGCTCGACCTCATGATGCCCGGCGACGACGGGCTCGTGCTATGCCGCGAGCTGCGCGCGGGCAAGTTCCGCGCCGTGCCCGTGGTGATGCTCACTGCGCGCAACGAAGAGACGGACCGCATCGTGGGCCTGGAAATGGGCGCCGACGACTATCTGCCCAAGCCCTTCGCCGTGCGCGAACTGTTCGCGCGCATCCGCTCGGTGCTGCGCCGCACACGCATGCTGCCGCCGGGCATGGAAGTGAGCGAGGCGGCGCAACTGCTCGCGTTCGGCGACTGGCGGCTCGACACGACGGCGCGGCATCTGCTCGACGCCGAGGGCACGATCGTCGCGCTGAGCGGCGCGGAATACCGGTTGCTGCGCGTGTTTCTCGACCATCCCCAGCGCGTACTGACGCGCGATCAGCTGCTGAGCCTCACGCAAGGCCGCCAGGCCGATGCGTTCGACCGCTCGATCGACCTGCTCGTGAGCCGGCTGCGCCAGCGCCTGCGCGACGAGGCGCGCGAGCCGCGTTACATCAAGACGCTGCGCAGCGAGGGGTACGTGTTTTCCTCGGCGGTCACCACGGTCGAAGCGCCGGAGTAACGCAGGCCCGAGTCAGGTCTGGCCGAAGAAACGCAGCAGTTCTTCGGCCACGGCTGCGGGCTGCTCCTCCGGCAGGAAATGGCCGCAGTGGGCAAGCGTCGCGCCTTGCACCTCTTCGGCGTAATGGCGCAGCGGACCGGCCATGTCGGCAATCGAGCCCTGATCGGCGCTCAGCGCGAGAACGGGCATTGGTAATTTTCCGCGCGCGCTCAACTCGCGATTCTGGCGCGCCGAAACATCGGCCGCGCGGTAGTAGGCCAACCCCGCGCGCAATCCGCCTTCTTTCGTGAACACGCGCAGATATTCGTCGATATCGGCATCCGTGAACGATTGCGGATGCGCCGTTTTGCGGCGCAGAAACCACTCCAGATACGCGCGCTCCTTGCCCGCTATCAGCAGCTCCGGCAGATCGGGAACTGCATGGAAGGCAAAGTGCCAGGTGCGCCACGCGCGCTCGGGCGCGACGGGCAGCGCGTCCGGCAGCGTGATGCCGGGAATGCCGGCGTCGAGCAACGCGAGGCTCGACACTTCAGCGCCGAATAGCGCCGCATAGGGGTAAGCCACCCAGGCGCCGACATCATGAGCGGCGAGGTGGTAGCGGCGTGCTTCGAGCTTGCCGAGCAGCGCGTGCAGGGCGGTTGCGAGCGATTGCGTGTCGTAGCCAACCGGTGGCCGATCGGAGTCGCCCTGGCCGGGCAGGTCCGGTGCGATTACGCGATACCGCCCGGCGAGGAGCGGCATGACCTTGCGCCACGCGAACCAGCTTTCCGGATAGCCGGCCAGCAGCACGACTGTTTCGCCATCCTTATTTCCGCCGATTACGTAGTGAAGCCGCGTGCCATCGATGGTTTCGAAGCGATGCGCGAAGCCGGGCAGGATGGGGTCGGCCAGCGAGGCTGGACCGTGGTCAATGATGCGTGAGGGCGTACTCAAGGTGTGACACTCCTATGGGTTCAGGGAACGTTGACATTGATTGGAAATAATCATTTCCAAATTAGCCAAAAAAATTTCAACGCAGTAGACGCATGGCTTCGGCGGCGACGGCTAGCATGTCACGCTGCGTGCGGCCGGATTTGCCGATCAAACGAAAGCCGTGGAGCAGGGCGAGCAAGGTACGCGCCATGGCCGGGACATGGATTTCCGCTGCAACCGAACCGTCTTGCTGGCCTTGCTGAAGGAGTTCGCGCAGCATCTCTTCGGTGCGCCGCATGGCGGCTTCGACGCGCGTGGCGACTTCGTCGTCGAAAGTGGCGAGCGCCGTTGCGCTGGAAACCACGAGGCAGCCGTGCCGGCCCTCGCTGCCGTGGGACGATTCGGCATAGAAGAGGAAGATGACGCGAATCTTCTCGCTTGCTTTGGACTGCTTGTCGATGCGATGGCGCAATTCGGCGTTGCGCGTGGTGACGTAGTGGTCGAACGCGGCGAGAAAGACGCCGCGCTTGTCGCCGAAGGCCTTGTAGAGGCTCCCTGCGGTCAGGCCCGTTGCTTCGCTGAGATCGCCCACGGAGGTGGCGTGGTAGCCGCGCTCGCGGAAAACGCGCACGGCGCCGTCCACGACGGTTTCCATGTCGAATTCGCGCGGTCGGCCGGGGGAGCGGGCCAGGGGTTGGGATGGGTGGTCGGATGCCATGGGGATGATTATAGGAAATGTTTATTTCCTAAACAAGGGGGCCGTCCGAAAACATTTCAAGATGAAAACCGGACTTGGAATTCCTCCCTGTCATCGCACACTCGACAGCCTTGCCACGATTCGCCGACACCGCTCGCCGGACTTCATCCGTTAACCCGGCATCATGTTCCGGGGCTCCTCGAAGCCGCCAGTTGTCAATCTTTGACCCGCTAGCACTGAGATGCATCAAAAGATCCCCAGTTTCAGTCTATACCTCATTGAGACCGTGTCGCCCGCACTATATAACCGAGATGATCCGAAAGCGAACATCTTCGCGGTCTTCTCAAGCCCAGATCGCGTTTGAAATCTTGGTCTCGCCTCCCCAAAACCAGTTGCGAAGTCAATTTCCATAAAAGACAAAGAATGCGGACTTTTCCAGAGAGGGGAGTGACCGGCATCTTACTCCGCCTCTTATTTGCCCTGATTCTCGAAGGTTGCAAGAAAGAGCCCTATATGCTTGGGTTGGTCGGGTACAACTATACAGACCGAGAAATTGCTGATTTTTCGGTGAATGGTCAATGGGTGCAAATCTCGTGCTAAGTACGCCGACCTCCGGTGGAGGGAGCAACATGTGTTGCGTAGTTATGAGCCGTGACACGAAGACGCCGTTCTGGGTCGATGTCGACTACAAAATGAGCGCTCTCGAATCCTATCCACCGAGAAAGATTATTGAGCCGTCATCGCCTTACAGAAAAGCGAGGGTCGAGGTGACCGGTCCTGTTCCACAAGATCCAAGCTATATCGAGATCCACTTTTATCCGGACGGTCATATCAAGGCGGCGCTATCAGGCCGAGATGGCCCGTCACCGCCACGGCTGAAGCTTGAGCGCCGCTTACCCTTCGTGCGTTGAAACGCAAGGACATCAAATGAAAACGAAGAGCGCCTTTCTGCTGCTTCTATTTTTCGTCCTGCCAGTTATGGTATTTAAGGGTTGCAAGAAAGAGCCTTATATTCTTGCGATTATCGGCTATAACTACACGGATCGTGCTATAGCGGATTTCTCAGTTAATGGTCAAGGGGGAAGTAACGTCGAACTTAGTACGCCTGATGCTGGTGGAGGAAAGGAATCCTGTTGTGTCGTTATGAATAGCGACACGAAGACGCCAATCTGGGTCGATGTCGACTACAAAATGAGCGCTCTAGAATCCTATCCGCCGAGAAAGATTATTGAGCCGTCAGCGCCTTACAGAAAAGCGAGGGTCGAGGTGACCGGTCCTGTTCCACAAGATCCAAGCTATATCGAGATCCACTTTTATCCGGACGGTCATATCGAGGCGGCGCTATCAGGCCGAGATGGCCCGTCACCGCCGCGGCTGAAGCTTGAGCGCCGCTTACCTTTTGTTCGTTGAAACGCAAGGACATCAAATGAAAACGAAGAGCGTTTTTCTGCTGCTTCCATTTTTCGTCCTGTCAGTTATGGTATTTCAGGGTTGCAAGAAAGAGCCTTATATGCTTGCCATTATCGGATATAACTACACGGATCGTGCTATAGCGGATTTCGCAGTTAATGGTCAAGGGGGAAGTAACGTCGAGCTCAGTACACCTGATGCTGGTGGAGGAAAGGAATCCTGTTGTGTCGTTATGAATAGCGACACGAAAACATCATTTTCGGTCGACGTTGAGTTTCAAATGGATGCACTCGAAGCGTATCCTCCCCGGAAGATAATTGAGCCAGCAGGGCCATACAAAAAGAAGAGGGTTGAAGTCACAGGCCCCATTCCGTCAGACCCAAGCTACCTCGAGATTCACTTTTATCCGGATGGGCATATTGAGGCGGCCCTATCAGGCCGAGATGGCCCGTCACCGCCGCGGCTGAGGCTTGAGCGCCGCTTACCTTTCGTTCGATAGAGGATAGTCATGCTTGACGATACCCAGGTTCCGCAAATCGCAGGTCTGCGCCCGCTGACTTTGCTTGAGCGAGAGGCGCGCGCTGCTGCGATGGCCTGTATGGACCCCGCGAAAAAACCGGGAATGGCAGATTGCTCACAATCGATTTGGATTTCATTCTTTTTCGACGGTACTGGAAATAACCGGTTCGTAGATACCCCCAAGTCGAAGCATAGTAACGTTGCACGTCTTTTTTTTGCACACGAAGCAGATACGGGGGTTAACGGTCGATATCCGATTTATATCAACGGCTTGGGCACACCATTTCCAGAGATCGGCGAGCATGCGTACAGCCCCATAGGTTCGGCATTCGGAGCCGGTGGCGAAAAGCGCCTGCAATGGGCGCGCAAGCAGTTTGACGAGCGCATTCAAAAGGCGAGGGCACGAGCAAGGAATCCGAGGCAGCCAATCCGGATGATCAACGTCGCCCTGTTTGGCTTTTCCAGAGGTTCGGCGCTCGTGCGTGCCTTCGCTGTGAGGCTTGCAAGGGAGTGTCGGAAAGTGGGGGACGGCTGGCAATATCAAGGGTACCCAATTCGCCTATACTTCATGGGCTTGTTCGACACAGTTGCGTCGGCCGGACTGCCGGCGAGCTTCCAGCTTCTGGATCGAAGTCCGATGATCCAGATTGCGACTACGACGGTTTCCGCAGTCCTGAGTTCCGCTCTGGTGTATGTCCCAAAGGACGGGCACTACACCTGGGCAAAGGACCTGAAGATTCCACCGATGGTTGAGCAATGCGTCCACTACATTGCGGCACATGAGGCTCGGGATTCGTTCCCACTCGATTCGGTGCGTGACGGCAAGAGTTATCCACCCAACTGTATCGAAATCGTCTATCCCGGTGTGCACTCCGATGTTGGTGGCGGATACGCACCGGGTGAGCAAACCCGTACGCTGAAAGAAGACGAAAAACTGAGCCAGGTTCCGCTGCTGCACATGTATCGAGCCGCAAGCGCCGCTGGTGTTCCGCTTCAGGCATTGAACACCATGGCTGGAAAGGTTCAGGAGACATTCAATCTTTCCCCGAAAACCGCGTCACTTTTCGACACTTACCAAAAGTTTGCCCACGCATCCGGCCCGGTTGAAAATGTGGTCGCCGAGCACCTTTATCCGCTGTATCTAGCGCGTAGCTACCTGTCCAAACTAACGGCCGACGAGGCCGCGCGCGCTCGTATACCCGCAGCAAAACAGGTTCTCATGCGAACGGGAAACCAGAAACTTGCAGATGCCCTGGAAAAGGAACTGGCCAGAATCACTGCCGGCGGGAATGCCGTGAACGTGGCGGCAGCAGACGCGGAAACGCGCAAAATCGATGGCAAGTCGCTCAGCTTGCGTGAGGCGATGCTGGCGCGCGCGTACGAAGACGTGTCCTTGATCACCGGCTCCAGTGAGACGCGCCAGGCGTTGCTAGATTTCTTCGATTACCTTGTACATGACTCCGTGGCTGGCTTTGGTATGGACGCCTCGAAGTTACAAAACTGGAGAATGATTTACTTCGGGAATCAGGGTTATCAACCCGCGAACGACTGGAGCGTAGCGGATGCGAGGGAGCCAGACGAAAACGCGGATGCCATTGCATGACTGGCGACAGCATGCGCCGTTCGCTAGCTTTGGGGGCGAGTGACGTAACTTATACGCCGCCCGTGGTTCCAGCGTGGGCGGCTCTGTCGCGGCAAATGGGTGCGGTGTCAGGCAGTGGCCAGCCAACCCCCCTCACTCCACACTCTCCCCCCGCCCCTTATGCTGCGCCGCCAGCCTTTCCTGATGCGTCGGCGGCACTGGATCGTAGTGGCTCAGCTGGATGCTGTAATTCCCATGCCCGCCCGCGAGCGAATTCAGCCGCGACTGATAATCGTTGAGTTCGGCGAGCGGCACCTTCCCCGCAATGACCATGGCCTGCCCACCCATCGTGCGCGTGCCATGCACCTGCCCGCGCCGCGCGGAAAGATCGCCGATGATGTCGCCCATCGCGGCCTCGGGCGTCATCACCTCGATATCGACAATCGGTTCGAGCACGATAGGCTGCGCTTTCAGCACCGCATCGATAAACGCCTTGCGGCCCGCGGTAACGAACGCCACTTCCTTCGAATCTACCGGATGGTGCTTGCCGTCGTACACAATCACGCGCACGTCCTGCATGGGAAAGCCCGCGAGCGGACCGCTGTCGATCACCTGCAAGATGCCTTTCTCCACCGCAGGCATGAACTGCGAAGGAATCGCGCCGCCTTTCACGGCATCCACGAACTCGAAGCCCGCCCCGCGCGGCAGGGGCTCGACGCGCAACATGACTTCGCCGAACTGGCCCGCGCCGCCCGTCTGCTTCTTGTGGCGGCAATGGCCCTCGGCTTTGCCGCCAATCGTCTCGCGCCACGCAATCGTCGGCGGACGCGTCACGACGTCGAGTTTGTACTGATCGGTGAGCCGCTCCAGCATGTAGCGCAAGTGCAGTTCGCCCAGCCCACGGACAACGGTTTCATTGGTCCCTTCGGGGTGATCGATCTGCAGGCAAGGATCTTCCGCCGCGAGCTTTTGCAGCACTTCCCACACGCGTTGCTCATTGCCAGGCCGCGCCGGCTCGATAGCAAGCCCGTAAATCGGATTGGGAAACGCAGGCGGCGTGAGGTGAATGTTGCCGTCCTCGGGCGCGTCGTGCAGCACGGCGTCGAAGCCGATATCGTCGGCCTTCGCCACCGCGCAGATATTGCCGGGCCCCGCACGCTGCACCTCCGTATGCTCCTTGCCCTGCAGCATCAGCAGATGCGCCACCTTGAACGGCTGCCGCGCGTTGCCGATATAAAGCTGGCTGTCGCGCGTCACCGTGCCTTGATGAATGCGAAACACGGCGACCTTGCCGATATACGGGTCGATCACGATCTTGAACACATGCGCGAGCACGTGCTTGTCGGCATCCGGCTCGGCGCGCACGGGTTCCTTGCCTTCCTTGCCCTCTACCTCGCGGTAGAACAGCGGCGGGTTGCCTTCGGTGACATTGGGCAAGAGCCGCACGAACACGTCGAGCAGTTGCGCGATGCCCGCACCGGTCGCCGTGGAGGTGAAGCACACCGGCACGAGATGCCCTTCGCGCAACGCGCGTTCGAACGGCTCGTGCAGTTGCTCGGGGCTAACGGCTTCGCCTTGTTCGAGGTACAACTCCATCAACTCGGGATCGAGTTCGATCACCTGGTCGACGAGCGCGTTGTGCGCGGCTTCCACCGAATAGAAATCGGCTTCGCCCGCCGGGTTGAAAAAGCAGTCCACCACTTCGCGGCCGCCTTGCGCAGGCAGATTGATCGGCAGGCAAGTCTTGCCGAAGGTCTCCTGGATCTGCGCGAGCAGCCCCGGCAAATCGACCTTTTCCGCGTCGATGCCGTTCACGATGATCATCCGGCATAGCTTGCGCTGCTGCGCATACGCCATCATGCGGGTCGTCGTCATTTCGATGCCGGTGCGCGCATTGATGACGATGGCCGCCGTCTCCACCGCAGGCAGCGCGCTCATCGACATGCCGGCGAAGTCGGGGTAGCCGGGTGTGTCGAGCAGGTAGATGCGCGTGTCCTGGTGGTCGAGATGGGCGATGGCGGAGTTGAGGGAGTGGTGGTACTTGCGTTCGAGGGGATCGAAATCGCAGAGGGCGGTGCCGCGATTCACGCTGCCTGGCGCGTGCAGCGCGCCGCCCTGGTGCAGGAGCGCTTCGGCAAGCGAGGTCTTGCCGCAGCCGGCATGGCCGACCAGAGCGATCGTGCGGATGGCTTCGGGACTGTAATCCATGGCCGCCGTCGTCCGTTAGTGGATGTTCGGCAATTATTGGCGATATTTCCGCGCTCTGCCAATCCCAAGCTCAAAAGAAGCGTGCACGAGGGCGCGCACTGCGGCGGTCGACAGTTTTCGCTGCGCTGCAATATTCAGGTGAACTGTCGAAGATGCCGCGAGGGCGCAAGCGGCTCAAAACTGAGGGGACGGATCACTCAACGTTCGCGCGGCGGGCCGGACCGCTCGATCAGCGCATTGAGCAGTTCGATCGGCAGCGGGAAGACGATGGTGGAGTTCTTGTCGGCGGCGATGGTGGTGAGCGTCTGCAGATAGCGTAGTTGCATGGCCTGCGGCTGCTTCGCGAGGCATTGCGCGGCCTGCAGCAATTTTTCGGACGCCTGCAGTTCGCCTTCCGCGTGAATCACCTTCGCGCGGCGCTCGCGTTCGGCTTCGGCCTGGCGGGCGATCGCGCGAATCATCGTTTCGTTGAGGTCCACGTGCTTGATCTCGACGTTCGACACCTTGATGCCCCACGCGTCCGTTTGCGCATCCAGCACTTTCTGGATGTCGGCGTTCAGTTGCTCGCGCTCGGCGAGCAGGGCGTCGAGTTCGTGTTTGCCGAGCACGGCACGCAGCGTGGTCTGCGCGAGCTGGCTCGTCGCGTCGACGTAGCGCGCGACCTGAATCACGGCCTTTTCGGGGTCCACCACGCGAAAATAGACCACGGCGTTCACTTTCACCGAAACGTTGTCGCGCGTGATGACGTCCTGCGAAGGCACATCGAACACCACGGTGCGCAGGTCGATGCGCACCGCCACCTGCACCACGGGAATGATGAGCACGAGGCCCGGTCCCTTGACCTTCCAGAAGCGCCCGAGCATGAACACGACGCCGCGTTCGTACTCCTTGAAGATGCGGATGGACGATAAGGCGATCAGCACCACCAGCGCGATCAGAAGACCTGTGAAGCCGAACGTGAAGCCGATCATGAACGTTCTCCCTTGTCGTTTGCCTTGTCGTGTGCCGCGCCGTGCAGCGGAGTGACGGTGAGCATGAGGCCGCTGCGCGAGCTCACGCGCACGCGGCTGCCGGCGGCGAGCGGCGTGGCGCACGCCACGTGCCAACGCTCGCCGTGCACGCGCGCCCAGCCCGTGGAAAGGGTTGCGTGGCCGGGGCGCGGGTCGGGGTGCAGGCCCTCGTCGATCACTTCGCCAGTGGCGCCTACCATCGCCTCCGCGCCGGTCACCACGGGCCGCCGCCGCGCGCGCAGCGCCACGCTGGAGACGGTGGCGACGAACGCCGCGCCGCCGAGCGCGAGACCCGCGATGAGCGGGATGGGGATGCCGTAGCCGGGCGCGCTGGTGTCCATCAGCATGAGCGCGCCGATGGCGAACGCCACGATGCCGCCGAAGCCCAGCACGCCAAACGTTGGCAGAAATGCCTCCGCGATGAGGCACGCGAGTCCGAGCAGCACGAGCCCGAGGCCCGCGTAGTTCACGGGCAGCAGCTGCATGGCGAAGAGGCCCACCAGCAGGCAGGTCGCGCCCGCGACGCCGGGCAGCACGAAGCCTGGGTTCGCGAACTCGAAGAAGAGCCCGTAAATGCCGATGGTCAGCAGAATCAGCGCGACGTTCGGGTCGGCGACGATCGAGAGGAAGCGGTTGCGCCAGTCGGGCGCGACGACTTCAAGCGGCGCGTGTGCGGTGGCGACGCGCAGCGTGCCCGCCGTCGTCGTGACGGTGCGGCCGTCGAGCTGGCGCGCGAGATCGGCGGGGTCCTGCGCGATCAGATCGATCACGTGCTGGTCGCGCGCTTCTTCGTCCGAGAGGCTCACGGCCTCGCGCACCGCACGCTCGCCCCACGCCGCGTTGCGCCCGCGCAGCTGCGCGAGGCCGCGAATGTAGGCGGCGGAGTCGTGCATGACCTTGCGGGCTTCCGTCGATTCGTTGTCGTCGGGGTGCGGGGCCGAGGCGCCGGAGGCTGTCTCGGGGGCGCCTGGCGCGCCACCTGGAAGGCCACCGCCACCGCCGCCGCCCACGCCGATCTGCACCGGCGATGCCGCGCCGAGGTTGGTCCCCGGCGCCATGGCCGCGAAGTGGCTTGCGTAGACGATATAGGTGCCCGCGCTCGCGGCGCGCGCGCCGCCGGGCGCGACGAACGCCGCGACCGGCACCGGCGAGGCGAGAATCGCCTTGATGATCTGGCGCATCGACGTGTCGAGCCCGCCGGGCGTATCCAGTTCGAGGATCGCAAGCGGCGCGTGCTCGCGCGCGGCGCGCTCCAGCGAGCGGACGATGAAATCGGCGCTGGCGGGCCCGATCGCACCGTTCACCGTCATGACGACGACGGGCGCCCTGGCCGCCGCGAACGCATCCGGCACAGCCAGCGCGGCCGCCAGGGCGGCCCACGCGACCAGCAAGGCGACGAACACGACGGCGCGAGCAAGCCGCGCCGTGAGCGGATGGTGCGGGTGAACGGGCGGTGCGTCGTGCACCGCGGCATGCGAGGGGCGATGATCGCGCATCGGGAGTCCGGAACGTGGCGCACGTTCCGGTTCACAGATGGGGCAAGAGCCGATACCTCAAGATTAGGCGCTTTCCGCCCAAAGCGCGAACCGGCCCGAATGGCGGGAATACGCGCCGAACGTTGCGCCGCACACTGATTGCGCGGCTCCGAAGACAATGGAGGAATCGAGATTTGGCGCGCCGGGCTTCGTGGCGAACATCCGGTGGCCGGCAAGTCGTTGCGATCGCAACCAAATGGCAAGAGGGCTGCGGAAGCGCGCATGGACCCATTCGGCGGCGAGGCCTATGGACGCGCGAACTGGCGGCCGCGTACGACTCGAACGCGGTCGCGCATTGCATCCTCACGCGCTACCAGGATTCGGTGCGGCGGCGATGGCAGGAACGACGTGCTCACCCGGCGGCGTCTGGACGACCGGCCGGTCACGCATGCGTTGCGTGGCCAGGCGCACGCCTTTGCCGGCGCGCTTCTGGCTGCGCCGGGGTGGCGTCCCGATGCGGCGCGCGCGGATGCCCCGGAAGCCGAGGTTTGGTTGGGCGCCGCATAAAACCCGACCGCTCGATGCGGCCGCGTGTTACTTCTCGTCCCTCGTTTGTGCGGGCAGGGACGCTTGCTGCAGTCAGGCGCGGATTAGTACCAGCGGCGCTGAGCTTCTGCGAGCAGTTCGCAGTATTCGAGGTGACGGTTCAGCGCTTCGGCGCCAAGACGACGCAGTGCAGCCAGGACTTGAGTCACTTTTTCGACGATTGCACCCATGATTTCCTCTTTGCTAGGGTTAGTGCCTAAGGGATAACCCTTATTATAGAGATTTCAGGGCGGAATGCAAGGCGCGAGGAGGCTAAGTGTGCAGTGCAGCAACACTTTTGATTCGCCCCTTATTGGCGTGCTAGCGGCCGCGCCCAGCCGCCCGGGCGCCATCTTGTATCGCACTGTGTCTGGCCGTCTGCCCGACAAACGCGCTTGCAAAAACGGGCTCACGTGCAAACAAGCCAGATACATCGCGGCGTTCAAATGTCTCCTACGCAAGGTTGATACACAACAGTGCGCAACCACTCACCCAACGTCAGGAGAAACACCATGAAGCTCGCACACTCGCTCGCCGCCGCCGCTCTTGCTGCCCTCGTTGCCGTTCCCGCGCTCTCGTTCGCGCAGTCGAGCCAACCGGTGACCCGCGCCGAAGTGAAGGCCGAACTCGTGCAACTCCAGAAGGCCGGCTACAACCCCGCCAGCGATAACACGCAATACCCCGCGAACCTGCAAGCCGCGCTCTCGCGCGTGAGCGCCGAAAGCGGTGCAGCGGCGTCGGCGTTCGGCGGAGCGGCCGAGGGTGCGTCCGCAGCAGGCAGCCGCACGCACGCCCGCGCGGCATCGAATGCCGCCGGTGCGAATGAAGCCGGCCAGGACGTCGTTGGCCTCGGCCCGATCTACGCTCACTCGTAATGCGCGCGGCACCACGCCGCGAAGTTTGCCGCGCACCGGCAGGCTTCGCGGCGTTGCCGCGTCTAAACCCGGCCCGCTCGTTCCCAATCGCGCGCCGTGCTGCTGCTACCATGTGCGTGCATGCCCGCGCCGCACACGCGAACGCTTTCACGTTCGAGTTCAAGGCGCATCCATGCGCATCGAGGCGCCATTCGCGCCTGCACCCCGAAGCTCGCACGAGGTCAACATGCCGGGAACCCAGATCCCCACTTCCGCTCGCCCACGCATGATCCTGTTCAGCGCGCGGCAGTACGACGTCGACACGTTCACCGAGGCGAACAGCGCTTTCCAGTACGAGCTGCACTACCAGGAATCGCATCTCGATGCCGATACTGCCGTGATCGCCGACGGCTACGACGTGGTGTGCCCGTTCGTGAACGATACGGTCGACGCCGCCACGCTCGAGCGCCTCCATAAGGGCGGCACGCGACTCGTGGCGCTGCGCTCGGCGGGCTTCAATCACGTCGATCTCGCGGCGGCGCAGCGTCTTGGCATCACCGTCGCGAGAGTGCCCGCGTATTCGCCGCATGCGGTAGCCGAGCATGCCGTCGGGATGATTCTTGCGCTGAACCGCAAGCTGCCGCGCGCCGTGTCGCGCACGCGCGAAGGCGACTTCTCGCTTGCCGGGCTGCTCGGTTTCGACCTGCATGGGAAGACGGCCGGCGTGATCGGCACGGGCATTATCGGCCGGTGTTTCGCGCGCATCATGGCGGGCTTCGGCATGCAGGTGCTCGCCCACGATCCGGGCCCGCCGGCCGCCGACTTGCTGGCGCTCGGCGCGCGCTACGTGCCGCTCGATACGCTGCTTGCGCAGTCCGACGTGGTGAGCCTGCATTGCCCGCTCGTGCCCGCCACCCGACATCTGATCGACCGCCACGCGCTCGCGAAGATGAAGCGCGGCGCCATGCTCATCAATACCGGACGCGGCGGGCTCGTGGAAAGCAGCGCGCTCGTGGATGCGCTCAAGAGCGGCCAGCTGGGGCATCTCGGCCTCGACGTGTACGAGGAAGAAGGCGGCCTGTTCTTCGAGGACCACTCGGATGCGCCGCTGCAGGACGACGTGCTCGCGCGTCTCCTGATGTTTCCGAACGTGATCGTCACGTCGCACCAGGCGTTCTTTACGCGCGAGGCGATGAGCGAGATCGCGCAAACGACGCTGCGCAACGTGGAGGCCTGGCGTAACGGTTCGCCGGGCAATCTCGTGGAAGCGCCGCACGGCTAGAGCGCAACGCGCACGTCAAGACGCAAAAGCAAAGCGGGGCGCGCCATAAGCCGCCCCGCTTCTTTGCATTCTACTGCTACGCGATCACGCCTCGACCACGCTGAGCGTGACGTCGATGTTGCCGCGCGTCGCCTTCGAGTATGGGCAGATCTGGTGTGCCGTTTCGACGATGCGCTGCGCCGTCTCGCGATCGACGCCCGGCAGGGTCACGTTCAGGCGGCCGCGCAGCTTGAAGGCGTCGTCGGCGTTGACGAGGTCGATCTCGGCGTCGACCGCCACGTCGCGCGGCAGCGTCGTGCCGAGCTTCGTGGCGGCGCGGCCCATCGCGCCGATGAAGCACGCCGACCAGCCCGCCGCGAACATCTGCTCCGGGTTCGTGCCCGGCGCGCTCGATCCGGGCGGCGAGAGCTTAACGTCCAGACGCCCGTCTTCGCTGCGGGCCGCGCCGTCGCGCCCGCCGGTGGTGTGGGTCTTGCCGGTGTACAGCACTTTTTCTGCCTGGGTCATGGTGTTTATCTCCTGAGGTTAGCGTCGTGGGGACAAGGATTTAGCTGCCGCGATACAGCTGCTGGAGCGCGGCGAGCTGGCCGTCGTGCTGCGCCTGAACCAGTTCCTGGCGAACCTGTGCACGCGTGATCTTTGCGTTCGCCGCATTGCTGGCGGGCGTCCATGCCTGGCCTGTCTGAACCGCGGGTTGCGCCGCGCTCGATTGAGCGGGCATGGCGGCGAAGACCGGAGCGGCGGTGAGGACTGCGGCGCTGGCGGCAAAGGCGAGGGCGAGCTTCGATACGTTCATGACTTTCTCCTGGGAAGGGTTTGGAAATCCGTCCGGTCATCAGCAAGTTCCGGCGTTGATGCATTAAAACCACCGGACGTATCTGCCGTGTTTCATGAACGCCGCGTTTTGCAAGGGTATGTGTCTGCGCTCTGCGCTTATACATTGCGATACAAACTAGCCGCTTTTGCGTCCCGCTCGCGTCGCATCGATCCTGCCACGCCGACGCTTTTTTGATTTGTTTTGTGTACGCGCTTGCAACAGACACATTGGGATACATGGCGCTTTTCCCGCCCGGTTATAAATTCACCAGGGCGTTTTGCCTGCCGCCGCGAGCGCGATCGACCGAATCGAACGATCCGCTGCCGCCGGCTCATCAACGAGGCCAAGCCGTTCGGGCGCGGCCTGCATGCACAACAAGGAGAAGTGGTCATGTCAGATCCCGTCAATGTCCGGCGCCGTCGCCTTCTCGGCACGTCGCTTGCCGGCCTCACGCTCGCGGACTTCGCATTCGGCGGTCTCGCGCACGCACAGTCGGCTGGCGGCGCGGAAGGCAACACGCGCACTGGCAACGGCGTATCGTTCGGCCCGCTCAAGCAGATCAACGCGGGCCTGCTCAACGTGGGCTACGCCGAGGCGGGTCCGAAAAACGGCCCGGTGGTGATCCTGCTGCACGGCTGGCCGTACGACATCCATAGCTATGTCGAGGTCGCGCCGATGCTGGCCGCATCGGGCTATCGCGTGCTCGTGCCGTATCTGCGCGGCTACGGCAGCACGCGCATTGTCTCGGACGACACGCCGCGCAACGGCCAGCAGGCCGTCACCGCCGTCGATCTCATCGCGTTCATGGACGCCCTGAAGATCGATCAGGCCGTTCTGGGCGGCTACGACTGGGGCGCGCGCACGGCGAACATCGTCGCGGCGCTGTGGCCCGAGCGCGTGAAGGGGATGGTCTCCGTGAGCGGCTATCTGATCGGCAGCCAGGAGGCGAACCGCAAGCCGCTGCCGCCGCAAGCCGAGCTGCAGTGGTGGTACCAGTTCTACTTCTCGACCGAGCGCGGCGCGCAGGGTTATGCCGCGAATCGCGACGCGTTCAACAAGCTGATCTGGCAACTCGCCTCGCCGAAGTGGAACTTCGACGACGCGACCTACGAGCGCAGTGCAGCGTCCTTCCAGAATCCGGACCACGTGGCCATCGTGATCTCCAACTACCGCTGGCGCCTCGGCCTCGTGCAGGGCGAAGCGAAGTACGACAGCCTCGAGCAGCGTCTCGCCGCCGCGCCGGCCATCACCGTGCCGACCATCACGCTCGAAGGCGACGCCAACGGCGCGCCGCATCCCGCGCCGGCCGCTTACGCGAAGAAGTTCACGGGCAAGTACCTGCACCGCAATCTCGACGGCGGCATCGGCCACAATCTCCCGCAGGAAGCGCCCAAGGAGTTCGCGCAGGCCATCCTGCAAGTCACGCATCTGTGACGGGGGCCGCGATGCAAGCCCGTATTTTCAGGCATCGCGCGCCCCTCGCGCTCGCACTGCTCGCGGGTCTCGCGCAGGGTCCCGCCGCATGGGCCCAGCAAGGCGCGCAAGCGCCGGGGCAGGCCGCTTCGCCGATCTACGGCGTGACGGTTCCGCCCGGCTACCGCAAGTGGGAAATGATCGCGCCGGCCGAGGAGGCCGCGCCGCTCGACGAACTGCGCGTGGTGCTCGGCAATCCGGTTGCGATCAAGGCCATCGAGAATTCGACGCTGCCGTATCCCGACGGCACGATCCTCGTGAAGCTTGCGTACAAGCGTAAGCAGTCCGACGATTTCGGGCCGGCCACGGTGCCGGGCCAGCCCACGACCGTGCAGGTGATGGTGAAGGACTCGCGCCGCTATGCGTCGACGGGCGGCTGGGGGTACGGGCGTTTCATCAACGGCGTGCCGGCCAACGCGGCGCAGCATCAAACCTGTTTTGCGTGCCACGCTTCGAAGGTGAAGGATCGCGACTACGTGTTTACGCGATTCGCGCCTTGACGGGATGCCAGGGCTCCTGATTCAGGATCGGTGACATAATCCCGCAGTCGTCTTCAAACGGATCGGGAGAGCCCCATGCAGCGGACATACCGTGGAAGTTGCCATTGCCAGTCGGTGAAGTTCGAAGCCCTAATCGATTTCAGCAAGGGCACGGGAAAATGCAACTGCAGTTTCTGCGGAAAACTCCGTCTTTGGCTCGTCCAGGTTCGCCCGGAAGCCTTCGTTCTGCTCTCGGGCGAAAGCGATCTCACGCATTACGAAGGGAACAACCCGGTAGCCCATCATCCGTTCTGCAAACATTGCGGCGTGCACGTGTTCGACCGCGTCGATATGCCGAACGGGACGGGCTACCCTTACATCAACGTGAATATCATGTGCATCGACGACTTCGACCTGAACGAAGCGCTGGATGCACCGATCTCCTATGCCAACGGTCTCGCGAATGACTGGGGCAATCCGCCTCGGGAAACGCGGCATCTCTGAGTGTTTCAGGGCGCTCGTCCAGCATATTGAGCGACGCCGGGCTCGCGGGCGTCCACATCGGTCTTCTCCCTTTTTGCGGGTACGCGCGCATGTTACGCGTATAGTCGGTCTCTTCGTTCGCGATCTCGCAGGGAAAACATGGCGCAGAATATTTACGACGATCCGGCATTCCTCGCAGGCTACAGCCAGCTCCCGCGCCAGGTGCTGGGGCTCGAAGGCGCGCCCGAATGGCCGGCAATTCGCGCGCTGCTGCCGGATCTGCGCGGCAAACGCGTGGTCGATCTGGGATGCGGCTTCGGCTGGGCGTCACGCTGGATGCGCGAGCAGGGCGCAGCCTCGGTGCTCGGCATCGACATTTCGCAGAGCATGATTGCGCGCGCGAGGGCAGATACGACGGACCCCGCGATCGAGTACCGTATCGGCGATCTCGACACGCTGAGTCTGCCCGGCGAGGCGTTCGATCTCGTGTACAGCGCGCTGGCCTTTCATTACGTGGCGGATTTCACCCGCCTCGTGCGTACCCTTCGCGGCGCGCTCGCAAGCGCCGGCCAACTCGTCTTCACGATCGAGCATCCCGTGTATATGGCGGCGGCGAACCCGCACTGGATCAGCGGCGAGGCGGGCGACCAGCGGGGCCGCAAGACCTGGCCTGTCAACGGCTACGCCATGGAGGGCGAGCGCCGCACCGACTGGTTCGTCAAGGGCGTGCTGAAATACCATCGCACGCTGGGCACCACGCTCAATACGCTGATCGACGCGGGGTTTTCTATTCAGCGTGTGAATGAATTCGCGCCGACGCCCGAGCAGGTTCAGCAAACGCCTGCATTGGCGGAGGAACTCGAACGCCCGATGCTGCTGCTGGTATCGGCGAATACGTAGCGTAGCGCCGTGTGATCGCCGCCGCCCCGCAAGCCGGAGCGGCGGCGCCAGCCGATCATCCCTGCTTGCCCTGAATGCCCAGCAGATCGCGAACTTTCTGCTCGGTCTGCGCGTAGTCGCCCTCGCCGAAGTGGGTATAAACGAGCTTGCCGTTCTGGTCGATGAGGTAGACCGCCGGCCAGTACTGGTTGCCATAGGCGTTCCACGTCGCGTAACCGTTGTCCTGCGCGACCGGGTACGTAATGCCGTATTGCTTAATGGCCTTCTGCAGGTTGCCGGTGTCGCGCTCGAACGAATACTCGGGCGTGTGCACGCCGACCACTACGAGACCCTTGTCGCGATAGCGCGCGTCCAGCTCCTTGATGTGCGGGATCGTGTGCACGCAGTTGATGCAGTCGAAGGTCCAGAAGTCGACGAGCACGACCTTGCCGTGCAACTGCTTGAGGTCGAGCGGCGGGCTGTTGAGCCAGTTGTTGATGCCGGTGAAGTTGGGCGCCTGCGCGCCGGTTTGCAGCGCGGCCGAGCCGCCCGACGGCGCTTCGCCCGAAGCGTACGCGGCGAGCCCGGCGGTGGCGGCGAGGCCGATGGCGACAGCGGCTATCTTGAGACGAGAGATCATGAGCGTTCTCCTTGTGTGGACGACGAGCGTATTGGAACGCTCCCACGTATCTGGCTCGTGTCCCGCTCGCGGCACTGTTGAAACGTAGTGTGTCGCCGCCGGGGCGCGATACGTAGAGATACAAATCGTCCACTGCGCGTGCCCAGTCTCGCGCACGCCGCTGCGCGCGTTGCGCGGGTTTGTATCCGTCTGTATCCAGCCGCTTTCGCGATACATGACGATGCACGACGCCTGCGTTCCAGACATTCCCCGGATACATGCCCGCGCTGAAATACGCCACATGGCAAGTCCGCCGACATTCGTCTGGAGACCGAACTCATGTTACTCATCGTCATCGCATTCGTGGGCGGTGCGTTCACCGTCCTGAGCCCCTGCATCCTGCCGGTCGTGCCGTTCGTGTTCGCACGTTCCGATGAGCCTTTTCTGACTGGCCGGCTGCCCATGCTGCTCGGCCTCGCGCTCACGTTCGCGCTGCTCACGGGGCTCGGCGCCGCCGGCCTGAACGGCGCGGCGCAGTTGAGCGAGTACGGCCGCTGGATCGCGCTCGGGCTCTTCGCGCTGTTCGGCGCGGCGCTGCTCTTTCCCGCGCTCGCCACGCGCCTCTCCGGCCCGCTCACGGCGCTCGCCGACCGCTTCATGGCGCGCTCGCAGGACGACGGCGCGTCGCGCCGCATCGGCTCCGCCGTGCTGCTCGGCGCCGCCACGGGCTTGCTGTGGGCGCCGTGCGCCGGGCCGATCCTCGGCCTCATCATCACCGGCGCGGCACGCCACGGCGTGACCTGGCAGACGTGGGCCGCGCTGGCGGCCTATGCCGTGGGCGCCGCCAGTTCGCTCGCGGTGGTGGCGGGCCTCGGTCATCGCGCGATGGCTGCGCTCAAGCGCTCGCTCGGCGTGGGCGAGCATGTGCGGCGCGCGATGGGTGCGCTCGTGCTGCTCACGGTCGGCGCGATCGCGCTGGGTGTGGATACGCGCCTGCTTGCGCTGGTGCCGGGCGCGCCGACCAATGGCGTGGAGGCGCGCCTCGTCGATTTGCTTGCGAGCCCCGCTGCGGCACGGCAAACGCCGAGCGCGGAGCCGGCGCGTCAGGAGGAGCGGGAAGCCCAGGCACGCCCAGCGGTACAAGACGAACAAGCGGCCCACATCGAGCGCGTGTCGCTGCCGGCCCCGGCGCCCGCCGTCGATCTTGCCGTGGAAGGCCGCCTGCCGGCGCTCGACGGCGCGAACGCGTGGCTCAATTCCGCGCCGCTCACGCCCGAAGCGCTGCGCGGCAAGGTCGTGCTGGTCAACTTCTGGACCTATTCGTGCATCAACTGCTTGCGAACCCTGCCGTATCTTAAGACGTGGGCCGACCGCTACCGTAACGACGGTCTCGTCGTGATCGGCGTGCACACGCCGGAGTTCGGCTTCGAGCACGACACGGGCAACGTCAAGCGGGCATTGGCCAACCTGGACATCCGCTATCCCGTTGCCGTGGACAGCGACTACCGCATCTGGAACGCCTTCGGCAACCAGTACTGGCCGGCGTTCTATCTCGTCGATGCCGAGGGCCGCGTCCGCTATCACCACTTCGGCGAAGGCGACTACGCGCAGGCCGAGCAGGCGATCCAGCAGTTGCTAGCCGACAACGGCCGCGCCGCGCTCTCGGCTACGCCGAAAGCGCCGCAGGCGAGCGGCGCACTGGCCCCCGCGGATCCGCGCGACATCGGCTCGGGCGAAACCTATGTGGGGTATCGCGAGGCGCAGGGCAATGCGAACCCGGAGCGCGTGCAGGCCGATACGGCCGCCGCGTACACGTTGCCGGGGCAGCTCGGCTTGAACCAGTGGGCGTTCGGCGGGCAGTGGAACGTGGGCGCCGAGTCCGCCGTGGCGGGCGCGCCGCAGGCGAGCATCGCCTATCGCTTCCATGCGCGCGACCTGCATCTGGTGCTCGCGCCCACCGCCGACGGCAAGCCCGTGCGTTTTCGCATCAGCATCGACGGCGCGCCGCCGGGCGCCGCGCACGGCGCCGACGTCGCAGCGGACGGCAGCGGCGTCGCCACCAGCGCGCGCCTGTATCAGCTCGTGCGCCAGTCCGGCCGCATTGGGGATCACACCTTCGAGATCCGCTTTCTCGATCCGGGCGCGCACGTCTACAGCTTCACGTTCGGCTGATACGCGCCACGCCATGCCACGCCGCCGGGCCCTCGCGGACCCGGCGGCGTTTGCGTTGCGGCCCGCGCCGCGCATCGTGGCGGGCTTTTTGTAGCGCAATGTATCTGCGCGCATTTCGGACACGTTCATATGCAAACCGCGCCCCAAACGGAAACACGGCAGATACATCCGGACGTTCAAATACCCCTACGCCAGCTCGATACACCACTCGCGCTGAACCGAACCCGGTTTGAACCCGATCGCTGTCCACCTCATTCCTCTTTGGAGAACGTCATGAAAGCCCTCAAGCTCCTCGCCCTCGCTGCTCTCGCCGCCGCCCCGGTTCTTTCGTTCGCTCAGTCGAACGAGCCCGTCACCCGTGCGCAGGTGCGCGCCGAACTCGTGCAGCTGCAGAAAGCCGGTTACAACCCGGCCGCCGACGAAACGCAATACCCGAGCAACATCCAGGCTGCGCTGGCGCGCGTGGAAGCCACGCAGGTCGCGCAGCAATCCGCTTCGTCGTCGTATGGCGGTGTGGCGGACGGCTCGTCCGACGCGTCCGCTCCGCGCGTGCCGCATCGCGCCGCGAAGGCCGCGCGCGCCGCGCAGGACGATATCCCCGGCCTCGGCCCGATCTACGCGCATTCGTAATCCGCCTTTCCCGACCCAACGAACGACCCGATAAGAGAAGAGAGAAAAACGATGGCTTCGATCAAGCAGATTTTCACGTCCGTGGCGCTCCTCGGCGGCCTCTTCGCGCTGCAAGCGGCGCACGCCGCGCCGCCGCAGGACCTGAAAGGCACCAACGTCGTGCTGGTGCACGGCGCGTTTGCCGACGGCTCCAGCTGGAGCCGCGTGATTCCGTTGCTCGAAGCGCGGGGCCTGCACGTCGTGGCCGTGCAGAACCCGCTCAGCTCGCTCGCCGACGACACGGCCGCAACGAAGCGCGTGATCGAGCAGCAGAAGGGCCCGGTGGTGCTGGTCGGCCACTCGTGGGCGGGTGTCGTGATCAGCGAAGCGGGCAACGACGAGAAGGTGAAGTCGCTCGTGTACGTGGCGGCCTTCGCGCCCGACAACGGCCAGTCGATCGCCGATATCACGCAGGGCCAGCCGGACGCGCCCTGGGCGAGCGAACTGCACAAAGATTCAGCGGGCTACCTGACGCTCTCCGACAAGGCGATTCGCCAGGACTTCGCGCCCGACCTGCCGCCCGTGCAGCAACGCATCGTGGCGGCCACGCAGGGCCCGTGGTTCAGCGGCGCGCTCTCACAGAAGGTCACGCAGGCCGCGTGGCATGACAAGCCTTCGTATTTCGTAGTGACGACGCGCGACCGCATGATCGACCCCGCGCTGCAGGAATCGATGGCGAAGCATATCGGCGCGAAGGTGACGCGCGTGAACGGCAGCCACGTTTCGATGCTGAGCCAGCCGAAGGCCGTGGCCGAGGCGATCATCGACGCGGCAGAGCACGCGCAGCAGGACGCCAGGTAACCGGCCCGCGCCGGCCGTGTGGGTGGAAGCGCTTCCACCCGCGCGGCCACGCAGCTGCCACCGACATCGAACCCGAGGAGCACCTGAATGCCGCGCTGGGTACAGGGACTGATAATCTGCAGACTTCCGTCATCGTCCGGAAGTCCCGCCGTGCGCCCATTCAGTGCCCTCATCATGCTCGTCGGCGTCCTGCTCGCATCGGCAGGCTATGGCGCGACGTTCCTGTTCTCCATGCGCGTGCACGCCATCGGCGGGAACGACATCAACACCGGCGTGGCGCTCGCGGGCGCGGCGCTCGGCACCTTCGTGGGCGTCTCGCTCACGGGCTGGGTTGCCCAGCATGTGGGCGCGGCGCGCATTGCCGCGCTCGCGGCGCTCTGCGTGGGCGCGGGCGTGGTGAGCTTCGCGCTCGTCGAGCACGTGAGCAGCTTCGACGTCGTGCCCGGCTTCCTCGTGGGCCTCGGCTGGGGCGCGTTCTGCCTCGCCGCGCCCATGGCGCTCGCCGAGCGCACGAACGACGCCGAGCGCGGCCTGTGGTTCCTCCGCTTCGCCACCATGCAGATGACGGGCATCGGCGGCAGTCCGGCGCTCGCGGGCTTTGCGATCCGCTTCTGGCGCATGCCGCTTGGCGGCGTGCTCTACACGATCGGCGGCCTGTGCGTGCTGGCGGCCGTCCTGCTCGAGCTGTTCGGCCGGCTCGCGCCGCAAGTGCGCTCCAGTACCGCGACGCAAGAACCGGCCTCGCCGGACCCGTGGCTGCTGAAGATGGGCAAGATCGCCCGCACGCGCGCGGTGTATCCCATCATCATCATCGCCCTGGGCGGCTGCGTGTTCTCGGGCCTCATGACGTTCCAGATGTCGCTCGTGCAAGGCACCGAGGCGAAAGCGACGACCTTCTTCAGCGTCTACACGGTGACGGTCATCGCCACGCGCTGGCTGCTCTCGCGCGTGGTCATCAAGATGCGCTCCGAAACCGCGACGAAAGTGCTGCTCATCATGATGGTGATGGGCAGCGCGGCGATGTTCGTCGTGCCGTTTCACGTGCTGTTCCAATCGGCGGCCGCGGTGCTGCTGGGCACCGGGTACGGGCTCGCTTACCCGATCGTCCAGCTCCAGGCCGTCAACGACTCCGTTGCCGCGCACCGCCGCGCCGCGCTCACGTGGTTCGTCGCGGCGTACTTCGTCGGTGCGTTCGGGTTCCCGAGCGTCGGCGGCTGGGTGCTGGTGCACGGCGGCCGCGCGGCGCTGCTCGCGCTCATCGCGGCGTGCGGACTCGCGGCGCTCGCGCTAGCGGTTCTGCGCGACCGGCGGCGTGTCGAGACGTTATCGGCCAGCGCCTGAACAGGCCCTGGCCATTCTCAATTGGCTAACGAACCGGAGGGATCGTGACTGAACTATGGCGTTTATCCGCAACTGAGCTCGCCAAGCGGGTTCGCGCGCGCGAGGTGTCTGCACGCGAGGCCGCGAAGGCCGCGCTGGAGCGTCTCGAAGCCGTCAATCCGCTCATCAACGCGGTGATCGACTACCGGCCCGAATGGGTCTTCGATCAAGCCGACAGGATCGACGCGGCGATAGCGCGCGGCGAAGACCCGGGGCCGCTCGCGGGCGTGCCCGTCACCACGAAGATCAACATCGACCAGGCGGGCTTTGCGACGACCAACGGCACGCGACTGCAAAAGGATCTGATCGCGCAGGTGAACAGCCCCGCTGTCGAAAACCTCGTGCGCGCGGGCGCCGTGCTGCTCGGCCGCACCAATTCGCCGACTTTCGCGCTGCGCTGGTTCACGAGCAACCAGGTCCACGGGCATACGAAGAACCCGCGCAATCCGTCGCTTACGCCGGGCGGCTCGAGCGGCGGCGCGGCGGCGGCGGTCACGGCCGGCATCGGGCATATCGCGCTCGGCACCGACATTGGCGGCTCGGTGCGCTACCCGGCCTATGCGTGCGGCGTGCATGGCCTGCGGCCCAGCATCGGGCGCGTGCCGGCGTTCAACGCGTCGTCGCCCGAGCGGCCGATCGGCGCGCAGATGATGTCGGGCGCTGGCCCGATGGCGCGCACGGTCGAGGACCTGCGCGTGGCGCTAGCGGCGCTTGCCGCGCCCGACCTGCGCGACCCCTGGTGGGCGCCGGCGCCGCTCATCGGGCCCGACGTGCCGCGCCGCGTGGCGCTCTGCCTGCGCCCGGGCGGCATGAGCATCACGAAGGAGGTGGAGGACGCCTTGCTCGACGCAGGCCGCCGACTCGCCGACGCGGGCTGGACGGTCGAACAGATCGACGACGTGCCGCTCCTGCGTGACGCCGGGGAAGTGCAGGAACGCCTGTGGCTCGGCGACGGCTTCCCGGCGCTCGCCGACGCCGTGGCGCGCGACGGCGACCCGGGCGCGCAGGCCGTGGTGGACGGCGTGCGGGCCAAGGTCGCGGCGATGCCCGAGAACGTGGTAGTCCCGTCGCTGGTGCGCCGCACGACGCTCACGCGCGCATGGCGCTTGTTCCTGGCGGATTATCCCGTGCTGCTGCTGCCGGTTTCGGGCGAACTGCCGTTCCCCGACAACCTCGACATGCAGGGCGCGGCGGGATTCCAGCGCGTGTGGGACGCCCAGCTGACCATGCGCGCATTGCCTGCGATGGGCCTGCCGGGACTCGTTGTTTCCACGGGCATGGTGAAGGACGTGCCGGTTGGCGTGCAGATCGTCGCCGGGCACTTCCGCGAAGACCTGTGTCTGCTGGCTGGCCAGGCCATCGAGGAACGCGGCGCGCCGCCTTCGCCCATCGACCCGGCCATGTAAGCCGGGCGGGCGTCATGCGGGCTTCTTGACCACGGTGTCGTGAGGGGTGAGCGCGTGCCCTTCGCGGGTCTGCGGAAACATCGAAAGCAACGGCTTGCCCGTTGCTTTGTCGATCAACCACGAATGCCGTTCGCCGCGCTCGAACAAATGACGCTCGCCCCACTGCTGAAGGGCGACGATCACGGGGAAGAGGCTTTCCCCTTTCTTCGTTAGCACGTACTCCTGATAGGTCGTGCCGTCGGAGGCAGGCCGCGTTTCGAGAATGCCGGCCTCGACGAGATGGCTCAAGCGGCCGGACAGAATATTGCGCGCCACGCCCAGATTGCGCTGAATGTCACCGAAGCGGTAGATGCCGTCGAAGATGTCGCGCAGGATCATCAGCGACCACCGGTCGCCGATCACGTCGACCGAGCGCGCGACGGGGCAGGTCTCCTTCTGCATGGATTTGCGGCTTGCCATGACGATTTCCTCTTTCCAGTCCATGTTGACGACGAAACGCGTACGCCTCACGTAGTTGCATTTTAAAACTGGTCGGCATACCATTCAATCAGTTTTGTTTTGAAACTGGATTGAAGATCATGGAAGCGGATCCCGTTGCGCTTGCACCGTCGGCCCGCGGCGCTCCTGTGCGGCCGCGCGCGCCGATGCCGCGCGGCCTCGTACTGCTGTTCGCCGCGGCCAGCGGCTTGAGCGTCGCCAATGTCTACTATGCTCAGCCCTTGCTGGACGCGTTGGCGCGCGATTTCGCCATTACCCGCGCCGCCGTTGGCGGCGTGGTCACGGCGACGCAGACCGGTTGCGCGCTGGCGTTGCTGCTGCTCGTGCCGTTGGGCGACAGGGTGGAGCGCCGCCGCCTGATGATCGCGCAATTGCTGGCGCTGGCGGGCGCGCTGGGCGTGGTCGGTCTCGCGCGGTCCGTAGCGATGCTGCTGGCCGGCATGCTGGGTGTGGGCATGCTGGGCACGGCCATGACGCAGGGGTTGATCGCCTATGCGGCCGCCGCCGCCGCGCCCGACGAGCGCGGGCGCGTGGTGGGCGCAGCGGGCAGTGGCGTGTTCATCGGCCTGCTACTGGCTCGCGTGTTCTCCGGCGGCGTGAGCGATCTTGCCGGTTGGCGCGGCGTGTATGGCTGTTCCGCCGCCATCATGCTTGCACTGGCCGTGCCGCTGTGGCGCCGGCTGCCGAAACTGCCGCGCGGCGCGCCCGCTACGATGAGCTATGGACAACTGATCATCTCGATGTTCGCGTTGCTGCGCTCGGATCGCGTGCTGCAGACGCGCGGCGTGCTTGCGCTGCTGATGTTCGCGACCCTCAATGTCTTCTGGAGCGCGTTGGTGCTGCCGTTGAGTGCGCCGCCCTACAATTATTCTCACACGGCGATCGGGGCCTTCGGCATAGCCGGGGCGGCGGGCGCGCTAGCGGCCGCGCGCGCCGGCCAATGGGCCGACCGTGGTTGGGGTCAGCGCACCAGTGCTGCCGCGCTGGCGCTGCTGTTGCTGGCGTGGTGGCCGCTCTCGATGCTGGGACATTCGCTAGGGATGCTGCTGGTCGGCATCGTGCTGCTCGATCTGGGCGGCCAGGCGTTGCACGTGACCAATCAAAGCCTGATTCTTCGCAGCAACGCGCAACTGCATAGCCGGCTCGTGAGCCTTTACATGCTGTTCTATGCGGTTGGCAGCGGGCTTGGCGCGATCGGCACGACGGCGACGTATGCCGCGGCGGGGTGGCAGGGTGTGTGTACGCTGGGCGCGGCTATGAGTCTGCTGGCACTCGCGTTTTGGGCCGCCACGGTGCGCAGCATGCCGCGCGCGGCCTCGTGCGCCTGCACATCGAATTGAAGCCTGAATGGAAACACGAACCGGGAGGTAGTGAACACCGACGATGACGTTGCGTGCACAGCGAAGGAGGCAGCATGGCCGCGGACGGCTCACGTCCTCGACTCAACGCAGCAATGCGAAACTCAGCGCGATGCCGGCGGCGTAAGTGCCGAGTGCGCCGAGAAATCGGGCGGGATTGGGCTTCGCCATTGAGGGAAACGCGATCAGCCCGACCACGAGAAGGCACCTGCAGACGGTCGCGGCCACGATCAGCGCGAGCGTGACAGGCGAGGGCGAGCGCGCGCCCAGATAGAGAAAAAGCATGGCCAGGAAGGGCACATATTCGGCAGTGTTCGCATGCGCGCGGATGCACTTGTGCAGCAGGCTAGCCGGGTCCGGCGCGCAGCCAGAGAGCGTGCCTTCGCGAAAGCGAAGCATGGAAATGGACGCGCCGAGGCCAAACAGCAAAAGACCCAGCACGGCCACACAGGCCAGCGCGATTCTGTCCATTAGAGGCTCCTTGGCGAAAGAAGGCGATGCGATTGCGGCGCGCGTTAGCCAACTTCCACGCGGTTGCGTCCGCTGTCCTTGGCCCGATAAAGCGCCACGTCCGCGGGCGGCGAAGAGTTCGTCGCAGCACTGCCTGAGTTCGATATCGAGCAGGCAACGGCCGTGGCCGAGGAATTGCGCCTCACCATCGAGCGGCAGGACTTCGAGCATAAGTTGCGACTGGGTAAGCCTGTCCCGCTTACGGTGAGCATTGGCGTCACCGAGCGCCTGCCGGGCGAGCATGACGTCGGTGCGATCGTCAAACGCGCGGCCATCGAGCCTCCGTTGCCAGGTTGCCCAATTCACTGACGATATCGTAGTCCGCATTGCGCGGCGCGGCAGCGTAATGTGCCCAACGGACGTTTCCGAACATACCGGTTCGCGGGCGCTACTCCGCGGCTCCAGGCGCTGGCCACCGTGCGCCGATGCCAGACGCGCTCGTCGAGCGATCGATGCAGCCGCGAACTCCAGCAGTACACCATTGTGGATCAGCAGTACCGGTACGCGGCGCAGAATATGGACTCGTATAACTCGGCCGCCGCGAGTCAGCGAAGGGCACGCGCTGCGGAGCTGCCGGTTTGCCGGTAACGCAGCGATGACGACGCGTTGATCTCGCGTGATCTCCCGTTGACGCTGGGCGCCGCTAGCGCGCCGCGACGATGCCTCCGTGCAGTTCCACATGCAGCACAACGAGCCACCGCGAAGGGCAGGCGCTCGCGACGCGCACGGCACGGCCAGGGCGAATCGCGGCCGGCTGCACGAAGCCCGACTCTCGCGCTCGCGACCACGCATGGCGCGCGTCGGAGCGTATCCAGACCGCAAGCAGCGTGCAGCACATGAAGCAGAAGAATGCCGTGAGTCCCAGCGCGAAATCGGGGTGATTCGAAAATGCGAAAAATGCGAACGCCGAAGTCAGAATGGGAGTGATCAGCAGAATCAACGCGCACACGCGCAGCAACGCGCGCTTTTGAGTACTGTTGGCGCGTGCGGCGTTCAAGGTGCGCCGAATCGGCGAAGAGATGTTACGCATGCGATGGGACCGATACGCCGTCAATGCAACAAGGTCACGGGCACGCTGCAAAGCCGTCTGAGCCTTGCGAGCATCATCCATTTGCGCAGAAAGCCGAGATGGCTTGCGTCCACGAGAACGATATCCGCGCCGCCACATTCCACGCACGCTGCAATGCTGCGCTCCGCGGGTCCGGGCGCGTGACGCAGCCGGTACGGCACGCCTGCGTCCTTGAGAATCGCGCAGGTGGCGTCGAGCATGTCGCGGCTGTGCCGTTGCCTGCGCTTGCGGGCGCCGTTGCTCGCCGCGGCTTGCTGCATCGTCTCCACGATCTCGACTTCCACCATGCCGCGTTCGGCGAAAAGAAACGCGCTGTGGCGTGCGGCTTCGGCTGCGCCGTGCCGGTCGATGACGGGAATGAGGAGTTTCAACACGAAATGGCCCGGGAAATTGCGGATCAGCATGATCGTAGCGAACGGCGCGTAAACAAGCCGTAAAAAATTGGCCGCCGGCGTGTAAATGCGGCGTTTGTTTACGGCATTTTTTCTTGTGCGACGAAGAACGCCACGCCTACACTGGCGCGTCGAATCCGCCGAGGGAATTGCCATGTTTTGCCACCCGCCGTTCAATCCTGTGTTTCCCCGTTGATCATGCCGATGCGCTTTCGAGGCTGGTTGAAGCTCGCGCTTCTCACGTTTTCCGTGGACCAGATACTGACCGCCGTGTTCGGCTACGTTACCCAGCAAATCGATCCGGGCATTTCGGACTTCGAGACGGTGATCTTCAGTTGCATTACGTGCCTGCTCGTCAGCAACTGGCTGGTGACCGATGCGCGCGCCGCGTGGGCTGCGGCAAAGAAGCAGGGATTCATTGGACCTGCGCGAACCGGTGGAGGTGCGCCCGAAGCGCAATTCGAAATTGCCAACGCGTGCCCGCGACGCTGGCTCGTCGTGCTGCATCTCGAGTTGAATCCCCAACTCGCACAAGGCATGTGAAATTTAGACACGACTCCCCGCTATTTTTAACACCGGTTTTACGCGTTCGGTAATACGCTGAAGTTGTGTTCACAACCTGCGAATAGCAATTCAAATCTCATGGCTTGCGCAAATCCCATCCCCCGTAACGAGATCGTGGCGCCGCGTGCGCGCCCGCTTGCAAAGGTCGTTCCGTTGCGGGCCCCGCGTGCCTGGCTCGAAGTCATGCTGACCGCAAATACCGAAGAAGCCGCGCGGGCGCATCTCGCGGCGCTGCTTCATTCGCCGCTCGGCGTCTACGTCGCGCAAACTGCCTTCGTGCGCGGCGCCATGCGTGTGCAACTCGATATCGCGCCCGAAGACATCGACTTCACGATGCATACGCTGATAGGCAGCGTGCCGCAGGCTACGATCGGCGCGTTGCGCCCGCGCATCGGCAACAAGGGGGCCTGATATGTTCGAGGGAATCTGGTTGCCGATCGTGACGCCGCTGCGTGACGGCGAAGTGGATGTCGAGGCGTTGGAACTCCTGACCGACAAATACGCGAGTGACGGCGTTGCCGGCATCGTCGCGCTCAGCACGACCGGCGAGTCGGCGCTCCTGAACGACGTGGAGCGCGTGACCGTGCTGCAAGCCATCACGGAGGTCGCAGCGGGGCGCGTGCCCGTGATCGCGGGCCTGGGCGGCAGCGACACGCGTGCGTTCGTGCAGGAGCTGCGCACGCTGGAAAGGTGGGACGTGGCGGGCTTTCTCGTTCCGCCGCCGTCGTATGTTTGCCCGGACCAGGCAGGGCTCGCATGGCACTTCGGGCAGATCGCGCGCGCCACGTCGAAGCCGCTGGTGCTCTACGACGTGCCGCATCGCACAGGCGTGTCGATCGAAGTCGAAACGGTGCGCGAACTGGCGGAAATCGACAATATCGTGGCGATCAAGGCTTGCGCGAGCGAGCGCTTCAACGCGCTGGGGCAACTGCCCATCTCGCTGCTTTGCGGCACCGACGAAGCGTTTCTGGAGTGTCTCGAAGCGGGCGCCGCGGGCGGCATACTCGCAAGCGCGCACATTTGCCCGGACTTGCTGCGCGATGTGCACGCGCTCGTGAAGGCGGGTTACGGCGAGGCGGCGGCCCGGCTTTTCGCGCGCTTCAAGGGCGTGCTGCGCCTGTTGTTCGCCGCGCCGAACCCAAGCGCGATCAAGGCCATGCTGGCGCTCGACGGGATCCTGTCGCACGAAACGCGTATGCCGATCCGGCCGGCTTCGCCCGCGCTCGTCACGCAACTGGAATTCGCCCGCGCCGTGCTCGACGACCTGCGCGCCGCCGCGCCTTCGCCCTGATTTCCCTTCGCGCTCGCGCGGATTTTTTTTCGCGTTTTCGAACTTTCATCTTGTCGCGCTACTATCCCCCTACCGTGTCATGGGGAAACCGCGAAGATGAAGTACGAGAACGCTCTGCAGCGAGCGATCAAGGAGCGCCTCGAGCGCGCCATGGAATTGGCCGAATTGTTCGGCCTGTTGATCATCGGCATTGGCACCGTGGCCGCCATGGGCGTGCTGATCTGGCATATGGTGCATTCGGACGGCGTGACGCTGACCGACCTGCTGCTGATGTTTCTCTACCTCGAGATCTTCGCCATGGTCGGGCAGTATCTCAAGGCGGGGCAGCTGCCGGTGCGCTTCCCGCTCTACATCGCCATGGTGTCGATTGCGCGGGACCTCATCCTGCGCGCGGGCGCGAACACGGAGCTGCATTTGCTGGCTTCCGCGGGCGCGATCGTGCTGATCGCGCTGGGCGTGCTGATCATCCGCTTCGGGCAGGCGAAATATCCCAGCAACACCGATGAGCGGCGCGTGGAAGAGGCGAAGTAGGCCAGCCCTGCTGACGTAGTGCCGTTGAGTTATCGCACGCAAACCGGCCCGAGCCGCGCGGCAATGGTGCGGCACGCGGCGAGCAGGGGTTCGATGTAACTGCGCTGCGCGTCCGCCTGGCGGCGGAACATCGGCATGCTGACGCTCACGCAGCCCACTGCGTGGCCGTCGGCGCCGAGAATCGCCGCGCCGTAACACCAGATCGACTGCTCGTTTTCTTCGCGGTCTTCCGCGTAGCCGCGTTGCGCCGTGAGTTCGATCTCGTCGCGGATCGCGCCGAGGTCGGTCATCGTATGCTCGGTGAAGCGCACGCGCGGCGCCTGCGCCAGCAAGGGCTCGCGCTCGTCCGGCGTGAGCGTGGCGAGCCAGGCTTTGCCGACCGAACTCGACGTGAGCGCCACGCGCGTGCCGATACGCGAGGCCATGCGCACGGCGTGCGGACTTTCGAGCTTTTCGATGTACACCATGGCGCCGTCGCTGGGCACGGCGAGGTGCACCGTTTCCGAGGTGGTGTTGCGCAGTTCCATGAGCGCGTCGACGGCGGCGATGCGCAGGTCGGAACGCTCCCAGCTGCGGCTCGCGAGATTCACGAGACGCGGCCCGAGCGCGAACGTGTTGCCGCCACCCACCGCCGCGACGAGCCCTTCGGCCTGCAGCGCGGCGACGATGCGATGCACGGTCGGGCGCGGATAACCGCTCGCGGCCACGAGCTTCGCGATGTTCGGCGGCGTGCTGGCGTCGGCGATGAGCTGCAGCACGGCGATGAACTTCGAAAAGGCGGCCGTGCCGGCAACGCTCTTGGCGTCGCCGGGTTGGGAGGTGGCGGGGGAATCAGTGGTCGACATCGGCAAGCTTGCGGGCACCCTGTGTGGCGCCATTATGCCCGCAATTCCAGCGGATCAGGCGCACAGATAGCCGCCGTCCACGGGTACGATCGCGCCCGTCATGAACGAAGCGGCGGGGGAGCAGAGAAACGCGGCCACGTTCGCGACTTCTTCGGGCTGCCCCCAGCGCTTCATCGGCGTGCGCTCGAGTATGTCCTGCGAGCGGCCACCGTCGTCCTGCAGCGCCTGGGTGAGGGGCGTCGCGATCCAGCCGGGCGCGAGCGCATTCACGCGGATATGGTCGGGCGCATAGGCAATGGCGAGCGAGCGCGTGAGCTGCGCCACGCCGCCCTTGCTGGTGCTATAGGCGGGCACGAGGCCGCCGCCGAAAAAGCTCAGCATCGAAGCCGTGTTGACGATGCAGCCCGAAGAAGCCTTGAGCAGCTCGCGCGCGCTCGAACACACACGCATGGTGCCGTTGAGATTGATGTCGAGCACGCGCTCGAACGCCTCGATCTGGTGCTCGTCGCCGCGGCTGATCACACCCGCGCAGTTCACGACGATATCGAGCCGCTCGAAGCCGTTAATCAGTCGCGCCACGTCTTCGCTCGAACGCACGTCGAGCGAGACGCGTTGCACGCCGGTATCGAGTACGTCCGGCGTGCCGGCGGGAGGCGGCAGTCCGGCGGCTGTGGTACGTGCACCGAGTTGCGCGAGGCGGTTGGCAATGGCCGCGCCGATGCCGGAGTGGCCGCCCGTGACGAGCGCGACCTTGCCCGCGAGAAAGTTGTCCTTGAATGTCATGATGCGTAGTGCGAATGAAGGGGGGAATCAGGTGGGTTGGGTAGCTGCCGCCCGGCGCTCGCCTACAGGAGCGACTTCCCTGACGACGAAGAGATAGACGAACGCGGCGGCAAACGCCACCGCTGCGCTAATGAGCAGGGCGTTCACGAACGAATGCGTCTGGTCGACCACGATGCCGGTGATGACCGGCGCAAACGAGCCGCCGAAATAGCCGCCGAAGTTCTGCATGCTGCCAAGCGATGCCACGAGATGGCGCGGGGCCGCCACGCTCACGAGCGCCCAGGCCGCGCCGCTCGACATGTTCACGAAGAACATCGCCACGGAAACATAGGTAATGGCGAGCGCGGTGCTAGGCGTGTAGGCAGCGGGCACGGTGAACGCCGCCGCGCCGATCAGCCCGACGCACAGTGGCCACTTGCGGCTGCGGATGGGCGCCATGCCGCGCTTGAGCAGGTAATCGGAGATAAAGCCGCTGCTGGCCATGCCGATCGTGCCGAACACATAGGGAATGGCAACGAGCCAGCCCGTATGCGCGATGGAGATATGGCGCTCCTTCTCCAGATAGCCGGGCAGCCACGTGAGATAGAGCCACACCATGTAGATCACGCCCATGAAGCCAAAGATCATGCCCCACGTGTTGCGCTGCTTGAGCAGCGCGCCCCATTCGGCGAAGCTCAGCGCGCTCTTTTTCGGTGCTTCAGTGGCGCCGTCTTCGAGCCATGCGGTTTCTTCGGTCGTGAGCGTGACCTGATCGCGGTTGCGATAGACGACATACCAGCCGAGCGAGACGAGCACACCCAGCACGCCCATGATGATGAACATCGGGCGCCAGCCGAACGTGAGCATCAGCACGGTGAGGAGCGGCGGTGCGATCATCGGTGCGATGGTCGAGGAGGAGACGAACGTACCGGTTGGCGCACCGCGTTCGCGCACGGCGAACCATTCATGAATGACCTTGGCGCCCGCGGGAAAGAGCGGCGCTTCGGCGATGCCCAGCACCACGCGCGCCGCCAGAAAATGATTGAGCGTTTGAATGAAGCCGCCCGTGACCTGCGCAACCGACCACACCAGCATGCCGAGTCCGAGCATCACGCGCGAGCCGAAACGGTCGAGCATCGCGCCCACCGGCAATTGCGCGAACGCATAGGCAAGCGAGAACGCCGAAAGCAGCAAGCCCATTTGCGATGCGTTCAGATGCAGTTCCTCCGCCACCGAATGATTGGCGATGGAAAGCGTGCTGCGGTCCAGATAGTTCACGATGCCCGCTATCGTCAGAAAGGCGATGGCTATTGTCTGTGTGCGTTTAAGCCGTTGCGATTTTTTGGTCATGGGTCGTCTCCTTGTGGCTGTTATCGTGCGTGTGTTCTGGTTTGGGCGGTTCGGGCGTCAGTACGTGGCGCGGCCGCCGGAAAGGTCGAATATCGCGCCGGTGCTGAACGTACAGGAATCCGAACAAAGCCATAGCGCGAGGTCGGCGACTTCGTCCACGGTGCCGAGACGCCCGAGCGGGCTTTTGTCGATCATCGTCTGCACGTGGGCGGGCGACATCTGCGCGAGCAGCGGCGTTTCCACGGCAGCGGGCGCAATGGCATTGACGAGAATGCCCGTTTGCGCGAGTTCCTTGCCAAGCGATTTGGTGAGCGCGATCACGCCGGCCTTCGCCGCGCTGTAGGCGGACGCGTTCGGCGTGCCCTCCTTGCCCGCGAGCGACGCCACGTTGACGATGCGCCCCGAACCCGCGCGGCGCATGGTGGGCACCACGAAGCGGCAAACGTGATAGGTGCCCACCAGATTGACGTCGACAATGCGTTGCCATTCGGCGGGATCGTAGGCGTCGAGTGCAACGGTCGAGCCAGCGAAACCCGCGTTGTTCACGAGGTAGTCGATGCGCCCGAATTCCGCGAGCGTCGCTGCCAGCGCCGCTTCGATCGTCTCGGGGCGCGTGACGTCGGCTTCGATGTGACGGGGCGCATCATGCGTGTCCAGCGAGCCGGGAACGCGGTCCCAGTTGACTGTGCGCGCCCCGCCGCGCGCGAACGCGTTGCAGATCGCGCGGCCTATGCCGCCCGCCGCACCGGTCACGACGGCCACGCGCCCCGCGAAATCGTACTGGGCTCGGCTCATCGGATGAACTGGTCCACGTAGTCCTCGCCAAGACCCACCGCCGCGTAATGCTTGCGGCACAGGTCGATCTTCGTGAACACGTCCTCATAGCCCGTGTAGTCGCCCCACGGATCGCAATAGAACATCACGCCGTTGACCTGGAAGTAGGTGATCATTTCCTCGACGTCTTCCGGTACGTACAGCGTGTGCGTTTCGCCGGGCGGCTCGAACACGTAGCTGCCTTCGGTCGCTTCCCAGTCGTGCTCCAGATAGCGCCAGCGGCCCTTGAGCACCATGCCGTGAACGGCCTGCGGATGCCGATGCCTGCTCAGGACACCTGATTTACGGACGCGCAGCAAATTCATCCAGTAGCCCTGTGCCGTGTTCAGACACAGCGGGCGGAACCACACGTTCTCGGCCTGGGGCACCCACACGCGCTCGTCGGTGGGAATGGCGTGGGGAATGACGATTTCCTGCTGCGCTTCCTTGGGGAATGGAAGCTGATACGGCGTCATGAGGGAATAGGGCTTGTCCGTCATCGGTTGCTCTCGTTTTGTCCACAATATGGACGTTAAGTCCACGATATGGTTCATTGTGCGGGAGGCATTTGATGTAGGTCAATGCCAGGGTTTCTCCGGGTTCGGTTGCGACGCACTCAGAATTCGATGCCCTGCTTGTCGCACAGCGCTTCGATGAGCAGCCGCGCCGCGGGCGCGAGCGGCGCACCTTCGCGCGTGACCAGCTCATACGGTTCGCTTCGGGAAGCGAGGCGCAGCGGCAGGATGCAGGCCATCTGCTGGCTGGCGAAGAACTGCGCGACGTCGATGGACACCAGCGCGACGAACGACGGATTGCCTTGCAGCAGCGCGAGCGTGGCGAACGCGGAGGTCGTTTCGAGCAGATGCATCGGAAAGCGCAGTTCGGCCTCGCGAAACTCGCGTTCGAGCAGCAGACGCATCGGCATGTTCGCGCGGTAGACCACCCAGCGGTACTTCTCCATGTCCTTGAGCGTGAGCTTCTTCGCGCGGTGCAGCGGATGCCGCACGTTGGCGATCACGGCGAGCGTTTCGTCCTGCAGCTTGACGCTCTCGTAGTGCTGCGGCGTCTGGCTGACCGTGGTGCGGCAGATCGCCAGATCGAGCCTGCCCGCATCGATCTGGCTCAGGAGCGCAGCGCTCGTGTCTTCGACGATTTCAACCGACATTTCCGGATGCGCCGCGATCAGCGTGGAAATCGCATCGGTCAGCAGCGGCACCGCGCCCATGATGACCCCCACCGCTACGCGTCCGCCACGGCCGCGCGAGAGTCCGACAAGCGCCTCGCGCAAATGCGTGAGATCGGTGTGGATCAGGCGCGCGTAGCGGATCGCGCAGTGTCCGGCCTCGGTGGGCTCGAGACCTCGATTGGTGCGATTGAAGAGCGCGGTGCCAAATGTCGTTTCGATCTCCTGCAATGCCTTGCTGGCGCCGGGCTGCGTGAGTGCGACCTGTTGTGCGGCCTTCAGCAGCGAGCCGTGATCGCCCAGCGCGATCAAAAGCCGGAGCTGCTTCACATGGAGGCGGGAGATGATCGAATTGAGCGACGGGGTCATGGGGTTGAGGAAAAGTTATAGCTGTATCAAATCTTCTCAATTACCGCGTAATGGGCGTCTCCCTATACTGGCCCAAAACAATAGCACTATGCGGCTGAAATGCGGTAGTCGAATTGCAGTTGTCAGCGATTGTTGCCGCAACGGTCGAATTCACTATAACTGAAGCTCAATCCTATGTCCCTCATCAACTACGTCACGCAGATCCAGTTCGATTTTGGCGCCATTCGTTTGCTCAAGAACGAATGCGAACGTGTGGGCATCAGCCGGCCGTTGATCGTCACGGACAAGGGCGTGCGTGCGGCGGGGGTCCTCGATAGCGTGCTTGGCGCGCTGGCAGGCGTTGCGCCCGCAACGATCTACGACGGCACCCCGTCCAATCCGAACGAAGCGGCGGTGCGCGAGGCCGTGGCGGCCTACCGTGCGGGCGAGTGCGACGGCATCGTCGCCGTTGGCGGCGGTTCGGCAATCGACCTCGCCAAAGGCGTCGCCGTTTGCGCAACGCACGAAGGACCGCTGCAGCGCTTCGCCGTAATCGAAGGCGGCGCGGCGAACATCACGGCGAAGACGGCCCCGGTGATCGCCGTGCCGACGACTGCGGGCACCGGCAGCGAGGTAGGGCGCGGCGCGATTCTGATTCTCGACGATGGCCGCAAGGTCGGTGTGATCTCGCCTTACGTCGTGCCGCGTGTGGCGATTTGCGATCCCGAACTGACGCTGGGCCTGCCGCGCGTTTTGACGGCGGCGACGGGCATGGATGCCATCGCACATTGCATGGAGACCTTCCTCGCGCCCGCCTTCAATCCGCCCGCGGACGGCATTGCGCTGGATGGTTTGTGGCGCGCGTGGCGTCATATCGAGCGCGCGACGCGCGATGGCGGCGACCGCGTGGCGCGGCTGAACATGATGAGCGCGTCGATGCAGGGCGCGCTTGCGTTCCAGAAGGGTCTGGGTTGCGTGCACAGCCTGAGCCATTCGCTAGGCGGCATCAATCCGCGTCTGCATCATGGCACGCTGAACGCCATCTTTCTGCCGGCGGTGCTGCGGTTCAACGAAGAGGCGCCTTCGGTGCGAGAGGAAGGCAAGCTCGACCGCCTGGCGACGGCAATGGGGCTGGGCAGCGGCGCCGAAGTGGCGCCTGCCGTGCGCACGATGACCGAGCGCCTTGGCCTGCCGACGGGCCTCGCGCAGCTTGGCGTGAGCGCTGATATGTTCCCCGAGATCATCAAGGGCGCGCTCAAGGATCACAGCCACAAGACCAATCCGCGCGAGGCCTCCGAAGACGATTACCGCGCCATGCTCGAGTCGTCGATGTAGCGCGGCACGGCGCTTTAATCCCACTGCGGGGCGAGGCCAGCGGGGCTCACTTCACGGCCGTTGCGTTCGAGCGCGGCGATCTGCGCCATGTCGTCGTCCGTGAGTTCCAGCGTTTGCGCGAGCAGGTTGCTGGCCAGGTTCTCGCGCTTCGTCGAAGAGGGAATGACGGAGTAGCCCAGACGCAGCGCCCAGGCGAGCGCCACCTGCGCGGGCGTGGCGTGGCGCCGTTCGGCAATCGCGCCGATGACCGGATCGCCGAGCACCTTGCCGTAGGCGAGCGTCATGTACGACGTCAGGTGAATGCCTTCCTGCTGCAGGAAGGCAACGAGCTTGCGGTTCTGCAAATACGGGCTCAATTCGATCTGGTTGGTGGCGATGTTGTCCTTGCCGACCACCGCGATTGCCTGCTTCGTCAGTTCGATATTGAAATTGGAAATGCCGATCTGTCCGGTCAGCCCTTGCGATTTCGCCTCGGCCAGCGCGCTCATGAATTCTTCGAGCGGCACGCCGTTGTTGGGCGCGGGCCAGTGAATCAGCGTGAGATCGACGGCGTCGATGCGCAGCTTCTTCAGGCTGTCCTTCAAGCTCGGCACCAGCTTTTCACGCGAGTAGTTGTCGACCCAGATCTTGGTCGTGAGAAAGAGATCGTCGCGCGCCATGCCGGAAGCGGCGATCGCTTCGCCGACCTCGGCTTCGTTGCCGTAGATCTGCGCGGTGTCGATGGCGCGGTAGCCGGCTTCGAGGCCGTTACGCACGGAGTCGATGACCACCTGGCCTTGCAGGCGGAATGTGCCGAGGCCGAATGCGGGAATCCTGGTCATGTTGCTCTCCAAAAAAAATGATTGGGTTACCTAAGCGAATAGTGATTTAGCGCGAGCGACGGTTCATGACAATCTGGACGATGACGAGCGCAACGCCGCCAAGCGCGATGAGCGCCCCGACGATCGGCACCGCGCCGTAGCCGAGACCGGCCGAGAGTGCAGCGCTGCCCGCGGTGGCGCCCAGCGCGTTGCCGAGATTGAACGCGCCGACATTGACGGACGAGGCGAGCCCCGGCGCATCGTGGGCGGCGCGCATCACGCGCATCTGCAGCGGGGGGACCACCGCGAAGGTCGCGATGCCCCACACGAGCAGGGCAGCCGCCGCGCCTACATGCGTCGCGGCCAGCGCCGGAAACGCGAGCATCACCACGATCAGCAGCGCGAGGAAACCCAGCAGCGTGCCGTCGAGCGAGCGGTCGGCGAGACGGCCACCCACCGCGTTGCCGATCGAAAAGCCCACGCCGATCAGCACGAGCATGGCGGTCACGAAGCCGGGCGTCGCGCTCGTGAGATGCGTGAGCGTGGGCGTGACATAGGTGTAGAGCGTGAACATCGCGCCTGCGCCGAGCACCGTGGTCGCGAGCGCGCCCAGCACCACCGGGCGCGTGAGCACGCTGAGTTCGGCGCGCAGGTTGGGCATTTCGCCCTCCTCGCCTTTCGGCAGCGCGGCCCACAAGCCCGCGATGGCGAGCGCGCCGAGCCCGGCGGTGGCGGCGAACGACATGCGCCAGCCTATCGTCTCGCCGAGCCAAGTGGCCGCGGGCACGCCGCCGATGTTCGCGATGGTGAGTCCCATGAACATCGTCGCGACGGCGCTTGCCTGGCGCTCGCGCGGCACGAAGCTCGCGGCGACCACCGAGCCGATGCCGAAGAACGCGCCGTGATTCAGGCTCGTGACGAGGCGCGCGAGCAGCAGCGTGGTGTAGTCGGGGGCGATGGCGGAAAGCAGGTTGCCGAGCGTGAAGATGCCCATCAGCGCCATCAGCGCGGTGCGCCGCGGCCAGCGGGCGAGGGCAAGCGTCATGAGCGGCGCGCCCACCATCACGCCGATGGCATAGGCGCTGATCAGCATGCCGGCGCTGGGGATCGACACGCGCACGCCCTCGGCGATCACGGGCAAAAGGCCCATCGGCGAGAATTCGGTCGTGCCGATACCGAATGCCCCAACGGCTAGCGCGAGGAGCGGCAGGGCGGCGCCACGCTGCGCAGGCGGATTGGCGGGATGCTGCTGGCGGGCCGGGCGGGCCGGGCGGGCCGGGCGGCCCGTGGCGGGTAGACTGAGGTCGCGGTCGAGCATGGCATCGTGCCTGGTTGGGCACTGGCTGGTTGGGACCGCTGCATTGTGCGGGTTTTACTTTTGACGAAAAACGGGCCTATAGACCAAAGTGTTTTGATTTCGAGTCAAGAATGAAGGCCACTTAGCCCGATGCGCTCCCGTGAATGGCGTCAAGCGTTATCGCGGCTTCAAAACCGTCGTCATATATTCGATGGCGAATTCGATCAATGCCTGCACGCGCAGCGGCAGCCGCCTTTGCACGGGATAGACGATTTGCGCGGCGAGCGGTTTCGCCTGCCATTTCGGCAAGACGCGCACGAGGCGGCCCGACACCAGATCCTCCTCGATCAGCCATTCCGGCAACACGGCCAGGCCCAGCCCCATGCGCGCGGCCTCGCGCATGCTCGTCACCCCTTCCGAGATCATCACGGGCTCGATCTGCAACGTATGCGTCGTTGCGCCCGAATACAGCGTGACATCCCTCGAACCGCCGAATTGCCGGCTCGAAAGTGCGATCCACGGTAAGGCCTGGAGACTTTCCGGCTTGCTCGCGAACTTGTGATCCTTGAGGAAGGCGGGCGAGGCAACCGGATAGCGGCGGATCTCGCCCAGCGAGCGCGCCACGACGCGATCGTCAGTGAGCGCCCCGGCGACGATACCGGCGTCGCAGCCCTCTTCGATCATGTGCAGCGGGCGGTTCGAATAGGCCAGCTCCATTCTCACTGCCGGGTGTGCCTGGATAAAACTGCTGATCATGCGGCTCACCACGGACTGGCCGAAGTCGATCGTGGAGAACACCCGGATATTGCCGCTCAGCGCGCTCTGGTCGCGCCGCATGCGCTGCGCGGACTCCTCGGCTAGCGCGAGCAGCGCCTGGGCGTCGGCAAGGAACTGGTGGCCGGTTTCCGTGAGGCTCATGCGGTGCGTATCGCGCCGCAGCAGCGCCGCGCCGCATTGATCTTCGAGCGAACGCAACTGGCGGCTCAGCGTGGGCTGGCTCAGGTTCAGCTTGCGCGCCGCCGCGGAGATGCTGCCGCTCTCCACGATGGCAACGAAGGCCTGCAGCAGGCTCAGGTCGTTGAAGATGGTCATACGCGGGAAGCATAGCCGATATTCTGGTTATGCGGCTACCGTGGAGCGTTGGCTGGCGGGAAGATGCACCCATCGCATCACGTTGCATCACCCACCCAACCGGAACGGAGAGTCACCATGAGCACGCAAGCCAACACCAGCAAAGTCGCGATCGTTACCGGCGCTTCCCGCGGGATCGGCGCATCGATCGCCAGACGCCTCGCGGGCGAAGGCGTCGCAGTCGTCGTCAACTACGCCGGCCGCGCGGCGGACGCGAACGCGGTCGTGGAGGAAATCAAAGCCGCGGGCGGTCGCGCCGCGGCGATTCAGGCAGACGTGGCCGTGCCCGCCCAGGTGGCCGCGATGTTCGACCAGGCCATCACGCTCTTCGGCGGCGTGGATATCGTGGTGAACAACGCGGGCATCATGCAGCCGGGCCTCGTCAATCTGGCCGATACCGACGACGCCCTGTTCGACCGGCTCGTCGCGATCAACCTCAAGGGCACCTTCAATACGCTGCGCATCGCCGCGAAGAAGCTGCGCGAGGGCGGCCGCATCGTCAACTTCTCGAGCAGCATCCAGGCGCTCGCGCTGCCGGGCTACTCGGTGTACGCCGCCACCAAGGCCGCCGTGGAAACGATGACCAACATCTTCGCCAAGGAACTGCGCGGCCGCAATATCACCGTGAATGCGGTTGCCCCCGGACCTACCGCAACCGAACTTTTCCTCAAGGACAAGACGCTCGAGCAGATCGAGCGCCTTGCGAAGATGCCGCCGCTCGAGCGGCTCGGCCAGGCGGACGACATCGCCCAGGTAGTGTCGTTCCTCGTCGGCAACGGCGCAGGCTGGATCGACGGTCAAACGATCCGCGTGAACGGCGGCATTGTTTGATGTCCTGATCAAGCGTTTCATTGCGAACAAGGAGCCCATCATGAAGAAGGTCATTGTCGTTACCGGCGCATCGAGCGGTTTTGGCCGCCTCGCTGCCGAAGCACTCGCCAGCGCCGGCCATACCGTCTACGCGTCCATGCGTGCGACCGCCGGGCGCAACGCCCCGGTCGTCGCGCAGATGGCGGAATTTTCGCAGCACAACGGCGCGGATCTGCGCACCGTCGAACTCGACGTGCAGTCGCAGGAGTCGGTGGAAGCGGGCATCGCCCGCGTGATCGCCGCAAGCGGGCGTATCGACGTCATCGTCCACAACGCGGGCCACATGGCCTTCGGGCCGGCCGAAGCGTTCAGCCCGGAACAGTATGCGCACCTGTACGACATCAACGTGCTGGGCACGCAGCGGGTGAACCGCGCGGTGCTGCCGCACATGCGCAAGCGGCGGGAGGGCCTCGTGGTGTGGGTGTCGAGCAGCAGTTCCGCAGGCGGCACGCCGCCTTACCTCGCGCCGTATTTCGCGGCGAAGGCCGCCATGGATGCGATTGCGGTTCAGTATGCGCGCGAGCTTTCGCGCTGGGGCATCGAAACGTCGATCATCGTGCCGGGCGCCTTTACCTCGGGCACGAATCACTTCGCGCATGCGGGCAGCCCGGAGGACAAGGGCGTGGTCGCCGCCTATGAAGCCGGCCCCTATGCCGGGTTCGGCGAGCAGGTCCAGAAGGCGTTCGCCGCCATCGTGCCGCCGCAAGCCGACGTGGGCCTCGTGGCCGAGGCGGTCGTCGATGTGGTCGATGCCCCCTTCGGCAAGCGGCCGTTCCGGGTGCACGTGGACCCGGCCCAGGACGGCGCGGACGTTGGCTTTGCCGTACTGGACCGCGTGCGCGCGGAGATGCTGCATCGCGTGGGCATGTCCGACCTGCTCGCGCCAAGCCGGCACGGCGACGCGTGACGCGACAGGCGGCGGGGCGCGCTCACTCCGTGACGCACTCCGGCGCTTCGAGTCCACGCAATGCCGCCTCGAACTCCTCGACAGGAATCGGGCGGCAGAACAGATAGCCCTGATACGCGTAACATCCGGCCGAGGCGAGGAAGGCGCGCTGCTCCTCGGTCTCGACCCCTTCGGCGATCACGCCGAGGCCCAGGCTGTGCGCGAGCGCTACGATGGTGCGGGCGATCACGGCGTCGTTCGGGTCGACGAGGACATCGCGCACGAATGAGCGGTCGATTTTCAGTTGAGCGAGCGGCAGGCGCTTCAAATACGAAAGCGACGAATAGCCGATGCCGAAATCGTCGAGCGCGAAGACGATGCCGTTCGCCTTCAGCGCCTCCATTTTCTCGATGATCTCCTGCACGTTGTCGACCAGCACGCTTTCCGTCAATTCGAGCTTCAGCCGGTCCGCTCTCGCGCCGGTCTGTTTGAGCGTGGCCAGCACGCTTTCCACGAAGTCCGGCTGGTGCAGCTGTTGCACGCTGACGTTGACCGCGATGGTCAGATGCCCGGTGTCGGGCTGCGTGGCCCAGCGCGCCAGCTGGGTGCAGGCCGCGCGCAGCACCCAGCTGCCCAGCGCGGCGATGAGCCCGGTTTCTTCGGCCACGGGAATGAAGTCGGCCGGATACACGAGCCCGCGCAGGGGATGACGCCAGCGCACCAGCGCCTCGACGCCGGTGACACGGCCGCGGTCGATCTGCATCTGGTAGTGAAGCACGAACTGTTCGCTTTCGATGGCTTCGCGCAGCGCCGCTTCGAGCGCGGCACGCTCCACCACGACCGTCTGCATGTCGGGGTCGAAGAGGCGCACCGCGTTGCGGCCGCGTTCCTTGGACTTGTACATGGCGAGGTCGGCCTGTTTCATGAGGTCGTCCGTCGACGCCTGGAAGCCCTTGAAGACGGTTGCGCCAATACTCGCCGAACTGCGGTAGTCGATCTCGTCGAGTCGATAAGGATTCCCGAGCACGGTGAGAATCCGCTCGCCCAGGGCCTCGGCCTGGCGGGCCGCCTCACAGGGAACGGGATTCAGATTGCCCACCACGACGACGAACTCGTCGCCGCCCACGCGCGCCACGGTGTCGCCCGCGGGTATGCTCGCCGCCAGGCGTTTCGCCACTTCCTGCAGCAGCAGGTCGCCCTTGTCGTGGCCCAGCGTGTCGTTCAGCGTCTTGAAATGATCCAGATCGATGAACAGCAGGGCGCCGCACGTGCCGTTCCTCGCGCTGTCGGTGAGGGCGTCCTTCAGGTTGTCGAGCAGCAGCGTGCGATTGGGCAGGCCGGTGAGCGCGTCGTAGAAGGCCAGCTCCTTGATGCGCTGGTCGGCGATCTTGCGCTCGGTGATGTCGCGCCCGCTCGTGCGAAAACCGATGAAATCGCCCCTGGAGTCGGTAATCGGCACCCACGACGCGCAGAGCCACATGAGCGAGCCGTCCTTGCGCACGCAGCGAAATTCCAGGTTGTCGCCGCGCGAGCCCAGTTGGGCGCCGCGGAACTCGGGTGCGACGTAGGAGGCGTCGCCCGGATAAATCACGGTGCAGGCGAAGTCGCTCATGGTCATGCACTCGTCGACCGTATAGCCGATGTACTGCTCCACCGCCGAGTTGATCCAGCGCGGCTTGCCCTCCGGCGACCACCAGATTTCCCAGTTGACCGTGCAGTCCGCAATGGCGCGGAATTTTTCCTCGCTTTCGCGCAGTTCCTTTGTCATCGACGAGGCCAGCCGTATCGCGCGGCTGCGGCCTGTCATCATGAGGCGCGTGAGCAGCGCGAGCAGCAGGCTCAGGCCCGTGCCGGTGATCGCGATGAGCGTTGCCGCGTCGCGGCCGAAGCGCGCTTTGAAGCCGTCGCGCGCCATTAGCTTGAGCATCCAGTCGTGTCCGCAGACGACGAGATATTCGGTCGCCGAAAGATCGCTCGGCAGGCGATGGGCGGCGGCGCCCGACGTTCGGTAGAGCAACGCGTCCGGCGACGATTCCACGCCGTCGTAGATGGAGACCGAAAGCCCCGGCGGTTCCTCGCCGTAAAGGCTGGCAATGACGTCGTGCATGCGAAAGGACGCGTAGACCCAGCCAACCAGCTGCGCCTGGCGTTCGGTGGCGTTTTCCGGCGCCGGGCCGCGTGTGTAGACCGGCATGTACATCACGAAGCCGGGGTCGGCGCCGGGATCGGTGTCGACCGAGAGGCGCACCTTGCCGGAGATGGTCGCCATGCCGGTGTCGCGCGCCTGCTCCATGGCGCGCCGGCGCACCGGGTCGGCCCAGGCGTCGAAACCGGGCGCCGCGCGATTGGCGCCGATATACGGTTCGCGCTGAATGATGGGGGCGTAATTCGCGCGCGGACCATCGGGCTCGATCGAGTAGCCTGGCAAGCCGCGCTGCTGCATGGCCGTGATATGCGCGGCCTTTTGCGTTTGCGGCACCCACGCGACGATGCCGATGGCCTGGATGCCGGAAAAGTTGGCGTCGAGATTGAGCGTGCTGACGTAAGCCCGGAACGCGTCGCGATCGACCTCGCCGCTGGCGGCAAACAGGCTCTGCACGCCGCGCAGCAACAGCTCGTACGTGCCCATGCGCTGTTCGATGCGGCTCACGACGTCGCCGAGCGAGAAGTCGAACTGGGTGAGCAGTTCGTGGCGGGCCGCTTCCCGCTCGTGGTTCCAGAGCGCCCAGGTCACGCCGAGCGCGGCGGCGAGAACCAGTAGCGGGAGCAGAATGAGGCGCGTCCGGGTCATGGCGGCGTCTAGAAGGGGACCATCGAGTCGGCGAGGTCAGGCTTGAAATACTTCGTGAAGATGCGCCGCACCGTGCCGTCGGCGATCATTTCGTTGACGAGGGCGCGCCACTTGTCCCGCTCCTCGGGCGAGAGCGCCTTCTTCGACATGATGAGACCATGCGGAATGGGTGGATCGTCGAACTCCACGATATTGGTCACGCTCCGAATCTTCGCTTCATCGATGGCGGGATAATCGAACGGCTCGATGATCATTCCCTGAATGCGGCCAAGGATCAGCGCCTGGTAAAGCGGTTCGAGGCCCCCGGCCTGACTCACGCGGTTTTCGGCGGAGAGCGAATCGACCAGCCGGTTGGCCGCCTCGCTATAGCGGAAGCTGCGAATCACGCCGAGCTGAAACTTGTCGTTGTGCTCGAAATCGGCCAGCTGATGGATGCCCGAATCCTTGCGAACCAGCAGATAGTACTTGTTGCTGAAGTACCAGGCAAAGTCCGCGTATTGATTGCGCTCTTCGTTGGCAATGCCCGAAAGACTGAAATCGAGCGCGCCCGATTCGATCAGTTTCCAGATGCGCGCGCGCGACATCAGGCTCACGCGGATCTGGCAGCCGCTGCGCCGCGCCAGGGCGTCGGCGAAGTCCTTGTCGATGCCCGTGTCCGTGTCGACGGAGTAGAGCAGCCCATGATCGTGTAAGGCGAGCGTAAATGAGCGCGAGCAGTCGGGGCCCGCGGCAACCGCGGTGCCAATGCAACCGAGCGCCACCAGCAGGCCCCCAAGGCAGGTTCGAATCACAGCGTCTCCGTTGCTCGATAGTGGCCCGATGGCAGTGCGTCGGGCGGAAAACAGTGTTCACGTCTTATCGGCAGCGTGCTGCAATTCTTGAGACAATTCCAATTGTTTTTTTTGCACGTTTTTGTGCGGGCGCTGGGGGCTTCAGGCAGGACGAGTGCCTGTGCTCGCTGGACTGCGAAGGCCAAAAAAAAAGCGCCGGCGCAAGGCCGACGCAATTTTCAAAACGGGATCGTGTAAGGAAGGCTCACCCAGAAGGTGGCCTTCGCAACGGACGATTTAGCCGATTCGCATAGCGCTCAGTTCTCTTCCACCAGGTCCCGGTTCAGCATGCTTTTCGGAATCGACAGAATCAGAACGCAGCTCACCAGCAGACACGCGCCCAGCGCATAGGTGCCGTTGTTGATGTCGCCGGTCAGGTCCTTCGCCACGCTGGTGATCATGGAGCCCGTGAAGCCGGACAGGTTGCCGACCGAGTTGATGAGCGCAATCCCCGCCGCCGCGGCCGTACCGGAAAGAATCTGCCCCGGGAACGTCCAGTAAATCGGCATGAGCCCGAGAATCGCGCAGGTGGAGATAGTCAGGAATACGATCGAGAGCGGCACGTTGTGCGCGAAGAGTGCGCTCAGAATCAGGCCGACGCCGCCGATACAGGCCGGAATGGCCGCATGCAGCCGGCGCTCGCCCGTCTTGCGCGAGTGTGACGCATTCCAGATCATGGCGACCACGGCGCTGAGATAGGGAATGGCGGTCAGCAAGCCGATATTGAACGTGCTCTTCACGCCGGAAGCCTTGATGATGGACGGCAGCCAGAACGCCAAACCATAGAAGCCGGTATTGAAGGTCAGCAGGATGAACGTCAGCAGCCAGACGCGCGGGCTTTTCAGCGCCGCCGCGGCGCTATGCGTTTTCTTCGCGCTTTCCTGTTCGAGATTCTTCTGAAGCACGGCTTTCTCGGCGGCGCTCAGCCATTTCGCCGACTGAATGCCGTCGCCCATGCGCAACAGCACCACGAAGGCGACGAGAATCGAAGGAATACCTTCGAGCAACAGCATCCACTGCCAGCCGCCCAGGCCGAACAGGCCATGCGTGTTTTCCATGAGCCACCCCGAGATAATCCCGCCGAGCGTGAGGCTCACCGGAATGGCGATCAGGAACCCCGACATCGCGACACTCTGGCGACGCGCCGGAAACCAGTAGTTCAGGTAAAGAATGATGCCGGGGAAAAAGCCCGCTTCGCAGACGCCGAGCAGAAACCGCAGGATGTAGAACATCGTCGAGGTCTGCACGTGGAAGAAACTCGCGAGCGGCGCGATAAATGCGAGCGACGAAGACACGATGCCCCACGTCACCATGATGCGCGCGATCCAGAAACGCGCGCCATAGCGATGCAGGAGCAGGTTGCTCGGCATCTCGAAGAGGAAGTATCCCCAGAAGAAAATGCTTGCGCCCACGGCGTAGATGCTGTCGCTCAGGCCGAGCGAATCGAGCATCTGCAGCTTGGCAAAGCCGACGTTCACGCGGTCGAGGTAGGCGACGACGTAGCACAGAAGCAGAAGCGGCAAGATGCGTTTCAATACCTTGCGGTACAGCCGTTCTTCGGCTTCGTTGACGGCGGCCGGCGAATCCGCAATCTGGGTCAGGGTTGGCATGGGATGTGTCTCCATTCACATGTGCCTTTGATCGGTCCCGCTGATGGGGAGGCTATTTCCACGAACTTCGTGGTGTGTTTGCTGGATCTCTGCGCTGGCTGTGAACAGCGCGCTGTTTTGTTATCGGTAACACAGCGGGCGCTAAATTAGCATGAGACGAGGCGTCACGGCAAGTCGGAGGCCGGCGCCGAGGTCGGGAAAACGCGTGGTCTCACCTGGTGCACAGGGCGAGCGCAAAGTGCTAATATCGAGAAATGTTACCGATAACAAATGGCGTGGACCTGCCCGCCACATCGTCGAGACAAGGAACCAGCAAGTGAGTGATATGACCCAGCCCAACGCACGGCGCCTGCGCAGCCAGGAATGGTTCGACGACCCGGCCCATGCGGACATGACCGCGCTCTACGTCGAGCGCTTCATGAACTACGGTCTGACCCGGGAAGAACTGCAATCGGGCCGCCCCATCATCGGCATTGCGCAAACGGGGAGCGATCTCGCCCCCTGCAACCGTCACCATATCGAGCTGGCGGCGCGCACCAAGGCGGGCATTCGCGACGCGGGCGGCATCCCGATGGAATTTCCGGTGCATCCGCTGGCCGAGCAGAGCCGCCGGCCCACGGCGGCACTCGACCGCAATCTGGCCTATCTGGGTCTGGTCGAAATTCTTCACGGTTTCCCGCTCGATGGCGTCGTGCTGACCACGGGCTGCGACAAGACCACGCCCGCTTGCCTGATGGCCGCGGCAACGGTCGATATGCCCGCCATCGTGCTGTCGGGCGGCCCGATGCTCGACGGCTGGCATAACGGCCAGCGTGTCGGCTCGGGCACGGTCATCTGGCATGCGCGCAATCTGCTGGCGGCCGGCGAGATCGACTACGAGGGTTTCATGGAGCTCACCACGGCTTCGTCGCCCTCCATCGGCCACTGCAACACGATGGGCACGGCGCTGTCGATGAACAGCCTCGCCGAAGCGCTGGGCATGTCGCTGCCCGGCTGCGCCAGCATTCCGGCCGCTTACCGCGAGCGCGGGCAGATGGCGTACGCAACGGGCAAGCGCATTGTCGACCTCGTGCGCTACGACATGCGGCCTTCGCGCATCATGACGAAAGAGGCGTTCGAGAATGCCATCGTCGTGGCCTCCGCACTGGGTGCGTCCACCAACTGCCCGCCGCACCTCATTGCGATCGCGCGGCACATGGGCATCGAGCTGAGCCTCGAAGACTGGCAACGCGTCGGCGAACAGGTGCCGCTCATCGTGAACTGCATGCCGGCAGGCGAGTATCTGGGCGAGAGCTTCCACCGCGCGGGCGGCGTGCCCGGCGTGCTGCGCGAACTCGACCGCGCGGGCCTCGTGCACCGCGAATGCCTCACGGTATCGGGCCGCACCATCGGCGCGATCGCCGATAGTACGCCCGAGCCCGATCGCGAAGTCATCAGGACAACCGATGACCCGCTCAAGCATGGCGCGGGGTTCATGGTGCTCTCGGGCAACTTCTTCGACAGCGCGATCATGAAGATGTCGGTGGTCGGCGACGCCTTCAGGCAAACCTATCTGAGCGAGCCGGGCGCGGAAAATACCTTCGAGGCGCGCGCGATCGTGTTCGACGGTCCCGAGGACTACCACGCGCGGATCAACGATCCGTCGCTCGAAATCGACCAGCGCTGCATTCTCGTGATTCGCGGCACGGGTACGGTGGGCTACCCGGGCAGCGCCGAAGTGGTGAACATGGCGCCGCCGGCGGAACTGGTGCGCCAGGGCATCACGTCGCTGCCCACGCTGGGCGACGGCCGCCAAAGCGGTACGTCGGCGAGCCCGTCGATCCTGAACATGTCGCCCGAGGCGGCGGTGGGCGGCGGCCTCGCGCTGCTGCAAACGGGCGACCGCATTCGCGTGGACCTGAATGCGCGCAGCGTGAACGTGCTGGTCGACGAAGCCGAACTGGCGCGGCGGCGCGAAACGGCGCACTTCGAGGTTCCGCCCGCCCAGACGCCCTGGCAGGAGCTTTACCGCAAGACGGTGGGGCAGCTGTCCACGGGCGGATGCCTGGAACCTGCCACGCTCTATCTGAAAGTCATCGCCGAGCGCGGCAATCCGCGCCACTCTCACTAAACACCGGACACCAAACTGGACGCACCATGACCTCGAACACTCCCGCAAACTGGCTTCCCGGCGATGTCGGGCAGGCGCTGCTCGTTGGCCGCGTGTGGCGCAAGGCTGGCGAGCATGAAGGCCCCGCTGTCGTGCTCGTGCGCAACGGCGAAGTCTTCGATATCACGGCCAGCGCGCCGACCACCGCGGATCTGTTCGACCGCGAGGACCTCGCGCAATTTGCACGCACGGTGAGCGGCGAAACGCTCGGCCCGGTGGAGAAGCTGATCGAAGCGAATCTGCCCGGCAGCGCGGAGCCCGCGCTGCGTCTGCTCGCGCCCAATGACGTTCAGGCCATCAAGGCCTGCGGCGTGACGTTCGCGGTGAGCCTGATCGAGCGCGTGATCGAGGAGCAGGCGGGCGGCGATCCCGCGAAAGCGCAGGAGGTGCGCGCAACCATCGCGGCCACGATCGGCACCGATCTCTCGAAGATCAAGCCGGGCTCGGAAGACGCGATGAAGCTCAAGGCGGAACTCGAGCGGCGCGGCGCGTGGTCCCAGTACATGGAAGTGGGCATCGGGCCCGACGCGGAAGTGTTTTCGAAGTCGCAGCCGATGTCGGCGGTGGGCTTTGGCGCGGCTGTCGGCTTGCTGGCCGCTTCGGTCTGGAACAACCCCGAGCCGGAAATCGTGCTGGCCGTGAACAGCCGCGGCGAGATCGTCGGCGCGACGCTCGGCAACGACGTCAACCTGCGCGACATCGAAGGCCGCTCGGCGCTGCTGCTCGGCAAGTGCAAGGACAATAACGCCTCGTGCGCGATTGGCCCGTTCGTGCGTCTGTTCGACGAGTCGTTCAGCCTCGACGCGGTGCGCAAGACGAGCGTCGCGCTGCGCGTGGAGGGCACGGACGATGACTTCGTACTGGAGGGAATCAGCCATATGAGCGAAATCAGCCGCGACCCGGCCGATCTCGTGGCGCAGACGTGGGGCCCGCATCACCAGTATCCCGATGGCTTCATGCTCTTTCTCGGCACCATGTTCTCGCCGATCAAGGATCGCGACACGCAAGGCGGCGGCTTTACGCATCACCTGGGCGACAAGGTCACCATTTCCGCGCCGGAACTCGGCGCGCTGGTCAACACCGTGCAATTGAGCACGGAACTCGCGCCGTGGACCTTCGGCGTGCGCGCGCTCTATCGCAATCTGGCTGCACGCGGATTGCTGTGAGCCACTGAATCGGAAAACGCGACATGAACCAGTTCGACAATTACATCGGCGGCCAGTGGGTGCGCGGCGCCACGGCATCCACCAACATCAATCCCTCCAACCTCGACGACGCAATCGGCGAGTTCGCGCAGGCAGACGACGCGCAGACGCGCGACGCCATCGCCGCCGCGCGCAAGGCCTTTGCGCAGTGGTCGCTTTCCACGCCGCAGCAACGCTTCGATTTGCTCGACCAGGTGGGCAGCGTCATTCTCGCGCGCAAGGCCGAGTTGGGCCGCCTGCTCGCGCGCGAAGAGGGCAAGACGCTGCCCGAGGCCATCGGCGAGGTCGGCCGCGCCGCGCAGATCTTCAAGTTCTTCGCCGGCGAGGCGCTGCGCCTTGGCGGCGAGATCGTGCCTTCGGTGCGGCCCGGCATGACCGTCGAGGTGACGCGCGAGCCGATTGGGGTGATCGGGCTCATTACGCCCTGGAACTTTCCGATCGCCATTCCCGCCTGGAAGATCGCGCCCGCGCTGGCCTATGGCAACACGGTCGTCATCAAGCCCGCCGATCTCGTGCCGGCCAGCACGTGGGAACTCGTGAAGATCATTGCGGAAGCGGGCGCGCCGGCCGGCGTCATCAACCTCGTGATGGGCCGCGGCTCGGTGGTGGGCGAGGCGATCGTCAGCTCGCCTGATGTCGATGCCTTGAGTTTCACGGGCTCGGTCGCGACGGGCCGCGCGATCGGCGCGAAGTGCTTTGCAACGGGCAAGAAGTTCCAGCTGGAGATGGGCGGCAAGAATCCCATGGTCGTGCTCGACGACGCCAATCTCGACGTCGCTGTGGAAGCCTGCATCAACGGCGCATTCTTCTCGACGGGGCAGCGCTGCACGGCGTCGAGCCGCCTCATCGTGACCGAAGGCATTCACGACCGTTTCATCGAAGCGATGAAGACCCGCATGAAAGCGCTGAAGACGGGCGACGCGCTGGCGGACGGCACGCATATCGGGCCGGTGGTGGACGACAAGCAGCTTCAGCAGGACGAGCGCTACATTGCGATTGCGCGTGAAGAGGGCGGCGAGGTGTACGGCGGCGAGCGCGTAGAAGGCGCCACGCGCGGCTATTTCCTTGCCCCCGCGCTGATCACCGGCACGACTGCGCAAATGCGCATCAACCGCGAAGAAGTGTTCGGCCCGGTCGCCTCGGTCATCAAGGTGAAGGACTATCATGAGGCGCTCGCCGTGGCGAACGATACGGAGTTCGGTTTGTCGGCCGGCATCTGCACGACTTCGCTCAGTTATGCCAACCACTTCCGCCGCCACGTGCAGGCCGGCATGGTCATGGTGAACACCGCGACGGCGGGCGTGGATTATCACGTTCCGTTCGGCGGCCGCAAGGGTTCGAGCTACGGCCCGCGCGAGCAAGGCAGCTATGCCCGCGAGTTCTACACCACGGTCAAGACGGCGTACGTCAATCCGGGCGCAGTGTGAAGCCGCGCGGGCGGCGTACTGAAGACGCCGCCCGCGCCGGTTTTCAGATCATTCCGTGCACCACGGAGTGGGCGAGCCTCAGCAGATCGTCGAATTGCGTGACCAGTTCGAAACTCACGAGAAACGTGAATGCGGCGGCCGCACCGGGAAAGCGCACCATCAGGCGCAGAGCGGGCTCGGCGGTCCGCTTCCTGACTGCATCGCGCGTCATCAGCCAGGTAATCACCACGCCGATGGCGGCGCCCGCGATCAAATCAGTCGGGTAGTGATAGCCCAGATACGCACGCGGCAAGCAGATGATCAGCACAACATATAACATCACCAGCGCGCCGACCACACGCCATACCAGCAAGATCCCCATCGCAATCGCCACCCACAGCATGGCGTGATCGCTCGGAAACGAACTGAAGTCGGTTAGCCCGGCCGCCCTAAGCGACGACGAAGCGAAATGCAGATGCAGATCGGGATTGAAGAGCGGCCGTTGCCGGAACGGCAGAAAACGCGCGAGGAGGCGTCCCACTGCGAGCGCGATCAGGCCGCTGGCCACCGTGGCGATCATCATCTCGCGCCGCCACTCGCGCCGCTCGCTCGGCTGGAACCAGATCCACCAGATGAGCGGGATGAGGAAATATCCCTTGAACGTATAGAGTCCCACCATCACCCGGATCGCGTGATTGAGCAGTGGCGGCAGATCGACTTGGGTGAGGGCTCCCAGAATGACGGTATCGAAGCTGTTCATTTATTGTGGGCCATTCCGCTGGTTCTATTTACGAATGAGAAAGGCGGCCGGAAACGGAGGTCTCCGGCCGCCTTGGGGCCCGATGTTCCAGGCGCTAACAATCGTAAGTTTCAACTCAGCGCGCATAGGTAAAGAATCGAAAGCAAGTGTAAATAGCGCTTGCTCCCGCCCTCACTGCGCCGCAGCGGCAGGCATCGTCCTTTGCGGTGCGCCTGCTGGACTGCTGTTACGTCCCGTCACACATCGTTTCGTTTCCAAACGAACTGTGCCGGACAACGTGTCCGTTATCGGGCATGACCCCATATCATTTCGGGCGATTTGCCCGGTTTTATCGCCTAGGCGGGCAGCAGAGAGCCGCTGCGCAGCGGCGTAGCGCCTGCCACCCACGCGACTTCCATCCCCGCCGTGGCGAAGCGCGTGCGTTGGCGTGCGTACAGCATGCCGGTCACGGAGCTCGTGATCGTGACGACGCGATCGGTCAGCGGATCGACCACATCGGCAATCGGCTGACCCGGTTCGACTCTCACGCCAACCGGCGTGCGGAACACGAGCACGCCGGAGGCCGGCGCGACGAGCGCTTCGGTGCCCGCGAACGGCGTGGCCGCGTATTCGAGCGCAGGCAGCGGCGCGGGCGTGCCTTCGATCACACCGCGATGCGTGAGGTAGTTGATGATGGCGTTCGCGTCGCGTTCGGCGAAGTCGTAGCTCACGTCCGCCTGGCCGCGCAGCTCGATCGTCACGGAAACCGCGCCGTTGGGAATCGGAAAGCGGTCGCCGTAGCGCTCGCGCAGCGCGGACCAGCAGAAGCTGTGAATCTCGTCGAAGGGGTTGCCGTCCGAATTGAGCGCGAAGAGCGAGGCTTTCGCTTCGAGATAGCGCGCGAGCGGCTCGACATCGGCCCACAGGTCGGGGTTCGTGTAGAGATGCATCGCGCCTTCGAAGTCGCAGTGCAGGTCGAGCACGACATCGGCGTCGTACGACAGGCGCTGCAGCGCCAGACGCTGCGAGCCGAGTTCGGTGGTGGGCGTCTGTTCGTCGAGCGCCTCTCGCATCGCAGCGCGCACGGCGGCCACGTTCTGCTGCGCGTCGCCGCTCAGTCGAGGGCCGACACGCGGGAGCACGAGTTCGGCGAGATCGTGGAAGTGGCGGTTGAAGTTGGCCGCGGTGCCGCTTTCAAAACGGCCGAGCAGCTGACCGAGCAGGCGCTGATTGAGGCCGATGGGATTGGGCACGGGCACGACGACGACCTCGCCGCGCAGCTTGCCTGCGGCTTCGAGCGCGGCAAGGCGTTGGCGCAGCGCCCAGGCGACCAGCATGCCCGGCAGTTCGTCGGCATGCAGCGACGACTGGATGTAGATCTTCTGTGCGCCGGTGGGGCCGTAGTGGAAGCTCGTGAGGTGCCGCGCGGTGCCGAGCGCCGGCGAGATGAGCGGATGGGTCTGGATCTGCATGATGGTGTGAGTGCGGGGAGAGGTTCCAGCGGCGGAAAGGGCAAAAGGCGCGGGAGTGCCCGCGCCTTCGTCGCTAATCTCGTGCTCCGGTCAGGCTCAGGAACCGTACACGTCGAACGCGAAGTAGCGCGATTCGATCTTCTTGTAGGTCCCGTCCTTGAGCATGTCCGCGAGCGCCTTGTCGATCTTCACCTTCAGGTCGGCGTCGTCCTTGCGCAAGCCGATGGCGGCGCCGTTGCCGAGGATGCCGCTGGGATCGCTCAGTTCGCCGTTCGTGAACGCGAAGCCTGCGCCGCGCGGGGTCTTCAGGAAGCTCAGGTCGGCTTGCACGGCGTCTTGCAGCGCGGCGTCGAGGCGCCCCGAGAGCAGGTCCGCATAGACCTGGTCCTGATCCTGGTAAGGCACGATCTTCACACCGTTCGGCGCCCAGTTGGCTTTTGCGTAGGCTTCCTGGGTCGTTCCCTGCTCGACGCCGATCGTCTTGCCCTTCAACGAATCGGCGGTGGGCTGAAGGCTCGAGCCCTTCTTCGCGACGAGACGGCTAGGCGTGTGGAAGACCTTCGACGAGAAGGCGATTTGTGCTTCACGCTGCGGCGTCATCGACATCGAGGAGAGCACGGCGTCGAACTTCTTTGCCTTGAGCGCCGGAATCATGCCGTCGAATTCGCTTTCCACCCAAACGCACTTCGCGTTGATGCGCTTGCAGATCTCGTTGCCGACGTCGATGTCGAAGCCGACCAGCTTGCCGTCCGTGCTCTTCGATTCGAACGGCGGATAACTTGCATCCACGCCAAAGCGGACCGTGGTCCAGTCCTTCGCACAGACGGAGGTAGCGACGGCGAGCATCGCGATGCACAGGGCAAACTTCTTCATTGACGTGGAGTCTCCAGTATCTCTTTCGACGCCGCCATGACGGATGGCGGCATGGTCAACAGCGGGCTGTCACGTCAGCCGTGTTGTATAGACAAGATAACGGCTCTCACATAATGAGACAACTAGGGTTTTTGCTGGCGAAGGTGTAAACGCGCTGACATGTGAGCGTTGCACACGGAAAGGAGGGGCAGGAGGCAGGGTGGAGTGCGCGTTGTAAGCGTTTATTGGCTAGACAACTTTGAGGGGCTAGCCGAACAGGCCTGTTGTCGCGGGGAGGGGGCGCGGGACTTGCACTTGAAGGGAGGCAGGCGCGCGCATGAGGTTGCGCGCGCAACGATATGGGTGGCGGGCGCGCCGGTCAATCGTCGTCGCCGTGGTGATGTTCCCAGCCACGATGACGGCCGTGGTCGTGCCAGTGGTGTTCGTCTTCGTCGTGGTCGTAGCGGTAGTAGCCGTACGCGGGGGCCGGCTCGTAGACTGCAGCGGGCGGCGCTGCATAAACGACGGGCGGCGGCGCCTCGTACACGGGCACGGGCGCGGCATAGACCGGACCGGGAACGCCGAGATAGACACCGATATCGGCATGGGCGGATGCCGCTGTGCTGACACACGTCCCTGCGAGTCCTGCGAGGAGATAAAACGTCAGGCGATTCATGATGATCTCTATTCCAGTCAACGGACGCGGTTGCGATGGAAGCGGATTCTAGTCGCTGAGCTTACGAACGGGATGCGCAGATTTGTCAATCGTGTAACCGCTGGTAAAGCTGCGCGAAAAATGTCGGGCTTAAGGTTCCCATAAGGGAATCACGCGGCCCTGAATTGCCGTTTGTGTGGGGCTGCCGCTTTAGGGTCATTACACGTTTGTGCCGTTGCCATTAACCTATAGAGGTTGCTCGCGCCCGAGACAGGTTGCCCATGCGTGCCGACGATCGAACTTCCACACAAGCCTGCATGCCCGAATTCCGGAAACAGGGCGATGTCTGCTCGTTCGGGAACGATGCCGTTGCATTGCGCTGGGCACTCGAGGACGAACACCTCACTCGCTTCTCACTCGTCGATTGCGCTGGGGCACGCGTACTGCCCATCGTCGCGCCGTTCGCGCTGACTTTCGCGGACGGCACCATACTCGGCCCGGCCGGCATGCGCGTGCTTGCACCGGTACGGGAAGACGCGCTCGCGGCCAACCCCCAAGCATCGCGCCTGGCCGAACGCGTCGCGGGCCGGCGCGTGAGCGTCACGCTGGGCGACGCCCAGGGACGCCTCGCGATGCAATGGAGCGTAGAGCAGCGCGACGGCGCGCGATATCTGCGCATGCTGCTGAACGTGACGGCCCTGCGCCAGGCCGAAGCCATTGCCGTCGTTTCATTACTGCAGGCGCGCGTTGTCGGCGCGCAGACCGGCAGCGAACGCAAGGGCACCCTGGTCGTCGCGGGCAACTTCTACCTGGGCTTCGAGTTGCCGCTTGCAACCAGCCACGTGGAAGCGGATAGCGTCGGTTTTACGCTGCAACGCACGTTGCCGCTGCAAAAGAACCGGACGCTGACTTACTCCGCCGTGGCAGGCGTGGCTCGCGACGGTCAGTTGCGGCGCGATTTCGCCACCTGCCTCGAGCAGGAGCGCGCCCGCCCATATCGTCCGTGTCTGCACTACAACAGCTGGTGGGATATCGGTTACCTCACCCCTTATACGCAGGACCAGGCGCTGGAGCGTATCGAAACGGTCGGCCGCGAATTGCATACCGCGCGCGGCGTGCAGATCGACTCGTTTCTGTTCGACGATGGCTGGGACGACCTTGGCGGCGGCTGGCATTTCAGCCAGGCGTTTCCTCATGGCTTCGTGCCGCTGCGCGAGGCGGCGGCACGCTATGGCGGCGCGCCCGGCGTCTGGCTGTCTCCCTGGGGCGGCTATTGCGCGCCGAAGGACGAGCGCGTCACGCATGGCCGCGCCGCGGGCTACGAAGTCATCGACAATGGCTTCGCACTATCGGGGCCGCGCTATTACGAGCGTTTTCACGAAGTCGTGATGAGCCTGCTCGCGAGAGACGGCGTGAACCAGTTCAAGTTCGACGGGACCGGCAACGCGGACCGTGTATTTCCCGGCAGCGTTTTCGATAGCGACTGGGACGCTGCGATCCAGCTGATCGGCGACATTCGCGCGGCGAAGCCGGAAACCTTCATCAATCTCTCGACCGGCACGCAGCCCTCGCCGTTCTGGCTGCGCTACGCCGACGCGATCTGGCGCGGCGGCAGTGACGACGGTCAGGCAGGCAGCGGCACGAGTCGCGAGCGCTGGATCACGTATCGCGACGCGCAGACGTACCGCAACGTCGTGCTGCGCAGCCCGCTCTTTCCGCTCAATTCCGTGATGCTGCACGGCATTGTCCTGGCGCAGTGCAACCCACGCCTGAATACGCCGGCAGGCGATGCATTCGCGCACGAGGTGCGGTCCTTCTTCGCGAGCGGGACGCAATTGCAGGAGCTGTACATCACGCCTTCGCTGCTGGGCGAAGACGACTGGAACGTGCTCGCGCAAGCGGCCCGATGGGCGCGCGTGAACGGCGGCGTGTTGCGCGACAGCCATTGGATCGGCGGCGCGCCCGACGAAGCGGCCATCTACGGCTGGGCCGCGTGGGCGCCGCACAAGGCAATCGTGACGCTGCGCAATCCGCACGATCAGGCGCAGCGCTTTGCGCTGGCGCTGCGGCATCAGCTGGAACTGCCGGCTGCGGCGGCGGGACGATTTCATGCGCGGAGTCTCTGGCATGCAGGCACCACCGGCATTCCCGCAATACTGGACGCGGACGTGCCGTGCGAAATCCAGCTCGCGCCATTCGAAGTGCTCACGCTGGAACTACTGCCGACCGATGGCGGCTAGTACAACGCATTCGCCAGACGCACCGGCTTCGTTTCGGTCTGGTGCAGGTCGAAGATCAGCACCTCGTTCTCGCCCTGCGTAAGCCACGGCGCGGGGCAATACAAGCGCTGTTGCGGGCCGATACTCCAGTAGCGCCCGAGATTGTGCCCATTGACCCAGACCACGCCCTTGGTCCAGTTGCCCATATCGAGCCAGGTGTCGCCGATTTCATCCAGAACCAGGCGCGCCTTGAAAAAGAGTCCGGGTTTCAGCGGATTCGTGCAGCGTGCCTGCAACCCGGCGATGTACGCCTCATCCATCGGCAGCAAAAAGACTTCCCATTCCTCGAGCGATGAAGCGGACCCGTCGGCGTATTGCATTTTTACGGGCGCTAGCAGTCCTTTGCGGTCGACGATCGCCGGCCCGAAGTTGACGCGCCCCATGGCCTCTACCAGAATTTCCAGCGCGCCTGGCGCGCCGGCCACGGTGGTGGGCAACGCGAGCGGCGCGCGATGTGTCACACGTAACTGTTGCGCATAGCCGTGCGGAATACGCGCGCGCGAGACGCCGCCCGCGTAGCGCTCGCCGACAAAAACCGCCGCATAGTCATGAACGCCGCTGATATCCAGCGCGCCAACCGGTTGCTCACGCAACGTTTTCCGATACAGCATGAAGCCGGATGTCTGGTCGTAGTGCTCGAACGGCTGCGGATCGACGCTCGAGTCGCACGGCAGGGGCGCGGGCAGGTTGTCCCAGATCGAGGTGTAGAGCGTTGGCGTCAGGGTGTGGCCCGCGACTGTGGCGATGGCGTCGGGAATGTCCGGCAAAGGCTCGGCGAGATATCGGGCGATGATGTCGCGATACTTCAGGTATTTCGCCGTAGCCGCCCCTTGCTCGTTGATCGGCGCGCCATAGTCGTAGCTCGTGATATCGGGTTGATAGTTGCCCGAGTCGTCCACATTCGCGCCGGCATAAAAGCCAAAGCTCGTGCCGCCGTGAATGACATAGAGGTTGAACGACAAATGCGACTGCATGAATGCCGTCAGGATGGCGGAAAGATCGTAATGGAGTCCAGCGAATTCCGGCTCGCCCCAATGCGTCAGCCAGCCCGGGTAGACCTCGCCCGCCATCGCGGGCACGGCAGGAAACGCGCGCCGCACCGTGGCGATTTGCGCCGCGTTGCCGTTGCTCAACGCGATGGCGCCACCCGTCACCGTAGTGCGATTGCGTTCGAGTTGCGCGAGACCGTCCTCGGTGTAGAAGGGCCCCGTTATGCCGCCTCGCAGCCAAAGCTGCCTGAGTTCTTCGAGGTAAGCGGGATTGCTTGCGTACGAACCGAATTCATTCTCTATCTGGATCATCAGGATCGGCCCGCCTGCATCGATCATCAACGGCTTGATGCGCGGAGCGAGTTCGCCGATGTAGCGCGCAACCGCCACCATGTAACGGGCATCGGTGGCGGAGTCGGTACGCAGCTGGATGTCCGGTTCGCTCAGCAGGTAAGCGGGAAGGCCTCCCAGGTCCCACTCGGCGCAAACGTAGGGGCCCGGGCGCAGCAGCACCCACAGCGCTTCTTGCTGACACAGGCGGATGAAGGCTTCGATATCGCGGTTGCCGCTTGCGAAGTCGAACACGCCCGGGCGTGTCTCGTGGTAGTTCCACATGATGTACAACGCGATGCAGTTCATGCCCATCGCCTTGGCCATGCAGATGCGATGCAGCCAGTACTCGCGCGGTATGCGCGCGGGATGCATCTCGCCGCTGCGGATCTGCAAGGGCTCGCCGTCGAGCAGGAAGTGCTCGCCGTTGGGGCTGAACGAGAAGGTGTGGCTGCGTTCGAGGTTCACAGTGCAATCGCGCCCTTGTATTTGCACACTCACGCACTATACTTCCACGGCTGATAGTAGAACGCTTAATTTCGCTTAAGCCTATAATTCGGCAAGAATACGCGCAAGTCAGATATGCCGAGCTATGTAACCGTATTGACGCAGTTACATTCGAATATGAAAAAGCGTTCTATTTTTCCGATTGCCAGCTCAACGCTTCTCATCGCGGCGGGAATTTTCTGCATCGTCTTGTCGCTCTCGACAAGGTCCTTGATTGGCACGCTTTTCATCGCAAGGATGCTGCTGTTCTGCGGCTTCGTGCATGCCTTGAGTCTCTTCACGACGAAAGACTGGAAACTCGCAGTCAGGCGCATTCCGCCAGTCATCGTGCCCATACTCATCGGCATTCTCATTCTGGTCAATGACAGCGCACGGGCGCGCGGGCTTACCGTGATGCTGATGATCTTCTTCGTGCTCGACGGCTTCTTCAAGATCATTGCGTCGGTCGGGCAGGACGTGAAGGTCAACAATATCGGCATTGTCAGCGCGGCGCTCTCGTTCCTGCTGGCCATTTTTCTGGCCGCCAATTTCCCGAGCGTGCCGTTACCCTTGCTCGGATTGTTCCTCGGGCTGGATCTCATTTCCATGGCCGTGGTGCCGTTTGCCGGCCGGGAGCGCAGGCGCGGCCTGATCTGACCTGACGAAAGCGCAGTCGGCTGCCGCGTCACGTCCGAGCATCACGTTTCGCGCGCACACGGTGTCGCCATCGATGCCCGTATCAGCCTGCAGTTGCCGTTTTACACACGCAAAACCGACGGAGGCGATTCATGATCTTCGCAAATGGCTTTACGTTTTCGAACTTTATTATCGATGCGTTTTCGATATTCATGTTCATTCTGTGGTTCTGGCTGTTCATCACGATCACGAGTGACCTGTTCCGTCGGACCGATATATCGGGATTCATGAAGATCGTGTGGGTGATCTTTCTGATTGTTTTGCCCTATATCGGCATATTCGCCTATGTCCTCACGCAGGGCAGAGACATGGCGCATCGCAACCAGGAGCGGGCACAGAAGGCGCGCGAAGAACTGCGCCACATCGTGGGCTACAGTGTCGCGGACGAAATCGAGAAGCTCGACAAGCTGAGGACGACAGGCTCGATTACGGACGACGAGTACAAGCGCCTGCGCGCGCGGCTCGTCGATTGAGAAGGGCGGCAGGCATGGCAACCGTCCATGCCTGAATCATGCAGCAATCGCGCGGGCTACGGCAACGTAGCCCGTCTCGTGATCCCGGTCATTCAGTACCCGGTACGATCTTCGAGATCTTCCAGTTGCTTCTCGTCACCAGCACGTAGTCGCCGTTCACGCCAAGCCACTGCTGGCCGCGCTTCGGTGCGTCCAGGTTATGCGACTTCCAGTCGTTCATCTGATAGTTGTAATGCCGGTACTTCGAGGGAACCTGTTGGCCCTCATGCCAGTCGCGATGCGGCATGGTCGGCATGACCTGCTGGCGACCTGTCCCCTGGCTTTGATCTCCACCGGATGTGCCTTGCGCAATTGCGGAAGAGGAGACACCGACGAGGAGCGCAGCGATGACTGAGAGGACGAGTTGGCTTTTCATGATTCGATCTCCTGAGGCAAGAAGATGATTGACGTCGCCATGACCAATGGCTTCTTCGGTTATAGAACATCCCGAAAGCCGTGATATCCAGCTGTGCGAACGTGCCCTTAAAAGCAAATGGGCAATGGCTGGAAAACGAAAGAATCCAGCGGTGTGAATAAGGGTGTGAAGCGTCTATCCATAGTAGTAAACGGAATTCCGACTTCAAGAAATTTACGAGTGATTGATTTTGTGGCGGTTTTGCGTAAATCCCGTGAATGCATGAAAGCGATATCTGTTAGATAACGATTGAAACATTGTGCGCTTCTTCCACGCTTCTGCGCTTGCGGACTGCGCACATCGGGGGCCGTAAATCGCGGTTTGAGTGAACATCGCAATGATCCGGTCGAGTACTGCGCAATGAGCCGTTCCGGGCGCGCGCGTACCGTCTCTATTTTTCGGTGGAGCCTCGCGTGCCAAACTGCGAACCCAGACGCTGTAGACCGTGGCTGATCGGCATTGCGGCAATGCTGCTGCTGGCGGGCAATGGATGCCGCGACCGGCAAGCCCAGGGCGGCGCAGCGCCACCGCCGCCGAGCGTGCTGGTTGAAACGGTTGCGGCGCAATCCATTCCCCGCGAGATCGAACTGCCGGGGCGTATCGAAGCGATCCGCTCGGCGGAGGTGCGCGCCCGCGTGGACGGGATCGTCGAGCGGCGGCTCTTCGAGGAGGGCACCGACGTGCGTGCCGGCGCGCCGCTCTTCCTCATCGATTCGCGCGACTACGAGGCCGCGTTGCAGCAGGCCCAGGCGGCGCTCAACCGGGCCCGGGCCGTGCAGGGCAATGCGGCCTCGGAGGTTGCACGCTTCAAGCCGCTGGTGGCGCGCCAGGTCGTGAGCGCCCAGGAATTCGAGGCCGCGACGGCCGCCCTGCAGCAGGCCGACGCGAACGTTGCGGACGCACGCGCCGCGGTGACGCTCGCACAGCTGCGCCTCGATCGATGCACGGTTCGCGCGCCGATCGCGGGCCGTGTGGGGCGCGCGCTCGTCACCGAGGGCGCGCTGGTCAGCGCGGCCGGGGCGACCTTGCTCACGCAGGTCAATCAGCTCTCGCCCGTGAACGCCGTATTCACGCAGTCGAATATTTCGTTGCTGGAGGTACGCAAACAGATCGCCTCGGGCACGCTCGCGGCGCCGGCCTCGGACCGCGCACAAGTGTGGCTCACGCTCGCGAACGGCGACGACTATAGCGAGCCGGGCGTGCTCGACTTCACCGATCTCGTCGTCGATCCTTCCACCGGGACGCAGGTGCTGCGCGCGCGCTTCAACAATGCGTCGCGCATCTTGTTGCCGGGGCAGTTCGTGCGCGGGCGCGTTGTGATCGGCACGATACCGAACGGCCTGGTCGTCCCCGCGCGCGCGGTGCAGTTCGACAACAACGGGGCGAACCTCTCGCTCGTTGCCGACGACGGCACCGTCGTGCGGCGCAATGTCGTGCTCGGCCCGCAGGAAGCGGGGCAATGGGTCGTGAAGGACGGGCTGGAGCCGGGTGAGCGCGTCATCGTCGACGGCTGGCAACGGGTGCAGCCGGGGCAGCGCGTGGACGCCCATCCCTTCGCCGCGCCGGGCCACTCCTGAGCGGCGCGCCTCATGAACCGATTCTTCGTCTACCGGCCAGTCTTCGCGTGGGTCGTTGCGCTCTTCGTCACGCTGTTTGGCGCCCTCGCGCTCATGCTGCTGCCGGTCGAGCAGTACCCCGACGTCGCGCCGCCCTCGCTTACGATATCGGCCGTCTACAGCGGCGCCGACGCGAACACGCTGGACCGCACGGTCACGTCGATCATCGAAGACGAGATGAACGGCGTCGAAAATTTCCTCTACATGTCGTCCCAGAGCCGCTCGAACGGCACGGCGCAGATCACGGTCACGCTCAGGCCCGGCACGAATCTCGACGTTGCGCTCTCGCAGGTCCAGGACCGCTTGAGCCGCGTCGAGCCGCGCCTGCCGCTTGAGGTGAGGCAGGTCGGCGTGAGCGTCACGAAAGCGTCGTCGGGCTTTTTGATGCTCGTTGCGCTGCAGTCCGCCGATGGTTCGATCCCGGCCGTCGAGCTGGGCAACTTTGCCGCCAATAACATCGTCAACGAATTGCGCCGCATTCCCGGCGTCGGCGACGCGCAGCTGTTCGGTTCGTCGTATGCCATGCGGATCTGGATCGATCCGGAAAAACTCGGCAGCTTCGGTATTTCGGCTAACGAAGTGATGACTGCCATCCAGGAGCAGAACAGCCAGACTGCGGGCGGCAGCCTCGGCGACCAGCCCATTGCGCCGGGCGCCGAACTCAATGCGCAGATCGTTATGCGCGGCCGCTTTTCGACGCCCGAGCAGTTCCGCGAGGTGATCGTGCGTTCGAACCCGGATGGCTCGACGGTGCGCGTGGGCGACGTCGCTCGCGTGGAGCTGGGCAACGACAGCTATGGCTTTCGCTTTCGCGTGAACGGCAAGGAGTCCGCCGGGATCGCCATCCAGCTCGCGAGCGGCGCGAACGCGCTGGCCGTGGCGAGCGCCGTGCGGCAGCGTCTCACGCAATTGCAGCCGACTTTCCCGAAGGGCGTGGCGTGGGTCGTGCCGTTCGATACGACGCCGTTCATCACGACCTCGCTGAGCGGCGTGCTGCGCACGATGATCGAGGCATTGCTGCTCGTGACGGTCATCGTGTTTCTCTTTCTCCAGAAATGGCGCGCGACGCTCATTCCCACGCTGGTCGTCCCGATCGCGCTGATCGGCACGTGCGTCGGCATTTTTTTGTTCGGGCTCTCGATCAATCTGCTTTCGCTGTTCGCCATGGTCGTGGCGATCGGCATTCTCAACGACGACGCGATCGTGGTGGTGGAAAGCGTCGAGCGCGTGATCCAGGAAGAGGGCTTGAGTTCGCGGCGGGCGACCGTCAAGGCCGTCGGGCAGATTGCGGGCGCCGCCATTGCGAGCACACTCGTGCTGATTGCGGTGTTCGTCCCCATGGCGTTCTTTCCGGGCTCGACGGGCGCGATTTATCGCCAGTTCTCGGTCACGCTCACCGTCTCGATCTTTCTCTCGACCCTGCTCGCGCTGACGCTGGGCGTGGCCATGTCGGCAACGCTGCTGGGCAGCAGGACGAAGACCGGTGACGGCACCGGCAAGGCCGCCGCCACGCACTGGCCGGCCCGCATGCAGCGGCGCGTGTTCGATGGGTTCAACCGCGGTATGGAAACCGCCACCGAGCGCTACGTGCTGGCCGTGCAGGCCATGCTGCGCAAGCCGGTGCGCTGGCTCCTCGTATTCGTCGTGGTGTGCGCGGCGACCGGGTTCCTCTTCACCCAGTTGCCGCGCGGCTTCATTCCGGGCGAGGACCAGGGACACATTTTCGTCGCGTATACGGCGGCGCCCGGCGCGACGGCGCAGCGCACGCAACAGGTCGTCGATCAGGTCGAGGCCTATCTGAGGCAGCAGCCGCAGGTGCGCAATATCGCGTCCGTCACGGGATTCAGCTTCTTCGGCCAGGGGCAGTCGGCGGCGATGTCGTTCGTCGACCTGAAGCCGTGGTCGGAGCGGCCGGGCGCGGCCAATTCGGCGGGGGCGCTGGTTGGGCGCGCGAACGCGGCGTTCCGCAATATTCCTCAAGCGCTCGTCTTCGCGCTCGATCCGCCGGCCATTCCCTCGCTCGGCAATGCGAGCGGCTTCACCATGAAGATACTCGACCGCAGCGGCGTGGGCGGCGCGGCGTTGCAGCAGGCGAGCGCGCGCATGCTGGCGGAGGCCGCGCGCAGCCCCTTGCTGGTGGGCGTGCGTCCCGACGGTTTGCCGCCCGCGCCGCAACTCTATGTCGATATCGACCGCGTGAAGGCGCGCGCGCTAGGGTTGCAGATCGGTCAGGTGAACAGCGCGCTCGCGCTCGCATTCGGCTCGAACTACGTGAACGATTTCGTCTACGAGGGGAATGTGCTGCGCGTGCTCATGCAGGCCGACGCCGATCAGCGCATGCGGCCCGAGGATATCGGCGCGCTGCGGTTGCGCAACAACGTGGGCGAGATGGTGCCGTTCTCGGCGTTCACGAGCGTGCACTGGAGCGCGGGGCCGCAGCAGGTCGAACGCTACAACGGCTTTCCCTCGGCCACGATCTCGGGGCAGGCGGCGCCGGGCCGTTCGAGCGGCGCGGCGCTCGCTGAGATGGAGCGCATTGCGGACCACGTTCTTTCCGGCAACCTGACCTACGAATGGACCGGCACGGCGTTCGAGGAACAGCAGGCGGCCGGGCAGATCGGTGCGCTGCTGCTGCTTTCCCTCGTCGTGGTGTTTCTGTTGCTCGCTGCGCTCTACGAGAGCTGGGCGATTCCCATTGCCGTCCTGCTCATCATTCCGCTGGGCGTGCTGGGAGCGGTTCTCTTCACCATGGCGCGGCGTTTTTCCGCCGACGTCTACTTCAACATCGGCCTCGTGACCATCATCGGCCTCGCGGCAAAAAACGCCATTCTGATCGTGGAATTCGCGATCAAGGAGGAGGCCGCGGGCAGCGATACCGTGAGCGCGGCCGTGAACGGCGCGCGTCAGCGCTTGCGGCCGATCCTGATGACGAGCGTGACCTTCGTGCTCGGCATGCTGCCGCTCGTGCTCGCCACAGGCGCGGGCGCGGCGGGCAGGCAGGCGGTGGGCACGGGCATCATGGGCAGCATGCTCACGGCCACGCTGTTCGGCATCTTCTTTACGCCGGTGTTCTATGTGGTGGCGCGCCGATGGTTGAGCCGCAAACGCTCGCCCGGCGATGACGAAGAAGACGCGCGGCCCGCGGGAGCGCACGATGTTTAAGACTGCCAGGTGGATGGCGATCACGGCGTGCCTGGCGCTCGCGTCGTGCAATTTCGCGCCGCGCTACCAGCAGCCGGAGTTGCCGATTGCGGGCACCTACGAGAGTGCGGATATCGCCGCGCCGGGCGGCGAGCGCCTCGCTTCGGAGCTGGCGTGGGAGACGTTCTTTCGCGACCCGGCGCTCAAGCAGCTGATCGCCATGGCGCTGGCGCATAACCGCGATCTGGCGGCATCGGTTGCGCGCATCGAGCAGGCTCAGGCGCTCTATCGCGTGCAGCGCTCCGCGCGGTTTCCGCAAGTGGCCGCGGGCGCCGACGCAACCCGCACCAAAACCCCGCTCAACACCATCGAGCCCGAGCTGCCCAACAACAACACGTCGATTCACTTCAACCAGTACAGCGTGCAGGTGGCCGTCACGTCGTTCGAACTCGACTTCTGGGGGCGCGTGGCCAACCTGAGCGAGTCGGCGCGGCGCAACTATCTGGCGACGATGGAGGCCAACGAAGCGTTTCGTCTCTCGCTCATCAGCAACGTGGCGGCGACCTACTACGCGATCCTCTCAGGCAACGAGGGCATCGACCTGGCGCAGCACACGCTGGAAACGCGCCAGTATGCGCTGGAGGTCGCGCGGCTGCGCCTCGAAGCGGGCGCGACCTCGCTCGTGGACTACGAGCAGGCGCGCATTCTCGTCACACAGGCTCAGACGCAGCTTGCCGAACTGCAAAGAACGACGGGCCAGCAGCGCGATCAGTTGGCTGTCCTGATCGGTGGTCCGCTGCCGGACGCCGCGAATATGACGCAGCGCCACGTGCTGGCCGACGCCGATCAGTTCGGCACGCTCGACGCGGGGCTGCCTTCTTCGCTGCTCGCGCTGCGCCCCGATATTCGCTCGGCCGAGCAGTCGCTGCGAGCCGCCGACGCCGATATTGGCGCCGCGCGCGCCGACTATTTCCCGCGTATTTCGCTAACGGGCAATTTCGGCTATGTGTCGCCGGAGTTGAGCGACCTCTTCGTGCCCGGCAAGCAGGCATGGCTGATATCCGGGTTCGTCACGCTGCCGATCTTCGACGCGGGTCGCCGCAGCGCGCAAGTGCGCCTGTCCGAAGCGCGTCAAACGGAACTCGTGGCGAACTACCAGAAAACCGTTCAGGTGGCGTTCCGCGAAGTCTCCGACGCGCTGATCGCGCGCCAGCGCCTGCAGGAGCAAATCGCGGCACAGGAGCGCGCGGTGGCCTCCGAGTCGCGCCTGGCCGAAGCGGCGGAACTGCGCTACGAGAACGGCATTTCCATCTACCTGGAAGTGGTCGATGCGAAGCGCAGCCTGTTCGCGGCACAACAGCAACTGATCCAGCTACGCGCGGCGGCGCTGCAAAACGGCGCGTCGCTCTATGTGGCGCTGGGAGGCGGGCAGGACGCGCCCCGGCCCGATCACGCGAGCGAGGCGTCTAACAGCGTTGCCAATCCCTAGCCGCGCGCGTCAGGCGCCGCACATGGCGACGCGGTTGCGGCCGCGCGCCTTCGCGTCGTACAGCGCCTGATCCGCCGCCTTGATGATCTGCGTGACATCGACATCCTGGTCCGGCGACCAGCTTGCGGAGCCAATGCTCGCCGTGACGCGCCCGTACTCGCTGCCCGCATGCTCGATCGCGAGTTCGCTGATCGCATTGCGGATCTTCTCCGCAATCGCGCAGGCGCCTTCCAGCAGCGTATCGGGCAGCACGACGACGAACTCTTCGCCGCCGTAGCGGGCGGCGGTGTCCGCGGGCCGGCGGATGTTTTCGCCGATGCAGCGCGCCACGGCGGCGAGCGCGTCGTCACCGGCCTGATGGCCGTACTGGTCGTTATAGGCCTTGAACCGGTCGATATCGACGAAGAGCAGCGAGAACACGCTGCGCGCGCGCCTGGCGCGCCGCCACTCCTGTTCGAGGATTTCGCCGAGCGTGCGGCGGTTGTTCAGACCCGTGAGGCTGTCGGTGCGCGCGAGCAACTGCAGTTCGGACTCGGCGCGCATTCTGCGCCGCAACTGCGTGGCGAGCACGAACGAGAGGCCGACGAAGCCGATGGCGAACGTGCCCATGAGCGTACCGATGGTCAGCGCGCGCCGCCGCCACGCGGCGTAGATATCGGGTTCGGCTTCCGCCACCATGATGATGAGCGGCTGGCGCGGGAAATTGCGGAAAAAATACATCCGGCGTGCGCCGTCTATCGACGACGTGTCCGAGAAACTGCCTTCCCTGGCAGTCAGAAAGCGGCGGAACGTACTCGCGTTGCGGATGTTGCGTCCCACCACGGCCGGATCGTAGGGCTGGCGCATGATCATGGTGCCGTCCTGCGCGATCAGCGAAATCGCACCGTGCCGGCCGAGCGAGAGCCCGGCGAACAGCTGGTGAAAATACTCGAGGTTAATGGCGATCATGACGATGCCGGCGAACGACCCATCGGGGTGCGACAGCCTGCGGCTCAGCGCAATGCTGGGCGTGCCGTTGCGCAGGCGCGAACGGTAGGGCGCACTGACGTAGAGGCCGGCATGGGGATGGTCGCGCTGAACCTCGAAGTAGTCGCGGTCGGCGAAATTGGCCTTGAGCGGTGTGCCGGTGGCCGAATTCATGACGACGTTGCCCGCTTCGTCGAGCACGAGCATCGAGCCCAGATATTCCGCGGTTATGGCGTGGTCGAACAGCAGCTCGCTGCGCAGATTCGCGGGCAACGCCATGACGTCGGGCCGGCCGATGCCGTCGACCACGGCTTGCAGCGAAAGCGCGTAGAGCTCGAAGTTGCGCTCGATGTCGCGTTCGGCAACGAGCGCGACGTTTCGCGAGTTCTCTTTCGCGCGCTCCAGGGCGTCGTGGCGGCTCTCGTAGAGCACCGTCGCGCAGAGCGACGCCATGATGAAGGCGACCGCGAGGCTGCCATAGAAAATGGCGCGCGGCCCCGTGAGCCACCTGAGCAGGTTACCGTTGGTGAACGCTGGCCGCATGGCTCGCTTCCAGGTAGGACTGCGCGCTCGCTGCATCCACAGGGCGCGAGAACCAGTAACCCTGCGCCTCGTTGCAGCCGTTCTCGATCAGGAATTCCAGTTGCTGCAGCGTTTCCACGCCCTCGGCCACCACCCGCATGCCGAGCGTATGGCCGAGGGCGAGCACGGCCTTCACGATGACCTCGTCCGCGCGCGAGTGGCCAATGCCCCTTACGAACGACATGTCGAGCTTAAGGCGATCGGGCATGAAGCTGCGAATGTACCCGAGGCTCGAATAGCCCGAGCCGAAGTCGTCGATGGCGACCGAAAGTCCCATCTCGCGAAGGGCGCGCAGCGTGGCGAGCGAACGGGGCGCCATGAGCACGCCTTCGGTGATCTCCAGCTCGATATTGCGCGGGCTCACGCCGGTGCGCGCGAGCGTATCCGCCATCATGGCGGGCAAATCCGCGCGCACGAACTGGACAGGCGAAACGTTGACCGAAACGACGATGTCCGGGTGCTGGCGCGCCCACTCGCGGGCCTGGCGGCAGGCCTCCTCGAATACGAATTCGCCGATCTGCACGATCAGGCCGTTTTCCTCGGCGAGCGGCACGAACATCGCCGGGCTCACCTGGCCGCGCTCCGCGTCGTGCCAGCGAACGAGCGCCTCGAAACCCATCGTCTCGCCCGTCCTCGGGTTGACTCTCGGCTGCCACGCAACGGCAAACGCGCGCGACGCCACGGCCAGCCGCAACGCCTGCGCGAGGCTCGCCCGCTCCAGGTTCTGCCTGGCGATGGCCATGTCGAACACCTGCATGCTCCCGGGCCCCACCGATTTGGCGCGGTACATGGCGGAGTCGGCGTACTTGAGCAGCGAGTCCGGATCGCTCGAATGATCGGGGAACACGGCGAGGCCGACACAGGCGAGCGGCACGATGACCTTGTTGCCGATCAGCAGCCCATGTGTCAAGGATTCCTGCATGCTTGCCGCGGCGGCGACGAAGTGATCGACGCCGCCACGACCATACAGCACGGCGACGAACTCGTCGCCCGCATAGCGGGACACCATCTCGCCCTGGGCGATATGGGTGGACAGGCGGCGCGCCACTTCGCACAGCACCTCGTCGCCCGCGGTATGGCCGAGCGAGTCGTTGACCTCCTTGAAGTTGTCGAGGTCGATGAACACCAGCGCGAAATTCTGCTGCGCGTCGAGCGCCGTCCTGACCAGTTCGCGCAAACGCGCCTTGAGGCCGAGCCGGTTCGGCAGATGCGTGAGCGAGTCCTCGTTCGCCTGCAGGCGCAACTGCTCCTGATAGCGGATGCGCTCGGAAACGTCGTTGAACACGGTCACGCAGTGCGTGGGGCGATTGCGCTCGTCGAGTACCGGGGCGACATGCAGCTCGATCCAGTAGGGCGAGCCATCGGGCCGGCAGCATTTGAGCAGGCCCTCGCCTTCTTGCTCCGATTGCATGGCACTGCGAACGATGTTGGCATCGGCGGACGATTTATCGCAATCGAGCATGTCCCAATGCCCGGCGCCATTCGCTGTGGCCACGGCGCGGCCGGTGATGCGCTCGAACGCAGCGTTGGCGTACGTGATGATGCTTTCGCCGTCGACCTTTTGCGAAATGATCACGGCGTTTCTCGAAGCCTCCAGCGCGCGGCTGCGAACGCGCAAATGCTCTCTCGCCTGTTCGTGCGCCGTGACGTCGTGCGCGGTGATGAAACACGCATCCTGGCCCGCATAGTCCAGCAGATGCCAGGCGATATCGACGTGGATCACTTCTCCGTCGATGCGCACATGCCGGTGCACGCCGCCTGCGCCGCTTTGCGCGCCGGAATTGACGTAGCCGTGCAGGTCGCGGCGGAACGCGCCGGTCTCGGCCCGCGGGCGAAGCTGCTCGACCGACATGCCCTTGAGCCGCTGTAGGCTCGCGCCGTATTGGCGCTGGGCCGCGGCATTGGCGGTGAGGATTGCATAGGAGCGCACATCGAAAATGAGCATCGCGACCGGATGCTGCTCGAAGTACTCGCGAAAGCGCCGCTCGGCCTCGAGCGCGACGATCTTCGCAGCGCTGCGGGAAAGCGCCGCGCGGTGGCTCGTAAACAACGTGAAGAGCAGCAGCAGCGCGCCGGCTGTCGCCGTGCCGATCAGCGAGATTTTTTGCCGCGCGAGCTGCGCCTGCGCGCCGAACTGCACGACCTTGATCTGCTCGCGCTGCTCGGAGCGCAGCGCGGTGAGCAGCGACATGATGGAGCTGAGCGTTTCGTTCGCGTGCTGCATCAGGGCGGGCTCGAGCTTTGCGCCCGCGTCTGCGAGCGCGATATTGCGCGCGGCCGCGTCGAGCTGCTCGGGCCAGACGGCGCTCAACTGCCGCAACTCGTGGATCGCGCGCTCGTTGCGCGGCGCGCCGGCAAAGTCGTGCTCGAGCCGGTCATAAGTGCCGGCCACGACTGCGGCCCGCTTGATCGGCCACGCACGCGACGTGTAGCCTGCCGTGCCCACGCCTTTGAGGAAGTCGGTATTCGCCGCGATATGCAGCGTGAGCAGGGCTTCGAGTTCCGACGTGATGTTCAGTTCCTGACGCAGCCGCGAGTCGGCCGTGCCACGCGACAGGTTCGCGCTCAGGATCGCGCCGATTGCCACGCATACGATCAGCGCCACGGCTAGCGCTACGGCGACGCCCTTGCTGGGCGCGCGGGACGGTGCCTGTGGAGGGGTTCCGGATATTTCAGCTACGTTCATCGCCACGCAACGCGATTCGGCACATCGCCACTCGCGCCGCGTTGCTCGGCCGGAGTGGGCAGGTTACTGGTGAAGGCACCGGCGGGCGGAGGGGCCATGGTGTTCCAGGCATGCAGACGGCGCAGGCACGGCAAGTCCGTGATCGGTCGCTACTGTCTGAATAACGGGTATTCGGCGTGCCGCTTTGATTGGTGTTTTTACCTAGGTGCCTGGATGCTGGCGCCACGCGCGGGGCAGGCATCCGGAACGCATTCGATGCCCGTGCTTCAATATGCTCATGGCGTGACGGGACCGCGAACGGTCCGCCGTTTTCGCCTCTCGCTTCTGCCCCTCGTTTTTGCCCCTGTTACTCGTTCAAGGGACTCTCATGAAGAAACTCGTCAACGACCCGTCGTTCGTGGTGCGCGAAATGCTCGAGGGCATTGCGCGCACTGCGCCGCATGTCGCCGTGCTCGGCGACGAAAACGTGCTCGTGCGCAACCCGCTGCCCAGCCAGCCAGAGCGCCCCGTCGCCGTGATTTCGGGTGGCGGCAGCGGCCACGAGCCCGCGCATGGCGGTTATGTCGGACAAGGCATGCTCACGGCCGCCGTGTGCGGCGAGGTGTTCACGTCGCCCTCCACCGACGCCGTGCTGGCCGCGATTCGCGCGAGCGCGGGTCCGAACGGCGCGCTGCTCATCGTGAAGAACTACACGGGGGACCGGCTCAATTTCGGTCTCGCGGCCGAACTGGCGCGAGCCGAGGGCATTCCGGTCGAAATCGTCATCGTGGCCGACGACGTGTCGCTGCGCGGGCATACGGAGCGCAATCAGCGGCGCGGCATTGCAGGAACGGTGCTGGTGCACAAGATCGCGGGCGCGGCGGCGGCGCGCGGCGACGCGCTGGGCCTCGTGGCCGCGATCGCGCGCGGCGTGGCCGGGAATCTCGGCACGATGGGCGTGGCGCTCGACGGCTGCACGTTGCCCGGCGCGGAGCAAGCCGGCTTTCGCCTCGCCGACGACGAGATCGAACTTGGCATGGGCATTCACGGCGAGAAAGGCGTGGAGCGCACGGTGCCGATGGCGGCGGGCGAATTGACGGAAACGCTGCTCGCCAACATCGTCGAAGACCTGGCGCTGAAAGGCGGCGAGCGCGTCGCGCTGCTCGTGAACGGGCTGGGCGCCACGCCCGCGATGGAACTGGCGATCATCATGCGCGATGCATTCGAGAGCCTGAATCGCCGTCATGTGACGGTCGAGCGGGCGTGGACCGGCACGTTTCTTTCGGCGCTGAACATGCCGGGCTGTTCGATCTCCGTGCTCCGGCTCGACGACGCGAAGCTGACGCTGCTCGACGCCGCCACCGAAGCGCGCGCGTGGCCCGGGGTCGGCAAGGTGAACCGGCAGATCCGCATCGAGCCGGCGTTTTCAGCGGCCGATGCGCGCGCCGAGGCGGGCGCGACGCCTGCGGACGCGGCGAGCGTCGCATGGGCGCAGCGTCTGAAGCCGGCGCTCGATGCCGTTGCGCACGCATTGATCGAGAACGAGGCGCTGTTCACGGACCTCGATTCCCGAGCCGGAGACGGCGATCTGGGCGCAAGCATGGAGCGCGCCGCGCAGGCCATGCTCGCCGTGCCGCAAGGCGCGCTCGGCTCGCCGGGCAGCGCGCTCGCCGCGCTCGGCACGGCATTGCGCCGCGCGATAGCGGGCAGTTCCGGGCCGTTCTACGCAACGGCGCTGGTGCGCGCCTCGCGCACGCTTGGCGAGAAGGCGCAGCCCGATGCGCGGGATTGGGCGGCCGCCATGCGCGGCGCGGCCGAGGCGATCAGTGAACTCGGCGGCGCGAAACCCGGCGACCGCACGATGCTCGATGCGCTCGTGCCCGCCGTCGAGGCACTGGAAAGCGCCTTGAAGTCGGCGCGCCCCGTGGGCGAGGCGTGGGCGCAGGCGGTGAGCGCCGCGGAGTCCGGTGCGAAAAGCACGGCGCAAATGACGCCGCGCGCGGGCCGGGCAAGCTATCTCGGCGCGCGCGCGATCGGGACGCCCGATGGCGGGGCGGTGGTGGTGGCGTGCTGGCTCAAGGCGCTGCAGCCGCATATCGGCGCGGGGTGAGGCGCGGTTGCGGCGAAACGCGTGGCTCAGAGCACTTCGAAAATGCTGTAGACCGGGCCGCCCGGAAAGCGATGGCCTGTGCCGACGGCCATGACGCGGTTGAGCCACTCATACTTGCCCGCTGGCGCTTCGAAGACGGGATTGGTACGAAAGTAGTAGCTGGCGGGGTCGACGGCTTCGCCACGGTCCAGCCGCTTCAAGACTTCCGGGTCGCCGTGGCGCACGCCGCGATACGACATCAGCAGGTTCGTGCCGTCGTCGGTGCGCAGGAGCAGCCGCACGTCGAGTGTCGTGCTGCCGTCGCCGCGCACGCTCTGCCAGTCGCTGCCGCCATCGAGCACGACGCCCGCGAGGCGTTCGCCCGCGAATGTGCCGGACGGCACGATGCCGACACGGCGCAGCGCGGCTCCGGTCTGGCCGACGATCTCGATCGGCTTGACGTCGAGCCGCATCACGAAGAGCGGACGTGTTTGCACCGCTTGGAGCGCGGGCGGGAGTTCATCGAAACGAGGCGTGGACATGGGGTCACCTTGGGGGCCGTTCATGTTGATGGCGGGCTTGCGGACGTCGTCGAATACCGCTTCTTCAGCGGCGGGAAATCGGCGGGCCGCATTAGTGTATGCGAGGGGCCTGCGGCCGAGCGCGGTGGCGCAACGAGCATTACGCTGCCGTGCGCCCGCCGTTCACGCGCAGCACTTCGCCCGTCATGAAGCTGGCCGCGCCGGAGCCGACGTAGCGGATCGCGTCGGCAATTTCCTCGGGGCTGCCGGCGCGCCTGAGCGGCACGTTCGCGAGCGCGGTCGCCTTGCGATCCGGGTCGGGCATGAAGCGGTCGAGCATGGCGGTCTGCACGGGGCCGGGCGCCACGGCATTCACGCGCACACCGAACGGCGCCGCTTCGAGCGCGGCGGATTTCGTCAGGCCTTCCACGGCGTGCTTATGACCCGCCTGCGCACGATCCAGCCCGGCGACCGACGCGGATCTCGTTGCTTTTGGCAGGCATTTCTCGTCAAACCCGGATTTGCCGTATCGTGCTGAAGCACAAGCTGCCGCTTACGCCCTATGTACGCGCAGCATTCTGGGGCGGCGACGAACAGCACTATTCGGACTTCCCGGTTCATCAGTCGAACTCACGGGCCGCAGCGACCCTGTGATGCGCTCATTACGTCCTCGTCAATCGAAACAGGAGTCAGTCATGTCACGGACAGTCAGGTTTGCACAGGCAGGTGGCCCGGAAGTGCTGCAATTCGTGGATGAACCGGTACGCGCCCCCGGCCCCGGCGAAGTTCGCATCACGGTGAAAGCGATTGGTCTGAATCGCGCGGAATCGATGTGGCGCGCCGACCAGTACATCGAGCCCGTGCGCTTTCCGGCAGGCCTCGGGTACGAAGCGGCCGGCATGGTCGACGCCGTGGGCGAGGGAGTAGTCGGCATCGCACCGGGAGACAAGGTCAACGTGATCCCGTCGTTCTCGATGAATCAGTACTTCACGTACGGAGAAAGCATCGTCGTGCCGGACTATGCGGTCGTCAGGCATCCTGAATCGCTTTCGTTCGCTGAGGCCGCGTCGGTGTGGATGATGTTCGTCACCGCATACGGCGCGCTGATCGAAGATGCGAAGGTGGGCGCCGGCGACTATGTCGTCGTGCCGGCCGCGTCGAGCAGTGTCGGACTCGCGGCGATCCAGATCGCGAACTACGCCGGAGCGACTTCAATCGCGGTCACGCGTCACGCCGCCAAGAAACAGCCGTTGCTCGACGCGGGCGCGGCGCACGTGGTCGTGACCGATGAGACGGATCTGCTGGACGAGATCATGCGCATCACCGGCGGAAAGGGGGCGCGCGTCGTTTTCGATCCGGTCGGCGGCCCGAACTTCGCGAAGCTGATCTCGGCGCTGTCTTTCCAGGGGATCGCGTATCTCTACGGCGCGCTCGATGAACGTGCCACGACGCTGCCCGTGCTGGAGATGATCGCGAAGGTCGTGAGCGTGAAGGCCCACAACATCTGGCTCACCAGCGGCGACGCAGAGCGCCGCAAGGCCGCCGTGGAATATGTGCTAAAGGGACTCGAAAGCGGCGCGCTCAAGCCCGTGATCGACCGCACGTTCACCTTCGAGCAGATTGTGGATGCGCACCGCTACCTCGAAACCAATGGGCAGTTCGGCAAGATCGTGGTGACGGTGTAGTCCGCCGATGCGCGGCGCCCAGCATCGGCAAAAACGATCAGCAATACCCGGTGCGAAGTGCCGCTGCCCAGTCGGGGCGGCCATTGGCGGCGGCACGTTCGGCCACCGCGTGCCAGTCGTACTCGACGGCGCGAAACTCCACCTCCCAGCCGCGCGGGGTACGGGTGACGCTCGCGTAGCGCGCGTGCGGCGTCCCCGTTTCCATACGATGCGCGAAGGGATGCGTGTCCTCGTACGCGGGCAGGCCGACACCGCCTGGGTTCACGATGAAGCGGCCATCGGCGAGCTGCATCGAGCGCGCGAGATGCGTATGGCCGCACAGAATCAACGCCGCCTCGACCTCGGCCGCGCGGCGTCTGACCTCGCCATGCGTGGCCGTTCGGCAGCCACTCGCCGTGACGGTTTCGAGGAAATAGGAGAGGTCGTCCTGCGGCGTGCCGTGCACGAGCAGCACGTCGCTTTCGAGCCATAGCGTGGCAGGCAATGCGCCGACCCACGCCAGCTGTTCTTCACTCAGCACGCCGCGTGCAAAGCGGTCCGATGGCCCCATGCGAGTGCCATCCGCGCCAAGCAGCTGTCTTTCGTGGTTGCCGCGTATCGTGGGCAATCCAAGCTGCATCAGCCGGTCCGCTGTTTGCGACGGATAAAGCGGGCCAGAAAGGATGTCGCCGAGATTGACGATCACGTCCGCCCCTTGCCGCTCGATATCGTCGAGCACCGCTTCGAGAGCGGGCAAATTGCCGTGAATGTCGGAAAGCGCCGCGATTTTCATGGTGCGAACGGAGGCCGGCCGCGAAAGTCGTGAATTGGGCGATTCTGGACGATTTGCCACCCGGTGTCCACGGCCGATCCTGTCAATAAAGGAGAGGCAGATGGAAGCATCTGTCGCACTCAAGGGAAAAACTGCGCTCGTATTCAGCCGTTCGCGGGGCATTGGCGCCGCGGCAGCGCGACGCCTGGCGCAAGAAGGCGCCGATGTCGCGCTGACCTATGTTTCGGCGCCGGAGCGTGCGGCCGAAACCGTTGCGGCAATCGAAGCCGAAGGTCGTGCGGGTATCGCCATTCGGGCCGATAGCGCCGATCCGGCCGCCTCCAGAGCGCCGTCGTGCAGACCGTGTAAAGATTCGGAAAACTGAACATAGCCGTCGTCAACGCAGGCATCCTCATGCTCGGAGACATTGCGACTGTGAGCGTCGAAGATCTCGATCGCATGCTCAGCATCAACGTGCGCGGCGTCTTTCTCGCTATTCAGGCTGCCGCCGCGCAACTGAACGAAGGTGGCCGCATCATCACGATCGGCAGCAACACGGCGGTGCGCAGCGGCCACCCGGGCTCGAGCGTGTACTCGATGACGAACGCCGCCGTTGTCGTCATGGTGAAGGGCGCGGCCGTGGATCTCGCGAGCCGCGGCATCACGGTGAACAATATCCAGCCGGGTCCGACGATCACCGACATGACCGCCGAACACATCGACGCGATCAAGCCGCTCATTCCGCTCAGGCGCGCGGCGGACCCGGACGAGATTGCCGGGCTCGTTGCGTGGCTCGCGCGCAAGGAGTCCGGCTATATGACGGGGTCGAGCCTCACCATCGACGGCGGCATGGCGCTGTGAGCGTGCGCGGTGGCGCGCGCTCAGGCCCGCTGGGCGTAGACGTTGCACCAGCCATCGGCAGCAACGGCCTTGCTGGGGAACATCGGGCACGCGCCAGCGGCTTCGCCCGCCGCGCCGGCGTAGAAGCGGCAACTCGCGCAGCGCTGACCCGCGGCGTACTTCGGAAACTTGCCTGCGTCGACGCTGCTGGCTTTGGCGCGATAGCCCAGCGACTTTGCGGTAGTGTCGTTCTCGTCGACGAGGGCGGGTCCGGCGAGTGCGCGCCCGGCCGTGGCGAGCGCGGCGCAAAGGCCGGCGGTGTGAAGGATGAAGGTTCTGCGATTGCGGGAGATCATGCTGGTTTCCTGGGTTGTGTTAGTGGCGCGGCCCGGCGTTGAGCGGCGTGGTCGACGATTGCGCGGCTTCGGAAGTGAGCTTCGCGTTGCCCGCGTCATAGCCGTTCGTGTAGAGCAGGAAAGCCATCAAATCGGCGTACTCCTGATCGGACATCTTGCCCGGGCGGTCGGCCGGCATGTTGGTCGACATGTACTGGTAGATGCCGCCGATGGTCAGATGCGAATTCGCCGCCGGGGCGAAGGCCGGGCCGCTCAGCGCGGGCGCGGTGATGCCTTCGAGTTGCGCGCCGTGGCACTTTGCACAGGAATCCGAATAAAGATGCTGGCCGTGCTCGACCTGTTCATGATCGAATGCGGGCGCATTGCCGCCAGTCGTTGCGGAGACCTTGATGAAGGCGCCTTGGCTGTACATGGCGGCGCGCCGATATGAAGCCTTCGTGCTTCCGGGCGAGGCCGCATTCGAGCGCGCCTCGCTGGCTGCGCTTTCCGGCAGCGTCCAGCCGCGCGTGAGTGCGGCGAGACGGCCGTCATCATTCATGCGCGCAAGGGCCGCGTCAATGCGCGTTTGCAGCGCGCGCATGCCAGGCCCCGAAGCGAACACGAGATGCCAGTCGGCATACGGCGAAGTCGTCGCCGCGACCGCGAATTGATGCTGCGGATGCGCGCGCTGGTAAGCCACGACGGCCGGATACCAGACGATCGCGCGCTGCGCGCGGCCTTTCGCGACCGCGTCGACGGTCAGTTCGGAGGTGTTCTCGAGGTCGAAGCGCGCGTTCTTCTGCTGCACGGCGATGAGTTGCGACGGGCTGGACCAGGTCGCCGCGACCGTTTCCTTGCCGTCGGCAGCGGGTGCTGCGGCGCGCGGGTGGCGTAGCGTGACGCTGACATAGCCCGAGCGCAGGTAGCCTTGCGAGAAAATCATCTGCGAGCCCGATGCGTCGGCGACGCTCGAGCGCGGGAAGCCCGCAACGAGGTCGCAGTCGCGGCCCAGCGCGCTGGCGAGTTCGTGAGCCGAGATGCCGTCGTCGCCGCCATCGTCGTCGATGCCGCGCGTGACGAACGTTGCGGCCACGCCAGCAGTTTTCAGTACGGCGCGCGCGACGGCCTGGTCGAGCGCGGCCGTGGGGCTGCCCGGCAGCGTGCAAACACGCACCGCGTTCGCCGCCGCATGGGCGCTGGTGTGCGCGCCGCCTGCCGCGAGCGCGGCAGCCACGGCGAGCCAGGTGATCCGGATGTTCATGATCGTGTATTCCAGTGAAGTCGGGGCCGCACGCAAGTGCGGTGGCTAGCGCACGTGCGTGCGGCCGAAGGCGAGAGCGTCGTTCAGCCCTGGTTCAGCCCCGGTCCAATGCGAACACGTAGAGCGTGCCGCCGCGCGGGACATCTTTCGCTACATCGGCCATCGGGCCGCCCCAAATCGGATTTGCGCCGCCGTAGCCCGCAAGCACGGCGACGTACTCCTTGCCGTCGACTTCGAACACAGAAGGCTGCGCGATGATGCCGCTCGCGAGCTGCGGGCTTTCCCACAGCACCTTGCCGGTGGCGACGTCGAACGCATAGAGATGCCCGTCGAGCGACCCGCTGAACGCAAGACCGCTGGCGGTGGTCGCCACGCCGCCGTTCCAGGGCATCTTGCTCCAGTGGCCCCAGAGCTTCTTGCCGGTGTTCACGTCGATGGCCTGCAACTCGCCATAGCCTTCGCTGCCCGGTTCAGGCTTGATTTCGAAGCCTTCGCCGAGATAGGGCAGGCCTTCCATATAACTCACCGACTTGCCCGAGAGGCTCATGCACGCGTGCAGCGAGGGCACCACGGCAATGTGCCGCTCCGGATCGTAGGACACCGACCACCAGTTCTTGCCGCCCAGGAAGCTCGGGCAAGTGTCGATGGTCGTGCCGGCCTTCGGGTATTTCAACGGGTCCTGAACCGGCTTGCCGTCGTCCGTGTAGCCCGTGACCGAGGTCGCCTTCACGAATGGCTCCGCGTAGATCAACTTGCCCGTTCGCCGGTCGATAGCGTGGAAGAAGCCGTTGCGGTCGGCGTGGATGATGGCGTCGTAGTCCTTGCCTTTGTACTGGATGTTCGCGAGGACCGGCGTGTTGACGCCGTCATAGTCCCACGTGTCGTTGCTCGTATACTGGTAATGCCATTTGAGCTTGCCGTCTTTCGGGTCGAGCGCGAGAAGTGAATCGGAGTACAGATTGTCTCCGGGGCGCAGCGCGGCGAGCCACGGACCGGGGTTGCCCACGCCCCAGTACAGCGTGCGGCTCGCGGCGTCGTAGGTGCCGGTGAGCCAGGCGGCGCCGCCGCCGTGCGCCTGCATGCCGTCGGGCCAGGTCTCCGCGCCTTTTTCGCCGGAGCCCGGAATGGTGTAGCGCTTCCACACGATCGCGCCGTCGTCGGGGTTCAGCGCGGCGATGTAGCCGCGAATGCCGTACTCGCCGCCCGAGGTGCCCACGACGATCGAGCCGTCGAGCGCGAGCGGCGCGAGCGAGAACGCGTAGCCGAGGCCCGGCTCGAACATTTGCTTCTTCCAGACTACCTGGCCGGTCTTCGCGTCGAGCGCGGCGATTTCGCCGCTGAGCATGGCGATATAGACGTTCTTGCCGTACAGCGCCACGCCGCGGTTCACCACGTCGCAGCACGCGGTCTTGAACGACTCCGCGCCGAGCTTCGGCTCGTATTTCCAGAGCTGCCTGCCGGTCTTTGCATCGAAGGCGTAGACGTTATCTTTCGGCGTGCTGACGAAGAGATAGTCGCCGTTGACGATGGGTGTCGCCTCGAATCCCTGCTTCAGTTCGGCGGGAAACGGGTAGCTCCACGCCTGTTTCAACTCGCCGACGTTCGACGCGTCGATCTGCTTGAGCGGCGAGTGCGACTGGCCGTTGTAGCTCCGGTAGTACGTGAGCCAGCCCGGGTCGCTTTGCGCGCGGGTCAGGCGGTCGTAGGTCACGGGCGGATAGTCCGAGGCGGCATCCACTGGGCCCGCGTTCAAGGACATCGCCGCCGCGATGGCCATTGCGCAGGTCGCAAGCCGGCTTGCCGCAGCCGAGCGTCTCTTCATCTTCGTCTCCTGGATATTTGTCGATGCACGGCCGGGAAGCGGTCAGGCTGGATGCGCGAGGGATGGGGCCGGTCCGGGTGCGCTGCCGTTCTTGCAAGTCGTATGCCATTGGCCGCGCAGCATTGCGTGGCGGGCGATGCAGCCTGTTGATCGGCTTTCCGGCGAGGTGCCCCCGGTGTGGCCGATGTGTTGCATTCCGGTACAGGCCGCGGCGAAAAGTGTTGGCGAACGTGACAGTGGGCCGGTCGCGCAGGAGAGCGCTGCGCGGTATCGCGCGGGCCGATGCACAAGCGCGGCCCAGTAAAGGGCGCCGCCATGCACGCTGGCACGTTGCTGGCTAGATCACGGCAAAGAGGAGACGGTTGTGTGCGCATCGGTCGGCGCACGACGCTTCGGCGTCGAGCCGCACGAGCCCATAAAACAGATGGAGACGAAAGTTGATCCTGGAGAAGGCGGTGGACGTAAACCGAGGCAGTGCGAGGCGCGCGTTTGCGACGCTTGGCACGAGCCTCGCCCTCGGCGCGCTGTGCGTCGCCACGCCCACGCTGGCTATCGCGCAGGCACAGAGCGCAGCGGATAAAAGTGCGGCGAGCGAAACGCCGAACCCGACCGTACTGCCCGCTGTCGTGGTGGTCGGCACGACGCCGCTGCCCGGCATCGGTACACCGCTTGCGAAGGTGCCGGCCAACGTGCAGACCGTGAACGCGCAGGACATCGCGACACAGCACCGCGAAACGTTGACCGACTTCTTCGCCGCGAACCTGCCGGGCGTGAGCGTGACCGACGCCCAGGGCAATCCTTTCCAGATGAACCTGAGCTATCGCGGCTTCACGGCTTCGCCAGTGCTCGGCACCCCTCAGGGATTGTCGGTGTTCGTCGACGGCGTGCGCGTGAACGAGCCGTTTGGCGACGTCGTGAACTGGGACCTGATACCGACCGGCGCGATCGACAAGATCCAGCTCATTCCAGGCTCGAATCCTGTCTACGGCCTCAACACGCTGGGTGGCGCCATCGCGATCACGACGAAGAACGGGCGCACGAGCCCCGGCGGCGATATCGATCTCTCAGGCGGCTCATGGGGGCGCAAGAGCGCGCAGGTTGAGCAGGGCGGCACGCTCGGGCCGCACGTCGACTACTATGCGAACGCGAACGTCACGAACGACAACGGCTGGGCCGACCACAACGCGAGCCGCGTGCGCCAGGCATTCGGCAAGCTGCGCTACACCGACGACGACACGACGCTCGCGATCTCGGGCGGCGGCGCGGACAACCAGCTGTACGGCAGCCAGACCATTCCGCGCTCCTTTCTGGACAACCCGAAGCAGGCCTACACGTTTCCGGACCTGAACCGCAACAGCGTGGGCTACCTCACGCTCTCGGGCGACCACTTCTTCAACGACAACGTGGAACTAAGCGGTAACGCCTACTATCGCCATCTGCGCAACGAGAACCTGAGCAGCAACAACAACACGGACTACGGCTCGATCGACGCGGACGGCAACGTCGACACGCTGGAGGGCAGCAATGTCGATTCGGTCGTCACGACGGACAGCTTCGGCGCGAGCCTGCAGCTGACGCTGCTCGGCAAGCTGGGCGGCATGGGGAGCCAGCTCGTTGCGGGGGTGGCGGCGGACTTTGCGAACTCGCGCTACGTCTCGTCTTCGCAGGACGCCGCCTTCACGCCCGACCGCGCGACGGTCGGCATCGGCAATTTCGTTCAGCAGACCGATGCCAGAACGCGCAACGCGAACTATGGCATCTACCTGAACGAGACGCTCACGCTCACGCCGCAATGGACGCTCACGCTGTCGGGTCGCTACGACTGGGCGAGCGCTCGCATTGCAGACGAAAGCGGCGTGCAGCCGCTGCTCGACGGCTATCACACGTTCTCGCGCTTCAATCCGGCCGTGGGGCTCAACTGGAATCCGCTGCCCGCCGTCACCGTCTACGCGACCTATAACGAGGGCATGCGCGCGCCCACCGCAATCGAGCTTGCGTGCGCAGACCCGGCTGCGCCATGCTCGCTGCCGAACGACTTCGTGGCCGATCCGGCGCTGCAACCCGTGGTCTCGAAGACTTTCGAGGCCGGTGCGCGCGGCCGCATCGGCGCGCAGACCACTTGGAGCGCCGCCGCGTTCAGCACCACGCTCTCCAACGACATCGAGTTCGTGAGCGCGGCGGGCAGCACGCAGGGCTATTTTCAGAACGTCGGCAAGACGCGCCGCCAGGGTGTCGAGCTGGCGGGGCACACGGTGTTCGGCCCCGTTGGCATCGGCCTGAACTACAGCTACGTGGACGCGACCTATCGCTCGACATGGACCGAGCAAAGCCCTGCGAATTCCTCGGCGGATGCGAACGGCGTCGTCACGGTACGGCCGGGCGACCACGTGCCCGGCATTCCGGCGCATGCTGTCAAGCTGCGGCTCGACTATGCGGCCACGGCGAAATGGAGCATCGGCACGAACATCACATGGCGCAGCGGCGTATACGCGCAAGGCGACGAAAACAATCAGGATGCCAATGGAAAGATCGCGGGCTATGTGCTCGTGGATCTCGACACGCGCTATCACGTCACGAAACGGCTGGAGGTCTACGCGAACGTGACAAACCTGTTCGACAAGCGCTATGCGAGCTTCGGCGTGCTGGGCCAGAATTTCTTCAACGGGCCCGGCCACACGTTCGACGGCGCGAATCCGGTGAACGAGCAATTCGTCGGGCCAGGTGCGCCGCGCGGTTTCTGGGTGGGCCTCCATTACGCCTGGGATTGAACGGAGGGGCCGAGTGCACGCATCGGGGTGAGTCCGAATTCCTCCACGCGGGCCAATTGCGGTAATACACAGGCTGGCGAATCTCTGCGGCGCGTGTTTCGATCGACGCACACTGCCTTGCATACGATTCACTTACACAGCGTGTTGCGCGTCGCGTGCGCGTTCGGCGCAAACCGGCTGTCTGGAATCGATGGCCGGATGGCCCAGAGCTTGCTAATAGAGGACACCGAGAAATATCGAAGTGTCCGGCAAGGTACCGGCCAATCGTGGAGGAGAGCATGCGCGACGACGTACATATGGCCGCGGGGCAAGCGGTCCAGGTGTCCAATGGCTGGCCCGCGCCGGACATTCAGAAGGCGCATGAGCGCTCGGAGACCTTCGGTCTGTGCGCGACGGCGAGACCGGATTACGATGTGCTTTCGGGCGCGGGGCTAGAGCTCAAGCGCGAGCAGAACCGCGTGCTGTGCATGCATGCCACGCCGGTCATGGAGACGCTGCACGAGCAGATCGTCAACACGCAAAGCATGATCGTGCTGACCAATGCCGAAGGCTTGATCCTGCATTCGATCGGCGATGACGATTTCCTCCAGCGCGCCGAAAAGGTCGCGCTGCGGCCCGGCGCCAACTGGGCCGAGGACCGCCAGGGCACCAACGCGATCGGCACCGCGCTCGCCGAGCGCTGTGCGACGGTCGTGCACGGCGACCAGCATTACCTCGCGGCGAACCGCTTCCTCACCTGTTCGAGCGTGCCGATCTTCGACCCATACGGCGACGTGATCGGCGTGCTGGACGTGACGGGCGACCATCGCAGCTATCACCAGCACACCATGGCGCTCGCGCGCATGTCCGTGCAGATGATTGAGAATCATTTGTTCGCGACGACCTTTCAGGAGACGCTGCAGGTCTCGTTTCATGGCCGCCCGGAATTCCTCGGCACGCTCATGGAGGGCATCGCCGCTTTCACGTGCGACGGGCGTTTTCTCTCGGCCAACCGCAGCGCGCAATTTCAGCTCGGCCTCTCGCTCGCCGCGCTGCGTGCCCATACGCTCTCGTCGCTATTCCAGACCACCAGCGCGCAACTCATCGACCGTATGCGCGCGGGCCTGGAGTCGCACCTGATGCTCAATCTGGCCAGCGGGGCGGTGGTGTGCGCGCGTGTGCAGTTCCGGCGCGCGACGCTGGCCGAAGGCGCCCGACCCGTTGTGGTGCATGGCGCTGCTTCGCAGGCTGCCGCCGGTGCGATGGCGCAGCCGCACTCCATGGGCCTCTCGCGCCTGAGCTACCTCGACACGGGCGATCCGCAAGTGGCGCTCGTGATTGCGAAGGTGCGCAAGGTGATCGGCAAGGACATCCCGGTTCTCGTCACCGGCGAAACCGGCACCGGCAAGGAGCTGCTCGCCCAGGCCATTCACAACGATTCGCCGCGCCGCGACCAGCCGTTCGTGGCGGTGAACTGCGCGTCGATTCCGGAAACGCTTATTGAATCGGAACTGTTCGGCTACGAAGAGGGCGCCTTTACCGGCGCGCGGCGCAAGGGCGCGGCGGGCAAGCTGTTGCAGGCGAACGGCGGCACGCTGTTTCTCGACGAGATCGGCGACATGCCGTATCCGCTGCAAGTGCGCCTCTTGCGTGTGCTGCAGGAGCGCATGGTCAATCCGCTCGGTTCGACGAAGACGATCGCTGTCGATATCGCGATCATCTGCGCGACGCACCGCGATTTGCGCGAGATGATCGCGCAGAACCGCTTCCGCGAGGACCTGTATTACCGGCTCAACGGCCTCGTGGTCCGCCTGCCGCCGCTGCGCGACCGCACGGATCTGGCGGTCGTGATCCAGAAGCTCTTGCACCGCGAATCGCACGGGCGTGCGAACGGGCAGCCCCTCAGCGTCGCGCCGGACGTGATGGCGCTGTTCGAGCGTTGTGCGTGGCCCGGCAACTTCCGGCAACTCGGCAACCTGCTGCGCACGGCCGCGGCCATGGTCGACGACGACGGCCAGATCCGGCGCGAGCACCTGCCCGACGACTTCTTCGACGATCTGCGCTGCCGCGGCCAGACCCAGGCGTTGCTCCCAGCGCATGCCCACGCGGAGCCGTTGGTGCCGGAGGACGCGCGCCTCGAAGACGTGACCGCCTCGACCATCGCGGCCGCGCTCGCGCGCCATGGCGGCAACGTGTCGGCTGCAGCGCGGGCGTTAGGCGTGTCGCGCAATACCATCTATCGCAAGATGCCCGCTGGCGATTCAGGTCGCGGTTCGGGCGACGCCTGAAGCGCCGTTCGCGCGCGCGGCCACGCCACTTCCTTTCTCCTCTTCTGTCCCACGGGTGTTCCATCCTGTAGCACCCGTGTTCCGAAATGCAACACCCTTTCCCACGCCGGCAGAACCAGCCGCATCGGGCGAGCGCGGGCTCTCACCGGCATGCCCCTTGCTTTGAAGAGACTGGCCGCACATTCGATGCGGTATGCAACCTCAATCTCAAACAAGGAGACATGTCATGCAGTGGACTACCCCCGCTTATACCGACCTGCGTTTCGGCTTCGAAATCACGATGTACATCGCCAACCGCTGAGCGCACGGCAGCGTGCCGTCCGCGCGGCCATCAGGGCGTGGTGGGCGGCATGCCGCGAGAACGATCATGAAGATCAGGATACTGGGTTCAGGTGCGGGCGGCGGCCTGCCGCAATGGAACTGCAACTGCACGAATTGCCGCCGCGCGCGGCAGGCGGGCGGCGATGTGCTGCCGCGCACGCAGTCGTCGATCGCGGTGAGCGACGACGGCGTGGACTGGGTGCTCGTCAACGCGTCGCCGGACCTGCTTGCGCAGTTGCGCTCGCATCCCGACCTGCAGCCCGCGCGCGCAACGCGCGACAGCGCGCTCGCGGCCGTCGTGCTGACCGACGCGCAGATCGACCACGTTACGGGTCTGCTGATGCTGCGCGAACGCACCTCGCCGCTGCCGCTCTATGCGTGCGCGCCGGTGCTCGACGATCTGTCGAGCGGGTTGCCGCTCGTGCCGCTGCTTGGCCACTACTGCGGCGTGCAGGCCCATACGGTTATGCCGGGCGAGCCGTTCACGATTGCCGCTAGCGACGGCCTGCGCTTTACCGCGCTGCCCGTGGCGAGCAAGCCGCCGCCTTATTCGCCGCGCCGCGAGGCATCCGCGCCGGGAGACAATATCGCACTCCTCATCGAGGATATCGCGGCGGGCACGCGCGCGTTTTACGCGCCAGGTCTCGCGCAGATGAGTACCGACGTGCTCGGCACCATGCGCAACGCCGACCTCGTGCTCGTGGACGGCACGTTCTGGACTACCACCGAAATGATCGACCTCGGCCTCTCGACGAAGCACTCGGCCGACATGGGGCATCTCGCGCAGCGCGGCGGCGACGGACGGCCGGGCATGATCGACTGGCTCGACACATTGCCGCGCGGCACGCGCAAGGTGCTCACGCATATCAACAACACGAATCCGATTCTCGACCCGCATTCCGTCGAACACGCACAACTGCGTGCACACGGTATCGTCGTGGCCCACGACGGTATGCAGTTTCAGGTATGACGATGAACGCACCTCTCTCGTTGCCAGACACGCACGCAATACCATGGACTGCGAATGAATTCGAATCGCGTCTTCGTGCGCTCGAATCGCGCTATCACATCCACCATCCGTTCAACCGGATGCTCAACGGCGGGCGGTGTTCGCCCGCGCAGATCCGCGGGTGGGTCGCGAACCGCTTTTACTATCAGATCAACATTCCGCTTAAGGATGCGGCGATCCTTTCGAACTGCCCCGATCGCGCCACACGCCGCCGCTGGATCCAGCGTCTGACCGACCACGACGGCCAAGGCGGAGACGAAGGCGGCATCGAAGCCTGGGTGCGGCTGGGCGAGGCCGTTGGCGTCGATCGGGACACGATGTGGTCGCAACGACTCGTGCTGCCCGGCGTGCGCTTCGCGGTCGACGCCTACGTGAATTTCGCGCGGCGCGCGCCGTGGCAAGAGGGCGTGTGTTCGTCGCTCACCGAGATGTTCGCGCCGCAGATTCATCTGGACCGGCTCGCGGGCTGGCCTTCGCACTACCCGTGGATCGAGCCGCAAGGCCTTCAGTATTTTCGCAGCCGCGTGCCGCTCGCACAGCGCGACGTCGAACACGGGCTCGAAGTGACGCTGAGCCATTTCCGCACGCCCGCCGAACAGCGGCGCGCGGTGGAGATCCTGCAGTTCAAGCTCGATATTCTCTGGTCGATCCTCGATGCGGTCGAAAAGGCATGGCCCATATGAACCCGATAGTGCCCGATGCAGCCAGCGGCGTGCCGCTGCGCCCGCGTTTGCGCGGCATGTACCGCTTGCAGTGGGAAGCGGCCCAGCACGCGTACGTCCTGCTCTATCCCGAAGGGATGGTGCAGCTCAATTCGAGTGCGGGCGAGATACTCGCGCGTTGTGACGGCGCGCACGAACTCGACGAGATCATTGGCGAGCTGGAGCGGCTTTTCAGCACCTCAGAACTGGCGCCCGACGTCTACCGCTTCCTCGATCACGCGCGGCTGCGCGGCTGGCTCGACTGACATGGCGACCGCTACCGCCCTCCCGGCCAAGCCGCTCTGGCTGCTCGCCGAGCTGACTTACCGCTGCCCGCTGCATTGCGCGTTCTGCTACAACCCGGTGGACTTTGCGCGGCACGGCGAAGAACTCGACACCGAGGCATGGCGCGCGACCATCAGCGCCGCTCGCGAACTGGGCGCCGCGCAGATCGGCTTTTCCGGCGGCGAGCCGCTGCTGCGCGACGACCTGGAAGCGCTCGTCGCGCACGCGCGCCAGCTTGGCTTCTACACGAACCTGATCACGTCCGGAATCGGCCTGAACGTCGAGCGCATCGAGCGGCTAAAGGCGGCCGGGCTCGATCATATCCAGGTGTCGATGCAGGATTCCACCCGCGAACTCAACGACTTTCTCACGAGCACGCGCACGTTCGAACTCAAGCGCAACGTTGCGCGGCTCGTGAAGGCGCATGGCTATCCCATGGTCCTCAACTGCGTGCTGCATCGTTTCAACCTGCCGCACGTCGCGCAGATCATCGACATGGCGCTCGAACTGGGCGCCGATTATCTGGAGCTTGCGAACACACAGTATTACGGCTGGGCCATGCTCAACCGCGACCAGTTGATGCCGACCGCCGAGCAGCTTCGCGAAGCCGAGGAGACCGTGAACCGCTATCGCGCCCGGATTGGCGAGCGATGCCGCATTCTGTTCGTCGTGCCCGATTACTTCGAACAACGGCCGAAAGCGTGCATGAGCGGCTGGGGGAGCGTGTTTCTCGGTGTCGCGCCGGATGGCGCGGCGTTGCCTTGCCACGCCGCGCGTTCGTTGCCGGGCCTCGTGTTGCCGAACGTGCGCGACGTGCCGCTGCGGCAGATCTGGTACGAGAGCGAAGCGTTCAACGCGTTTCGCGGCGACGGCTGGATGCGCGAGCCCTGTCGCAGTTGCGACGAGCGTCACGCCGATCATGGCGGCTGCCGATGCCAGGCCTACCTGCTGACCGGCGATGCCGCCGCGACCGACCCGGTATGCGCGAAGTCGCCGCATCACGACCGCATCGTGCAGGCCGTGGAAATCGCAAGACGGCCAACGCGCGGCGACGAGCGGCCAATCGTGTTCCGCAGCAGGCAGAACTCGCTCGCGCTTTGATTGGAGAATCGACATGGCGTCGGTCGTTGCGCGCTTCGATCGTGGTGACCGTGCGGTATTCGGCCAAGACGCGTTTGGGCGACGTGCCGCGCTCGCCGGTGTGGTTGCGGGCGTGCTCGCACTGCATGCCGCGCTGATTGCAGTGGCGCGCTGGGAGGTGCCAGCGTCGCATGCCATGCCGGTGCGCCTGAGGATCGTAGACGCTGTGCTGATCGCGCCGAGCTCGCCGGTGCCACATAAGAGCGAAGCGCCCGCGCGAACATCGGCGCCGAGCCGCTCGATTCATGAAGCTATCCGAAATAATCCGGTGCTGCCGCCTCGAGCGCGTCCAGCGGCGTCTGTACATGCGCAAAACCTCGCACGTACGCGGCCGCCGCTAGCACCACCACCGGCCGCACACGCCGCCCCCGAAGCCGCGCTGTCGACGGAACGTATAGCCGGACCGCAGCCGCAACCCGCGTCCGTCGCCCAGGCGCCCGCCGCGGACTCGCCGCGCCACGTCGCCCATCTGGATTGCGCGCTCACGAAGCCCGACTACCCCGCGCAGTCCTTGCGTCGCGCCGAGGCGGGCACGGCCATCATCGAACTCGAGACCGCAGCGGACGGCCACGTGGTTGCCGCGCGCGTAGCGACGACCAGCGGCTACGCGAGGCTCGACGAAGCGGCGCGCGACGCGGCGCTCGCGAGTCGCTGCCAGCCGTATGCCGAGCACGGCAAGCCGGCGCCGGCACGCGCAGACGTGCCGTTCACGTTCACCCTAAGCGAATGAAACGGAGGACCTCATGCCAACCTATGGAATCGCGCATCTGTGGGCCGAGGGCGATCCGATGACGCGTTGCGTTGCGGCGCTGCTCGTAGCGATGTCGGTCGTGTCGTGGTCGGTGATCGTATTGAAGGCGCTCGAGTTCGCGCGTCTGCGCCGCGACGCAGACGCCGCGCAAAGACGCTTCCGGGAAGCAGGCGAAGCTGACGATGGCGTCGACGCGTTGGGCCGCCCCGGCACGCCATTCTTCGAGTTGGCCAGCGCAGGCCAGCGCGCGCTGGCGCATCACGAGGTGAGTGGCGCCGCGCACCGGGGGCGCGTCGACTTGAGCGAGTGGCTGCTGCGCAGCCTCAGGGCCTCGGTGGGCGAGAGCTCGATGCGTCTTCAGCGCGGTCTCGGCCTGCTTGCCTCGATCGGCAGCACGGCGCCGTTCGTCGGCCTGCTCGGCACCGTCTGGGGCATCTATCATGCACTGCTCGCGCTCGGCGCAAGCGGCGACGCCAGCCTCGAACACGTCGCGGGGCCAGTAGGCGAAGCGCTCATCATGACGGCGCTCGGCCTGTGCGTGGCGATTCCCGCCGTGCTTGGCTATCACGCGCTCGCGCGCGTCTCGCGCGATATCGTCGCGCAGCTCAACCGCTTTGCATACGGCGTGCACGCGCTGTTGCTCACAGGCAGCGCGCCTGCGCCGAGCGCGACGATGAAGGAGCGGGTATGAACGACGATTTCGATCTGGAAGACGAAGCGATGCCGGCGGCCGACATCAACATGACGCCGCTGATCGACGTGACGCTCGTGCTGCTCGTCATTTTCATGGTGACGTTGCCGGTTCTGCACCATGCCGCGAAGCTGGCGTTGCCCCACGCGAGCAGCCAGCGCGAGGATCTGGCCGCGCCACACGTCGATATCGTCGTCGATGCGCTTGGCCATATGAGCTGGAACGCGCAGCCTGTTCAGGAGTCCGGTCTATCGGCGCGGCTGGCAGAAGCCGCGCGGCTCACGCCGCAGCCCGAAATCCGGCTCTCGGCGGATCGCGCCACGCCGTACGGGCGCGTCGCGCAGCTCCTGTCGGCTGCGAGCGCCGCGGGACTCGCGAAGGTCGGCTTCGTGACCGAGCCGGACGCGCCGCGGCATGCCCATTGACGGCAAGGTACGTTCGCAAGCCCGTTATTAATGTGAACAGGCCCTAAAACTTCATGCGTTGCAAGACACGATCGTTGAGCACGAAGCGATGAAACAACGCCGCGGCCACATGCAGGCAGATGAACGCGAACAGCACCCACGCGAGCACGCTGTGGACGTCGCCCATGGCGTGCCCGAACGACGAACCCGCAGGGGAGAGCGCGGGCAGCGGGATGGCGCCGAACAGCGTGACGTCCCATGCGCGCGACGAGGCGTTGATCCATCCGAGCACGGGCACCGCGATGAGCAGGGCGTAGAGGCCGACATGCGTGAGGGCCGCCACGGCGCGCATGAACGGCGTCTGGTCGTCGGGCGGCGGGCGATGGGTCGCGCGCCAGACCAGACGGCACACCATGGCGGCGACGAGTGCCGTGCCGACGCCCAGATGCCACGCAATTTCGCCAACGGGGCGCGTGTCGCGGTGCACATCGGGCATGGTCCAGCCAATCACGAACTGCGCCGCCACGAGTGCGACGACAAGCCAGTGAAGTAGGCGCGCAACGAGGTCGTAGCGCGAATCGGCGGCGATTTGCATGGGCGCTCCGTGCTCAGCAATGGTCGGTTGAAAACGGCGATTCTAGCGTGCCGAGATTAACGGATCATTAACTGCGCGGCTTGCGACCCCCTCAAAGCCACGTCCCGCCCTGCCGCTCGTTCGGCTCCTGTGCAAGCGCGTCGAAATCGTGGATCCAGTCCAGATGATTCAGCACGCCCTCGCGCGAGCCGAGCCGGGCGTTGCGCTCCTGCGCGGCGGGGCCATCGGGCAGATGCAACACATCCGCCGTGGTGATCGAAGCGTACTGCACCTTGCGCGTGCGGCCGCGGCGCAGGCGCTCGTAGGCTTCCTGCGCTTCGCGCCAGTTGGCCGGCCCTGCCTTCGCCAGCTGGTCGGCCAGCACCACGGCATCCTCGATCGACTGGTTCGCGCCTTGGCCGTGGTGCGGCACGAGCGCATGCGCGGCGTCGCCGATCAACGTGATGCGACCCTTGCTCCAGCGGCCGAGCGGCGGGCGGTGGAACAGCCCCCAGCGCTGGCTGATCGGTACGGCGGTAATCATCTGCACGACGGCCGGGTGCCAGTCCCTGAAAAGGCGCAGTTGCTCGCCTTCCTGGGCAGGCATGACCCATTCACGCGTCGGCCATGGCGAGGGATGGCGCTCGACCAGCAGGAAATTCTGGTCGCCCTTGTCGCCAATCGGATAGTGCAGCAGATGGCCGCCCGGCCCGACCCAGAACTGAATGGTCTCGGGATCGGGCAACAGGTCCATGCGCTCCGCGGGCACCACGCCGCGAAAACCCGAGCAGCCCGAATACAGCGCGTCGTCGTAGCCCAGCATCCAGCGTCGCGTGATCGAGCGCGCGCCGTCGGCGCCGATCACGAGATCGGCATCGACGCGTTCCCCATTGGCGAAGGTCAGGCTCACGCGATCGGCATGCTGCGCGAGATCGACGAGCCGATGGCTGAGCTTGATCCGCTCGAGCCCGACCGCGCCCGACAGTACCGCTTGCAGATCGGCGCGATGCACGCCCCAGTACGAGCCGCCGAATTGCCCGCGGTAGTCCGGTGCGCCGCGATGGTGGCCGATCACGTCGCCGCTGCGTCCGTCACGATAGACGAGCCCCGGCACTTCCGCGCAGACTTTCTCGAAGGCCGGGCGCAGGCCCATGCGCTCGTAGAAGCGCGTGGCGTTGGCCGAGAGCGCGACGGCCGCGCCGACTTCGCGTAGCTCGTCGGTCTGCTCGAAGAGTTGCGCGTCGATGCCGTGCTCGCGCAGCGCGAGCGCGAGTGTGAGGCCGCCGATGCCAGCGCCGACGATCGCAATCTTCAGATCACCTGGTTTCATGACTGTGTCTCCGATATTCAGATTTGTGGGGTCGGCTGGCGCTGGTTCGTCACGCGCACACCGTGTCCGTATTCTCGGCAGCCACTGCTCATTCCACAATAAAATGGAATGAATCTACTTCATCACTGGATTGAATGAATGGAACTGGGCGATATCGATCTCAACCTGCTGCTGCTTTTTCATCGGCTCATGAGGGAACGGCGCGTGGCGAGCGTGGCCGAGCAGATGAACATGAGCCAGCCCGGCGTGAGCAACGCGCTCGCGAAGCTGCGCCGCCTGCTGGACGATCCGCTCTTCGTGCGCGGGCCGGGCGGCGTGGTGCCCACGCCGTTCGCGCTGCGTCTCGCGGAGCCGGTCGCGCAGGCGCTCGCCACGCTGCACGGCGCGCTCAATCCCGTGACCGGCTTCGATCCGCTGCGCGCCACGCGCACCATGACTATCGGCATGACCGATATCGGCGAGGTCGTGTTTCTGCCCGCGCTGCTCGAGCGCCTCGCGCGCGAAGCGCCGGGTGTCGCGCTCAACACCGTGCGCAATACGGGCGTCACGCTCAGCGACGAGATGGCCGACGGCCGGGTCGATCTCGCCATCGGATTGCTGCCGCAACTCAAAGGCGGCTTCTATCAGCGGCGCCTCTTCGATCAGCGCTATGTCTGTCTCTTCAGGCGCGGCCATCCGCTGGAGAACGCGCCGCTCACGCTCGCGGCCTGGCGCGACGCCGAGCATCTGGTGGTGGTGTCCGCGGGCACCGGGCACGGCCAGGTCGACGAATGGCTGAAACGGCGCGGCGTGAAGCGTCAGGTGCGGCTCTCGGTGCCGCACTTCATGAGCGTGGGCTACATCCTCGAGCGCACCGATCTGATCGCCACGGTGCCGGAGCGGCTTGCGCTGCAACTGGCGAAGCCGTTTTCGCTGAGCCTGAGCGCACTGCCCATGAAGCTGCCCGCTGCACCCATTCATTTGCTCTGGCACGCGCGCGTGCAGCACGACGAGGGCAACCGCTGGCTGCGCGAACTCGTGGTCGAACTCTTTGCCGATGCGGGCGGGCAAGCCCGCAAGGGCGGCGGCGCTGCCCGCTCCTGAGCGGCGAGGGAATCAGCCAGCGTCACGAGTTACATCATAATGTGATATAAAGTGCGGAGGATGTTACTGACCGATCTTGAGCGGCTAAAGGAACCATGAGTAATCACAACGGCGACAGGGGCGATTTCGCAACCGATGTCCGGCTTCTGCGCATTAGCGCCATTGCGGCCGCCGGCGGCGCGCTGAGTACCGTCGCGGCGGACTTTCTCTTGCACCTCATCCGCTTCTTCACGAATCTGTTCTTCTTCCAGACGTTTTCCACGGCGAATCATTCGCCGGCGGAGAATACGCTCGGTGTGCTCGTAGTCGTGATGCCCGTGATCGGCGGCCTCATCGTGGGGCTGATTGCGCGCTATGGCTCCGAGCAGATTCGCGGCCATGGCATTCCCGAAGCCATCGAAGCTATTTTGTTCGGCAAGAGCAAGATGTCGCCGAAAGTCGCCGTGCTCAAGCCGCTCGCCTCCGCCATTGCGATCGGCAGCGGCGGGCCGTTCGGGGCCGAAGGCCCGATCATCATGACGGGCGGCGCGATCGGCTCGCTCATCGCGCAGTTCTTCCACCTCTCGGGAGCAGAGCGCAAGGCGCTGCTCGTGGCGGGCGCGGTGGCGGGCATGACCGCGGTGTTCGGCACGCCGGTCGCCGCCGTGCTGCTCGCCATCGAGCTGCTGCTGTTCGAATTGCGGCCTCGCAGCCTGCTGCCTGTCGCCATCGCCTGCGCCGTCGCCGGATTTACGCGTCCCCTGCTGCTCGGCAGTGGCCCGCTCTTTCCGCTGCAAACCATGCCGCTCGGCACGGTCGGCATCGTGTCGTCGTGCATTGCCGGGCTCGTTGCGGGCGCGTTGTCGTGGGGCCTTTCCACGTGGCTCTACAAGGTCGAGGACCTGTTCGGCAAGCTGCCGATCCACTGGATGTGGTGGCCGGCGCTCGGCGCCATTGCGGTCGGCATCGGCGGGTACTTTCAGCCGCGCACGCTCGGCGTGGGCTACGACGTGATCGGCGATCTGCTGCACAACCACCTCGCCATGCAGGTGGTGATCGGCATCGTGGTCGTGAAGGCCATCATCTGGGTCATTGCGCTGGCTTCGGGCACCTCGGGTGGCGTGCTTGCACCGTTGCTGATGATGGGCGCGGGCGTGGGCGCGCTGGCCGGCCCGTACATGCCGGGCCACGAGCCCGCGGTGTGGCCGCTCATCTTCATGGCGGCGGCGCTCGGCGGCATGATGCGCGCGCCGGTCATGGCCGCCGTGTTCGCGTTCGAACTCACGGGCGACGCCAATGCCTTGCTGCCGCTGCTCGCTTCGGCGGCGGTTGCGTACGGCTTTACGGTGTTGCTCATGCGACGCTCGATTCTCACCGAAAAGATCGCGCGCCGCGGCTATCACATCTACCGCGAATACAGCATCGACCCGCTCGAGCGGCACTACGTGGAAGAAGTGATGACCAAGGGCGTGCAATCGATCGACGCCCGCACGACTGTCGCCGAGGTCCTGCGCACCCACTTCGGCGCGCAGCAGAAGTTCCGCGCGTTCCCCGTGGTCGATAACGGCGTGCTTGTGGGCATGGCCGATCGCGCGCTGCTCGACCGAGCGTTGCCCAGTTCCGCGCATGCGCCAATTGGCGCGCTTTTTTCCGATGCACTGCCCGAAATCGCGCTGCCCGGTGAGACCTGCAGGAACGTGGCCGCGCGCCTGGCCATCACGGGACTCGACCGCGTTCCCGTCGTCGACGACGACAAGACCCGCCGCCTGCTCGGCATCGTGTCGCGCCACGATCTCGTCAAGCCTTCGCTTTCGGTGTTCACGGAAGAGCGCGAGCGCGAACAGTTCCGCCGCGTATGGGTGCCGCGCAGCGAGCGCTTCGCACCCACCAGCAAGCGCGCGGGCATGACGGACGAGCGCGCCGAAGCCAAACACTGAACCCTGTCCGCACACCACAACGCGCCAAAACGGAGAAATAGATGCCTGATGAGGGAAAAGCAAAACACGGGTTTGGCTCCTTCCTTAAATCGTTTGCGGCGCGCGTGCTGACCGAGCGCGACACGCACCTGGGCGATGTGCCCAACGAATACTTCGCCATGTGGCTGGACCCGAGAATGGTCTACTCGTGCGCGTGGTTCGAAAGCGGCGAAGAAGACCTCGCCACGGCGCAGCTCAAGAAAATCGACCACGTGCTCACGAAAATCGGCCTGCAGCCCGGCCACCGCCTGCTCGATGTCGATTGCGGCTGGGGCGCACTGGTCATTCGGGCCGCGCAGCAATACGGCGCGCGCTGCGTAGGCATCACGCAGTCGAAGAATCAGTTCGAATGGGCGAGCGAGTGCGTGAAGGCCGCGGGGCTTGCCGATCGCATCGACATACGCCTGCAGGCGTACGCCGATGTCAAAGGCCGCTTCGACCGTATTGCGAGCCTCGGCATGTTCGAATGCGAAGGCCGCAGCGATCTTCAGGACTACGTTTCAGTATTGCAGGAACACCTCGAACCGGACGGCGTGCTCGTGAGCCACGGCATCATGTCGACGGCGCCTGGCAGCATCGATTCGCGCTTCGGCCTCGACAGCGGCGCGTACCTCGCGCGCTATCTCTTTCCCGACGACGAACTGCCCGACCTGGGCTATGCGCTCACCGCGATGCGCGAAAGCGGCATCGAGGTGTCGAACATCCAGAACCTGCGCCGGCATTGCGTGCGCACGCTGCGCCTGTGGGAGGAGAATTTCCGCGCGAAGGAAATGGCGCTGCGCCAACTCGTGAACGACCGGAAATATCAAACGTGGCGTCAATATCTGCGCGACTGGGCCACGGCGTTCGAGCGCGACGAGGTATCGATCTACGAGATCGTCGGGCGCAAGGTGGGCACGCGGGCCAGCGCGTTGCCCTGGCCCGGCGTGAGTTAGTTCAGCCCTTAAGCGATCCCGCTAGCGGAATTTGCCCGCGCGTTGCGTGGCCGCGGGCAACTGCCGCGTTTCGCGCACCGAACGCGGATGCCACAGGCGCGCGCCGCCCTCGATGCCGCGGTCGTTCGGCACGGTGGCCACGTTCGGCGGCAGATCGAACGTGAGGCGAGCCGCGTTGCCGCCGCCTATCCACAGCTTGTCGTAGTGCACGAGCGAGTCGAGTATGCCGATGATCTTCTCGACGCGCGCGTTCCAGCGCTTGTTGCCGGCCTTGCTGCGCGCGGCGTCGCCGATGTACTCGTCGTAAGCGCGCTTCCTGCTGACCGGATGATGCGCGAGTTCGAGGTGCGGCATCAGTTCGCCGTCACGGAACATGGCGGTGCCGACGCCCGTGCCGAGCGTCATCACGAATTCGAGGCCTTGCCCTTCGATCGCGGCGAGGCCCTGCATTTCTGCGTCGTTGATCATGCGCACCGACACAATGCCCAGGCGCTCGCCGAGCATCTGGGCGAGCGGCACGTTGTTCCAGTCATCGGGGCCGAGGTGCGGCGCCGTGATCACATGATTGTTGCGCACGAAACCAGGAAAGCCGATCGAAACGTGGGTAGCCGGATACTGCTTGAGCAGCGGGCCGACGAGCGTCGCGAGCGTCTCGACCAGCAAGGCGGGCGGGCACGGATGCGGCGTCGCCACGCGCGCGCGCTGCGTGCGCATTGCGCCGCTCGCGTCGATGATCGCGGCCTTCAGGCCCGTTCCGCCTACGTCGATGGCGAGAATATTTTCGATGTCCTGCGAGGTTTGCGTTGCACTTACCGCGCTTTTCACAGCGCTTTTCTTGACCGCTTTTTCGATTTTGGTCATACGTTCTCCTTGGCTGTCTGGTTCACGTCTTCTTCGCTGGCGTCGGCGCGAGGGCGCGCCACGCCCGGCCGTCGCGCGCGAGCAGGGCATCCGCCTGCGCCGGGCCTTCGCTGCCCGCGGCATACTCGTACACGGGAAGCGCGGCGTCGAGTTCCGGGTGCAATACGCCATCCACCGTCGACCATGCCGCTTCGATGCCGTCGGCGCGCTGAAAGAGCGTCTGGTCGCCGAGCATGCAATCGTAGAGCAGGGTTTCGTAGCCGACATTGGCGCGCTCCGCGAAGAAGTCGTCGTAGTCGAACGACGAATGCACCGGGCCGATCTGCACGACCGGCCCCGGCGTCTTCACGTTGAAGTCGAAGCTCGTGCCATGCGACGGATCGATGCGCAGCGTCAGCACGTTGGGCGTGAGCGTATCGACCGGCGTGTCGCGAAAGAGGAGAAACGGCACGCTCTTCAACTGCACCGAAATCTCCGTGCGACGCGCGGCGAGGCGCTTGCCGGTACGCAGATAGAACGGCACGCCGGCCCAGCGCCAGTTGTCGATCTGCACGCGCGCGGCGGCATAGGTTTCGGTGCGGCTGTCCTGCGCCACGTCCGGCTCTTCGCGGTAGCCCACGCCCGCCGGGCCTTTGGCGTATTGACCGAACACCACGTCGTCGGGCGTGAGCGGCTTGAGCGCATCGAAGATATCGGCTTTCTTGTTGCGCACGGCTTCGGCGTCGAACGAGTTGGGCGGCTCCATGGCGACCATGCCGAGCAGTTGAAACAGGTGATTGGGCACCATGTCGCGAAACGCGCCAGTCTGCTCGTAGAACTTGCCGCGGCCTTCCACGCCGATCACTTCCGAGGCCGTGATCTGCACGCTGTCGATGTACTCGCGCCGCCAGACGGGCTCGAACATGGCGTTGGCGAAGCGCAGCGCGAGAATGCTCTGCACCGTGTCCTTGCCGAGGAAGTGGTCGATGCGATAGACCTGCGATTCGTTCGCAAAGCGCAGCACATGCTCGTTCAAGTCGCGCGCCGAAGCGAGATCGGCGCCGAAGGGCTTTTCGATCACGACGCGGCGGAACATGCCGTTGCCGTCGTTGCCCTCGTCGAGCAGCCCGGCCTTGCCGAGACGCTCGATAATCGGCTTGAAAAAGCGCGCGCCCACGGCGAGGTAGAAGACGACGTTGCCGCGCGACTTGCCGTTCAGCTGCTGCGCGAGGCGCTCAAACGCGCTGTCGTCCTCGAATTCGCCCGCCATGTAGGTGAGGCGCTGCGCAACCCAGTCCCACGCCTTGTCGTCGAGCTTACCGGCGTGGAAGGTGCTCGCCTTGTCGGCGGCGAATTTTTCCAGCGAGGCGTGCAGATCGTCGGACCACGCCTTCGTCTCGCGCTCGCCGTGATTCACGCCGATGATCTTCATGCCGTCGTCGAGCAGACGGTCGACGGCGAGGTTGTAGAGCGCCGGCATCAAAAGGCGTTTGGTCAGATCGCCGCCCGCGCCGAAGATCACGAGCGTGCAGGGCGGCGCGGGGTGCTTGCCGGCGGGCGAGGCGGGTGCGGCCGGTGCGCCGTGCGGATGCGCAGGCACTTTCGCGCTGGGGGCCGCGCGGGAAGCCGCGTTGGAGGAATCGGGCTGGGTCGGTTTCGTCGACATGATTTCGCTTCAGTGGGCCGAAAGGAATACAGCGAGCAAATCCGGTACCTTGACTGACCGAGTTTGCGCGCATTGAGTTCAATCCGCTATTGAAGGTATTTTGTAATATTGCGGGCACGGACGTCGGGCCGCGCTCCACCTCGCTGATGGCGCAATTCGCAGTACCCTTACCGGCGACGGCACTTCGACCAGGCTGAATGAACCGACCCGAGGATCATGGTTATGTCCGAAAAGCGCTCCCCGAACGAAAAAGATTCCCATGATCCGCAGGGCATGCGTGGCGGACTGACGAACTACGGCGACACGGAGTTCTCGCTGTTCCTTCGCAAGGCCTTCATCAAGGGCGCCGGATATACCGACGACGCGCTCGAGCGTCCCGTGATCGGCATCACGAACACGGGTAGTGCGTACAACCCGTGCCACGGCAACGTGCCGCAGCTCCTCGAGGCGCTCAAGCGCGGCATTCTGCTGGCGGGCGGACTGCCGATGGAATTCCCGACCATTTCCATCCACGAGAGCTTTTCGCAGCCAACCAGCATGTTCATGCGCAACCTCATGTCGATGGACACGGAGGAGATGATTCGCGCGCAGCCCATGGATGCGGTCGTGCTCATCGGCGGCTGTGACAAGACGGTGCCCGCGCAGTTGATGGGCGCGGCATCGGCGGGCATTCCGGCCATTCAGCTCATTACCGGGTCGATGGTGACGGGCGCGCATCGCGGCGAACGCGTCGGCGCATGTACGGATTGCCGCCGCTATTGGGGCAAGTTTCGCGCCGGCGAAGTCACGGCGGAAGAGATCGCCGAGGTGAACGACCGCCTCGTGCCGAGCGTCGGCACCTGCGCCGTCATGGGCACGGCCAGCACGATGGCCTGCGTGGCGGAAGCCATGGGCATGACGATGCCGGGCGGGGCCTCGCCGCCGGCGGTCACGTCGGACCGCATGCGCGTGGCCGAGCAGACCGGCGCGCAAGTCGTGGAGATGGCGCGACGGCGGCTCACCATCGACCAGGTGCTCAGCGCCGGGTCGTTCGAAAACGGCTTACGGGTGTTGCTGGCCATTGGCGGGTCGACCAACGGCATCGTGCATCTTGCCGCTATTGCCGGGCGCATGGGCTTCGACATCGATCTGGACGCGGTGGACCGCATGGGCCGCGAAACACCGGTGCTCCTCAACCTGAAGCCGTCCGGCGAGCACTACATGGAAGATTTTCATCGGGCTGGCGGCATGGCCACGCTGCTTCATGAACTGAAGCCCTTGCTGCATCTCGACGCCATGACCGTGACCGGCCGTACCCTGGGCGAGGAGATGGAGCGCGCCGGGCCGCGCTTCGCGCAGGATGTGGTGAAGCCGCTCAGCGCGCCCATTTACCCGCAAGGCGGCCTGGCCGTGCTGCGCGGCAATCTTGCGCCGGGCGGCGCGGTCATCAAGCAATCGGCCGCCTCGGCGGCGCTCATGGAGCACGAGGGCCGCGCGGTGGTGTTCGAAGACGCGACCGATATGGCGAACCGCATCGACTCCGACGACCTCGACGTGCATGCCGACGACGTGATCGTCCTCAAGCGCATCGGGCCCAAAGGCGCGCCGGGCATGCCCGAGGCCGGCTATATCCCGATCCCGAAGAAGCTGGCGCGGGCCGGCGTGAAAGACATGGTGCGGATTTCGGACGGACGCATGAGCGGCACCGCATTCGGGACGATCGTGCTGCACGTCACGCCGGAAGCCGCCATAGGAGGCCCGCTCGCACATGTCCGCAACGGCGACCGCATTCGCTTGAGCGTGGCCAACCGCGAGATCAGCTTGCTTGTGGACGACGAGGAACTGCCGCGCCGGGCGCAGGCGAATCCGGTGACTGCACCCACGGCAAGTCGCGGTTATCACAAGCTCTTTCTGGACACCGTGACCCAGGCAGACAAGGGCGCCGATTTCGATTTCCTCAGGGCGGCCGAATCGCGCGGCGCAGTCCCCAGGAAGTAGCGTGCAGGCCGGAATACCGGGAAGGCCGGGTGTGAAGTCGCGCGTGGCCGCACTGCTTGCCCGGCGCCCCGTTTTCGGTATAATGAAAGCTCGTTCGGAATATCGAACACGAGAAGTAAAGCATCCAGAGTCGGACTGACCGACGCCAACCTGCCCTCCCGGGCAAGGTGGAAGCCCTCGAGGCGATGCGGCCGATTAACGGCAACGAAACGGGAACAGCCTGGCTGGCACCGGTTCGATCAACTTTCATCCGGAGCCACCATGCCTCAAGATACCTCCTCCTCGTCGACCGTCTGTGAAGACCTGTCGCACTGTCTTCCTGGTTTCACGCTGACTCACACCGTTCATCTGGTGTCCGGTCTCGATCTCGGCGTCGTTTCGACTGCCGCGGGCGTGCTCGACGGCGAACAGGTGGTCGTCGACCGATGGGCCGTGACCCGCTTCGGCGACGTGCTCGAGCAAAAAATCGTCTTTGGCGACATGACCGAAAGGCGGGCGGCCCGGCTGCGCGAACAGCTCGCGGCCGTCGACGGCGTATTGCGCGCGAAGATAGAGCATCATTTCGTGCGCGCCCGCTGAGACCGCAGGCTGGCGTCGCCGATGCACTTAACGAGGAGCCAGGGTGCCAGACACCAGCGTTGAACAGGGGCAACACCCACGCGTCTTTGTCGCGGACATCGGCGGCTCATACACCAGGCTCGGTGTATCGGACAGTCCGCGCAGCGTACGTCTCGTCGAAAGCGTGCCGACGCCCGTCGACAGTTGGGAGGCGTTCGGCGCGGCCCTCGAAGCCCTCGCGGCTCGCCATATTGGCGAGACCCGCTCGCTCCTCGTTATCTCGATGGCGGGGGCGGTCGATCCCGCAAGCGGCGTGATTTGCGCGTCCAACGTCCCATGCGTCTCGGGCCGCGTGCTCGGCGCGGAGTTGTCATTCCGGCTCAAGCGGCGCGTACGCATTGCCAACGACGCAGACTGCCTCGCCCTGGCCGAGGCCGTCGAGGGCGCGGGTGTGGGCCACGACGTCGTGTTTGGCGTAGTCCTCGGCTCCGGTGTCGGCGGCGGGCTCGTCGTGGGCGGCCGTGTGGTGGGTGGCGCGAGTGGCATCGCGGGCGAGTGGGGCCACGGGCTGCCCGTCAGCACGCACGTCGACTTCGACGGCACGGGCCACGCTCAGCCCGTGCGCGCATTGCGTTGCGGCTGCGGGCGCCTGGGCTGCGTCGACACCATCGGCGCGGCACGCGGTCTGGAACGGCTCCACGCACTGCTGAACGACGAACAGAAAGACAGCCACACCCTTCTCGACGACTGGCAGCAAGGCAGCGATCGCGCGCGGCGTACCGTTTCCGCCTGGCTCGCACTGGTATCGGAACCCCTCGCTGCCGTGGTCAATATCACGGGCGCTTCGGTCGTCCCGGTTTGCGGCGGTCTTTCGAATGTGCCCCCATTGATCGACGCGCTGGATGCCGCAGTGCGCAAGCGCACGCTGCGCGAGTTTCGCGAACGCGTGGTCGTTCCGGGCGCGTTCCGGCGGGACGGCGGACTCATCGGCGCGGCCATCATCGCGAGGCAGGACGACTGGCGCGAGCAGTAACGCGCCGTGATCGCCCGCACAGGAAAAATGGGCTTCCGACGCCTAAACTAATCTATGAAGCCAGACGGCTATCGGTCAGCGTATCGGTCAGCGGCTACCGGGGTAAGCATCATGAAAGCGCGTGAATTGTGCAGACTCCTGCTCGTGCTCGTGGCGCTATGCATCAGCGCCGGGGCAAGCGCGGGTCGAGGCGGCGGCTGGGTGCACGGCGGCGGCGGCGGTGGCTGGGGCGGTGGTGGAGGCAGCGGTGGCGGCTGGGGCGGCTATGGCGGCGTGAATCACAGCAGCGGCTGGAGCGGCGGCTACCACGGCGGCTATAACGGCAGCTATCGCGGCGGCGGCTGGTATCACGGCGGTTATTACCATGGCGGCTACTACCACGGCTACGGCTGGTATCACGGCGGCTACTATCACGGCTGGTATGGCTGCTGCGGTTCGGCGAGCGTCGGCTTCTACTTCGGCCCGGGCTTCGTCTACGGCTATCCGTTCTATCCGTACTACTACCCGCCGTACATCGCGAGCGTCTACTACCCCTACGTTTCCGGCGACTTCTCGCAGCCCACACAGTGGATCGAACAAGGCCAGGGCCAGGCCCAGGCCGAGCCCCAGTACGGCGGCGCCAATATGTACGATCAAAACGAGCAATACGGGCAAGGCGGCGGCCAGGGCGGGCAGGGTGGCGAGGCGCCGTACGGCGTCTGGTACTACTGCGTCGCGTCGCAGACCTACTACCCGTACGTGCGGACCTGCCCCGGCGGCTGGCAGCAGGTGCCCGCGCGGCCACCTGACAGTTGAATGACGGCGCGTCAGCGCACCGCGTAGCGTTCGGCGTCGGCGTGGCGGAACGTCAGGCCGTGGCCGTGGCGCGCGAGGTCGGGCGCGATATGCCCGGCGCGCCTTCGAACAGCATGGCCTCGATGCGCGCGTGATCGTGAAACCACTCGATATGCACGAGGCGCCGCGCCGCGCACGGTCGCTTCCGTCTGCAGCGCTTCCCAGATGCCCGTGGCCATGCCGTAGCCCACCAGTTCGTGGCCCTCGCGCATGGAAACAGCAAGGCAGATGCCGCGGCGCCCGGGGCGCTCGTTGCTACCCGTGCGGGCACGGCAATTGCGGCAATCGACTGGTTCACCCCGATTCACCCTGGCCACCTGGACACAAATTGATCTACCGAGACTTCATCGCCATAGGCACATCGTCAGGTGGCGTCGATGCGCTTCGAAGTCTTGTGTCTGAGCTTCCAGCTGACCTGCGGGCGGCGATCGCGATCGTGCTCCACGTGGGCAGCCATTACAGCCATCTGCCGTCGCTGCTCAGCAGCGCAGGCCCGCTGCGCGCGGTGCATGCCGAGGACGGCGAAACCTGGTCGCCCGGCCGGATTTACGTGGCGCCCCCCGACCAGCACATGATCGTGGAGGGCTCGCGCCTGCGTCTCGTACATGGCGCGAAGGAAAACTTTGCCCGCCCGGCCATCGACCCGCTCTTTCGCAGCGTGGCCGCGGAACTTGGGCCGCGCGGCATCGGCGTGATCCTCACGGGCTTGCTCGACGACGGCGCGGCCGGCCTCGAGGCCATCCAGGCCTGCGGCGGCACAGGGATCGTCCAGGACCCGTCCGACGCATTCGCAAGCGAAATGCCGCTCAACGCCGCGCCTTTCGCCGAATACATCCTGCCGCTCGCTGGCGTGGCCCACCGGCTCGTGGAACTGACGGGCCGCGTGCGGCCCGTAACGGCCGCCGAAAGCGCCGCGCAGCTCCGCGCTGCCGGTCTCGTCAGCACGGAGCTGCGCGCGTGGCGCGAGGGCAACGGGCTTGCCGGCGACCTGGGCCGCATCGGCACGCCTTCGACGTTTACCTGTCCCGAATGCAACGGCACGCTGTGGCGCCTCGATTACTCGCGTCTGCTGCGCTACCGCTGCCACACGGGCCACGCCTACACGGCGGCCTCGCTCACCCGAGGCCGCACCACCGACGTGGAGCGTTCGCTGCGCGATGCAATGCGCGCGCTGCGCGAGCGCGAGTCGATGAGCCGTGCCCAGGGCGAGCACTACAGGCTGTGCGGCGAGTTCGACGCGCAGCAGCGCGAGGAGGAAACTGCGCGGCGTGCGGGCGATGCGGCGGGGGTGTTGCAGTCGATGCTACTGGAGGGATAATGTCGGCGCGGCGCGCTGCCGACGGGGTTCGAGAGTGCGAACGCGATTGATTCCCACTTCAGGACCTGGCAACCATGCCGAAACGACGTGGCCTTATGCCCCGCAGCCAGACCAATTATCCGATCGTCGGCATCGGCGCATCGGCAGGCGGCCTTAGCGCGCTGCTGGCCTTCTTCGAATCCCTGCCTTCCCGTACCTCAATGGCGTTCGTGGTGGTCGTGCATCTCGCGCCCGACCACGAAAGCAGTCTGGCCGCGCTGCTGCGCAAGGCGACCGGCATGCCCGTGGTGGAGGTGACGAGCCCGACGCCCATCGAGCATGACCATGTGTACGTCATCACACCGTCGCTCGATCTGGCGATGGTGGACGGCTATCTGCGCGTTTCCCCCAGTCAGCCCCAGGAGGGCCGCCGCGCGGCGATCGACGTGTTCTTCCGCACGCTCGCCGAAACGCATCGCGAGCGCGCCATCGGCATCGTGCTCTCGGGCGCGGGCTCGGACGGCTCCGCCGGCCTCTCGCGCGTCAAGGAAATGGGCGGCATCACATTTGCCCAGGATCCCTCGGAGGCGGAATACGACAGCATGCCGCGCAGCGCCATCGCCACCGGCATGGTCGATTTCGTCACCACCGCGGCGGAGATGCCGCAGCGGCTGCTGGACCTCTGGTCGACGACGAAGGAAATTCAACTGCCCGTCGCGGAAAGCGAGGAGCAGCGCGAAGAGCATGTCAACGAGGCGGCCGAGCGGGCGCTGCGCGAGATCATGATCATCCTGCGCACGCGCACGGCGCACGATTTCCGCCACTACAAGCGCGCCACGGTCCTGCGCCGCATCGAACGGCGCTTGCAGGTCAACGGCATCACCGACCTCCAGGCGTATCGCGACCATCTGCATCTGCATCCCGAGGAAACCCAGGCGCTGCTGCAGGACATGCTCATCAGCGTCACCAACTTCTTCCGCGACAAGGAAGCGTTCGAGGTGCTCGAGCGCGAAGTCCTGCCGCAGCTATTCGAAGGGCGGGGCGATCAGGACCGTATCCGCGTGTGGTCGGTGGGCTGCGCCACGGGCGAGGAGGCCTATTCGCTGGCGATGCTGCTCCAGGAGCGTTCGCTCAAGTCGACGGAAGGCATCTCGTTCCAGGTCTTCGCAACCGACATCGACGAACGCGCGATTTCGTTCGCGCGCACGGGCCTCTTTCCCGACTCGATCCTCGCCGACGTCACGCCTTCACGCGTGCGCCAGTTCTTCTCCAGGGACGCCGCGCATTATCGCGTAAAGAAGGAGCTGCGCGAGCACATGCTGTTCGCGCATCACAACGTCCTGAGCGATCCGCCGTTCTCGCGCCTCGACCTGATCTGCTGCCGCAACCTGCTGATCTATCTGGATCGCGAAGCGCAGATCGAAATCCTCAAGATGTTCCACTTCGCGCTGCGCCCGGGCGGCGTGCTGTTCCTCGGCAGCTCCGAGTCGGCGGACAGCGTGAGTTCGATGTTCACCGTGGTGGACAAGCGCAGCCGCATTTACCGCGCGAACATGGCGGTGCGCGGCGACACGCCCGCGCCCGTGGCGATTTCCGGCACGATGAACGCGCGGCCCGTGGTCGCGACCGTGCAGCCGCCGGGGCGCCGCCGCTTTTCGTTCGGCGACCTGCACCAGCGCCTCGTCGAGCAGTACGCGCCGCCTAGCGTACTGGTGAGCCGCGATTCGGAAATCGTGCATCTGTCCGACCGCGCGGGCCGCTTCCTGCAGTATTCGGGCGGCGAGCCTTCGCACAACATCGTCGCCGCCGTGCGCCCGGAATTGCGGCTCGAACTGCGCACCGCGATCTACCAGGCGCTGCACGCGAACCGCAGCGTCGAGGCGCGGCGCGTGCGTCTGGAGCGCGACGGGCGCTCGTATTTCGTCAACATGACGGCGCGGCCCGTGCACGACCTCGAGGCCAACGCCGACTTCGTGCTGGTGCTCTTCGACGAAGTCGAAGACAGTATGAGCGGGGCGGAAACGGCTTGCGTGGACGTGCAGAAGGACCCGATCATCACGCAGCTCGAACGCGAACTGCAGCGCACGAAGGAGCAGTTGCAGTCGACCATCGAGCAGTCGGAAACCTCGACGGAAGAACTGAAGGCGTCCAACGAGGAACTGCAGGCGATCAACGAGGAACTGCGCTCGGCGACCGAGGAACTCGAAACCAGCAAGGAAGAGCTGCAGTCGATCAACGAGGAGCTCACCACGGTCAACGCGGAGCTGAAGTCGAAGGTCGAAGAGACCAGCAAGATCAACGACGACTTGCAGAACCTGATCGCGGCGAACGACATCGGCACGATCTTCGTGGACCGCAACATCTGCATCAAGCGCTACACGCCGCGCGCGACCGACGTCTTCAGCATCATTCCCTCGGATATCGGCCGCTCGCTGCTCGACATCACGCACCGGCTCGAATACGACAAGCTCGCCGACGACGCCGCCGAAGCCTTCGACTCGCTGCGCCTGATCGAGCGCGAGCTGAAGAGCAACGACGGGTGCTGGTATCTCGCGCGCTTCGTGCCGTACCGCACGACCGAAGACCGCATCGACGGCGCGGTGCTCTCGTTCATCGACATCACCGGGCGCCGTCAGGCCGAAGACCTGTTGCGCGAAGGCGAGCGGCGCATGCGCATCGTCGCCGAGGGCACCAGGGACTACGCGATCATCACGTTCGACGACGAAGGTTTCGTCACGAGCTGGAACGCGGGCGCGGAACGCATTTTCGGTTATACGGAGGCCGAAATGATCGGCCAGTCCGCCCATTTGCTTTCGACCGAAGAAGACCGCGTGAACAAGGTCGCCGACCGCGAGTTCGCGCTGGCGCGCCAGCATGGCCGCACCGACGAGGAACGCTGGCACCTGCGCAAGGACGGCACGCGCTTTTTCGCGAGCGGCGTGCTTTCGCGCCTCGATGAAGCCGGTGTGAGCGGCTTTGCCAAGATCGCGCGCGACCTGGGCGAACTCGTGCCCGCGGACGCGGACGTGCGCGACACCACGCTCGAACAGGTGCGCGACGCCGGCGAGCGCGACGGGCAGCGGCGCCAGGACGAGTTTCTCGCCGTGGTGTCGCACGAACTCAAGCATCCGCTCAACCTGATCTCGGCGAGCGCCGAACTCATTGCGCGGGCGCCGGAAACGCGCCAGAGCCTGAACCTCACGCGCGCCGCGGACACGATCCGGCGCACCGTGGTCGGCCAGGCGCAGATCATCGACGACCTGCTGGATATTTCGCGCGTGCGCACCGGCAAGCTCTCGGTCATGCGATCGGCGGTGGACATGCGCGAGATCGTGCAGCGCGTTTGCAACGCCGTGCAGTTCGACGCGCAGCAGCGCGGCATTGCGCTGAACGTTTCGATCACTGAGACACCGGTGATCCTGAACGCCGATTTCACGCGCATCGAGCAGATTGTCTGGAACCTCATCAGCAATGCGATGAAGTTCACCAACCGCGGTTCGGTGAATGTCTCGCTGGAGGTCAGCGGCGACGAAGCCGTGCTGCGCGTGGCGGACACCGGCACCGGCATCGAGCCGGCGCTCCTGCCGCAAATCTTCGACATGTACAAGCAGAGCCGCCAGTCCGCCGCGCGGCGCTCGGGTCTCGGCATTGGCCTCGCGCTCGTGCGGGAACTCGTGACGATCCACGGCGGCAGCGTGCGCGCGGAGTCGCAAGGCCTGGGGCGCGGCGCGACGTTCACGGTTGCACTGCCGATGCATCGTTCGTTCGCGCATGCGGACAGCCGCGACGGCGCGGCCATGGCGTCGCTGCAAGGGCTCCATATCCTGATGGTCGACGACGACGCCACCACGGTCGAAACGTTCAAGCTGCTGCTGGAAGGCGAGGGCGCGGACGTGCAGACGGCCACGAGCGGCGAGGAAGCGCTTACGCTGCTCAACGGCAACGCGCCGGATCTCGTGCTCTCCGATCTCGGCATGCCGGGCATGGACGGGTGCGAGTTCATTGGCAAGCTGCGTGCGCAGCCCGCGCTCGAATCGGTGATCTGCATCGCGCTGAGCGGCTTTGGCCAGGAGGCCGATGTGGAGCAGTCCGAACAGGCGGGCTTCGACGCGCACCTCAAGAAGCCGGTGCTGCTCGAAGACCTGCTGGCGACTTTCGCGCGCTTGCGACGCTAGTTCGCGAGCCGCTGGGCGAGTACGGGAGCCACGTGTGCAACGGACCTTTTTCTACATCAACGGTGCAGGCAACAGCGAGGTTCCCGAGCGGGAGCTGATCCAGCTCGACAAGGCGGGCTACACGGTGGCGCTCAACCGTGTGGCGGTGGAGACGGTGGCGCCCTATGTGGCCGCCGCCGAGCGCCCCGCGTTGACGAGGCTGCTCGGACGCATCGATCCCGAGGACGAACTCGTGGTTTTGCAGCTTTCCGCCCTGGGCTGCAACGCGCGCGACGTGCTCGCCACGCTGCTCAATTGCCGCAAGGGGAAGATTGGCGTGCGCTGTGTCGAACTGGGCGGCGTCGATCTCGCGGGGCGCCCCGAGCCGCAAGCGGTGAAGATGCTGCGCGCGGTGGTGCGCATGGAGGCGGCGACGCGCGGCGAACGCAGCCGCAACGGCCTGAAGGCCGCGCAGCGCAGCGGGCGCCCTACGGGCAGGCCCGCCTCGCTTTCGGCGCACGACCGCGCGCGCGTGATGAGTTCGCTGGGCAGCGGGCTCTCGGTGAGCGAAGTGGCGCGGCGCTTCGGCACGTCGCGGCAGACGGTCCTGCGCATACGCGCTGCCGCGGGAACGCCCGGTCTCAAGTGACCAGCGTATAAGCGTCCGCTTCCAGCGCGACGCCCGCGCCGCGAATCACCTGCATGTAAGTGAACGTGTCACCAACGGCAGCGCTGGCTTGCTCCGCGAGACTGCGCACGTCTGCCGACTTTTCGGCGCTCGCCATCAAGGATTCGAGCGCTGCCGAATCCGCGAACCCATGCGCGGCCGCCGCACTGAGCACCGCATCGAGGATACGCCGGGCCGCCGCGCGGGCGTCGAGCGACGCGAGCGGGGCGCGGTAGGCGAGAAAGCCTGCCATCAGCAGAAAGTCCGCTGGGCTGATACGGTGGCCATTGCCAACCGGCACGCCTTCCGGCATGTCGTGATATCGCGACATACATCGCCTCCTGATCTGGAGCGCTGTGAATGCTGCTGCGGATGCCAGAAAAATATAGTACAGAAAGCATCGCTCATGCCGACGAATGCGGTGTGCTGCGGTGTTCATCCGGCGGCGGCCTTGTTAAGTGGGGGTTTCGATAAGCGGTACAGACGTTTATTCGACGTGCCGCGGCAGCAAGTCGTAGTATTCTTGACCCGGGCAAAGCCGCCATCCAGCCAAAGTGTCATGTTTTTGTAGGCTTCGAGACAAATTCACGATTTTTCTCCGAGGGCATTCATGAAAACGCTGTTTCTGCAGGCACCTTCCTATGAAGGCTTCGATGGCGGCGCGGGCTCGCGCTTTCAAACGAAGCGCGAAATCCGCTCGTTCTGGTATCCCACGTGGCTCGTTCAGCCCGCCGCGCTGGTCGAAGGCAGCCGCGTGGTGGATGCCCCCGCAGACGACCTGACGCTCGAAGCGACCCTGAATATTGCTCAGGAATACGAGCTGGTTATCATTCACACGAGTTCGCCTTCGTTCCAGAGCGACATTCAGTTCTGCGAGCACCTGAAGCGGCACAAGAGCACGATCCTCATCGGCATGATCGGCGCCAAGGTGGCGGTCGATCCTCAAGGTTCGCTGAGCGCGAGCGACGCGCTCGATTTCGTGTGCCGGGAGGAATTCGATTTCACCTGTCTCGAGATCTCCCAGGGTCGCCCGTTCGAATCGATCCTCGGCCTGAGCTATCGTCTGCCCGACGGCGGCATCATGCACAACGACGCCCGGCCGATACTCGAAGACATGGATCAGCTTCCCTTCGTCTCGCCGATCTACAAGCGCGACCTCACGTCCGAGCATTATTTCAGCGGCTATCTCAAGCATCCTTATCTCTCGCTCTACACGGGGCGCGGCTGCAAGTCCCGCTGCACGTTCTGCCTGTGGCCGCATACGGTGGGGGGCCATCGTTATCGCACGCGCTCGGTCGAGCACGTGCTGGAAGAGGTGAAATGGATTCGCGACAACATGCCCGAAATCAAGGAGATCATGTTCGACGACGACACGTTCACGGATCTCAGGCCGCGCGCCGAAGAGATCGCGCGCGGGCTTGGCAAGCTAGGCGTGACGTGGTCGTGCAATGCCAAGGCGAACGTGCCGTACTCGACACTCAAGGTGATGAAGGACAACGGTTTGCGCCTGTTGCTCGTGGGCTTCGAATCCGGCGACGACCAGATTCTCGTGAACGTCAAAAAGGGCGTGCGCACGGACTTCGCGCGCCAGTTCAGCGAGGATTGCCGCAAGCTCGGCATCAAGATTCACGGGACCTTCATCCTCGGCCTGCCGGGCGAGACGCACGAAACGATCCAGAAGACCATTCAGTACGCGAAAGAGATCAATCCCCATACCATTCAGGTCTCGCTCGCCGCGCCTTATCCCGGCACCGTGCTTCATAAGCAGGCGGTCGAAAATGGCTGGCTGAACGATACCAAGGTCATCACGCTCATCAATTCGGCCGGCACCCAGGCCTCGACGATCGGCTATCCGCACCTGTCGCGCGAAGAGATCTACCTCGGCGTCGAGGAGTTCTACAAGCGCTTTTATTTCCGGCCGTCGAAGATCTGGGAAATCGTCCGCGAGATGCTGGTGAGCTGGGAAATGATGAAGCGGCGCCTGCAGGAGGGCGCAGAGTTCTTCAAATATCTCCGGGCGCGCAAGGTCTGAAGCAGCGTCCGCTCCAAAGACAACGCCCGGGGTTCCGGGCGTTTTTTTGTCACTCGTCTGTCACCGTTCCCGCTTTTTTCGTCCGCGGTATTTCACGTAATTCACGCTACGGCGTGCGGCGCGCTCCTGTCCGAAATGCTGTCATTTCGAACACCGTGCGGCATTCAACGTTTTTGCCGGCCGTGAACGGCTACGAACTGGCGGAGCGCCTGCGCGCCGTACCGGATCACGCCAACGTGATGCTGGTCGCGCTGAGCGGGCATGTTTCGAACAGCGACCGCGCGGCGGCGCTGGCGGCCGGATTCCATGCGCATCTCGCGAAGCCCGCCGATATCGGACGCTTGCGCGCGATGCTCGCGACGTGCGCGCATCGCGCATGGCGCGCGGCTGGCTAGCGCAGGTGCGAAGAGCGGATGCCGTTGTGGTGGTGGAGGTTGCGCAACAGGCTTGCGCGGCGTCGTTCGCGTCGATAGTGTGCGATCACGGCCGTGGCCGCAATCACCAATACCATGACGCCAATGGCGGTTCCCCACTGTAATGCGTCCATGTCTGCCTCCTTGTCACGTCCGGGCCGTCGCGTCGAGGCGAACGGGGTTCAAGCGTAGTGTGGCTGGCAGGGTGCGTTCCGCGGCAAGCGCCGGGGGGAACAACGCGACGCACACGAAAGGGTGGCGCTGGTCGCGGACGCAAGAAAAGATTAGCCGATCGCGATGCGCAATTGAACCGGGCGGGTGTGTACGGATGCCAGTCATTGTGGACACTTCGACTGGCGGAACTGGCACTCTGGCGAGCGCTGTTCCGTTCTTTGGGGAAGTATCGAGGCCTGCCGGGAGCAGACCGACTCGGCTGACGATTCGAACCCTGTTGCGAATTCGATTGCGCTTGTGTCGGCGCGATTACTCCAGATCGCGCGTTTCGAGTTCCACGGACTGGCCCCCGTTTTTCTCCAGCGCGTGCCGCGCGGCCAGTTCGATACTCGGGCGGTTCGCCTCGAACGCGCTCAATAGCGCATGCGCCGATGTGCCGGTGTTGCCGAAGCGGTCGTTCAGCGCGTCGAGCGATACGCTGCACCATACCGGGCGGTTGTCCACGTTGGCTTCGAACGCTACGCGTGCGGCAGCGACGGCGTGACGGCGACTCGTGAATTCGATTCTCATCCTGTTCCTCCGTGAGTTCCTTCGTTAAAGGGTAGCGCCTGGCGCGGCCAACGGTGAGCTCTTTTTGCGCTATTTGGCCTGCGCGTCACTGGCGGGGTCGCTGCGCATCATCTTGTCGTGGGTGGCGGGCCCCTTGGGCTTCTTCACAGGCATGTTGTCGGGGTTGGATTGGCTTGCCGTACCTGGCACGGCTGCCGGCGGCTTCACCATCGGCGGCGCAGGGGGATGAACAGGCGTTTGAGCCTGCGCGCTGGCTGACAGCGGGGCGGCGGCGAGCACCGCACAGGCGATCGCGCCCCAGACAAGAACATGGGGTGGCTTCATGGCTTCTCCGTGGGTCTTCGTCGTCATGTCCCTGCAAGATGTCGCGAATCGCATGCCCGCAACTGTGCGCTTGCGGCCATCGTCATCAGTGAAACAGCGCCGATGTATCGACGTCGGCCAGTGGTTCCAGTTCGTCGCGGCGCGTGTCGCACGAGCGGCGTATGGTCGCGCCCTGCGCGATCCACATGGCCAGCGCGACGATAGCGAGGCTGCCAGGAGCGAGGAACGCCACCGGATAGCCGAAGCGGTTGGCGAGCCATCCGCCCAGAATGACCCACCAGAAGCCCCAGCGGCGAATGATGCGGCTTGCGAAGACGGCGGCCGTGAGCATTACGACATGCGAGACGATGATGTTGGAGCGTTGTCATATCTCTCTTGTGAACAAGGTCTTTCGCATTGGGCGTGCCTGCTTCGCGTTCCATGCGCTTCGGTTAAACCCCGGCCATGCCAGGGTTTTGCCATGAGATCTAGAATGAGGTCATGAGTGTAAAGGAGACCGTAATAACGTCATGGATACACAAGCGAAAACTTTCGAGGAATTGCTGCGGCGGGAATATCCGCACGGGTTCGTTTCGGACGTACAGTCGGATACGTTGCCGCGCGGTTTATCCGAGGACGTGATCCGTCTTATCTCGGAGCGCAAGCAGGAGCCGGACTTCATGCTCGAATGGCGGCTCGCCGCCTACCGGCATTGGCTCACGATGACCGAGCCGCATTGGGCGAGCATCGAACACCCGCCCATCGACTTCCAGGACATCGCCTACTACTCGGCGCCGCATACGCAGGCGAACCGCCCGAAGAGCCTCGACGAAGTCGATCCGGAACTCCTGCGCACTTACGAAAAACTCGGGGTGCCGCTGCAGGAGCGCGAGATGCTCGCGGGCGTGGCCGTGGACGCGGTATTCGACAGCGTCTCCGTCGCCACGACATTTCGCCGGCAGTTGGGCGAGCTTGGCATCGTCTTCTGCTCGTTTTCGGAAGCGGTGCGCGAGCATCCGGACCTCGTGCGCCAGTATCTCGGCTCGGTCGTGCCTTACACCGACAACTTCTTTGCCACGCTCAACTCGGCCGTATTCAGCGACGGCTCGTTTTGCTATATCCCGCCGGGCGTGCGCTGCCCGATGGAGTTGTCCACGTACTTCCGCATCAACGCGCGCAACACGGGTCAATTCGAGCGCACGCTCATCGTGGCCGACAAGGGCGCTTACGTGAGCTACCTGGAAGGCTGCACCGCGCCGATGCGCGACGAAAACCAGTTGCACGCCGCCGTGGTGGAACTCGTCGCGCTGGAAGGCGCGCAAATCCGCTATTCGACGGTGCAGAACTGGTATCCGGGCGACGCGCAAGGGCGCGGCGGCATCTACAACTTCGTGACGAAGCGCGGCGACTGCCGCGAGGCCAATGCCCGGATTTCGTGGACCCAGGTCGAAACCGGGTCCGCCATTACGTGGAAATATCCGAGCGTGATCTTGCAGGGCGACAACTCGATTGGCGAGTTCTATTCGGCGGCGCTCACCAACCACTATCAGCAGGCCGATACCGGTACGAAGATGGTGCATATCGGGCGCAATACGCGCAGCACGATTCTCTCGAAGGGGATCTCGGCGGGCCGCGGCAAGAACGCTTATCGCGGGCTCGTGAAAATGGCGCGCTCGGCCGAGAACGCGCGCAACTACACCCAGTGCGATTCGCTGCTGCTCGGCGATCGCTGCAGCGCCTTCACGTTTCCCTATATCGAGGTGAAGAACCCGAGTGCGAAAGTCGAACACGAAGCGTCTACGTCGCGTATCGGCGAAGACCAGTTGTTCTATTGCCGGCAGCGCGGTCTCAGTGAGGAGGACGCGGTGTCGATGATCGTCAACGGCTTTTGCAAGGACGTGCTCAAGGAATTGCCGATGGAGTTCGCCGTGGAAGCGCGGAAGCTGCTGGGCGTGAGCCTGGAAGGCAGCGTAGGTTAAGAGGGAGTGAAGCATGCTGGAAATCCGCAATCTGAATGTCGAAGTGGAAAGCAAGCCGATTCTGCGCGGGGTGGATTTGCGCGTGAATGCGGGCGAGGTTCACGCGATCATGGGGCCGAACGGCTCCGGCAAAAGCACACTCGCCCATGTGCTGGCGGGGCGCGAGCAATACGTGGTCACGGGGGGCAGCGTGCAGTACGACGGCTGCGACCTGCTCGCGCTTGCGCCCGACGAGCGCGCGCGCCGCGGGCTCTTTCTCGCGTTTCAGTATCCGGTGGAAATACCGGGCGTGAGCAATATCTATCTGCTCAAGGCCGCGCTCAACGCGCAGCGCAAGCATCGTGGCGAGGCGGAGCTCGACGCCATGGACTTTCTCGCGCTGGTGAAGGAGAAAATGGCGGCCATGGAGATGAAGGAAGACCTGCTGTACCGGGGCGTGAACGAAGGGTTTTCGGGCGGCGAGAAAAAGCGCAACGAGGTGCTGCAGATGACGGTGCTGGAGCCGCGTCTCGCCATTCTCGACGAGACCGACTCCGGGCTCGATATCGACGCGTTGCAACTCGTCGCCCGTGGTGTGAACCAGATGCGCAGCGCGGACCGGGCCATCGTGCTCGTGACGCACTATCAGCGCCTGCTCGATTACATCGTGCCGGACCAGGTGCACGTGCTTTCACAGGGCCGCATCGTGCGCTCGGGTTCGCATGAGCTTGCGCTCGAACTGGAGCGCAAGGGTTATGGCTGGCTCGGCGAGCAGGATAGCGACGGACCTGCAGCGGGGCAAGGTGCCGGCACGCAACACACGGCAGCCGCCAGGGAGCAACGATGAGCGAATCAACGCGCGAGCACTACCGCGAAGCCTTCCGCACGATGGCGGGGACGCTGGCGGGCGTCGAGCTGCCGTGGTTGCGCAAGGCGAGGCGGCACGCGTTCGACCGCTTCGAGACGCTGGGCTTTCCCGGCACGCAACTCGAAGCGTGGAAGTACACCAATGTGATGTCGATTGCGAAGCCGCATTGGCATTTCATGCCTTCGGACGGCGAGCAAACCGACTATGCCCGCCTGATCGACGACCTCGTGCCCGCCGATGCCGGGGGGCGTATCGTGTTCGTGAACGGCCGTCACGTGCCGAAGCTCTCGTCCTTGCCGCCTTTGCCGGAAGGCGCGTTCGTCGGCACGCTCGCACAGGCAATGCGCAGGATTCCTGAGCGGATCGAATCCATCATGGCGCGGCATGCGCCCGAGGACGGCTTTGCGGCGCTCAACGGCGCATTTCGCAGCGACGGCTACGTGGTCGTGCTGCCGCCCGGCTGCGCGCTGGACTGGCCGCTGCACGTGCTGTTCTTCAGCAGCGAGGCCGCGCTCGCCATGCATCCGTTCAACGCGGTGGTGGCGGAGCAGGGTGCGCGGTGCTCGATCGTCGAGCAGTTCGCGGGCATTACCGACGAAGCCTATTTCGTCAACACCGCCACGGAAATCGTTGCCGACGAAGAGGCCGACGTTCAGCATTGCCGCATCCAGCAAGAGGCGCGCAGCGCGTTTCATATCGCGCACGTGGGCGTTTCGCAGCGGCGCGCGAGCCACTTCACCTCGCACTCGTTCGCGTTTGGCGGTGCATTGTCGCGCACGCAGATCGACACGCGCCTCGATGCGGAAGACGCGCAAGCCGACCTGAACGGCCTGTATTTCGTGAGCGCGCGGCAACACGTGGATCATCACACGCGCATCGACCATGCGATGCCGCGCGGCACGAGCCGGGAATACTATCGCGGCGTGCTCGACGGCGCTTCGCACGCGGTGTTCGATGGCCGCGTGATCGTGCACCAGGACGCGCAGCAGACGAACGCGCATCAAGGCAACGACAATCTGCTGCTCTCGCGCAACGCCGAGATCGACACGAAGCCGCAACTGGAGATTCACGCCGACGACGTAAAGTGCACGCACGGCGCGACCGTTGGCCAGCTCGACGAGAGCCCGCTCTTTTATCTGCGCTCGCGCGGCATAGACGAGCGCATGGCGCGGGCGCTACTCGTGTGGTCGTTCGCACGCGTGAGCGTGGATCGCGTGGAAAGCGCCGCGCTGCGCAGCCGGCTCACGCAACAGCTGCTCGCGCGCCTGCCCGGTGGCGAATACCTGCGGGGACTGTCATGAATCTACTCGAACCGGTGGGGATTCCCGACACCGAAGCGGTCATGGGCTGGCGCCGCGACTTTCCGATTCTGCGGGAAAGCGTGCACGGCAAGCCGCTCGTGTACCTCGACAACGCGGCGACCACGCAGAAGCCCGCGAGCGTGATCGCCGCCGAACAGGCCTATTACGAGCACGACAATGCCAACGTGCATCGCGGCGTGCATTTGCTGTCGCAGCGCGCGACCGATGCCTACGAGGGCGCCCGCGCGCGCATTGCGCGTTTCATTCACGCGGCGCACGAGAAGGAGATCGTGTACACGCGCGGCACCACGGAAGCGGTCAACCTGGTGGCGCAAAGCTATGCGCGGCCGCGCCTTCAGCCTGGCGACGAAGTGCTCATCACCGCAATGGAGCATCACTCGAATATCGTGCCGTGGCAACTCGTCTGCGCGCAGACGGGCGCGTTACTGAAGGTGGCGCCGATCGACGACGACGGCACGCTCGACCTCGACGCCTACGGGCGCCTGCTCGGCCCGCGCACGCGCATGGCGGCGGTCGCGCATGCGTCGAACGCGTTGGGCACCGTCAATCCGCTTGCGCAGATGATCGAGCTTGCGCATGCGCGCGGCGTGCCGGTGCTGGTCGATGGCGCGCAGGCGATCGCGCATCTTCCCGTGGACGTGGCCGCGCTCGATTGCGACTTCTATGCGTTCTCGGGTCACAAAATCTACGGCCCCACCGGCATTGGCGCGCTGTACGCGAAGGCTGCGCTACTGGAAGCCATGCCGCCATGGCAGGGCGGCGGCGACATGATCCGCTCCGTGACGTTCGAGAAGACCGAGTACAACGTCATTCCGTGGCGGTTCGAAGCGGGCACGCCGAATATTGCCGGCGCGATCGGGCTCGGCGCCGCGCTGGACTACGTCAGCGCGATCGGCCTGGAAGTGGCGCAGCGGCACGAGGCCGATCTGCTCGCGTATGCCGACACAGCATTGCGCGCGATGCCGCACGTGAGAAGGATTGGAACGGCGAAGGAAAAACTGGGCATCCTCTCGTTCGTCATGGAGAACGCGCACGCCCACGATGTCGGCACGATACTCGACCAGTTCGGTGTGGCGGTGCGCACGGGCCATCATTGCGCGATGCCGGTGATGGATCGCTATGGCGTGCCGGCCACGGTGCGCGCCTCGTTTGCGCTGTACAACACGCGCGCCGAAGTCGACGCGCTGCTGGACGGCCTCGCGCGCGTAGAGGAGGTGTTCCCGCTATGAGCGACTTGCGCGAGCTGTACCAGGAAACGATCTTCGACCACTACCGGCGGCCGCGGAACTGTCACACCGTGCCCGGTGCAACGCATAGCGCCGAAGGCTACAACCCGTTGTGCGGCGACCGCGTCACGTTGTATCTGCGTATCGAGGACGGCGTGGTCAAGGACGCCGGGTTCGAGGGCGCGGGGTGCGCGATCGCCACCGCTTCGGCTTCGTTGATGACCGAAGCGCTCAAGGGCCGCACGCAAGCGGAAGTCGAGGCGCTGTTCGAACGCTTTCACGCCATGGCGACGGGGCCAACGGACCGCCCAGTCGCTGCCGAAGGGCTCGGCAAGCTCGCGGTGCTCGCGGGCGTGCGCGAATTTCCGGCGCGTATCAAATGCGCGACGCTTGCGTGGCACACGCTGCACGCCGCGTTGCGCGACGAGCGCGGGACCGTTTCGACGGAATGAATCTGTGCGTGCCTGGAGGCATATGACGATGAATACGCAAACGGCGAGCAACGACCTGCGAGAACGCGTGATCGACGCGCTGCGCTCGGTGTTCGATCCAGAAATACCGGTGAACATCTACGATTTGGGACTCGTGTATCAGCTGGACGTGGACGCGGAAACGGGTCGCGTGACGATCCGCATGACACTGACCGCGCCGGGCTGCCCGGTCGCGCAAACCTTCCCTGGCACGGTCGAAGAATACGTGAACGAGGTTGAAGGCGTGAGCGCGACGAACGTGGAGCTGGTCTGGGACCCGCCGTGGACGAGAGCGCGCATGTCCGAAGCGGCGCTGCTGCAACTGGGGATGCTCTGACATGGCCGACTGGGTGGACGTGGCGCCATACGCCGGGTTTCAACCGGGTGCCGTGCTCAGCGTCGATGTGGAGGGTACGCCGGTCGCGGTATTCAATCTCGACGGGACCTGTTATGCCATCGAGGACACCTGTCCGCACGATGGCGGTGTCCTGACGGGCGGCGACGTGGAGGGCGACGAGGTGATTTGCCCGCGCCATGGCGCCCGCTTTTGCATCAAGACGGGGAAGGTCCTCGCGCCGCCCGCGTATGAGGACGTTGCCGTGTTCGCGGTGCGCGTGGAAGCGGGCATGGTGCAGGTGCGCGATACGCGCTGGGATGAGGGCTTTTCCTGAGCGCGGAAGCCATGCCGGCGCCTCACGCGCAGTTGTCAGCGGCATAATGGGTGCGCGGATTGGAGGAGCGGTGGCTTGTACCGCTCGCGCCGGTCTCCGCGCTTTGCATGCGTTGCAACTATCGAGAGGCATCCATGAAGGCACTGTTCCATCTCGCGGCGGCGGCCGCGGCAGGCACGCTCGTGATGTTCTATCTGGACCCGGTTTCCGGCCCGCGTCGCCGCGCGAAGCTGCGCACCCCGCCGTTTTCGCGCCGTGGCGGCCGTGCGAACGCACACGGCCATGCGGCTGAGTTAGGCGTAGACGGCGAACTGGCGGGCCCGGGCGGCGGCATCGGCACCGCGCCGTGAGCGCGTCAGGGCGAGCGGCTTGCGCAAGGGCGGCGGTGAAATGAAAACCCATCGCAGAAGGTGTCCACCATGTCCGCTCTTTTGCCCGACCTGAATCATCGCGTTGCGCTCGTGACCGGCGGCTCGCGCGGCATCGGACGCGCCATTGCCGTGGCGTTGGCTTCGGCTGGCGCGGCGGTTGGCGTGAATTACCGGCAGCGCGCTGACGAAGCGGACCAGGTCGTCGCGCAGATCGAAAGCGCCGGGGGCCGCGCGCTCGCGGTGCGCGCCGACGTGTCGGTCGCAAGCGAGGTCACCGGCATGATCGGCGAGATCGAGCGCCGCCTCGGCGCGGTCGATGTGCTCGTGAACAACGCCGGCACGGGCACGTTCAGCGACATCGAGTCGCTTACGGAGGCCGAATTCGACCACACGCTCGCCGTCAATCTCAAGTCGGCGTTTCTCTGCACACAGGCGGTGCTGCCCGGCATGCGCGCGCGTCGCTGGGGCCGCATTGTCAATCTCTCGTCGGTCGCCGCGCGCGGCGCAGGTGCCGTCGGCGTTCACTACAACGCTTCGAAAGCGGGCCTCGAAGGCTTGACGCGAGGCTACGCCGCGCGCGTGGCGCGAGAGGGCGTGACCGTGAACGCCGTGGCGCCAGGACCCATCGACACGGAAATGGCCGCGCCGCTGAAAGCCGCGAACATCGCCGAGCGGCTGCCGGTTGGCCGCCTCGGTGAAGCCGATGAGGTCGCACAGGTCGTGTTGATGGTGGTCGGCAACGCCTTCGTCACGGGGCAAACCATTGCCGTCAACGGCGGCGTCAGTTTCATCTAGGCGCGTGTTCATTTTCGGGCCGCCGCGTCGCGGCCCGGTTCATTTAGTTCACCTTGTTTGCTAACCGGCGCACCCGCGCGCTGCGCAATCTTCATACCTGAATCCAGGGCCGGCTCCATCGATTCAGTGCCGTCAGTGCCAATTGAATGACGATTCGGCGCCAAACTTTCCAATCGAAAATATTTCGTAAGGAGTCTGACGCCGAGCATTCATACCCCGATGCTCTAATCCTCATGCCGTGTAGCCTCCGCATTCAGCTGGCATGAGCGCCACGATGCGAGCTGCATAACGCCTTCACCCGGCTTCACGGTGATCCCGACAATACGAAACCAACCAGGAGCCGAAAATGCAATGGCGTCACATCGCAGTTGGTTCGCTCACAGCCGCAGCATTCGCATCGACAGTTGCGTGGAGTGCTGGTGACGATCACGACAAGAATCATCCGGAACACAATCACACTGCCACCCCGATCAAGCACGTGGTCGTGATTTATGGCGAGAACGTTTCGTTCGACCATTACTTCGCAACGTATCCGCATGCGACCAACCCGTCCGGCGAGCCTGCATTCAGGGCGCAACCCGGCACGCCCGAAGTGAACGGTCTTTCTGGCACGCTGCTGACGAAGAACCCGAACTTCACGAATGCGGCCAATGGCACGGGCGCGGCCAATCCGTTCCGTCTGGATCGCACGCAGGCGGCCACGGCCGACCAGAACCACGCTTATACGGCCGAGCAACAGGCGTACGACGACGGCCGCGCCGACCTCTTCCCGTTGTACACGGGTAACGGCACGAGCGGCGGCGCTGGCGCGTTCGGCACGAAGGGCCAGGTGATGGGCTATTACGACGGCAACACCGTCACGGCGTTGTGGAACTACGCCCAGCACTTCGCGATGAGCGACAACGCCTATACGTCGACCTACGGTCCGTCGACGCCCGGCGCGCTCGAAGTGGTCTCGGGGCAGACCAACGGCATGAAGGTTGTGCTCACAACGAAGAAGCCTTCGACCGCCGGTTCGTACTATGTGAACGACGGGCAGAACGGCTTTACGATGATCAACGACGTCGATCCGGCCTACGATCTCTGTTCGAGCGCGACCGACACGGCGCAGATGACCGGCAAGAACATCGGCGACCTGCTGAACGCGCGTAATGTCTCGTGGGGCGGCTTCATGGGCGGCTTCAACCTCGCGACGACGAACAGCAACGGCACGACCGGCTGCAAGCGCAGCACGCTCTCGCCGGTGGTCGGCGCGGCGACGGCCGACTATATTCCGCACCACAACTGGTTCCAGTACTACGCAACGACTTCGAACCCGCAGCATCTGCGTCCGGGCTCGCTCGCCGCGATCGGCCACACCGTGGGCAAGAACGGCAACCCCGACCCGGCGAATCACCAGTACGATACCGACGACTTCTTCGCTGCCGTGAAGGCGGGAAATTTCCCGTCGGTGAGCTTCCTGAAGGCCCCGGCCTACCAGGATGGCCACGCGGGTTATTCGGATCCGCTCGACGAGCAGGCGTTCGTCACGAAGGTCGTGAACTTCCTGCAGCAGCAGAACGACTGGGAAGATACGGCCGTGATCGTGGCATGGGATGACTCGGACGGCTGGTACGACCATGCCTACGCGCAGCCCACCAGCGCTTCGTACGACAGCGTTGCCGACCAGTTGACCGCGGCCGGCATCTGCGGCACGGGTTCGGCGCCGGCCGGCTTGAACGGCAAGCCCGTGAACGGACGCTGCGGTCCGGGCACGCGCATTCCGTTCGTCGTGATCTCGCCGTGGGCGCGCGAGAACTACGTCGACCATACGCTGATCGACCAGTCTTCCGTGGTGCGTTTCATCGAAGACAACTGGCTTGACGGTCAGCGCATCGGCGGCGGTTCGTTCGATGCGACGGCAGGCAGCATCATGGGCCTGTTCGACTTCGACCGCCGCGGCCGCGGCCACGAAGACCGCAAGCTGTACCTCGACCCGACGACGGGCGTGGCGCTCGACAAGGCACCGAGAGTCTGAGCGTTGAGGATCGCTGATCGTTTTTGATCGGCAAAAAGAAGCGCGCCCCTGCCAGATTCGTCAGGCAGGGGCGCGCTGTGTTTTTCAGCAGCCGATCACGCGGGGTGGGAAGCGTGCCCGTGATCGCCTGTTCCGCGCGCGTCGTCGTATTCGCGCGAAATATCCTTGTTCGTGTAATCGCCCATGCGCCAGGCGGCGAGCAGACTGATCACACCGCACACGGCGATATAGATCGCAATGGCATAGCCCGTGCGGTAGTACGCGAAGAGCGCCGTTGCGATCAGCGGCGCCGGGCCGCCCGCAATCACGGAAGCCAGCTGATAACCGAGCGAGGCGCCGCTGTAGCGCAGCCGCCCCGTGAACGATTCGGCGATGAACGCCGCCTGCGGACCATAGAGCATGGCGTGCGGTACGAGCGACAGCACCACGGCCGCGAAAATCAAAGTCGTATTTTTCGTGTCCAGCATGCCGAAGTAGATAAAGCCGAAGATGCCCGCGGCCACTGCGCCGATCATGTACATGCGCTTGCGTCCGATCAGGTCGGACACGTGCCCAAAGAACGGAATGGTCACGAACTGCAGCACGGCGGCCGCCAGAACCGCTGTGAGCATGAGGTCGCGCGAAACGTGCAGCGTCTTCACGCCATACGTGAAGACGAAGGCCGTGTAGATGTAGAACGGCGCCTGTTCGGCCATGCGCGCCAACGCCGAGAGGAGAATGTCCTTGGGCTGGCGGCGAATGACTTCGAGCATCGGCGTTTTCTCGATTTTGTTCTCGGCGAGGAGCTTCGCGAAGATCGGCGTTTCAAGAATGCTCAGCCGGATATAGAGGCCGATCGCGACGAGCACGATGCTCAGCAGGAACGGCACCCGCCATCCCCACGTCATGAAGGCGTCTCCGGAGAACGTGCTGACGGCGAGCACCACGAGATTGGCGATAAAGAGTCCCGCCGGCACGCCGAATTGCGGCCAGGAAGCGACGAAGCCGCGGTGCGAATTGGTGCGCGCCCATTCCATCGACATCAGGACCGAGCCACCCCATTCGCCGCCCACGCCCACGCCCTGAATGAAGCGCAGCACCGTGAGCAGAACGGCGCCCCAGATGCCGATCGACGCATAGGTCGGAACAAAGGCCACGGCGAAGGTGGCGAGCCCCATGAGCAGCAGCGTGACGATCAGCGTGGCTTTGCGGCCGACGCGATCGCCGTAGTGGCCGAATATGGCCGCGCCGACTGGCCGGGCGATGAAGCCCACGGCATAGATGAGAAAGGCCTGCAGGGTGCCAACGAGCGGGTCGGATTCAGGAAAGTACAGCTTCGCGAAGATAAGCCCGGTGACGATACTGTAGAGGAAAAAGTCGTACCATTCGATCGTCGTGCCGATGGTGCTGGCAATCACCGCGCGGCGCAACTGGCGATGGGCTTCTTCGTCCGAAAGGAGCGTGGCTCCCGTTTGATCGGCATTCATTTCGCACCCCCAAGGCAAGGGCGATATGGCCAATGCAAAACGCATGGCCAGGGCTCCCGGTGGCGCGCAAAAAACGTGCCTAAGTCTGCCGGGAAGTTGGCTTCGCTGGATCGGGTGGAAGTGATACGTCCCTCGCTATCGCTCCATCCTGATCGGCATGGGTGAGACGGTTGTTATACAAATCGATGGTATATCACGTTGTGATGCAGTGTGCGTATTTTCAATGAATTCGCCATGCGGCAGTGCATCACGCAAGACGGAGACGCGATGACTCCACAGCTATCCTCGCAGGCCCTCAGCCCCTCGGAGTATATTGCGCGGCATCTGCAGAATTTCGCCTCCTCCACGCCGGCTTCGGCGAGTGTCGATCAGCATGCGCAATGGATCGTGTGGAACGAGGACGTATTCGTCATCGCGGGCATCCTGTTCGTCGTGCTCGCATGCATCGGCGCGCGCCGGGACAAGTGGGCGCTGTTTACGCTGAGTCCCGGGGTGTCGTTCGGTCGGCGTCTTTATCTCTGGTGGTCCTGCGCCTGGCGTCAGTGGCTCGCGAGCGCGCTGCTCTTCGTGGTGGCTTTCTCGGTGTTGCGTCTCTCGCTCGGGAAGATTGCCACGCCCCTCATGGCGTTCGCCGCGAACCGGGTTCCGCACGAGCTCGCGCAATCCTCGCCGGCCATTTCGCTTGCGATTGCCGGCATGCCTTTCATCGTGCCCATGCTCGCATATGTGCTGCTCAGCCTGCCGCTCGTGGGGTACATGGTGCGACGCGGGCTGGCCGCGCACGCCATGCCCGCGCCCCGGCAGTTCGGCTTCTGGCGCGCCACGCTGCTCGGCTTGATTACCTATGCGTGGACCTTGCCGGCCAGCCTCGCCATTACCAATGTAGGGGTCTCCTCTGCGCAGCCGCTCGCGAACGCACTGCGCGCGATACTGCTCGTGGCCTGGGGCATGTATATTGTGCTGCCGCGCCAGGCGCGCAGCGTCGCGCGCCTGGCCGCCTCTCGGTAGCGGGGACTTCAGGTCGCCAGATCGACGACGGCCTTCAGCGGTATCAGCCGCCATGCGCCGGCGGTCGCGAAAGCGATGATCTGCGAGAACGTGGCGGGCGCATTGCCGAAAATCTCGGCCTCGAGCGCGGGCGCGCTGCCGGTGCGATGGATGATCGAATCCGGGTCCTCGTCCAGCAGCCCGTAGAACACCTCGACGACGATACGGCCTCCCACCGGGCCAAGACGCGTCAATGCGCCGACGCCGGGCTTGCCGTCCTGCGTGCCGAGCATGGCGTCCTCACTGAACGCCTCGCCGATGGGCGCAAGCTCGAGCACCGGAACTTGCGCTTCAGCGAGGATATAAAACCATAGCGGCGTGTCGTCCTTGAACGTGTCGCCAAGCGCCGGGCTCTCGCCATCCGCACTCAGCGAGGCGATGCGATCGAAGCGGAAAGTCTTCGACGGATCGCTCGAAACCTGCGTGCGAACCACGAGTTCGTCGGGACCGAGCGGCGTTACGCCAAGCGCGCTCGCCACCGTCTCGCCGCTCGGCAGGCCGTAGACATTGCCGCGCAACAGGTTGAGCATGGCCAGCGAACGAAAGCCCTTTGCCGATGCCAGCTTGTCTGCCGCGTCGGGAATCGGCACATCGGACACGCTGTGCGGGAGTTTCGAAAGCGGATCGACGAGCGATGGATCGAACTTGTACGCGTATTGCAGACGCTTGACGTCGTTTGAAGCATCGTCGGCCACGCCGGCGGCGGCCTTGTTCGCGCCGTCGAGGCCGGGCCCGCCTTTCTCGCCGGGCAGCGGATGTTCGCGCGGGAAGAAGCGTTGCCAGTCGTCGATCACGTGTGTTTCGGGCAGCCGGTCGAAACCGACGAGGCTATCCTTGTTCGCATTCGTGCCGTCGAATATCGGTGCGCTGAAATTGTCGTTCAGCACGTAGCCGTTACGCACGCCCGAGTGGCCATAGCGGTACGCGGCCCCCGTGAATTCGCGCGGCAGGTTGCGTCTCGCCGGACCCGGACCATAGAGCTTGTAGGCATGCGCGCGGTCCTGGTCGTGCGCGGTCACGAATGCATCGACGACGGACGAATCGACGATCCGATGCAGGAAGTCTTCGACCAGCACGCGCTGATAGGCCCAGCGCACCTGCGTGCGCGCCGCTTCGAACAGATCGCTTCCGCGCAGCGTGCTGTCGGCTTTCGCGAGCCGCGCGACCACGCGGTTATGAAAACGCAGGAACAGCATCTGGATCTGGCAGACGATCGAATTCTCGTCGTTGCGCTTGTCGCCGATGATCGCGCGAGCGTTGTAGGCATTCTCGGTGCGCGGCAGATCGTCGTGACCCTCGATCAGCGAGGCGCCCTGATAAATCCCCTTGTGCGGGTGGGTTTCGTCCGCATACATGTAGGGCGCGTCGTCGGGTCCCGGGCCGTACACGTTGTCGAGGTCGAAACGCGGCGTGCGCAGGTTGGTCGGAAGCTGGCCCGTCGTGCGCGCCTGGATCAAGGTCAGCTGCGACGTGGTATCGAGCGTCAGGTCGTGATCGATGAACTGGCCAAAATACGTGTAGCCGGCCGGTACGTAAAGGTTCTCCTCCGGGTCGGGATCGTTCGATACGGTATCTGCCGCTGATTGCATGCCTCGCGCGAGTATGGCCAGGTGCGCAGGGTCGTAGTGATTGAAGCGCGGCGGGAACATCGAAGTCAGCTCTTCGTTCAGGCGGCTCATTCCCGCATGGGCTTCGACGAGGTTGCGCGGTGTACCTTGGGGATTCATCATCGTTCTCCTAAGTAATTCATCGCAGAAAAACACTTCGCAGGCGAGCCGGCGAAGGACCCCGTTCGACTTCAGGCTGAGTGGATTATTTTGAGGTGGCGGCGGCGACGATCGCCGCGAATTCAGAGGGCGGATTGACAGGAAGCAGGATTAATCTTTCTGTAAGAATTGAATGTGCGATAACCCACGCATGGGCGGGGCTTCGATTTGCGAACGTTCGACTACGCATGTACGCAATCGCGCCGCAGCGGCGCGGCTGATTGTTACGTGACGGTATTCGCGTGTTGCGCGCCGAACTGCAGCGCCGCGAGCTGCGCATAAAGCGGCGAACTCTGCAGCAGGTCCGCATGCCGGCCTTGCGCCACGATGCGGCCCTGGTCCATGACGACAATGCGGTCGGCTTGCTGCACGGTGGCGAGACGATGCGCGATGACGAGCGTCGTGCGGTTTTGGGCAGCGTTGTCCAGCGCCGTTTGCACGAGCCGTTCGCTCGCGGCGTCGAGCGCGCTGGTGGCCTCGTCGAGCAGCAGAATGGGCGGATTTTTGAGGATCGCGCGCGCGATGGCAATACGCTGCCGCTGGCCGCCTGAAAGGCGCACGCCGCGCTCGCCGAGGAACGTGTCGTAGCCTTGCGGCAGTTCGTCGATAAAGCCGGCCGCCGCCGCCATGGCGGCGGCGCGCTGGACGGCTTCGAGCGTGGCGTCGGGCGAGCCGTAGCGAATGTTGTCGAGCACGCTGCCCGAAAAGATCACCGACTCCTGCAGCACGACGCCGATCGCCTGGCGCAACGCCGCGAGCGACACCTGTTGCGTCGGGACACCGTTGATGCTGAGGTTCCCCGATTGCGGGTCGTAAAAGCGCAGCAGCAATTGAAAGAGCGTGGTTTTGCCTGCGCCCGATGGACCGACCAGCGCGACATGCTCGCCCGGGCGCACGTCGAGCGAGAAGGCGTCGAGCGCGGCAATGCCGGGGCGCGAAGGGTAGGAGAAGCCAATGTTGTCGAACCGGATGCCCGCGCCGTGAGCCGGCAGCGGCACGGTCGTCGCCGCCTGCGCCACGGGCGAGCGCGCGGCGAGCAGTTGCAGCAGCCGTTCGGTGGCGCCAGCGGCCCGTTGCAGATCGCCCCACACTTCGGCAACGGCGCCCACGGCGCCGGCCGTGAACACCGCGTAGAGAATGAACTGGGAGAGCTGGCCGGCGCTCATCTGGCCGGCCAATACTGCCTGCGCGCCGAGCCAGAGCACGAACACGATGGCGGCGAACACGAACACGATCACCACGGCCGTCAACCCGGCGCGCGCCCGAATGCGTGTGAGCGCCGTTTCGAAGGCCGCTTCCACGGCGCCGCCAAAGCGCTTTGCCTCGAACGATTCCTGGGCATACGACTGCACCGTGGGCATGGCGTTGAGCACTTCGCCCGCCAAAGCGCTTGCGCTCGCCACCTTGTCCTGGCTCGCGCGCGAAAGCCGCCGCACGCGCCGCCCGAAGATGACGATAGGTGCGACCACAACTATCAGTGTGGCGATGATGTAGCCGGACAGCACCGGGCTCGTCGCGACGAGCATCGCCACGCCGCCGACCGTGAGGAGCAGGTTGCGCAGGCCCAGTGAGAGGCTGGTGCCCACCACGGTCTGGATCAGTGTCGTGTCGGTGGTCAGGCGCGAGAGCACTTCGCCCGTTTGCGTGGTCTCGAAGAACTGCGGGCTCATGCGTATCACGTGGTCGTACACGGCGCGCCGCAAGTCGGCCGTCACCCGCTCGCCGAGCCACGAGACCCAGTAGAAGCGCAGCGCCGTCGCCGTGGCGAGGATCAGCGAAACCACGAAGAGCGCGATGAAATAGCGGTCGATATGCGCGCGATCTCCGCTGGCGAAGCCACGGTCGATCAGGTACTTGAACGCCACCGGCAGCGCGAGCGTCGCGCCCGCCGAGGTCAGGAGCGCGAGGAAGGCAAGCGCCCAGCGCCCCGCATAGGGGCGCAGGAAGGGCAAAAGGGCGAAGAGGGGCGCGACGCGTGAAGGGCGGCGGGCGGGGACATCTGGCATGGAGCTTCCTGGCGGATCGACAATGAAGGGATTGTGCCAGCCCGTGGCTGGCCCTGGCTTACTGCGCGGGCGGCGTGGCTCCATTGCGCACCTGCTCGCGCTCTTCCGGCGTCATCTGCTGCCACTGTTGCCACTGGTGCCAGTGCATGCGTCGGCGGCAGCCGCCATGCCCGCGGAATCCGCCGAACAGGATCCGGCACAGCACCAGCAGGCCGATCGCGCGTGGATAGTCGATGGCATGCGCATTGGCCACGATCGCCGGTGCGATCCAGTTCCACAGGCCCATGACGATCCCGCCCAGCACGGCGATGACCGCAATCAACAGCAGCGCCTTGGCAAACATTTTGCGGCGAAACTTCATTCCAGTCTCCTTCGGTTCAAATCTCGAGGTCGTCCCATGACGCGCGCAAACGTTCGCGCAGATGCAGCACCGCATAACGTTTGCGCGCCAGCAGCGTGTTCACGCCTACCCCGCTCGCTGCGGCCAGCTCCTTGAAACTGCGCCCGTCCAGTTCGTGCGCGATGAACACCTCGCGCTGGCTGACGGGCAATTCGTCGAGCGCGGCGCGCAGTGCGTCGAGCATCGCTGCGCGCTCGTAAGCGGCCTCGGGGCCGGCGTCGGGCGACGGCAGCGCGAGGTCGAGGCGGTACTCGCCTTCGTCCTCTTGCGGCTCGATGAGCGACACTTCCCTGCGTTTGCGGAACCGGTCGACGATGCGATTTCGCGCCACGCGAAAGAGCCACGCGCCAACCTGCTCGATGGGGTCCGGCAGCCGCCACGCCTGGACCAGTTCCTCGAACACGTCCTGAAGAATGTCCTCGGCTTCGTCCTGGTCGATCACGCGGCGGCGGATGAAATTGCGCAGCCTCGGGCGCTCGCGGGCGACCGTGTCGGCGATTTCGCGGTCCTGCGTACTCAGCGGGCTCGGGGTGGGCGGCGGTTCCATACCCGTGTAGACGATCCGGAAAGAGAAATATTGTGACGCGTAATCTCCGGTTTTATGTGGCATGAATATTTCGCTAAACAGGGCCGGAGATAGCCGCATTTTTATTGACATCGGTCACTATATTTCGGTCACAATGCAGGCGTCGAACAAAACCAATAAATTCACACGCTATCGGTCATGCACCTTCACGAGCCTGGCAGCGGTACTGCGTCAAAAACTCTGGAACTCCTCGCGGACCCTGGGCAGCTGCCCCTGGAAACACCGCTGCCATTGGCGGTGTTTCACCATGATGGAACGATGCTGCTGCCGCAAGGCGGTGTGCTGAACGGCGAGCAGCGCGACTTCCTCTTCGCGCACTTCCAGCCTTATCGCAACACGGCGGAGGAGGCGAGTCTCGCGAGCGCGCAAGACAGCCTGGCCGAGCGTGGCGAGCGTGGCAAAGGGCCGTTGACGCTGGACGACATGAATCTCGCCATTGGCGCGCTGCTAGGCATACGCAGCCAGGCGGGCACGGGGCGCGAGATGCTGCCGTGCCGGCTGATCGGTTTCCGGCCGGGCGGCGCGATGTTCGTCACGCCACCCGCTGCGTCCAAGCCCGCGTGGGAGCCGTTCCAGGGCGAGCAGGTCGAGATCGTTGCGATCGCAACACAAGCCGTGTTCTGGCTCGTCTGCACCGTCGAGGCGGTCTGCACGCATCCGTTCCGCTATCTCGTGCTCTCCGAACCGGGCACGATTCGCCGGCTGCGCGAACGCCGGGCCGTGCGCGTGCGCACGCAACTCGCAGTGCGCTATGGCGTGGACCTGACGGGCTCGGAACTGGACCGGCTCGGCATTGGCTGCGATATCAGCGTGCTGGGCATGTCGCTCGCCGCCGGGCGCAAGATCGGCGAGGTTGGCGAGCGCATTTGCGTGGTGTTTCCCATCGAAGCGGGCAACGGGGGGGCGACGTTCCAGGCCGTCGCCGTGATCCGCAATCTGCGCGCCGATACCCCACAGGCAGGACTCACCCTGCACGGACTCGAATTCGACACGCTCTCTCCCGAGAGTCAGGTCGCCCTCAAGACGTTCGTGTTCGACCGGCAGGACGCCGTGTCTTACTGGGCTGGCATGCCGACCTGAACCGGCCGCGCGATAGCGTTCAATTGCGCTTGCCGCGCTTTGCCGCTGCCGCGCCTTTTTTTGCGGGCGCAGCGGTGGCCGTGGTTTTTGCGGCGGCTTTGGTGGTGGACGCGGCGGCGGGCGAGGTGGTGGACGGCGCAGTGGCCAGCGTGTAGCCCTGCGCTTTCGCTGTCATGTGCTCGGCGATCAGTTCTGTCTGAAACCGGTTGATCGTGTCGGGGTCCGTAAAGATGGTCTGCGTGTTGTTTTGCGCCAGGTAGCCCGGGCCTCCCGGCGCGCCCTTGGTCACGAATATCCCCTCGCCGGCCGCCGACCAGTTCACCGATCCCTCGCCGCCCACCTTGCCGTCGGCCACGAATCCCTTCGTATGACTGATTTGATGGGTCGCCGATTCGCCGATCACGAAGAAGGTGTTGAATCTGGCCGGGTCCTGCGCGATATCGGACTCGAGTAGCTTCTTTTCATGCACGCCGCCCGCCTGGCTTTTGTCGAGCGTGATCATCATGGTGATGGTCGGGTCCAGCGCTTGTTGCATGAGGATTTCGTTGAGCTCCTCGTCGTCGAATCCGAACATGTTCATGTAAAGCGAAACGCTGGCGCGGGAAAGGACGTACTTCAGAATGTCGTGGACGTCGTCGCGTCCTACGTAGAAGAGATGGAAGTCCTTGCTGGCCGTGCTCGAGTAGCTTTTCTCGCGCGTGTATTGCTGCAGTTCGAGCAGATCGAAGGTCTGCAGGGTTTGCGTGACATCGGATATGACGTTGCTCGCGCTCACGTTTTCGGGCATTTCAGGTCTCCTCGTGTAGGTCAATGCAATGACCGGTTATTCGAACTCGAAGGCATGGGTGTGAACGCGCAATTCGCGTCTTTGTGCGCCGGATCTCTGCAGCAGGCCAGCAAGGCCTCGACCGACGCAACGTTTGCCTTGTCCCATTGCTCATTGCTCATCGCGTTGTCGGTCGGCATCCAGTGGTTCAATGGATAACTGGAGGCAAGCTGGTCGCCTCCTGGCGCGTTCCGCTTGCCCACCGAAAGCCCGAGATAAGCCGTACAGCTCTGCTCGCTGCCGATGCGGTGGCAGCCAACGCAGGTGTTGCCGGGTGTGCTCATCGTCATGAGGTGATACGACGAGAAGGCCTGCCCGATGCTCGAATACTTCCCCCAGGGGTCGGTGGGCACCTTGTCCCACACCTGCCCGATATATGGGCTGAAGATGAAGGGGCCCGCGTCGTGGCATTGGAGGCATGTGGGTTTTTCGGAGGCGACCACTGCGGGTGTCGCCCAGAATTCGACTGCGGGGGGCTGTCCTGCAGGCGGCTTTCTCTCGTTTGGCGGCGGCACGCGGGTCGCAACGATTCCACTACTTGCGGGCACGTCAGCTTGCGATTTCGGTACTGGCGGCGTCTTCGACTCGAACCAGCAGGTCTTGCCGTTGCCCGAGTGATGCATCACGACGACTACGCCGTCATAGTGCGGATCCTTATCGTCGCGCAGCACATCGCGCCGGCAATACGCGGAGATTTGCGTGTTGCCGCGCGATAGATTCAGGATTTTTGAAAACGGAATGCATTGACCTTTTGCTTCTGAAGTCGGGCTCAGCAATGAGGGCTTGTCGCATCGCTTCGGGGACTCATTTGGTCCGGGTGGCTTTCCATCGATCGTAATGGGAATATCCGTTCCGTCATTGCAATTGAACGGTGGGATTTCGCCAATCTCCCTCACGCATTGATCCGCGTATTCGAGCAAGGTCTGCTCATGCGTAAAGGCAGCAAGCGGCACGGCGAAGAGGAAGCAAAAAGCGAACAGGCGGGCGCGGACAGACATGGTCATCCTCCGCTTTTCATCTGCATTTGCGCGACTTTGCGAATCGCTTCGCGATACTTCACGTAGCCTGTGCATCGGCACAGATTTCCCCCCACCCAGGTGTCGATTTCCGCGTCGAGCTGGTCTGCGCCGATACGGTACGCCTTCAAATGTTCGAGCATGGCGGTCGCCGCCATCAGAAAGCCCGGCGTGCAGTACCCGCACTGAAACGCGAAAGACTCGAGGAAAGTCTGCTGCAGCGGCGAAAGCCTGTTGCCGTCCGCGAGGCTCTCCACGGTAAAGACATGCTGATTCGCGACCGCGCTCACGGGTGTGACGCACGCCAGGGTCTTTTCCATCAGCGCGTCGCGGCTGCTGCGCAGGCCCACGGTACACGCGCGGCATGCGCCAATGCCGCAGCACACCTTGGTCCCCGTCAGGTCCATTCGCTCGTGAAGATATTCGGCGAGGCTCATGTCGGTATCGGCGGCCGGTACCGTGACTGCGTGTCCGTTCACGTGAATCTTGACGTCGGCTTCGCTCACTTCAGGGCCTCGCGTATCTTGTCGGGCGTGACGGGGGTTTCCCGGAAGCGATGCCCGGTTGCCATGGCCAGCGCGTTCAGCAGCGCCGGCGCAATGGGGCACATCACGGCCTCGCCGATGCCGCGCGCGCTGTGATGGTCTCCATCCGGCGGCGGCAGCGCGATCAGTTCCTGCCGTGGGACGTCGGTCATACGCGTGATGAGGTAGCGGTCGAGATTCCACTCGCCGTTGCCGGGGCCGTGATTGTCCAGCGGACACGACTCGCTCAACACATTGCTCATCGCCATGGCCACTGCGCCTTGCGACTGGCCTTGTACGATCTCGGGGCAAATGAGGCGGCCGGCGCTGAGCGTCGTGACGACATGTTCGACCTTCACGTGGCCGCTTTCGGGGCTCACGGACACCGCGACAAGCGCTGCCGAAGGCGCATAGTTCGTGCGCCCGAAATTGAACGTATCGGTTGGCGGCAGCAACTTGCCTTGAGGCAAGCTCTTGAGATTGTGCGTATCGGTGCCAACGGCTATGAAGTCGCAGTCCATCTCGAAGGAGCCCGACGCGAACGTGTACGTGCTTTTCCAGAACCCACCCGCATAGGTGACGTGAGCGGCGGCCACGGTAGGCAACTGCCGGCGGTTGATCTCGTCGAGCAACGCAGGCCAGCCAATTGGCTCCCGACCCGCGGCGGTCAGCTTTCCGTTTGTCCACTTGAGGTCTTGCCGCGCGATGTGCGGGTTGCGCCATATTGCGCGTGCGGCAGGCAGCACGCTTTGCAACATCAACACCATTGCCGCGCGGTCTACGGCCTGAAAGTGATGGAACGCACCGAGGCAGGCGCTCGAAGAACCAAAGGGGGCCGAGATCGCTTTACTTCCGGTCTTGCCCAGGATGCCCAGCTTGGTGTAATCGAAATCTGGAATCTGAAACGCCTCGACTTCGTTCATGGTGATTTTCTGCGCGTTCTGCCCAAGGCACGCGGCAGGCGCGAGGGCCAACGTGGTCGCCGCGCCATTGCCCATGTCCGTGTAATGCGTGAGTACATGCAGGCCCGCGTTCGGCTCAATCTGCACCATCGCGAATACGGCGTCCTTGCCGGTACCGTATGCCTGATTTGCCATGGCGAGCCCGACGCCATATCGCAACCCGAGCGCGCGGCGTTGTGCGCGCACGCTTTCCCTGTTGCGCCATAGCTCGTGCGCTTCAAGCTGGTTCAGCAGGTCGGCGAGTTGCAGATGGAACAGAATCGGTGCGCCAGTGAGCGTTTTGCCGTGCTGCTTGCTCAGCAGGTTGGTGTGCCGGATGTCGAATGGACTTTTATGCAGCGCCTGGGCGGCCTCGTCCATGAGCGTTTCGATGGCGAGATAAGCCTGGGGACCGCCGAAGCCGCGCTGCGAGCCGCCGAACAACGCGGGCGTATAACTCACGGAGCTTTGCGCAATGGCGCGCGGAATGTCGTAGCAGCTCATGGCGCTCATGGCGGCAAGGTCGCCAACGGGGCCTGTGAGATTTTCCTTGGCGCCGCCATTGAAGCTGAAGGAACTGACGAGCGCCTGGAGCCTGCCGCTATCGTCGAGCCAGATGGACTCCGTGAAATCCGTTTCCGCGCGTTTCAAACCGACCTGGAACTGTTCAGGGCGCGACTGCTGCCAGCGCAACGCCCCCTTCGCGAAGGGCGCGGCGAGCGCGAGATAAACGGGAAAATACGATTCGTCGCGGCCGCCGAATCCGCCGCCTGGGTAGCAGCTGATCACGTGAACGTGCTTGACGTTGATATTGCTGTCCTTGAACACCTTACATGCGGCCAGGCAGTCGCCGCGCGGCGATTGTGTGCCGAGCACCAGGTTCAGACAACCGGAATCCCCCTGAAACCACGCCAGTCCCGACTCCGGCTCCATGAAGACGGGATCGATTGCGGGCGTTTTGAAGGCGCCATCGAACTGGTGCCAGGCCTTGCTGTCGACCTTGGCGCTGGCCAGACTGAGAATGCCTTTACCTATGCTGTTGCATTTGGCGGTGAATGTCGTATCGGCGTGGCCGCTGCTCTGGAGGTTCGAAAACGACTTCGCGTCGTCGCGCACATAAAGCTTCGATGCGGATGGATACAAGGTGGTCGTGGTGCTTTGCGGCACCGTTGCTCCGTAACGGATCACCGACTCGTTGAAATCGAGCAGTTTCTTTGCGTGGCGATACGTATCGAAATCTTCGAAGATCAACAAGGCGACGGGCTGACCGTAGCAATTAGCGGGTTTGCCCTTCTGCGCGAAAAGATAGATATCTTCGCTAGCTACCGGATCCTTTTCGGCAGCGAGGTAGATGCGATTGTCATTCAACGTCTGGTTGGATACCACGGCGATGGGGCGAAGGTCATGCGGCAATACGCTCAGGTCGAAGTCTTCGAAATTCTTGTCGACGCAATTGCATCTCAGGGCGTATAGCCAATTTTCTTCTTTCGGCCAGCCGTCGAAGTCGCGCGCCTTGTAATCGCGCGCGTAGATCTTCGCGCCCGTGACCTTGCTCACGCCCTCGATGCGCCAGCGCGCCTTGCCAGGTTCCGGCGCCCAGTCGGGGGCGCCGTTCGGTGCCTGTGGCGCGGAATGGGCGTTCGTCGCGGCGAGTGCGGCTGGGCTCGCGGCCGCGAATGCGGTGATGGAGCTGACCGACATCGTGACCGCGCCGCTCCCCATGGCCTTGAGGAATGTCCGGCGAGTAATCGGAACATCGCAAGCCATGTGCGTCTCCAGGCGAGACCCGCAGCGTAGTCTGCGTTATTTCATGTCGCGCGCTACGCGAAATCCATTGGCTTCGTAGCGTACGCTGCTGTCGTATTTGAAGCGCGTGGCGGCGAGCATATAGCCCGCGCCGTCGCGCCACGATCCGCCGCGGATCACGCGCGTCTGGCAGTTGGGCTCGTCCCATGAGTGGCCATCGTTCGGCGCGTTCTTGTACGAGTTGTGCCAGCAGTCGCTGACCCATTCCCAAACGCCGCCGGCCATGTCGTAGAAGCCAAACGCGTTGGCGGGAAAAGAGCCGACGTCGTCGGGCGCCTCGACGTGCCACGGCGGCCCACAGTCCTTGCAGTTCGCCGTGCCCTTGCGCATGTCGTTGCCCCACCAGTAGCGCGTTTCGGTGCCGGCGCGCGCGGCATATTCCCATTCCGCCTCCGTCGGCAGGCGATAGGGTTTGCCGCTCACCTTCGAAAGCCATTTCACGTACTGCTGCGCGTCGTCCCAGCTCAGGTCGCGTACGGGGGCGTTCGGCGAGGCGTTGTTCTCGTTCGACAGGCGCGGGCAGGCGCTCGCGGCGACACACGCGTTCCACTGCGCCACCGTCACCGCATACTTCGCGAGCGCATAGCTATGGCTGATCGTCACGTGGTGCGCGGGCCGCTCCGATGCATCGTCGGTGTCGATGCCCATGGTGAAGTTGCCTGGCGTCACCGCGACCAGCACCGGGCAAGATGGGCAGTCCTGAATGTCGTGCGGACCCGGCTTCGAAATGGCCGGGTTGGCCTTCGCAGCAATCGCTGCTGCTGCGGCCGTCGCCGCTGCCGTGGCCGCGGCGGGAGGCGCGGAGGCGGGCGCTGCCTTGGTCTGAGCGGGTGGCGGCGCGGGCGACGGGGCGGCCGGGGGAGGCGGAGTCTTTGCCTGAGGCGCCGGTGCCGGCGCGGCGGCAGCGGGGCTGCTAGCCGGGTGCAGGGTGGGCGTAGCGGGCGCGGCGGACGCTGCAGCCGGTTTCGATGCCTCCGCACGCAAACGCGTCAGGCGAGCCTGCGCGAGCGGCGCGAAGCGTCCATTCGGATAGGCCTTGAGATACGCCTCGTAGTCGCTGGCGTATTGACTGTCCTTGATCGAATTCCAGAACGTGATTTCGTATTCCTGGGAGGTGTCTTTCGGCATCAGGCCGACTCGCACGATCGCGACGCCATAGCGTTGCCGCGCTGCGCTGGCCGCGGCGACCCGCTCAAGCGCGGCGTGGGCGCTTGCGTACCCACCAGGGTCTTGCGGCTCGAGACGCGGCTGCTCGCGTGCCGGAGTCGAGCGGTCATGCGCCGCCGGCGCAGCCGAGCGTAGCGTCGAGGTCAGGCCTAGCGAGATCAAGAGGCACACAGGCAACACTAGCCGCCACATGTTCGTTCTCCCTATCAGGTGCCAACCCGGGTGCATACCCAGGCGTCATCGCCTTTCAATGCCGACGGTGCGCTACCCCGCGGCAGTCGCCGGCCGCGCTCGCGCGAAACGCGGGCCGCCGCCGGCACAGGCACTGCCTGCGCACAACTACAAAATAGCACGCACGCCGGGCGATGCAGTAACTGGGTGGCACCCGCGCGCGCCGCGCCGATTTATCTCCATCCGCTTGAATCCGTCCTAAGCTGTAGAACACGCACCGAACTCCAAAGCCGCGCGCCGTCTGCCGAACGAGGAGCATAAAGATGCAACGAAGAGCAACCCTGTTGGCCCTGGCAGCGGCCGTCCTGATGCCGCGCCTCGCGTTTGCCGAGCGCACCCCGTCGCCGCCCGGCGCGGAGGTCTACATCATCTGGCCGCCGGACGGCGCGACGATTCCCACCGGCAAGTTCTGGGTGCGCATGGGGCTGCGCAACATGGGCGTCTGCCCCAAGGGGATCAACAAGGCGAACACGGGCCATCATCACTTGCTCATCGACACGGACCTCCCACCGCTCGACCAGCCGATCCCGTCGGATCGCAATCATTTGCATTTCGGCGCGGGCGAAACGGAAGCCCGGATCGAGCTTCCGCCGGGCAAGCACACGCTGCAGTTGCTGATGGGCGACTACAACCACGTGCCGCACGATCCGCCGGTGTACTCCAAGAAGATCACGGTCAACGTCAAGTAGCGAAGGACATCCGGCTTTAGCCGCAGCGCAAAAGAAGCGGGAGTGCATGCCATGAACAGGTTCCTCGTTTTTGCTGCCAGCCTCGTGCTGCTCGCGGGCGGTGCGGCGCATGCAGGCACGACGCCGGCCGACCCGAACGCGCATGTTTATATCGGCTGGCCCAACGACGGCCAGGTCATGCCGGCCGGGCGGCCATTTCGCGTCTGGTTCGGGCTGCGCAACATGGGCGTGGCGCCTGCGGAAGTCGAGTTTCCCAACACGGGCCACCACCATCTGCTCGTCGATACGGACTTGCCGCCGATGGATCAGCCCATTCCATCCGATCGCAACCACCTGCACTTCGGCGCCGGCCAGACCGAAACCACGCTTCAGTTGCCGCCGGGCAAACATACGCTGCAGCTGCTGATGGGCGACGCGCACCACGTGCCGCACAACCCGCCGGTGTACTCGAAGAAAATCACCATCTACGTTAAGTGATCCATACGATCCTGTCGCGCACGCCGCGGCGATAGACGAACGTTTGCGACGCTTTCACGTCCCCCCGAAAATCCCTGTTCGCAGCACGCCAACATAAGCCGGTCGACGAGTTGGCGTGCGCCCATCACAACGCACGGATCGCGTGCGCCACGCGCCGCGCGTGAGGCTCCGGGAATTCCAGAACAGTCCTTATGCAACGGGCGTTGTGCCGCGGCGCGCTCGCGCGCTCGTGCACATGGCACGCCTCATGCCTTGTTGGACCTGAGCCCGCAACCTTGCAGCTCAAAACCCCAACAGTGTTGCATCCTTTTCTGGAGAACTGCCATGAGCAAGCTGATGATCGCCGACCTGAGCGTCGCACAAGAACTCGACCGCCGTGAAATGAGCGCCGTACGCGGCGGCCTGGGCCTCTGGCCCGTCTACTACCCGACGCCGAGCGTGAAGGTCGACTCCACCAACTTCACCGCAGAGCAGCTGATCGGCCAGACGAACACCATCCTGAGCAACACGGGCAACGACGTGGCGTTCGTGAACAACCTCCATTCGTCGGTCAACCCCGTGCAGACGGCTCACAACACGATCAACTTCTGATCGTGCTGCCAGCCGTGGAGGCTTCCCGCCTCCACGGCGCCGCCCTCCACCGCGTCCGCTGCACACCGCTTCTTCGTCGCGTCCTTCGCCGCCTTCCGCTCAAGGAGTCGATTGTGAACACACCGCTCTCGCCGTCCGCCGCACACGCAGGCCGCGGCGCGTCGCGCTGGCTGACCCGCTTCGTCGGAACGGCTGGGTTGTGTGCCGTGGCGCTGTGCGGCTGCACGGATCTGAGTACGCCTGCGTACCGGCGCCCGGACATGCCTGCGAAGGACGCCTGGGCGCATACGAGCCGCACGTTTTCCGCGGCCGATACGGTCAATCCGCAGTGGTGGACAGAGTTCGACGATCCCTACCTGAATACACTCATAGAAAAGGCGATTGCGGGCAATATCGATATCCGGGTACTGGCGGCGCGCATTGGCGTGGCCGGGGCGCAGATCGGGGAAGTGCAGGCCGGTGCACTTCCCACGGTCGACGCGGGCGCGGGTATCGATTATGAGAAGAGCACGGGGCTAGTGCTCTCGAAGACCTATAACGTCGCCACTCAGGTCAACTGGGACATCGATATCTGGGGCAAAGTCGAAAAAAGCGTGCAGGCCCAAAAGGCCGAGTATCACGCTAGCGAAGCGGATTGGCGTGCAGGCTATTTGACGCTCGTTGCGAATGTGGCGAGCACTTATTTCCAGATCCTCCAGTTCGACGATCAGATCCGCGACGAGGAAGACACGCTGAAGCGGAACAAGCAGATTCTCACCATTTACCAGCAGATGTACGCAAACGGTGTCGCGCCGAAAACCGAGGTGCTGCGCCAGGGCGCGGAAGTCAATGGCGTGACGAACGAACTGCTGGAACTGCACCGTGAGCGCGATACCGCCGAAAACGCGCTTGCCACGCTGGTCGGCGTGCCCGCGGGCGAGTTCAGGATGCCGCTGGGCCAGTTGCGCGAGCGCGTGAAGCTGCCGGATGTGCCCATGGGCCTGCCCGCGCAGTTGCTGGGGCGCCGCCCCGACGTGGTGGCCGCGCAGTACCGCATTCTCGAATCGTATGATGAAGTCGGTTCCGCGCGGCTCGCGCAATTGCCGACCATCAGTCTCACGGGCCGCGCCGGCACAGCCGCGTTCTCGCTCTCCGATCTGTTCAAGGTATTCACGCTGAGCTTCATGCCGAGCATCGACTTCCCGATGTTCGACCCCGGCGTACATGCCCACATCAAGACGACCGAGGCCCAGGGCAAGGTTGCCGAAGAGCAGTATCGCCAGGTGGTGTTCACGGCGTTCGAAGAAGTCGAGAACGCGCTCGTGAACCTCGACGCGCATAAAAAGCAGCGCATCGAATTGCTGCAGCAGAACGAGCGGCTGCGCACCGTCGCGGCGCAGGTCGAGGCGCAGTTGAAGGAAGGGCTCGTGTCGCAGCTCGAAGTATTGGAGTCCGAACGTTCGCTCGCGAATGCGGAACAGTCGCTTCTCGCCAACCATGAGCTGATTCTGAGCGACACTGTCACCCTCTATAAGGCGATCGGCGGCGGCTGGCCCGACGTCGATGTCGCCAACGTGGCCTCGAGTTCCGCCGTGCCGGCAGCGCCCGTCAAGTGAGCGCGCTCGTTGCGGCGGGCCGCGTCAGTTGTTTGACTCCAGCCAACAGTCGCCTACACTTTTCTCACACCCCGATCGCCATGTGCAAGGCGCACGGCTTCACACGGAGAGTCAGTGCGCACGCGGCGCTTGCGCCACGCGCGTCCCGGCTGACAACTGCTGATCGCTGGCGGAATCATGGTGCCTGACGCCGCTTCCATTGCCGAGAGCCAGACATCGCTCGACCGGACGTTCGATATCGTGCTGCGGCCGCTATCGCATGCGGAGCTGGGCGAAATCCGCATCGACAAGGATCTTTTCGCAGTCGGGCGGACACAGCCGCCTTTTGCCGCGGCGCGGCCCGAGGTTGTGGTCGATGTCTCGCGCCGTCACGCGCGCATCTTCCGCGAGGGCGCGGCGGCCTACGTAGCCGACCTGGGCAGCAAGAACGGCACGGCGGTCAACGGTATCGAAGTCACCCAGAAGCCCCACGTGCTCAACGACGGCGACGAACTCAGCTTTGCCGGCGCGCTCGCGTTTCGCGTGAGCTTCGCGCCGCGTACGGTGCACGCGCCGGTGCGGGCGACCGTGGTGACGCTCACGCCGGAGCGCGCCGATCTCGGTCTGCAGCAGATCGTCGTCACGAGTTTTCCGTTCCTGATCAGCAAGGCCGACGAGACGTTCTCGCAGTATCACGACGCGTATCCGCATCAGGTGAACTACCTGTCGCGGCGTCATGCGCACATCTACGCCGAAGACGACGCGATGTATGTCGAAGACCTGGGCAGCACCAACGGCACGTTCCTCGACGGCCAGCGGCTCGACGATCACGCGGTCAAGCTCGAAGACGGCCAGCGGATCGCCTTTGGGGGCGAGCACTTCGTCTACCGGGTCGGCCTCGAGAGCACGAGTGGAAGCGATGCCACCGTGACGGCGACGCGCGAGCGCCGCGCGTCGGTGGTCGCCGAAGACGCCGACCGCACGACCTTCATTGGCAGCGCGCACTCGTTTCTCGACATTTTCTGCACGCCTCCCGCGCCCGCGCAGGACGACGAAATCAACCCCGATGCGCCTCACCCCGCGCCGGAACCGGGCCACGACGCGCGACGTCGGCGCGGCAGACTCGAGGTCTTCCTGAGCGAGCTGAGCGAAGCGCTGGGCGGCAGCGGGAAGATCAATATGGGCGCGTTCGCGCGCTGGGGCGGCGGCGGGATTGCCGTGATCCTCGCGCTCGTCGCGCTCACGTATTTCCAGGGCGCGCCGCAGCGCGACATGCAGGCGTTGCTCACGAGCGGACAGTTTGAAAGCGCGGCGCGCATGGCCGATCAATATCTCACGCGCCACCCGAACGACAGCACGTGGCGCGCGATGGGGACGGAAGCGCTCATCAAGGCGGACGTGCCCGACTGGGTCGCCGCGATCAACGCGCGCGCGTTCGACCGTGCGCGCGCCATCGTGGAAGACATGCGTACACTCGCGCGCCACAACCCGGACGCCGCGCCGCTCGTGGAAAACATCGGCTGGATCGGCGCACTGCAATCGTTCGTGCAGGGACGGGGCGGCCCGCAGGCGCCGATCCGCATCTATCGCGACGAAGCGCCGATCCATGCGCTGACGAGCCGCTGGAACGACGACCCCGGCGAGCATCAGCGTGCATTCGACCGGATCTCGGCCTATGTGCCGGCGTTTGCCGTCGTGTATGCGGACTCGCTCAGCCACTTGCGCAAGCTGCAGAGCGACGACTCCGTGTATGTGGCCGCGCTCGACCGTATCCATCAGGCAATCGACAGCGCGCTCGCGAGCGACCGCTTCGACGCGCTCACCGCGATGCTGAGCGACTACGCGCAGCGCTATCCGCGCCTCGCCGGGCTCGATGCCGTGCGCGCCGACGTCGACCAGTATCAGCAGATCGACAGCGAGGCGCACGCGGGCCACGTGCAGGCCGTTCACGACCGTCTGGCCGCCGCGCACTTCGCCACGCCGCCGTTCGCAGCCCATGCGGGCGCGCTCGAAACGCTTGCGCAAGCGGGAGGGCATGGTGAATCCGCGCCAGCTCATTGAGCGCCTGGGCAAGGCGCTCGGCATGCCGGGGGGGCTTGCGGCGCCCGAACCGCCGCGCCCGCTTGGCGAGGCGCTGGGCGACCACAGCGAGGAAGGCGTGGCGATCCTCACCGCGCGCCCGTGGCGCCTCATTGAGGCCACGATCATCACGATGGTTGGACTCGTGGTATGCGCCTTCCTGTGGTCGTTCGTCGGGCGTGCCGATGTCATCGTGAGCGCGCAGGGGGCGCTCGCCCCGGAGTCCGAAGTGCGCCGCATCTACGCGCCGGTGGATGGGGAACTCGTGGACATCTACATCGCCGAAGGTCAGCCCGTGGAGAAGGACGACGTCATTGGCCGTATCAACGCGCGCGGCGCGATCCAGGCGGCGACCAACGCGCTCGATGCGCGCCTGAAGCTCGACGACGCCGAACGCGACTGGAAGGAATTCCCCGAGAAGAAGGCGCTCATGGAGCGCAAGGCCGAGGCGCTCAAGGCGCAGATGGACGTTGAAACGCATCTGCATGAAACGCGCGTGGCGGAAGGCACGAGCAAGCTCCAGCAGGCCGAGAACGCCCAGCTCGACGAAGCGCGCGGCAATATCGACAACGCGCGCCACGTGCGCGACCTCGCGAAGGAAGACCAGGACAAGTACGAGCGCCTGTTCGCGCTGCCGGGCGGCGGCGGGGTATCGCAAAGCCAGGTCGAGGAAAAGCGCAGCGCGTTCCTGCAGGCCGATAACAACTACCGGATCGCACAGGCGCGGCTCAGCGAATTACAGGCGCAAACGAGCCACGAGTTTTCCCAGGCGAAGGCGCAGCTCGAAGGCAGCGCCGGGCAGCTCACGTCGCTACGCATCGAATACGACGCGACGGAGCGCGAAATCGCCAATACCGAGGACAAGCTGCGCCTGCAGGTGCAAACCGCGCGCCTTGCCGCCGACGCCGCGGCGCGCATCCGCTTTGAGAACATCGACAAGGACAACTTCCTGCTCGTGCTCGCGCCGGTCTCGGGCGTGATTACGGACGTGACGACGACGCAGCCCGGCGACAAGATCCAGGCGAACACGCCGCTCGGAGGCATTGCGCCGGCCAATGCGCGCCCGATCGTGAAGGTGGCGATTGCGGAGCAGGACCGCGCGTTCCTGCACGAGGGCTTGGCCGTCAAGCTGAAATTCAACGCGTTTCCGTATCAGCGCTATGGCGTGGTGGACGGCACGCTCGAATATATTTCGCCGACCACGAAGCCGCAGGCGCAGACGAAGGAGCCAGTTTACGAGGGTCGCGTGCGTCTCGCGCGCGACCATTTTTCGATTGGGGGCGCGACGTATCCGCTGCGCTACGGCATGACGGCAACCGCCGAAATCGTGGTGCGCGAGCGTCGCCTGATCGATTTCGCGCTGGACCCGTTCCGGCAGATCGCTGGCTGACGACACCAATCAGTTCGAAATTCGGGAATCGGAAATCAGGGGAACGCAATGACGACAATCGTACGGATCGACGATGAAGCGATCGGCACGGAAGATTTCATCCGCGCGCTGAAACTCACGGGGCAGTTCGAGAGCCTGGTCGAACAGCAGGTGCGCGACCGGCTGACGGTCATCGCCGCGAAGAAAATGGGCGTGAAGGTGGAGCCCGACGAAATCCAGCAACGCGCCGACCAGTTTCGCCGCGTGCGGGGGTTGCACCGCGCGGCGGACATGAATCGCTACCTGGACGTGTTCGGCATCAGCCTCGATGAATTCGAGCGCTTCATTACCGACACGCTCTATCAGGAGAAGACCGTCAACCAGATCTGCAGCGACGAGGCGGTCGAAAGCTATTTCAAGCTCAATTCGCCGAAATTCGACAGCATCGAAGTGAGCCACATCGTGGTGGACTCGGAAGGCAAGGCGCGCGAGGTCATGTCGATTCTGGAGGACGAGCCGCAGGCGTTCAGCGAAATGGCGCGCGAGCATTCGATCGCGGACACGAGCGAGCGCGGCGGCGTGATCGGCAAGGTGCTGCGCGGGTCGTTGAAAACGGACATTGAGGCGAAGGTGTTCAATGCGCAGGTCGGCGACCTGCTCGGCCCGTTCCCCGCTCCGGACGGTTCGTTCTTCGAAATTTTCTGCGTGACGGCAAAGCATCCGGCGTTGCTCGAGGCGGACGTTTCTTCCGAGGTGCGGCGGCTGTTGCGCGAAGAATGGCTCGCGGAGCGCGCGCAAGAACATATCATCGACGCGCACTGAGCGCGCAGAGCCACGCTGATGGACACCCAGGCGCCCCTACCTGCCAGCGCACCGTCGCTGGTGGATTTTCTCGCATCGGTCGAACCGCTCTCGCTCTTTACGCGCGAAGAACTCGACCGTCTCGCCGCGCAGGTCGAAACGCATAGCTACGCATTCGGCGACACGCTCTGCAAGCGCGGCGAACCCGCAGCCGGACTCTATGTGATCCGCTCGGGCTCCGTGCGGCTCATCGCCGAAGAGCGCGGCAAGGAAATGAGTCTCGGCGTGCGCAAGGAACGCGAAGTGTTCGGCGAAATCGCCATGCTGCGCGATTACTGGCACGAAGTGTCGGTGCGCGCTTCCGCGAAGACCGAGGTGCTTTGCATCCCCCGCGCGGCGCTCGAACCGCTGCTCGCCGCGAATCCCGCCGCGCAGTCGTTCGTGACGAGCTATGTGGCGATCAGCTCCGCGGGCGGGTTCGTCACGCGGCTCTTCGACCTGCGTGGCAAGCTATCGCGCGCCGAACTGGAAGAGTATGTGTCGAGCGTGGGCGTCAAGCGCGTGAGCGCGGGCAAGGAGATCATCCATCAAGGCGCCGGCGGCGACATGCGCCTGTATGTCGTGCGCCAGGGCGAAGTCAGCATTGCGCGCGAGGAGGACGGCAGCGTCTATCAGATCGCGAAGCTCGGCGCGGGGGAAATTTTCGGCGAACGCGCGTGCCTGCTTCGCCAGGATCAGCCCGCGAGCGTCACGGCGCTCACCGATGTACGGCTGCTGGTGATTCCCGAGAAGACCGTGCATTTCATGCTGGAGCGCAACCCGAAGCTGCGCGAGGTGCTGGAAGAGCGCGTGCGCTTCAACGAGCGCGAATTGCAGCGGCAGAAGAAGGTCGCCGAGCGCCGCAGCCGGCCCGTTGCCGTGGACAGCGGCGCGGACGCGACCTTCAGCGAACGCGTGATCAAGCGCTTCGTGCTGGTCGAACAGGCCGAAGAGATGGATTGCGGCGCGGCGTGCCTCGCCATGATCTGCCGGCATTACGGCATTCCCATGACGCTCGGCAAGCTGCGCGACCTCGCGAACGTGACGACGCAGGGCGCGACGCTGGACAGTCTCGCGCGCACCGGCGAGGCGCTCGGCTTCACCACGCGCGGCGTGCAGTGCACGTACGAAGCGCTGCAAGGGTTCGAGCTGCCCTTCATCGCGCATTGGGAGGGCTACCACTACATCGTTGTATATGGCGTGTCGAAGCAGTGGGTGAGGGTGGCCGACCCGGCGCTCGGTTTTCGCAAGCTGAGCGTCGAAGCGTTCGAGCGCGGCTGGAACGGCACGTGCCTCCTGTTCACGGCGGGCGAGACCACGGGCGCGCAGGCGGCGACGCACTCGCCGTGGGTGCGCTTCATCGGATATCTGCTGCCCTACCGGAAAATACTTGCCCACCTGTTTCTCGCGACCTTCGTGATCCAGATGCTGGGCGTGGTGCCGCCGCTCATCATCCAGAACATTCTCGACAGCGTGATCGTCCACCAGAACGTGAGCCTGCTGCATCTTCTGATCGTGGGGCTCATCATTTCGCACGTGTTTGCGCAGCTCATGACGACGATACGCGCGCATCTGTCGAATTTCATGGTGCGCAGTCTCGACTTCGCGATGATGTCGCAGTTCTTCAAGCACACCATGTCGCTGCCGTTCTCGTTTTTCGCGCGGCGTAAAACAGGTGATATCTTCGCGCGCTTTCAGGAAAACCAGACGATACGCGCGTTTCTGACTGAATCGACGGTGACGACGGCGCTCAACCTGCTGATGATCTTCATCTACTTCACGATCATGTTCCTCTACAACGTGAAGCTGACGCTGCTGCTGATCGCGTTCGTGATTCCCATCATGGCGCTGACCGCCATTGCCACGCCGCGCATCAAGCGCTACGCGCGTGAAGTCTTCGCTGTGTCCACCGACGCGCGCTCCATGCTGATGGAGACGCTTGGCGGCGTCGAAACCGTGAAGGGCATGGGGATAGAAAGAGCGGTGCGCCTGAAGTGGGAGCGCAAGTACGCGAAGTCGCTCGAAGTGCAGTATCGCGCGCAGGCGTTCCATATTCTGGTCGGTCTCGGCAGCCAGTTGCTCAATGCCGCGACCACGATCGTGATTCTCTGGGCGGGCGCCACGCTCGTGCTCGATCAGGAATTGAGCATCGGGCAGCTCATTGCGTTCAATGCGTTCATGGGCAGCGTGCTCGCGCCGCTCATGGGTCTCGTGGGGCTCTGGAGCCTCATGAACGATGCGGCGGTCGCGATGGAGCGGCTAGGCGACGTGCTCGATATCGAGCCCGAGCAGAAGCCCGCCGACCTGGGTTCGCGCGTGCTGCTTCCCGACCTGCAGGGCGACATTGAATTCGACGGCGTGTATTTCCGCTACGGCGGCAACGAAACGCCTTATGTGCTGGAAAACATCAGCTTTTCGGTCGAGCGCGGCCAGATGGTGGCGATCGTCGGGCGCAGCGGCTCCGGCAAGACGACGCTCGCGAAACTGCTGGTGGGCTTCTACGCGCCGACCGAAGGCAAGATCAACGTGGATGGCTACGACATGAGCGTGATCGACCACGCGTACTTTCGTGCCCAGGTAGGCTACGTGATGCAGACGAACCTCGTGTTCTCCGGCACGATTGCCGAGAACATCGCGTGCGGCGATGCAACGCCCGACTGGCGGCGCATGGAGGAAGTGGCGCGCATGGCGGATGCGCACGCGTTCATCAGCAAGATGCCGCTCGGCTACGAGCAGGTGGTGGGCGAGCGCGGCGTGGGCCTCTCGGGCGGGCAGATCCAGCGCCTTTGCATTGCGCGCGCGCTCTATCACGACCCGCGTCTGCTCGTGTTCGACGAAGCGACCTCGTCGCTCGACACGCAGTCGGAAAGCAACATCCTTTCGAACATGCATGACATTCTCCAGGGCCGCACGGCGCTCATCATCGCGCACCGGTTGAGCACCATCATGCGGGCGGACAAGATCCTCGTGCTCTACGAAGGGGCGATCGTGGAGCAGGGGCGGCACGAAGAACTCGTCGAGCGCAGGGGCATGTATTACCAGCTCGTGCAAAAGCAGCTGGGGGCATCATGAAGCTCTTCGACCCGCACGGCTTTGGCAGTTCCGTTGTGTCATATGCGGGGCTGCTCGAGAAGATCGAGATCCTGCGCTCCACGCTGCGCTGGGCGCCGCGGCTCGAACGCACCGACATCGAAAAGCTTTTGAACCAGTCGAACGCGCTGCGCGAGGAAGTCATGCAACTCTCGCGCAAGGAGCGCTTCGTCGAAGCGGCGTCAGAGGCGCCCGAAGCGCTCGATGCGCTGGCCAGGCCGGACGCCCTCACGCCCTCCGCGCACCGGCGGCGCGAGGCGCTGATCGAGCGCAGCTTCATCTTCGAAGGCATATTCGGCGACAACCCGAAGCTGCTCGCCGCGCTGGAGATTGCGGAAAAGGCGGCGCCCACCGACCTGCCGGTGCTGATCGACGGCGAAAGCGGTACGGGCAAGGAGTTGATGGCGAAGGTGATTCACGCCAACGGCGCGCGCGCCGACCGCCCGTATATCTCGGTCAACTGCGGCGCGATACCCGAGAACCTGCTCGAATCGGAGCTGTTCGGCCATCGCAGAGGGGCGTTCACGGGGGCGTCGAGCGATCGCAAAGGGAAGTTCGAAAGCGCGCATACGGGGACGATCTTTCTGGACGAGATCGGCGAGTTGCCGCTGCAGGGGCAGGTGAAGCTGCTGCGCGTGCTCGAAGCGCACGAGATCCAGCGGGTGGGCTCCGATGAACCGATTGGGGTCGACACGCGCATCGTTGCGGCGACCAACCGCAACTTGCGCGAACTCGCCGCGCAGGGGCGGTTTCGCGAGGACCTGTTTTATCGGCTGAGCGTGATTCATGTGACGTTGCCGGCGCTGCGCGAACGCAACGACGAGATTCCGCTACTCATTGCTTATTTCGGCGATGAGGCTGCTGGGCAGCTCAAGCGACGGCCAGTGAAGCTTACGCCCAAGCTGCGCGACTTTTTGCTTACGTACGCTTATCCGGGGAATATTCGCGAGCTGCGTAATCTCGTGTATCGGCTTTCGTGCCTTGCGGGCGACACGGCCGATATCGAGCATCTGCCCGATGATATCCGGCCTAAGCCTGCTGCGCTGGCTTTGCGGGTGGCGGAGGCTGAGGCGGCGGGTGCGCCTCTTTCACTGAGCGATGCGAAGCGCGCTGCTAGTGATGAGGCTGAGAGGGCGTTTCTTGAGCGTGGGTTGCAGGAGACTGGGGGCACGGTGGCGGAGCTTGCGAGGCGCTGTGATATGAATCGGTCGCATTTGCAGATGCTGCTTAAGAAGCATGGGATTCATTCTAAGGATTTTCGGCATGCCGATAAGGTGAATCATGAGAAGGAATCCTGAGCGGGTGCTCAGTGGGTGATTTTGTCGTCGTTCCTGGCGATTTCGCGTTTTCTTATGTTCGCGTCGGTATGCAGGCGTTGCCCCTGTGCGGGGCGGCACCTACTTTTCTTTGCCAGCGGCAAAGAAAAGTAGGCAAAAGAAAGCCGCTTAAACCGCCAGCGCCTGCCACAGTTCACATCGCGCCGTTGATGGTGAATGGCTCCGGAGCGTCTGTCACCTCGCACCACCAAAGTGAGTGACAAGGCAGTCATTCATCCCGCTGCTCGCTACGCGCGCTGCGGTTGGGGCTGCANGGGAAACCAGGGGGCGCTGTCAGCCTCGGCGAGAATGCACGCGCACCAATGGTTTTTGGTTATGCCCTTCGGCGCGCGGAGCGCCGCCGGAAGGATGATTGCCTTGTCACTCCGTTTGTGGGCGAGAGGTGACAGACGCTCCGGAGCCATTCACCATTAGCGGCGCGATGTGAACCGTGGCAGGCGCTAGCGGTTTGAGCGGCTTTCTTTGCCTCCTTTCTTTGCCGCGGTGTATGGACCGGAGACATGGGTAACAGGTGTGCGGGGACATGGGTAACACTTCGGGCGAGTGATTCGCCTGGAGCCGTTCATGCCCTGGAACCCGAGAAACACCATGAACCTGCGTCTGGAATTCGTGAATCTGGCCTTGCAGGAAGGCGCCAACCGGCGTGAGCTGTGCCGGCGTTTCGGCATCAGCCCGAAGACCGGCTACAAGTGGCTGGCCCGGCATGCCCAGGATGACAGCGCCGCCGCGTTGGCGGACCGCTCGCGCCGGCCCCT
>NZ_JAFA01000082.1 GCF_000519185.1 Paraburkholderia nodosa DSM 21604 | reverse complement strand
AACGTGGCATCGCGCTCGATGCGGCGTGCCGTACGCACGCTGATGCCAGTCTTGGCGGCCGCGACTTCCTGCGGATGGTGTTTGCGCTTGTTCATGTAGAGACGAACCTGTTGGTCGGTGATGCGGGTTCCAGACATGAGCTGACCGCTTCTTCTTTAAGCTTCGATCAGCCCATCCTAAAGCCCCGCCGACGCAGCGCTGCCGGTGGCTCGTCGTCTCCGGCGGCTACGCCGCCTGCGACTCCTCACCACCGGCCAAAACAATCGTCAACGACCGGCCAACATAATTGTCGCCGCCCAGGGGCTGAGCCTAAGTTCCTGTACATTCTCGATCTATGCAGACACTCAAACTAGTATCTCGACTGTTTCCCGAAGTGAAATCAGGGGATAAGACGTCCACGATTAGATGGCGTGAAAGACGCATCGAGCCGGGCTATCTCCGTTACGAATGCCTGGACAATCAAAATCCGTCTCTTGTGGTCTGGGTATGGCGTTGCACGGATATGCCCCTGTCCGAAGCGGCCGCGTTCCTTGGCAAAGATGCGGACTGGCCGCCCACCGTCATGCTCCAGGGCATGCGTGAGCACTACCCTGAAATTCAATTGGCAGATGTCGTACAGGTCGTCGAACACGAATCGCCAGAACAGACGAAACGGCGCACAAAGCCCGCTAATGAATGACTGCTTCTGGCCCGACAACGGCAGTTCGCAGTCGGCCTCGCATTGCGACACACTTAGTGTCGCGACGGAGGCAGAATGAAGGTGGTGTACGTGTCATCAGGGGAAGATTGCTTGCGCCCCATGTATCACGTCTGTGGCCCGGAAATCCGCCGTATGTTCGCGCATGCGCCGTACTGCCGCGATGGTGATCGCCTTGCGCAGGAGCGCGTCGGCGTCGGCGATAGTCCGGCCGCCGAGAAGCCTGTTCATCTGCGTGACGGCTTCGGGTTCGACTTTCCAGGCGTCATCCAGTTTGTTGGCGAGAACCGCCCGTACGTATGCAGACATCGCCTTGCTCGTAGGAACGTCGAAAAGAATCTTTTCCTCGAAGCGGCCGCCACGCACCGCCGCAGTGTCGATTCGGTCGTAGTGGTTGGATGCCGCGATGAAGAGCACATCGGGTGTCCGGCCGGAAGCACCATCCAGCGTGTCGAGGATCTTTTCGGTCAGCATGCCATGTCCGCTGTGTCGTCGATCCTGCAGGATACCGTCTACCTCGTCGAGGAACACGAGACATGGACGGATGTCACACGCTTCACGGTACAGTCTGTCCCACGAACGTGGGTCCGCGATGATGTCCGCCCCAGAGATCTTTAGGAAAGCGAAATTACTTGCCTTGGAAATAGCCATGGCGGCCTGCGTTTTGCCCGTGCCGGGTGGCCCAACAAACAGGACGCCACGTGGAAGTGTCGAGCCGAGCTTCTCAAGATTTTCTGCTTCCTTCATACGGTAAGCCAGACTGCGCAGCGCACCGCGGGATGTATCAGGCATGATGATTTCAGAGATGTCCTTGACGCCCTCAGGCAGGCGTCCTTTGCGTCCCTGCAGAAGGCGCATCGCCTGCATGCCGATCTCGAACGTGACCGGGCCCGTGAATTTTCCATCCCGATGCATCTCGCGCAGTTGACCTCCCAACGCTGTCAGTCGTGCGGCGCTAAATCCCTCCCATCGTCGGGCGAGCGCTGAAATAGGATCACGTTGGGCGAAACCCTTACCCAGTTCCGCTGTGATCGAACGCCGGAGAAGTGCAACGCGGGCAGCAAGGTCCGGCGCCGGGATCTCGACCTTTTGGAAACGTCCTTCCCGTTTGCCGGCGCTGTCCAGTTGGTCAAGGAAGTTTGTTGCTGCGACGAGAATTACCTTTGAGCCACGCAATCCACCGATCTCGGTGAGCATCACGTTGGTCAGGTCGCGATCCATTGAATGAACGTTTCCGTCTCGCGGCTTGAGGAACGAGTCTATCTCGTCAATGAAGAGAAGGCAGGTCCCAATCCGTCGCGCCTCAGCGAAGACCGCCTTGACCTTCGCAGGGGTTTCGTTGACCCATTTCGACGCGATATCGCCGTAGCTGATTGATAGAAAGGGCACGTCGAGTTCGCCCGCGATCCCCTCCGCGAACAGCGTTTTGCCGTTCCCCGGGTCACCGAACAGCAGGATGCCGTTTCCGTGTGTTATTGACGTGCCTTCAAGAATTCCTCTAGCAATGCGTAACAGGCGCGATTTGGTGTCGTCCATACCGACGACAGCTGAAAAGTCATGTCGCGGCTTTCGAACGTTCTCGCTGAAATCCCAGACGGGCGTGGGTACCTGCGCAGCCGGTACTGCACGCGGCTCGTGACTGGCGACCGGCTGCGGTACCGGCGTCGGAGCAACCGGTAACTCCTGCACCGCAGGCAGTTCGTTTGCAGAAGCCGCCAGCCTGGTGCGTGTCGCGGGTGCCAGCTTTTCGGGATATACATCTGGTACAGGCTGCTGGGGCGTGATCTTCATCTCAAGCGGGATGAAGACGCGCGTGCCCTCCACAATGATCCCGACAGGCGTACGGCGCTGATGCAGACGCCAAAGCTTGAAAGAAGCGGCTGCGATGGCAGCAATGGCAACGGGACTCCATGTCGTGAAGGTGAGTGTTGCGAGCGTCATGCCAAAGACAAGCACAATGAATGCTGTCCAGGTCCAGCCACGCACGTCGCGGTTTGGAGTCCAGACCAGTGATGCGGCAACGAGCGTCACAACCGAAACAGCAAGAGCATGCACGGTTTCATGGTGAAGTAGCGCGTGCCATTCGTGATGCAGATAAGCCAGGCAGGCGATAACTACGGCAACACGCACTATGATAAGCAATGCGAAATGTAAGGTCTTCATCTTGATCTCATGAGAGAGGGTTTCGGACCACACGAGGATTGTCGTCAAGGTGATCTGGATTCAGTATGTGACCCGCTCCTCGCGACGCAAGTCGACAGCGAGAAGCAGGAATATCAGTAGGGGCGCCTACCTGGCGGCTTCGTGACGCCAGAAGCGAACCGGCACGCGGACGCGCCTGCGGCGGATGCAACGTCTTTTAAGCCGGCAAACCGGGACGCGTTTTCTCCTGGTTTCGCGCCGCCGGACGTAACGCAGCGTCGACAGGCGTCGAGGCAGATCTACGGTAAGACGTGCGAGCCAGAACCGGAGTACCTCGACAGGAACTTCGTCGGGTACATAGAGCGTCATCCGTTTGCTCGAAATGCGAGTCACGGATTGCCCGTTAGGTTTGTAGGTAAACCGGCGAATCTTCATAAGCTGACTCCGAAGGCAGTGGCCGTTGATTTGGGATGCAGTGAACTCATTTCCTGTCGCGACGGCGTAGCCACCTGACCAAAGCGACAAGAGGGGCAAGGACATCAATAAGAAACCCTTGCGCCTCATCGAGGGCAATCTTCCAGAGCTTGCTTTTCATTTGTTCGTACTCCAAATTCACATGTTGGTGAGCTTGTGCGCGTGATATCGCGTGTTTTAACGTGGTGGATGCCAATACGCGCGTGTGGAGCGCGTCAACCGCGTTGTCACGACACTCGGGACTGACGTTCGTGACAGTTTCAGCTTCTCATGAGTTTTTCAGAGCGCAAGTTGCACCGGGGAATGACCCGAGTGCAGCACGTGGCCGGAGATGTGTAGCGCCGGCAGGTAACAGAGCATCACCATGGCGCAGCCGCAAGCTTCATGCATGACGTTCGTGAGGCTCACCAGCTTCCCGAATGGACGGCTGAAACACCAGTGGCAGCAACTAGTGCGTCGGGAATGCAGGGGAGCGGCTGAGCACGGCGACAAAAATCATGTGGGCAGGCGCTTTAGGCCTGCTCATCCGTGTTCTCGATGCCGAATAGTGGGGAGCAAAGAACGTGTCGCCCGACACGGGGACTCGGGGCGTTCACAGCGTCGCGAGGCTGCATTGCCTGAGACATGCGCGGAGGCGGCGCGGCGGCAAGGTCGCCGTCCATGGGAAATGGCTACCTTCAGGAGAATGCGTGCACGTCAAACGCATGTTGCCGAATACATGACCCCGCAGGTTTGATTGACAGGGCGAGATGCATCATCGACTCCGGATCGCACATGAACGACAACGACTTGTCCCATGGAAGCAAAGACCTGCGCCGGACCGGTGCCCCATCAAATGGTTGTCACGTGATGGATGCCGTTCGACCGCGGATCGGGTGGTCGCCGGAACCGCAAACGAAGGCGCGCGGTATATGGCAGATTCACTGCGCGACCCGTACGCAGCCCAGTTCAAGCCAGAGGCGGGAAAACGTCTTCGGATCCGCTATTCATCTTCATCCGATTCCTGGTCACTACTGCAGTCTTGTCCAGATTCAGTGGGTGCGCCAGCCGGTTCCGTGCGGACCTTGCGCAGCGGGCCAGCAAGTACGGTGACGTGTTCCGGAAATGGAACAGTGGCAGGGCGCAGGGCTTCTTCACGTGTGGCGAGGGCGAAACGCCGCAGGCGGGCCTGGAGCTCACTGGATGTCTCGTCAGGAAGCGGGGAAGGTCGCTTTCGTCTTTTCATTGCGGGTTCCTCTGAATGTGGATAGCCTGGGCGGCTTCGCATGACATTGCCGAGGTGCAGCATCGCCTGCGACGCAGTCACGGCCGATCGATTTTCAATACTAGCCGCAGCCAGTTCTGAAGCAAGCCCCGGTTGCTAACTTCACCCATCAACATCAGTGAGTGGCGGCTGCAGCGGGCCGCCAGTACCGTCCGCGTGTTGATCCCATAGCGGGAAGGCAGGCGGAAAGTCCCGTTGCATCCGACGTCGTTACCGATCAAACGGCAACTCCGATTGCGCCGGCGTCGCGGCAGGAGCGTCGCCTGTGGCGCGGTCGAGTGAGCCGATGCGTACGCCAATCAGGCGAATGCGCCGATCGAGCGGGACCCGTTTCAGACACTCGCCTACGGCGCGGCGGATCGCCGCCGCATCTGCAACCGGCTCGGGCAACGACAGATCGCGTGTGACGATCTTGAAGTCCGCGAACCTGATCTTCAGGCCGACGGTCCGGCCGCTGTAGCCTTTGCACTGAAGGTCTTCGGCAACGCGTTCGCAAAGGCGTGTCAGTGCAGGAGTCAGGGTCGCACGGTCCCGGCTTGCATGCATGTCCCTTTCGAACGTCGTTTCGCGACTCATCGACTTGGGCTCCGAAGACACGACGACCGCGCGATCATCAAGGCCTCGAGCGATTCTCGCCAGCCACGCGGCGTAGGTGTGTCCGAAGTGCTCCTGCAGCAGACCGGGATCCGCTGCGGCGAGATCGCCGACCGTCGTAATTCCCATGCTCGCCAGACGTTCGTTTGCGCGCGGGCCGATGCCGTTGACCTTCTTCGCCGCCAGCGGCCAGATCCGTGTCTCGAGGTCGGCCATCGACAGGATGGTAAGGCCATCCGGCTTGTCCAGTTCGGAGCCGATCTTTGCGAGCAGCTTGTTTGGCGCGATCGCGATCGAACAGGTGAGGCTGGTCGCCTGTCGCACGGCCGCCTTGATCCGGTTGCCGAGATCCTGCGATTCACCCTCCACGTCAGTGAGATCGATGTAGATCTCGTCAATCCCGCGATCTTCAATCTGGTCCGTGAACGTGTGAACGGCGTCCTTGAAGAGTCGCGAGTAGCGGCGGTAAGAATCGAAGTCCGTAGGCAGGAGGATGGCATCAGGCGCGAGCTGAGCGGCTTTCTCATGCCCATTGCGGAGAAAACACCCAGGGCGCGCGCCTCATAGGTCGATGTCGTGACTACGCCTCGCCCGGCATAATCCCGTAGCCGTGCAAAGCGGCGTGTGCCGTCCGCCAACATTTCAGGCGCTGCATTGCGCCCGCCACCGATCACGACCGCCTTGCCTCGCAGTTCCGGATAGCGCAACAGTTCCATGGACGCGTAAAACGCGTCCATGTCGAGGTGTGCAATCCGGCGCGGTCGTTGGCTTGCCATGTTGCGGTTACCGCGAAATTTCCCAGGCGGCCCGACAGCGTTTGTGCATCAGCGCAGTTCCCATGTGAGTGTTCATCAGTTGCCTCACTGGCAGAAGTTGCGGCTCGCGGTCGGAAGCTTACCAAGCAGCGCGCTGACGTCAACGAGCCGGTTTGCAACCAGGTGCCTCACTTCGCCCTCGCGTTGCGACACACCGTAGATGGCGAGCAGCGACGAACCCAATGCTTCGCGTCGGAACTTCTCGAGCACGGACTGCCAGACGATGATGTTCACGGTGCCGGTTTCATCTTCGAGCGTCATGAACATTACGCCGCTTGCGGCGCTGGCGGACCGTGACGATGCCGCAAGCGCGTGTGAGTTGCCCGTTGCCATACCCTCCGCGGGTAACGACTTTTTTAACCGCCTCGCCCACAAAAATGCGGACAGGTCCCAGGTATCTTCACGTACTCTCACCCATACCTGCACGTACCTTCACCGATACCTTCACGTACCTTCACCGATACCTTCACGTACCTTCACCGATACCTGCACATACCTGCACATACCTGCACATACTCGCACGTACTCGCACGTACCTTCATCGATACCCTCACATACCAACAAATCACGTGAATCATTTGCCCGCGCTACACTCAATCCAGTGCGCCGAAACGAACGGCATATTGCTGCGCATTTGCACGTGAAAGCCCCAAACGCCGCGTCCAGGTGTTGTTCGGGTGCGGGTGTTCGAACAGCATGCAGCATGAATGTTGAAAAGTCCTTATCTCACGATGTCGAACTTCCTTTTAACGCAGGGCAGATATTGCGTATATCCAGCGATTATGATTGGCTTCAGTCCAGCGATTCGGATTGGACATCTCTTCCCACCGCAAGGAACACTCCAGCCGCCACTGCGGCAGCCCAAACTCTCGCGAGCGGGCGCCGCCTAAAGAGCTTCGCGAAACGCCTGACCTCTATGTAATTGAAGTACCAAAACGCCTTACTGCGGCTTTTTTAAAATCAAGCTGAACGGGACTACTTTGGGATACTGAGGTAACGCTAAGGCCTTACCGCATACGGTTCCCAAGGGGAAATGGGATACATCCCGTACCCTTTACAGTGTGTCCCATTTCAGCCTTTCCCCCCCCGCATAAGGAGGCCTCACTGTCGCCGCGACGGGTCGTTGACTCATTCGCGCATGCGACAGACAAGCGGACGGCTCCCCCTTCTCACTCTCCCGGAGGAAGGGCACGCTAACCTAGGTACGAGCGCTACCTTTAGCTAGGGCATCATGGCAGTGGGGCACGCTTCGCTTGGTCTCCTCCGATACAAAAGGACTCCGCGCCTAGCTGCGGCTAGGTAACCCGGTAACCGTAAGGCTCGGACCAAGTGGCTGACATTGGACTATGGGCAGGCTCCTGGAAGACGTTTTTTAGAGACATCGATCGAACTTACGGTTAATCGCGGCTCTCCTGTCGTCCGAACGCTCTAAATTCCGTGAATAATCCTCATCTCGAATAGAAGTGATTTTGGGGGCGAGGCAGCGCTTGCACATATCCCTCTGATATGTTTAACTGTGCTCCAGTGAGTCTGACGGGACGTTGCCCCCGGGCCGCAAGGAACACCCAAGCCGCCACTGCGGCAGCCCAAACTCTCGCGAGCGGGCACCCCCTGAAGAGGTCCACGAACTACCCGACCTCGATGAAGTTGAAGTACCCAAACGCCTCACGGCGTTTTTTTCAGAAGCACTCGAATCCAAATACTATCCAATACTGAGGTAAGGCCAAACCCTTGCCGAGTGGGCATCCCGGGCCGTGTTCCAACACATCCCAGACCCTTTTGGATTTTTGGATTCCACCAAACTCCCACGCACAAAGAGGCCTTTGCCGTCCCCGTGACGGGCCGCTGACTCATCGCACTTCGGCGACAGACAGGCGGAGGGCCCCCCTATCCCAACCCGGGAAGAGGGCAATCAAACCAGGTACGAGCGCTACCTTTACCCAGGCCTTCACGGCAGTGGGATGCGCTTCGGTTCGTCTCCACCGATACAAAAGGACTCGACGCCTAGCTTCGGCTAGGTAACCCGGTAACCGTAAGGCCCGGGCCAGTTGCTGGAATTGGACAATGAGCAGGCCACTGGAAGACTGACTTTTTAAAGACACTGCCGAACTCACGGCTAGTCCATCCCGTTGTACGGGCACGCTGTTGCCCGAGCCCAGCCGAGTAGCGGGCTAAAACTGATCCTGATGCGAGAAAGGGACAGAGCAGCGAAGAAGGACATGCGCCTGTGCGAATGCGTTGTCAGTGAGCGGGTGAACTGTAACTTTGAAGAGTCGCGAGTTGCACCGGTAGGAATCGGAGGGAGAATAGTATCGGGCCGGAACTGCGCGGCAGGTCGACGTCGTGCCCCATCGTGTGCTCTCGTCGGCTTGACCGTTGAGGTTTTTTTGAAAAGCCTTGGATCGACTTTGGGAGATGTGCATGAAGAAATTGCGTATCGGACTTGGGACGCCTGACGATTTCTTTGCGCAAGGCAGGCATATCGCCCGCGCAGCGGATCGGGGAGAGTCCATCGCCGAGACATTCAGTGTCGAGTTCGAGGACCCGGAAGATCTTATGCAGGTTTTGACGCGGGCACGCCTCGGGGTATTTCGAACCGTGAAAGCTGAGCCGGCTTCGGTGTCTGCAATCGCGAGGCGCCTGCATCGTGACCGGAGCGCTGTTAAGCGCGATGTGGATGTTCTGCGTGATGCCGGGCTTGTGATCGTGGAAAACATGCCCAATCCGGGTCGTGGGGCGCGCGAAATCGTTCGTGCCACGGCAGCGCACGTCGAACTGCATGCCCGCATTGCCTGATGCTGACCTGAACGAAGACTGCATCCTTCCGGGGTTGACGAGCCGGCCGGAAGATCGCTTCTCAAGCGATTGCGGCAAAGCGGATGCTTCCTGACGGGCCGTATTAAGGAACTCCGGAGTGCCCCCGGGATGCGATGGAGCGGGAGGTGCTGCGGAGGGCAACAACGCTGCGTTGAGATTTTTTCCGCTGCATCTTCCGTTCGTGTACCGGGAGACGACAATTTTCACTGGACAGGAGTGGGCCCTTTTTGGGTTCGCTGCCTTACGACCGGGGACGTACGCCTGGACTCCTCGAATCACTGCCGGTCGACGCGCGCCGGCCAGCTGTGACTGGCTGCGGGGAGCGGATTCGCCGTAGTAGATGGGTCGCACGCGATTTGCGCGGCGCGGACCGCTACAACAGGCAGGCACAATCTGTGAAAAAATACCCATGGCGATTGGGCATTTTGCCTGGAGGGTCCATGACTACCGTTGAGTATCGTCCCACTGGACGCTTCAACCCGCGGCATACCGAATTCTCGCTTCTGGGAAGTTTGCTCCAGGCAACTATCCGATCCGATAATGATCTTGCCGCGCTGGCGACACAGCGCATCGGCGTGGAGGTGCTTGACCGTCTCGGGGAGCATGGTCTGAAGGCCGAAGAGCACCTTTTTACCATTCCTCGCCGAACGCTCTTGCATCGCCGCCAGAAGGGCGAGCGCCTCTCAACTGATGAGTCCGACAAGGCTATTCGTCTCGCGAGGATAGTTGCACAGACCGAGACGGTGTCTGGAAGCCAGGAAAAAGCCATGAACTGGCTTCGCGACGGCAAGGAGCGATTTGCCGGGAAAACGCCGCTCGAGATGGCAGCAACGGAACACGGTGCACGCCTTGTTGAGGACGCGCTGGTTCAAATCGACGAGGGATACCTCGCGTGATGGAATTATGGAGGATCAGCAATTACGCGGACCTTCGGGGCATCGGCGGGTTGAGGGCGTCTGGCCGGTGGCACTACCGGGGGCAACCCTTCGTCCAGCTGGCGGAAATTCCCGCGCTTGCGCTGCTGGAGGGCGTGGTGCACCACGCGAATTCGGGGCGCCGCGGGTGTTGCCTGATAACGATCAACTGCTTCGCGTGGAACTTGCTGCGGGCGCGGAGCTCGCGGCGAATGTCATCCCCGATGATTGGCGCGAGAATGCGGACCGGACGCAGGCAGCCGGTAGTGAGTGGCTGGCGTCAGGGCAGGCGTTGCTCCTCAAAGTTCCGGGCGCCATTCTCCCTCATTCGTACAACTATCTGTTCAATCCGGCCCATCCCGGAGCTGGCTCCTCGATCCTCTCGAGGTACTGAAAGCGCCATACGATCCGGGAATGCGGACGATCTTTGGGGACAGGTAAGCTTGGGCATCGCGCTGGAGCCTATTCGGGCAATGGGCTCGATGATGCAATTCCATGAAACAAGGTTGGGCACATCATCTGGGGTCACTGTGCAGGGCGCAATGCCCCAGTCTCTCCCGTCATTGGGAGACCGGGGCATTTTCACTCCCGATCGCTGCGACTCCGGCACAGGGCACATCGAAATCGTGCGATCGGCAATTGCGCTTATTGTGACTTCTTCGCCTCGCAGCAGGGGCATTCGCGCGCTGGAGCGGAGACCTCCAGACGAATCTTGTCAGTGTCCGCGATGCGCATCGAGACAACCGAAGCGATGGGCAGGCTGGCGCGGCTCGCCTGACGGGCGTACCAGTCCCAGAATCCAGGGTGGCCGGCGGCGTTCGTGAGCGCATACTCGTCGACGAAGTGCTCACAGACCGGAGCGTCGTTGAAGACCTTGCATCCAGTAGTGCCGTCTTTCCTCTTGTAATATGTGAGGACGCGGTATCGGCGGCGCATGCCGCCCGGCCCGAATTCTCTCTGTTCCCAACGTCTGAAATCGACAGGATCAAGCACACGGCTCGCTGCGATGCGCAGTGCCTTTTTCCCGATTGGACCCGCATCATTCTCGAAGTGCTCGCGTGTCAAAACCGTCACGACGCTCGCTGGACTGCTCTCGCTGCCGCCCTCGATAGCGACTACCGCAACCATGAAAATCATCTTTTCCTTGTCAAGGAAGAGGTGGTAGGAGCGATTTGCGGAGCGAAACGGCAGCGCCACGGCACAGCGTGTCGTGACCAACTCCAGCACACGGCTTGGCGCAACGGACGTTCGCTCGGCTGCCCGTAGACGTGCGTGCTGGCTCATGTCGACGCTGTACCCACAGGCCGAAAGCGCTGCGGTAATTTTGATGTGGTTGGCTGCTTTCATCGCTCAGGTATCCTTTACGTTTTGAATACCCCCATCATCGCGCGCGTTTGCCGGGATGCAAGTTTCGCTCAGGAGGGGGCTTCTGCCTGGCCGGGGAGGAGATGAACCGGGAAAATGTTCCCACTCGGAGCGTGCACGATGCTCGAGGGCATTGGCGCAACCGCGGTTCGGACGGCCAGCGCGGTAGGGCAAGCGATACCGGGATCGATGAAGTCCCGGAAAAGCTCACCGTTCAGGACGAGAAACGGTTCGTCTGTATTGGCTCATACTGACCGCAGAACGCGAATCAGGTGTGATACGCGTCATCGTCCCTGGCGTCGGCGCGTTTGGATCCGCCTTTTGCCTTATTGCGATGTCGGACTCATTCCGCCCACTTTCGCGAGAACCTGACCAAAAGTATCGTTCAGGCTGAAAAAGCCTTGCGGGGCGCACTGACCGGTTTGTGCGCGGTCGTTACTGTGAGCGGCGTGGTTTGCGTTATGCCGACGCAGGGGGCAGGCATTGCATCTCGCGCCAGATCTTTGACCTTCAGTCCTGTGTGGATCTTTTCGAAGCGCCTGTCATTGCGACCATATCGCATGTGCATTGGGCAACCGCGTCGCTGAAGGAGACGATCAAGACCGCGAAACGAAGGGTGTTCGCCTGTAAGCGGTCGTCGAGCGAGCCACCTGGTCTTGCGAATGACCATTGATCGCTCGATCATCAGAAAACCGAACGACATGCCTCAACGGTGACAGGGAAGGCTTCAGCACACAACGGTGAAACACGGCGTGTACGATTGGTGTGCCAGGACTCGAGAGCTCGCACGTCGTCATTCACCTTCGCATTCGCATACTCTCGGCGCACTCGACGGCTAGCAGTCCTTGTGCAGCGCGGCAGCAAGGGTGCAGTACGCGGCGTCACGATCAACATCGTCCCGCCAGCTTAGCCGCGGACGACCGCCTCCATCGCGAAAGTACAGCACGCCCTTGAGATCGAAGCCACGGGGCAGGTATGCCCCGGATCGAGTGGTGCGCAGTTCGTCGAGGCTATCGGGCAGGCGTCCATGGTCCTTCTGAAACGCGAGCGCCGCAGATGCTGCGGCGCCCAGTCCAGCCTGCGGCCAGTCCGTCGCCGTCAACTGCGCGGCGTGTTCGCGTACATGCTCGCAGACGACCATTGACGCAAAACCGGCAACGAGAGCGAAGCTGGTAATGACACAATATTCGAGCGCGGTTCGCACAGCCGTTCTCACCATGAGTTATCTCCGCATCCATATGAGTTCCATCTCAAACATTTTTTCATGTGTTGCAGAGACGGCAAGTCGCGCGCAGCGAACGGTTCTGCTGTCGCAGAAATGAAGGAACTACGGGTGCATGTTCAAAAAGGAGCGGTAGCGATTCTGCGGGGTCGTCGACTTTCCGATGCTGATGTCATCACGTCCACGAACCCATGGCGTGAGGATATAGGCCGGGCTGCATGTTAAGGACGATTTGGCTATCCGGGCGGTCTCCCTGCTCGCCGACGAGTGGCCAGATTTACCAGCCTTCGAGAAGGGCGATTTGTCTATGGTTGGCAGGCAGTGCTGCATCGCTACGCCATGAATTGAGCAGTCCGCCTGTCAGGATCCACCGGTATTGACGTGATCACTACGGTGTCAATCTGAAGTAGCAGGATATGTTCATGAACGGAAGGCGGTGCTCGCATAACCCGGCTGCCTTCGAAGCGCGTTGAGAAACGACGCGAAGAAGAGGTCGTATGCGGATGCTTAACTCAGTTTGCCGATCCTGCGGGGAAAGTGTGATGCCGATGACCTTGGCGCCCATTCGGCGCTGGAGCGGAGCGGCTCTCAAGCGGCGCCAACGCCCTCTGTCTTGATTGCTGCAAGTCTGGTCCCAGCAAACGGGTCATTGCGCCAGTCGGCGCCGGTGCGCTTGCCCGGATCCCGGGTCGATGCCGAATCAATTGCAAAATGCTCAAGAGACTGTCCGGCGCTGATCGCCTGAACCACCCATTGCGGCGGAGCGCCTTTGCCATCCCATGTGTTTCCGGAAGCGTCGCGGAAGCGCACTGCCCGCAACCGCTCCTGATCTGCCGCAATTGAAGTGGCGATGTCTTCCGGTTTGATTTCAAATTCGGCCATCCGTCGCCTCAGATAGGCCACGATGCTTTCGCGCTTTCTTTCATCCATTCAGTATTCTCCGCGCAACAATCTGTTTTCGCACAGGTGATTGCAAATCGCGTGCCGCCAGGATACCACGCGACCCGGTGCCCCGTGCTGACGCAGCGAAGAAGGCGGTGGTGTTTTGAACAACTGTCTTGCTGGGAGCGGCACAGGGGAAGTGCCCAGACTGGCGGTCGGTGTTTTCAAACAGTATAAGGCAATCGGGAAACGACGCCTCGTATGCTTGCGCACCTTCTGTCGTGGTTTGTTGCACGCACGATCGCGTGTGCGCAACAGACCGGAACATCGGTTATGCGAACACTGATGCGCGGGCACGTGGTGCGTTAGCAGGGAATTAAACGCCTCGCAGCAAGGTAGCATGCGAGCGGAAAAACTGCGATTCCGCTACGCGCAGACAACTTAGACGGCGTCAAGCAGCACGGCCGGTCAGCGACAACCATCTTGGCCGGTCGACGGGTGTAGTTGTCGCTGGTTAAGAGGCCATGGTTGTCGCTCCTTCTTCGTAGTTGTCGTTGGGTAATTGTCGTCGGCGCGCGCTCTGTTTGTCGCTGGCCTTACGGCGGCGATAGCTCTCAACATTCAGCTCGAAGATCGTCGAGTGATGCACGAGCCGGTCGATGGCGGCAACCGTCATGCCGGGGTCGGGGAACACGTCATTCCAGCCAGAGAACGGCTGATT
>NZ_JAFA01000081.1 GCF_000519185.1 Paraburkholderia nodosa DSM 21604 | reverse complement strand
GGCTCACGAAGGCGTCGACGTAGAGCAGGATCGCGAGCCAGTTCAGGTTCAGCGCGATCGCGAGTTCCGCAAACGGCGACTTGAAGTTGAACGTGTTCCAGCCCTTCGCGACGTCGGCCGGATTGACCGCGCCGATATAGGCGATCTGCAGCAGCACGTAGATCACGAGCGCGCAGAGGATCGAGCCGATCACTGCGAACGGCACNCTCTTGGCCGGATTGCGCGCTTCACCCGCGAGGTTGATCGGGCTCTGGAAGCCGTTGAACGCGAACACGATGCCGCTCGTGGCGACCGCCGTGAACACCGCCGACCAGCCATACGGCGCGAACGTGGTCGTTTGGCCGAAATTCTCATGGTGGAAGCTTCCAGCCATCAGGCCAATGATCGTCAGACCCGGGATGATGAACTTGAAGATCGTGATCGCGCTGTTGGCGCGCGCGAACAGCTTCACGCCCCAATAGTTGAGCATGAAGTAGATGATCACGAGAATCGCGGAGAGCCCGAGCCCTGAATGAGTCAATGACCCGTCGACGAAGAGCGCGTGCGCCCACGCATANGGCCAGGTGCTCATGTACTGGATCGAGGCTTCAGCTTCAATCGGGATCACCGAGACAATGGCGATCCAGTTTGCCCACGCGCTGATGAAGCCCACCAGTGCGCCGTGCGAGTAGCGGGCGTAGCGGACCATACCGCCCGACTCCGGGAACATCGCGCCAAGTTCGGCATAGGTGAGCGCGATGGCCAGAATGACCACGGCGCCGATGATCCAGGCGCAAACGGCCGCCGGACCTGCAATTTTCGCCGCCTTCCACGCGCCGAACAGCCAGCCCGAACCGATGATCGACCCGAGGCCGGTAAACATCAGCGCGAACGGGCCGATGTTCCGTTGTATCGATTGCTTCACATTGTCTCCTACGTTATGGACAGCGCGAGCGAGCCATACCGGGAATACGGCATACCTGTACCGTACCGAGCCTGCATAACGCAGGTGGCCGGCCCTGAAAGCGCATGTCCTTGTTGTAATGCCCTGGTGATGCTGAGATGTAGAGGCAACCGCAATTGCTGCGGAGACGCGATGATGAAGTGGCCTGATGTGATCGTCTAATGCTGTGTCGGCATGGACATATGCAAACTTTGCATAAGGATTGGGCTACGCTGAGCGAAGATCATGGAGAGTTCACCTTGTTGTCATCGCCGATTCTCACGCGCCTCTCTTTCGGTTGAATCGCAATGCATCGGACATGTCCGGATCCGACCTCGTCTCCCACGTATCAGGCATTACCGTCCGATGGCATCGGACAACACCGGCCGATCTCCGAGGCATTAGGAAACGGGAAAGACGCCGCCCCACGGTCTCATCCCTTCGCACTGCACGAAGGCCTGAGGAATGTCTTCGGGCGCAAGGGGCATGACAAAGTTCACATCACCCTCCATACCTGCGCGTAACATCGCTGGTGCGCGCCGTCAGCACGGCTCTCGCGATCTCTTTCTACTTCTGGAGGTTCTGTATGAGCATTTTTGGCGAAATTGTCAGCAAGCTTTTCGGCAAGGCGAAACCGGATCAGCCGCCGCCCGCGACCGAGCCTGCACCGGATCCAACTACGGCACAGGCCGCCGCTCCGGACACACCGCCGCCCGCTGCACCGCTGGCCGATGTTGACGTCGCCGCGGTCATGGATCAGCTCGTGAGTGAAAGCGGGCAAACACTCAACTGGCGCACGTCCATCGTCGACACGATGAAGGCGTTGGGCGTCGACAGTAGCCTGGAGCACCGCAAGCAACTGGCACAGGAACTGAAGTACGACGGCGATATGGACGACTCCGCAAGCATGAATGTGTGGCTGCACAAACAGCTCATGCGGGCGCTCGCCGCAAACGGCGGAAAGCTGCCGTCCGATCTGGCGACCTGAGCTCCCTGTCCCCTGAGGAGGCGGTCAGCAAATGCCGTCTCCTGCCTGATCGGCCATTGGTGCCTTTCCGGCCCAAAGCCGCCGCATGCGAGCCGCGCGATGCACCGGCGCGTGACATCGTTCGTGCAGTGCTGACGCCGGAACATCGCGTAAATGTTCAAGCAGTCAGTCCACACTGTTGCTTCGGTTAGAGGGGCGCGCGGGCGCCCAACCCGAATGCATTCTGCGGACAACGCCCCTTCTGCTACTCCAGCGCCGGATGGGATATTACTCGACGGCAGTCGTCTGGCCGCCCTCGCGGCGGCACTGGCGTCCTTTCAGGAGAGTGGCAAACGCAGCCGCGGGTAGCTGCCGGCCGAGCAGGAAGCCCTGCACTTCGTCGCACCCCAGCGACCGGAGATGCTCGAGCTGGGACGTAGTCTCCACGCCCTCGGCCACCACTTCCATCTTCAGCGAATGCGCCAGAGCAATGATTGCCGAGACGATTGCGCTGCCTTCCTCGCCGTGTGCGTCAAGCCCGTTTGTGAAAAAAGCGGTCAATCTTCAGCTGCTTCGCCCGAAAGCGCTGCAGGTACGCAAGGCTCGAGTGGCCCGTGCCAAAATCGTCGATCTCCACTTCGAAGCCGCTTGCCTGGAATTCGTGGATCATCGTCGTCGTGCGTGCTGCATACTGCATTGCCACCGTTTCGGTGATCTCGAATATAAGCTGGCCAGGTTCCAGCTGTTCCGCATGAACGACATGGATTGAGCGTATGACCACAATATTTTCAGGAAATCCTGACTCCCCATCGCGTGTTGTCAATGGGTAGACTTTGGTCACCGAACGACGCCGCGAGAGTGCTCGTCAGGTCTGAAAGACCGACTGGCGTGCCTGGTCGAGATCGGTAATTTTCCTGGCAACTGGTACCTCTGCCAGGGAAGTCCTTCGCGCGTCATGCCCACCCGCATGGCGCGCCTTTTCCCGTCCTGCAACTCCCCTGACGTCGCCGGGCGCTTTGAGGGAATGGCGGCGACGAAAGTTTCATCGCGCCAAGTCGTTCGGCCTCGAACTGTCGAAGCCATCCTGGCAATCGGCTATCAACTGCCTGCCAGCCTTCAACGGCTCGAGATAATATCTGCCAAACATTCAGTATTACCAATAATTTTCCTGACCAGGTGGCACCGCTCGCCGGATCGCGATATTTCGCGGTAGACGCACCACGCGAGAGTCTGGGTCTGCCGCGACTACGCCCAAAAATATCCTGCGGCGTGTATCCGTAAGCGGCCATCTTTGCACGGATATCCGCGAGGACTGCTTCGAACTCCTGCTGGCGAATGGCTGCTGCCTGGTTGCCCTGTTCGCCTGCGCGTGCCGCCTCAACCGCGGCGTTCAACGCCAGAATGTTCGTCTGGAAAGGCGATGCCTTCAATGAGTCCGGTGATATCGGCAATCTTCGACGAACTCTCGCTGATATCCGTCATTGTGCTCACCACCTGACCGACGACGTCGCTGATCTGATTGACACTGCCATTGACGCGGTTTTGCGATCCGCTCAGTGCCTGGATGTACGCCGGAACGCCGCTGCGGTCGGGTCCGACTGAGTGGACTGCTGTTTGCCCGAGGCTGGCGCCCCTCCTCGACCTACCTGGGAATCCTGAAAACGCTCACCTCTCATCCCATTTCGATGCTCAAAACCAGGCGGAATGTCCGGCACCTTGAGCACGTGTGGAACCAGGTCCGCTGATATGACATTTGAGTCCGCTTTTTAAGGTGTTTTCTTGACACATGAATCGCGAAGCATCATAGAATGCGCGTGCTTGCTGCACAAGGATGAAGTGGCAAGCGCCTCCCAACTCGAAAGTGAGTCATCGACGACTATGGCAAAGACTACATCGAAGGCTGCGGAAAAACCCGCAGCAAAGAAGGCTGCTGCTCCGGCGACCAAGGGTAGCGCAGCAAAGGCAGCAAACGGTACGGCGAAGAAGGTGGTCGCGGGCGCACCCGTCAAGGATAAATTCACCAAGGCGTCGCTCGCGACACACGTCGCAGCAGCGGCTAACGTCGAGCCGAAGGCAGCGAAGGCTGTGCTTGCAGCGCTCGAAGACACGATCCTGGGCGCCGTCCACAAGAAGGGTGCGGGTGAGTTCACGCTGTCGGGTATTCTGAAGATCAACGTTCAGCAGGTGGCGGCGAAGAAGCGTCGTTTCGGCAAGGACCCGTTCACGGGCGAAGAGCGTTGGTTCGACGCGAAGCCTGCCACGGTCCGGATCAAGGCGCGCGCGCTGAAGAAGCTCAAGGACGCAGCAGCCTGAAGTGAGTTATCAGGCCTGCTGTCTTCCTGGTAGCAGGCCTCCGGCGGCTCCAGAATCGGTGTCCACTGTTTCGACTCTCCCGCAGGCGAGTTTGCGCCACATCGTACTACCCGCCGCCCGCCCCGATTCGCTGTTCCGCGCGTTGCCAGTCATCGCGGCGTCTCAGGAAGCGAGCCTTGCGATCTGCTCCGGCCAGTCATGCGCTCACTGGACTACGGCCACGTATTCGGCATCCTGAATAAACTCACCTTCGCGTGGCTTGTGCAGCTCCCATTGCCAGACACGGCAACACAACTGTCCTGCAGGCAGACTTGATCCATTCCGCTTCCGCCCTGATGGATGAAGGCAATATCGAACGCCCGTCGTGGCATGGCCATTACCGGGTGGCGCGAGCAGCAATCCTCACAAAGTTGACAATGGGTTACGTCGCCGACGAGGATGGAATCCGGCCGACGGCTGGCTTGCGCCCAGCCCGCGCGTTCCGGGCTTGAACACGGCTACCGCGCGTTGCAGGTGACTTGCCTGATCTGACATCGATGCAGCCGCCACGGGGACCTGCCCGACCAGTGCCGCATTTTGTGCGACCGCGCGGTAACATCGACACCGCCATGACAGATACGACGCGAGCCCATGCAGATCTACTGCCGGTTACCCGAAACCCATAACATGTGCAAAAATCATTCTGACCTGAGCCAACGCGTGGTCCTTGCCGCCTATGGAAACCGCCGAACTTGAACCGCAGGTGCTCGCCAATCGCCTAGGCGTCGAGTTCTGTCTCGTACGCCAGAACAGTACGATCGGATGCGTGATCACGATCGCGGCGCTGGAAGCGTATTTCTGGCTCGAGCCACACGCCAGCGACGCCCGCATACTCAAAACCTTTCGCGATGGCTACGGCCGTATCTGCGCGATAGCCGAACGCAAGTGGCTCGCCCATCCCGCGACACGCCTCGAGCTGACGCCGGCAGATTTCGCGCGCCACTGACGTCGCCGCCCGTTGGCATGCTGGTCGCCAGGTCTGCTTGAGCACAACGCTGGCCAAAATGCCTGAAAAGTCGTCCACTGCACCAATCGACGGTGAGCATGGCCTTGCCGGTGACCATCTCCATCGGGGCCCTCATTGCCCTCGGGAAAGTCGAAAGTACGTCGCCAATCGACGCCTTGCGCACATACCAGTTCCTCATTCTGGCTACTGCAGTGCGGATGCTCGAACGAAACCCCTGTCTTGACGTGATCCATCTCAACAGTGGTCATTTCATCGAAGCGCATCGCTGATCAAGCAAGCACATGAGTTGTGATGTGCGAAGCTGATTGGCTTTTCGCATGAGCGACGGTCAGCGCAGGACATTAATCCGGTTTCCTGCGATACGTGGGCAGCACCGCTTTTCCGCCAGGAGCGACGCACCTGCTGGAAACGCCAGGGTACGCGGCGTCAAACTGAGGGGCTTCTGGTCAGAGCGCTCATTGGTGCGCGGGAGTCGAACGTCAGGAACGGATCGGCACCGGTTCAATGAAGATTCTGTAGCTGCCGTAGCAGTCTTCAAAAGCACCCTTCGGGCGGCCTCCGCAACTGGGTACAATCGGCCGGGAAGCGCCGTTCGTCCTGGCGCCTGGTGCGACTCCCGATAGTGAACGCCGCCCTGGTGACCGGACCTTCGCGCGTCAATTGTGCCCGTCGCGCTGGTGAACGTAGAGCTCGCTTGCCAAAGCGCGCCGATCGCGCCCAGTTCTCCACAGCGACGGGCAAAACCATTCGGAACATCGAAGCGGTGGTACATCCCGATGCAAAGCGCCAGCCGACGCGGGACGCGCTTAAACAAAAGCCAACGCCGGTGCGAAGCACCGCGGTGGTGGTTATTGCAGATCGTGGCCTTCGGACAGGCGCCACCTGCGCAGAACCGCGACCAGTCTTTTATCGAGTCGTCTGCGATCCGGCCCGCGTCACTTGTGATGTTCCGCGTCGGGACCCGGCACGGGGATAGTCCACTCATCCACCGCTTGCCCCGCTTCGGGTTCGCGCTCCCGCCGAAGCTCCAGGATGCGACCCTGAGCAACAACCACTTTCAGGTCGAGTCTCACGCCTTTCCGGACGTGGAACAAATAAGCCGTGAAGGAGGCTGTGTTGCTGGCAAAGTAACCGTCACTCAGAAACTGTCGACGCGCGACAAGTCCATCGCTTGCCACCCAGTAATCGGCCATGGCGCAATCGAGCGACTTTGTCTGCCAGTCCTTTCTCGGCAGGTCTTCGGGAAACGGCTCGAAATCCCGAGAAAACTCGAATGTATCGTTCATCCTCGAGCGCGGCTTCGCTGGTGTTAGCGTCGACCAAGGGTATCATGGCCTCCCCAGTCTCCGGGCTGGCACTGCAAAACTGGCTGGGGCCGCTTGCGCGCCATAGTTTGCCCGTCGCTGGCGTGTGCGGGACGGGACCGCACCAGAATGGTGACGGAGGCCGGGCTTTCGCGTGTGGCGAGGGAGGAATCCGCAATGCGTCGATGCTTCTGCGACTCTTCTCAAGCGCCTCCCCGGTTCCGTTTCAGAATCAGTCTTCGCGGCCCCGCCGGCAGGCTTCGCCGGGACTCCCGGTTACCGGGTAGATCGCGTTTTGCCGGCGCGGCAATCATGGGGTGCCGCCGTCAGGGGTTAGAACGACGAATGTCTGCACCGGGCCTGGGTCGTTGAGAGCCAGCCCCTGTGCGGTCCATGGATCTGCTGATTGGCAGGTGTCATCCCGGCATGGTAAAAAGTCATCCCTTGCGGGTGATCGCCTCCATGCGATGCCGTATTCTCGCGATTTCAGGTTTCAACATCGACAGGATTCAAAAAATGGCAACTGGCACTGTGAAATGGTTCAACGATGCGAAAGGCTTTGGCTTCATCACCCCGGATGACGGCGGCGAAGACCTGTTCGCCCACTTTTCCGAAATCAAGACTGAAGGCTTCAAGTCGCTGCAGGAAAACCAGAAAGTAAGCTTCGAGGTGAAGATGGGGCCGAAGGGCAAGCAGGCAGCAAATATCAAGCCAGCCTGACCCGCGCGCGTCGCATCCCGATGTGTGGCCCGTCCTGCGGGCCAGTTTTTCTTGCACCCTGCGCATCAATCTTTAATGAAGTGATGGACATGCCAGCACATGCGCGCGATGTCCTGGTGCGCCCTCTTCGCGACGTCGATCGATTCTCCGGTTGATCGTTGACGAAGCGTAAGCGTTTCGCCTGTCCTCCAGGGAATTGATTCGATCCAGCATAGGCGTGAAGACGCAGGACGAATCGCGCTTTTGCGGTAGCGTTGATGCCGCGCTTCCGGCCACGCTGCCCGGACCCATCATTGCCCAGCAAAACAGCGGATATCCTGTGAAGGAAAACGGTTGAACTCCGCGCCGGCAACACAACAGTCCTTCGAAGAATCGACATCCCCGACCAGAAGCACTACGATCGAAAGCATGCCGGTGGCCATGGCAGGTGCCTGTCGCACGACAATTTTCTGACGATTGGCAGTCACCATGCCAGACAGCCTCCTCGATGTGGTGGCCCACTGCGCCTCGCGACGCGTGCGCGGTGAACCCGCTCGGTCCCGTGCATGATCACGGTGACCGGGACGCCGTCCGCCGCGTAGATTGTTTAAATCAGGCGAGGCAAGTGCCGGAAGATCGTGGCGCTATCCTCGGTGGGTGTCGATGCCACCACCCAGTGGATCGATGCTGCGAGCCGTGCTCTCAGGTGAATCGCCATGACGACGACTGAGTCACTTCTGACGTTGGCCGAATATCTCGAACTGTCCCTGAACTCTGGCGGAAGTGTGATCATGATGCAGAAATGCAATGACGTCTGCGCCATGTACGTTGGCGATGCCAGGCGAGATCAGGATCGCCTGAGATATCACGGGGACATCGCCGCGACCCAGGCCGAAGAGATCCTTGAGCAAACCCGCGCTGGACGAAACCGGCTGGAGATCGCCGGACAGCTATACCGTTTTATCCGGAGCTTCAAACATTTTGAGGATCGCGGCGCGGTCGTTTTCGCACCGTCGTGACACCGGAGGCACGACGATTTCGGGAAACGTAAATTTGATGTTCCAGGTAAGTTGCGCATTCCCAAATACTGAAAATCCGCATCAAGGACTTGTCACGCGAATACGTTGCGCTCGAAGATGATCGGGTGGTCGACCTGCCGGTCGACGGCGACTAGCGTCATGAGCGGGTCGTGCAAGACCTCGCCCCCATTCGTCGATGCGCCGTTTGTGGTGGCGAGCAGAGCGCCACGCCCTCCCTGAACGTAATATCCGCTCGTCGTCAGCTCATCGACGACCCCGAGCTCGTCGCAGCTTCAAGTGGCTTAATAACCTTTGACGCCTCAAGCTGGACCATGAATGATCACCTGATTTCTTTCGTGACTTCATTCGTTGTCCTCTACATTCCAAACCCGATCACGGAAAACCCGCACATCAAGGAGGCCGCCACCTTCGTCCCGGCATAGATTTACGCGTCATTTGCGGATGACACATCAAATACCAACATCGCCGCGTCTATAATCAACACCTTAAGGATATCAGCGACCGCATGGAGCCCTACTTTATGAATCAAGCCCGCGGGCGATATGCGGGATCCCGCGACAGCGGCCAACGCCAGGCTCGCCAGGAAAAGAAGTCTCAGCCCAAGCGGCCGGGACAGCCGTATGTGAAGGCGCCTGCTCAGGACTCCGCCCAGACCACCTCCATTTTCAAGACACGGTCGTTCCAGTTTCTGGTCGATACGGTAGGCGCAGAGAATATCGCCATCGCACTTGAATCCAGCATGACGCGCGTGGCCGAATTGATGAAGGGAGAGAGGTTCACTCCCGAGACCGCCTTTCACATGGAAACCACGCTCGGGTTGCCGCATGGCTTTTTTGACCAGCCCAATCCTGGCCTCGCAGCCGAGACCATCGCTCGCCTGAAGTCACCGCTCGACTTCATTCAAACCGACGACGAACCAGACGGAGAGTCCGAAGCACTCAAGCCGGCTTCTGTCCTGAGCGTCGACCCGAAACCCTCTCTTGAAGACAGTTTGTCCGAGGAAGCGCAAATGCCAAGGAAAGCAACCGGTGGTACGCCCAGGGCCGTCAAGACCAGTACAGGCGATACGGCCGGACAGCCCGAAGCTCGTACGCCGCGAAAAGCTTCGCGTTCGAAATCCAGGACGTCTCCTGAAGCGGCCCAGCAGCAGTCGCTGGCACTCAACGATGGGGCCGACGTAGAAAACATCCGGCGCGCCAACCTCCACGTTCTCACGAGTCGCAATGGCTCGAAAGCAAGACTTGGCGTGGTTATGGAGTTGAGTGGCTCCAACATGGCCCACCGGCTGCATGGCAAGAAGCGCCTGGACGCTGTCGAAGCCAACCGGTTTACGGAGCGACTGGGATTGCCATCCGGCTGGCTGGACACCCCGCGCTCCGAAGACGATATTCCGGCGTCGGTGTCGCGCATGCTTGCGCCTGCGGCGCGCGCACGCGTATCCGCCCAACAGCACGAATCGCTTGCGCCCGCAACAAACAACGACATGCCAGTGAAGGCAGCAAGTACGAAGGCGCGTGCACGGCGCGCGCGGGCGAGCGATCCTGAAAGCTCAACTGTTTCGGCGGATGTCGCAGGAGGGAAAGAGGCGATCGTTACCAGCGCGCAAGCTCATGTAATTGGTTTTCCCGACGACGTTACCGGTCACCTGCCTGAAGAAGGTGGTGACAGGGCGCCGGCAGCTACACGGGCAACCCCAGAGTCATTCGCCGCGTCCGCTGTACCGCAGCGAAACCTGGCAGCGCTCCCCTTCGCTTCCGTGACGAGTCTGGACAATCTTCACGGCATTGAGCCGATAGCGGAAGCCTTGATCAAGACGCTGGCAGGCAAGGCACGCACGGGTCGCCTGGACGAACTGAAAGCGCTGGAACTGCTGCAGCAGGCGATCCTGCTATGAGCCGGTATAGCGTGCCAGGCTCCCCGCGCCATGCCGCACAATGCGCATCGAGGTGACCGGGTCCCGCTACGCAAAAAATTGCGCTGTGTCAGGTCGACTTGCCACCGACCTGCATCGCCGGGCTGACCGGAGAGGTCAATCACCTGACGTTGCCGGGGACGACGGAGACTGGATTTTTCTCCCGGACTTTCCTGGGCATACTGAGCAGCGCGTGCCAGGCTATCCGCGGCGCGGAGTTCGCCTGCCGTTCAATGGAGTTTGGACATGTGACGACGGCGGGCAGTTGCCAGAAGCGGATTCTCATCGGCCTCGGCGTCGCCCTTTGCCGCATCGCCATCCGCAATGACAACGTGGACGTCCTGCTCGAAGGCATCTTCCAAACAGCTAAGCGCGCGTGCAACGCATTCATCTGCCGGCGCATCGCCCGCACTCGCGGCAGCCTGCGCGGTCGCTTTCGCGGCCAGGCCAAACGCAGCGACGATCTCCTCCCAAGTCAGTACGGTCGTCATCGCTTCCTGCACGAGCTTGCCCGCGACAGTACCAATCTTCGCTCTTAGTTCGTCCGTCATTTGCTTTTGCTCCCACAATCCTTGCGCCACGCACCTGCGGCATCACGCGCCCTGTTTCCGCTGGTCAGGCGGATGCGTCACAGGCTGCTACCAGGACGGCTATTCTAGCGCCTGCTCACCGCGCACCGCTCACCACTCATCGATTCCGGTGTTCCGATGCCCGCCGAACAGCGGAATCGCTCCTGAGTAGCATTCCTGGAAGGACATCGCGCTCGATACAGCCCGCGACGCCATTTGACGGGCCGAAGCTCGTTTCATGGTGAATCAGCCCGTCTTTCCCGCCTGTCTTCAAGGTCCTCGACCGATCCGGTTTTGCGCCTCCCGTCCTGAATGTCAGTTCGCCGACGGACTCCGGCTCCGTCTGCGCAATCGGCGCGAGGAAGGCACAGTTGTTTTCGTCCTGACCCGGGCAGGAATGCCCCTCTGCCTGCTCCGACTTTCCAGTGGTTCCTGGGGAGTGCCGCCAATGCAGGAAAGCGGAGGCCGCCGTCAGGCGCTTGCCGGAGTCGCGGCGCGCGGACAGTTAGTCGCGTTTATAGGCGGTTTCGCAACAAGCCTGCAGCCAGGCATCGAAAGGCGACCACACAGAAAACGCGACGAACCGCGAGACAGGGACAAATTTTGACGGGTGCTCTTGCCCTGCGGTGAAGCGTCCCAATATGCGAACCCGAAATCCATTCGCCAGCTGTCGAACATGTCAAACAAGAACTACCGTTCCCCGCGTCGTCCGTCTGCCAGTGCGCATGCAAAATCGCTCTTTCTTCCCATGCCCTGCAAGGAATCCTCGGATCTTGCGCTGCGTGCACGGATTGCGCTCGAGCGTCTGCGCAATGGAGAAGCGGACCGCTCGCTGGTTAATCTCCTCTCGCAGATCATCATCATCACGAGCTTCATCACCCGGGCGGGACATGGGCAGCTCGATATCGCGGACATCGAACGCGTTGAGCGTGGCCTCGGAGAGGTGCTCGACCAGGCAGACCGCACTGGCGTCTGGAATGTGCCTGAATCGTTGACTGACGGTCTCACCGCCGTGGTAAATGAATACGACCGCGCGCTCAGCGTGACCCGAATGGAGGTCGTACTCAGGGCGAGTGATTACCTCGGAAAGATGGTCGGTAGGGTCGCGCGTGACACCCGCACCAACGACAGTCATCTCCAGGTTGCAGGATAACGTCGTCAACGCGCCCCGTCGCGCATTCGCGCATCAGTCTGCTCGTGTGCACTAAAGGCCGCCGGTGGACAAGGACGTGCGGACGTAAGAGAGGCTCGCACAAACGTCATACGGATATTCCGGAATCTGATGGTAACCGGCTCCCATAGACGTGGACCAAACCGCCGGGCTTGCCCTACAGGGAAATGGGGTCGCGGGCGGTGCAGCCTGCGATGGTCGGCAAAGGCGCGCAAGCGCTCACAACAAACAACGACAGGTGTATCGCGCGGTACACTGGGTCCACAACCCTACATAGCCCTGCGCACATTGCATGCACTCCCGGCAACCACATCACCGAAAGATAACAGCATGGAAATCCGCGTTGCGTACGAACATAGTCTCGCCACTGCGCCGGAGGAATTCATCGTTCGGGTGCCTTCGCAGCTCGTGACCGATATCCCCGCGAACGTGCCGCGCGCCCTGCTGCCTGAATTCATCGCGAACCTGATCGTCGAACGCTCACCGGCAATCGGAAAGATTCGCAATCTCAGGATTCTCTAGCGGGCTTCTTTTCAGCGGTGATGCCTGGGAGTCGACAGGCGTTGTTGCCCAGCCTCGGCAACACTCAGAAAAGGCTTTGTTGCCTGATGTCGCGCACTGGCGGCAGTGACGGTTTCTGGCGTCGTGCGCCCGTGCGTCGGCGAGCAACACAACGTACATGGGCAACCAGAACGAAACGCTCATCCGCAAAGCTGAGCGTGAGCGCAAACTGCGTCAGCCCGTCCGGTCCGAAGCCGGGCTGCACCCGCAGCGAAGCATGCATGTCTTGCCGACGGGCACGGTCCACGAGCTGCGCGCGGCTCATGCCCGGCCACGCGACCGAGATCAGCCGACTGATCGCCGAAGGAACCGACTCCGGTGGACAATCAGTCGGTAACGCCAGCGAGACGAGCTCGAAACGGTGGGCCATGGGGTTCAAGGCGCGCGGATCAGTGTCCGTGCCTCCTCATATACATACTTGGCGTCGCCCAGACGAAGGCGACGCGTAAAGGATCCTGACTGATCAGTCGTAGCGGGCCGCCAATGCAGAGCGTCCCGCATCCGCTCCGCCAGCTACGACTGGATCGCCCGTTACCCCTTACGCTGCTGCGACTTCCGGCGTCGCTGCAGCCTCAACTGCGGCCGGTGCCTTTTTGGCTGCAACCTTGCGCGGTGCTGAAGCCTTTTTCGCGGGTGCTGCAGCCTTGCGTCCACGCACACCCTTTGCCGGAACAGCCGCTGCCCGGCCAGCCTTCTTCGTGGCAACCGCCTTCTTCGCCGCCTTTTTAGCCACGACACGCTTCGCGGCAGCCTTCTTCGCCGGAGCCGACTTCTTCGCGGGAGCCGCCTTAGCGCTGGCGACCTTTGCCGTTGCACCGGCTTCAATCAGGAATTTCGAACGATCCTTGACGTCGCGAATCCAGAGCGGTGCCAGGCCACGGCCCGACCACGTCGCGCCCGTTTTCGGATCCGCGTATTTCGGTGCAACGTGATGTACGGCCGTGCGCGGGGCTTTTGCTGCCGCTTTCGCTTGCGTAACGCCAGGCTTGCGACCGCGCCGTTTAGCGACAAAGCCTTCAATGTCAGCAATAGTCAGTCCGTGCTTGTGCATCAGATCACGGATTTTGGTCAGGCCCACAGACGACTGCTTTTCGGCAATCGCTACTGCCTGCTTCTGGAGTTTTGCAATTTTCGAGTTGATTGCGTCCAAGGTAACCATGTCTATTCCTCCCTGTGGGGTTTACCGTCCATGCGATCCAGGAACTTCCCTGGCTTATTTCCCAGGCACTTCGAAGTTCGGTCTGCCCGTCAGAATTGACGCGATCGTCGCGGTCGTGATTATGACTTCATCAGTACGCTCGTGCAAATTGAATCCACAGCGCGCAACGGTTTGAAGGTCACTAAAGATTAAAAACAGACTCACGCCCGAGTTGTGGGCGGCGACAATTATGTTGGCCGGTCGTTGACGATTGTTTTGGCCGGTGGTGAGGAGTCGCAGGCGGCGTAGCCGCCGGAGACGACGAGCCACCGGCAGCGCTGCGTCGGCGGGGCTTTAGGATGGGCTGATCGAAGCTTAAAGAAGAAGCGGTCAGCTCATGTCTGGAACCCGCATCACCGACCAACAGGTTCGTCTCTACATGAACAAGCGCAAACACCATCCGCAGGAAGTCGCGGCCGCCAAGACTGGCATCAGCGTGCGTACGGCACGCCGCATCGA
>NZ_JAFA01000080.1 GCF_000519185.1 Paraburkholderia nodosa DSM 21604 | reverse complement strand
AACGGCCAATCAGCCGTTCTCTGGCTGGAATGACGTGTTCCCCGACCCCGGCATGACGGTTGCCGCCATCGACCGGCTCGTGCATCACTCGACGATCTTCGAGCTGAATGTTGAGAGCTATCGCCGCCGTAAGGCCAGCGACAAACAGAGCGCGCGCCGACGACAATTACCCAACGACAACTACGAAGAAGGAGCGACAACCATGGCCTCTTAACCAGCGACAACTACACCCGTCGACCGGCCAAGATGGTTGTCGCTGACCGGCCGTGCTGCTTGACGCCGTCTACCGCCAGTCTTGCGTGCTCGATGGCGCATTTCGACACGATCGGACTGGCACTTCGGGCACGACGGGATCGCGCCTGATTGGGCGTTGGGTCCGGCATGGTTCTGCTGCCCATGCGGAGGAACGAAACCTTGCTCGAACGGTTCGTCATCGTCGTGCTCGTGCAGGTACGCGTCGTCCGGGTCATACGGATCGCGAGGATGAGGGTAGAAACGCGGTTCACGCATGAGCGGTCGCCTCCCGCCGGATCTTGTCGCCGTACTGGCGCAGGGCGACCGATGTGAGCACGCCGGCCGCGAAGACCAGGCCGAACGCGAGTAGATATTCAAAAGGAGAAGGATAGGTGGGCATCACGGCTCCCGGGAAGTTCGCCAGTGCGGGATTGCGCGGGCGGAGCAGGCACGCAGCTACCGTGCTCAACGGCGTGATATATGTCTCAGATTCTTTTGAATGTTGTTTGGGGCGCGCTGCTTGCTCGGCGCGCGATCCATATTGCTGTTCGACCGGAAAACACTCTTCTGCGAGTGCGTCAAAAGACTACCTAGCGTGCCAGGAGCGATTCAATTAGGGGCGCCGCAAGCTCGAACCCACGAAGTGCTGCCAGCCAGCGCTCGGGGATGCCAACAATTCCAAATCGAATGCCAGCGAGGCCTCCGGCGACTGCGGCGGTCGTATCCGTGTCATGACCAAACATGATCGCGCTCCGGATAACCTCCTCGAACGAGGATTCTTCAAGCGCTGATCTCACTGACCAGATTGTGTCAAGCACGTATCCAGTGCCACGCGGACGATCCGATACCGGAAAGCGCCGCAGCACGTCCAGTTCAGCGAGCAGCTCCGCGCCGGACCCACGATCGGGCCATGCTTCGTAGATCGCTTGCAGCCTGTCGTCCGCCCACGCCCAAGGGCGATTGGCTTTCTGTAGATAGCCTCTTGCCACGAGACAGTAGAATGCGCACGCAACCAGTGAGCGCGGATGTGCGTGTGTGGGCAGCGATTGCAGATGGGCGTCGCGCACGAGAACCTCGTCCGCGCCAAGATGCCATAGCGCGAGCGGGAGCACCCGCATCAAGGACCCGTTGCCGTTGCCCATCTCGGAAGCGCCACCGGATTCGTGTGGCGGCACGCCGTCAACGAGATTGTGAAGTGCTTCAGCGGTTTGCATGCCGATGTCGAACACATTGCCATCGACGGCCATGTAGCCTTCACGCATCCATTGCACGAGTCGATCTGCGAATTCGGTCAGAGAAAACTTGTCGCCTTCAACCAGACTGGAGAGCAGACACAACGCCTGCGCGCCGTCATCTGACCAGGTGCCGACTGGCACGCCGGCATGCGAGCGCTGGAAGCTGGCCGGAGGCATCATGTCGATCAGCTCGCGAGCGGGCAGCCGTTCGGGTGGGCGAAACTCATAACACACGCCAACCGCGTCGCCGGTTAGCAAGCCCACGAGTCCACCTAGCGCGGCGTGGTGTCTGTGCCGCTGCGCCAGTGCGGCAAAGGTGTTGTCGATCGTCAAATAGGTTCTTCCTGTTGGTTGGACTGGACCACCCTCGACCGCATCCGTCCCGGCCGATGTGTGGAGGACGAGGCCGCGAGAGGATTGAATCGAGACGTCAAGCTGCCGCTTCCCACGGCAGCTTCAGATCGTCGCGTCCAAAATGCCCGTATGCAGCGGTCGGGAGTAGATTGGGCGCAGCAGATCCAGGGTATCGATGATTCCTTGCGGACGCAGGTCGAATTCGCGTGAGAGCAGGGCGGTGATATCTCGTCGCTCCTGCGTTGCGGTCCCGTACGTCTCAACGACAAAGCTGACGGGCTCCGCGATACCAATGGCGTAGGCGAGTTGCACCAGCGCGCGGCTCGCCCAACCCCGCGCCACAACTAGTCGAGCGAGGAAGCGCGCCATATACGCGGCGGACCGGTCGACCTTCGACGGATCCTTGCCGGAAAATGCGCCGCCGCGGTGCGGTGCGGCGCCGCCATAGGTGTTCACGATGACCCTGTGACCGGTCAGCCCGGTGTCGCCTTTCGGCCCTCCAGTTACGAATCGTCCGGTGGGTTTGATCAGCGTGCGCAGCGATGCGGAACGCGATGCTTCCGGAATTGCCGGATCGATGATGTGTTTCTGCACCGCGAGCCGCAGATCTCCGAGGTCGATGCCATCATCGTGCTGGGTCGACAAGACGGTGGCCTCAATTATCACTTGGCGTCGGTCGATATAGCGAAACGTGACTTGGGATTTCGCATCGGGTTGCAGCCATGGCAGCATGCCGGCTTTGCGCAGTTCGGCCTGCCTGCGGACGAGGCGATGCGCATACACGATCGGCGCGGGCATCAGCTCGGGCGTCTCGTCGGTCGCGTAGCCGAACATCAGCCCTTGATCGCCGGCGCCCAGCACGCCATCTGCACGGTCGACGCCTTGACTGATGTCCTGTGACTGTCCGTTGAAGCGGATCTGGATTTCGCTCCGGTCGGGCGAAATGGCGGTCTCATCGTCGCGGTAGCCAGTTTGACGCAGGACGTTTCGTACGATCGATTCGGCAGACTCACGTACGGCGTGAAAATCGTCGATCCGCTTCGTCTTGAACTCGCCCGCAACGATCACGCACTGATCGGCGAGCAGCGTCTCACAGGCGACGCGAGCGTGAGGGTCCTTTCGAGGAACGCATCAAGAATGCGATCGGAAATCTGGTCGGCTAGTTTATCGGGATGGCCCTCGGACACGGATTCCGAGGAAAAAAGTCCACTTCTAATCGCCATACGACGCTCCTGTTTAGCCGCGTTCGACGAATTGTCGGGGGCGGCAATCTGGATCAAATCCCCCCAGCCCTTTTCCTGATGGGCGGCAGGCTAGCCGTATGTCATGTGTCGAGTGAGGATCAGCGCAAGAGAGTCAGCTGCGGCACAGCGTCGGCGCCGCACCAGATGATCGCGTTCTGCCCGTGTTTTTCACCCAGTACTTTCGCGATGTCGGGTGTCGCCCCAAATACGAGGAAGCTTGCTTCACTAGGCCAGTTGTTGGACGGATGTTTCCCGATGCCCGCGATGAACGCGAGGCCATGTTGCTCGAGTTCACGCGCCAACATCGTTTGCCGTTCGGCATTGGCTTCAGGACCAAGTTCCAGGCTGAAGGGATTGCAGGCGGTGATGAGCGCACTACCCGTGACGCGACGGGAATCGTGCAACGCAGCGAGCGTCGGATTGAACCGGCCGACTTGCAACGTCGTCGGCGTGTCGCCAGCTACGTGGTAATACGTCTCCAAGTAGGCTTGGATCGTGTCGCGTGGAATCTCTGAATGCGAAAACAAAAAACCCTCCAGGTAGGGAGGGTCGACGAGATCCCCCGCTTGGTTGCTCCTTCAGGAGCCACATCCGCTTTCGCGATCCACCTTGCCCGGGAAGGCAGGTTGGCTTGGGCTCGACCCAATTCAAAATGTCGGAATATTTAAGCATGAACTTTCCCCGAGCGTCAATAATTAACGCACCCTCCCCAATTTATTGGAGAGGTAGGCCATGGTGGGGTGGGTGCTCCAACTCAAGCTCAAAATGCACTTCGGCGCCTTAGAGGCCTTTTCCAAGGACACATCGATAGTTTCTTGGTGCCGCACGCCTAAGCAATAGCTCGGGTGCAGAAGCCGATTGCATGCCGAACTTTTATACTGTATAAATATACAATATTTGGCATGCTCCAGCCGGAGCGTTTCGCTGGCAGCGTTGCCGTCAACTAGGACAACGCTGCCGGGCGCTCCAAGTCATTTCGGAGTGGCATCCACGACGGGTCGCGGAACGACAGTCCCGACAATGTGGAGGGCGAGCGAGGATCGAAAGAGTACGCAGAAAAGTTGGGAGCGGCCAAGCGAAATCGGCCACAGCATTTGCCGGACCGTTTAGAATGACGCGGACAAATTTGCCCTGCTTTATCGTTTAAAAATAAGCTCATGGATCTAGCCTCGCCAACGCTCTTCGACGAAACGTCGCCTATGGCGTACAAGAAAAAACTCCCACGACCACGTACGGTATATGTGGTCGATTTTTTTTGTGGCGCGGGGGGGATGAGCTATGGATTCTCGAACACTCGACAAAGTCATCTTGCTTTCGATGTGCTGGCAGGAATCGATATCGATTCCGGCGCGCTGGCTACTTACGAGCGGAATGTCGGAGCTCCAGGTGTTAAAGCAGACATTAGTGAAATTGGTGCCGATCCATCCATTCTTCGCACGCTTCTGCCTCGGTTCGATCCCGACGTGCATCGACCGCTCGTTTTCATCGGTTGTGCCCCTTGCCAAGGCTTCAGTGCGCTGAGGAAAGGCGATGAAAGGGACGATGCGCGCAATAATCTTATGGTTTCGTTCGCGCAAATCGTGGCATTTTATAAGCCCGACGCGATCGTTATGGAGAATGTGCCCGAAATTCTTAAAGGGAAATTTGCGCACTATTTCGACAACGCCGCTTTGAAGCTGCGTGACGCGGGCTATACTTTAAAACAGGGCATTGTAGATCTCAGCGCGTACGGTGTTCCGCAGCGCCGAAAGCGCGCAATCGTTACTGGTGCGCGCAAAGGGCATGTACCCCTCCCGACACCTATCTTTGCACCCGAAGACGCGCCTACCGTTAGGGATGCAATATCGCATCTGCGTCCGCTCGAATCGGGGGAGGTTGATCCTTTCGATCCGCTCCACCGAGTGCCCAAGCATACTCAACGCCTCGTCGATTTGATAAAGCAAATTCCGCCCGATGGTGGTGATCGGAGAAGCTTGCCCCTGGAGCTCCGCCTAAAGTCACATGTCCGGCTCGATGACAGTCAAACGCCTGGATTTACGGACGTATATGGGCGTCTTCGTTGGGACACCCCTAGTGTCACAATCACGGCGAAGAGTCGCAGCGCGAGTTCAGGCCGATTTTTGCATCCAGAGCAGAATAGAAACATCAGCGTGCGAGAGGCTGCGATCCTGCAAGGTTTCCCTCAAGTGTTTTCGTTTGCAGGCACCCCGACGCAACAATACCGTCATATTGGCGAGGCCGTTCCCCCTCTGTTCGCGAGATTTGTCGCTTGGCAGCTACTAGAATATTTCGCAAAAGGCGATTGGCAAGTTAAGGCTTTATTTGAGCAATGGCGCAGTCGACGCAAGAGGCGTTCAAAGGGCGCGAAGATTAAGGTAATTGATGCGTTCTGTGGCGCCGGAGGTATGGGTCTTGGTTTCGAGGCTGCTGGCATGGAAACCGCATTCGCCTTCGACATGAACGCTGATGCGGTAGCTACCTATAGGCAAAACGTCGCCGATGTCGCCGAGGTTTTCGACGTAAATGATAAGCAGTTGGTCACGAGGATTGCTTCGGCTGTAGGAGATGGTCCTTTCTGCATCGCGGGAGGCCCTCCGTGCCAAGGATTTTCGCATCAGCGACGAGGTGAAGCAGATGACCCGCGTAACCAGTTGGTGTTGCGTTTTGCGTCATTGGTCGAGCGTCTCGATCGGAAGCCGCATGCGGTAGTTTTAGAGAATGTTACCGATCTTGACCTTCCGAGGGGCAAGCTCATACTTGCGGAGTATGTTAAACGGTTGCGCGCGATGGGCTACAAAGAGTTTCGCTACGATCTAAATTCAGCCGACTTCGGTGTCCCTCAGTTGAGAAATCGCATCATCGTAGTTGCCCTAACACAGACTGTCGCAAAGCATTTTACTTCCCCGGTTCCTCTTACGCCTGGGCGATGGCCAACTGTCGGCGAAGCGCTCGCAGGTCTACCCGACCCTGCACAGGATGACTCAACAGAGTATTCGAACCACGAAGTTACTAAGGAGGGTGCACTAAACCGACGGCGGATTGCCTACGTTGATATGGGGCATGGTCGTTTGTCCATTCCTCCCGATTTGCAACTGCCCTGCCACGCTGGTGACTATCGAGGGCATAGAGACGTTTATGGGCGACTTGACTGGTTTTCGCAGGCTAGGACGGTCACTGGCGGTCACGATAGCTTTACTCGCGGCGAATATGGGCATCCTTTTAGGCACCGTTCAATAACGTCCCGCGAGGCAGCTCAGCTGCAAGGCTTTCCAAGCTGGTTTGCGTTTGTGGGGAACCGTGCGTCCGTGCGACGGCAGATCGGAAATGCAGTGCCACCACCCATGGCCTATGCTGTCGCACGAGCAATTGCTAAGGCCATTGGACGCGCGGTCAATGCCGCTCAGATAGAGGAAGGAGACGCGGCTTGGGCAGTTTAATTCAGGGGTTTACTTTCGGTCGGAATGCGCTCAAAAGATCAATTTCCGAATCTGCGGCCGTGGCGTTCAAGGCGATTGACTCGACCGCCTCGGGTGTCAACCTTGTGCAATTAAAAAGCACCGACAACGGTGCGTATAATGTCTATCGTGATTTTATTTCTTTTCTCGGAATTCTAAGCCGGCAAGAGTCAACGGCAACTGCCACTCCCGTTGGTGATGTATACCGACGACTATACGAGCAAAATTCCGAAGATGCCTGGCGTTGGCTGATAACTCGATCGCTTTGGCTATACGTGGTTCCAAATGGGACTGATTCGCATATAAACGATCGAGCCGAAAAAATCGGCGCGCGGTTTAATTTTTTTAGGCTTTTGCTCGGTCTGCTGTGTTTGCTTGCTGGATTGCCCACCGGAGAGCGTTTTCTTCGTTATTCAGAGCTTTGTGAGTTGTTGGACGACGATTCCAATTGGGTTATTAGTTCGGCTGATCTTTTTGTTAGATTGCTTCAAATGAGAGCATCGGCAGAAAATAATCAGGTCGCTAGGGGATTGCTCGGGGATTTGGAGGCTCAATATGGCATTCCGAGGGATAATTTTAACACCGTTCTCAATAAAGCATTTCAGCAAACCGGATTGTTTGATTATACGCAGGTCGGTGGGAAGATAACGGGTATAGCGCTTGGTGCGCGACTCGATACGGTATTGTCAAGTAGAGTAAGATTTATACTTGATAATAGTGCCGATTGGGATGGTTCGAATTGGCCGACGCATCTGCAACTGAAGTCGACTGATCTGCCGCAAGAGGTGTCACTTGTCAGGCCGAGCGAAATCGAGGAAGAGGAGCCAAGCGAAGATATCGGCGCAATAATCGCCGAAGCCGCAGATCAATTCAACGCCGCTGGGCTTCGTGTTAATTCGATATTGGTCCGTCGGTTTGCAGCCGCGTTGTTGGCTAAACCGTTTGTGATTCTCACAGGCCTCAGTGGGTCGGGAAAAACGAAGCTTGCCCATGCTTTTGCATCTTGGATTAGCCCTCGATACCAATTCGATGATCCTTTCGTTGTTGGAGCGTCAATCGAGACGGGAACGGCATCTTACGAAATCGTTGCCGCTGACAGTATTTCCGTCGAAGTACGGGGAGCGGGAGGGCCACTGGTCGTGGTCCCGCGGTCGCTCATTGCTGAGTGGGTGAGCTGTATTCAAGCAAATGCGGTTGACAACTCTCGAGACGCCGATGCTATCCAAAAGCTGGTTGAGCCTGACTCGCAATATGGTAATCAGTTTCAAGCGTACTCAAGCGAACTCAAGGCGCTTGCGTTTGCTCAATTGGCTCGCGTTCAGACAAGCAATCCTGCGCGACATTTTGAAATTGTCCCCGTCAACGCAGATTGGACAAATAAAGAAAGCACCCTTGGATACCCGGATGCATTGAACGAAGGGCGCTACGTAAGAACAACGGCGGCGCTGGATTTGATCATTAAAGCGAAGAACGATCCACTTGTTCCTTATTTCTTGATTCTGGACGAGATGAATCTTTCCCACGTTGAGCGATATTTTGCTGATTTCCTTTCGGCTTTGGAATCTGGCGAAAAAATCTCATTGCATGGAGGGGTGGGGGAAATGGACGGAGTCCCTCCGTCGATCGATATTCCCAAGAATCTTTTCATTATCGGCACTGTCAACGTGGACGAAACAACGTATACGTTCTCTCCGAAGGTTCTTGATCGAGCGAATGCAATTGAGTTTCGCGTTGACGAAGTCGATATCGGTAGTTACTTGGAAAACCCGCGTGGCATCGACTTGAAGTGGCTTAGCGGGCGTGGTCAAAAATTTGCTAAAAGCTTTGTCCTCGCAGCGACGCACGCAGACGCTCGCTCTACCAAGCACGCGAGACTGTCAGCTGAAATGCGATTGCTCTTTAGTCTGCTTTCCGCGCATGGACGAGAGTATGGATTTCGTGTGGCGTACGAAATTGTTAGGTTTTCGTACTACTACGAAATGCTTTCGCCTGAGGGTGCGTCCTTTGGTGAAATTATCGACGCCCAAATTTGTCAAAAGATACTACCTAGACTGAACGGATCTCGACGCCAACTTGAACCGATCCTGTGCGCGCTTGCAGTCTTCTGCCACCGGCCTCGAGTCTGGGATGACACATCTGATGTAATAAAGAATGAATCTGATCTTTTGCAATTGGCGCGTAAGGCTGCGGACCTGGTCGACGATAGTCTTCATGCGGGAATGGAGGGGAGTCTGTTTGAGGAGCCAGCAGCGTATCCGTTGAGCTTTACAAAGGTCCGAAAGATGCTGGTTCAAGCAATGGCAGAAGGATTTGCGAGCTTTGCTGAGGCATAAAGCTTGAGTCAATCAATTTCAGAGGCTTCTGTTCCTTTGCTTCGCGAAAACGGAGCCGTGTTAGCGTTCTTGAGAATCGTCTCCTCGACCTCTCGGCAAGGCCGTAGCCCATTGATCCAACTTGATCGGCGATCGGCACGCGAATGGGGAGAGGAGCAAATTCAGTTGCTTGAGGGATGCACGTATGAATATGAGCTTCTTTTGCCGCAACCGGGTTTGTGTCTGCGATCAAATGATGGGATAGCACGAAGCCAATTATCGACGGTTGAAGTCGAGCGAGGCTCGATATCTCCTCAGGCGTACACGGGTCTGATGCCGCTCATCTTGGAGGATGCCCACGGCACGGCAATAGCATCCGGTGGGGTGGAGGTGCGCTCATCTAAGCTCGACTACCGCACCGACTATCGACTGATGCTCGACGATATAGCGGCGTGGGCAACTGACCTTTTGCTAGACTTGCGTGCGCCAACTGCGGTGAGATTGCGTGACGATCGTAGGGGGAACCCAAAAACTGTAGCGCAAAAATTTGCATTCGTGCGGCACGCATTGCAATCCTCCGAGTTTCGCGGCGCGCTCGAAACTCTCTCGCTCCAGCCTAACGAGCGGAGGATTCAAGTCTTTGAAACGAAGCGAGTTGATCAGGTCAGGCGTGGAGAGCCCGGTGTGATTAGGCAACTAGCCAAAGCGCAACCGCGAACACCGCTTTCGCATACACATCCACTGAGAACGCGGCTTGGATCGTTGCCGCGAGCTGTCGAGGTGCCATCGTCCCGTTGGACTAACGACTCTCACGAGAACAGGTTTGTTAAGTTCGTGCTCACGTCCTTTGAGGCGGTCTTGCAGAACATGGAGACAATTTTAAGGCGAAGCAAAGAACAATCCGACCAGCGGCTGCTGGCGGAGGTGGGAGAACTTAGGAAGGAGTTGACCGGATACCTTTTGCGCCCGCTGTTCCTCGATTTGCCGAACATTGACCGAATGCCGATTGCCAGCAGTGTCATGCAGCGACGGCCTGGATACAGGGAGTTGCTGGCCTTCTGGGTTAAGTTCAATACAGCTGCAGCGCTCAGTTGGGCAGGGGGAGAGGACGTCTATGGAAGTGGAAAGAGAGACGTTGCGACACTCTATGAATACTGGCTGTTTATTAAACTGTTGGAGCTGGTATGCGAGAAATTTAACTTGCCGCGCCAGCAGCTCAGTAACCTGCTAGACAAAACTGCAGATGGATTTGGGTTGAAGTTAAAGTCCGGAAGGCACACGCCGGTTGAAGGGAGTTTTTCTGCACATGGTCGAAAATTCAATATGAAATTCAGCTTTAACCGCACATTCTCGCGGCGGGTAAATAAAGCCTTTTCAAGCAGTGAAAGTAACTATCCTGCAGCGGGCTCATGGACAAAATCGATGAGGCCGGACTATACGTTGAGTTTTTGGCCGAGCGAATGCCCGACTGAGAGTGAAGCCGAAGTAGTTGAATTAATGACTCACATTCACTTCGATGCCAAGTATCGAGTTCAACAGGTGACCGAGCTCTTCGGTGTTGATGATGAGCTTGACGCGGACGAAGGGCTCGACTCGGATGATGAACATCAGGGTGTTGTCGTGAAATCGCCGGCAAAGCAAAAACTCCCAAGCGCTCGCCGGGCAAAACGAGATGATCTGTTGAAGATGCACGCATATCGTGATGCCATCCGCCGTACAGAAGGCGCCTATGTGCTCTATCCTGGCAACACGAATTTGATGTGGAGGCAGTTTCATGAACTGCTGCCAGGCTTGGGTGCATTTTCCGTGTCGCCAGCCAACGAGGAAGGGCTGAGTGCAGTTTCTGACTTCATTGATGAAGTCGTACTCCAATTGGCAAGCAAAGTCTCGCAGCGGGAACGGTATGCCCAATTTCGATATGTTACCCATACCGAGCAGCGCATTTCTGTCAAAAGTCCCATCTCCGCCTTCCAGCCAGATATCGGAAATCGACTTCGAGTCCTTGAGCCTCCAGCTGTGCTTGCCTGTTGGGCGCAAACGGAGGATGACCGCCAGGAAGTTCTAAGGTCAAAGTGTCTCAGGATCGCGATCGACAGCAGCGAGCCTGTGCCTCCCGCAGTGTTCGGCGCGCAATATGCATTGCTGTACGGCGGGAATTTCATTGCTGTGCCGGGACTATTTCGTCTGTCCGAAGCTGGACCAAGACTTCTTTCGCAGACGTCCGACGGCGAAGACGATTCACCGGCAGCCCTTTTTGCAGAGCTATCGCTGGTGACGAGCGATGCGGTCTTTTCGGATCACGAGTGGGTTCCGGAGACATTGGTCGCCTTGGGACTGACTGAGGCTCCCACGAGGCCGCTGACAATACCGATTGACGTGATATTTGGTGCGTCTAGCCTGTACACCGAGCCGATGCAATTGACTTGGTTGGCAAAGTAACGAACGTCTTGGCGTGCGGGTGTTGATCAGACGGGTGTGACGCAAATGTAACTTTGGTCGTCCCCCCATTCGTAATCTCTTTCGTTTCCCCCGCAGCTCCCATCTTCGCCTGCTAAGCCGCTATCGATTCAAGGATGCGTGGCGAAGCAGTTAGTGCTCGCGCGTATAGGAAGGGCCGCGGCGGGAAGAGAGACAGGCAGCTAATGCGATTGATTTGATTGTTGACAGAAATTGTTGTGTTTTAATGTCGATATCTCGACAGACATAACTGCTACAAACGTATGGAACTCACGACCACGGGTCTATTGTCTCAAATGAACATCGGTTCTGACTACACGGCGACTCACCTTGCACGCCTACTTTCAGTGCCAACCGACGTAGTGCGGGACATGCTACTTGCACTTGTCAAAGAACGCCGTGTGGAAATGGTTCTCACTACACGTCGGGGCTGGTCGCGCTTCAGACTGGTGCCGAACGCTTGTGGTGACGACAAAGCGCTAGCCAGTAAAGGATAGGCTGCGACATTGTTTGTCAACTAGACGTTCACCGACGATCTATCCTTGCGAGGCGCAGAAATTGCTGATCGCGCACCCATCATGGTGACTGGCGATACGGTTAGCGGACCGGCCAATCTGAAGATAGGCGCTGCGCCTCGTTGAAGCGTGAACCATGCTTTCACGAGCGGTTGGGGGGGGCTAAGCTGCATCGACATGGATTAATGCTTATCCCAAATGCCCACACTGCGATACCGGCAGAAGCGGGCAGGGAATCGAATGTGGGGGTACTTTTGGGGGCATCTCTGCCTGCTCAGTTCGGGGGCGATTGCCTGAGTTGCGGTCTGGAGTTCGATCCTCTGCTTTTCTGGCTGCAGTGCCTCCAATAGACATTGGAATATCTTCGAGTGGGGCGCGCATCCGGATCCGTTTGAACCTGGAACGAAGTGAACCGTGCACTGCTTCAGGGTTCAAATTTGATCTTCGCCTGCTCGAGCATCCATGCTTCAATCTTGTCGTGCCACATGCGCAGCAGGTCGAGTGGGCGTCGGCGATAGTGTTTTTCGGCGATTGCCGACGGTTTATGTCCTTGGATTTGCGCGACAACGCCGACCGGGACCTCCACCCATTCCGACAGCGTGCCGAACGACCGGCGCAGACCATGCAGCGAGATGTGTGGCAAACCTGTCGGCGCCAGCGCGCGATTATGTGCGTGACGCGGCTCTGCAATCTTTCCGTCCGATGCTGTTTTACTGGTGAACACCCACTCCGATGGTTCCCACTGTTCGCCTCGTTCGGCAAGTCGAACGGCTTGACGTTTATTTGGTGGCGTCTCGTTTTGGTGCTGAAGATGCCGTAATAGACTCGCCAGATAAGGAGTGAGTGGAATCGTCCGCCCGCCAGTGCCTTCAACTTTGTCATTCATGGTCAAGCTGCGCCAGCGAAAGTCCACGTCTTCCCAACGCAGCGCGGCCAGTTCTTCCCGACGGGCGCCTGTGATCAATAGGCCTTGAAGGTATGCGCTGATTACCGGGTTGGCGATGCCACGCACCGCGTTAAACCAAACGGACAGCTGTTCCCGCTGAAGGCAGTCATCCTTCGCGGCGCTACGAGGGAGAATGCCCTTGACCTTCGGCGAAGCATAGGCCTCGTGCGGGATGATGCCTGCATACGTCTCGTTAGTGTCGCACCACCGAATGAACGCCTTGAAAAGGCCGAAGGCATGGCCGGCATTAGTCGGCCCCCGGGATATCTCGACCTCGAGCCATTCGGACATGGATGTTGCCGTGATCTCGGTCAACTTGCGAGGCATCAGCGGAGCCAAGGGGCCACGCACTTTTTCTTTGCCACCACGTTTTGCAATGCCTCCGCCGGGCGACGAGAGGTTGATATGGTCGAGGATGTATCGTTCCGACCGCGGCTTCTTCGTTTTGGGCGAGATCTTTGTCCGCAGATGCGCTAGGTAATGCGCCCACGCTTCCCCGACAGTTACGTCCTGACGGCGCTTTGCTGCCTGGCGTGCTTCGTGTGCGGCCTTCTGCTCCGCCTCTTGTTCGCGCGGATCAACACCGCCGTCGATAAGTGTTAGCGCCGATGTGAAACTGACCCACCGGGGGTGCGGCGGAATTCCTGGACTGATTTATGCCGCAAATCCAAGACTCTGCCGGTATTCGACGGGGCTCAGGGAGCCGAGCGAGATCTTGATCCGCTTTGCGTTGTACCAGCGGATGTACGAGTCAACGACTTCGATGAATTGATCGACGGTGATGGCCTGCCAATCACGAGGATAGAATAACTCCGTTTTGAGGCGCCCGAAGAAACCTTCGCACGCTGCATTATCCGGCGAACATCCTTTGCGCGACATCGAGCGAATCAGTCTGGCATCACGCATCCGTGAGAGCCATCCCGGCCAGCGNTAGTGGGCGCCGCGGTCGGAATGAACTATCGGCCGTTCGTTGCAGCCAGCCACTGACTCAATCGCCGNATCCAGCATGGTATTGACGAGCTCGGCATCCNGCCGCGTNCCGATTGACCANCTCACAACGAGACCGTCGAAGCAGTCGATCACCGGCGACAGATAAACCTTGCCGGCCGGGATCTGGAATTCGGTNATGTCGGTAAGCCATTTNTGATTCGGAGCGGCGGCACAGAAGTCACGATTGATGATGTTCTCCGGCGCGGGGCTTATTTCTCCGCGATAGGAGCCGTAGCGACGTCGCCTGGTCGTGGCNGCGGCCAGACCTTCCTGTCGCATCAAACGTCGCACGACCTTCTCCGAGATGAAGATCTGCTGCCTGCCCAATGCCGCGCGGATTCGGCGATATCCGTAGCAACGGTGATTGAGTTCGAAGATGTCTGCAATGA
>NZ_JAFA01000079.1 GCF_000519185.1 Paraburkholderia nodosa DSM 21604 | reverse complement strand
CATATCAGGCCGCCACCGCATCAAGCGCCCACACTTATCGGCTGTAAATTTTTAAAGATCGATCGCGAAGTCGCCGTTAAAAACACTTAACTACCGGCTTCTTTCTGCGTTGCTGCGTCAGCAGCAGAGAAACGAGATTATGAAGAATCTTTTTCGCTTCGTCAACCCCTTTTTTTCGCTCACCGCTTGAAAAAGCTGCCGACTCCTGCGTCCGCCGGTTTCCGCGGCGGCCTTCGCTGCCCTGATGTCAGAGACATCGAACTGCGAAGGGGGCGAATCTTATCGCCTCGCTCGCGAGTCCGCAAGCCCTTTTCCATCGGCTCAATTAAAAAGAGGCGCACTGCGCCTCTTTTTAATTGAGCGGCATTCGCGCTCATGACTTCGGATCGACCATCGTCGGCGGGTCGAACATCGCCTTGCACGGCGGCGAGAGCTCATCGTAGTGCTGCTTCAGGCACGCCGCGATCTTCTCCTTGTTGGGAATCGCACGCGCGCAGAAGTGGAACGCATCGCCGCGGCACGCGTGTTCCTGCTCGTTGCGCGATTCGCCGCTGCTCGCCATCGCGAAGGTCAGGCCGACCAGCAATGCGCCCGCTTTCGTCATGCGATCGAACGGATCCCTCATGGCGTTCTCCTCGTGATGCGTGGTCCGACGCGACCTTGCAAGGGCTATTCCCGGCACGCCGCTTGCAGCGCAGCCCTCACCTGCCACGATGAGGCGCTACTCTCACGCAGCGGAACGCCATGAACCCACCGATCATCCGGATCCTCGCGCTTTGCTCGGCGATTGTCATACCAGGCATCCCCCTGGCCGCTCATGCGGACGACAGCGCAAGCCCTTGCGCGGCGCTAAAGCGCATCGTCGCGGCGGCGCCGCAGCATTTCGCGTCACTGAGTCCTGACGACGGACGCGCCGTCGCGCAACCCTATGGCGACGACGCGCAGTGCGCAACGAGCGGCGGGAGTTTTCAGTGCGTCTGGAGTGCGCGCGACGCAGGATCGGGGACGAACGCGCTCGAAGGGGTAGGCGCCGACATTGCCTCGTGCCTGCCCGACGCAACGCACGACGTAAACTCACCTGGACGCCAGCACTTCTATCTGGGGCAGCGCGGCAGCCGGACCGAGATCACCGCGCAGACCGATGGCTCGACGCGCGTGAAGCTGATCGTTTCACATCAATAGGCACGCCATCAGCCAAACGCGTTTGGAAACCGGCAGCTCGAGACGTCATCCATCAAGAGCCCGCGGCCGCACGCCGCCGCGTCGTGCCCGCAGCCCGCGCCGCGCCATGCCGGCGGCCGGTGAGCACGGTCTGCACGATCACCGCAGCAAGCAGGAATGCGCCGCTCGCCAGGTTCTGATAGTAAGGGCTCAGCGTGCCGACCTGATTGATCACATTGTCGATGACACCGAGAAGCAGCACGCCGGCCAGCGGTCCGGCCATCGTTCCCACGCCGCCCGTGAGCAGCACGCCGCCGATCACGGCCGCGGCGATCGACTGCAGTTCGTAACCGGTCCCCGCCCCCGACAACCCGGAGTCCAGATGCGACGCCAGCAGCGCCCCCGAGAGACCGGCGAGCGCACCGGACAATCCATAGGCGAGTATCTTCACACGCTCCACGCGCACGCCCAGCATGCGCGCCGCCTCTTCGTTGCCGCCGATCGCAAAGATCGCCGCGCCAAAGCGCGTGTGATTGAGCAGCGCGCCGCCGAGCGCATAGACGACCACCAGCACCCAAATGAGATTGTTGACGCCAAACACCGAGCCATTGGCGATGCGCGCGAAGAAACCCGGATTGGCAATCAGCAGATCCTGGCTCGCGAGCACGAGCGCGAGCCCCTTGAGCCCGAGCAGCGCCGCAAGCGTGACGATGAACGGCGCCATGCGCGCGCGGGCGATCAGCACGCCGTTCACCAGACCGACGACGAAACCCGCCGCCACGGGCGCGAGCATCGCGGCGCCCCAGCCATAGGGCGCGGCATAGGCGGCCAGCACCGTGCCGAGTCCGACCATCGATCCGACCGAAAGATCGAATCCGCCCAGGATGATGACGATGCTCTGCCCCACGGCGACGAGCCCGAGAAACGCGCCGTTCGAGGCGATGTCCGCGAGGTTCGCGGGGCGCAGGAAGTCGGGAAACACCATGCCGGCCACGAGCGCGACGACCACGAGCATCGCGATCGCCCCCCGCGACTGCACGAGCGCGATCACTTGCGCGCGTCGGCTGGCACCCGGTGCATCGGCGGATTGAGCGTCCGCTGGTTTGGCCTTGTGCATTGTGTCAGGCTCCCGAACGTTGCAGATACAGCGCGACGACGATGAACACCGCCTTGAGGATCTGCGCATAGGTGAAGCTGATGTTGTTCATGATGAAGCTCGCATCGAGCACCTGGAGCAGCAGCACGCCGAATACCGCGCCGACGATCGAGATGCGCCCGCCGGACAGCGGCGTGCCCCCGATGACCGAGGCGGCAATCGCATCGAGTTCGAAGTTCACACCCACATAGTTGGGATCCGCCGCGCCGAGCCGCGACGACGCGAACACGCCGGCGAGTCCGGCAAGCGTGCCGCTCACCGCATAGACGAGAAAGAGCGTGCGCCGCACGGGAATGCCCGCGAGAAACGCGGCGCCGCGGCTCGCGCCCACGAGAATCGCATAGCGCCCGAAGGTCGTGCGCCGCACCACGAACGCCACCACGACCGCGAGCCCAAGCGCGATCAGCATGACGATCGGCAGCGGGCCGAGCGCGCCGGCGCCGAGCAGATCGAACGCGGGCGTGTCGGGCAGATTCACGCGCGAGCCGCCCAGCAGCGCCTGTGCGAGCCCGCGCGCGGCGACCAGCAAGGCGAGGCTCGAGATCAGCGGATCGATGGCGAGCAGCGCCACGAGGAACCCGTTGCACAAGCCGACTACGGCGCCCACCGCGACCGCGCCCAGGAGCGCCGGACCCACGCCATACGGCAGGAACACGGCAATCGACGCACTGGCGAGCGCCATCACCGATCCCACGGAGAGATCGATACCGCGCGTCGCGATCGCGAGATTCTGGCCCAGCGCGATCAACACGATCGGCGCCGCCTCGAACAGCAGGCTGCGCGCCGCGAACGGATTCGAGAAGCCGGGCGTGACCGCGAGATTGAACGCCACGAGCGCGGCGAGCGCGAAGTACACGCTGTGCTCGCGCAGCACGGTGCGCCAGGTCTGCGCGCGCGCCGCGGTGCCGGACGCAGGCGAGACGGAACGGTTCGAGGAATTCGAAGGATTCGAGGGGCTCAAGCTTGCCTCGTTCGATTCAAGGTTGGTCGCCATCGGAGCGGTTGTCGTGGATTGTGGCGGGTTTGGCGCGGGGTCGCTCACGCGGTGCCGCCGCCGTGGTCGGCGCCGTCGCCGGAACCGGCGCCGGCCAGTACGGCGAGCACGTCGTCGGGATGCGCGCCAGCGGTCGGCATGCCGCCCTCGGTCGAGCCTTCGTTGAGCACGACGAGGCGGTCGGTCAGCGCAAGCAGCTCCTCCATTTCCGACGACGTGACCACCACCGCGAGCCCCTCCTGCGCAAGCTCCTGCACGACGCGATGCACCTCCTCCTTTGCGCCGACGTCGATACCGCGCGTGGGATCGTCGAGCAGCAGCACCGTTGGGCGGGTCGAGAGGCAGCGCGCGATCAGCGCCTTTTGCTGGTTGCCGCCCGAGAGCGTCGTGATGAGCGCGCCGGGGCCGGCCGTCTTGATGCCGAGCCGCTCGATCGACTCCCGCACCACTTGCGCCTCCTTCGCACGCGAGATGAAGCCGAAGCGCGAAATGCGCGGCAGCAGGCTCGCGACGATGTTCTCGCGCACCGAGAGACGCGGAAAAATGCCTTCCGCGCGGCGGTCTTCGGAAAGAAAGGCGAGCCCGCGCCCGATCGAGCGCGCCGGGTTAGCATGCGTAAGCGCGCGGCCGGCGATATCGACCTCGCCGCCATCGGCCTTCTGCGCGCCGAAGATCGTCTTGAACGTTTCCGTGCGGCCCGAGCCGAGCAGGCCGGCCAGGCCGACGATCTCCCTGCGCGCCACGCGCAGCGACACGTCGCGCACGCGGTTGCCCCACTGCAAATGGTCGACGGCGAGCGCAGGCGTGGCGTCGGCGTCGGCATCGGCGCTGCCCGAGCGCTCGGCCCACGCGTGCTCGCCCGCGCTCTCGCGGCCCAGCATGGCGGCGATCAATGCCGCGCGCGGCAGTTCTGCGGGCGTACCCGTGCGGACCACGGCGCCGTCGCGCATCACCGTGAAGCGATCGCACAGCCGGTAGCATTCGGAGAGCCGGTGGCTCACGAACAGCAGCGCAATGCCCTCGGCGCGCAGGCGATCGACGACTTCGAACAGCACGTCCACTTCCGCGCCGCTCAGCGCCGAAGTCGGCTCGTCGAGGATCAGCACGCGCGCGCCCAGCGAAACGCCGCGCGCGATCGCCACCATCTGCTGCGCGCCGAGCCCGAGCGAACCGAGACGCGCGGCCGGGTCGACCGCGAGCCGGTAGCGCTGCACGATCTCGGCGGCGCGCTCGAGCATGCGTTTCCTGTCGATCAGGATGCCGAAGCGTTTTGGTTCGTGGCACAGAAAGATGTTGTCGGCCACGCTGCGCTCCGGGATCAGGTTGATTTCCTGATACACGGCGCACACGCCCGCGCCCTGCGCGGCGCGCGGACTGTCGAACGCGACGTCCGCGCCGTCGAGCGTGAGCGCGCCCGAGTCGGGCTGATGAAAGCCGGTGAGGACCTTGATCAGCGTGGACTTGCCCGCGCCGTTCTCGCCCACGAGGCCGTGCACCTCGCCCGCGCGCAGCGTGAGCGAGATGTCGCGCAGCGCGCGCACCACACCGAAGGTCTTCGAAACGCCGTGCGTTTCGAGCACGGCGCGCGGCGGGGTCGTGGCGGAAACGGCGCGATTGGCGGGGACGCTCATCGTCATCGTGCGCGCGCGGCTCAGTAGACCTTGCCCTGCGCGAGCGACGGCTGCGCGTTGTTCCGGTCGAAGAGCGCGTCGTCCATGATCTGCTTTTGCGGCACCGGCTTGCCCGCGAGATAGTCTTCCAGCGACTTGAAGGCGAGCGGACCGAAGCGCGGGTTCGTTTCGACGTCGGCGGCGACGATGCCGTTCGAGATATCCGTGACGATCTCCTTCGTGCCGTCGATCGAGACGATCTTCACGCCGTTGACCTTGCCGGCCTGGCGCAGCGCCTTGATCGCGCCGACCGTCATCGTGTCGGCGTGGGTGTAGACGGCGTTGACGTCCGGGTGCGCGAGCAGGATCTGCTCCATCACCTTCTGCGCTTCGGTCGTCGACCAGTTCGCGGTTTGCGCCGCAATGATCTTCATGCCGGGATAGGGCTTGAGGCCGTTCGCGAAGCCGTCCGTGCGCTGACTTTCCACCGTGTTGCCGTAGCCGCCCTGGATCTCGGCGATGATCGCGTTGCCGCCCGTTGCGTCGGCCAGCGCCTTCGCGGCGCGCTCGCCCTGCTTGTAGAAGTCGGAGCCGAGGAACGTGATGAAGTCGTCGCACGCGGTGCCCGCCGTCTGCCGGTCGATCGTCACGACGGGAATGCCCTTCGCGCGCGCCTGGGCGAGCGCGGGCTGCAGGCCCGTGGAGTCGTTGGGCGCAATGATGAGCGCCTCGGCGCCCTGGTTGATCATGCTTTCGATGTCGGCGACCTGCTTGGCCTGGTTGGCGTTCGCGTTCGTATAGAGCAGGCGCTTCACACCGGCTTCCTTCGCCGCTGCGCGAACCGAGGCGGTTTCGGTCGCCCGGAACGGGTTCTGTTCATTCTCCGACTGCGAGAACCCCACCACCATGTCGCTCAGCTTCTTGCCGCCCGGCTTGGGATTCGTGCAGCTCTCGCTGGAATTCGACTGGACTTTCTGCGCGCCGGCATTGGACTGCGCGTGAGCGCTCGCGGCGAACGCGCTCGCCAGGCAAAAACCGGCGGCAATGAGGGCCTGGATTCGTTGATGACGCATGGCTGTCTCCTGTCGACCGCGCCTGACGCTTCGGCGCCGGGTACGGTCCCATGCAAAGCTGTGAATGACACGAACGGCGCAGGCCTGCGGCCCCACCGCGGCTTTTTTGTCTTTCTTGTTTCATCGGCACCGCGCACGACGCTCGACGCCGAATTATTACTGTCACTGCTTCAGCTAATATTATCAGTCAATTTTCAGAGATATTAATGAGGGTATTCACGGGGGAGGCGGGGTCCGGCGCGCACACGGAGGTCCGTTCGATGAGCGGCCCGTCGAGCTTCACGGTGCGGTGGCGCACCGGCGCGCCGGCGCTGCGGTTCTGCTCTTCCTGCAGCAGCGTCTCGACGGCCCAGCGCCCAAGCTCGTAGTTGGGCAGCACGACGGTGGTGAGCGGCGGATGGGTGTGGCGCGCGATTTCCTGGTCGTCGTAGCCCATCACCGAAACGTCTTCGGGCACGCGCAGCCCGAGTTGCTTGAGCGCCTCGATCGCGCCGATCGCCGTCAGGTCGTTGGCGCAGAAGATCGCGGTGGGCGGATTCGGCTCGCGCATGAGCGAGAGCGTGAGTTCGAAACCCTTGCCCGAACTCCAGTCGCCGTCGCGCACGAGGCGCTCGTCGAACAGCAGGTCCGCGGTCGCGAGCGCCTGGCGATAGCCCTTGAGACGGTCTTTCGCGGCGTCCTGCCAGGTTTCGCCGTTGATGAAGCCGATGCGGCGGTGCCCCGCTTCGATCAGATATTCGGTGGCCGTATGGCCGCCCGCCACTTCCGCCGGCACGACCGAAGAGAGCGCGTGATCGGACGCGTAGCAGTTGAGCAGCACGGCCGGCACCTTCAGCAGCGCGGGCGGCACCGTGACCTTGCGCGTGTACACGGTCGCGTAGATCACGCCAAGCACATTCGGCATGGCGAGCGTTTGCAGCACCTGCTGCTCCATCTGGGCGTTGCCGTGCGTCGAGAACACCGCGAGCAGACAACCGTTGTTCCAGGCGGCGTCGCGCGCGCCGTCGATGCTCACGACCGGATGCGGACTCGTCGAGACTTCGTCGGCGAGATAGACGATGAGATTGCGCTCGCCTGCCGGGGCGGGCGTCTGCACCGTGCGGATCGGCAACTGGTAACCAAGCGACTGCGCGACTTCATGCACCTTCAGGCGCGTCGCTTCGGAAAGCTTGGCGCCGACCGCGCCGTTGAGCACGAGGGAAACCGTCGATTGCGACACGCCTGCGGCCTTCGCGATGTCGGTCATGGTCGGGCGGCGTTGCGTCGATTTTTTCATCGGATCTGAGGGGGACTGCGGGAGGACTGCGCGGCGCGGCGGCGCGCGCTCGGGGCGGCGCTGTTGGCCCGAAGCGTAGCACTAATAATTTTGGCCATCAATTGGCGTATGTCACCATTTTTTCGCTCCATCATCAGCGATTTCAACGCCTATATTATCTTTTATTAGTAATAAAACGATGTACTGGAGAACGCTCATTTGACTGCCCGATCGACACCCTCGTCGCCCCCGGCGATCGCTTTCGACGCCACCGCGCTCGACGACGGCCAGCTCGTCACGCTGGCCCACGGCGATGCGCGCGCGCTCGTCGCGCCGCACGTCGGCGGCTCGATCGCCGCGTTCTACGACGCAGCCGGCAAGACCCCGGCGTCGCACTGGCTGCGCCCCGCCACGCGCGCCGCCATCGACGCGCGCGATCCGCTCGGCATGGCGAGCTTTCCGCTGATGCCGTACTGCAACCGCATCCGCGACGGGCGATTTCGCTTCGAAGGCGAGATGATCGACCTGCCGAGCGGCACCGGCGCGCTGCGCCACGCGCTGCATGGCCACGCATGGCGGCGGCCCTGGACGATCGAGGCGCAAACGGCCGATACGCTCACGCTGCACTTCCTGCACGAGCCGAACACGCCACATGAAGCGCGTGAATCCCACGGATCGCACAAGGCCGGCTCACACGTCGGCACGGGCTGGCCGTTTCGCTACGAAGCGCGCCAGCACCTCACGCTCGACGCCAGCGGCCTCACGGTGCGCCTGTGGGCTCGCAACCTCGCCGCGCGGCCCATGCCGTTCGGCCTGGGCCATCACCCGTACTATCCGCGCCCGCCCGGCACGCGCATCGCCGCGCGCGTGCGCGCCATGTGGGAAATCGACACGGAAGTCCTGCCGGTCTCGCTCAGCGCCCACCCGGCCGTCGACGCCCTGCAGGCCGGCCTGATCGTCGACGACTTCGATCTCGACAACAACTTCTCCGGCTGGCGCCGCGAGGCGGTCATCGAGTGGCCGCACGAAGGCCGTCGTCTCGCGCTGCGCGCAAGCACGCCACTCGACTTCTTCGTGGTCTTCTGCCCGCCCGGCCTGCCCTACTTCTGCGCGGAACCGGTCAGCAACACGACGGACTGGCTCAATCTGCGTCACGAAGGAGCCGTGCAGCGCATCGACGTGGGCGGTACCGTGCTCGCTCCCGGCGAAACGCTCGAAGCCCAGCTGGCCTGGCAACCCGAGCGGACCTGAAGCGGCCAGTCGCTCACATGCCCGCGCCGCTTTGCCCACCCGAGCGCACGCCCGCCAACGGCGCGCCGTAGCCGCCTGCCTCGGCGTTGTTCGGGTGGCCGTTCGCGAGTTGCCCGCGCGGATCGGTGGGACCGACCGGCATCTCGCCGGCCTGGCGATTGCCGTGGGTCGGGTATTCGCTGCCGGGCTGGGCGCCCGGCATGAGCGCGAGGCTATTTTGCGGCGCGCGCAGGTCGTCATTCGGCGCGAGCTGGGCAAACGCCTCACCGGGCGCACCTGCCAGCATCGCGCCTGCCATGAGGCACGGCATGGCCGCGTGGGCGATGAAAGGCTTCATTGGGAACTCCTTGTCGCGCAACGCGACACGCTTGCAGCACGCGCGTGCTCGCCGTGCTGCTTTCAGGCTAGCAGACGGCCGCCTGCCGCGCCCGATGACGATCCCCAGCAAACCCCGCGCTGCGGTTACTATTCCAGGTTGTAAGGCAAACCAGAAAAAGCAGCTCGCCACGGCGGGCCGATACAACGACAACCTCGGTCGACAGGAGACAAAACCATGGACCAGCCGCGTGCCGTCGACGTCCAGACCTTCATCAACGAACATCCGTTTTCGCCGTTCCAGTGGTTCATTTTCGCGATGTGCTTCGTCATCGTCCTGCTCGACGGTTTCGACACCGCCGCGATCGGCTTCATCGCGCCTTCGCTGCTCGGCGAGTGGGGCATCTCCAAGCCCGCGCTCGCGCCCGTGCTGAGTGCGGCGCTCTTCGGCCTCGCCTGCGGCGCACTCGCGTCCGGACCGCTGTCCGACCGCCTCGGGCGCCGCGGCATGTTGGTCGGCTCGGTGCTGCTGTTCGGCGTGACCTGCCTCGTTTCGGCGTTCTCCACCAGCATCGGCGAGCTCACGTGGCTGCGCTTCATTACAGGTGTGGGTCTCGGCGCCGCCATGCCGAACGCGGTCACGATGATGGGCGAGTTCTGCCCCGACCGGAACCGCGCCACCGTGATCAATCTGATGTTCTGCGGCTTTCCGCTCGGCGCGGCCTGCGGCGGCTTTCTCGCGGCGTGGATGATTCCGCATTTCGGCTGGCGCAGCGTGCTCATGCTCGGCGGCGTGACGCCGCTCGTGCTCGCCGTGCCGCTCTTCCTGCGCATGCCGGAATCGGTGCGCTACATGGTGGCAAACCAGCGGCCCGTCGAGCGTATTCGCGCCGCGCTCGCCCGCATCTCGCCCGACGCCGCCAAGGCGCAGGTGTTCACGATGACGGAGCACGCCCCGCAGACGCAAAGCCAGGGTCTCGGCGTCGTGCTTTCGCCGATGTACCTCGTCGGCTCGGTGATGCTGTGGGTCGCGTATTTCATGGGGCTCGTGATCTTCTACGCGTCGATCAACTGGATGCCGCTACTGCTCAAGGACTCCGGCCTCACGGCCTCGAGCGCCACGCTGATTTCGGCGCTCTTCCCGCTCGGCGGCGTGGGCGCGGTGCTGAGCGGCATGCTGATGGACCGCTTCAACGCGAACCGCATCATCGCCGTGTGCTACGTGCTCACCGCGATTTCGGTCTGGCTCATCGGCCAGGCGGCGGGCAACGTGGCCCTGCTCGTGCTCGTGGTGTTCGTGGCCGGCGTGCTGATGAACACGGCGCAATCGTCGATGCCCGCGCTCGCCGCCGCGTTCTATCCCACCCAGGGACGCGGCACCGGCGTGGCCTGGATGCTCGGCATCGGGCGCTTCGGCGGCATTGCGGGCTCGTTCCTCGTGGCCGAACTCGCGCGCCGGCACTTCACGTTTGCAGGCATCTTCGCGACGGTTGCCGTCGCCGGTCTCGTTGCCGGCGCGGCGCTGCTCATCAAGCAGGCCGCGCGGCCGCAGCCGGGCGGATCGTCGGCGACAAAGACGGAGTCGTTCGGGCACTGAGACCCGCCGGCGTGTCGAGGATTGCGCCGTGCCGCAGGCTACAGGGCGGCGCAATCCGCGGAATGGTCAGCCGCCGAGCGCGCCGAGATTGAGCGTGTGCGAATGGCCGATCCACACGGCGGCGTCGCGATGATCGCGCAGGGCATCAGTCGTGTTCGGATGCACGAACACGTCGAGCGCGCCGTGATTGAGCGTGAGCCATTCGACGACTGTCGTGAAATGCTCTCGCGCAATCGCGAGCTGATACGACCACATCGGATGCGGCCCAACGGGGCGTTCGTGAAAGCGCCCGATCTGCACGATCTCGCCGAAGCGGGCTTCGATCGCCTCGCGCAAGGTCCATGCGGCGTCGCGTGTCGCCGCGTCGAAATAGACGTGGGCGTGCCAGCTCGTGATATCGGCGGGATCGAGGTAGTTCATGGCGGAAGCAGGAATGCGGTGAAGGTTCAAGCCGACATTGTCCATCGAATGCCCGCACCGCGCAGGCGAACGCACCGCGTCAGGTTTCAGTGCGCGCCGTTCGAATACGTGTCGCCTACCATCAGCCGAACGATCTCGTCGCCATCGGTGTCGATCACGCGCCGCTCGCCCGCCACTTCGCCGCGCCGCAGCACGACGATGCGCTCGGCCACGGCGAAAATATCGTGCAGGTTGTGCGAGATGAGAATCACGGCCACGCCCTGCGCCTTGAGCCCGCGGATCAACTCCATCACCTTGCGTTGCTCGGGCACACCGAGCGCCGCCGTGGGCTCGTCCATGATGAGCACGCGCGCGTTCCAGTAAATCGCGCGGCCTATCGCAATCGCCTGGCGCTGGCCGCCCGAGAGCATTTTCACGGGGCCCGTGAGCTTGCGCGGCGGGATCACGATATCGAGCCGCTCGAGCACTTCGCGCGCCACCCGCGCCATCTGCGGCCGGTCGATCACCTGGAAGCCGAATAGCCGTCTCACAGGCTCGCGGCCGAGGAAGATGTTGCTGCCCACGTCGAGATTGTCGGCGAGCGCGAGATCCTGATAGATGGTTTCGATCCCCTGCGAGCGCGCATCCTGCGGATCGCGCAGCTGGAGCGGATGCCCTTCGAAATGCAGATCGCCCGCATCGGCGCGATACACGCCCGAGAGGATCTTGATGAGCGTGGACTTGCCCGCGCCGTTGTCGCCCGCGAGCGCCAGCACTTCGCCGGGCATGAGCCGCAACGACACGCGCTTGAGCGCCTCCACACCGCCGAACCGGATCGAGACGTCGCGCGCCTCCAGAATCGGCGTGTCGCTCGCGCCGCTCATTGCGCGCCTCCGAGCCGATCCTTGTACTGGTCGATCAGCACCGAAAGAATGATGACGATGCCGACCACGATGAATTGCCAGAACGCGTTGACGTCGATGAACACGAGCCCGAATTCGATCACGGCGATGATGAGCGCGCCGATCAGCGTGCCGATGACGTTGCCGGTGCCGCCAAAGAGACTCGCGCCGCCGATCACGACCGCAGCGATCGAATCGAGCAGCATGGGTTCGCCCGCATTGGCCGCGCCCGCGGCGAAGCGCGCCGTGTAGACGATGCCGCCCACCGCCGCGAACGCCGCCGCAATCAGATAGATCGCGAACAGATGACGGCGCACGTTGATGCCCGCGCGCACCGCCGACTGCGGATTGCCGCCTATCGCATAGGTGTACTGGCCGAAGCGCGTTTGCGAGAGCACGAAGTGCATGATGACGAGCAGCACCGCCGTGAGAATCACGGGCGTCCAGCCGCTGCCGAGCCACGCGAGCCCAGGATTGTTGACGGAGACGGTCATGCCGCTGCCCGCAGCGAGAAAGCCCACGCCGCGCGCGACGCCATACATGCCGAGCGTGCCGATGAAAGCGGGCACGCCGAGGCGCGCGATCAATACGCCGTTCACGAAGCCCGGAATCAGGCACACGAGCACCGTGAGAGGAATCGACATCAGCAGGATCCACGGCGATTCGCCGCCCGGAATCGTGAACTGCGCGACGCACACCGCCGCGAGCCCCATCACGAAGCCCACCGAAAGATCGATGCCGGCGGTGATGATCACAAAGGTCTGACCGATGGCCAGCAGGAGCGGCGCGCTCGCCGCAAGCCCGATCGACTGCAGGTTGTACGCGTTGAACACGAACGACCGATGCGCCGAGATGCGCGCCCAGGCCTCGAAGAAGACGAGCAGCGTGCCGAGAAAGAGCCACGGCCAGACCTTGCTGACGAGCGCGAGCCTGTCGAGTCGTTTGTCGTTCATGTGGCTCTGTTCGCGTGGCTTAGTTCGAATAGATGTACTGCTTCATCTCCGGCTTGTCGATGTTCGACTTGTCCAGCACCACGAAGCCCGTGCCCTTGTAAGTGGGAATCTTCTTGCCGTGGATGGCGTCGGCAGCGAACTTCACGGCGTCATAGCCCATCTCGTCGGGAAGCTGCGCAATGGCGATATCGACGAGGCCGCTTCTGATCTGCTCGTCGATGCCCGGCACGGCGTCGAACACGACGATCTTCACTGTGCCCTGCTTGCCCGCGTTCTTCACGCCTTGCGCCGCGCCCGCGCCCGAAAACGTGTTGGCGCCGAACACACCCGCGAGGTCGGGATTGCGCGCGAGCACCGCCGCCACGTGCGAGGCGGCGCGATTGGCGTCGTCCTCGTTGTACTGCGTCTCCAGCACCTTGATGTTGGGGTGCTTCTTCATCTCTTCCATGAAACCTTGCGCACGCGCGTCGGTGCTGGAGATGCCCGGCTTGTTGTTCTCGCAATAGACGGTGCCCTTGTCGCCGATCGCCTTGGCGAGTGCGCGCGCCGCCACGCGGCCGCCTTCCAGGTTGTCCGAAGCGATATAGGAGAGCGGGAAGTCGGCGTCGCCCTTGCCGGTTTGATAGCGGCCGTCGCCGATATAGGTGTCGACGGTGATGACCTTGATGCCGGCGTCGGCGGCTTCCTTGAGCGGACCGATGAGCTGCTGCTTGTCGACGGGCGAGACGAGCAGTACGTCGGGATGCTTGGCGATGAACGCCTTGAGGATCGGCACCTGTTCCGTGGTGTTCCAGGCCTTCGGAACCTGGAACAGCAACTGGATGTTTTCTTCCTTCGCCGCGCGCTCGGCGCCGCGATGCATCGTGAAGTAGAAGGGATCGGTGACGCCGGGCAGCAGCGCGACGACGGGATGCGCCGCATCCGCGTGCGCCACGCCGGGCAGCGCGCCAGCGACGATCGTGGAAAGAGCCATCAGACAGCCAAGAGCGATGCGCAACATGTTTGTCTTCCTCCAGGTGAGTCCGACGCACGGCGCCCAATCTTCCCGAGGCGACCACGCCCGGCAGCAGTGGCTCAGTATACTGACGCGCACTGCTGCGGGGCCTGGTGTTTTCCTGCACTCTTGCGGCGCTTTATGCGCTTCAGATGCGGGCGTCCCGATTGGTGGGACGACTGACTATTTTCATTGCAGGAACAACCGATACGCCGGATTGCTCGTCTCTTCCCAGTGCGGATAACCGAGCGTGGCGAGGAAGCGCCGGAACTCCGCGTCTTCGGCGGCGGGCACCTGGATGCCCACCAGAATCGAGCTGTAGTCGGCGCCCTGGTTGCGGTAGTGGAACAGGCTGATGTTCCAGTTCGGCGCCATCGACGAAAGGAAGCGCATGAGCGCGCCCGGNCGCTCCGGAAACTCGAAGCGGAACAGGCGTTCGTCGTGCGCGAGCGGCGAGCGCCCGCCCACCATGTAGCGGATGTGCTGCTTGGACAGCTCGTCGCCGGTGAGATCGACGCTCGGAAAGCCGTGATCGACNAAGGTCTTCGCGATCTGCTGCGACTCGCCGCGGTTGCGGATCTGCACGCCCACGAAGATGTGNGCGCGTTCGGCGTCGTCGATGCGGTAGTTGAACTCGGTNACGCTGCGCGTGCCGACCAGCTCGCANAANCGCTTGAAGCTGCCGCGTTCCTCGGGGATCGTCACGGCGAACACCGCTTCGCGCGCCTCGCCCACCTCGGCACGCTCGGCCACGAAGCGCATGCGGTCGAAATTCATGTTCGCGCCCGAAGTGACCGCCACCAGCGTNTGNCCNTCGATGCCCTCGCGCTCCGCGTACTGCTTCGTGCCCGCCACGGCCAGTGCGCCGGCGGGTTCGAGCACGCTGCGCGTGTCCTGGAAGACGTCCTTGATCGCGGCGCACAGCGCGTCGGTATCGACGGTNAGCACTTCGTCGAGATAGTGCTGGCACAGGCGGAAGGTTTCCTCGCCCACNAGCTTGACGGCCGTGCCATCNGAGAACAGGCCGACTTCGGTNAGTTCCACGCGCTTGCCGGCCTCGATCGACTGCGCCATCGCNCAGGAATCGTCGGTCTGCACGCCGATCACCTTGATCTCGGGGCGCACGGCCTTCACGTAGGCCGCCACACCCGCAGCCAGGCCGCCGCCGCCGATCGGCACGAAGATCGCGTGAATCGGGGCCTGATGCTGGCTCAGCACTTCCATCGCCACGGTGCCCTGGCCGGCGATCACGTAGGGATCGTCGAACGGNTGCACGAAGGTCAGGCCGCGTTCTTCCTGCAGGCGCACGGCGTGGGCGTAGGCGTCGCTGTACGACTCGCCGGCCTGCAC
>NZ_JAFA01000078.1 GCF_000519185.1 Paraburkholderia nodosa DSM 21604 | reverse complement strand
TCATTGCAGACATCTTCGAACTCAATCACCGTTGCTACGGATATCGCCGAATCCGCGCGGCATTGGGCAGGCAGCAGATCTTCATCTCGGAGAAGGTCGTGCGACGTTTGATGCGACAGGAAGGTCTGGCCGCNGCCACGACCAGGCGACGTCGCTACGGCTCCTATCGCGGAGAAATAAGCCCCGCGCCGGAGAACATCATCAATCGTGACTTCTGTGCCGCCGCTCCGAATCANAAATGGCTTACCGACATNACCGAATTCCAGATCCCGGCCGGCAAGGTTTATCTGTCGCCGGTGATCGACTGCTTCGACGGTCTCGTTGTGAGNTGGTCAATCGGNACGCGGCNGGATGCCGAGCTCGTCAATACCATGCTGGATNCGGCGATTGAGTCAGTGGCTGGCTGCAACGAACGGCCGATAGTTCATTCCGACCGCGGCGCCCACTANCGCTGGCCGGGATGGCTCTCACGGATGCGTGATGCCAGACTGATTCGCTCGATGTCGCGCAAAGGATGTTCGCCGGATAATGCAGCGTGCGAAGGTTTCTTCGGGCGCCTCAAAACGGAGTTATTCTATCCTCGTGATTGGCAGGCCATCACCGTCGATCAATTCATCGAAGTCGTTGACTCGTACATCCGCTGGTACAACGCAAAGCGGATCAAGGTCTCGCTCGGCTCCCTGAGCCCCGTCGAATACCGGCAGAGTCTCGGATTTGCGGCATAAATCAGTCCATGAATTCCGCTGCACCCCCTTGGTCACTGAGCGTCGTCGCATCATATCAATTCGTATAGCGAATTAATTGTGCGACAGCCGGCGAGGAATGACAGATAGTCCAGGCATTCGCTGGATGGCTGACACACGATTTGCATGCTGACCAGCTCAAGGATGTGAATACGAATTCTGAAGCGGTGACGGGTGGGTTGGATGGTGCCGATGGTGCTGCCGGTGCTTCGACTTCGATTTCGCCTTTGGTTGGGACTCTAACGTCGGCTTCGTGTGCGGATGCGGCTCACTCTTGGGCAGCGGCTCTGTAGTCTGGGCTGCGGGCAGTGGCGGAGGAGAAGTGGTACGTCCACGTTGCGGCGAGTCCTGGCCTTCGCCGAAGTGAAACGTCTGCGAGGCCTGCGCGTAAGCGGTGGTGGACAGCGACACTGCCATCAGTAACAGGAATATCGAAGGCTTCATGCGTGTTCCCTTTGGGCGGACGCTTCAGGTCGCATGGGCGTGAAGATCGGCGCTCCTGTAGTCTCGTGCTTGCATTCCGGCGATGCGCGTCATGAACAATAGGGCCTACCCGGTAGTCGTTTCGCACGCACCGCGGAAGCGGGTCGTGACTGTTAATCCGGATTCTTCCAGCAACGTGCGGCGGAAAATCAGCTCGTTCTCAGACATCCAGCGCGACCACACGCCGCTGTCGAACACCTCGACTGGCCTGTTTTTCTCATCCAGGACATAGAATCGTTTCCACGTGGGCGGGATAGTGCGGGATTTCATTGAGAATGAGCCATTCAATCTCTCCAGAGTGGTTGACACATGGTGGTGTCATAGTGAGAGAACATAATGTTGAAGCTGATGCTCACGCGTGCTTGTGCGCTCGTGTTCGCCGACACCGAATGCGGCAGCCAGGCCGGAAACATCAGCAACGTGCCTTCGCTGACTGGCAATACCACCTGATCAGTGTTGTATGCCGTCAACTCAGTGACGGGTGGACGAATGACGGTCGTCTGTGGGCGTGGGTCGTGAAAATTGATCGTGTCGGCACCGGCTTGCGAGTGCAGGTAGTATACGCCGCTCAGAAAATTGTTAGGATGACTGTGTATCGCGTGTGTCCCACCTGGATCCAGGACATTGACCCAGCATCCGGTAATGTGAAACGGGCCATCGGCGACTTTGAGAAATGTGAGTACGTCGCGTGCGGCCCGTTCGATATGCGCGATCAGAACCGCGAACTCTGGCCTTTTATGTTGCTGGTGACCAGATTGCCATGCGGCGCCGGTTCGCGTGCCGACGCCGCTGCGAATCAACGTTTCGATATACGTCATCAGTTCCCGATCAATCGGTTCGTAGCACTGCCGCTCGAGGCGCTGCTGCCAAACGAAAGTCGGGAAAAGTCTGATGATATCCGCGGCGGGGGCTTCCATTGCTGGTTGCGCAAGGCGCTAGTCGGGACGCTCCTTATCACTATAGGTCCCCGAAAGCGGCAGGCAAGCACGTACTCCTGTTGCTCGTGCAGCTTTGATGGGTTGCATTCACTGGTAAAAACCGCAGCCGCTAACCGGTCATCCAATCGAACCCGGCAATCGTCGGGCCATGACCCGACTCCCGCCTGATGTTCGAACATATGCGACCTGACACGGTCAGTCGAATCAACCGCGACGCAGTTTTTTGAAGGCAAAGCAATCCCGCAACTGGTGACGCGTCGAGGGCCGGCGAACGGTAACCCGTAGTCGACTCCGGCCGAATATCCTGCAGCCTCTGTCCAATCGAGCGCACGATAGGCGATCGCGGCTCTTCGGTATCCATCAGCAGACCTCTCTACGCCCCCGCAGTGCGATCGCGTTTCGTTCATTCCTTGTCCTCAAGTGATGAGGCTTGCGCTGCGCAGCGCATTCCTTCAGCTCGCGAGATGCCAGGAGCCGTCGGTCAGCATACGAAGATCGAGCGGACGGCCAGCGTGGGCGCGTAGCGATCATCTGACTCACCCGGTCTAAGGCCATCGCCAATGCGCTTGATCGAGGCTGTGCGGTCCTGCAGATTTGGCGCAGGCGCCCGCGCTGAAAGTGGTCGATTAGTCTGGCTTTTTTGGGGCGTACACCGCGCCATGCAATGCACCCAATGTCAGACCGCTCCTGACATGCGGGACGACCCGAATTGCTGCGACAGGGGCGCACCGCCTACCATCAACTCCCCGCACCATATCGCGGCGACTGCACCGCCGGCAGCGCATGTCAAAAGCGCGCGTGAGCCGACGCGAACCATACAGCACCGACCCGAGCTATCAGGAGGCAAGCATGCTTAGCGCCCATGAGTTTGCGACATTGATGCTGGTAAGGGACTCGGCCGACCACATTGCGGACCGGGAAGAACTCGACACCTTGCTTGAACGCCAACTGGTCGCCCTGGAGACGCGTGACGGCGAGACCGTACGGCTTCGCGTTACGCGGGACGGCGATTCGCTCCTTCGCACCCTCACGCGCCTGCACTGACACGTTGATACCGTGGCGTGTGACTGGGCGGAGTGATGCCTGAGTCGTCGCGGACAGCTCCGGTCAGCATCTGTCAGGGATGCCAAAACTGCGTGCTTTCCGAACACTGAGCGCATTCGACCTGTGAGGCGCGCGCGCTGTCACAACAACACCATCTCCAGACTGACCGACCGGCAAAGAACGTTTCTACGCCGCGGGGATTCCCGAAGTCCAGAGTCACACTGTGTCCTGGGATCCTGCATTTCAACAGTTCAACAGTTTCGCGTCGGCGAGCGGGCGAGTGAGTCGTCGCTAGCTTACGTGGATGTTTCGACGGGCTCGCGACGGGCCAAAGCGCGGCACGTGCGCGTCCGTTTGCCGGAGCAGGGAAGAAAACTCACTGCATGTTGTGAAACTGGTACGGACCGACCATACTTCCCTGTAACGTCCCCCGAATTCTCCAGATCCGCATCGCGACAGGGATGCCGGGGTCGCATATTTTAAGGCCCGTCACGTAGGCCAGGACTCCCAAAGTCGACGCTGTTACCCGACGCGCCATTGCGCGACATGCGCTGCCCGTCGTGTCCTGCTCCACGGGTGTAACGGCGGGCGCATGCGGGCACGCTGGCGCGCTTCGCTTTAATGGGAACGCGGTTGAGCCAGCCCGAACCGCAAGGCGGATCCAGTATTGGACGATTATCTCCAGCATTGTTGCGAGACGCACCATGGCATCTGCACTGCGCCGGACACCTTCGCGCTTTGGACCGATGCATCCCTCTGTTCCTGACCGAGGACGCGCTGACTACGTTGGCGTGCCGCTTTGTCACCCTAGCTGGGGCGTCGCGCTGCGCGTGCCGGTCCTTGAGGGAGAGGTCACGCAGGGGCATCGAATAGCTGGCGCCGGGCAAGGCAGCGCGTCACCTGCGCGGCGAATATTTGCAGGCCTCGATCGTCAGGGGGCATTGCAAATTGTCAAACAATTGACCGGGGATTCCAGCTTGGCGGTCGTCAACATCTCGTGGACGGCGTTTCGGTAGCGCTCACTTCAGTCGCTCGCGGGATGAATGGACAGCGTAATACGGAGCGGATGGTGCAGGACATGACTCTCTTCAGGAACGCGAACCTGCACGAATGGGCCTGTACGGCCAGCTTGCGCGGCTGGAGCGCCGCTTCGCAGTAACCGTAAGCCGCAGGAGGGCAGCGATGACGACGTTGATACGTAGATACTTCGTGTGCGTCAACGGACACGGCGGCGAAGAGGTGGCGTGCGATGACGATGAACCGTACTCTTCCCGGTGGGACTCGATTCGCACGACCGGACTGGTGGACAACGGCAGGGACTCGCACGGATACGCCTGCTATACATGCAAGACGTGCGGCGAGCTTATGTCGGAAACGGGGAGAAGGTGATCGATAGAAAGCCTGAATCGTGGTTCGACGTTCTGCATGGACGTGCGCGATCGACTGCTGCAACCGGAATTTGAGAAACGGTGAGTTTGCGTCATTCTCTTCATCAATCGGCTAACAGGCTTCGATGTCCTGCATCTTGTGAGACCCGATGCCCGCGCGCAGGCATCGGGCGGCCCTCGGCGTGCTAAAGCACGCGGACGGGGCCACAGACTCTGGCCTGGCGATGCGCCGGAACTCGAATTCGAGACGCTGGCGATTCGTCAGCCGGTGCGTGGCGAGAAGTACGACCATGAGGTCGCGGACCGGGCCTGGCCCGAACAGATCCTTGAATCGATGCAACCTGGGGAAGCAATGTGGCCTTCACCCCGACGTCAGGCGCGAACCCTCGCGCGGAATCTGCGCGTAGCGGCCTGAGCATCGACGCGCTGCAGCGCGGCGTGCTCGACAATCTGGTCTGCCTGCAGGCCCGTACTCCGGGCATAGCGACGCCGCACGACTGGTACATGGCGCTCGCCTATAGCGTGCGCGACCGGATGCTCGCCCGCTGGGCCGCAACGATCCAGACCTATGCGGAGCGCGATTTACGGGTGGCGTGCTACCTCTCCGCCGAGTTCCTGATTGGACCGCAACTGGGTAACAATCTCGTCAATCTCGGTATCGAAGACAATGCGCGCCACGCCATGCAAGCGCTCGGTCAGGATCTCGACGAACTGCTCGCGCTCGAAGAGGAGCCTGGGCTTGGAAATGGCGGGCTCGGCAGGCTCGCGGCCTGTTATCTGGATTCGCTCGCGACGCTCGAAATTCCGTCCGTGGGCTATGGCATCCGCTATGAGTTCGGTATCTTCAATCAGGAAATTCGCGATGGCTGGCAGGTCGAAATCACCGACCTTTGGCTGCAAAAGGGCAATCCATGGGAGATCGTGCGTCCAAACGTGAACTACTACGTCCCGTTCGGCGGACATACTGAAATGTGGAACGACGCGCAAGGCCGCCTTCGCGTTCGCTGGCTGCCTGCGCGCATGGTCAAGGGCGTGGCTTGTGATACGCCGATGCCCGGCTTTCGGGTCAATACGTGCAACACGCTGCGCCTGTGGAAGAGCGAGGCTATCGAGTCCTTTGGCCTCGAGGACTTCAATGCCGGCGACTACTACCAGGCCGTGCAGGAAAAGGTGATCTCCGAAACGCTGTCCAAGGTGCTGTATCCGAATGACGAGCCTGAAGCCGGCAAGCGGTTGCGCCTCGCGCAGCAGTACTTCTTCGTCTCGTGCTCGCTGCAGGACATGCTGTGTCTGCTCGATCTGAAGGGCGAACCCGTTGCGCGCTTCGCCGAGATGTTCACCGCCCAACTGAACGATACGCATCCTGCCATCGCTGTCGCAGAACTGATGCGTCTGCTCGTCGACGAGCGGCTGCTCCCCTGGGAAGCGGCATGGGAGATTACGTGCCGTGCGCTGGCCTATACCAACCATACACTCCTGCCTGAAGCGCTGGAAACCTGGGGGCTTCCGCTTTTTGGACGGTTGCTGCCGCGCCCGCTCGAGATCATCTACGAGATTAACTGTCGTTTCCTCGACGAGGTGCAGCAGAAATATCCTGGTGACGAGGCGCGTGTGGCGCGCATGTCGATCATTGACGAGGCGGGCGAGAAAAAAGTGCGCATGGCCCACCTGTCGACCATCGGTTGCCACGCGGTGAACGGTGTTGCAACGCTGCATTCCGCGCTTCTCTCGCAGACCGTGCTGCGCGACTTTGCGCAGATGTGGCCCGAACGTTTTCTCAACGTCACGAACGGTGTTACGCCGCGCCGATTCATTCTGCTCGCCAATCCGGGCCTTGCCCGGCTGCTTGACGAAACGGTGGGCGAGGGGTGGGTCGCCGACCTCACGCGCCTTCGGAAGCTGGAGGCGTACGCCGACGATCCGGCGTTTCGGGAAAAGTGGCGTGCAGTCAAGCGGTCGAACAAAGAGGTGCTGGCGCAGCGCATCCGCGACGTGACGAACGTCATTGTGGATCCCGACGCACTCTTCGACATTCAGGTAAAGCGCATTCACGAGTACAAGCGACAGCATCTGAATGCGCTTTACATCATCACGCTTTACCAGCGTCTGCGCCGTAATCGGGAGCGGGGTTGTGTGCCGCGCTGCTTTATATTTGGCGGAAAAGCGGCGCCAGGCTACAGGATGGCGAAACTGATGATCCGGCTGATCACGGGTATCGCCGAGGTCGTGAACAACGACCCGATGATGGAGGGCAGGCTCAAGGTTGTGTTCCTTCCCGACTTCAATGTGAAGAACGCGCAATTCATCTATCCTGCCGCCGACCTGTCAGAGCAGATCTCAACGGCCGGCAAGGAAGCATCCGGCACCGGCAACATGAAATTCATGATGAACGGCGCGCTCACGATCGGAACACTGGACGGCGCCAACGTCGAGATCCGCGAGGAAGCGGGTGACGAGAACTTTTTCCTGTTCGGTCTGACTGCCGAACAGGTGGAATACGTCAAACGCGAAGGCTATCGACCCGCGCAATATGTCGAAGGCAATGCGGAGTTGCGCGACGTGCTGGACCTGATTGCGGGTGGATACTTTTCGCGCGGCGACCACGAGGTGTTTCGTCCGCTCGTTGAGAACCTGCTGCAGGTCGATCCATTTCTCGTGCTTGCCGATTACGCCGGCTATGTGGCGTGCCAGGAGCGTGTGAGCGACGTCTGGAAAGACGAGGCACGCTGGACGCGCATGTCGATCCTCAACACGGCGCGCTCGGGGAAGTTCTCGTCGGATCGCGCGATCCGCGAATACTGTGAACGGATCTGGAAGATTGCTCCCGTGAGGATCGGTCTTGATCAACCCTGACATTGAACACGATCCGCGCCAGGCAGTGCGGGGCGGATCGCGGAGTTATAAAGTCGGGAAAATATCCAGGGCGGAGTTGTCCATTGCCCCTCGCGCAACGCACTAGTCGGAATGCTCACCAATCAAGATGGATGTGGAAGCGGCACGCATTGACTGATGCTGCTCGTGGAGCCTTCATGCTTTCCGTCAGACGTCAGTCAACCGGGCGCAGGCTCGGAGACAGCGCAGGCGGCCCGCACTTCGGGTCCATCCTTGATGTCGACGTCGCAGAATGGCAGCAAGCCGCCCCTGTCGGTGGTGCATGCGGTGGACGGCGCGGCCATTTCGGGGGCGGAAAGATTCTTGCCCGCACCTGGCAGCGCATCAAAATCACGGGTGCGGCTGCTTTGCTTCATGTACGGTACATCGATTGCAAGTGCCGTATTCCATGTGCATGTGCGGACGTCCGCGATCGAGTCCTGACATCGGTGGCGCATTGCACAAACAAGCAGGCAGCAGAACGCCTACGATGTGTGAAACACCCAGGAGGCCGTTATGACCACGGCTGCCAGTTTTCACGTCGGATACACGCAGTACCTCGATCCCGAGGGCGAACCCGTGCATCCACTTCCGGCCTTCGCAAGCGACCCCGCTGCGCTCCTGCCGCTGTATCGCGCGATGGTCCTGACGAGGGCCTTCGACAGCAAAGCGGTTGCGCTGCAGCGTACCGGGCAACTTGGCACATTCGCATCGTCGGTTGGCCAGGAGGCCGTCGGCGTCGGCGTGGCCAGTGCGATGCGCCCCGAAGACGTGCTGTTTCCTTCCTATCGCGACCACGCAGCCCAATTGCTGCGCGGAGTCACGATGACAGAAAGTCTGCTCTATTGGGGCGGCGACGAGCGTGGAAGCGACTTCAGTGTGCCCCGCTTCGATTTCCCGAACTGTGTGCCGATCGGGACGCAGATCTGCCATGCGGCGGGGGCTGCCTATGCGTTCCAGTTGCGCCAGGAGCCGCGCGTTGCTGTGACGCTCTTCGGCGATGGCGCCACATCCAGGGGAGACTTTTACGAGGCGATGAACTTTGCCGGCGCGTGGGGCGCGCCCCTCGTGCTCGTGATCAACAACAACCAGTGGGCGATTTCGGTGCCGCGCAGCCATCAGAGCGCCGCACAAACGCTCGCGCAAAAGGCGATTGCCGCGGGAATCGACGGACTGCAGGTCGATGGCAACGACGTGATCGCCGTGCACCACGTGGTCGGGGCGGCACTTGCGAAGGCTCGGCGCGGCGACGGTCCGACCTTGATCGAAGCGCTCAGCTATCGCCTCGGCGATCACACAACGGCCGACGATGCCACTCGCTATCGCGACGCCGAAGTCGTCAGCAAAGCCTGGGAATCCGAGCCGCTGCGCCGTTTGCGCACGTACCTGATCCGTATGAACGTTTGGGACAAGGCGCGTGACGAGCAACTTGGCAAGGCGTGTCACGCACAGGTCGAGCAGGCTGTCGAGGCGTATCTCGCGATCGCCCCGCCGGACGTGTCCTCGATGTTCGACCGTCTCTATGAGGCGCTACCGTTTGCCATGCGCGAGCAACTGGCGATGGCGCAGCGATTTGCGCCTGATGCGGAGAACGGCGATGGCTGACCTGAACATGGTCGAGGCGATCAATGCTGCGCTCGCCTGGGAGCTTGCGCATGACCCCGCTGTCGTGCTGCTTGGAGAAGATATCGGCGTGAACGGCGGCGTGTTTCGCGCCACCGCGGGCTTGCAAACGCGCTTTGGCGCACAGCGCGTGATCGACACGCCGCTTGCCGAAACGGCGATCGCCGGCACGGCGGTCGGCATGGCCGCAATGGGCCTCAAACCGGTCGCGGAGATTCAGTTCAGCGGCTTTATCTATCCGGCCATCGACCACTTGCTGAATCATGCGTCGCGTCTGCGGCACAGGACGCGCGGACGGCTCACGTGTCCTCTCGTGGTCAGGTCGCCAGCCGGTGCGGGCATCCACGCGCCGGAGCATCATTCAGAAAGCCCGGAAGCGCTGTTTGCTCACATACCGGGGTTACGGGTCGTTACCCCGTCGTCGCCCGCGCGCGCCTATGGCCTGCTGCTGGCGGCAATCCGCGACCCCGATCCGGTCATCTTCTTCGAGCCGACGCGCCTCTACCGCCTCTTCAGGCAGCCCGCCGAGGACAACGGCGAAGCGCTGCCACTCGACTGCTGCTACGTGCTGCGGGAAGGGGGGGACGTAACGCTGGTCAGTTGGGGCGGAGCGCTGCAGGAAGTCCTCGGGGCCGCCAATCTGCTCGCGCAGGAGGGCGTGATGGCGGAGGTGATCGACGTGGCCACGCTCAAGCCGCTCGACATGGACACGATTCTTGCGTCGGTGGCGAAAACGGGACGCTGCGTGATCGTGCATGAAGGATCGCGCACGGGCGGCGTGGGCGCGGAAATTGCCGCGGGCATTGCGGAGCGCGGACTCTATTCGTTGCTTGCGCCGGTGCAGCGCGTCACGGGATATGACGTGGTGGTCCCGCTTTACAGGCTCGAGAGTCAGTACATGCCAGGCACCGGGCGTATCGTTGCCGCGGTCAGGCAGGCGCTGGAGGCGCAGTGAAACCATGAAGATCTTCAAGCTGCCCGACCTGGGCGAAGGCCTCCAGGAAGCGGAAATCGTCGAATGGCACGTCAAGAGCGGCGAGGACATTCGCGCGGACCAGCCGCTCGTGTCGGTCGAAACGGCAAAAGCCATCGTCGAGATTCCCTCGCCGCAATCCGGCCGCATCGCGAAGCTGTTCGGCGAGCCGGGCGACATCGTGCATCTGGGGGCCCCGCTTGCCGCTTTCGAAGGGGATAGAGAGGGTGGTGAGGATGCCGATGCAGGCACCGTGGTCGGCCATATGGAAGTGGGCCGGCAACCGGTGCAGGAAGGACCAGCCGCGCCCGGCAGTGGCACGGGAGCGGGGCCTGGCGCTATCAGGGCGATTCCTGCGGTGCGGGCGCTTGCCCGCAAACTGGACATCGATCTCGCGATGGTGTCGCCTTCCGGGCCGGAAGGCGTCATCACGGCGGCCGACGTACAACGGGCGGCAAAGCTGTTCGCTGAACTCGGTCCGCCTGAAGTGCTGCGCGGCGTGCGGCGCGCGATGGCGCAGAACATGGCGCGCGCCCAGAGCGAAGTGGCCGCCGCGACCGTGATCGACGACGCCGATATTCACGCGTGGCCACCGCATACCGATGTGACGATCCGCCTGATCCGTGCGCTGGTGGCCGGGTGCCACGCGGAGCCGGGACTGAACGCATGGTTCGACGGCAGAATGGCGCGGCGCCATGTGCTGGAGAAGATCGATCTCGGCATTGCCGTCGATCTGCCGGATGGCTTGTTCGTCCCGGTGCTGCGCGATGTCGCGCATCGTGACGCGGCCGGTCTGCGTGCCGGACTCGACCGGATGCGTGCCGATATTCGCGCACGCAAGATTCCACCTGAAGAGATGCGCGGCAACACGATCACATTGTCGAACTTCGGCATGATTGCCGGTAAATATGCGGCTCCCGTGGTTGTGCCGCCCACTGTTGCGATTCTTGGCGCCGGGCGGATGCATGACCAGGTCGTGGCGCACGAGGGTGCGCCCGCCGTGCACAGGACCTTGCCGCTGAGCCTGACATTCGACCACCGGGTTGTCACGGGAGGAGAGGCTGCGCGCTTTCTCGCCGCGGTCATCAAGGATCTCGAGATAGCGCAGTAGGCGGTTTCCGCGCCGGTGCCGCATCGCGCACCGGCGCTTGTGACTTTCTTGCCATTCTCCGATTCAATCGTCGCGGCCGGACGACCTGCCTAGACTGCGTCATCTGCGCAATCTGTTCGCCTCGAATAACCCGTTCACCGGGTTGCCGGCGGTGCTCGGCGACGGCGAATCGCTGAGCATGGCCGGTTCCAGGGCGAACCGCATCCATCACGTTTCGGGGCGCGCGCTGCTGCCGCACCTGCGCGCGGGATCGCATTGGTGGCGCGGCATCTGCATCGGCGCGGGATCATGCATGGCGATCTCTATGCGTACAACATCCTGCATGACGGCTCAGGGCACGTATTGCCCGGCGACTTCGGCGCGGCGTCCTTTCACGATATCGATGATCACGCACTGGCGCAGGCGCTCGAGCGCGTCGAGGTGCGCGCGTTCGGCTGCCTGCTCGAAGAACTCGCGCAACGTCTGGCCGGAGAGGCCGACGATCGTGCCGCCGGGTTCCATGCGTTGATCGAAGACTGTATCGGCGAGCACTTCGAGATGCGGCCTTCGTTCGATGAGATAGTCGGGCGGCTGTCTGCCTGAAGCTATGCCCTGTTGCGCTATGCCCTGTTGCCAACGCCGGCGCATCATAAGCGTGCGGGAACCGTTGACGACGACGGAGGCAGACGTGGCAAATTCCCTCAGGCTCGAACTGTTTTGCCGGTTGTTTCTTGGTCTCTTCGTGGGCTTTTTTTGCGTGACGGCCGCCCTTTTTGTGCGGTACATGTGGGCGAGTCCGCTGCCGCAAGCCACCTTCGTGCACGCGAAAGGCGCGTCGGCGTCACGAACCTTGCCGGGAAGCGCCCCGGCAGCCCCATTCTCATCCGCCTCCCAATCCCAACCGGCGACGCCCTCGCCAGATGCAGGGGAAAAGACACTCCTCGCGTCGTCGGCCTCCACTGTCGTCACGTTCATTGCGGCTGCAGTGGCCAACTTCATGTGCTGGAAGACTAACGGGCGGGGGAGGCGCACAAGGAAAAGCGGAACGCCTCGTTCGAGTCGCTCGAGTTAGTGTGAGGCGCTGGCGGAATTTTCGTAAGGAGCTGCCTAGCCGGTTGTGCCGTTGGACAGGCAGTTTGTTTGTGTTCAGAATCCGCGAGCCGTAAGCGTCGCCTGGAGGCATGCGTTCAAGAGGGCTTACCTCCGGGGACAAAATTCCGTTCTCTTTCACACACTCATTCCAGCAATGAGCAACTACAGTTTAGTTGTTGGGGATCATCCTGCACGTTGGCCCCCCCATCGCCTGATTGCTGTCTCAAGGTGTGAACGCCATGAAGCATTTCCTGAGCGCGCTACTGCTCGCTTCTGCGCCGTTCATGGCGTGGGCCGAAACGCCATTCCTCCATTCACGTAGCGCAATCGTGTACGACGTCGGGCGCGGCGAAGTCCTGCTGGAAAAGAACGCCGATGACGTCCAGCCGGTCGCGTCGATCACCAAGCTGATGACAGCGATGGTCGTGCTGGACAGCGCCCAGTCGCTGGGCGCCATGGTGAGTGTCGACAATGACGACATTGATCGGCTCAAGCACTCCGGGTCCCGTATCCCGATCGGTGCGTCGCTCGAACGGGGAGAGATGCTGCGGCTTGCGCTCATGTCGTCGGAGAACCGCGCAGCGTCTGCGCTATCGCGTGCGTTCCCGGGCGGCCAGCCGGCGTTCATCCGGAAGATGAACGAAAAGGCGCGCGCGCTGCACATGACCAATACGCACTTCGACGACCCGACCGGGCTCTCGCCCGACAATCTCTCGACGGCACGCGACGTCGCGAAGATGGCGGTCGCCGCGGCGCACTATCCATTGATCAGCGAATACACGACGCTTCCCCGTTACGAAGAGGAAATCGGCACGAGGACGAGGTTCTATCACAACACCGACCCGATAGTCCGCTCAGCCGATTGGGACGTTCTGGTCGCGAAGACCGGCTATATCCGCGAGGCGGGACGCTGCATCGTGGTCGATGCCAACATGCCCAATGGCCAGGTGATGATTGCGCTGCTCGGCTCGCAAACATCGTGGGGGCGCTCCGCCGATCTCGTCACGATACGTCGATGGCTGAACGGCGACGAAACGCCGGTCGTCGAGCCGCGCTATTACGCAAGCGCCCGGCTGCATCATCGCCATTCGATGCTCGCGCATTCGCACCGCGTCAAGGTGCGATTCGTATCGTACCGCACAGGTTCGGCGTCCGGTGCGCACCGGCAGACCGTCGTGCACCATGCCGGCAAGCGGCAACACGAAGCGCCTGTTGCCGCCTGAGCCAAATGACGTCCGCGCGACCAGTCACGTAAGCCGTCAAACCGAGACTTGCGGCGACGCGCCAATGCCTGACATCGTGTTGCAGGGCTCGAGCCCGCGATGCGAGAGTGGTGCGCGGTTGCAGCGTCGCGTCCATCGAAACCGTCGCCGCGGGCCTGTTCGTGCTGTCGCCCGACATCCTCGCAAGGCTGCTGGCCGGACGAAACCCGTTGCGCCAGACGGCCTCTGGCGGACCATTCGAAGCCTTGACGTTACGGGAGACCGAAGTGCTGGCGATGCTCGCCGGCGGACTCGGCAACAAGGAGATCGCCCGGCAACTCGACATCTCGGACAACACGGTGAAATCCCACCGCTCCTCCATCTTCGGCAAACTCGGCGCGACCCATCGCACCGAAGCGGTGATACTCGGCATGCGGCACGGATTCGTCATGGTGTAGACAGACACGACGCGCCCGCCAGCCGCATAGGCATTGTCCACTGCTATCGCGACCTCGACCCTGAACCACCTTTCAAGCGTGCATGAAATCAATGGCTGCTACGGTCGTTTATGCGCGGGGCCGATGTCAATGGCCACACCGAACTACAATCATTCAACGGGTCTGAACCCGCTCCACCCGAAATCGGGTCGCATTGGCAGGCCGTTCGGCCGGGCTCCCGGCAGATCGGCATGCGCGATTGCTCCGATCTCAGGAGGGGTGGGGCGACGGCCAGCGCAGGAGGGACTATGCGGTCGGAAGTGAAGTCCGGAGTGCGTCTGAGACGATATGCAATCGCGGCGATGGCCGTCATCGCCGGCCTGATTGTCGTCGGACGCATCACCGGCATCCTGGTCGACTGGCTGTGGTTCTCTTCGATCGGCTATGGTGCTGTTTTCCGGACCATCCTTTCCGCGAAAGTGGTGCTGTTTGCCACGGTGTTCGCAATCTCGGCGTGCGCGATATGGCTGTCCGGGATTCTGGCGCATCGTTACGCGAGGGGCGTTGAGATCTTGCGAGCGGTAGCGGCCGATTCGTCGGGTGCGGCGGAAGTCACCGGCGACCTGGCCGAACTGGTCGCGCCGTACGTTCCCTGGCGCTTGAGTATTGCCTGCGCAGCGGTCGTTCTGGGGCTGCTTGTCGCCGCCAGCGAAATCTCGAACTGGGACATCGCGCTTCGCTTCATTTATCAGGTGCCTGTTGGCGAGCGCGATCCGATCTTCGAGAGGGACATCGGCTTTTATCTCTTCTCGCTTCCCGCGTATGTCGCGCTCAAGAACTGGCTGCTGCGGCTGGTTTTCTGCAGCGCGATCGTGGCAGGTGCTGTCTACGGGTTGCGCGGTGACATCGCGCCGGAGCGGCCACCACGGACGCTCTCGCGCGCCGCCATCACTCATGGTTCGGCACTGCTCGGTTTGTTCTTCGCGTTGAAGGCCTGGTCGTGGTGGCTCGACCGCTTTCTGCTGCTCTACGGTGACAACGGCGTCGTGGTCGGCGCCAGCTATACCGATGTCCACGTCGAGTTACCGGTCCTGTGGATGCTTGTCGGCCTTTCGGCGGCCTCATCCGTGGCCCTTTTGATCAACATGCGCCGGCGTAGCTTCCTGCAGCCTGCCGTTCTCGCGCTGCTCGTATTCGGCAGTTCGCTTGTATTCGCTGTGATCTATCCTGCGCTGTTTCAGCGCTTCTATGTCAAACCAAGCGAGCTGAAACTGGAAACACCCTATATCGAGCACACTATCGCGCTAACGCGTGAGGCTTACGGCCTCGCAAAAATCGAGGTTAAACCGTTTGATCCCGAGCAGGGACTGACTCTCGACTCGCTGCAGGCCAATCGGGCGACCATCGACAACATCCGGCTATGGGATGTGCAACCGCTGATGGATACTTATGCACAGTTGCAGGAGATCAGGACTTACTACAAATTTGTTTCGGTGGACATTGACCGCTATCAGCTTGACACCGGATACAGGCAGATCATGCTGTCGGCGCGTGAGCTGGACCCGGCGATGCTTCCGCCCAACGCCCAAACCTGGGTGAACCTGCACCTTATTTTTACTCACGGCATCGGCGTCGTGATGTCGCCAGTCACAGAGAAGTCCACCGAAGGCTTACCCTTCTTCTATCTGCGGGATATTCCGCCCGTCTCCAACGGCGCCCCGGCCATTCGCGAACCACGTCTTTATTTCAGTGAAGGCCGGCAGGACTATGTCATCGTGAACGGCAGTGTCGCTGAATTCGACTATCCCAACAGGCCGACCAATACCTACACGGCGTACAGCGGGCGCGACGGCGTCAACATCGGCAGTGTCGCACGACGCAGTCTCTTCGGCTGGCAACTTG
>NZ_JAFA01000077.1 GCF_000519185.1 Paraburkholderia nodosa DSM 21604 | reverse complement strand
CCGCTCGCGGACAAGCTCAACGCCGCACTCGGCGCCTCGCGCGCAGCCGTCGACGCCGGCTACGTGCCGAACGACTATCAGGTCGGTCAAACCGGCAAGATCGTCGCGCCGCAGCTTTACGTGGCGGTCGGCATCTCGGGTGCGATCCAGCACCTGGCCGGCATGAAGGACTCGAAGGTCATCGTCGCGATCAACAAGGACGAGGAAGCGCCGATCTTCAGCGTGGCCGACTATGGTCTGGTGGACGATCTGTTCAGAGCGGTTCCCGCCTTGACCACCGCTCTCTGACACATTCCCGCAAAGCTCGCCGACGCGAGCCGACCGAAAGAAAACCGTTCTCACTCTTATAAGCGGAGCAATTCAAACATGATTTCGACGACCGATCCACACATCAATCGCAAACCCAGAAATATTTCGGATGCCGAATGGGATGCGCGCGTCCAGGTGGCGGCTGCGTATCGCCTGGCCGCGAAGTTCCAGCTCACCGATCTGATCTACACGCATATTTCCGCGCGCGTTCCGGGTACGCACGATCAGTTTCTGATCAACCCGCACGGCTGGTTCTTCGACGAAATTACCGCGTCCTCGCTGGTGAAGATCGATGTGAACGGTAATCCCGTCGACGACGACCGCTTCGAAGTCAACGCAGCGGGCTTCACTATTCACAGCGCGCTTCACCAGGCGCGCCACGACGTGGAGTGCGTGGTACACCTGCACACGACCTACGGCATGGCGGTTGCCGCGATGGAATGCGGGCTGCTGCCGCTGAACCAGATCAGCATGCAGTTCTATAACCGCGTGGCGTACCACGAGTACGAGGGCATTTCTCTCGAACTCGACGAGCGCGAGCGCATCGTCAAGTCGATCGGCAAACGCGACTATCTCATCCTGCGCAATCACGGCCTGCTGACGACTGGCCGCTCGGTCGCCGAAGCCTTTACGCGCATGTTCTACCTGAACCGCGCTTGTGAGATCCAGGTCGCGACGCTGTCGGCCGGCCAAAAGGTGGTGACCCCCTCACCGGAAGTTTGCGAACACGCCGCGAAACAGCACGACGATTACGCGTATCTCGACACCGTCCACCTCGACCGCGAATGGACGGCGCTGCTGCGGCTGCTCGATCGCGACGGCGCCAATTACCGCAGCTGACCGGCTTGCGGCCGCATCGGTCGGGCAATGGGACGGGAATACGTCACGTCTCGTTGCCCGTGCCGGAATCTGAATCACCTCCAATTCAATCGCCATCGAACTGGCACTCGCTGAAATTCGGCCGTTCGCCGTGCACGTATACCGATTCGAGACGACGCGCGAAACGCAATTGAAGGGCTTGCGATTTCCCTTCGCTTTGGCGTGGCGAGCCGAACGAGGGCGCCATGTGCTCACGAGCCGTCTCGGCGGAAGGCAATTGGGCTTGAATGCGCCAATGCGCGTTCGTACCGAGGAAATGTTCGACGTGTGCGCGATACCCGACGAGACCGGCGCGGCTAGCGGCTGGCTGGAGCTGGAAATCGACGCGTGGACGACGGCAACGGAGCCGGACTGGAAAGGCCTGACGCAAGCCTTCTCGCGCGATGGCGGCGGTTTTGGACTCACATTGGCGCAAGCCATGTTCAGGCTGCCGTGGTACGCGTGGCGAATCGAAGACGTGGCGCGTGCACTGGGTGTGACGCGGCGCTCGCTTCAGATGGCGCTCTTTCGCGAATCGTATAGCTTCGACGCCGCATTGCGGCGCTGCCGGCGGCTCAATCAACTGCTGCGCGAAGGCGATGCGCGGTGTCGCTTCGCGGTAATGGCCCGGAGCGCAGCGCAAGAGCCGCCTTTCCGGTGAAACGCCTGCGGGCAAGGATGACAGGAAGAGACATGCACGAGACCCCACAAGGAATCAATCGAGGTGACACGGCCATCGCCTTGGGAGAGATGGATTTCGCTCCTCACGCGGAGCACCACAAGCGGCGCGACGAGACGCGCTCGCCGAACGTTCCCGCAGGCTCGCTCGGCTCCAGCCTGAAGCAACGCCACGTCGTCATGCTTTCGATTGGCGGAAGCATCGGGGCAGGGCTGTTCGTCGGATCCGGCCACGCCATTGCCGAAGCCGGACCCGGCGCGATCATCGCCTATCTGCTTGCCAGTCTGCTCGTCGTGCTCGTGATGCGCATGCTGGGCGAGATGGCCTGCGCGATGCCCGATTCGGGCTCGTTCTCGACCTATGCGGGGCGAGCGATCGGCCCGTGGGCAGGGTTCATGATTGGCTGGATGTACTGGTGGTATTGGGTGCTCGTGCTGCCGCTCGAAGCCACAGCGGCGGCCAATATTCTGAATAGCTGGTTCCCGCAGATTGAAGTGTGGAAGTTCTGCGTGGCGGTGACGCTCACGCTGACCATCGCCAACCTTGCGAGCGTCAAGCACTACGGCGAGCTCGAATTCTGGTTTTCGGTCGTGAAGGTCGCGGCGATCATCCTGTTCATCGTCGGCGGCGTGGCGGCCATCGTGGGCGTCATTCCGGGCGTCCACGTGAACGTCAGCGGCAACGTGTTCGGGCAGGGCGGTTTTCTCCCGCGCGGTTATGCGCCTATCGCGGGCGCCATGCTCACGACCATGTTCACGTTTCTCGGCACGGAAGTCGTGACGATTGCGGCCGCCGAATCGGCGAACCCGGAACAGGAAATCTCGCGCGCCATTAGTTCGGTGGTCTGGCGCATCTCGCTGTTCTATATCGGATCGATTTTCGTGATCATCGCGGTGGTGCCGTGGAATGCGCCGGAACTGACGCGTATCGGCTCCTATCAGGCCGTGCTGCAGGCGATTCACGTACCTATGCGAAGCCCCTGATCGACCTGCTGATTCTCGTTGCGGTCTGTAGTTGCCTGAATTCGGGGCTCTACACCGCATCGCGCATGATTTATTCGCTCGGAGAGAAGAAGCAGGCGCCCGCCATGGTCAAGCGCACGACGCGTTCTGGCGTTCCCGTGGTTGCCGTCCTCGCTTCGACATCCGCGGCATTCGCCGGCTGTGCGGCCAATTATCTGGCGCCCAGGTATGTGTTCGAAACGCTGCTGTCCACGACCGGAACCATGGCGTTGCTCGTCTATCTGGTGATCGCCGTGAGCCAGTTGCGCATGCGCCGCGACTTGATCGCATCGAACCGGCTGCGGGTACGGATGTGGCTGCATCCGTTCCTCGGGCTTTTCGTCGTGGCGCTCATCGTTCTCGCGTTCGTGGTGATGGTGTGCGGCCAGGCGCACCGCAGTGAAGTCGTGTCGACGCTGGGACTGAGCGCGATGCTCGCGATGACCGGAATGGTCGTAGAGCGGCGCCGGCGTAAGCGGCCCAGCTAAGGCCAACTGTGCGAGCGCGCCGCGCTTCAGAACACCTGCCTGATGCCGAGGTTGACGGCGGTGGTCGTCCCAGCCGGCGCGAATGATCTTCATCACCTTTCCGCCTGAAGTGCGACGGCCGCCCGCCTGGGCTGCATGACGCATGCGCCGGTTATGCGGCGGCGCGCAGGCGTTCGATTTCTGTGCTGGGCGCCGCTTCCCGCTCGCAGCTGAGCCTGAAGTCGAAGTCGATCAGCGCGAATTCGCCTTCGATACCGAATGGCTTGCCTTCGCCAGTGCCGTGGCGTTCGACTGCGGGCACGAGTCCCTCACGCGTGGCGAATGCGAAGTCGTCCCACAGGTGCGGGTCGCCGTCGATGTTGATCTGCGTGGTCAGCTTGCGATGGTCGGGTGCAGAAACGAAGAAGTGGATATGCGCGGGGCGATGGCCGTGACGCCCGAGCTGGTCGAGCAACTGCTGCGTCTTGCCGGCGGGCGGCACGCTGTACCCCACCGGCACGATGCTGCGGAAGCTGTAGCGGCCGTCGGCGTCGGTGCGGATCGACGCGCGCAGATGAAACGGCGGCTGCGACTGATCGAAGTACGAGTAGTTGCCGAGATGGTTCGCGTGCCAGACTTCCACGAGCGCGGCCGCGACGGGCTGGCCGTTTTCGCCGAGCACGCGCCCGCGCATAAGGAGCGTTTCGCCGGGGCACGAACCGTTGTCGAGCCGGGCGTACCCGGTGGATTCCGGCGCGCCCGCCACGTAGAGCGGACCTTCGATCGTGCGCGGCGTGCCGCCTTCCAGCCCCAGCTTCGACTCGGCCTCGTCGAGCCGTACGTCCAGGAAGTGTTCGAAGCCGAGGCCTGCCGCAATGAGGCCCAATTCCGGCCCGGCTTCGGCGAGGTAGTTGAGGGCGCCCCAGAACTCGCTGGGTGAGACGTCGAACTCCTCGATCGTGTAGAACAAGTCGCGCACGATGCGGTCGACGATGGCTTTCGTGCGCGGGTTCGCTGCGCCGGCGGTGGGTTCGCGCATGCTGGCAAGCAGCGTGTCGATGGCCTGGTGATTCATGATGGCGTCTCCTTGAATATGGTTGCCGGGAGGGTGTGCTCAAATGGACTTGAAGAGCGGGCTGCGCGCCGCGCCTTGGGCACCGTCTGCATGCGTGAGGAACTTCTCCGTGTAGATGTCGCGCTCGAACAGCTGGCCTTGCATGAGCGTGCGGATGGCGGCCTCGATCATGACGGGCGGCCCGCAGAGGTACGCCTTGTGGCCGCGGAAGTCGCCGGCGAAGTGCTCGCGTGCGGCGTCGTGAACATAGCCGCGGAAGCCTTCCCAGCCCGAATCCGCGGGCTCGTCGGAAAGCGCGGGCACGTAGGTGAAGTTCGCATGACGCTGGGCCAGCGTCGTGAAGGCCTCGTGGTAGTAGAGTTCACTGCGGCTGCGCGCGCCGTAGAGCAGGGTAATCGGGCGCGTGTCGCCTTGCGCGAGCAGATCGAGCAGCATCGAGCGCGGACTAGAAAGCCCCGAGCCGCCCGCGATCAGGATGATCGGCTGCGGGTCCGATGTGCGCACGAAAAAGCGGCCGAACGGGCCGGAGAAGCGCAGCGTGTCGCCCACGCCAAGTTGCTCGTGCAGCCATGTCGTGCCCTTGCCGCCCGGCACGAGACGCACGTTGAGTTCGATACGCGCCGCACTGCCAGGCTCGCCCGCGAGAGAGAACGCGCGCGGCATGCTCTCGCCCGGTATCTGCACGTTCACGTACTGGCCGGCCTGGAACGCAATGCCTTCGCCGTCCAGTTCGACGAAAATGCCCTTGATGGTCGGAGTCAGATCGACGACCTCGGCCACGCGCCCTGCATGGTCGCGCACCGCGAAATGGCGCGCGTCCGGGTCTTCGTCGATATCGGCTTCGATCGTCACGTCCGACTGCACGCGTGCGCAGCAGGCGAGACACTTGCCTTCGTCGCGCTCGAAATCCATCAGCGCAAAGGGCGATGCCTCGCCGTGCTCGATCTCGCCGTCCACCACCTGCACCTTGCACGTCGCGCACAGGCCGTGGCAGCACGCATGCGGTAGCCACACGCCCGCGCGCAGGCACGCGTCGAGCAGCGTCTGTTCCTCTTCGATCTCGATCGTCTGGCCGACCGGTTCGATGGTCAATTGATAGCTCATGATGCTTGCCTCCCGTTCTAGCTATGCGAGCCGCCGATGCCGGTGAGGCCCGGCGTACGCAGACGCAGCAACGCCTTGTGGCCCAGACCGTTGTCGGCGAGGCTCGCGTCGAAGTCGGGCGTGAAGCGCTCGCGCGAGCGGAACCATTCGACGCTTTCGATCTGCACCGAAGGCCAGTCGGGATGCATGCCGTACATCGCCGGGATCACCTCGCGGGCAAGCGCGCCGAACGTCATGCCGGGCGCGACGGCGAGACAATGCGGCGCGCAGAACATGAGGTGGTCTTCCCAACCCACGTACAGCAACTGGTTGCCGTGGAAGTTCTCCACACGGTCGCGCATCGGCCCTGCGTAGCCTTCGTGCAATGCGACTACTGCCATGATGTGTCTCCTTGAATGGATGTCTGGGGCTTCGAGCTTCAGGCGGCGCGGCGCTCGGGCTGGTCTTCCGGTGCGGCATCGCCGGCGGTTTCGCCGCCATATGCCGGCTTGCCGGTCCAGCGCTGCCAGTTCGAGCAATCGGGCGAGTCCTCGAATTCGTGGCCGTCCGCGCCCGCTTCGATGTGGTAGTAGCGCAGCACCTCGCGCATGGGATCGAAGCCCGGCGCGGTGGGATCGACATCGGATTCGAAGCAGTTGCCCTGATAGATCTGATGCACGGGAAGCCACGACTGCACGTATTTTTCGGGTTCGTTATCGAAGATGTCCTTGCAGCCGTCCGAGCAGAAGTGGAACTTGTTGCCGAGATAATCGCTTTCGCGACAGCAGGTTTTCGTGGGGTCGTCGGGCTCGGTGAACGCCATCGGGATCTGGCACACCTGGCACAGCATGGGCAGCGAGTTGTTGTAGAAGCGCTTGCCTTCCTGCTGCTGGCGCCGCCAGTATTCGTAGCGCGGGCGGTAGAGCTTGTCGAAGGTCGCGGGATACTTCTGCGCGAGCCAGTCCATTTCGCCGTCGGTGGGGATCCACGTGTGCATGGCCGCGGCGTGCGTGTAGTTGTAAAAGATGCCCCATGCTTCGTGCGAGAGACGGTCCTTCTCCTTCGTCGCCACGTCGTGGTACTTCGGCAGGCGAATGCCGTAACGCTCCAGGTCGTGGAAGAGCGCGCCGCCGTTCTGCTCGAAATAGGTTTCCCACGCCTCCTGCCATGACATGATGCGCTTGGGCAGCATGTAGTCCATCATCATCGCGACGAGCGTGAGGAGCCGGTAGCCACGCCAGAACCATTTGTCGATCCACTTCTGGATGATCGGCACGTTGCCAGGGTCCTGCTCGAGCAGGAACTTCACGACTTCGAGGCCCAGCGTCATGTGGCGCGATTCGTCCGATTGCGCCGAAAAGCCGAACGTAACCGTCGCCATGTCGCCGTTGAACGCCGCCCCCGACATGAACGGCATGAAGAGCAGGTTGGTGAGCACATATTCAAAAGAGAATGAAATAGCGGTAACGAATTCGAAAGGCCCGGCGCTCATGGCGTCTTCGAAATACGACTTGGGCACGGACAGATACCAGACGCGGTCGTGCATGTGCCTGAAGTCGTGAAAACCGTTGAAGAACTTGTTGTACTGGCTGATCGTATGGACCTGGGTCTGGGCGTGGCGCAGTTCGTCGATGGCCTGCATCTGGCAGGCGATGCGCGCACCCGCGCCGCGGAAGTTGCGGCCCGCGAGCGCGAAGCCGCGATGCGCCGCGTATTCGAGCGGGCTCACGCCTGTGAGAAAGAGCTTGAGCGCGTTGATATAGCGCGGGTCGGTCACGTTGAACTGGCCGTTGTTCTGCTGGAAGGCGTCGATGATCGCGTAGAGCTTGCGTTCCTTTTCGCCCTGATATTTCCAGTAGGCGTCCATCGTGAGACGGAACGGGTCCTCCCAGCGGTCCCAGTCGTGGACCTTGATACCCTCGAAGCGGTCGTACGGGAAGATCGTGTCCATGGGCTGGTACGTGCTTTCCCACGCAAGACCGCGCGTGAGCATTGCATAGTTATCCTTAATGCTGAGTTTTTTCGGCGTACTCGTAGGCGTGCTCATTGTCAGTCTCCTGTTAGTTTTCGCTCAGGCGTTCCACGCCAGAATGAATTCGTCGTCGGTTTCGTCGATGTTGCCGGAAAGCGAGATCAGGTTCAGCTGCAGTTCGCGCAGATCAAACGGGCGGCCAATGCGCGCTTCAATCGATTCACGCTTGATGACGAGGCGGCCCTGGGCGTCGATCTTGACCATGGCCGGCAATGCATTGACGACGGCGTGCGGGTTGTCTTCGGCGATGGCTTCCACGATGGGCCGCGAATCGTCGTTGGTCTGGAAGGCGATGAAGACGGTGTCAGCCATGACGGACCTCCGTGCGCTCGCCCGCGGCGGCAATCGCGATGCCGAGCTTCGTGATGCGTGCGGTGAATGCCGTGTCGATATCGGCGAGCGCGGCGGCGGCATCCTCGTCGCCGAGTGCCTCGACCGCAAGCGGCTGCAAGGCTTCGAGCGTGCGACCGCGCCACATTTCGATCCAGCACGAGAGCAGGGCGGCGTTTTCCGGCGACTCGGCTGCCGCGGTCTTCAGCGTGGCATCCACCCAACGGCTCGTTTCATCGAACCAGCCGATGGCGAATTCGTTGAGCATGCCGAGGCCTGCGCCGGATTGCGCGCAGAGCCGCGCGTCGATGTGGCGATACACGAGGGGGTAGAGCAGGCCGTCGAGCACGGCATTTTGCGCCGTGAAGGTTTCGAACCAGTCCTGCACGACCATGAGGTCCTCCACGAGACGGCGCAGCGGTTGCCACAACGGTGCGTCGAGCCACGCGGCCTTGCCCGCCACGAGCGAGGTGCCGAGATTGCCGTCGAGCAGCAGGCCGACGCGCGAGAGATACTGGGCGAGTCCGAGCCGGTCCATGCTGTGGTACATGGTGGCCTGCGTGATGGCCGTGCCCCAGCCATACGCGGTGACGAAGCAGTTGTTCGTGTTCGCGGCCCACTCCACGTGACGCAACGGCACCATCAGCGAGGCGATGCGTTCTTTCTGTTCATCGGACAAGCCCGAGAGCAGCGCACGCCGCGTGACGAACTCGATGTTCTTCTCCATCGTCTCCTGCTGGCGCGAACGTGTGATCGTATAGGCGCCGTAGTAGTACTGGCGCGGGTCCTTGAATGCGTACCAGTCGTTCATGCGGATGGCGGTGCGCGCCTTGTCGTACAGCTCGTATTGCGGCTGCCACAGCGGGCGATAGTGAAAGTTGACCTCGGGCTGCAGGTCGAACGTAGCTTCCTGGTAGCGCGACGCGGGTTTGTCGGCGCCGAGGCGCCGCGCAATATGCGAGAAGGTCTGCCGTACGGGCTGAACCGCCGAAGTCTTGATATCGATTTGCATCTCGTGCTCCTCCGTGTAATGGATTGAGTGGCGCTGCCGGTTATTCGGCGAGACCTGGCTGGCCGTAGCGCCACTTGAGTTCTTCGGCGTCCAGCGCGGCGGCTTCCAGCGCGGAGAGCCGCACGGCGTCGTGTGTATCGCAGAACGCGCGATAGTCCGGCTCGCGCATCACGAGCTCCACGCAGATGCGCGGGTCGCCAATCGAAAAGTCGAACTCGACGAAGCCGTCGTCGCGCAGTGCCTTCATGCGCACGTAGCGCCGCTCGACGTCGAACGGCCGATCGAGCGACGGTGCGCGTGCTTGCGATTTGCTCATTGCCTCCTCCTTTTTCGCTTACGCGGCTGCTTGATGTTTTCGTGCAATGCCCCGCGTTGTGCTCTCTATATGCAATGAGCAGGCCAGGGCGCGATTCGCGACACGCACGGCGCGGCGCTCGAGCGTTGAAAAGTCTTTTGCGTCCGGCGTTTGGCGCCAGTGCTGCGTTTCGTGGCGCATCGAGGCGTGCCTGGCGCGACACGCCGCCCTTTCGATCAAATGATCGAAAGCGTGCTGCCGGGCGCGAAATCGCTTCATCAAACGAGCATCGGGGATTACCCGCAGGGTTAGACGGCGCGAACAAATCGGCCTTGCGCGGCCATGCGGCTTCCCCTATCGTGGGGCCGTCCATCGATGGAGGGAGCGGGACAGCATGGGTACGCAGCACAAGGCAGAGCAGGGCACCGAGCAGATGAAACTCGTCACGCCCAAGGGCGCGCGCGTAGACAGCCTGCGCTACCCCGACATCGCCGACCTCATGTCACGCTTGCGATTCGCGCCGGGCAACGGTCGCATCTGGCTCGACGATCAACGCATGGTGCTGCTGCACGCGCAATCGCTCGGCACGCTGCGGCGCGAGCTGATCGACAGCCTTGGTATCGACGCGGCGCGCGGGCTGCTCACGCGCATGGGCTACAACTCGGGCGCGCGCGACGCGGAACTCGTGGGCAAGGTGCGGCCCGGGAACGACGTGAGCGAGATGTTCGCCGTGGGACCGCAGCTGCATATGCTCGAAGGGCTCACCGAAGTCGAGCCGGTTCGGCTCGAGATCGACGTCGAGAACGGTCACTACTACGGCGAATTTCTCTGGAAGGGCTGCGCCGAGGACGAAGAGCACGTGCGCATTTACGGCATCGGCGCGGAGCCCGTTTGCTGGACGCAAATCGGCTACGCCAGCGGTTATACGAGTGTGTTCATGGGACGCCCCATTCTCTACCGCGAAGTCGAGTGCCGCGCGCTCGGCCAGGCGTATTGCCGCATCATCGGCAAGCCGATCGAGGAGTGGGGCGAGGAAGCCGCCAACGACCTGCGCTTCCTGAAGGCGCAGTCTTTTACGCAAGGCCTGGCGGCGAGCGGCGACCGTACGGATCCGGTGAGCGGACATGGCGCGTACGACCCACGCGAAGCGCCCGCGGCGCCTACGGCATTCGGCGACGTCAACATGGTCGGCGCTTCGCCGGGCTTCAACGCTGTTTGCCACATGATCCGCCGCGTGGCGACCACGCGCGCCACCGTGCTCTTTCTCGGCGAGAGCGGTGTCGGCAAGGAAGTGTTCGCGCGCACGCTGCATCGCATCAGCAAGCGCAGCGAGGGCGCGTTCGTCGCCGTCAACTGCGCGGCCATTCCCGAATCGCTGGTGGAATCCGAACTCTTCGGCGTCGAGAAAGGCGGCTTCACGGACGCCACCCAAAGCCGCCCGGGCCGCTTCGAGCGCGCACACGGCGGCACGCTCTTTCTCGACGAAATCGGCATCCTCACGATGACGGCGCAAGGCAAGCTACTGCGTGCGCTGCAGGAAGGCGAGATCGAGCGCGTGGGAGACACGCAAACGCGCCGCGTGGACGTGCGCGTCGTCGCGGCAACGAACCTCGACCTGCGCGATGAAGTACGTGCGGGGCGCTTTCGCGAAGACCTTTATTTCCGGCTCAACGTATTCCCCATACGCGTGCCTTCGCTGCGCGAGCGCAAGGAGGATTTGCCGGTGCTGCTCAATCACTTCCTGCGCAAATATCGCGAGCGACACGATCGCAATATCACGGGCTTCACGAGCCGTGCGATCGACGCAATCCTCAGTTACAACTGGCCCGGCAACATTCGGGAGCTCGAGAACATCGTCGAGCGCGGAGTGATACTTGCGGGCGACGGCGCGCCGATCGACGTGGGGCATCTCTTCATCAGCGGGGAAACGTTCGACCTCTCAGTGTTCGGCGTGGACGAGCATGGCAGCCTGTTGCCGTCCGACAAGCTCAACGCGCTCGCGGGTGCCGGCGCGGGTTCGGGCGACGACGCCGAACGCATAACGCGCAAGGTCACGAGTCTGTTGATGGGCACCGAAACCGACGGCGCGCCGCTCTCGCTCGACGACATCGAATCGGCGTTGCTCAAGAGCGCGGTACGCCAGGCGTCGGGGAATCTTTCGGCGGCGGCGCGCAGTCTCGGTATCACGCGCGCGCAGCTTGTTTATCGGCTTAAAAGCCGGGGGTTGCGCGTTTGATGTGGCAGGGCTGCGGGTGTTGGGGGTGTGGCGCAGTGCACGTCATCTTTTATTTTACATAATATAATTTATCGCATTTCAATTTTGTAGCGGCTAAGTTAATCTATGGCCAGCCCGAGATTTGCAACCTCTGGTTTTGGCGTCCTCGTGGCTTGCGCAAATCTATCCGGAATCCATGTTCCGCGATGAAAACCGCACCGGTCGATCCTCAAAATGTCGGCAGCTGCTACGAGCTGTACAACTTGTCAGGTTCTTCGTCCGGTCGCTGTGCCGTTGGATCATCCAGTTCCCAGCTGTCGCAAAACCTTGTTGGGCGGAACGAAAGATCAGTCCGCGAGATTCAGGTGCGAGGCATCGTACGCAGTGTGTTTGGTGAGCACCGCCCAGGCGATCCGCGCGAGCTTGTTGGCGACCGCACAGGCCACCACATTCGCGTGCCGTCGCGTCAGCATGGACCGGATCCACGCGCCGAGCCTATCAGTGCGCTGCTCTGCGCGCTGGATGACCGCGCGGGCGCCTTGCACGAGCAAGTGGCGTAAATGCTTGTCGCCACGCTTGCTGATTCCACACAGGACACTTCGTCCGCCTGTGCTGTGCTGCCGGGGCACCAGTCCAATCGATGCCGCGAAGTTGCGTCCGCCCTCGAACTGCGCAACGTTTCCGACCTCGGATGCCAACAGGCTTGCCGTAATGGGGCCGATGCCGGGAATAGACAGCAGCCGCGCTGCATTCTCGTCTTCGCGAAGCTGGACCGTCAGATCCCGTTCAATATCGTCAACCTGCTGATCAAGATAACGATAGTGAGCATGGAGTCGGTGGATTAGCTGAACCAGCCGAGGCGGCAGATCGTGCACCGCAAGTACATCGGGCAGCCGGCGTAGCGTGGCTCTCGACAGCGGAACGATGATGCCGAACTCGAGCAGGACGCCGTGGATCCGATTGATAGTCGCCGTGCGTTCGGTGACAAGCCCCTCGCGTGCCCGGTGCAGTGCGGCCAGAAGCTGCTGCGCTTCCGTTCGCGGTTCAACGAAGCGCATCGCCGGCCGTGACGCCGCCTCACAGATGGCCTCGGCATCGATGTAATCGTTCTTGTTGCTCTTCACGAAAGGCCGCACATACTGGGGCGAAACCAGCCTGGCAGCGTGCCCCAGCTCGTTGAGCTTGCGGGCCAGCCAGTGAGATCCGGCACACGCCTCCATCACCACGGTAGCCGCCTTGAGATTGCTGAAGAACGGAAGCAGTTGCGCGCGCGAGAGCTTCTTGCGAAACACCTCATGTCCCTTTGCATCCTGCGCATGCAGATGAAAAACATGCTTGCCCAGATCGATGCCGATCAGTGTGACCTCGTTCATGGCGCTCTCCTCTACCGTGGACCGAACTAGCTATCGTAGAACGGTCGGTGGGATCGGGCTGGCCATTTCATTATGTCCGCTTTTAGCCAGGTTCAAATGTCCGCTTCGAGTTCATCGTAAGCTTGCCGCCCGCTGGAGATCCAGCTTCGGGAGCTTCGATGGCAGCCGCAACAGAACGGATAACAATGACGATGCGCGAGCTGGACAGACTCAAGATCATTCAGGATGTGATGGACGGCAGGCTCAAACCGTGGCGTGCAGCGCAGCGTCTCGAGCTGACGACACGGCAGATTCGCCGGCTCGTAGCGCGGCTGCGTGAACATGGACCCGAGGGCCTCGTGTCACGCAGGCGCTCGAGGCCCAGCAACAACCGGCTGGATGCGAGGACAGCCGATCGAGCCCTTTCTATCGTCCGCGAGCGCTACGCTGATTTTGGGCCGACGCTGGCCTGCGAGAAGCTCCGGGAATGCCACGGCATCCGGCTGGCGAAGGAAACGCTCAGGAAGCTTATGGTGGATGCAGGACTGTGGGTGCCGCGGCGGCAGCGCCCGCCGAAGGTCTACCAGCCACGCGCGCGCCGGGCGTGCCTGGGCGAACTGATCCAGATCGACGGCAGTGAACACGCGTGGTTCGAGGACCGGGCGCCGCAATGCACGCTGCTGGTGTACGTGGACGACGCGACAAGCCGGCTGATGGAACTGCACTTCACGCAGACGGAGTCGACATTCAGCTATTTCGAGGCGACGCGCGCGTACATCGAGCGCCATGGCAAGCCTGGCGCGTTCTACAGCGACAAGGCCAGCGTATTCCGCAACACCAGTGCCGAGCGGACCGGCCGCAGCGTGACGCCGTTCGGCCGCGCGATGTACGAGCTGAACATTGACACGATCTGCGCCAACAGCAGCTCGGCCAAGGGCTGCGCTGCATAGTGCACCTCATAGGTCGGTTGAGTTGGTGTTTACGCGGTCGAGCGTCGGCCACGGGTCTTTCCCTGGTGCTGGAATTTCACCGGTGCGTCAGCGCCGGGCGGTTCGAAGAGATACCCTCCCTTGTCGTCGTAGCGCTGCGCTACAAGCAGGCCTGCACGACGCCAGGTCTTGATCGTCGTCGGCATCACATCCAACTGCTCTGCGATCTCGTCCAGGGTGAGCATTCCGCGTGCGCGCAGCCTGTCATGATGACTCGGTAGCTTATGGGATAGTCGAAGCCGCGTGATCATTCTGGAAGTAAACCGCTTGCCCCAGCCGGAGGCGCGCCCCTGACGATTAAGCTGCTCTGCCGTTTCACTCTCGGTGTAATCGTTGAGAAGCCGGTCCATTTCGGCGATGACTGCGCGAGGGGTTTGCCGTAATATCCACGCTGGCTTGGACAGCGGCACATGTAGCGTATGCGTGGCGCCGCCATTAAAGCGGACCTGAACGCAGATGTCTGCACCCTTGAGCAAAGTCACATCAGCAATGAGCAGTCGCGCCATGCGCTTTCGCTCGCGATCAGGTGTGCGCGGATCGTTCCAGAGACGAGGGAAGTCTCTCGCGAGAGTCATGATGCTTGCACGCTGTTTATCGTTAAGTCCTGCGCGATCAGCTTCGCGCTGCTTTTCGTAGTGGTCCTGAGCTTCGGTGAGAGCACGTAGCGCCTGATTCCATTCCGATTCAAGCGAATCCGCGACCAGTCGATTCGCGGGATCCACCTGCATATAGCGGCGCCGCGCCAGATCGGCCTCGTAGCGTGCTCGTTCAAACTCCTGGCGGTGCAGTCGGTCGCGCTCGTCAGAGCGGTTCTCAAGTTCTTCCTGTACTGCAAGCGCGACCTCAAGTGTGACTGGCGTGACAGTTTCCACGAGCAACCTGCCGACGGCCTCGTCAAGCTCTCCACCGCGAACATGCTGGCACACCGGCCGCCCATGTTTGACGCTGTGGCGCTGGCACATGTAGTCCGGTACCCTGCGTGTACCCTGGACGTGATAGCGCACTGTCATCCGCTCACCGCATTTGGCACATATCGCGAGGCCTTGCAACAGCGCCGGCCCCTCACGCGGCGCGCCCTTTTCCCGATCCATGCCCAGTGCGTGGGCATTCTCCCGCAACACCTGAACATTCTGTTCGAACTCTTCCCAGCTTACATAGGCCTCGTGGGCGTCGGGGATCAGCGACACCCATTCCTCAGAGGGCAGCCGGGCGCTGACCTTCTGCCCGTCGGGATGATTGCGATTGCGCGTGCGCCCGAAGCAGTACGCACCTGCGTACCGCGGGTGATGCAGAACCCACAGTACGCGTGAGTGCTCGAGCTCGCTCCACAGCACATCATCTTTGCGTGCTCCGTGGTGGACACGATGCGGGAACAGAAGGCCCTGCTCACGGAAGGCCTTGACAGTTGCTGTGGCCGAACCGGTGCGCCGAAACGTGCGGAAGAGATGCCGGATGCTTTCCTGGATACGTGCGTCGGGATCCAGACGCACGCGCGATTCCGTGTCGTAGACAAAGCCGATGGGCAACCGCATCTCCAGCTCTCCGCGACGTGCCTTATTGAGGATGCCGCCGCGCAGTCGTGCCCGCATGACGTGCAACTCGGCCTCGCTCATCGTGCCCTTCAGGCCGAGCAGCAATCGATCATTGAAGTGCGCGGGATCGTAGACGCCATCCTCGTCGAGGATCAGACAGTCGGCCAGTGCGCAAATCTCCAGTAGCCGATGCCAGTCGGTGGAGTTGCGCGCCAGGCGCGACACCTCGAGCCCCATCACAATCCCGGCGCGGCCCAGGCTTACCTCAGCGACCAGGCGCTGGAACCCCTGGCGATCAACCGAGGACGCGCCAGACAGGCCGAGGTCCGAGTCGATGACGACCACCTGATCAGTTTGCCATCCGAGGGCGATCGCGCGCTGTCGCAGGTTGTACTGGCGCTCGGTGCTCTCGGTATTCTCAAACAGCTGTCGCAACGTAGACTGCCTGACATACAGGTAGGCGTCTCTTTTCAGATGTCGGGCCTGAACTTTCGCGTGCGCCTGATCGGTCATGCCATCACCTCCGCTGTCGCAATTGCCATCGTCGCCACGACGGCGACCAGGTTCTGTTCGAGACTGGCAGGCAGGTTCAGCCCGCCCGGCCGCGCAACCGGTAATGGACTAAACGGAAACGCTTCGGTCACAGACTTCATCCAGACCGCCATGCCTTTGAACATGAACAGCGCACGGCCTCGCATCAGCGTCGGACCGCCTCCGCCTGGCTCGAGAGCCTCCTGCCGCAAGATCTCGTAGCTTCGGCTCAGGGACTGGGTATCGCGCGCCGTTACGGGAGGATTTACCGCAGTTTTTTTTTCAAACGCGCCAGGGCGCGTTCCACGGTGCGTCGATGCACCGCCAGGCCAAACTGCTCCGCAATCAGATCAACCAGTTCCTGCACGTCCGGCTCAGCGTGAGTCGCGCGCGCTTCTTCGATGAAGCGCATCACCTCATCGGTAATCTTGTGAGGTCCGTGCGGCCCCCGCTTGACCGGCAGCAGCCCGGCGAGGCCATCGCGCTCGAAGTCGGCCTGTGCCTTGTAGAAAGTCGGCCGGCTGACTCCGAAGTGTGCGGCGGCATCCGCGACGGTTTGCCCTTCCACGCGCACGCGTCGCAGCATTTCGTATCGGACCTGAACCAGATCCCGGGGATCGAAGAAGTCGCTGCCAACGAAGGCATGATCATCGATGTCCTGAGGGCGCGGATTCACCGTGCCACTCTCTTCGAGAGCAGCGAGTTTGGGGTCGGGCTTTCGTGTGCGGGTCATATGTAATGTAAATTATGCCCATAAACAGACGATGTCAAGGCCATTTTTTTGAATTTCACCAGACACCCCTGTCAAGCACGCGGCGAATTACGAATTTCACCCGGGTCTAAGCGCGCTTGCTTCCGCAAATGGCATAATTTATTTTACATGTATGGCATTATTTGCTTGACGGCTTGCGCCCGCCCGAACGCCTTTTTGGATGTCCGCCAGTTTCTTTGTGCCGCGCAATCAGCATGGTCAATTGCAACAGATCTTCGATGCGGAAATGCGATCGTCCCGCCGAAACCATCTCGAATGCATCGGGCGCCGCGGCGCTCGTCCAGGCTGCCGGCATACGTTTCAGGTCACCCGCGTCGTCGTGGAAGTAGACGCGGTCTTCTCCCCACGTGTTGCGCCGATCCACAAGCGCGAACTCTCGCCCATACAACGGATGGAAGGGATGCGTGATACGGAATAACTGTGTCTCATCGTTCAGATCGCGTGCAGTTGACTGCTTTTGCCAAGGGCCG
>NZ_JAFA01000076.1 GCF_000519185.1 Paraburkholderia nodosa DSM 21604 | reverse complement strand
TTGCAGCATTCTGCCGCAACCAGCCATGCGCCAGCTTGTCGATTCAAAGCGCCTCAAGGGTTCCCTGCGCCGGGCTCACGCCCGCCCTTGACCCGCCAAACCGCCCACTCGAATTTCAAAAGAGGCGCAAACTTGCTCGCGATTGGAAAGGGCTTCGATGACCCTTTGCCCGAGCAGCCGGATGCCCTGCGGCAGGACAATGCCGAACTCGCTCAGCAAGCCGCGGATTTGATTGGCCACTGCCGTACGGGATTTAACCAGCCCGGCACGTGCCCGATGCAGTGAAAGCATCGTCTGTTGCGCCTGCGTCTTGATCGGTACAAAGCGCATGTGCGGTCGATTTACCGCCTCGCAGATTGCCTCAGCATCGGCTGCATCGGTCTTGTTGCTCTTTACGTAAGGTCGAACGAACTGTGGGGCAATCAGGCACGCCGTGTGTCCAAGCTTCGTGAGTTCCCGGCCCCAATAGTGCGAAGACCCGCATGCCTCCATGCCGACCACGCACGGGTCAAGCTTCGCGAAAAACGCCAGTACGTCAGCGCGGCGCAGCTGTTTGCGTACGACGATATGCCCCTGCGAATCGACTCCATGAACCTGGAATAGAGTCTTTGCAAGATCCAGTCCGACAGTGGCTATCTTCATGATGAACGCTCCTTTGCCGTGGAAGTCACGACTTCTCCACTTTGGCATATGCCGAGCCCCGAAGGGCGGGAGTCGTCCATCACATCAGAGCCGTTGAAGGCGGTCACGACATTGGCCAGCAGCCGGCCGCACTCGTTATTGATCGCAATGTCGTGATCGGTCTTGCCGATCAGGTGCTTTCTGCCACTGACCTCGGCGATGAAGCCGCGCAGCGCGTGATACGCTTCGATCCGGTTCTGCGAACGATGGACGTTGCGCTGCAGTTGTGGGGGCAGGACTTGACCATGGCGTGGTGAAAACCATTTGGGGAGCGAATGGGTCTTATCCAAACAATCGATTTTTGCAATTCCATGAAATGCCAGCATAGTACGTGCTGAGGCGTTGTTGCATAAATCGAACGTAAGGACGAAGTGATCCCCATGTTTTCGATCTCAGGCAATACGGACGGACTGCGGGCGAGCGAGTACTGCCATGCGGTTGAGCACCCCTACACGAACCGATACTTCGGTTGCCTGGGAACCGATCTCGCGAGCCCACAGGCAGGAGCCAGTGAGGATCTTGAGCCGGTACATCAGGCTCTCAGCCAGCGAGCGACGGTGGTAGCCACTTGCAAGCTTCCATTCACGTCTGCTGCTTTGTGCTATCGCGTCGATGGCGGCATTGCGCCAGGCCGCGCCAGGCGTGCTCTCCGGCCACGGCGTCGCGCCCTCACGCGGTGGAATCGACGGGGCAGCGCCGCTCGCAATCCGCGCATGGCACGCCTTGGAGTCGTAGGCGCCGTCGCCACCGATGGTGTCGATTGCCACGTCAGCGGGAATCTGGTCGAGCAAATCAGGCAACACTTCGCCATCGCCTTCGTCCTGATGAGTCATCAGTGCAGCGCAGATCTGTCCGGTGTTCGCGTCCATCGCCAGATGTACCTTGGGCCAGGTGCGACGCTTGGACCAGCCATGCTTGCGCACCTTCCACTCGCCTTCGCCGTAGAGCTTCAGGCCGGTACTGTCGATGACCAGGTGCAGCGGCTCATCAGGTCGCGACGACGGCAGCACGATCTTCAGATTCTGTGCGCGGCGAGACAGCGTCGTGTAGTTCGGTACCGGCAAATCAGGAAAGGCGAGCTTGCGCAGGCTCCCGGCAAAGCCTTGCACAGTGCGCGCAGCGGCAGATGGAAGACTTGTTTGAGACCGAGCAGGCCTTGAATCAGGGCATCCGAGTAGACCACCGGGTGGCCGCGCCTCGGGGCCTGCACAGGAGGTGGCGCACACATGCTCTGGTCGATCCACATCGTCACATCTCCTCGTGCGATCAGTCCCGCGTTGTACTGCGCCCAGTTCTTGACGCGATATTTCGCCTTGGGCTCCGCCTGCTTCCTGGTTGTGTCTCTGCGCATCTTCCAGAATCTACGCAGGAAGCCGAAGTGTTAACAGGGCCTCCGCTCGAACTGTTGCGCGTAAACGTCAGCGCATCGCTCAGCCCGCCGATTTGTGCAACAACGCCACGTGCTGGTGTGTCCGCGGCACAACAGTTTGAATCCGCGGTGAAATGGAAATTACATGACCTGCCTAGGCTAGATGCAATGCGCGCTATCGGTGCGGACCGGATTTATTGGGCCGCGCTGGCTATCAATGACTATTGGACCCATGAGCGCCCGTGAAGAAGATGGCCGCGTTGACGACGGTCGCTTCGACCTCAGGTCGGCGCACTCGGTCGGTCTGCCGGAGTAAACAAATGCACGTTCTCGATGTTAATCAGATGGCCCAGTTCTTCGTGAGCTCGTTCAAGCTCGTGGCGATCTTCGCTACCGTCTGCGTCGCGCTCGAACTGATCTTTCCGGCTTACCGATACAGTTTTGCCTCATACGTTCGCGGTGTGCGGAACTGGATCATTCGCATTGGATGCGGCGCATTAATCTGGCACGTCTACACTGCGAGTCTGGAATGGTTAGGAGTGAAGCCGCTCCTGACGGTCAACTTCGGGACGTTCCTTCACTCAGACAACGCAATTGTTAACGTGGGCTTCGCCATTCTTTCAGGCGTTTTAGTCGCGATTGTCGGTGATTTCTTCCGCTACTGGATGCACCGCGCACAGCATGCTGTTCCATTCCTGTGGCGCATGCACGCCACCCATCATTCTATCCGCGAACTAACGGCTTGGAATTGTGCTCATCACGTGTCTGAGCCGCTTATTGACGCGGTATTCGTAGCAGTGCCGCTCGCTCTGATCCACTTCGAATCTGGCGCCGTGCCCACTGTTGCCCTGACGCTGATTGCCTTTCAGGTCCATTTGACTCACTCGAGCACACGCATTAATCTTGGGCTGCTTCGATACATCGTCAGCGACGGAAAGTTCCACCGTATTCACCATTCAATGGANGTGCGTCACCGGGGCCGGAACTTTGGGACATTTACGACTCTCNGGGACACGATTTTCCGTACGGCATACTGGCCGAAAAAGAATGAGTGGGCGGNAGTTGGCCTTCGAAACCAGCCCGAACCGCTCACCGTGCGCGACTACTTTATGTTCCCGTTTGATCAACGCCGCTGGTGTAGAGCTAAAGTCGGAAGCGGAGTACGGGAGAGTTGAGGCTGGGGATTAAACGCGGTGAAGGCTTGCGCTCAACTGGTTGTATATGAACGCGCCCCGATTGCGCCAGTGTTTCGTGTGTTCCGACATCGACAGGATGGGTTGCAGCTGTATATCCGTAAGGGCTATCCATTTAGCTCCACATTTTCGCATTGTGGAAGTTGGTGGTCTTTACGGCGTGATTTCCGGACCACTACATCGTCGTATGTAATCGGCGCCGTCACGACCGCCTGCTCAAGCAAGCGATAGAAGAGTAGCCCGCGCGAGCGCGAGGTACGACGGTTGAAGCGAAACACGAATTCGTCCAGGTAATGGTCAAGCTGCTCAGGTTTGACGGCGCCCTGATGCGTGCCGAGCAGCCACCGTTTGAGCAGCGAGGCGACACGATGCACCCCGGGTAGCGGCACGTGTGCCGGAGGACGCTCGCCGTCAGCGATAGACGTCACCACGCCCCGGTCATGCGCGTAGTGGTATTCCAGCGAGAAGTACATGGGCGAACCATCCGTACGAATCACCGAGCCAGGGGCAACAACGCTCTTCACAAACGGAAGCATGTCGGCCGCGCGCTCGCGATCAATACGCTGCAGGCGTATGCGACCAAAGCCACGGGGCTCCAGGATTTCGACGGCAATCACGATCAACGCCTTGGTCGTGCGTTTTTTCGACGGCTTGCCGGATGGACTTTCCCGATTTTCGCGGATAGCCAGATAGCTTTGATGGCTCTGGTGCAAATAGGGCCGGCGAATGGGTTAGAGTTGTCGGACCAAAACGAACCGACGAGCCGCGATGAGCAAGCTGAAGAGTCCGGAGAAGTTGTTCGGCGGACGCCATTTTGATCGGGAGATCATCATTCTGTGCGTTCGCTGGTACCTGCGCTACAAGCTCAGCTTTCGCGATCTGGTCGAGATGATGGCCGAACGGGGATTGTCGCTGGCTCACACGACGATTCTGCGCTGGGTGAGGCGTTATACACCCGAGTTCGTCAAACGCTGGAACCGCTTTGCTACACCTGCGGGTCGCTCGTGGCGTGTCGATGAGACTTACCTGAAGATTCGCGGCAAGTGGGTCTACCTGTATCGGGCAGTGGATCGGGCTGGCCAGACGGTGGACTTCATGCTCAGAGCCCGACGCGACGTGGCTGCGGCCAAAGCTTTTTTCAGCAAGGCCATCAAGCGTCAGGGCCAGCCGCCGGAGACCATCACGCTCGACGGCTATGCCGCCTCGCACCGCGCGGTGCGCGAAATGAAGACCGATGGTCTGCTGCCTGAAGACACGAAGGTCCGGTCCTCAAAATATCTGAACAACGTGATCGAGCAGGACCATCGCCACATCAAGTCCAGAACGAACGTGATGCTCGGGTTCAAGCGATTCGGGAGCGCCGCGACCACGATTTCAGGAATCGAGTTGACGCATCGCATTCGCAAGGGGCAGTTCGATCTCGCGAAGCTCGGCCTCAAGGAGGCCGCTGCGCCCGCCGTATGGAATGCGGTCCTGTTTGATCGATAAGCTTTCCTACCTATATGAGCTTTCTCAACCCGCTTACCTGCGTATTTCGGGGAAGCTGAACGCCCGTTTCGGTGAAGTCGAACAGGCCTGGAGGGAGGTGCTGCGTAGTGCTTAGATTGTACTGCGGGTGTTCGAGATCAGGCTACTTTTTGATCGGGCGCGTTCTTCTTGCGCATCGAATCGCCCTTCAACGGAAGCTTGTGAGCCTGATGGACGAGGCGGTCGAGGATTGCGTCGGCGAGAGTCGGGTCTTGCAGCCAGGCGTGCCAGTGTTCAAGGGGCAGTTGGCTGGTGATGATCGTGGATCGCGTGCCGACGCGATCGTCGAGCACTTCGAGCAGATCGTTGCGCGCGCCCTGGTCGACGTCCTGCAGTCCCCAGTCGTCGAGCAACAAGACGTCCATCTTGGCGAGCTGCGCGAGCCGACGTGTGAAGCTGCCGTCGCCGTGGGCGATCCTCAACTCCTCGAACAGCCGCGCGACGCGCACGTACAGCACGGAGAAGCCCTGTCGGCAGGCCTGCTGGCCGAAGGCGCAGGCGACCCATGTTTTTCCGGCGCCAGTTGGCCCTGTCAGGATGAGGTTCTGTGCATTGCGGATCCAGTCACAGCTGGCGAGCGTGGCGACGATACCCTTGTCGAGTCCACGGCTCTGCCGGTACTCGATGTCCTCAATGCAGGCTTGGGGATTCTTGAGTTTCGCAGACTTGAGCAATCGCTCGAGCCGCTGGGTATCGCGCCAGGCGATCTCACGATCCACGACCATGCCGAAGCGTTCCTCGAACGACAGGCTCGTGCTGGCCGTCAGCGCAGCCTGTTCCTCGAACGCGCGAGCCATGCCGTCCAGCTTGAGGGCCTTGAGCTGGGAGAGGGTTTGCTGCATCAACATCGTGACCTCCTTGGGTCAGTGGTAATACTTGGGCCCTCGCACGTTCTCGTGCAGGGGCGACTGCCATTCGGTGGCCCCGCTTTGTGGCAGCGGCTGCTTGTCGGAGCCGGTTTGCAGGATGGTGCGCACGGACCGCTGGGTCGGCGCGCCAATCACGAGTGCGCGCTGGCACGCCGCTTCCAGCCGCTCCTTGCCGTACTTGCGCGACAGCGAGAGCAGACCCAGGCACGCGCGGTATCCCATTTCCGGGTGCGGACGGTTTGTCAGCAGATGCCTGACGATCGCCTCGGCGCTGACGCCGATCGATGCGCCCCAGTTCAGCAACCGGCTCGGTGTCCATTCCATGTGGGCGCGGTAAGCCGCAGGCATATGCTCGGCCACGGTGGTGTACTTCCCCTTGAGCCGACTGCGAGCGTGGGCGGCGACGCGTTTGCCGCCATGCAGGATTTCCACACCGTAACGTGTCACGCGCGCGTGGACTTCCTGACGCACGTGGGCGGCGACAATGACTACGTCCGGTGTACCGACATTCATCTTGGCCGGTAGTGAGGAGTCGGCAGCGGGCGCAGCGCCGGTTTGTCGAGCCGCTCGAACCACTCGCGTCGAGTGCCATCGAGCTTCTTGAACGGCCGCGTATTCAGATCGTTGATCAATCCGGCGATCGCCTTGTTCAGTTCGGCCAGACTGTAGAACCGGTGATTCCGGAGACGGGCAAGAATCCAGCGTTCGACGATCTGCACGCCGACTTCGACCTTCGCCTTATCCTTCGGCTTGCGAGGGCGCGCCGGCAGCATCGCGGTATCGTAATGGCTCACGAAGTCCTGCGTGGTCAGGCCGAGCGTGGGTTCGTAGCGGTCGGCGTTCGAGATCAGTGCCTTCGGGTTGTCGGGCACGAGCAACCTTGGTAATCAGCAGGTTCTGGTAATGCGCAGGACAGCAGCAGAACCGACGCCGCTGAGGGAATCAGTGGCCGGTTCCTTCACATTATCTCGATGGTGCCATGCTAGAGGTGCGCAACTGCTTAAGGAGGCGCACCATGTCCGGTCAGCAAACAAAGCACGAGATGCTGCTCAGCAAACTCGAGCAGCATCTGGTAGGCAAGCGATACTGTGTCCATATCCGGAATCGCTATTTAGCAGTCGCGGCAAACTTCCTTCGATTTCTCGACAGGCGACGAATACATGTTGAGGCGTCGAGGCCAACGGAGATCTCTGCGTATCTTCAATGTGAACTTCGACGCTTCCAGCGTCACCACGGTCACTCGCCACTTTCCCTGCCGGGCTGGAGAGCGTCTCATACGACTGGCATTCATCAGTTGCTCCGACTGGCTATTGGCAAGTGGCCGCCCGATTCGGTCCCTGCCAGTGTCAACGCAAGGTTTAATCGGAAACTGTGCACGGAGTACGGTCAATGGCTCCGGGAATGGCGAGGGCTGGCAGCCGAAACGGTCGACGACCTTCTTGCCGAAGCACAGCGATTCCTGTGCTCCGATGGACGGTGCAAAGGCCCGGAAACGTTGATGCATATGACGGTGCCTGATATTGATCGCTATCTGCAAAGCCGAGTTTCGTCGCTGCGTCGGGTATCGCGTAAGAGTATCGCGGCGAGGCTTCGCAGCTTCCTTCGTTACCTGTATGAGACTGGGCGTACCGATCGCGATCTTTCTCGGATCATCATTGTCCCAACAACTTATGCATATGAGTCTATACCCTCGGCGCTACGTCCCGGCGACATCAGCGCTGTCCTGGGCTACACCCGGCAGGACCGTTCCCCGATAGGGCTGCGCGACTACGCCATTTTGATGCTGCTGTCGACGTACGGCTTACGTGCGGGAGAGGTGACCCGAATGCGCCTGGAGGATATCGACTGGAGAACTGATCGATTTTATGTGCGTCATACCAAGACTGGATCGCAGTCTGTCTTGCCGTTGCTTCCGAGTGTCGGTGACGCACTGCTTGACTACTTGCGACGAGGACGACCGGACTCAGATGTGCGCGAGATATTTGTCCGCGCACGAGCACCTTATCGCGGATTTCACAATGGTTCCAGCTTGTACACACCAGTGCGGCGGCGACTCGAAGCAGCAGGGATATATCCAGTTGGCAAATGCGGTCCGCACGCATTTCGACATGCACGCGCTATCAGCCTGCTTCGCGCTGAGGTTTCGGTAAAAGGGATTGGGGACCTTTTGGGACACCGGTCGGCCGGCTCTACGGCCGCGTACCTGAAGTTGGCTACGGAGCATCTTCGCGGCGTAGCTCTTGAAGTCCCGATCATGGAGAAGCGGCCATGAAGCGAATCTGGCCTGATGTTGACGGGCGTTGCATCGAACGATTTATCCTGGAATTGGGAGCCCGCAACGCAAAGACACCCGTCGTTTACCGATGCATTCTGTCCGGCTTCCAACGGTTTGTCATGCAGCGCAATCGACGACGATCGCTGGATGAACAAACGATCAAAGCATGGTTGCACGAGCGAATTGCACAATGGCCTTTGCACATTGTGTTTCATCGCGCGCGTCTCGTCGACCGGTTCCTCGATTTTCTCGCGACAGAAGGATCGATTGCGAGCAATCCGCTACATAAACTGCGGATGCAATACGGCCAGCGAACGACAACGCCCATCGTGCGTGCACTACTATCGTCTTCCTCAGAGACAGCGCTTGAAGCGCTACGTCCGCTTCCCCGCTTTGGAAGTTTTCTCGGTCCGCTCATGCTCTACCATGTCACGTTAATGCGCGACATGGGCTACCGCTACGAGACGCCAGCAAACCGATTTTTATACTTCGATCGCTATCTGCAGAAGAATCCGCATCTGGACGGCCAACCTCTCGCCGTTCTTCTGCAAGAATGGCGAGCCATACGGCCGACGCCAGAGCATGCTTGGCAGTGCCATGAGTTGGGGCGCGATCTCGCCAGGGCGTGGCGACGCTTCGAGCCAATGATTCCCGTGCCCAAGCCCGACCGCCAACTCTGTCAGCAGTTGAAGCAACAGCGACGGCGTCCTCACATCTATACAGAGCAAGAAGTGCAGCACCTCCTCGAAACTGCACGGCGATTTCCCTCACCGTGTGCACCGCTTCGACCTCTGACCCTGTACACAATGCTCGTTCTTGCATACTGCACCGGACTACGCCTGGGCGAGATCGTAGGTCTCAACCTCGGTGACGTGCATCTTGATCTGGGCGAGATCGAGATTCGGGAGACGAAGTTTTTTAAATCGCGGACATTGCCAGTTCCTAACAGCGTCGTGGCTGCACTGAGCGACTACCTGCATGCGCGGCGACTGGCGGGTGGCCCACAGCAGGCCGATTCAGGGCTTTTCTGGCATCAGCAACGGGCCGGGCGCTATTCTTACGTGATGACCGAGAAGCTTCTAGTACGTGTCCTGCGCCTTTCTGGCGTAAAGCCTGACATAGGCGGACTCGGGCCACGTATTCATGATATGCGGCACACATTCGTCGCAAATCGAATGCTCGAGTGGTACCGCGAGGGGATCAACCCTCAGGCTCGCCTTCCTTATCTTGCCACGTATCTCGGCCACAGGGACATTAACTCGACTCTGGCCTATTTGACCATCACCAATGAACTGCTGCAACTGGCAGGCGCGCGCTTCCGTGCTTTCGGCGCTCACAGCCTGCACGTCGCCGAAGGAGTGGACAATGAAGCCGATTGATCCTTTGCCCAGATTGCTCCAAGAATTTTTTTACACACACATGCTGGAGCAGCGCAATCTCTCAGCACATACGGTGCGATCCTATCGTGATACCTGGAGATTATTCCTGCGGTTTTCGGCTACGAGGCGCAAACGGACCGTAGCTGCGCTCGTACTTGGCGACCTTACTGCAGCCATGGTAGGGGCCTTCTTGCAGCAATGCGAGCAAGAGCGCAAGGTCACGATCGGCACTCGAAACTGCCGACTCGCCGCGCTACACAGCTTCTTCTCTTTTGTCGCTGCACGGGAGCCCGGATACGCTGCGCAGTGCGCCGAAGTGCTGCGGATTCCGACCAAGCGTGAAGCCGTTCGCGCGCCATCCTATCTTGAGCCAGACGAAGTTGATGCCATTATGTTGCAGCCGGATCGCACAAGTCTCGAGGGACTACGCGATCACGCGCTGCTTTGTTTTCTCTACAACACGGGCGCGCGCATCCAAGAAGCGCTCGATGTTAGCCCACAACGCATTCGCTTCGATCCTCCGTCCTACGTGAGATTGGTCGGCAAAGGTAAAAAAGAGCGGATCTGTCCTCTATGGCCAGAAACTGTTCTCGTGCTTAAGGCACTCCTCAAGCGGCAACCGCGTGCGGATAACGATCCCATTTTTGTCAATCGCTATGGCGTACCGCTGGGGGCATCCGGAGTGCGCTATAAGCTCGCACAGTACGTTCAGGCGGCCGCGAATACTGTTCCTACCTTGTCTTTGAAGCGCGTTTCTCCGCACAGTTTCCGGCACGCGGCTGCGGTCCACCTCGTGGCAGCGGGCGTAGACGTAACCGTGATCCGCAGCTGGCTCGGTCACGTGAGTCTCGACACGACCAATCACTATGCCCAGGCAAATCTCGCTACGAAGCGTGCGGCACTCGAGCGTCTCGAACCGATCTCGAAGAGAAAGCGACCGCCGCGATGGAAACGCGACGATGATCTGCTTGCGTGGCTGGATTCACTTTAACCCCCCGCATAATGTGAAGGAACCGGCGGCAATATTTCAGCAACGGCGCCGGTTCTCCTGCACTCCTGCGCATTACCAGAACCTGCTGATTAACGCAAAAATCACCACCTGGTGATTTCCTTGGCACGCCGCCATAGAATTCCATCGCATCAATGAGCCCACCGATCGAGTCGGGTGTCGCTTCTGAGCGCGTGGCGCAGGCGTACGTGTAATTCGATGCGCCGAGCACGGCGACGAAGATGTGCGCCTTGAACGCAATGCCGCCGGTGCGATCGAGAATCGGCACCGTTTGCCCGGCGTAGTCGGCGAACAACTTCTCACCAGCGTAATGTTGCTGGGGCATCGACCGCTTCAACGTCTGGGCCCAGTCCTTGTATCGCTGACAGAACTGCGTGTAGCGCAAGGTCTTCTGGCCGGGATTCGCGGCGACGTACTCTTCCCACAGCAGCTGCAACGTGACGCCTTTTCGGCGCAGTTCCCGGTGGACCCAGGCGCAGTCTGGCTCTATGCGCTTGCCTGCGGCCGTCGTCGGAACACTGCCGTTGACGAGCAACTGCTCCAGTTCTGCTTCGGACAGCGGCTCGATCGTCGCCCAGTCGAGGCCGGCCGAGGCGGCAAGTTGAAGATATTGAGTAATGGTGCCGAGCCCGACACCGAGCGCGCCGCTCACCTGGCGGTGAGACAGATTACAGGTCCATTTCAGGCGAAGCACATCTTTTATCTTGCGCAAGGTCGTCCGGTGAGCCGGCATCGTCAGTGTCTCCAAAAAGGAGCCACCATAACCGCCGGCCGATTGAGCCATCCGCAGTACCGCCAACCGAAACCACACCTTTCGTTTCGGTCCACCGAACACGCATTTCGGTGGGGTGAACAGCCGTTTCGGCAGGCTGAACACCGATTTCGGGAAGATGAACACGCGTTTCGGAGCGCCGAACACCAATTCCGGAATTCTCCGAAACCGTTCGACTTCAAGCGAAACGGCTGTTCATCTTCCTCCGGAAACACTGTTCGACTTCAACCGAAATCCGTGTTCGGCTTCGCCGAAATACGCACGCTTACCTATTTGCACCAGAACCCTATCGTGTTCCATGCTGGCCTCCGCGGCGGAAAACACCGTTGAGTGGCGGTTCCGTCCCCACTCAATGCGGCTCTGGCAGCCATGCTAACCCGCGCATAGTTCCTCGCGGCGGCCAGCCTTGCCGAACGGGAGTCATACTGACTTACTGATTCCGAGCACGGCGACCGGATCAGACGAGACACAGTACAACGCCCTGCAGATTGGCAGCGGCGGCGTTGTATATGCCGAGAAGAACTATTTTTTCAGGACAAACCGAAGCATTCAGGTTGGCGGGGATTCGCCTGGTGACGCCCGTTCTTTTTATGAAAACGCTAACCTCTACGACCAGACCACCGGCGTATCGGCAAAGAGGGATGCTTTTTCAGTCGCCCCCGTTAGCTACATGTATCGTGCCAGGATAGCCTCATCTGTTCTCCAAGCTGTGCAGACCTTCGGTCCTCGGTAGGCACACTATAAGCAACAATCCATCGAAGCGATATATCCGAATATATACACGCGCGCAGGTCGGGAAACTGGCCTGTCAGATTCAGCAGGCCACGGGCCAACCTGGCAAGGTGGCGTTGGCCGACGCCGGGTGGTCGAACGCAGCTTTGGCTGGCTCGACCGCTTGCGTCGGCTGGCCAGGTACAGCGGCGATTGCCCGAAACCTTGGCTGGCTTCCACTTCGCCGTGTTCTCCTCGCTTATGCTCGTCCACTTTGCGGCACTTGGTAAAAGGGTCTTAAAGTGCATAACACCGCCTGGAAAAAGGTCGTTCGGGCTCGCTCGAATGGAAGAGCGCGTTCCAATGCTGGATGGCCAAATCGAAATCAAAGTGCGATCAAGGTCACCGTTTCGTCGGTGACGGCCGAAATCAAGTCGGGCGACAACTTCGAACTCGTACAACTCCAGCAAGTGGCCCAGAACCTCGCGCACGCTCATGCCGCGCGCGTACATGCTGATGACGTAATCGTCGACGCCGGGCCGCCCGCGCTGATACTGCCACCAATTGCAGCTCGAACGTCGCCCGCTGATCGCGCAGAATGTTCAGATTCAGGTCGCCATTTGCCATGTTGACCGTCTAGCGCCTGGTCCAGTTGCGATGGTTGCCGGCCTCGCCTTGCTCAGCCTCGTTGTCGCATTATGATTTCCCAGTTCGATACTACCGAAGAACTTCTTGATGTCGAGGCCCAGCGCCCAAGCATAGCCCCAGCCGCGCTGCCGGCCCACGTCGGGCGCCTGATGCGCGGGCCGCCCAGGACGATAGCCGCATGAATCGTCGTAAAACCACAAGCGATACAGATATCGCTGGACCACCGTCTGAGCGATGCACTGAGATCGTGGGAATTCCAACGGCCTCGTCCCCACACCCTGCCTTCCGGGGGTATGTCAACCCTCAGCACCGGTGGTCTTCGCGGCATGACGGCCGCCCTTGTGAGACGAATTGTTCAGCGCGACTCGTGACAAGCCCCCCCGTTTTACACGTCTAGTCAAGGACGCTACCGGCTTCACGATCTCTTACGAGGGCTCTTGTTCGAATAGACGGCTCTTCAGCCCATGTCAATTGTCGCGTATTGACCAAATGCTCACAAACGAAATGACGACTGTCGCACATCGGCGGTCCGCACGACAATCTTCATCGGATATCAATCCACCTGAAGACGTCGCACTGCGCCTGGTGGCTCCTTTTCGCCGACGAATCTGAGTCGGCACGATCTGTGCTCTGGAAATGTGAAGCGATCTCGCGCTCAAGCCGTTTGACATCTTGGACGCCATACAGTAAAGCCTAAATCGCACAGATATGATCTCCAAAAAATGCAAAGAGGCAACTGCACATATCAACGATACAGTGGCTTTCTTCCGCTGTAGCGCTCTATTTTGGATCGGCGCAATCGTGGCAGCACGTCGCAGCGCAGTGCAGACAGATGTCGTCGAGCGAAATAGAGCTTCTCACTCACACGCCCCCCCTGGAAATCTAACTATGCGTGGTTGGGAAAGGTCGATATTTCTGGCTTTATTTGGTGCGTCATCCTTGGCTCAAGCACAAAGTACTGTGAATCTCTACGGTGTTCTCGACGAAGGCATCATCTACCAAAGCAACGTTGCTGATAGCAAGAGAATTTCGCTTGACTCGCTTAGCGGCCTCATGGGAAGTCGATGGGGCATGACCGGAAGCGAGGACCTCAGTGGCGGTTTACATGCAACGTTCACCCTTGAGTCAGGCGCAAACCTAAATCAAGGTAAGGCTGGTCAGGGCGGCCTGCTATTTGGTCGTCAAGCCTTCATCGGTATCAAAAGCGACAATTGGGGCGGCCTGACATTTGGACGTCAATACGACATGATCTTCTACTTTCCCGAGCCGCTGACTGCCGAAGCGCTGGTCGGAGGCGCGCCGGCGGGACACCCAGGGGATCTGGACAATGCGTCCAACACGGTTCGACCGAATAATTCTGTCCGATACATGAGCCCTGACATCTACGGCGCGAGCTTCGGAATTGAGTACAGCTTTGGTGGTATTCCCGGTAACTTCACATCTACCAGTGGTTATTCGGTAGGTGCAGGTTACGTGAACGGGCCATTGAAACTGGGGGCAGCATTCGAGTACTTTAAGAACCCCACCGCAGCGCCAGGCACAGGATTTTTTACTGCCTATTTGAATGGGATCTCTCCTCTTCAAGGTGCTATCAACAGTGGATATGGCTCCGCCCAGGCGTACCAGTCTGTAGTCGTAGCATCCAACTACACAATCGGCCCAGTCATCGTGGCAGCATCGTTCTCTAATGTTCAATACGCGAATCTCGCCCTGTCTCATCTGGACGGAACAGTCATATTCAACAACTACGATGTCGGAATAATGTATCGTTTCAGCCAAGCGTGGACAGTCGCAGTATCATACGACTACTTGCAATCGAATGGCATTCAAGACGTTTCGGGACATATACTCGGAAACCAGCACTTCAACCAAGTAACGATTTCAACAGACTACTTTTTATCCAAGCGAACCGACGTCTATTTCGAAATCGGTTGGCAACAAGCATCTGGAACATCGTCTCTTGGGGTCCCCGCTATTGCAAGCGTCGCGAATGTGGGTGACTCATCCAGCAATCGCCAGATCCTTGCTCGCGCCGCGATCCGTCAAAAGTTCTGAATAGAGCTAAACATGCTGGAATGCAACGACTCACAGCACCGATCGATCCTCCCAAATGACCCGACTGACGCTGCCAGCGTTGGCGAGTCGCGCCAGACGCAAATGGACAGCCAACACACCAATCACCACCCGCAGGGAGCACACGCCTGCGATAAAGTTAAATCGATCGGCAAGCATCAATTGAAAGGAGCTCTCTACGTTAACAGACTGGATCATCGCGCGCGTAGACGCTTGTTCGTGTCGCGCGTCCACTAACACGAACCTCACCTGGACTTCAACAGAATGCAAAAATATGACCTACCAAGAGAAATAGCGAACCGCATCGTCGATCCGAAGTCCCACACGGACATCGATGGCCTCCACGAAATTTACACTTGGGCACGCGCAAACAACCCTGTCGGGAGAGCGACGGCTGACGGGCATGACCCGTTTTGGGTGATTACAAAACACGCCGACGTCTCTATGATCTCACGGAATAATTCTCTATTCCACAATGGAGATTATTCTGTCGTGTGTCGCCCTAAAGCATCGATCGAGCATATTATGTCCGCGACCGGTTCGCCGAACATTGTTCGATCGCTCGTGCACATCGACGGCGAAGAACACAAAAGTTTACGCGCGCTGACTCAATCCTGGTTCATGCCGAACAGTATTCTCAAGCTTGAAGACCGTATTAGATCGCTAGCCCGTACGATGGTCGCGAAGCTGCAGCAACACAACGGAAAGGTGATCGATTTTTCAGGCACATTCGCGTCGCAGTACCCACTGCACGTAATCATGGATATTCTCGGCGTCCCTCAGGAGGATTTTCCTCACATACTTGCACTAACTTACGAGATGTTCGGGAGTGAGGACGCCGAATACACACGCGATACGCTGCGCCAAGGCGACGCGAGCAGTGCGACGGGCAAGGCGCTCCTGTCTGTAGTTGACGACTTCAGGGAGTACTTCGAAAGCTTAAACGAAGCGCGCCGGAAGGACCCGCGCAATGATGTCGCGACTTTGCTAGCCAACGCGGTCATCAATGGGCAGCCTATCGATGACGTAACCCGCCTCGGCTATTACGTAATTATCGCTGCCGCAGGGCATCATACAGTGTCGTCGTCCACGTCGGTCGCAATGTGGGCATTGTGCCGCTTTATGGAGTTGCTACCACAGCTTCAGGCAAATCGATCGCTCATTCCACAGTTTATCGATGAATGCCTTAGATTCGCATCGCCGGTTCATCATTTCATGCGTACAGCGACTGCCGACACTAATATCCGAGGCCGAAAAATTCGCAAGGGAGATTGGCTGATGTTGTGCTATGGCTCGGCGAATCGCGACGAAGAAGTCTTCCCTTCGCCATTCACATTCAATATTGATCGCAGACCCAACCCACATATCGCGTTCGGTGTCGGCGGCCACGTATGCCTTGGTCAACATCTCGCGCACATGGAGATGCGGATTCTGTTCGATGAGCTGATTCCGAGATTGCAACGCGCTGAGCTAGTGGGTGAGATCGAATACATGGAGTCAAACTTCGTTTGTGGACCGAAACACCTTCCCGTTCGCTGCATGTTGCAATAACACAACCCGCAATATCCGGATGCACGAAACAGCTAGGGAAACGCTGATTAATCTGACGCGGCCGTCATCGCAGACGTGGTGGAGAACGTTGTAGTAGGAAGATCACGGAACGGACCCATAGTGATGAAGCGGCAGATCAGTTTTGCAGAGGCGGAAAGTGCAGGCAAGACGCGCGTGACCAAGCGTCAGCGCTTCCTGGCCGAGATGGAGAAGGCCGTCCCGTGGCCGCGTTTGCTGGCGGCGATCGAGCCGTACTACCCGAAGGGCGAGCGGGGCCGACCGCCGATAGGCCTGGAACGAATGCTGCGGATCTATTTCCTGCAGCAGTGGTACGGGTTGTCGGATGAAGCGCTTGAAGACGCGCTCTATGACAGCCTCGCGATGCGCGCCTTCGCCGGCATCGATCTGGCTGTTGAGAACGCGCCGGATGCAACCACGCTGTTGAAGTTTCGGCGTCTGTTGCTCAAGCACGATTTGACGCGCAAGTTGTTCGACGAAATCGGCATCTCGCTGTGTGGGCGCGGGTTGATGATGAAGGAAGGAAATGCATGGCACTTCGGCATGAAGGCTCACGTGCGACCTGAAAGTCGCTTGAATTTCTGTCTAACTCAACGAGTTGTCCGTTGTGAAGTGAATCACCACGTTCGTAGAACGTGGTTTCGCCTTAAGGCAATGCTGATCAAGTCCACCGTTCACGACTGTCAGGCGTTATAGCGTGAGCATGCAACGGCGAAAGCAAAAAGCGATGAAGCAACTGACACTGGCGATGGCTGTCGATCAATGCGCGGGATTCGGGGCGCAGCGCAAACCTACGCGACGCGAGGTGTTTCTCGATGAGATGAACACGATCGTGCCGTGGGCGCAGCTGTGCGCGGTGGTGGAGCCGTTTTATCCGAAACGCGGCAATGGTCGCCCGCCGATTGCGCTGGAGCGCATGTTGCGAATCCATTTTGTGCAGCACTGGTTCAATCTCGCCGACCTTGCATGCGAAGAGGCGCTGTACGACAGCCTCAGCCTGCGCCGTTTCGTT
>NZ_JAFA01000075.1 GCF_000519185.1 Paraburkholderia nodosa DSM 21604 | reverse complement strand
ACCTATATGGCGACGACCTCGCGCATGATCTACGCGATGGAGCGCAACAACACGATGCCGAAGATGTTCGGCAACGTGCACCCGTTCTACGGCGTGCCGCGCAACGCGATGTGGTTCAACCTGCTCGTCTCGTTCATCTTCATGTTCTTCTTCCGCGGCTGGAGTTCGCTCGCGGCGGTGATCTCGGTGGCNACGGTGATTTCGTACCTCACGGGTCCGATCAGCCTGATGGCGCTCAAGCGCGCCGCCTCGGACATCGAGCGCCCGCTCTCCGTGCCGTTCATGAAAGTGATCGCGCCGTTCGCATTCGTCTGCGCGTCGATGATCCTGTACTGGGCGAAGTGGCCGCTGACCGGCGAAATCATTCTGCTGATGGTCGTCGCGCTGCCGGTGTACTTCTACTTCCAGCGCAAGCAAGGCTTTGAAGGCTGGGGCCAGGATCTGAAGGCCGCATGGTGGCTGTGCGCATATCTGCCGATCATGGCGCTCCTCTCGCTGATCGGCAGCAAGGAGTTCGGCGGCGCCGGTCTGCTGCCTTACGGCTGGGACATGCTGGTCGTCGCGCTGATCGCGCTCGTGTTCTATTACTGGGGCGTGAATTCGGGCTACCGCTCGCCGTACCTCGCGGAACGCCAGGAGCACGACGAAGTCCTCGAAGGCATCGCAGTCCATTGAACGTCGACCGCCTGTTGTACGCGCCGTACAAAGGCGACCTCAGCAGGCAGATTTGCTGGTCGGTTTTCCGTCAACGCACCCAGGCCTTGCGTCTGGGCCGGATAGTAGCCTTTGTCTCGGCGGTAGTTATTCGGTGCCAGCATGACTATGGCAATGTCGCGTTTCGCCTGGCCGCGTCGGGTTCCGTCATGATCTTCGCGACGATCAGCGCGATCAGAAAAACGAGGAATCGCAACCCTCGACGACGACCTGACGCCCGTATCAGGCCGGTACGGCGGCGTTCGTGCCATCGCTTCGCTCTGCGACTCATCGGCATAGTTTCTGTGCTCCCCGGTGCGGGAGGGACCGACGTCCCGTTGCGTCGTGCAAGAAGTAGACGTCAAAGAAGTATCGATATTCGTCTGGAATAGATAGATGCGTTTTGTCAATTTTGCATCCATCGGACGGCGATAGCCCGAACCATGTCTCAACGCGCCTGGCGCGCCCTCACACGCGCCAGCGTGACGTTCTGTGGACTCCCGGCCCAGACCGCCAGCGCGGAGTAATTGTCGGCGTGCGGTGTGTTGCCCGAACGACGCATCGCCTCGTGCTCGATCAGCACGGCCCAGTCATCGACGGTATGAACGACGCGCAGGCGATCTTCGAGTGCATCTTCCGCGACGGATTGCCAGAGCCCATCCGTGCAGAGCAGGAACACATCGCCATTTTCCAGCACGCGCGGCGGGCTGATCGCGGGCGCGATCTGGCCGCGCATGCCGGGTGCCATATGCAGCCAGGCGGGATTGACGCCGTCGCCTGGCAGGCCCGCGTCCAGCAGTTGCTGCCGCACGCTATGATCGCGCGTCTGTTCGATCAGCGTGCCGCGTGCGAACCGGTAGAGCCGGCTGTCGCCGGGATGAGCCCATTGCGCAACGTCGTGCCGCGGGTCGATGAAGAGTGCGACGACGGTCGCACTCATGCGCCCGCGCTGCTGCATCGCGAGAATCGCAGCGTGTGCTTCCTCAATGCACTCGAGCAACGTCTGCGCGAGCGTGCGGCCGGTGCACTTCGCGCGGTGGAGGATGCGCTCGACCGCGCAACGCGAGGCGATCTCGCTGCCAGGATCGCCAGAGACGCCGTCGCTCACGACAAAGCAGGCGTAGTCATCCGTGATCGTGTAGCCAAGCGCCCTTGAACTTCGGTCGACGGTTTAGGTTTCCGCTGGTCCTGACAAAATCCCCCTCCGTCACAAGATTGGCTGCAGTTGTGCTTACCCTTGTATCGTTCGCCAGGCGTACCGGACAGGCGAGGGGTTCGTGGTCTGAGTGATTCTATGATGATTGCAGTATTTTTTATAAAATTACTGCAATCATGAACTCGCGCTTTGCAGTAAAACTAAAAAAATTACTGCAATTCTCTGACATGCACGGACTTCCTCTTTACCAGCGACACGATCAGGCATTTTGCTCCCAGTACGCGAACGTCGAGCAGGCGGCCGCCAGCCAGGGGCGGGTTCTCGTGGGGGCGCCGGGCACGATCACCGAGCACCATCGCGGGAACGCCGTCTACTACTATCGGCAGTTCATGAACGCGGAGGGCAAGCGGCAGCAGGAGAGTCTTGGCGGACCCAAGGGCGATCCGGCGGCCGACGAGCGCGTCGCTGCGGTGATGGCACAGATCGAGCAGTCCAAAGACCTCATCAGCCGCATCCGGGAGCTCGCGAAGCTCGGCTTCCAGATTGCCGACAACAAGACCTACGCGACCATGGCGGTCCTCCACAATTACGGACTTTTCCAGGCCGGCGCGGTGCTCGTGGGCTCGCACGCGTACGCGGTTCTGCTCAACAGCCTAGGCATCAAGACGCTTGCTTACGAGACCGAGGACATCGATATCGCGCGCGCCCGCCAGCTCGCGCTACAGGGCGTGCCCTCGGGCGGACTGCTCGAAATCCTGAAAGAGACGGGAATTGACTTCGTGCCGGTGCCGGGGTTCAACAGGGGCGATCCGTCCACGTCGTTCAAGCAGGCGGGGCGGACGCGTTTTCACGTCGATCTGCTTGTGCCTTCGAAGGACAACACATTTCCGACCGTCGCTGTTCCAGAGCTTGGCGCGCATGCGAGCGGCATGCCTTATCTCGCCTATCTGATCGGCCAGTCCCACATCGGCACGCTGCTTTCAAGGCACGGCGCGGTGCCGGTTCGTGTGCCGGACCCCGCACGCTTCGCGATCCACAAGATCCTCGTTTCACGCTTGCGCACCAACATGCTGGTCAAGTCGCAGAAAGATATCCAGCAGGCGTGCGTGATGCTCGCGATGCTCGGCGAGCACAGAAGCGGCGATATCGAGCTCGCCTGCTCGGATCTCCCGAGGTCTGCGCGCCCGATGGTTCGCCGTGCGCTGCCCGATATACGCACCATGCTCGAGGATCACGAGGGAGCGCTATTCGAATTTGAGGAAAGCATCGGCGCCTGACAGGCCATGTCGTGCTCCGACTGGCCCGGAATGCGTATGATCAACCACCCGTGCTGCATGCCATCCCGTCACCGCGCGTTCCGTGTGTGGATGCCGTCGTTGCGGTTGTTCGCGCATCCCACAGGCGCTGTCCGTCTCGATAATGGCGTCGCGTCGGATCTTTAGCCAGCAACTGTGCACCGAATATGAGTACGGGCTGGACTACGGACGCATTCAATAGATTACGGAAAACAGTCTGGGCGGCCGTTGGAATCGCAATCATTCGACCTGTAATGTCGACTCTAGTGAACCTTCATCGTTGGTCACTGAGCGTCGTCGCATCATATCAATTCGTATACCGAATTAATTGTGCGACAGCCGGCGAGGAATACCAGATAGTCTGGTTATTTGCTAGATGGTTGACACACGATTTGTATGCTGACCAGCTCAAGGATGTGAATACGGATTCTGGGGCGGTGACGGGTGGGTTGGATGGTGCCGATGGTGCCGATGGTGCTGCCGGTGCTTCGACTTCGATTTCGCCTTTGGTTGGGACTCTAACGTCGGCTTCGTGTGCGGATGCGGCTCGCCCTGGGGCAGCGGCTCTGTAGTCTGGGCTGCGGGCAGCGGCGGAGGAGAAGTGGTACGTCCACGTTGCGGCGAGTCCTGGCCTTCGCCGAAGTGAAACGTCTGCGAGGCCTGCGCGTAAGCGGTGGTGGACAGCGACACTGCCATCAGTAACAGGAATTTCGAAAGCTTCATGCGTGTTCCCTTTGGGCGGACGCTTCAGGATAACGCAATGCGCAGCCTCTGCCGCCTTGTCCTGTTCATTGCTCGCGTGGCCGACAAGGTGTGCGAGGCGTTCACAACTGCGCAATGCGCCACTTCAAGGGTCCGTCGTGTCGGCCGATCCTCGTGAAAAGCGCTGGAACGAACTGGCCACGCGTCAGTCCATCCTTGCAAAAGAGTATGAACGTTCGTCGTGAAACGGCCGCCGAATATTGCTCGTGATTTGCGAATTCGCGGACACGGTCCCAATGCCAGACTCGTCGATCAGCCGTCCCGATTCGGATCAATGTCGTGAGAAAGTCACTATCATGACCGCGAGGTATCCACATGGGGAAGTCCGTGGCAACGTACAAGGAACTGAAAGCACAACTTGACGAACTCAAGAGTCAGGCGGCCGCTATGCGGCAGCAGGAGTTCGACACGGTGCTTGCCGATATCCGTGCAAAGGTTGTGGAGTTCGGATATACCGAGCGGGATATCTTCGGGAGACGACGCGGCAGACCAAGGGTCGCGCACGGTCCACTGCCTGCGAAATATCGCGATCCTGCTACCGGTGCTACCTGGTCCGGGCGGGGACGCGCGCCAAACTGGATCAAGGACGCGAAGAACCGCGACCGGTTCCTGATTTACAAATAGATCACGTCGGCGGGCGTCGATAAGAACCGCATGCCCGCGGCCAATGCTTGAATAAAAGCCATTCCTGTTTGCGGGGCCGCCCACCACGATTCGGAAAGGTATGAGACGCATATTCAAGTTGCTCGGTGCAGGAATTTAGTGTCATTGATCTCAGTGGGAGCAAAGCGCCCTGGCATGTCCGTATGGCGTTTCCCCGCGTCCCGCGCGCGTGATCAAGTGTGACGGACAGGGCCACGCCGCTTCATCCCCATGGCGGACCCTTGCACGCAGCGCAGCCATTCGTTATTATTTTTATAACGAATGGAGATCAGCATGGCTACGCTGCACCCGGGCCTTCCGGACTTGAATCTGCTTTCGCATCAGGGCAGTCCGTCAGTCAGTTCATGGCTTCTGTCCTATCCGATGTTTCGCGACGCCCTGCAACGCGAGGAAACGGATTTTGTCGCACTACCGTCGTACGTCAGGCTTCCCGTTCTGAGAAGGATGACGGAACCGACGGATGCGTCGTCTGCCCGGCGGGCAGATCTGGGTGGGGTGCGCGCCTCCTATATCGAGCTCTGTACATCCTGTGTTGCGGACGTCGTGCGGGACCACCTGTCGGCCGGCGCAGACAAACCGGAGACCGCCAGTGAAGCCGCGGACGAACTTGAAACGCTCTGTTCGATATTTCCTGCGGCCCGGGTGCCTCTTGTGGCGAGACCTCCGTGTCTGCTCAGTCCCGGCGTGGGCTGTTTCCTCGAGGGTTGGGCGCGCTTTCTCGCGTACTGGTCCCGCAACGACAGGACGATCCCGTTGCTTGCCGTCGACTGGCAGGCCCTGTATGGGCGCCTGACTGACGAACTGCCCAACGGCGCCAAAGCCGCGGCGACAATCCGGCCATCGCTTTTCTGCATCGCGTGACGCAACGTAACTACGTCTGGTCCGCGGCGGTGGGCGGTCCTGGGGGCATTACGTCGGGTCTGGATGTTCTGGAACCTGCTTTTGCTGAAACCAGATGTACTTGCTGGCGGCTCACCGCAGCCTCGACGGGGTAGCCGGGCCCTTTTTGTGACAGGCGCAAAAATACCGAACTGAGCTTCCCCTGGGTGTTGTTTTAAGCCACTGCCAGGTTGCCTTGGCCGCGCAAACCCGGTATGTTTACTGTTCCAAAAGTTATGACGGTTTGTGAAAACCCGAGCTTTTGGCGTGTGTTTGCGAACCCACTGCCCGATATGGTCCGTGGGTTCTTTTTCGATTACTTTGGATTGCGAACGATCTCTGTGCGATTGGGAAAGGCGGCTCGTAATCACGCAGCACGGCTGAACGGGGACAACTGCCTTGATTAGCCGATCCGGGCAGAACGCCCTCTATTGGCGGGCTCGGGATCGCGGGGTATGCCGTCGCGTCAGGTGCCCTTCGCTGCCTTCGAGAGCGCTTCGGCGAGCCTGTCGAAGTAGCGCAGCGCGGCAGGCGTGAGTTCGATCTGCTTGCGCCGGGTGTCCTCGGTGTCGGAAAGGGTGAGCCATCCTTTCTCGCGCATGGACGCGATGCGACCGTGAAGTGTCGCAGGAGAGCCCAGTTCACTGTGTCCAATCATGTCCCGGACCGACAACCGGTCCTTGTTCTGTGAAGAGCGAGCCACGAACTCAAGAATCTTCTCTTCAAGCGGATCAAGCGCTGGCAGCGTGGGCAAGCCACGAATGGCTTCGGTCAGTTGCAGGAAACGAAGATAGATGTCTGCAGGTCGTTTCATTGCTTTCGCCCATACGCGATGGGTGCGCACGCCGCGAAGGCGCGGGTCAGCTATGATTGGGGAAGGAAAAGCGAATGGAACAATTATACCGTCATGGGAAGCTTGCGCTTACATTTCTGGTCCATAGCTGGCACCGTGATTGTCTATGTGCTGACGCTCTGGGTCGATGAACTGATCTTCCTGCATGCCGCGTTTCCGCGTTGGGTGGAGTGGATCTATCTTCCGACTGGAATCCGGCTTCTGGGTACGCTGCTGCTGGGCGCGGACGGTGCGATTGGGCTGCTGGCCTCCGCCTTGCTGGTCGACTTCTTTCATTACTTCCCGAACGACCCCGTGCGGGCAATCGCGGGTGCGATCTTCAGTTCAGCCGGCCCGTACGCGGTCTATCGCCTCGCCCTGGAACGCTATGGCCTGAAGGCGTCGCTGACGAATCTCACGCCAAGGCGCCTTATAGTGCTCGCGTTTGCTGTCGCACTCACGAACTCGACGCTGCATCATCTCTGGTTCGCAATGACGGGCAATACGCAGGACATCCTGCAGAGTTTCTTCACCATGTTTGTGGGCGATCTGCTGGGCGCGCTGATTCTCCTCTATATCGTGAAGGGCACGCTTGCCCTGCTGCCCAGACATCCCAGCCAGTCCTCACGCATGACCGACGGCATGTTCAGGATCCGACTGGCCCTCGATCTTGCCTTCAACAACCGCCTGGCTTGACGGCAGATATGGGGTGCACGACTCGTCAGGGATCGAACAGGGCCGTTGAAGCGGCTCACCTTACGGGATCGACGGCGCTCGGGGGCGTGAGTATGGGCAGGCCGCCCAGCATTGCAGCGCCTAAAGGTCGTCGCGAATCGCGACATTGCAGCCTGGGTGCAGCACCACGTCGAGATGCACGATGGCGACAATCGTACATAGCGCCACGAGACGGGCTGCGATTGCGCCTCATCGCAACCCCTTCGTCACGCTAGCGTGCGGCCTGATTGTTATATGCATTGGTCAGTGCAACGTGAATGCTGAACATCCCGTTCGTGAGCCGGGAATCGCCCGGGCGTTTCGGGAGCAAAGCCAGCAATCCCTTCATCGCATACAGCATGATTAGCGTGCCGGTGAGGTCGCCCACAAACATGCTGAACAGGCTTTCGAAGAAATGCTCCGTCGCACCGGTCAACGCAAACCACAGGTGATGCAACAGCGGATTCGCGACTGAATACGCAACGGCGAGCACAAGAAGTCGGGTCGGCGTGAGATTCGTCAACGATGCGCGCAAGCCGTAATATTCTCTCGCGAACCTGTACACCAGATACGGAGCCGCTGACCCAAGTATTGCGCCAGCAATCGCTCTCACAGGGTCATGCGGGAACCAGTAAAGAAAATCCGTTAGCAGACCGGCAAGCAGCAAGCCAAGGAAACCATCGACACCAACCAGCAGCGTGCCCAATAGCCGTACGCCGGATGGAAGGAATATCCAGTTGATGCCCCGTACAAACGAGGTATGCGCAAACACCTCCTGATTGATCCACAGCGATGCCACAAACGCTATCAGGGTTGCCGCGATCGACCAGAAATGTATACGTAAGCTCAACATTGCGATGAACTCCCTTTCCCTTCGGACTATGACTGGCCAATCATAGCGCCCGCGTGTGGTTCTGCGAAATGCATCTTCAACAGCCTATGCGCAAGCTTCACAGGTTAGTGCCCGGGTCGCAATGCTGACCACTGCGAATCTCGCGACGCGTGAAGTCATCGCAACCAGAGATCAGGAGAGTTGCGCGAGAGGAGGGGCATCATCGCGGATGGCATGGTTATCATCATCCCGGTGATTACACAGTCCGCGGAGCTCTACCATGACGGTATTCGCGACCACAGCATGCTGCGTGTCTTTAGAGGAAACAGGTACGCCGTGTGCTGTCATCCACGTGTAATGGCTTCGAATCTGGGGCACAAATGGAAATCGATACCACAGGATGGTTCCCATTGGACGACTATGCGCCGGCCCGGGAGGGCTGGTACGAAGTCAGGCTCACAACCGGAGATACGGCATTCTCCCGGTTTATCGACGGGCATTGGACGGAGCAGCCCGTGCTTATGTTCACGCACTGGCGTGGTCTGAGTGCAGATCCGGGTGACTCGGCCGACAGCGAGCACATGGACGCGCAGGCTGCCGCCGCACAGGGCGTACGGGCGGCGTGGAACGCGTTTTTTCCCGCAGTGGGGGATACGCGTCCACTCAGGAAATAGCTGCTGTCACTTGCCCATGCAGCAGAGCCGTCATTCGGACGGGCGGCGTCGTGTCCCAATAGTCCCGACGTTCGCCCTCTGCCGGCGGCGACGCGAGAAGCGTAGGCGCATGCTCGAACGATGCACCGCCCGCGTGGAAGTCAATCACGATATCGGCACGCGGCAGCAGCTCCGTTTCGACGTTGTGCGCGATCATCTCGGTTGGCTGCCCGTTCCGTGCGCCAGGAAAAAGCCGGTTCAGATTGCCGCTGTCGATGGGAGACGTGCGCGTGCCGTTGATGAAGGCCGGGAAATTCAGCGCGGGGATCACGATGAGGCGGCCGCGTATCGTCATCGAGGGCAGCCGCTGCAACAGCTTCATCAGCGCGACAGGGCCTTCGTATTCGTCGCCGTGGTTGCCGCCCGTTAGCAGAACCGTGGGACCTGTGCCCGTTCCAGCGTTGAGCACGGCAAATGGAATGGGGACGTGGGCGTACGCCGAGCGATCGTGCGACCAGGGGAGCCTGAACATGCCGGTCTGAAATCCCTTGCGCTCGAAATCCACGTCAGTGGAGAGAAGCGATGGAAGATTGGACATGGTGCGATCCGTAGACATCGAGGCGGCGCCCCGCTTCTGTACTATCGCTGACGCAAACGCGCCTGCCCAATGCCGTTTTCTGAGGCGGGTGATGCCTGGAGGCATCACCCGCTACGCCTTCTCCCATCGACTTGACACTTCAGGACGCCGCCTGCCGCAACTGGTCGACGCAACGCGCCAGTGCCGGGTTTGCACGGTTTGCGCCGAAGCAGAATTCGAGCGGCAACGGCACCGAGAGATCGTGCAGATCGGTGAAACGCACGCGCGCCGGCGCCCGATCGCGATTTGCGGCATTCACGATTGTGGCTCCCATGCCCGCGGACACGAGCGACAGGATCGCCGTTTCGGTGCTGGCCTCTTGCCGGATGTCGAGCGTCAGACCGCGCTCGGCGCAGGCGGCGAGTAACTGGTCGTAGTACGCGGGATAAACGCGACGTGGAAACGCGATGAATGGTTTGTCCCGAAGCGCTGCTGCTGTGACGGCGCCCGCTTTGCCGAGCGGCCACGCTTCGGGGGCTGCCAGCACGACATTCTGTTCGAGCACGGGCATGCTTGCGATCCCTTCGGGAAGTATGCCCACGCGATAGCAGAAACCACCGTTGAGCCGTCCCGCGGCAATCGATTCGAGTTGTTCCGGCGTATTCAACGGCAGCAGTTCGAGTCTCACGTGCGGGACGGCCTGTTCGAATTCGCGCAAGGCACGCGAAACAATGCCGCTCCATGCCGCGCTTTCGACGAAGCCGACACGTAAATTCCCATGCAGGCCGGAGGCGATCTGGCGGGCGAGGCGATTGGCGGCGTCGACGCGGGCCAGAATCTCCCGTGCTTCCTTCAGGTAGGCTTCGCCCGCGGCTGTGAGCACCAGGCCGCGTGGCGTGCGCTCGAACAACGCAGCGCCGATGGCCTCTTCGAGGTCCTGGATTTGCCGGGAGATCGCGGGCCGCGTCACGTGGAGTTGTTCAGACGCCGCGCGTACGCTGCGCAACTCGGCGACGGCGATGAAATAGCGTAGATGCCTGAGTTCCATGGTGGTTTTTGGACCAGACTGAGGCGCAATGGTAATCCACTCCGAATGGCCTGCCGCTACGGTGCGGAAATTGGCGTAAGCCAGCTTGCACAGAAAGGATGGAATCGGAACCGGTTTTTTGCTGGCGCCGCGGCGCGGGGGAATGCAGGAGCGAACGAAGCAACATGACCACGAGTGGTAATTTCATCATACGTCATCCTAATTGTTTGAAGAAATCGACCGCGATTCTCCCCGGCGAGAGCCGGCAACACGGGTGTACACATCGTCTCGTACGCCTTGGCACGGATAGCCACGCCGTTTCCTCCGAGGCGTGCAAAACGACGGATCGCGACTTGTCTTTTGCTGCATTGCAAACATTTGTTATACAAATTTGTGCCTTCGCGACGAGAGCACATTTCTTGTGCGGGTTTATACCTGGCAGTGGCCTGCATGCCAAAGCCGACAAGGTGTTTGCCGGTGCGCTTACGAGACATGAAGCGGCTTCCACGAACAAACGATTGACAGACGTCAACTCAACCTTAGAATGGATATTGCTGCATCGCACCACCGACTGTGTTCTGCGTCTTATTGTCCGTGGGCGGCCCTTGTGGACATTCGGACACTTTCATCTTTCATGGAGCCCTTGATGAGCACTCTGACGACGGAGCAACTTGTCGCCTCGCAGAAAGCCGGCGTCGAAACATCATTTGTTTTCCTGAACAAGGCATTTGAAGGCATTGAAAAGTTGGCCGACCTGAATGTGCAGACGGTCAAATCGTCCCTCGCTGATAATCAGGAATTCGCCGTCAAGGCACTTTCTGCCCAAGCGCCTCAGGAAACGTTTTCACAACAGTCGATCCTGGTTCAACCTGTCGTTGAAAGAGTGCAGTCATACTGGCACCACGTCTACGAAATTCTCTCCAGCACGCAAGCCGAGTTTTCTGCGCTCTCAGAAGCACAGTGCAAGCAGTTCCAGAGCGATGCGCAGTCTTTCATCGACGGGCTCACGAAAAATGCGCCGGCGGGAAGTGAATCCGTAGTGGCGGCATGGAAGACATTTATCACGACCGCAAGCGATACGGCCAATTCGGCGTATGAAACTGCTGCGAAAGCCGCCAGGCAAGCCGTGGAGACTGCTGAAAGCAATCTCGATGCTGCGTCAACTGCCAAACGGACCCGCCAGGCAGTTGCGCCTGTCGAATCGGATGCAAAACAGTAGAGTCGTCGACGGTTCTGAAAGTGAGCGACTGAAATCTCAGTGAAGACGTTGAATTAGGCGGTAGCCCGTGTGCTGAAGCCGTTGCATTCCTCGCGCGATCGGAGACCTCAAAATATAAGTAGTGCTTTATATATCGAAATTGTTCGTGCAGCGCTCCTTACTGCGATAAAAGCTGAAGTGCAGCCCGATTTCATTGCGACGGCCACTACCATCGATTGACAATATGACATTACTGATTGGCATTCCTCTGGAGACAGCCACCGGAGAGCGGCGCGTAGCGACCGTGCCCGAGGTGGTCGAGAAACTGATCAAGCTTGGGTTCGCGGTGGCCGTGCAAAGCGACGCCGGCGCAGGTGCGAACTTTGGCGATGGTGATTACCGTGCTGCGGGTGCAGAGGTCGTGGCAACGGCTGCCGAACTCTGGGCCCGCAGTGACATCGTTTTCAAGGTGCGTCCGCCGAGCAGCGAGGAAGTGGCGCTGATGCGCGAGGGCAGCACGCTGATCGGCTTTGTGTGGCCGGGCCAGAATCCTGAACTGATGCAGCAACTGGCAGCGAAACAGGCCACGGTGCTGGCCATCGATTCGCTGCCGCGCACGCTGTCACGCGCGCAGAAGATGGACGCGCTCACCTCGATGGCCGGCATCAGCGGCTACCGTGCGGTGATCGAGGCAGCCCATGCGTTCGGCCGCTTCCTGAACGGTCAGGTCACCGCCGCCGGCAAGGTCCCGCCTGCCAGGGTCTTCATCGCCGGCGCCGGCGTAGCAGGCCTGGCTGCCATCGGCACCGCGGCCAGTCTCGGCGCGATCGTGCGCGCCAACGACACGCGCGCCGAGGTGGCCGATCAGGTCAAGTCCCTGGGGGGCGAATTCGTCAAGGTGGACTACGACGAGGAGGGCTCGGGCGGAGGTGGCTACGCGAAGGTCATGAGCGAGGGCTTCCAGCAGGCGCAGCGCGCGATGTATGCGCAGCAGGCGAAAGACGCGGACATCATCATCACGACCGCGCTCATTCCCGGCAAGCCGGCTCCGAAGCTCATCACGGCCGAAATGGTGCAGTCGATGAAGCCGGGTAGTGTGATCGTGGACATGGCGGCCGAGCAAGGCGGCAACTGCGAGCTCACGGTGCCCGGCGAAGCAGTGGTGCGCCACGGCGTGACCATCGTCGGCTACACCGATCTTGCCTCGCGCCTGGCGCGGCAGTCGTCCACGTTGTATGGCAACAACCTGCTGCGCGTGGTCGAGGAACTGTGCAAGGCCAAGGACGGCACGATCAACGTCGACTTCGACGACGACGCCATCCGCGGCCTCACGGTCATCGAGGAAGGCAACATTACCTGGCCGCCGCCGCCGATCAGGCAGCCGGCCGTCGCGCCCAAGCCCCAGCCCGCAGCTGCGGCGGCGGCAGCCGCGCCGAAGAAGGGCCACGGCAGCAGCGAGCCGATGTCGGCGAAGTCGCTGGCCATCGTGTTCGGCATCGGCGCGCTGGCCTTCCTGATGGTCGGGCTGTACGCGCCGGCCACGTTCCTCTCGCACTTCACGGTATTCGCACTGGCCTGCTTCATCGGCTACATGGTGATCTGGAATGTCACGCCGTCGCTGCACACGCCGCTGATGAGCGTGACCAACGCGATCTCGTCGATCATCGCCATCGGTGCGCTGGTGCAGGTCGCGCCGCCGCTGGGCGGTTCCGCTGTGGGCGACCGGCCGTCCGGGCTGATCCTGGGCCTGGCCGTGGGCGCATTGGCACTCACGGCCGTCAACATGTTCGGCGGCTTCGCAGTGACGCGGCGCATGCTGGCGATGTTCCGCAAATAAGGGGACGATAACAATGACTTCCAACCTGACTACCGTCTCCTATATCGGCGCGGCGATTCTCTTCATCCTGAGCCTGGGCGGCCTGGCCAATCCCGAGACCGCGCGCCGCGGCAACCTGCTCGGCATGATCGGCATGCTCATCGCAGTGCTGGCAACCATACTCGGTCCGCGCGTGTCGGCCGAAGGCATTCCGTACGTGGTCGCTGCGCTGGTCGTCGGCGGGACGGTCGGCCTGTTCGCCGCGAAGAAGGTGCAGATGACGCAGATGCCCGAACTGGTCGCGCTGATGCACAGCCTGGTCGGTCTCGCGGCCTGCCTCGTGGGCTTTGCCAGCTACATCGACACCTCGGTGCAGTTCACCGGCGCCGAAAAGGCCATTCACGAGGTTGAGATCTACGTCGGCATCCTGATTGGAGCGGTGACGTTCGCAGGCTCGGTCATTGCGTTCGGCAAGCTGTCGGGCAAGATCGGCGGCAAACCGCTACTGCTGCCCGCACGGCACTGGCTGAACCTGGCCGCGCTGCTGATCGTGATCTACTACGGTCGCGCGTTCCTGCATGCAGAGACGTTTCAGGACGGCATGATGCCGCTGGTCGTGATGACGGTGATCTCGCTGCTGTTCGGTGTGCACATGGTGATGGCGATCGGCGGCGCCGACATGCCCGTGGTGGTGTCGATGCTCAACAGCTACTCGGGCTGGGCGGCGGCGGCCACCGGCTTCATGCTCGGCAACGACCTGCTGATCGTGATCGGCGCGCTGGTGGGCTCGTCGGGCGCGATCCTCTCGTACATCATGTGCCGTGCGATGAACCGCAACTTCATCAGCGTGATCGCGGGCGGCTTTGGCAGTGGCGCGGGCGTGCCCGCAACTGCGGGCGGCGCGAGCGCGCAGCCGGCCGGCGAGGCGGTGGCAGTGAGCGCCGCCGAAACCGCCGAGCTGCTGCGCGATGCGAAGCGCGTGATCATCGTGCCGGGCTATGGCATGGCCGTGGCGCAGGCCCAGCACACGGTCTTCGAACTCACGAAGCTGCTGCGCGAAAAGGGCGTCGACGTACGCTTCGCAATCCACCCGGTGGCAGGCCGCATGCCGGGGCACATGAACGTGTTGCTGGCCGAAGCGAAGGTGCCGTACGACATTGTGCTCGAGATGGACGAGATCAACACGGAATTCCCCGAGGCGGACGTTTCGATGGTCATCGGCGCGAACGACATCGTGAACCCGGCGGCGCAGGAGGACCCGGCGAGCCCGATCGCCGGCATGCCGGTGCTGGAGGTCTGGAAGGCGAAGACCTCGATCGTGATGAAGCGCAGCATGGCCTCGGGCTATGCCGGCGTAGACAATCCGCTCTTCTACAAGGACAACAATCGCATGCTGTTCGGCGATGCGAAGACGATGTTGAGTGAGATCTTCGGTGTGTTGAAAGCCTGAACGCGGCGAAGCGGGACTCGCCGAGGAACAGCGAAGCGAATCGGAGAAGATCGTGGCGCTCAGCCGGGCGTCGACATTGGCGGCCTTCAGGTGTCAGAGTAACGAGGCTCGGCGTTACGGTGCGCAATCGATGTCAGCGCCGGTTCGCCGCGTTCGGCGGCTTGCCTCGTGCTCTATTGCGCCCCTGTCGAATCGATCAGTTCGTCCGCCTCGCGATTCAATTCTTCAGCTTCAGCCGAACGTTGCGTGTGGGTTAGCAGCGCGCTGAGATTTCGCAAGGTGCGTGCTTCATCCTGCCGCCAGGCCGACGGATCGTCCTGTGCGAGTTTGCGGTACAGATCGAGCGCACGGCGCCACGCGTCTTCCGCTTCGCGCGGCCTGCCCGTGTGGCTGTAGAGCACGCCCAGATTGTTCAGTATCCGCGCCTCGTCAGGCTGGTACGTCGCAGGCATATTTCGCGAGAGGGCATGATCGATTTGCAGCGCTTGCTGATACGCCTGCACCGCTTTGGCGGGCTGCCGCTCGAGGCGGTACAGCACGCCAAGATTGCCCAGAGTACGCGCCAGGTCGGGCTGGTAAAGCGCAGGGCTTTCGCGGGCGAGTTGCTGGCGGATCTCCAGCGCCTCCCGGTAAGCGCGCTCGGCTTCTGGCAGCCGCGCGCTTGCGCTGTAGAGGTTGCCGAGGTTGTTCAGCGTACGCGCAAGCGCCGGACGCCAGGCCGCGGGATTGTCGTGTACAAGTTCGCGCTGGATGCCGAGCGCTTCGCGATAGGCGAGTTCCGCATCGCGCGTGCGCTGTGTTGCATTGTAGAGAATGCCGAGATCGTTGAGCGTCGACGCGACCGCGGGCCGGTACATGGCGGGGTCCTGTCGGGCCAGTGCGCGGTCGAGGGCGAGGGCTTCGCGCCACGCGTCTGCCGCATCCTGAAGACGTTGCGTGTCGCGATACAACGTTGCGAGGCTGTCGATGGTGTCAGCCACTGCAGGACTATAGGCAGAAGGATTTACATGCGCCAGCGCCCAGTAGATTTCGAGCGCGTGCAGCCACGCGGCTTCGGCTTCCTTGTGCTGCTGCCGCATCATATACAGACCGCCGAGCTTGCCGAGTGTGAGCGCGATGGACGGCTGCCATATGGCGGCCTTCTGTTGCGCAAGCGTGCGATACTGGATCAGCAGGGCCAGATACACCGGCTCCGCGCGCTCGGGCTCGTGCTGAACGAGTAGCGTGTCGGCGAATGCCGTGGCGATGCCCATGTCGTCGGGTTGCAGCGCATGGCCTTTCTCCAGGTACGGCAGCGCGTTCCATGGCATGAATCGAAGCAGTTCGACGACCGCCGCTTCATAGTTGAGCGCCGCTGATAGCTGGGCGGCTGCGGGTGCTTTGGCAATGAGCCGCATGAGTAGCACGGATGCTTCATCCAGGTCGAGGCGCCTCGCGGCTTCCCCGAGCTGCAGCTCGATGGGATCCGCACTGCGTGTGATCGACAATCTGCGCAGCAGATCTTCATAACGTGTGTTCCATTTCGACGCTTCGGCTGTGGCGTCGAAATCGGAGCGTGTCCTGATCTGCGACGCGAGGCTTTCGAGGATCAGCTCGAAGTTGATGAACGCGGCGGCGCTTCTGGGTTCGCCGTGGTCTGGCAGCGAGACGACCGCGTGCAGCATCACGTTGGCCGCTGTCGCAAGCGCGACACGTTGTGCGGCGGAGAGCCCGTCGTTCTTCACCGCGCGGTTCAGGCGTTCAGTGACGCGCACGAGCGCTGGCGCGGAGACGGTGCAGCGGGTCCGGATTTCAAGTCCCTTCTGGACGTCGACCTCGGAGAACGACGGCAAACACGCATCGGCCACCCCCGCAGCGGCGCATGCCGTGGACAGCGCGGTTATTGCGATGCCGCACAGAATCTTGCCTGAACTCATTTCCGGGCAGCTTTGCAGGGTTACCGGTAAGGCGTTGCGCGACGCATTGCTTCGCCAAGAACTCCGCGATGCCATCGCGTGCGCTTATTCGATTGAGAACGGTTGAGCCATTTTGAGCAGTACTTTGCATATCAACTTCGCTCGCCTCAAGATCCTTACCGTAACAATGCCCTTGACGGAGTCGATTTCGTATAAGCGACTGCTTTCGATGCACGGCGTGGGTCAGCAAAGTTGTTCCTGTTCCGTCGACTTCCTTCATCAAACTGCGGCTAGCGCCGCCCGCTACGGCCCCACACATAGCGCACCCACCGCTGCCACCGGCTTTGCGGCGGCGTGTGCGGGTTGTGCGCAGTCTGCGCTTCGCGCTCCCGCTGGACGGACTTCTGCACCTGTTCATGGATCTGCCGCAAAGTCATGCCACCAGGGCCCTTGAGTTTGTCGGGATCGGAAGCAGGATCGCAATGGGGATCGTCTGTCATGAGGGGCGCGCGCCTGTGATGAGACGACTTGATCTTGATACAGATGCGTAGTGGCAGCAAGCTGGACGTGGATGGCCGGCCGGCGCGTAGCCCGACAGGCCTTGCCGGCGCGCCGTTCGTGAGCTAGATTTTTCCAATGAGGTCCGAGGCTGGGGAACTGCCATGGAACTGAGCGTGGAACGTGTCGATGTTTGGGCCGCTACCATCGACGACAAACCGGGTGGCCTTGCGAAGGTATTAAGCGTGTTGCGGGATGCTGGTGTCGACTTGCAGTTCGTCGTGGCACGCCGCGCGCCGGAGGCGTCGGGTAAGGGGGTCGTGTTTGTCGCTCCGCTACAGGGAGACAGTGCGATCCGTGCTGCCACACAGGTGGGGTTCAGCGTCACCCCTAGCCTTCACTCCATCCGGGTAATGGGTCTGGACCAGTTGGGCATCATCGCACAATTGACCTTGATGTTGGCTGATGGGGGGATCAATCTCCGCGGGGTCTCGGCCGCTGTACTTGGCACGCAGTTCATTGCCTATCTCGCCGTCGACTCGTTGGGCGATGCCGAAAAGGCGATTGACATCCTGCAAAGGGCCTGAAGCGCCGGTGCCGGACTGCGAACTGCCCTGGTGCTTCCCGGCGAGGCAGCTGGGCCACGCTGGCTGACGCACGACCGCCGTACACCAAATCAAATCCGTTGCGATAAGGCCGCGCAGCGGGGTAGTTCAGCCTGATTTCCTTCTGGTCATTTCCGATCATCGGAACGGCCGGTACCGAGTGCCTCGAGCAACGGCCGAAGGGCATCCAGTTCCGCGCCGAAGCCGCTCCAGTCTCCCGCCTTCAGTCGCTCGATGGCGCGGTTATAGTGGGCAAGTGCTTCTCTTGCGCGGGTGTCCACTGTGCCTCGGGATGGCAGTGCCCCTTGTGCGGGCTCATTGAAAAGCGCCGCCAGGGCCTCACCCAGGCTGTTCTCCATCACCACGCGGTCACCATAAGCGGCAATCACCCGCTTCAACTCCGGTAACTGACCGGCCGCCGCGCGCAAATAGAGCGGAGAAACGTAGAGGATCGAGTTCTCGATCGGCACGACCACAAGATGGCCGCGAATGACGCGTGAGCCCATCTGGTTCCACAGCGAGATCTGCTGCGAGATCTCGGTATTCTGCT
>NZ_JAFA01000074.1 GCF_000519185.1 Paraburkholderia nodosa DSM 21604 | reverse complement strand
TGCACTGGTACAACTTCGAGCATCGCCACAGCGGCATTCGCTACGTCACACCCGCGCAGCGTCATGCCGGTGAGGATCTGGCAATCCTGCAAGCGCGTCATCAGACATACCTCCAGGCGCGTGAACGCAATCCGGCACGTTGGTCAGGTCACACACGAGACTGGTCGCCGATCGTCACCGTCACACTCAATCCCGAGCGCGAAGCTGTCATTCGCGACCACCTTCGGGATAAAACGCAATTGGTTGCATGAATCAGGCGACAACCACCTTGACTCGCTCCGGGCACCAGGCGGCCGCTTCAGCATGGCCGCCTGGCCGTTCCCGGTCAGTAGCGTTTTTTCGGCGGCAACGACCGTTTGACCAGCTTGCGAACGCGTGCCACCGCAGCAGCCTTTTTGCGCTTGCGTTCTGTGGTAGGTTTTTCATAGGCTGTCCGGGCACGAAGCTCCTGAATCAACCCCGTGCGCTCGATCGCGCGACGAAAACGGCGTAATGCAACGTCCACGGGCTCGTCGGGTTTCAGAATTACGGTAGTCATTTTTTTCCCTGGTTGAGATCCGTCAGCAATGGCGAATAGTGATGAAGATGGGCACGCAGCGTCGTGGTACAGACAAGAATCTACGCCAGCCGACGCTCGCGTATCGCGCCATCAACGACGGCGAAATGCGGTTCTTGGCGATGCGGGACCGCTGCGCTCATCTTTATGTCGAAAATTGATTCGTCCTTTCGTCAGGTCGTACACCGAAAGTTCCAGCGTTACCCGATCGCCAGCAAGGATGCGAATGTGGTTCTTGCGAATACGACCGGACGCGTACGCCCCTACCACCACGCCATTGTCGAGCGTGACGCGGTAGCGGCTGTCCGGCAGCACTTCTTCAACGATACCGTCGAGTTCCAGCAGTTCTTCTTTGGCCATTCAAGGTTCCTGATCGATTGGCGGGACGTGGGCCCGGATGCCGCCGTGAGGAAGAAGTCGCGAGCGTTGATCGACGCGCGCTCGCGCGGTAGTGGGAAGCATGAAGATTGCTGGGCAGCCCCTGCGTCCAGGAGGTCATCGACACCGCCTTGGCGGACGGCGAATCAGGTACGCAGGGGATGGGGCAGACGCGGCGGCTCGCAATACCGATGCGAGCCGGGGCGTGCAGTCCAGCGAGCACGGTATCACCGGCCTCAATGGACTATCAATCAAAGGAATGTTCGCGACTAATCAACTCGCGTCTTTTAATGCTGTGCGAAGCGAACTAATCCTGCATTGTAACCGAAGGTCGCCATTTGCCCTGCCACTTTCGGCGGGGCCAGAAGGAGCGGACGGTGTCAGCCGTGGGTGCCGACGATGCGCAGTTCGGGATCCTGCGTGATGTTTGGGCACGTTTTGTTGCACCCGCCCTGGCGCCCAGATGCGTTGGGGGCTGCGAACTGTGGCGTCGTCTTTAACCGCGCATGTCGATCCAGTCGCGTGCCCATAGGGTCGAGTGCTGCAATGCCTGCTCTTCACTCTTGAAGTACTCGAGCGAATAGAACCAGTAGCGGCCTTCGTCTCGCGCGCTATCGATGCGTTCGAGCAGCAGGTTGGATGAGAAGCTTCCGTCGGGCAAACGATGCGCCGAGGATTCGACGGCATAGCCGTTGTATTGTTGAATTTGTTTGTTTTGCATTTTAATTTTAATGATAGTTGAGTGCGCTCGTGCCGTGCGAAAAGTGCACGGGTGCGCCGATTCAAAGCGATTCGAGCCGAATACTGGCGCAGTCGAAGAGCGAAAATGGCGTTGAAGCCAGAGGGGAGATGGGGTGCAACGAGGCGTATGGCGCCAGGCAAGCTGCTCAATAAACAGATGCCAATCAGGAGTGATCGCGCCAACTGAGGGAGACTAAACTCCGCGAGGGTGTCGCTGCAACCCGGCATCCATCGGGATGCCGGGCCCTTCAACTTTACAGCGGCTTGATGTTAGCCGCTTGCAGCCCCTTCGGGCCTTGCTTCGTTTCGAAGCTCACCTTCTGATTTTCAGCCAGCGTCTTGAAGCCATCGCTCCTGATTTCGGAGAAGTGAGCGAACAGGTCGTCGCCGCCCTTGTCCGGGGTGATGAAGCCGAAGCCTTTGCTGTCGTTGAACCACTTAACGGTGCCGGTTTCCATGAAGAATCCTTGAGGAAAAAATACGAAGATTTGCTCTGTTAGAGAGTACGTGAAGCTTCAAGGAGGGAAAGGACACGAATACCGCTGAGGAGCGAGCAATTGATGAACAGCAATCGAACTTCTTGAACTTCGTGCAGCAGGCTACCCGCCGGGTGGATCGGCGTCAAGACTTATCTTGTAACTGTTTCGCCACGCGCCCGTTCTGCAGGCTAAGCGATGCGGGGGTGCCTGGCTGCGACCCCTTGCCAGCCATGGCGTACAGGTTGGACAGAGGTGGCGGGCCGGCGCTGCATGAAATGCCTCCACCGCGTTCGCTTGATCGAATCCGTGGCCCTCTGGCAAACCCCGGCCGCCATAGACATTCAGGTTTGGCGATGGCGGTCGTTAACGAGCGGCAGGCGCGATCGACCCATGCCGCTTCCCCTTCTGCACGCCACATCATTTCGTCCGATTGAGCAAATCACGCGGAAAGCCTGATGAAAGCCATCGTTAACACTCGCCATCGCACAGAGTCGAGCCCTGTTCTAATTCGCCCGACCGCGGAAGACGACTGGCAAACCTTGAAGACGGTCTTCCTTGCTGCGCTCCTCGACAGCCCAACGGCGTTCGGCCTGAGTTACGCCACCGCGGCCGCGTATAGCGAGCGGCAATGGCGCGAATGTGCTTCAGGTCAGACGCAACCGCAATATCTGGTAGCCATAGTGCAAGGGCAAGCAGTCGGTCTTATCGGCGACGCGATAAGCCGCTCGCGCGAATACAACCTGATTGCCATGTGGGTTCACTCGAAGTGCCGAGGCTTGGGAATTGCAGGTCGCCTGGTCAACGCAATCCAGGCGCGTGCGATCGAACGCGGACAGCAAAGAGTCGTGCTGAGAGTCTCGCCAGACAACACCTGCGCTGTAGGTCTCTATCGCCGACATGGCTTCCAGTTCTTGCCCGAACGAGAAGCGCTAGCCAATCAGCCCGGCATCAGCGTGCAGAAAATGGAATGGAAGAGCGGTGGCTGACTGCCAGTGCGACTTCCGTTGCGAACGGCCGGTATCCGGGTCGTCAAATGCTGCTCGTGGATCGACATGACGTAGTCGCTTCCGGCGTCAATGTCACCTCACGCGCAAATGCAATGATCCGTAACGCCTGTTCGTTCTACCTGCGATCTCGGCCACTATTGCCGCGTGAGCATGAGGTTCAGGTTCTGAACCGCAGCTCCGGATGCGCCTTTGCCAAGATTATCGAGAACCGCGGACAGCAGGACGTGCCCGTGTTCGACGTCATGAAATACGCTTAAGTGCATGTCGTTCGTACCGTTCAGCACTTGCGGATCCAGGTGTTTTAAGGCGCTCGATTCGTGCAGCGGCAAAACGCGTACGTGAGTTGCCTCGCCATAGTGGCGTGCGAGGCATGCGTGTAACGTGGCGCCATCCACGCCCGGCGCCAGCAGCCGCAGCGCCAGCGGCACCGTCAGCACGATGCCCTGACGGAACGCGCCGTACGCAGGGACGAAAATGGGACGCTGCGCAAGCGAGGCGTGTTGCTGGATCTCCGGCGTGTGCTTGTGCGCGAGTTCCAGGCCATAGACCTGATATGAAGGCGCGTTGGCGGCTCCCGGCCCCTCGTGTTCCTCCACGCCGGCACGCCCGCGTCCGGAGTAGCCGGATACCGCATGAATGCTGATCGGGTAATTGCCCGGCATGAGCCCGGCCTGCACCAACGGACGCAGCAGGCCAACTGCACCGGTCGGATAGCAACCTGGATTGGTGACCCGACGTGCGTTTGCAATTTGCTCAGCCTGCCCCGGCGTCATTTCCGGAAAACCGTAGGTCCAGTCCGGCTGTGTGCGGTGGGCGGAGCTTGCGTCGATGACCCGGACGGCAGGATTGACAATGGCGCCCACTGCCTCACGCGCGGCGGCATCCGGCAAACAGAGGATGGCGATGTCGCAGGCGTTGATGGCTTCTGCGCGACGCCGCGGATCTTTGCGCTCCGCTGCGGCAAGTGTGAACAGTCTGATGTCTGTCCGGTTGCGCAGCCGGTCGTGGATTTGCAGCCCGGTGGTGCCTTGGTCGCCGTCGATGAAAACTACGGGAGAGCTCATACGTGGATGACTCCGCTGACTGTGGGTTGTAACAGGTAAAAACGAGCCCCTATGTTGCGCGGACGGCTAGAATAGAGAAAGTTGAATTTCATAACGTAGACATTCAGTTTTTCTGAATCTGGACGCCGTCATGCGAGAGATCAGCCTGGACCGCTTGCGCACTCTGGTCGCCGTTGCCGACCGTGGTTCATTTGCCGATGCGGCGCGTGCATTGCACCTGGCGCCGCCAACGGTCAGCCTGCACATCGCCGAACTCGAAGACCGCATTGGGGCTCCCCTCCTGTCACGCAAGCGCGGACATGTGGGGCCGACATCTATCGGCGAGGTGCTGGTGGAGCGCGCGCGCCGACTGCTGGCCGACGCGGAGCAGGCGTTAGACGATGTTCAACGCCAGGTAGAGGGGCTCGAAGGGCGTGCGCGTCTCGGCGCGTCCACGGGCGTGATCGCACACCTGCTGCCGCAAGCGCTCGAGGTCCTGCGCGAGCACCATCCCGCCATCGACATTCAGATTGCAGTGCTGACTTCGCAAGAAACCCTGTCCCGGCTGGTCGATGGAACGCTGGATGTCGGGCTGGTCGCGCTGCCTCAGCCCCCGGTGGCCGGGCTCGTGATAAAGCCTTGGCGTCGCGACCCTGTGATGGCCTTCGTGCCGGCGCATTGGCGGTGTCCGGCCCGCGTTACCCCTGAATGGCTCGCCGCCCAACCTCTCATTCTCAATGACGCGACCACGCGTCTCTCGCGTCTGACTGCGGAGTGGTTCGCAACCGGTGGGCAGCATCCTGCGCCGCGCATTCAGCTCAACTACAACGACGCGATCAAGAGTCTGGTAGCGGCAGGTTACGGCGCAGCACTGTTGCCCCACGAGGCCACTACGCCACTACCCGATAAGCGCATTGTCATGCGTCCGCTGCGCCCAGCGTTGTGGCGACGGCTCGGTATTGCACATCGTGCGGGATACATTGAGCGTTCCACGCAACACGTACTTGATGTGTTGTGGGCTTTGCGATTGGCGTAGGCGTTGCTAATTGCCGCTTAGGTTCCTTTTCGCTGAAACAGTAGTCTTGTTGCACGCCACGACGAACGAATGGCCGATTCGCAGAAATTTGACTGAACGACTTGGGGCCGCGCCCCGCTAGTGCCGCCCCCGTCGTAACCGCCTGGGCTAACGAGACGGAGGACCGCCTTTGAGAACTCACTCGAATACGATTCGCGGGAAGTAGAGCGAGACAATCCAGTTAGGCCGGTCGACGATCTCGCTGATGCGCAGGTCGGCGCAAACGCTGCACAACAGGTAAGCATCGATTGCGCTGATGTGATGCTGTCGCGTCAGCATGTCGATCATTCCAGAGACGGCAGCCCGAGCACCTTCCATCAGATCTGGACCGATGCCAGTGGTGACTTCGTAGCCCTTCGTATCGAGATGACGGCTGACAGGGCCCGGCGTGGTAAAGCGGGGAAACGCGAGGTTCGCCTTTTTGACCAGGTCGAATTTCGCCGTCAGTGCTACGGGGCTCTCGATGGCCGTCCCGCAGACCTCGCCGTCACCTTGTGCGGCGTGCGTGTCGCCCACCGAGAATAACGCGCCCTCCACCTCCACCGGGAGATAGAGTTCTGTGCCTGCGCCGATGTCGCGGATATCCATGTTGCCGCCGACACGACGGGGTGGAATCACGCTGTGCAAACCCGGTTCTCCCGGGGCTAGGCCGATCGTGCCGCAAAACGGCTTTAAGGGAACACGTCCACCCGGGCCGTACATGGCCGGGGTCTTCAGATCCGCCTCGTATTTCCAGATGTGCAGGGCCGGGTCGGGAAACTGGTCTGCGAGCAGTCCAAAGCCGGGAATGTTTGCCGTCCATCCCCAACCCGAAGGAGCGAAAGACAACAATGTGACCTTGACCGCGTCGCCCGGTTTAGCTCCGTCGATATACATCGGGCCAACAACCGGGTTCACTCTTGCAAAGTCCAGCCGTGCAATGTCGTCGACGGTCGAATTGGCAGTGAACTGCCCACCCGATGCGTCGACGGGAAAGAACTCGACCGCTTCACCAGGAGCCACGGTCAACACAGGCTTTAGCGTCTGGTCCCAACCAAGGTGGCTCTGATGCTCGTGAATTGAGTGGCGTGCCCAAGGTATTCCGCTCATTACCCACTCCCTCGCAGTCCGGCGAATTCAAACGCCGATAGGGACGCTCCCTGCGCGGCTACTGATCGTGGGCGAGCGCTTCGAGACGCGCGTTACCCGCGTCTTTCGCCGCGCGCTCCGTGGCGAAGGGTTCTTCGGCTACGAGCGAGCGCCGCACTTCGCGCGCATCGAAGTCGACGAGCGAGATGACCCACACCCAGCCGCCGATCTGTTCGGCCGTCTGCACGAATGCACGCACGTCGCCTTTGTCCTTGGTGTTCATTTGACCTCCTCGATAGAAAACCACCGCTGGCGTCGCCCGCGCAGCGCAGCGCGGGAGCATCGGTTACGCGCTCGGCGGTGAATTGTGCAAGCACTACATAACTCGGAATCACGGTTCCCCGCTACGAGGCAACGTTCGGGAGAGCCGCGTGGGGTACGGCCCTGCTGCCCTGCCCCCGCAACACTTCATTTTAGGCAATGGGAACAGACATACCACTGGGTCCCGCAAACGTGCCCCCTGCTACACGCGCGGGTCGAAAATGATCGCCGCGACAACTTTCGGGGCAAATTCCGCCGTCTCGGCACTAGAATTCAGGCATGGTCGCATTCCCGAAGGAGGCTGCCATGACTCAGTCAATGATCAGTTTTTGGGTTGGCCTTGTAGTTCTCGTTGTCGTTGCCATGGCCATCTCCCGTCGCTACAGGCGCGAACACCCGGAAGAGAGCCTGAACCAGTGGCTCGACACGCACCATATGCGCTGGATGCATCGCAAGCACTAGCTGGCGGCTCGGGCTGACACCGGAGAGCGCTCCCATTTCCTGCACTAGAATGGGTTATCGCCCGGATTCTCGTTAGAGGAATACCATGCCGACTTACCAGTACAGGTGCGAGAAGTGCGGTGAGATGTTCGAGCATGCCGAGCATCTTGCTGAACATGAATCCGCTCATCCGCCCTGCCCCAAGTGTGGCAGCGAGAAGGTTCAGCACATTCCCACGCCATTTGTGGCGAAAACATCCAGAAAGTCCTGAGATCTGTTCGGCTGCTCAGGTCTGCTCCGGATGCTCCCTGTCCCGATGATGGTCCGCGGCGAGGAACATATACATCGCGGGCACGACGAACAGCGTGAACAGCGTGCCGATCGACATCCCCGTGAAGATCACGAGTCCCATCGCGTTGCGGCCGGCCGCACCCGCACCCGATGCGATCACGAGCGGCACGACGCCCAGCACCATCGCCGCCGTCGTCATCAGGATCGGCCGCAAGCGCACGCCAGCCGCTTCTTCGAGTGCTTCGCGCTTGCCGCGCCCCATACGTTGCAGTTCGTTCGCGAACTGCACGATCAGAATGCCGTGCTTGCTGACGAGGCCCATCAGCGTGACGAGGCCCACTTGCGTGTAAATGTTGAGCGTCGTGAGTCCGACGTTGATGAAGATCAGCGCGCCGAACAGCGCCATCGGCACCGACACGAGAATCACGACCGGATCGCGAAAGCTCTCGAACTGAGCGGCGAGCGCGAGAAACACGATGATCGTCGCCAACAGCAGCGTGGTCACGAAGCCGCCAGACTCCTGCACGAACTGTCGCGACAAACCCGAATAATCGGCCGTGTATCCCGCCGGCGCGACGTCGGTGGTGGCCTTGCGCAGGAAGTCGAGCACTTCGCCCTGCGAGATGCCCGGCGCGAGCACGCCGGAAATCGTGGCCGAATTAAGCTGCTGGAAGTGATTGATCGACTCGGGCACGACGTTGCGTTTCAGATGCGTGACCGTCGATGCGGGAATCACACTGCCATTGGGCGTGCGCAAGTAATAGTCGAGCACTTGCGACGGGTTCAGCCGGTCCGTTTGCAGCACCTGCGGAATTACCTTGTACGAGCGGCCAGCAATCGAAAAGTAGTTGACAAAGTTCCCGCCGAGCGCCGCACCCAGCGTCTGTCCGACATCGCTTTGCGTCAGGCCGAGCGAAGCGACTTTGTCGCGGTCCACGAGCAACACGCTTTCCGGCTTGTCGATCTTCAGATCGCTGTCGACGAAGAAGAACATGCCGCTTTCGCGCGCCTTTTGCAGCACGGCTTGCGACACTTCGTTGAGGTTCTCGAACGGCTCCGTCGTGCTGATGACGAATTGCACGGGCAGTCCTTGCGCGCCCGGCAGGGGCGGAAACTGAAATGCGGCGACACGCGCGCCCGCGATGCCGTTCCACTTCTGCTGCAACTCCTGCTGTAATTGCGTCGCGCCCTTCTTGCGCTTGTCCCACGTCTTGAAGAGCACGCCGCCGATGCCCTGGTTCAGCGTCGGCACGCCCGTGAGCTGGAACATCTGCGCGTATTCGGGCAACTGCTTCGAGATTTCGAAGACCTGATCCGCGTAGGTCTGCATCTGCTGGATCGTCGCGTTCGGCGGCCCCAGAACCTGGGACAGAACGATGCCCTGGTCCTCCTGAGGCGCAAGCTCCGATTGCGACGTCATGAAGAGATAGACGGTGCCGCACAGGAGCAGCGCGCCCATCACGACGAACACGTGCCACGTGTCGAGCATCGCATGCAACAGACGCCGGTAGCCGTGATGCACGCGTTCGAACTGCCGGTCGACGAAGCGCGCGAAGCGGCCCGACTGCTGGTCCATGCGGAAAAAGCGCGAGCACATCATCGGCGAAAGCGTCAGCGCGATCACGCCCGACACGGTGACGGCGCCCGCCAGCGTGAACGCGAACTCGGTGAAAAGCGCGCCGGTCAGTCCGCCCTGAAAGCCGATCGGCACGTACACGGCGATCAGCACGACCGTCATCGCGAGAATCGGGCCGCCGAGTTCGCGCGCCGCGATCAGTGCGGCTTCGAAAGGCTGCCTGCCCTCCTCCTTCATATGCCGGTCGACGTTCTCGACCACGATGATCGCATCGTCGACGACGAGGCCGATGGCGAGCACGAGCGCAAGCAGTGTCAGCAGATTGATCGAATAGCCGAGCACCTGCATCACGAAGAACGTGCCGATCAGCGAGAGCGGCATCGCGATCACGGGCACGATCACTGCGCGCAAACTGCCAAGGAAAAGGAAGATCACAACAGTCACGATCAGCAGCGCCTCGACGAGCGTCTTCACCACTTCTGCGATCGCCGTGTTGATGAAGTCGGTCGCGTCGTAGACGATGTCGCCCGTCATGCCCGTCGGGAACTGCTTCTGCAGATCCGGGAAGATCGTTTTCACGCGCTTCGCGACGTCGAGCACGTTCGCATCGGGCGCCACCTTGATGCCGATGAACACCGATCGCTTGCCGCTGAACGCGACGTTGAAGTCGTAATTGTCCGCGCCGAGCACGACGTTCGCGACGTCTTCGAGGCGCACGATCGCGCCGTTCTTCTGCGTGACGACGAGTTTCTTGAAGTCCTCGACGGAATGCAGGTCGGTGCCCGCATTCAGGTCGACGCTGATCATCTGGCCTTTGGTCGTGCCAAGCGTCGCGAGATAGTTGTTGTTGCCGAGCGCCGTGAAGACGTCGGCGGCCGTCACGTTGTGTGCGGCGAGCCTGCCCGAGTCGAGCCATGCGCGCAGCGCGAACTGACGGCCGCCGAGAACTTCCGCCGTCTGCACGCCCTGGACCGAATCGAGCTTCGGCTTCACGACACGCAGCAGATAATCCGTGACGTTGTTGCTCGGCAGCACGTCGCTGTAAAAACCCATGTACATCGCGTCGGTGGTTTGACCCACTTGCACGGTCAGCACGGGCTGTTGCGCCTGCGGCGGCAACTGGTTGCGCACCGATGCGATCTGCGTGTTGATCTCTGTGAGCGCGCGATTGGAGTCGTAATTGAGCCGCAGCGTCGCGGTGATCGTCGAGACGCCCGTGGTGCTCGTCGACGACATGTAGTCGATACCCTGTGCCTGTGCGATCGCGGCTTCGAGCGGCTGCGTGATGAAGCCGGCCATCGTGTCGGCGCTCGCGCCATAGTACGCGGTGGTGATCGTCACCACGCCGTTTTCGGTTTGCGGATACTCGCTGACTTTCAGCGCCGCCAGCGAGCGCAAGCCGAGCACGAGTATCAGCAGACTCACCACCGATGCGAGGACCGGCCGTTCAATGAAGATGTCGGTGAATTTCATCGCTCGCTCTTCTATTGTTCCTGGGGCGTCGGGTTCGGGCTGTTCGCAGGCAGCACGCGGTTGTCGATCACGAGGGGCGTGCCGTTTTTCAATTTCAGCTGGCCGCTCGTCACGACCTGCGTGCCTTCGCTGATGCCCTTGAGAATCGCGACCTGGTCGCCACGCGTCGGCCCCGGCGTGACGAACACCTGTTGCGCGACGGGCATGATCTTGCCTTGTGCATTCTTTTGTTCGCCGGGCTTCACGACGAACACGGTCGCGCCATACGGGTTATAGGTGATCGCCGTTTGCGGCAAGGTCAGATAGCGCTGCGCGCCGCCCGCATCGATCTTCACGTTCGCATACATGCCGGGCAGCAGCTTGCGCTCGCGATTGTCGACGGTCGCCTCGATCTGGACGTTGCGCGTGGTGCTGTCCACGCGCGGATTGATCGAGCGGATCTTGCCGTCGAACGTGCGGTTGCCGAACGCATCCGTATCGACGACGATGGTCTGGCCAACCTGCAATTGGCCGAGCTGCTGCTGCGGCAGAAAGAAGTCGGCGTAGATCGGGTCGATGGCCTGCAGCGTGACGATGGCGTCACCCGGATTGAGGTACTGCCCGGGGTTGACCGTCGTGATACCGACGCGTCCCGCGAACGGTGCGCGAATCGTCTTCTTTACGACGAGGGCGGCCTGTTGATCGACCTGGGCTCGTTTACTCTTGAGGTCGGCGGCGTCGGCATCGAGCTGCGCCCTGGCAATCGCCTGAATGTCGAACTGCGCCTTGTCGCGCGTGTAGACCGTTTGCGCAAGGTCCGCCGCTGCTTGCAGCGACGCGAGCTGCGCGCGGTCCGAATCGTCGTTCAGGCGCACGAGCATCTGGCCTGCCTTCACCTCCTGGCCCGAGTTGAACGCGATCTCGCGCACGAGCCCAGCCACTTCCGTCGTCACATCGACGCCGCGCACCGCGCGCAGGCTGCCCACTGCGGCAAGCTGCGGCTGCCATGTTTGGTAGCCTGCGATAGCGGCCGTGACGGTGGCGGCCGGCGCGGCGTTGCTCGCCATGAACTTCCGGATCATGTGCGCCCTGAACAGATTGAAGCCGACCAGCGCGCCGAGCAGTATGCCCACGCAGATCAGCATGATGATCATCCGCTTTGCCATCGGTTTTTTCGTCGTCATCGTCATGTCCTGGCAGGGGCGGCCATTGCACAAGGATTCATTTCGGCGTAGCCGGCGTGGGCTGGGCTGCCTGGCTCGTCGCCGTGTCGTTCCACCAGCCGCCGCCGAGCGCCTGAAACAGCGCCGCCGTGTCCGCATAGCGCGTGGCCTGCGCCTGCGCGAGATTCACGACGGTCTGCTGGTATTGACGCTGTGCATCGAGCAGCGCCAGATAGCTGACGCCGCCGATGCGAAACTGGCCGCGCGTCAGGTCGAGCGAATCGCTGGCAGCACGCCATGCTTGCGTCTGCGCGCTCAGGCCGGTTGCATCGTGCTCGAGCGCCCGTAACGTATCAGCGACGTTCTGGAATGCGAGCAGCACCGTTTGACGGTATTGCGCGTTGGCCTCGTCGAATGCCGCTTCTGCCGCGCGCTTTTGCGCGCTCAACTGGCCGCCGTGAAAGATCGGCTGCGTGATGCCTGCGCCGATGCTCCAGATCATGTCGGCGTATTTAAGAAGGCCTGCGGGCGTCAGCGCCTCCGGGCCGTAACTCGCGGAGAGCGTGAGCTGCGGATACATGTTCGCCGTCGCCACGCCGACCTGGGCGCTCGCCTGATGCAGCGTGGCGTCGGCGGCGAGAATGTCGGGGCGCTGACGCACGAGCGAAGACGGCACGCTGACGGGCAACGCTTGCGGCAGCGTGAACATCGACATCCTGAACTCGGGCACGTCCGTATCGCTCGGCGGCTTGCCCGCAAGGACCGCGAGCTGGTGACGCGTCTGGTCGAGCGACTGGTGCAACGGCGGCAATGTCGCACGCGTCTGCGCCACCAGCGTTTCCTGCGCAAGTACCGCTGGGCGGCTCACGCCGCCCAGTTCGAGCTGCTGGCGCATGATGCGCAGCTGCGCGTCTTCGTCGTCGGCGATGCGCGCGGTCGCTTCGATCTGCTCGCGCAGCGAGGCTTCCTTGATGGCCGCCGTCACGATGTTCGCGGACAACGCGAGATACGCAGCCTGCAACTGAAAGCCCTGGTAATCGACCTGCGAGCGCAACGATTCGAGCTCGCGCCTTCCGCCTCCGAACACATCGAGGTTGTACGACACGCTCACCGATGCGTTATAGAGGTTCAGCAGTTCCGTGAGCTGCGGCTCGCCGAACGTGACGCCGTTGAACTTCTCGCGCGTCGCATTGGCCGTCGCGTCGACGGACGGATAGAGCGTGGTGCCCATTTGCGCACGAAGATTCTCGCCGGCCTGCCTGAGCGCCGCCTGCGCCGCGGCAACGTTGGGACTGTTGGCAAGCGCTTCGCGGATCAGCGCGTCGAGCGGCTCGCAATGAAAGAGCGTCCACCACTGGGCGGGAATGTCCTGGCCGGCCACGAACTGTTGCGGGACACCCGATGCGCCCGGCGCCGAGGCGGTTTGATCGGGTAGCGGCGTGGACGTGTAAGTGCCGGTAGCGGGCGGCGCGGGCGTATGGTAATCCGGGCCGACCATGCAGCCGGACAAGGCGATCAGGACAGTGACCCATGCAGCACGCGTAACCGTCTCGCAGGCTGCATGGCGGCGAGACGCACTGCGCGAATGCCAGTGCGAGCGGCTGCGACTGAAACCGTGGTTGACGTCATCGATCATCGATCCACCTTGTTTCACTGCGCGGAATACGAACGAAACGGCAGAGGCAGAGTTTGAAATCATGCCACAACCTGTTCACGCGACCCGCGAACGGACTTCCCGGGGGCCCGCGCCTCACCGCAGGTGCCAGCCGAATGGCGGAATCCCGAAGCTTTCGGATGACCGAAAGGGTTCCGAAAGCGGACTGATATCTCCCGATGCCAGGTGCTGTTCGTGGTTGCCGCCGGTGGCGGTGTTCTGATCAACCTGGACTAACATGGGAAGTGGCGGCCTCTGCCCAGGACGCCGGTGGTGGTGCATGGGCTGGGTCACGTACCCGTGGAGGTCGACATGAGTGGTGAGGCATCGAACGAAAGCGGTCCCGATCTGGCACTAGGCGTGCCGATCGAATCTCTCGGCGAAGCTGGCCTGTTGTCAGGACACGTCGGTGATGACGCGGTACTGATTGCACGGCTCGGTGATGAATTCTTCGCTATCGACGCTGCCTGTACTCACTACCACGGCCCGCTCGCCGAAGGGTTGATCGTCGGGGACACGGTACGTTGCCCATGGCATCACGCGTGCTTCAGCCTGCGCACCGGGGAAGCGCTGCGGGCTCCTGCGCTCAGCCCTGTGGCGTGCTGGTCTACGGAGATCCGGGGCGACAAGGTTGTCGTACTGCACAAAAAAGCGCCGCCCGCGGGTTCCGTGACCTCGCCGGCCGGAGCGCCACAGAAGATCGTGATCGTCGGCGCAGGGGCTGCAGGTTTCGCTGCTGCCGAGCGTCTGCGGCGCCTCGGCTACGCGGGCAGCCTCACGATGCTGAGCGACGACGAGGCGCCGCCGGTGGACCGGCCCAACCTCTCCAAAGACTATCTGGCCGGCAGCGCGCCGGAGGAGTGGGTGCCGCTTCGAGATGATGCCTTTTACGCAGATCAGCGCATCGATCTGCGGCTCAACGCCGGCGTCGTGCGTCTTCAAGTCGCCGCGCAGGAATTGGAGCTGGCGGATGGGAGCAAGGTCCCCTACGACCGCCTGCTTTTGGCCACAGGAGCCGAAGCGGTTCGCTTGCCTATCCCCGGCATGGATTTGCCGCATGTGCATACCCTTCGCACATTGGCCGACTGCCGCGCGATCATCGCTCGCGCAGCGAACTCGCGGCGCGCGGTTGTCATCGGAGCTAGCTTCATCGGACTGGAAGTGGCGGCGTCATTGCGCGCGCGTGGACTCGAAGTCCACGTCGTGGCGCCGGAGCAGCGTCCGATGGAACGTGTGCTGGGGCCCCAGATGGGTGAATTTGTGCAGCGGTTGCATGAAGAACACGGCGTCGTCTTCCACCTCGGGAACACCGCCAGCGCGATCGATACGCAGCAGGTATCGCTCAAAGCAGGCGGCAACCTGGAGGCCGATCTGGTGGTGGTCGGCGTCGGCGTGCGGCCGCGACTGGCACTGGCCGAGCAAGCCGGCCTCGCAATCGACCGCGGCGTGGTGGTCGACGCCTGCCTGCAGACCAGCGCGCCTGGCATCTTCGCTGCCGGCGACATCGCTCGCTGGCCCGATCCGCACAGTGGCACGGCGATTCGCGTGGAGCACTGGGTCGTCGCGCAGCGCCAGGGACAAACGGCGGCGATGAACCTGATTGGCGGACATGAGAAGTTCGACGCCGTGCCATTCTTCTGGAGCCAGCACTACGATGTCCCGATCAACTATCTCGGGCACGCGGACAGCTGGGACGAGATTTCGGTTGACGGCGATATTGCAGGACGCGACTGTTTCCTGCGCTACAAGCGAGACGGACGGGTCGTCGCCGTAGCCTCTATTTATCGCGATACAGAGAGTCTGCGGGCGGAAGTCGAAATGGAGCGCGACTTGCGTTGACGCCGGAACGAATCGCAAACGGATTCCTCGCCAGCCCGGGATCGTTCGCAGTGGACCGCCGTGAATTTACGCACCGGTCACTGCCCGGTCAGACTCCGAAGGATTTTCCGAACGATGCGTTCGTGCCGCGCGAGCGCCGCTTCGAGCGTGCTGGCGCCATAGCTCTCGTTGTCGTCGCACACTTCCATTCCGGCGATTCGCGTCACGAACAGCGCGGGTTCCCCAACTCCCGCGTCGGCCACACCGCGAAAGCGCGTCGTGACCGTCACGCCGGACTCTTCGAGCAACGTACGGCGAAAGATCAATTCGTTCTCTGCCATCCAGCGCGACCACTCGCTGCGGTCGAACACCTCGACAGGCCTGTTCTTCGCATCGAGGACATAGATGCGTTCACCCTCGGGCGGGACGGAGCGGGATCTCATCTATTGGTCAGGCGCGCGCAGGAAGCTGATCGCCTCCCGCCACCAGCTATCGTCGACATGGCCAATCCAGTCGTTATGCTCAGCCGCCTCCACGATCTTCAGCTGTTTCGGACCGGGCAGCGCGCTGTGTAGCGCTTCGCCGAAGCGCGCCGGGACGATGCTGTCGCGTTCGGCCACCACGACGAGAACGGGTTGGCCGAACGCCGCCAGGTGGGTCACGCTGTCGTATCGGTCATGCATCAGCCACTTCACGGGCGCCCATGGGTAGTGGAAGGCGGCGACGTGCTCGAGCTTATCCCATGGGGTAATGAGCATCAGGCCGGCGACCTTGTCGCGCTCGCGCGAGCCGGCCGCTGCGGCCACGCCCGCTCCGAGCGACTCCCCGATAAGCAGCAAAGGGGCGCCGTAGAGACGATGCGCAAGCCCGATGGCCTCTTGCGCATCGACGACCAGACATGCTTCGTTCGGCGAGCCTTCGCGTGGCCCATAGCCCGGATATTCGGCGAGAATCACGCGCAGTCCCAGCCGGTTGAGCGCTGAGGCGTAGAAGGACCGGTGCCCTGCGTGCCCCGCATTGCCATGAAAGACAATGGCCGTGCCGCGCACGGTTCCGGGCGGTTCGCCAACGAGGCCTCGGAACGCCTCCGTAGTCGGCCAGGTCACAAGTCGTTCGGAGACGACGTCCTCGATTGCAACCTTCTCAGGAAAGTAGAGAAAACGTTCCTGCAACATGGCAACGCCTTCCAAAAGGACCAACCCGCGAAGGCTAGACGTGGCGCCATTCCTCTCGGGCATCCCGGCGACGTTCATCGCCTCGAACGGCTTCTACATTCCGCAGCTTACGGCTTTGGAATCTTCCGATGCGAGACGATACCGCCTCCATTCATCGTGCGTTTCCAGGCTTCATCGGCATGTTGCTGCGCGGATTTCAAGGTGCGCGCGGTCCGTTGCCCTGCTTTGGGCATTGGCGTGAACGCGGAAGTCAAGCCAGACAATGCACGGCGGACCGTCCTCGTGACCATGGTGTGCTCCGCGTAGACATCGGATTGATCAGTCTAACCTTTCCCCCCGGGGCTTGCGAGACTGTACGTTTAACCAGCCATGGCGATGCCGCCAGTCGGGTGGCGAACGCCGCCTCCAGGATCGCCTCGCGAACCTCTGTTTGCGAGGATCGGGTGGTTCTCTCGCCCAGTGATGGGGCGACATCCGCACCGACACTGCGTATCGAGGCCCGATGCGGTTTCATGGCATCATCGTGCGGACCTTCACACAACCTGAGGAGCGACGCAATGGCGACTTATATTGTCTTCACGAAGGAAAGCACGCAGGATCAGAGTGAACTCGACATCTACCAAAGCAAGGTGGGCGAGACCTTCAAAGGTCATCCGGTCAAGATTCTCGCGGCCTACGGACCTCAACAGGTTCTTGAGGGCGAAGCGCCAGAGGGCGTCGTGATAGTGGAGTTTCCGTCGACTGCGGCCGCACGTGCGTGGTACGACAGCCCGGCGTATCAGGAAGTCGCGCAGCACCGGTTCAAGGGCTCGCGCTATCGCGCCGTTCTTGTCGAAGGCGTGTGACAAAAGGCACGACGTTCGGCCCGCGGAGCCGGGCCTCGACCTATGACTCACGCGGCACGACTGCGCGTCTGTGTGCCTTGCAGCATGCGGCAGTGCATTTCAGGCGCTACGCGACATGAACTCCCACACTGGAACTTTCACCTGGGGTACTCATGACAAACAAAGTCTTGCTGATTCCCACGCCGACGGCGGCAATTCGTGCGTCGGGATTGACGCACATTGATTTCGCCGATGGTTATTCCGCTCAGGCAGATCGAACCTACGTCGACGCCGAACAAGCAGCGCGCGCCGTGTTCGCCGATCCGCCACACATGGTCCGATGTCTGATGGCCTTGCGTAACGAAATCGTGGCGCCGTTCGGACTAAAGGCAGGTATTGACTTTAGCGATCGCGGGCTGGGGAAAATCGACGTGTTTCCGATTATTTCAAGTACGGGCACTGAAGTCGTCGTTGGTGGTAACGACAAGCATCTGGATTTTAGGATCTGGATAAGCATTCAACCGAGTCCGAAGGGATCGGAAGTGACGATCTCAACGTTGGTTAAAATCAACAATCTCCTTGGACGAGTCTACTTGTTCGTCATCATGCCATTTCATAAGCGCCTGTCTCGCTCGATGCTGCAACGGGCGGTCAATTGACGCGACAACGCCTTCGTCGACAGTAGAGCCTCGCCTGACAACGTACGTTGCACCATCCGGATTCGCGGCACCCGCCCGGGTGCGGCCCGTGAGATGATGTGCCACCGTCAACAAGAGATATGGGATGACAACATTCGACGAGGCAACAACGGCGGCGATCGCCGCGTTTGCCCAACTGGATTTCTACACGGCAGTGCAGGCGATGCGCGCCGAGGCCGACTATGACCGCGAACGGGACCAGTGGATCTCGCGCTACATCGACGAGCACGGCGGCGGCGCGGACGATGCGGCATACGACGCCTTGCACGCTCAGGCCCAGGCAACCCCGGAATACGCGCAGTTCGTCGATGCCGTTCGCAGGGAGATCCTGGAATACTTCGTCGCCCCTGAACAATTCGTTTTGGCCGTCGTCGGCGTCAGCCGGCGGATGCTCTCTGATCGACAGGGATGAACAGGGCGATGAGAACAATGGTGTAAAAAAACCGCAGCTTCCTCAGGATCATCCGCAGGTTGTGACCAGCTCCGCATAGCACAGCGTGCATCGCGTCACCAAGCGTTCCCTTCAGCCAGTTCCGATCGAGTTTGCCATCTGTCTTCATGTGGCCGATGGCTGGCTCAATCGCACTGCGCCGTCTGATCATCGTCCGTAATC
>NZ_JAFA01000073.1 GCF_000519185.1 Paraburkholderia nodosa DSM 21604 | reverse complement strand
ATCACGGTGAAGCTGATCGCTCCGATCGCGATGGAAGAAGGTCTGCGCTTCGCAATCCGCGAAGGTGGCCGTACCGTCGGCGCCGGCGTGGTTGCAAAGATCATCGAGTAAGTTTTTGCCAGTCTCGTTGATCGACTAAGTGGTTTCGGGGTTGGCGATGCCGCCAACCCCAAAATGGTTTAGGGGTATAGCTCAACTGGCAGAGCGTCGGTCTCCAAAACCGAAGGTTGGGGGTTCGATTCCCTCTGCCCCTGCCAACTTCTCGCGCCTCGGCGCGTTGTTCTTTAAGGTGTTATGGCGAATCCTTCCGTCGAAACTGTTAATACTTCCAGCGACAAGCTGATGCTTGCGGCGGGCGTATTGTTGGTTGTGGCCGGGTTCGTAGGGTTCTACTGGCTCGGTAGCCAGGAGTGGTATGTCCGCGGTGCAGCGCTCGCAGTGGGCGTAATCGCGGGGGTGGTAGTCGGTCTTCTCTCGGCGCCCGGCAAGAGCTTCATCGCGTTTGCCAAAGACTCGTACAAGGAAGTTCGCAAGGTCGTCTGGCCGACTCGCAAAGAGGCGACGCAAACGACGCTGGTGGTCTTCGGTTTTGTGCTGGCAATGGCCATCATTCTGTGGGTTTGCGACAAATCCATCGAGTGGGTGATTTTCTCGGCGATTCTGGGTTGGAAATGATATGAGCGATACACCGGCATCCCCGAGCGGAAAACGTTGGTATGTGGTGCACGCCTACTCCGGCATGGAGAAGAGCGTGCAACGTGCGCTTCAGGAGCGCATCGAACGTGCTGGCATGCAGGACAAGTTTGGCCAGATCCTCGTTCCGACTGAAGAAGTGGTCGAGGTGAAGGGTGGTCACAAATCGGTGACCGAACGTCGTTTCTTCCCGGGCTATGTCCTGGTAGAGATGGAAATGACGGACGAAACGTGGCACCTCGTGAAGAACACGGCAAAGGTGACTGGTTTCGTCGGCGGGGCGCGTAATCGCCCGAGCCCGATTTCGCCGCGCGAAGTCGAAAAGATCATGTCGCAGATGCAGGAAGGCGTTGAGAAGCCGCGCCCCAAGACCCTGTTCGAAGTCGGCGAGATGGTCCGTGTGAAGGAAGGTCCGTTCACGGACTTCAACGGCAGCGTCGAAGAAGTCAACTACGAAAAGTCGCGCGTCCGGGTCTCCGTCACCATTTTCGGTCGCGCCACACCGGTCGAACTCGAATTCGGCCAGGTCGAAAAGCTGTAAATCGAATACTACGGATCGCGCCTCTGGTGCGATCCGTTTTTCCGCGCTTACGGTCCGCGTTATGGCCGTAGAGGAGCGCCAGTAGTCCAATTGGCTGTCGATGTCGCCAAAGCAGTTGGCACAGCGAAGATTGTGGCGAACGCGCGCTACCACTCACCAGAACGCTCACGCGTTCCAAAGAGGTTTTCAACATGGCAAAGAAAATCATCGGCTTTATCAAGCTGCAGATTCCTGCAGGTAAAGCCAATCCGTCGCCGCCGGTCGGCCCGGCACTGGGTCAGCGCGGCCTGAACATCATGGAGTTCTGCAAGGCGTTCAACGCGCAGACTCAAGCGATGGAGCCGGGTCTGCCGACGCCGGTCGTGATCACGGCTTTCGCGGACAAGAGCTTCACGTTCATCCTGAAAACGCCGCCGGCCACGATTCTGATCAAGAAGGCAGCGAAGGTCGACAAGGGTTCGGCCAAGCCGCACACCGACAAGGTCGCTACGATCACCCGCGCGCAAGCCGAGGAAATCGCCAAGACCAAGATGCCGGACCTCACGGCAGCCGATATGGATGCAGCGGTTCGCACGATCGCTGGTAGCGCCCGCTCGATGGGCATCATCGTGGAGGGTGTGTAAATGGCTAAGGTTTCGAAGCGTCAAAAGGCACTGGCTGCCAAGATCGACCGCCAAAAGCAGTACCCGATCGGCGACGCACTGTCGCTCGTGAAGGAATGCGCCACGGCGAAGTTCGACGAGTCGATCGACGTTGCAGTGCAACTCGGCATCGATGCGAAGAAGTCGGACCAGGTCGTTCGCGGCTCGGTCGTTCTGCCCGCTGGTACCGGCAAGTCGGTCCGCGTTGCAGTGTTCGCGCAAGGTGAAAAGGCTGAACAAGCCAAGGCAGCAGGCGCAGAGATCGTCGGTATGGAAGACCTCGCCGAGCAGATCAAGGGCGGCAACCTGAACTTCGACATCGTGATCGCTTCGCCGGATACGATGCGCGTCGTCGGTACGCTCGGTCAGATCCTCGGCCCGCGCGGCCTCATGCCGAACCCGAAGGTCGGCACCGTGACGCCGGACGTGGCGACCGCGGTCAAGAACGCGAAGGCTGGTCAGGTGCAATTCCGTGTCGACAAGGCCGGTATCATCCACGCGACCATCGGCCGTGCATCGTTCGAGCCGACCGCGCTGCGCAGCAACCTGGACGCGCTCCTCGAAGCGCTGACCAAGGCGAAGCCGGCAACGAGCAAGGGCGTGTACCTGCGCAAGATCGCTGTCTCGAGCACGATGGGCGTTGGCGTTCGCGTCGACCAGACGTCGCTCGCAGCGTAATAGTTTCGCCGCGCTGAGGTCCGTAAGGGCGGCAGCGCGGATATAAAGGGCTTTGGGCGGTTGTGCAGCGGCAGCAAGCGCCGTGCAACCGGTTGTCAAAGACCGTTGGCGGAAGTGCAGCAGTCGGGTGCTTCCTTAATGCAAAGCCAACGCAGATGGCGAACCCGAAAAGGTTTTGAAGTGCTGATGTGAGCGGATGCGGGCGGCAACGCCTGACGATGCAAGCTGATTTACTCCGGACTGGTCGGTCGCCGTTGTTGAACGCGGCACATGTAGCGAAAGCAAAGTGTGTCGAATCTGGAGGTTAACCGTGCCACTGAACAAAGAAGGTAAGCAGGCCGTCGTGGCTGAAGTCTCCGCGCAAGTCGCGACGGCTCAGACCATGGTGCTGGCCGAGTATCGTGGAATCGCGGTTGGCGATCTGACCAAGCTGCGCGCGAAAGCGCGTGAGCAGCAGGTGTACCTCCGCGTGTTGAAGAACACGCTGGCGCGTCGCGCTGTCGAAGGTACCCCGTTTGCTCCGCTGGCAGAGCAGATGACTGGCCCCCTGATCTACGGCATCTCGGAAGATGCAATTGCTGCTGCGAAGGTCGTCAATGACTTCGCAAAGGGCAATGACAAGTTGGTCATCAAGGCTGGTTCCTACGAAGGCAAGGTGATGGACAAGGCGGGCGTGCAAGCGCTGGCCAGCATCCCGAGCCGCGAAGAACTGCTCTCGAAGCTGCTGTTCGTTATGCAGGCTCCTGTTTCCGGTATGGCGCGCGCTCTGGCCGCGCTGGCGGAAAAGAAGCAAGCAGAAGCTGCCTGATTTCAGGCAAGCGAACGAACACAGGCAAGCGAGAAAGATCGCTAGCTGTTTCCGAATTCAAATCTGGAGTAATTTCAAATGGCAATCGCAAAAGAAGACATCCTCGAAGCCGTTGGCTCGATGTCGGTTCTCGAACTGAACGAACTGGTCAAGGCTTTCGAAGAGAAGTTTGGCGTGTCGGCAGCTGCTGTGGCAGTCGCTGGCCCGGCAGGCGGCGGCGCTGCTGCTGCTGCTGAAGAGCAGACCGAATTCACGGTCAACCTGCTCGAAGCAGGCGCAAACAAGGTTTCGGTCATTAAGGCCGTTCGTGAACTGACGGGTCTCGGCCTGAAGGAAGCGAAGGACCTGGTTGACGGCGCACCGAAGCCCGTGAAGGAAGCGGTGCCCAAGGCTGCTGCTGAAGAAGCGAAGAAGAAGCTGGAAGATGCCGGCGCGAAGGCTGAAATCAAGTAAGTTTCAGCGCGCTGTGCGAAGGCTGGCGGTTTTTACACCGCCGGCCTTTTTGTGCTTTGTGGGTTCTGCGTTTTTGTGTTCGATTTTTTTGAAGTCGGAGGCAGGATGCGGGACCCAGAAGCCAAAGAAAAACGTCTTTCGCCGGGTGAAGGCCTCAAGGGCACCATCAGGGCGCACGACGCTTCTCTTTGTCTTCTGAAGCGACTGCAGAAGGCAAGTTTGGTCGGGCAGCGGGCACGTTATGACAAGCCGAAATCCGTTGCCGTCAGCCAGCGGTTGGTAGAGGCCAACCACCAAGCTTCCAGGGCTCGCGAAGCCATCGGGTCTCAGTCGGTGAACACTCGGGTCGTCCTACCCGCCGTGATTCGGAGATCGTATGCACTATTCCTTCACCGAGAAGAAGCGTATTCGCAAGAGTTTCGCGAAACGCCCCATCGTTCACCAGGTTCCTTTCCTGCTGGCTACCCAGCTTGAATCATTCAGCACATTCCTGCAAGCAGAAACGGCGACCGCGCAACGCAAACCGGAAGGTCTGCAGGCAGCGTTTTCGTCCGTTTTTCCTATTGTTTCCCATAACGGCTTTGCTCGTCTAGAGTTCGTCAGCTACATGCTGTCGTCGCCGGCATTCAACATCAAGGAATGCCAGCAACGCGGCTTGACGTACTGCTCGGCGCTGCGCGCCAAGGTCCGTCTCGTCCTGCTCGACAAGGAATCGCCGAGCAAGCCGGTCGTCAAGGAAGTGAAGGAGCAGGAAGTGTACATGGGCGAAATTCCGCTCATGACGCCGACTGGTTCGTTCGTCATCAACGGCACCGAGCGTGTCATCGTCTCGCAGCTGCACCGCTCGCCTGGCGTGTTCTTCGAACACGACAAGGGCAAGACGCACAGCTCGGGCAAGCTGCTCTTCTCGGCCCGTATCATTCCTTACCGCGGTTCGTGGCTCGACTTCGAGTTCGACCCGAAGGACGTGCTGTACTTCCGCGTCGACCGTCGCCGCAAGATGCCGGTCACGATCCTGCTGAAGGCGATCGGCCTCACGCCGGAACAGATCCTCGCGAACTTCTTCGTGTTCGACAACTTCACGCTGATGCCGGAAGGCGCGCAGATGGAGTTCGTGCCGGAGCGTCTGCGCGGTGAAGTCGCGCGCTTCGACATCAGCGATCGCGAAGGCAAGGTCATTGTCCAGAAGGACAAGCGGATCAACGCGAAGCACATTCGCGACCTCGAAACCGCGAAGACGACGTACATTTCGGTCCCCGAAGATTATCTGCTCGGCCGCGTGCTCGCGAAGAACGTCGTCGACGGCGACACGGGCGAAGTGATCGCGAACGCGAACGACGAGATCACCGAAAGCGTGCTCGAGAAGCTGCGCGAAGCGAAGATCAAGGACATCCAGACGCTCTACACGAACGATCTGGACCAGGGTCCGTACATCTCGTCGACGCTGCGTATCGACGAAACCGCCGACCGTATGGCCGCGCGCATCGCGATCTACCGCATGATGCGTCCGGGCGAACCGCCGACCGAAGAAGCGGTCGAGGCGCTGTTCAACCGCCTGTTCTACAGCGAAGAAGCGTACGACCTCTCGAAGGTGGGTCGTATGAAGTTCAACCGCCGCGTGGGCCGTGACGAAATCGTCGGCCCGATGACGCTGCAGGACGACGACATCCTCGCGACCATCAAGATCCTCGTCGAGCTGCGCAACGGCAAGGGCGAAGTGGACGACATCGACCACCTCGGCAACCGTCGCGTGCGTTGCGTGGGCGAACTCGCGGAAAACCAGTTCCGCGCGGGTCTCGTGCGCGTCGAACGTGCAGTGAAGGAGCGCCTCGGCCAGGCCGAAAGCGAAAACCTGATGCCGCACGACCTGATCAACTCGAAGCCGATTTCGTCGGCGATTCGCGAGTTCTTCGGTTCGTCGCAGCTGTCGCAGTTCATGGACCAGACCAACCCGCTGTCGGAAATCACCCACAAGCGCCGCGTGTCGGCACTTGGCCCGGGCGGTCTGACGCGCGAGCGCGCTGGCTTCGAAGTCCGCGACGTGCACCCGACCCACTATGGCCGCGTGTGTCCGATCGAGACGCCGGAAGGTCCGAACATTGGTCTGATCAACTCGCTCGCGCTGTATGCGCACCTGAACGAATACGGCTTCCTCGAAACGCCGTACCGCAAGGTCGTGGACAGCAAGGTGACCGACCAGATCGACTACCTGTCGGCGATCGAAGAAGGCCGTTACGTGATCGCTCAGGCGAACGCGGCGGTGGCTGAAGACGGCACGCTGACCGACGAACTCGTTTCGTCGCGTGAAGCGGGCGAAACGCTGATGGTCACGCCGGACCGCATCCAGTACATGGACGTGGCGCCGTCGCAGATCGTCTCGGTTGCAGCCTCGCTGATTCCGTTCCTCGAGCACGACGACGCGAACCGTGCACTGATGGGTTCGAACATGCAGCGTCAGGCCGTGCCTTGCCTGCGTCCGGAAAAGCCGGTCGTCGGTACGGGTATCGAGCGCACCGTTGCGGTCGACTCGGGTACGACGGTTCAGGCGCTGCGTGGCGGCGTGGTTGACTACGTCGACGCAGGCCGTATCGTGATTCGCGTGAACGATGATGAAGCTGTCGCCGGTGAAGTCGGCGTGGACATCTACAACCTCATCAAGTACACGCGTTCGAACCAGAACACGAACATCAACCAGCGTCCGATCGTGAAGATGGGCGACAAGGTTGCGCGCGGCGACGTGCTGGCTGACGGCGCATCGACCGATCTGGGCGAGCTCGCGCTCGGCCAGAACATGCTGATCGCGTTCATGCCGTGGAACGGCTACAACTTCGAAGACTCGATCCTGATCTCGGAGAAGGTGGTTGCGGACGACCGTTACACGTCGATCCACATCGAAGAACTGAACGTCGTTGCACGCGACACGAAGCTCGGACCGGAAGAAATCACGCGCGACATTTCGAACCTCGCGGAAGTGCAGCTTGGCCGTCTCGACGAGTCGGGCATCGTGTACATCGGCGCGGAAGTCGAAGCGGGCGACGTGCTCGTGGGCAAGGTCACGCCGAAGGGCGAAACCCAGCTCACGCCGGAAGAAAAGCTGCTGCGCGCGATCTTCGGCGAGAAGGCTTCGGACGTGAAGGATACGTCGCTGCGCGTGCCCTCGGGCATGAGCGGCACGGTCATCGACGTGCAGGTGTTCACGCGTGAAGGCATCCAGCGCGACAAGCGCGCACAGCAGATCATCGACGATGAACTGAAGCGCTATCGCCTCGACCTGAACGACCAGCTGCGCATCGTGGAAGGCGACGCGTTCCAGCGTCTCGCACGCATGCTCGAAGGCAAGGTCGCGAACGGCGGTCCGAAGAAGCTCGCGAAGGGCACGAAGATCGAGCGCGCGTACCTCGAAGATCTGGATCACTACCACTGGTTCGACATCCGCCTCGCGGACGAAGAAGCAGCGGCGCAGCTCGAAGCGATCAAGAACTCGATCGAAGAGAAGCGTCACCAGTTCGATCTGGCCTTCGAAGAGAAGCGCAAGAAGCTCACGCAAGGCGACGAACTGCCGCCGGGCGTGCTGAAGATGGTGAAGGTGTACCTCGCGGTGAAGCGCCGTCTGCAGCCTGGCGACAAGATGGCAGGCCGTCACGGTAACAAGGGCGTGGTGTCGAAGATCGTTCCGATCGAAGACATGCCGTACATGGCCGACGGCCGTCCGGCCGACGTCGTGCTGAACCCGCTCGGCGTGCCGTCACGGATGAACGTGGGTCAGGTTCTCGAAGTGCACCTCGGTTGGGCCGCGAAGGGTCTGGGCTGGCGTATCGGCGAAATGCTGCAGCGTCAGACGAAGGTTGCAGAACTGCGTGGATTCCTCACGAAGATCTACAACGAATCGGGCCACAAGGAAGACCTCGACAGCTTCAGCGACGACGAAATCTTCGAACTCGCGAGGAACCTGCGCGAAGGCGTGCCGTTCGCTACGCCGGTGTTCGACGGTGCGACCGAAGAGGAAATGGGCAAGATGCTCGATCTGGCGTTCCCGGACGACGTCGCTCATAACCTCGGCATGACGCCGTCGAAGAACCAGGTGCGTCTGTACGACGGCCGCACGGGCGAGATGTTCGAGCGTACGGTCACTGTGGGCTACATGCACTACCTGAAGCTGCACCACCTTGTCGACGACAAGATGCACGCGCGTTCGACGGGTCCGTACTCGCTCGTCACGCAGCAGCCGCTGGGTGGTAAGGCGCAATTCGGTGGTCAGCGTTTCGGTGAAATGGAAGTGTGGGCGCTCGAAGCGTATGGCGCTTCGTATGTGCTGCAGGAAATGTTGACGGTGAAGTCCGATGACGTGACGGGCCGGACGAAGGTGTATGAGAACCTCGTCAAGGGCGACCACGTGATCGACGCGGGCATGCCGGAATCCTTCAATGTGCTGGTGAAGGAAATCCGCTCGCTCGGCATCGACATCGACCTCGACCGCAACTAATCGGACTACGGAGAGAAGGCAATGAAAGCTCTGCTCGATCTATTCAAGCAAGTCCAACAAGAAGAAGTTTTTGACGCGATCAAGATCGGTCTGGCCTCGCCGGACAAGATCCGCTCGTGGTCGTTCGGCGAAGTGAAGAAGCCGGAGACTATCAACTACCGTACCTTCAAGCCGGAACGGGATGGTCTGTTCTGCGCGAAGATCTTCGGGCCGATCAAGGACTACGAGTGCCTGTGCGGCAAGTACAAGCGCCTGAAGCACCGTGGCGTGATCTGCGAGAAGTGCGGCGTTGAAGTCACGCTCGCCAAGGTGCGTCGCGAACGCATGGGCCACATCGAGCTGGCCTCGCCGGTCGCTCACATCTGGTTCCTGAAGTCGCTGCCGTCGCGTCTGGGCATGGTGCTCGACATGACGCTGCGCGACATCGAACGCGTGCTGTACTTCGAGGCATACGTGGTGATCGAACCGGGCATGACGCCGCTGAAGGCGCGTCAGATCATGACCGAAGAGGATTACTACAACAAGGTCGAGGAATACGGCGACGAATTCCGTGCCGAGATGGGCGCGGAAGGCGTGCGCGAGCTGCTGCGCGCGATCAACATCGACGAACAGGTCGAAACGCTGCGCACCGAGCTGAAGAACACCGGCTCGGAAGCGAAGATCAAGAAGTACGCGAAGCGCCTGAAGGTGCTCGAGGCCTTCCAGCGTTCGGGCATCAAGCCCGAATGGATGGTGCTCGAAGTGCTGCCGGTGCTGCCGCCCGAACTGCGTCCGCTGGTGCCGCTGGACGGTGGCCGTTTCGCGACTTCGGACCTGAACGACCTGTATCGCCGCGTGATCAACCGTAACAACCGTCTGAAGCGTCTGCTCGAGCTGAAGGCGCCGGAGATCATCGTCCGCAACGAAAAGCGGATGCTCCAGGAAGCGGTTGACTCGCTGCTCGACAACGGTCGTCGCGGCAAGGCGATGACGGGCGCGAACAAGCGTCCGCTGAAGTCGCTCGCCGACATGATCAAGGGTAAGGGCGGTCGTTTCCGTCAGAACCTGCTGGGTAAGCGCGTGGACTACTCGGGCCGTTCGGTCATCGTGGTGGGTCCGACGCTCAAGCTGCACCAGTGCGGTCTGCCGAAGCTGATGGCGCTCGAACTGTTCAAGCCGTTCATCTTCAACAAGCTGGAAACGATGGGCGTTGCCACGACCATCAAGGCTGCGAAGAAGGAAGTCGAGAACCAGACGCCGGTGGTGTGGGACATCCTCGAAGAGGTGATCCGCGAACACCCGGTCATGCTCAACCGTGCGCCTACGCTGCACCGTCTTGGCATTCAGGCTTTCGAGCCGGTGCTGATCGAAGGTAAGGCAATCCAGCTGCACCCGCTCGTTTGCGCGGCGTTCAACGCCGACTTCGACGGTGACCAGATGGCTGTTCACGTTCCGCTGTCGCTCGAAGCGCAGATGGAAGCGCGTACGCTCATGCTCGCGTCGAACAACGTCCTGTTCCCGGCCAACGGCGATCCGTCGATCGTGCCGTCGCAGGATATCGTGCTGGGCCTGTACTACGCCACGCGTGAAGCGATCAACGGCAAGGGCGAAGGCATGACGTTCACGGGCGTGTCGGAAGTGCTCCGCGCGTACGAGAACAAGGAAGTCGAGCTGGCTTCGCGCGTCAACGTGCGTATTACCGAAATGGTCCACAACGAGGACAAGTCGGAAGGCGCACCGGCGTTCGTGCCGAAGATCTCGCTGTACGCAACGACCGTTGGCCGTTCGATCCTGTCGGAAATTCTGCCGCCGGGTCTGCCGTTCTCGGTGCTGAACAAGCCGCTGAAGAAGAAGGAAATCTCGCGTCTGATCAACACCGCGTTCCGCAAGTGCGGTCTGCGCGAAACGGTGATCTTCGCTGACCAGCTGATGCAGTCGGGCTTCCGCCTCGCAACGCGCGCCGGTATTTCGATCTGCGTGGACGACATGCTCGTGCCGCCGCAGAAGGAAACCATCGTCGGCGAAGCCGCGAAGAAGGTGAAGGAGTACGACCGTCAGTACATGTCGGGTCTCGTCACCGCGCAGGAACGCTACAACAACGTGGTCGACATCTGGTCGAATACGTCGGAAGCGGTCGGCAAGGCGATGATGGAGCAGCTCGCGACGGAACCGGTGATCGACCGCGACGGCAAGGAAACGCGTCAGGAATCGTTCAACTCGATCTACATGATGGCCGACTCGGGCGCGCGGGGTTCCGCCACGCAGATTCGCCAGCTGGCGGGTATGCGCGGCCTGATGGCGAAGCCGGACGGCTCGATTATCGAAACGCCGATTACCGCGAACTTCCGCGAAGGTCTGAACGTGTTGCAGTACTTCATCTCGACCCACGGTGCACGTAAGGGTCTGGCTGATACGGCACTGAAGACCGCGAACTCGGGTTACCTGACGCGTCGTCTCGTCGACGTGACGCAGGATCTCGTGGTCGTCGAGGAAGATTGCGGCACGTCGAATGGCGTGGCGATGAAGGCCCTCGTGGAAGGCGGTGAAGTCGTCGAAGCGCTGCGCGACCGTATTCTCGGCCGTGTGGCGGTGGCAGACGTCGTCAATCCGGAAACCCAGGAAACGATCTACGCTTCGGGCGACCTGCTCGACGAAGATGCGGTCGAAACGATCGAAAGCCTCGGCATCGACGAAGTGCGCGTGCGCACGCCGCTCACCTGCGAAACGCGCTACGGCCTGTGCGCCTCGTGCTATGGCCGCGACCTCGGCCGCGGCTCGCGTGTGAACGTCGGCGAAGCCGTCGGCGTGATCGCGGCACAGTCGATCGGCGAACCGGGCACGCAGCTCACGATGCGTACGTTCCACATCGGTGGTGCGGCGTCGCGTGCGGCAGTGGCCTCGTCGGTGGAAGCCAAGTCGAACGGTACCGTGCGCTTCACGGCGACGATGCGTTACGTCACGAATGCGAAGGGCGAGCAAGTCGTCATCTCGCGTTCGGGCGAAGCCATCATCGCCGACGATCACGGCCGCGAGCGCGAGCGTCACAAGGTGCCGTACGGCGCGACGCTGCTGCAGCTCGATGGCGCGGCGATCAAGGCCGGCACGCAGCTCGCAACGTGGGATCCGCTCACGCGTCCGATCATCACCGAGTACGGCGGTACGGTGAAGTTCGAGAACGTCGAGGAAGGCGTGACCGTGGCCAAGCAGATCGACGACGTCACGGGTCTGTCGACCCTCGTCGTGATCGACGTGAAGCGCCGCGGCTCGCAAGCCGCGAAGAGCGTGCGTCCGCAGGTCAAGCTGCTCGACGCGAACGGCGACGAAGTGAAGATCCCGGGCACGGAGCATTCGGTGCAGATCGGCTTCCAGGTCGGCGCACTGATCACCGTGAAGGACGGTCAGCAGGTGCAGGTCGGTGAAGTGCTCGCACGTATCCCGACCGAAGCCCAGAAGACGCGTGACATTACCGGTGGTCTGCCGCGTGTGGCGGAACTGTTCGAAGCACGTTCGCCGAAGGACGCAGGTATCCTGGCGGAAGTCACGGGTACGACGTCGTTCGGTAAGGACACGAAGGGCAAGCAGCGTCTCGTTATCACGGACCTCGAAGGCAATCAGCACGAGTTCCTGATCGCGAAGGAAAAGCAGGTGCTGGTCCACGACGGTCAGGTCGTCAACAAGGGCGAAATGATCGTGGACGGCCCGGCCGATCCGCACGACATCCTGCGTCTGCAGGGTATCGAAGCGCTGTCGCGTTACATCGTGGACGAAGTGCAGGACGTGTACCGTCTGCAGGGCGTGAAGATCAACGACAAGCACATCGAAGTGATCGTGCGTCAGATGCTGCGTCGTGTGCAGATCACCGACAACGGTGATACGCGCTTCATCCCGGGCGAGCAGGTCGAGCGTTCGGACATGCTGGACGAAAACGACAAGATGAACGCCGAGGACAAGCGCCCGGCAACGTACGAGAACGTGCTGCTCGGTATTACGAAGGCATCGCTCTCGACCGATTCGTTCATCTCGGCGGCATCGTTCCAGGAAACGACGCGCGTGCTGACCGAAGCGGCGATCATGGGCAAGCGCGACGATCTGCGTGGCCTGAAGGAAAACGTGATCGTCGGTCGTCTGATTCCGGCTGGTACGGGTCTCGCCTTCCACAAGGCGCGCCGTGCGAAGGAATCGTCGGATCGCGAGCGTTTCGACCAGATCGCAGCGGAAGAAGCGTTCGAGTTCGGTACGCCGGAAACCCCGGCCGCCGAGCAGCCGCAACAGCCGCATACGACGGACGAGTAAGCGCGGGGCGGCGCAAGCCGCCTTTCGCCTCGGGCTCACATGCCCTCTCAAAAGCCGCCTGGTTTTCACCGGGCGGCTTTTTTATTTGGCGCTCGCGTTTTCCGCTTGAACCTGCGGCCTCGTGCCGCAGTGCCGGCCCGCTCGCTGCGCACATCGGTGAGGCGTGCTAACGTAGCGCGCCAAGTCCGCCTGTGTGGGTCTTTTCGTACGACACTGGCGGCATTTATCTGAATCTGGAGGCGGTAATCATGTGGGTGGTCGGGGTCGGTCTCATCCTGAATCTGGTGGCGTGTGTCGCCAGCTTTTCGCAGCTACTGCATCACGTCAGCAATCAGTCCGCAGCGAACTTCTTTGCGACCTTCCTCGTGATGTGGGCATTCCTGATCATCGGTTTCATCATGCTGCTGGCGGGCCGGGTCAAGGGCGGCGCCGCGCTGCTTACGGTCGGCTCGCTGATGTTCGTCGGCGCCAACGTCGTGCTCTTCGGGGCGAGCGTATTCGCGATCGCCGCCGCGGTCGTGGCCGTCGTGACGATCGTCGGTGCGTTTCGGATCGCGCGCCGGCGGCTCGTTGCCTGACGAACCCGCTTCACCCTGGTTGTGCGCGTTCGCGATCTGCGCGCGCGACTTCAGCGGTTTCTCCTGGCCGAATGGCCAATCTTCACGGTAGTGGCGGTTAAGGCGCGTCCGGGTTGGTAAAATCCTGCCCACCGCCTTTGCTCCGCACGCTCACCGCCTTCATGTCCCGTTCCCTCGAAATCCTCAACGAAGTCTTCGGCTATCCCGTGTTTAGAGGGCAGCAAGCCGAAATCGTCGAGCACGTCGCAGGGGGCGGCGATTCGCTGGTGCTCATGCCGACCGGCGGCGGCAAATCGCTCTGCTACCAGATTCCCGCGCTCGTGCGGCACGAAGCCGGGCTCGGTGCCGGCATCGTCGTGTCGCCGCTCATCGCGCTCATGCAGGACCAGGTGGCCGCGCTCACAGAAGTGGGCGTGCGCGCCGCTTATCTGAATTCGACGCTGAGCGGCGCCGAAGCGGCGGCTACCGAGCGGGCGCTGCGCGAAGGCGATCTCGACCTGCTTTACGTCGCGCCCGAGCGCCTCATGACGGCGCGTTTTCTCGACCTGCTCGAGCGCACGCGCATCGGCCTCTTTGCGATCGACGAAGCGCACTGCGTCTCGCAATGGGGCCACGACTTCCGGCCCGAATATATCCAGCTCTCGGTGCTGCACGAGCGCTTTCCGAACGTGCCGCGCATCGCGCTCACGGCAACGGCCGACGCCATCACGCGCGACGAGATCGCACACCGTCTCGCGCTCGACGACGCCCGAGTGTTCGTCTCGAGCTTCGACCGCCCGAACATCCGCTACCGCATCGTCGAAAAGGATAATGCGCGCTCGCAGTTGCTCGACTTCATCCGCGCGGAGCATACGCGCGCCGACGGCACCACGGATGCCGGCGTCGTGTATTGCCTCTCGCGCCGCAAGGTCGAGGAAACGGCCGAGTGGTTGAAAGGGCAGGGGTTGCGCGCGCTGCCGTACCACGCCGGCATGGAATTCGAGGTGCGCCAGAAGCACCAGGAAATGTTCCAGCGCGAAGAGGGTGTGGTCATGTGCGCCACCATCGCATTCGGCATGGGCATCGACAAGCCGGACGTGCGCTTCGTCGCGCATCTGGATTTGCCCAAGAGCGTGGAAGGCTACTACCAGGAAACCGGCCGCGCGGGGCGCGACGGGCTGGCGGCCAACGCGTGGATGGCCTACGGTCTCGGCGACGTGGTGCAGCAGCGCAAGATGATCGACGAGTCCGAAGCCGACGAGCAGCACAAGCGTGTGCAGACGGGCAAGCTCGACGCACTGCTCGGCCTGTGCGAAGCGGCCACGTGCCGGCGCGTGCGCCTGCTCGCCTACTTCGGCGAAGAGAGCAAGCCGTGCGGCAACTGCGATACCTGCCTCGAGCCGCCCGCCACGTGGGACGCCACGCGCGAGGCGCAAATGGCACTCTCATGCGTGTTCCGCGCGCAGCGCGCGAGCGGGTTCAATTTCGGCGCCGGCCACCTGATCGACATCCTGCGCGGCAATCGCAACGAGAAGATCCTGCAGCGCGGGCACGAGAAAATCTCCACCTTCGGCATCGGCTCCGCGCTTTCGGAACCGGAATGGCGCGCGATCTTCCGGCAATTGGTGGCGTTCGGCTATCTCACCGTCGACCACGACGGCTACGGCTCGCTCGTGCTCACCGAGGCGAGCAAGCCGGTGCTCAAGGGCGGGCAGAATGTCACGATGCGCCGTTACGTGAAGCCCACGCGTACGCGCACGTCGTCGAGCCGCACGAGTGAGCGCGCCGATCCGACCCTTGGCATGAGCCCGCGCCAGCGCTCGCGCTGGGAGCGCCTGCGCCTGTGGCGCACCGAAACCGCGAAGAGCGAGGGCGTGCCGGCCTATGTCATCTTCCACGACGCCACGCTGGCGGAAATCGCGCGCAACGGCCCGGAATCGGTGGACAAGCTGCGTGACATCCCGGGCATCGGGGCGCGCAAGCTCGAGCGCTTTGGCGAGGAGCTCGTCGAGGTCGTCGGCGACGAATAGGGCGCGGCGTTTCCCTTCCGGGTATTCCGGACGCCGCCGGATGTCACGGCGCTGTCACTTCTTCCGTCGTCCGAAATGTTGCAAGCCATTGACTCGCTTGGCCTTTTCGGAATATCATGCTGGGTTCCGGTCTTTGGGATGTCCGTGCTCGTCAATTGATTTGACGAAAACTAACGTCGAGTAGCCAATTCCGGAGTTCTCGTAGGAGTTTAGATGCATGGTTTTCCGCTTTGCCCGGAAATAAATGCGTCGATTTTGTTCAATTTCAGGAATAAACAATGCCAACCATCAATCAACTGGTTCGCAAAGGCCGCGCTTCGGAAACTGCGAAAAGCAAGTCGCCGGCCCTGCAGGACTGCCCGCAGCGTCGCGGCGTGTGCACCCGTGTGTACACGACGACGCCGAAGAAGCCGAACTCGGCACTCCGTAAGGTCGCCAAGGTGCGCCTGACGAACGGCTTCGAAGTCATTTCGTATATCGGTGGTGAAGGCCACAACCTGCAGGAACACTCGGTCGTGCTGATCCGCGGCGGCCGTGTGAAGGACTTGCCGGGTGTGCGTTACCACATGGTTCGTGGCTCGCTGGATACCCAGGGCGTCAAGGATCGTAAGCAGGCTCGTTCGAAGTACGGCGCAAAGCGCGCGAAGGCTGCGAAGTAAGAGTCAAGCGTCGTCTGCGCTTTCGGGTGCCGGCGATAAGAGCGACAGGTGCCGGATTGGCCGGTGCTGTCGAGTAAGTGGTCACCCGACCAGGCTGGTAAGTCGTAATGGATGAATCGGGTTAGTTGGTGGCCGCGGAGCGCAACGGATTCAACCTGCGCTTCAACTGAAAAGTTAAAGGAAGAAACATGCCGCGTCGTCGCGAAGTCCCCAAGCGGGAAGTGTTGCCGGATCCGAAGTTCGGCAATGTTGATGTAGCCAAGTTCATGAACGTGCTGATGCTCTCCGGCAAGAAGTCGGTTGCCGAGCGTATCGTGTACGGCGCTTTCGAACAGATCCAGACCAAGGGTGGCAAGGACCCGCTGGAAGTGTTCACTGTCGCGCTCAACAACGTGAAGCCGGTGGTGGAAGTGAAGAGCCGCCGCGTTGGTGGTGCGAACTATCAGGTTCCGGTCGAAGTGCGCCCCTCGCGTCGTATGGCATTGGCGATGCGTTGGCTGCGTGAAGCCGCGAAGAAGCGCAGCGAGAAGTCGATGGCCCTGCGTCTGGCAGGTGAACTCTCCGAAGCGGCCGAAGGCCGTGGCGGCGCGATGAAGAAGCGCGACGAAGTTCACCGGATGGCAGAAGCGAACAAGGCGTTCTCGCACTTCCGCTTCTAAGAGAAAGCCCCTACCGGGGTTTGCTCAAAAAACGGAAAAAATTCCGGGCGGGTGCGCTTATCGAGCGCCTCGCCCGTTTGTGTTCAGGCGCGTTGGGATCAACCCGGTCGGGATCGATCCGGCGCGCACCTCCTGATAGAGGATCAAAGTGGCTCGCAAGACTCCTATCGAGCGCTACCGTAACATCGGTATTAGCGCTCACATCGACGCCGGCAAGACGACGACGACCGAGCGCATTCTGTTTTACACCGGCGTGAACCACAAGATTGGTGAAGTTCACGACGGCGCCGCGACCATGGACTGGATGGAGCAGGAGCAGGAGCGTGGCATCACGATCACGTCCGCTGCTACGACCGCGTTCTGGAAGGGCATGGGCGGCAACTACCCCGAGCACCGCATCAACATCATCGACACCCCGGGCCACGTCGACTTCACGATTGAAGTCGAGCGCTCGATGCGCGTGCTCGACGGCGCGTGCATGGTCTACTGCGCTGTGGGCGGCGTGCAGCCGCAGTCGGAAACGGTGTGGCGTCAGGCGAACAAGTACAAGGTTCCCCGTCTCGCGTTCGTCAACAAGATGGACCGTACCGGCGCGAACTTCTTCAAGGTCTACGACCAGCTGAAGACGCGTCTGAAAGCGAACCCGGTTCCGGTCGTGGTGCCGATCGGCGCTGAAGACACGTTCACTGGCGTGGTCGACCTGATCAAGATGAAGGCGATCATTTGGGATGAGGCCTCGCAAGGCACGAAGTTCGACTACGTCGACATCCCCGCAGAACTCGTTGACACGTGCAACGAGTGGCGCGAAAAGATGATCGAGTCGGCAGCTGAAGCCAGCGAAGAGCTGATGGAAAAGTACCTCGGCGGCGAAGAGCTTTCCGAAGCCGAAGTCGTCAAGGCACTGCGCGACCGTACGATCGCGTGCGAAATCCAGCCGATGCTGTGCGGCACCGCGTTCAAGAACAAGGGCGTGCAGCGCATGCTCGACGCCGTGATCGACTTCCTGCCGTCGCCGGTGGACATCCCCCCGGTCAAGGGCGAACTCGAAAACGGCGAAACGGTAGAGCGCCGTGCAGCCGACGACGAGAAGTTCTCGGCACTCGCGTTCAAGATCATGACCGACCCGTTCGTTGGTCAGCTGATCTTCTTCCGCGCGTACTCGGGCATCGTCAACTCGGGCGACACCGTGCTGAACTCGACCAAGGGCAAGAAGGAACGCCTCGGCCGTATTCTGCAGATGCACGCGAACAACCGTGAAGAAATCAAGGAAGTTCGCGCAGGTGACATCGCTGCTGCTGTCGGCCTGAAGGAAGCGACCACGGGTGACACGCTGTGCGACCCGCAAAACCCGATCATCCTGGAACGCATGGTGTTCCCGGAGCCGGTGATTTCGCAGGCCGTCGAGCCGAAGACCAAGCCTGACCAGGAAAAGATGGGCATCGCCCTGAACCGCCTGGCGCAGGAAGATCCGTCGTTCCGCGTCCAGACGGACGAGGAATCGGGCCAGACCATCATTTCGGGCATGGGCGAGCTCCACCTCGAAATTCTGGTCGACCGCATGAAGCGCGAATTCGGCGTGGAAGCAACCGTCGGCAAGCCGCAGGTTGCGTACCGCGAAACGATCCGCGCGATCGCGAAGGACGTGGACGGCAAGTTCGTCAAGCAGTCGGGTGGTCGCGGCCAGTACGGTCACGCGGTCATTACGCTCGAGCCGAACGAGCAGGGCAAGGGCTACGAGTTCCTGGACGAGATCAAGGGTGGTGTGATTCCGCGCGAATACATCCCCGCGGTCGACAAGGGTATCCAGGACACGCTGAAGGCTGGCGTGCTGGCGGGCTTCCCGGTCGTCGACGTGAAGGTTCACCTGACGTTCGGTTCGTACCACGACGTTGACTCGAACGAAAATGCGTTCCGCATGGCCGGTTCGATGGCGTTCAAGGAAGCCATGCGCAAGGCGCAGCCGGTCATCCTCGAACCGATGATGGCTGTGGAAGTCGAAACGCCGGAAGACTACATGGGCAACGTGATGGGCGACCTGTCGGGCCGTCGCGGTATCGTCCAGGGCATGGAAGACATGGTTGGCGGCGGCAAGATCGTTCGCGCCGAAGTGCCGCTGTCGGAAATGTTCGGCTACTCGACGTCGCTGCGCTCGCTGACGCAGGGTCGTGCAACGTACACGATGGAATTCAAGCACTACGCAGAAGCACCGCGTAACGTGGCCGACGCGATCATCAGCGCGAAGGCGAAGTAAGCATCGGCGCTCACTTGAGCACGCAGCGGACCCGGCATGGGCTGGGTCCGCGTAGCACAGTCACCGATTCATCACTTTTTTGAAAGAAGAGAAACATGGCAAAAGGTAAATTCGAACGGACCAAGCCGCACGTGAACGTGGGCACGATCGGTCACGTTGACCACGGCAAGACCACGCTGACGGCAGCGATCACGACGGTTCTGACCGCGAA
>NZ_JAFA01000008.1 GCF_000519185.1 Paraburkholderia nodosa DSM 21604 | reverse complement strand
TCCAGATACTTGCGGATTTCCGGATGCGTCTTGTAGCGCTGGAATTCCTCGAACGGCGAGAGATACGGGTTCTGGTACGCCAGACCCACGACAAATCCCACCATCACCTGGTTGTTGTCGATGTGGTACAGGAACGAGCCGCCGTAGGTGTCGGACTCCAGCGGCCAGCCCGCGGTGTGGATCACGAGCCCCGGCTTGTGCCTGGCCGGATCGATCTCCCACAGTTCCTTGATGCCGATGCCGTAGACCTGCGGATCCGAATCCTTGCCGAGCTTGAACTTCTCGTTCAGCTGGCGGCCCAGATGCCCGCGGCAGCCTTCGCAGAACAGCGTGTACTTCGCGTGCAGCTCCATGCCGAGCTGGAAGTTCTCGGTAGGCTCGCCGTCCTTGCCGACACCCATGTTGCCGGTGGCGACGCCCTTGACCGACCCATCGTCGTTGTAGAGCACTTCGGCGGCCGGAAAGCCCGGGAAGATTTCCACGCCCAGCGCCTCGGCCTGCTGGCCCAGCCAGCGCGTGACGTTCGCGAGGCTGATGACGTAGTTGCCGTGGTTCTTGAAGTTGTCGGGCAGTGCCCAGTTCGGCACAGATTTAGCCCCCGTTTCGGAAAGAAAAAGGAACTTGTCCTCAGTCACGGGCACGTTCAGCGGTGCGCCTTGCTCTTTCCAGTCCGGCATCAGCTCGTTCAAGGCACGCGGATCCATGACCGCGCCCGAGAGGATATGCGCCCCGATTTCCGAGCCTTTCTCCAGCACGCAAACGCCGATTTCAGCGCCTTTCTCCGCGGCCAGCTGCTTCAGGCGGATCGCGGCAGACAGCCCGGCGGGGCCGCCGCCGACGATCACCACGTCGTATTCCATCGACTCGCGTGGGCCGTATTGCTCTAAAAGACTTGCGGGGGTCATCAATGCTCCTCTTGCCATTAGAATGCTTTTTTCGGGTTCGTATTGTCGGGTAACGTTCCCCGTGCCGCAACCCAACAGGCTAACATTAGCACGACCGTTCTATTCTGCGGCGTCAGATTTGGCGGGCCGACCCCGCTGCGTTCTGGCGCTTATTCACCTCTGAACAGGAACCGGAAATGGGCCGTTCGATCAATCTGGAAGGCAAGGTCGCGATGATCACGGGGGCCTCCAGCGGGCTCGGCAAGCGCTTCGCCCAGGTGCTCTCGCAGGCGGGCGCAAAAGTCGTGCTGGCAAGCCGCCGTGTGGAGCGGCTCAAGGAGCTGCGCGCCGAAATCGAGGCGAGCGGGGGCGCCGCGCACGTCGTTTCGCTCGACGTGACCGACTACCAGAGCATTCGCTCGGCGGTCGCGCACGCGGAAACCGAGGCGGGGACCATCGACATCCTCGTCAACAACTCGGGCGTCTCCACGACGCAAAAGCTCGCGGACGTCACGCCCGCCGACTTCGAATACGTGTTCGACACCAACACGCGCGGCGCCTTTTTCGTGGCCCAGGAAGTGGCCAAACGCATGATCATGCGCGGCAACGGCGGCGGCCCGAAGCCGGCGTACCGCATCATCAATATCGCTTCGGTGGCGGGTCTGCGCGTGCTGCCGCAAATCGGCCTGTACGCGATCAGCAAGGCCGCGGTCGTCCATATGACGAAGGCGATGGCGCTCGAATGGGGCCGCCACGGCATCAACGTGAACGCGATCTGCCCAGGCTACATCGACACGGAGATCAACCACCACCACTGGTCGACCGAGCAGGGGCAAAAGCTCGTTTCGATGCTGCCGCGCCACCGCGTCGGCAAACCCGAGGACCTGGACGGCCTGCTGCTGCTGCTCGCCGCCGACGAGTCGTCGTTCATCAACGGTTCGATCATTACCGCCGACGACGGCTTCGGGCTCACCTGAACCCAGGCGAGTCCGGCCGCCGGCCGGCATTCCGTTTTTTCGCAACAACACGAAGTTGAAGTGCAATGAGTGACTACCACCCCGTATTTGAAATGACCATGCCGATCCGTTGGGGCGACATGGACGCGTTCGGCCATGTGAACAACACGGTCTATTTCCGCTACATGGAGCAGGTGCGGATTTCCTGGTTCGAGCATCTGGGCGTGGCCGCGGAGAGCGGCGACGGACAGGGCCCCGTGATCGTCAATGCTTCGATGGAATTCCTCAAGCAGCTGCATTACCCCGGCGACATCGTCTGCACGATGACGGTCGGCCAGCCGGGCCGCAGCAGCTTCGACACTGGTTTCGAACTGCGCCGCGCCGACGAGCCGGACACGCTCTACGCACGCGGGAACGCGCGCTGCGTGTGGATCGACTACGCGGCGGGCAAATCGGTGCCGATTCCCGACATGCTGCGCGCCACCATCGAGCATGCGGGTCTCGTCAAGTCCGACCGGGTAGGCTGAGCGCCCATATGTCGCGCGCCGCCCGGCGGCGCGCCCTTACTGGCCGAGCAGCCGCTGCAGCAGCTCGGTGGCGTTCCCGGTGTCGTACTTGCGCATGAGGCGCGCGCGATAGACATCCACGGTGCGCGGGCTGATCTCGAGAATTCGCCCGATCTGCTTGCTGGTCTTGCCGGTAACGAGCTGCGCGGCGATCTCGCGTTCGCGCGGCGTGAGTTCGATGGCCACGCGCCGCGTCGCGCTCAGGTCTTCAAACGTCCAGACGCCCGCCGCGTGCGGCTCGGCGCGATCGAGCGAGCGCCCCGTGACGTGACACCAGAAGAGCTCGCCGTTGGCGCGCTTCATGATGCGGTCGTCGGCGTAACTGCCTTGCGCCGTCATGATCGGCGGGATGCGTGCGCCAATGCGCTCGAATTCGTCCGCCGAAGGGTAGAGCAGCTGGAACGACTGGCCGATCAGCGCCTCGCGTGCGCAGCCGAAGATGGCGGCGACCTGGTCGTTGCAATCGACGATGGTGCGCTCGCGCGCGAGCACGAGGCCGATGGGCGCAAGATGGAACGCGGTCTGGTAGTCGAGAGCGGAGCGTTCGACGGGTTGGGTGGGAGCGGCCATGGCTGACGGTGCGGGTATTGCTTTATGTAGTTTTGCGTATTGTGCCGTAACAGGGGGCCAGCGTACGCTTTGCACCCATCGGAGGGGCAGTTTTCCACGCTCGCGCGGCTCGTTTGGGCCCGTGCGCGCGGCCCGGCCGGGCTGCCCGCTTCACGGCAACGCCGCCGGGGCATGACTAGAATTGAACATCCGGACGCGCTAGACGTCCGCGCGACAAACCGGATTGGCGGATTTCCATTCGAGGAAGGGACACACTGATGAACAAGGTCTATAAAAGCGCGGCTGCCGCGCTCGAGGGCATCGTCAAGGACGGCCAGACATTCGCGGTCGGCGGCTTTGGGCTGTGCGGCATTCCCGAAGCCCTGATCGCGGCACTGCGCGATACGGGCGTGAAGGGCATCACCTGCATCAGCAACAACGCGGGCGTGGACGGCTTCGGCCTCGGCCTGCTGCTGGAGACGCGCCAGATCAAGAAAATGATCTCGTCGTACGTGGGCGAGAACAAGGAATTCGAGCGCCAGTATCTGTCGGGCGAACTCGAACTCGAATTCACGCCGCAAGGCACGCTGGCTGAAAAGCTGCGCGCGGGCGGCGCCGGCATTCCGGCGTTCTTCACGAATACCGGCTTCGGCACGCTGATCGCCGAAGGCAAGGAAACGCGCCAGTTCGGCGACAAGCACTACGTGCTCGAGCATTCGCTCACCGCGGATGTCGCGCTCGTGAAGGCGTGGAAGGCCGACAAGTCGGGCAACCTGGTCTTCCGCCGCACGGCGCGCAACTTCAACCCGATGTGCGCGATGGCGGGCAAGGTCACCGTGGTGGAAGTGGAGGAGATCGTCGAGAACGGCGCACTCGATCCGGACGCCGTTCATACGCCGGGCATCTTCGTGCAGCGCATCGTGCTCAACGCGCACCCGGAAAAGCGCATCGAACAACGCACCGTGCGCGCAGCCGCGGGCAACTGAGGAAGGAGACCGACCATGGCATGGAATCGTGATGAAATGGCCGCGCGCGCGGCGAAGGAACTGCAGGACGGCTTCTACGTGAACCTCGGCATCGGGCTGCCCACGCTCGTGGCCAACCACGTGCCCGCGGGCATGGAAGTGTGGCTGCAGTCGGAAAACGGCCTGCTCGGCATCGGCCCGTTCCCGACCGAGGACGAAGTGGACGCCGACATGATCAACGCCGGCAAGCAGACCGTGACGACGCTGGCGGGTTCGTCGATTTTCTCTTCCGCGGACTCGTTCGCGATGATTCGCGGCGGCCACATCAACCTGGCGATCCTCGGCGCGATGCAGGTGAGCGAGAAGGGCGACCTGGCCAACTGGATGATCCCTGGCAAGATGATCAAGGGCATGGGCGGCGCGATGGACCTGGTGGCGGGCGTCGGCCGCGTGGTCGTGCTGATGGAGCACGTGGCGAAGGGCGACCAGCACAAGATCCTCGAAGCCTGCACGCTGCCGCTGACGGGCGTGGGGGTGGTCGACATCATCATCACCGACCTCGGCGTGATGGAAGTGAGCGACGCAGGTCTGAAGGTGACCGAACTCGCACCGGGCGTGACGGTCGACGAGATCAAGGCGAAGACCGGCGCGCCGCTCGACGTGAGCGCCGTGGGCTGAACGTCGTAGCGTAAGCATGATTGGCGGCGGGCGAGACTCCGGTCTCGCCCGTTTCGCTTTTGCGTACGGTTTGCGTGCGGCTTGACCGGCGATGCCGGGCGGCAAAGCCGTTTACAATCGGCCGAAAGCCTTGATGCGCCTTCGAGCGAGGATTTCGCGATGACCGAATCGACCGCAGTGCCGCGCCAGCAGTACGTCCAGTGTCTCAGTCCCGCGGGCCTGCACCGCATCGCGTACACCGAGTGGGGCGACCCCGCCAACCCGCGCGTGCTCGTGTGCGTGCATGGACTCACGCGCTCGGGGCGCGACTTCGACCGCTTCGCCGCCGCGATGGCCGACCAGTATCGCGTCGTGTGCCCGGACGTGGCCGGGCGCGGGCTGTCATCGTGGCTGCTCGACCCGCGCGGCTACGGCGTCGCGCAGTACGTGGCGGACATGGTCACGTTGATCGCGCGCACGGGCGTGGAGAAGGTGGACTGGTTCGGTACGTCGATGGGCGGCCTGATCGGTATGGCGCTCGCGGGGCTGCCGGGCGCGCCCATTGGCCGCATGCTGCTCAACGACATCGGGCCGCAAATCGAACCCGCGTCGCTCGCGCGCATCGGCGAGTACGTCGGGCAAGGCGGGTCTTTCGCTACGCTCCAGGAAGGCATCGACAATGCGGCGCTGCTCGCGGCCTCGTTCGGCCCGCTGAGCGCCGGGCAATGGCGCGAGATCAACACGCCGTTGCTGCATGAAGTCGAAGGCACGTGGCGCTACCGGTACGACCCGCGCATTGCGGAACCCTTCAAGTCGACCACGCCCGAGCAGAACGAGGAGGGCGAGAAGTTTCTGTGGCGCTCGCTCGCTGCGTTCGAAGGGCCTGTGCTCGTCGTGCGCGGCGCGCTTTCGGACCTGCTTTCGCGCGAAACGGTCGCGAAGATGGTCGCGACCGGGCGCCATGTATCGAGCGTCGAAATCGAGGGCGTAGGGCATGCGCCGGCGTTCCTCGCGCCCGACCAGATCGCGATCGCGCGCCGTTTCTTCGACGGCGAGGCCCTTCGCGCGTCATAATATGAGATTCGCCGGCATATTCCTGCGCGCGCCGATGCGCGCTGGATCGTGCCGGCCTGGAAGTTGACCGTTCTTCACTTCTCAACAGGAATTTTCATGGCAGTCATTCGTCACCACGTTGGTCCACGTCTTTCGGAAACCGCCATCCACAATGGCACCGTCTACCTGGCTGGCCAGATCGCGGAAGAGACCAAGCAGGACATCGCCGGCCAGATGCGCGAAGTGCTCGGCCACATCGACCGCCTGCTGGGTGAGGCGAACAGCGACAAGTCGCTGCTTCTCTCGGTGCAGATCTATATCGCCGACATGAAGGATTTCCCCGGCATGAACGCCGAGTGGGACAAGTGGGTCGCGCAAGGCGCGACGCCGCCGCGTGCGACGGTCGAAGCGAAGCTCGCAAATCCGGAATGCCTCGTCGAGATCGTCGTGGTGGCTGCGCAGCGCGATTGAGCGCAGCTGGTTTGATCCTTTTCGTTGTCGCCCGTCCGGCAAGCCGGCGGGCATCGCCTCATGAGTAGCGACACCGTTCCTCCCGCCCCCGCGGTTTCCGCCGATTCTGGCGCGCTGCCGTCGCTCGACGACGCGCTCGCGTTCGTGCGCGAGCACGCCGGTGACGCACGTCTTTCCACGGGCGAGCCGCTCGTCGAGCATGCGCAGGGCACGGCATTCATCGTGAGCCGGCTCAACGTCGATCCGCCTGCGGTGCTCGCCGCGGCGCTCTTCAATCTCGCGCCGCACCTCGACGATCCGGAAGGCGCGCTCGAAGCGCGTTTCGGCGCGGAAGTCGCGAAGCTCGTGTTCGACGTGCGCAAGCTGTTGCGGCTCGGCACCGTGAGCCTGCGCGCGGCGCAGCATGCCGTGCCCGAAGCGGGCCGCGAAAGTCGCGACGCCCAGGCGGCGCGGCGCGCGCAGGTCGAGTCGCTGCGCAAGATGCTGCTGGCGTTCGCGCAGGACATCCGCGTCGTGTTGATCCGGCTCGCGTCGCGCCTGCAGTCGCTGCGCTTTTACGCGGCGGCGAAGATCACGCCGGCGCCCGGGATCGCGCACGAGACGCTCGAGATCTACGCGCCGCTCGCCAACCGTCTCGGCATCTGGCAACTGAAGTGGGAACTCGAAGACCTCGCGTTCCGCTTCCAGGAGCCCGATACCTACAAGCGTATCGCCAAGTTGCTCGACGAAAAGCGCGTGGAGCGCGAGAGCTACGTGTCCGAGGCGATCGCGCGGCTGCAGAGCGAGCTTGCCGCGGCCCATATCCAGGCCGAGGTGAGCGGGCGGCCCAAGCACATCTACAGCATCTGGAAGAAGATGCGCGGCAAGGAGATCGACTTCTCCGAGCTTTACGACGTGCGCGCGTTCCGCGTGATCGTGCCCGACATCAAGGATTGCTACACGGTGCTTGGCATCGTGCACAACCTCTGGCAACCGGTGCCGAGGGAATTCGACGACTACATCTCGCGGCCCAAGCCCAACGGTTATCGGTCGCTGCACACGGTCGTGATCGGCGACGACGGCCGTGCGTTCGAAGTGCAGATCCGCACGCAGGAGATGCATCAGTTCGCCGAATACGGCGTGGCCGCGCACTGGCGCTACAAGGAAGCCGGTGCGAAGGGCTACGGCGGCCAGTTCAGCGCGAGCAGCAGCTACGACGAGAAGATCGCGTGGCTGCGCCAGCTGCTCGCCTGGAAGGACGATGTGTCGGATGGGCGCCAGTCGTGGGAGCAGCTGCGCCAGGCCACGCTCGACGACGACCACATCTACGTCCTCACGCCCCAGGCGCGCGTGATCGCGCTGCCGCAGGGCGCAACGCCGCTCGACTTCGCCTATCACCTGCACAGCGAACTGGGCCATCGCTGCCGCGGCGCGCGCGCGGACGGCGCGATGGTGCCGCTCAACACCCAGCTTCGCAACGGCCAGACGGTCGAAATCGTCTCGGTGAAAGAGGGCGGCCCGTCGCGCGACTGGCTCAATCCGCAGCTCGGTTATCTGCAAAGCCCGCGTGCGCGCCAGAAGGTCCGCGCGTGGTTCAACGCGATCGAGGCGGAGGAAAACATCGCCAACGGCCGCGCGATGGTGGAAAAGACGCTGCAGCGCGAGGGCCGCACGTCGGTCAGTCTCGATCAGCTCGCCGCCAAGCTGGGCTTCAAGTCGCCCGACGACCTCTTCAGCGTGGTCGGCAAGGAAGAGTTCAGCCTGCGCAACGTCGAGCACGCGCTGCACGACGCGCCCACGGCCGAACCCGAAGAGGAGACGCCCGAGCAGCTCACCAAGCGCGCGAGCGGCACGAACGTCGCGCATGGCGGGTCGTCGGGCGTGCTGGTGGTGGGCGTGGACGCGCTCCTTACGCAGCTCGCGCGCTGTTGCCGGCCCGCGCCGCCCGACGCGATCAGCGGTTTCGTTACGCGCGGCAAGGGCATGTCGATCCATCGCAGCGACTGCCCGACCTTCCTGCGCATGGCCAACCGCGCGCCCGAGCGCGTGCTGCACACCACGTGGTCCGCCGACGTGATGGGCGGGCGCGGCCAGTCGGTCTACCCGGTCGATATCTCGATCGAGGCCACCGACCGCCAGGGTTTGCTGCGCGACATCTCCGAAGTGTTCGCACGCGAGAAGATGAACGTGATCGGCGTGAAGACGCAGTCGCGCCGCAATGCAGCGTACATGCAGTTCACCGTGGAAGTGTCGAATTCGGCGCAGATCCAGCGCGCCTGCGCGCTGCTGGGCGAGGTGGGCGGGGTGCAGCGGGCGTCGCGCCGGGGTTGAGGCGGCCAGGCGTGGCGGGCAAAGATTGCCGCGCTGCAAAAAATACTTGCCAAGTCTGCGGCTGCTTCATATAATCTCTCTTCTTCAGGCTCGTAGCTCAGCTGGTTAGAGCACCACCTTGACATGGTGGGGGTCGTTGGTTCGAGTCCAATCGAGCCTACCAACGAAATCGAGTCCTTGGGTTTACCGGGGGCTCAAGGCAGTAAATGCACAAAGCGCGCTGTGCCTGCAAAGGAAGCGCCATAAGGCGAGTACGGTTATGACACCGCGAACGTTTACCGAAACTACTTCGGAGCGACGCTAGTCGAGGACCTCTTTCGCCTCTGCAGTCAGGTTTGAAAAGTGAATGCGGCCCCTCGAAAGCGGGGCCGCTTTTTTTTCGCTGTGAAGTTTTCCGCAGTCTGTTCCCACGAACAATACGATGTGCCTGCGCGGCACTTCTGGAGAAAAACATGGTTGCGATACGTCTACCCGACGGTTCGGTTCGACAGTACGATCATCCCGTCACGGTCGCCGAAGTGGCGGCTTCGATTGGCCCCGGTCTCGCGAAGGCGGCGCTCGGCGGCAAGCTCGACGGCGAACTGGTCGATACGTCGACGCTGATCGATCGTGACGCATCGCTCGCCATCGTCACCGACAAGGACGGCGACGGCCTCGACATCATCCGTCACTCGACGGCGCACTTGCTCGCCTACGCGGTGAAGGAGCTTTATCCGGAAGCGCAGGTCACGATCGGGCCGGTCATCGACAACGGCTTTTACTACGACTTCGCGTACAACCGTCCCTTCACGCCCGAAGATCTCGAAAAGATCGAAAAGCGCATGCAGGAGCTCTCGAAGAAGGATGAGCCGGTGTCGCGCCGCGTCGTCACGCGCGGCGAGGCCGTGGACTACTTCAAGAGCATCGGCGAGAAGTACAAGGCCGAGATCATCGAATCGATTCCGGGCGACCAGGACATCAAGCTGTACTCGCACGGCGGCTTCACGGACCTGTGCCGCGGCCCGCACGTGCCGTCCACGGGCAAGCTCAAGGTCTTCAAGCTCATGAAGGTCGCGGGCGCCTACTGGCGCGGCGACTCGAAGAACGAGCAGCTGCAGCGCATCTACGGCACGGCCTGGACGAAGAAGGAAGACCAGGACCAGTACCTCCACATGCTCGAAGAGGCCGAAAAGCGCGACCACCGCAAGCTCGGCAAGCAGCTCGACCTGTTCCACATGCAGGACGAGTCGCCGGGCATGGTGTTCTGGCACCCGAAGGGCTGGACGCTCTGGCAGCAGGTCGAACAGTACATGCGCGGCCGCCTGCGCCTGGCCGGCTACGACGAAATCAAGACGCCGATGATCATGGACCGCTCGCTCTGGGAAGCGTCGGGTCACTGGCAGAACTATCGTGAAAATATGTTCACGACGGAGTCGGAAAAGCGCGACTACGCGATCAAGCCGATGAACTGCCCGGGCCACGTCCAGGTGTTCAACCACGGCCTGCGCTCGTATCGCGATCTGCCCCTGCGTTACGCGGAGTTCGGCTCGTGCCACCGCAACGAGGCGTCGGGCGCGCTGCACGGTCTCATGCGCGTGCGCGGCTTCGTCCAGGACGATGCGCACATCTTCTGTACGGAAGACCAGATCATCAGCGAGTCGATCGCCTTCAACACGCTGGCGATGAGCATCTACAAGGATTTCGGGTTCGATCACATCGACATCAAGCTCTCGCTGCGCCCGGATTCGCGCGCGGGGACGGATGAAACGTGGGATCGCGCCGAACAGGGCCTGCGCGAGGCGCTCACGGCCTGCGGCCTGCAGTGGGAAGAGCTGCCGGGCGAGGGCGCGTTCTACGGTCCGAAGGTCGAGTACCACATCAAGGACGCGCTCGGTCGCTCGTGGCAGTGCGGCACGCTGCAGCTCGACATGGTCCTGCCGGAGCGCCTTGGCGCCGAGTACGTGGCCGAGGACAACAGCCGCCGCCGCCCCATCATGCTGCACCGCGCCATCCTCGGTTCGATGGAGCGTTTCCTCGGGATTCTGATCGAGCACCATGCCGGCGCGATGCCGCCGTGGCTCGCTCCGGTGCAGGCGGTTGTGATGAATATCGCGGAAAGTCAGGCCGAATATGCCGCGAATCTGGCCCAATCGTTGCAAAAACAAGGGGTTAGAGTGGTGGCCGATTTGCGCAACGAGAAAATTAGCTATAAAATACGCGAGCACACGCTTGAGAAGGTTCCTTACCTGCTTGTCGTCGGCGACAAGGAGCGTGAAGCACAAACGGTAGCCGTGCGTGCCCGTGGCGGTGTCGATCTGGGTGTCATGCCCGTCGATGCCTTTACTGCGCGTCTTGCGGAAGACGTCAAGACGTTCAAGTAAGCCACTGTGGCAGCGCGGCTCGTTTTTTTAATTTTTAGAGGAAACGTAACATCGCTACGGATAAGTCGCATCGCATCAACGGTGAAATCACTGCACCCGAGGTGCGTCTCGTCGGAATCGAGAACGAGCCGCTCGGCATCGTAAAGCTGGCCGATGCGTTCCGCATGTCGGAACAGCAGGACGTCGATCTGGTTGAAATTGCTCCTCAGGCGGTGCCTCCCGTATGCCGCTTGATGGACTACGGCAAGTTCAAGTACCAGGAATCGAAGAAGCAGCACGAGGCCAAGCTCAAGCAAAAGGTCATCCAGGTCAAGGAAGTCAAGTTCCGCCCGGGTACCGACGACGGCGATTACAACGTCAAGCTGCGCAATCTCATCCGCTTCCTCGATGAAGGCGACAAGACGAAGATCACGTTGCGTTTCCGGGGCCGCGAAATGGCCCACCAGGAAATCGGCATGCGCATGCTCGAACGCCTGCGCACCGACCTCGACGAAGTCGGTCAGGTCGAGCAGATGCCGAAGATGGAAGGGCGCCAGATGATCATGGTGCTCTCGCCCAAGAAGAAGAAGTAATTGGCGTGCCGCGCGGCGCAGTCTGCGCGGCGGTCAAAAGCAGTTTTCAATGACGTCTTCGGCGCCGTGGTGCGCAGAAGGCGGCAAGCAGGTTCCGGAACGGCGCCCGCACGCTGCACGTGAAGTGCGGCAAACGGGCGTTCTTCCTGAAAGCGGCGGCGAGCTTGTTTTTCAAAAGCCAGCCAGTCGCCAAAACAAGTGGAGTGGGTTTCGAAGGGCGGAGTCCCGGCGAGGTGTGCGAACACCGCGCCAACCGCACACCCATGTCCATCAAATAATGGAGTTGTCTGTCATGCCGAAGATGAAGACCAAGAAGAGCGCTGCAAAGCGCTTCGTGGTTCGTCCGGGCGGTACCGTCAAGCGCGGTCAAGCCTTCAAGCGTCACATCCTGACCAAGAAGACCACCAAGAACAAGCGTCATCTGCGTGGTGCAACGGCCGTTCACGATTCCGATCTGAACTCCGTGCGCGCAATGCTGCCGTTCGCGTAATCCTCAACCGATAACTCATAGGAGCGAAACATGCCTCGAGTCAAACGTGGGGTTACCGCACGGGCCCGCCACAAGAAGATCATCAACCTGGCCAAGGGTTACCGCGGCCGTCGCAATAACGTCTATCGCATCGCCAAGCAGGCGGTCATGCGCGCAGGCCAGTATGCCTACCGCGATCGCCGCAACAAGAAGCGTGTGTTCCGCGCACTGTGGATCACGCGTATCAACGCGGCGGTGCGTCAGCACGACATGACCTACAGCGTGTTCATCAACGGCCTGAAGAAGGCTTCGATCGAACTCGACCGCAAGGTTCTGGCTGACATGGCTGTGTTCGACAAGGCTGCATTTGCTGCGATCGTCAAGCAGGTGAAGGCCGCCGTCGCTGCCTGATAGCAGGTATTGCGCAGGTTCGTTGCAGCAGACATTCCGGTAGTCTCGGTGATGCTGCAACAAAAACGGGGCTCCTCACCGAGCCCCGTTTTTGTTGGTAATTACGCTTCTTGCGCCGTTTCATGGAGTGTCTTCGCGTCGCCATTGCCAGGCATCATGATGGCGTGCCGTGAGCGCGGAGAGGCTCCAAGTCTCAAACTCTGACGCTGAAAAGATGGGATCAATGGATCTGGACCAGATTGTCGCCGACGCGCAAAGCGCGTTCGCTGGCGCCCCCGACGTCAACACGCTTGAAAACGAAAAGGCCCGCTTTCTCGGCAAGTCCGGCGCGCTGACCGAACTGCTCAAGGGCCTCGGCAAGCTCGACGCGGAAACGCGCAAGACCGAAGGCGCGCGCATCAACGCCGTCAAGCAGCAAGTGGAAGCTGCGCTGGGCGCGCGCCGCCAGGCGCTCGCGGACGCGCTCCTGAACCAGCGTCTCGCCGCCGAGGCGATCGACGTCACGCTGCCGGGGCGCGGCACGGGTACGGGCAGCCTGCACCCCGTGATGCAGACGTGGGAACGCGTCGAGCGCATTTTCGGCTCGATCGGTTTCGACGTGGCCGACGGTCCCGAGATCGAAACCGACTGGTACAACTTCACCTCGCTCAACAGCCCGGAAAACCATCCGGCGCGCTCCATGCAGGACACGTTCTACGTGGACGGCAAGGACGCCGATGGCCGTCAGCTTTTGTTGCGCACGCACACGAGTCCGATGCAGGTGCGCTATGCGCGCACGCACACGCCGCCCATCAAGGTGATCGTGCCGGGCCGCACCTATCGCGTGGACAGCGACGCCACGCACTCGCCGATGTTCAACCAGGTCGAAGGCCTGTGGATCGAAGAGAACATCAGCTTCGCAGACCTGAAGGGTGTCTACACCGACTTCCTCAAGAAGTTCTTCGAACGTGACGACATTCAGGTGCGCTTCCGTCCGTCGTACTTCCCGTTCACGGAGCCGTCGGCCGAAATCGACATGATGTTCGAGCAAGGCAAGAACGCCGGCAAGTGGCTCGAGATCTCAGGCTCGGGCCAGGTGCATCCGACCGTGATCCGCAACATGGGCCTCGACCCGGAGCGCTATATCGGCTTTGCGTTCGGCAGCGGCCTCGAACGCCTGACGATGCTGCGTTATGGCGTGCAGGACCTGCGCCTGTTCTTCGAAGGCGATCTGCGCTTTTTGCGTCAGTTCGCCTAAGCGAAGCGACGCATTCGCTTGCAGCGCGCGAGGCGGACGCAGCACCTGAATAAGGTGCGCGAGAACCCGCCTACGCGACGGTCACAATCTGTCTGGAACGTAAAACCAAATGCTATTCCCCGAATCCTGGCTGAGAAGCTTTGTCGATCCGAAGCTCACGACCGATGAACTGGCCCACGCGCTCACCATGGCCGGCCTCGAAGTCGAAGGCCTGAGCCCGGCGGCGCCGCCCACCACGAAGATCGTCGTGGGCCGCGTGCTCGAAGTCGTGAAGCACCCGGACGCGGACAAGCTCAACGTCACGCAGGTCGATGCCGGCACCGGCGCGACGCTGCAGATCGTGTGCGGCGCGCCCAACGTCGCGCCCGGCATCAAGGTGCCCGTGGCGCTCGTGGGCGCCGAGCTGCCGCCCGCCGAAGAAGGCGGCAAGCCTTTCGCGATCAAGCTCTCGAAGCTGCGTGGCGTGGAAAGCCAGGGCATGCTGTGCTCGGCGCGCGAACTGAAGCTCTCGGAAGACCACAGCGGTCTGATGATCCTGCCGGAAGATACGCCGATCGGTCAGGACATCCGCGAAGCGCTGAATCTCGACGACACCATCTTCGAAATCAAACTCACGCCGAACAAGGCCGATTGCCTTTCGGTGTACGGCATCGCGCGCGAAACGGCCGCGATCACCGGCGCGCCGCTGCAGGCGCCCGTGTATCCGAAGGTCGAAGTGAAGCTCGATGAAAAGCTGCCCGTGAAGATCTCGGCGCCGGACCTGTGCGGCCGCTTCTCGGGCCGCGTGATCCGCGGCGTCAACGCGCACGCCAAGACGCCGATGTGGATGGTCGAGCGCCTCGAGCGTTCGGGCCAGCGCAGCATCTCGGCGCTCGTCGATATTTCGAACTACGTCATGCTCGAACTCGGCCGCCCGTCGCACGTGTTCGATCTCGACAAGATCCACGGTTCGATGGACGTGCGCTGGGGCAAGAAGGGCGAGACGCTCAAGCTGCTCAACGGCAACACCGTCGAAGTCGATGAAACCGTGGGCGTGATCGCCGACGACCGCGAGATCGAAAGTCTCGCGGGCATCATGGGCGGCGACAGCACGGCCGTCACGCTCGACACCGCGAACATCTATCTCGAAGCCGCATTCTGGTGGCCGGACAGCATTCGGGGCCGCTCGCGCCGCTACAATTTCTCGACCGATGCAGGTCATCGCTTCGAGCGCGGCGTGGACTGGTCGACGACCGTCGAGCACATCGAGCGCATCACGCAGCTGATCCTCGATATCTGCGGCGGCGCAGCCGGCCCGATCGACGATCAAACCGTGAACGTGCCCAAGCGCGAAGCGGTGAAGATGCGTGTGGCGCGCGCGAACCGCATCATCGGCGTGAAGATCGGCGCCGACGAGATCGCGCAGATTTTCACGCGCCTCGGCCTCACGTTCACGCGTAGCGTTGACAATGCGGGCGACGAGAGCTTTAGCGTCACGCCGCCGCCGTACCGTTTCGACATCGAGATCGAAGAAGACCTGATCGAAGAAGTCGCGCGTATCTACGGCTTCGAAAAGATTCCGGCGTTGCCGCCGGTGGCGCGCAGCGAAATGCACGCGACCAATGAGACGCGCCGCTCGATCCACGCCATTCGTCACGCGCTCGCCGCGCGCGACTACGCCGAGACGATCAACTTCAGCTTCGTCGATGCCGAATGGGAACAGGACTTCGCGGGCAACGCGAATCCCGTGAAGCTGCTGAACCCGATCGCGAGCCAGTTCTCGGTCATGCGCACGACGCTGTTCGGCAGCCTCATCAACGTGCTGCGCCACAACCTCAACCGCCGCGCCGACCGCGTGCGCGTGTTCGAGTCGGGCCGCGTGTTCCTGCACGATCCGTCGATCAAGGCGAGCGAGATGACGGTGGAAGGCTTCGCACAACCGAAGATGATTGGCGCGCTGGCCTACGGTCCCGCGCTCGAAGAGCAGTGGGGCGCGCAAGCGCGCGGCGTGGACTTCTTCGACGTGAAGGGCGATCTCGAAGCGCTGTTCGCAGCGCTTGGCGCCGCGAAGACGCCACGTTTCGTGAAGGCAGAACACCCCGCGCTGCACCCGGGCCGTAGCGCGCGCATCGAAATCGATGGCCGTGCGGTGGGCTGGATTGGCGAGTTGCATCCGCGCTGGATGCAGAAGTACGACCTGCCGCACGCACCGATGCTCTTCGAGGTCGAGGCCGACGCACTGATGGCGCGCGAGCTGCCAACGCCTGGCGAAGTCTCGAAATTTCCGCCGGTCCGCCGTGACATCGCTCTTGTTGTCGATCAAAAGATCGAGGTGCAAGCGCTGCTCGACGAGTTCCAGAAGGGCATGCAAGACGAGCCTTGCCGGATTGTGCAGAGGGTTGCGCTTTTCGATGAATTTCGTGCAAAATCAAATACTTCCGGACTTGGCACGGACGAGAAAAGCCTTGCCTTCCGGGTGACCCTGCAAGATACTGGCGGAACCCTTCAGGACGAAACGGTCGATACGGCCATCAAGTCCCTGGTGGATCGCCTGGCTCGAGTGTATGGCGCCCGGTTGCGCGGATAAGCTCCTCGGCTCTTCACGTACCGACATCGGCTTCCGGTTTGCGGGGCAGCAAGTCAACCCCGCAACCGGCAGTGCGCCATTTCATAGATAGATGAACGAAATGAACTCGAGTGATTTCGAAGCCCTTCTTGCGGCACAGCGTAGCGCCATGATTCGCGACATTCCTGCCTCGTCGGCAAGCGCCACGAACGACACGCCCACGCTGACGAAAGCCGAACTCGCTGAGCTGCTGTTCGACAACGTCGGTCTCAACAAGCGCGAAGCGAAAGACATGGTCGAAGCCTTCTTCGAAGTGATTCGCGACGCGCTTGAAAGCGGCGACAGCGTGAAGCTGTCCGGCTTCGGCAATTTTCAGTTGCGCGACAAGCCGCAACGACCCGGCCGTAACCCGAAGACGGGCGAGGCGATTCCCATCGCGGCGCGTCGCGTGGTGACGTTCCATGCGAGCCAGAAGCTGAAGGCGCTCGTCGAGAGCGGCGCCGAGGCGAGCTTCCCGCGTTGATGCGTTGAGGTTGTATGCCCGCGCCGGTACGCCCGCGCCGGTATGCCCGCGGCGATGGCAAAATGGCGGGCGTGAACGAATAAGTAGAAATAGCAGACTTCAAGGACCCAGGCGGCGACGCCTCATTGCGCAACCACCACGACGGCAACCCGGCGATGACATCGACAAGCGAAAAGGTCGTCTTGCCTCCCATCCCCGCCAAGCGCTACTTCACCATTGGCGAGGTGAGCGAGCTGTGCGGCGTGAAGCCTCACGTACTCCGGTATTGGGAGCAGGAGTTCACGCAGTTGAAGCCGGTGAAGCGGCGCGGCAATCGTCGCTATTACCAGCATCACGAGGTATTGCTGATCCGTCGCATTCGCGAACTGCTCTACGAGCAGGGGTTCACGATCAACGGCGCGCGCAATCGGCTCGACTCACATGGAGCGGCGGCCGGTGAAGCCGGGCAGTCCGAAGCGGCGGGCGCGCCGGTTGCCGAAGGCACGACCGCGCTCGTGGACGTCGATCAGTTGCGCAAGGAATTGCTGCATGTGCTCGATGCGCTCGGGCGCTGAAACACCGCTCTGGACGCATGCATGTGAGTCGTTCACGATTTACGTGCGAAGCGGTTCTAATTGGAGAAACTCTCTGTTATACTTTCTAGCTCTCGGGGCGTAGCGCAGCCTGGTAGCGTACCTGCATGGGGTGCAGGTGGTCGGAGGTTCAAATCCTCTCGCCCCGACCAGAATAGAGCCCGCGTAATCGAAAGATTACGCGGGCTTTGTCTTTTGTGCGCCGCGAAACAAACACAAGCAAACACACAAGCGTACGAACGAGACCGCAAGATCCGGCTGTTAATTTTTCTCACATATCGGTGAGAATCCTTCGTTATACGGCGCGCGCCGCTCGCCTTACGATACGCGTACCTTCGCGCCGGTGATTCGTGCAATCGCGCGCCCGCGCGCAACCCCGTGCTCATTCAGCGCCACTTCATATGAACCCGATCGAACTCGCGCAACTGGTTTTCCTCGCTGCCCTTTGGGGCGGGTCGTTTCTGTTCATCCGCGTCGGCGTGACCGACTTCGGCGTCGCGCCGCTGATGGCGCTGCGCGTCGGCATCGGCGCGCTGTTCCTGCTGCTCGTACTGTTTTCACGGCGCCCCGCACGCGAAGCGCTCGGCACGCTGCGCGAACGCGCGTGGCCGCTTTTCGTTGTCGGCATCCTCAATTCGGCCGCACCGTTTTGTCTGTTCGCGTGGGCCGAGCTCACGCTCTCCGCGGGCGTCACGTCCGTGATCAACGCGACCACGCCGCTGTGGGGCGCAGTCGTCGCGTATGTCTGGCTCAAGGATCGTCTGAGCGGCCTGCGCGTGGTCGGGCTCACGATCGGCTTCGCCGGTGTGCTCGCTCTGGTGTGGGATCAGGTCGTGACGCACGCCGGCGACGGCGCGTCATCCACGAGCGCTGCGCTCGCCGCCCTCGCGGCGCTGGTCGCAGCGGCGCTGTACGGCGTTGCCGCGAGCTACACGAAGCGCCATCTCACGGGCGTCGATCCGCTCACGGTCGCTGCCGGGACGATGACGGGCGCAACCCTCGTGCTCGCGCCGTTCGCCGTGGCAACCTGGCCGGCTACGCCCATCTCGCTGCATGCGTGGGGCGCGGTGCTCGGCCTTGGCGTGGCGTGCACGGGTGTCGCGTATTTGCTGTTCTTCCGCCTGATCGCAGCGGTGGGCCCGGCGCGCGCGATTACGGTCACGTTCGTGATCCCGATCTTCGGCATTCTGTGGGGCGCGCTCTTTCTCGGCGAGCGGGTGTCGATGGGCATGGTCGAGGCGTGCGCGGCAATTCTCGTGGGCACCGCGCTCGCAACGGGTTTCGTGAAACGCTTGCCGGGATTCTCCGCGCGCCGTAGCGGCGCAGGCGCGGAACGCTAGCAGGGTAGGGCCCGCACGGCGCGCTCGAAGTGAGTGCGTTGCGAGGGCCATGCAGGCGAGCCGCAACGCACTGCCGTACGAGCTGGATCGCAACGAAATCGCGCGGCGATCAACGTCGCGCGTTTCGCACTCTGAAGCTCGCTCAAGCCGCCGCGCGGGGCACGGCTTTCACTTCCTTTTCCCCCTTGCTGCGGCCACCGCGCCCGATCGGCAACGTCGCGACGATCACCGCCCCCAGTACGAGCAGCACTGCGGAATAGATGAGCCCCGCGGCATAGCTGTGCGTCGCATCCTTGAGCCAGCCGACCACGAGCGGATTCGCCGCCGAACTGATATTGCCGATCGCATTGATCACGGCAATACCCACCGCGCGCGCCTGCGGCGTGAACGCCTGATCGGGCGTGGTCCAGAAGATCGACATCGCCGTGTACGACCCCGCCGATGCGAGGCACACACCGAGCAGCTGCACGAGCGGCGCGCCGCCTTGCGCCGTCAACACGCAGCCGAGCCCGGAGAGCAGCATGGGCGCGGCGAGATGCCATTTGCGTTCCTGACGACGGTCCGAGCGGCGTCCCCACACGATCATCGCGACGATGGTGACGAGCTGCGGAATCGTCGCGACCAGGCCCACGGTGACGTTGCTCGCCCCGGCGCTGAAGCCCTTCACGATCAGCGGCGCCCACACGGCGACCATCGCGAGCGTATTGACGAGGCAGAAGTACGCCGCCGCGAAGCGCAGGACCACCGGTGAGCGCAGTTGCTGCCAGAGGCTGCGCTCGCTCGCTGCGTGGGCAGTGGGCGAAGCGAGGGCATCGGCCGGCTCGGCAAGTGCGGCTTCGAGCGTGCGTTTTTCTTGCGCGCTGAGCCAGCGTGCGGCGCGCGGCGTGTCGTCCAGGTAGAAGAACGCCACGCAGCCGAGCAGTGCGGCCGGCATGCCTTCGAGCACGAAGAGCCATTGCCAGCCGGCGAGTCCCGCATGGCCGTCGAGCTTGAGGATAAAACCCGAGACCGCGGAGCCGAGCGCGGCCGTCACGGGCATCGCGATCATGAAGAGAGCGTTGGCCCGGGCGCGCCACGCGCTCGGGAACCAGCAGGTGAGATAGAGCAGCATGCCGGGCAGGAAGCCTGCCTCGGTCACGCCAACCAGCATGCGCAGCCAGTAGAGCGTGGTGGCGTTGGTGGCGAACATCGTCGCGGTGGAGGCGAGGCCCCACGCAATCATGATGAAGCTGATCCAGCGGCGCGCACCGACGCGCGCGAGCATGAGATTGCCAGGAATGCCGCACGCGATATAGGCGACGTAGAAGAGGGTGGTGGCGAAGCCGAACTGCGTGCTCGACAGGCCGAGGTCCTTCATCATCGTCAGGCCCGCGAAGCCGATGTTGATGCGGTCGAGGAACGAGACGACGAACAGCAGGAACAGGAAGCCGAGCAAATGGCGCGAGACCTTGCGCGTGACTTGTTCGGTGGCGGCTGCGCAGTTTGACTGCGCTTGCGCGGACGTTTGCGGCACGCGCGAAGCATGCCCTTGCGGGATTGGGCTCATGTGTCTCCTCCTAAGCATCGGGACGTGAGCGTGGCAAGGGTTATGACGTTGTTGTTTGCCGCGGATCACAATTCACGCGGATTATGCGAGGGGCCCGCGCGCTGTCTGTCCTCAATTTGGGTACAGCGACCCAGCGCATTCCGCGATGTTCGGGAATACCCGGGTCCAAACGTCATGCCGGTTTTACGCAGAGGATTATCGGAGCGGTAAGCAAACCAGAAAATCGTTATTCGCAAATCTGGATGCCCGGTAAATCGACAGGCGGTAATTGAGACGGATTCGCGAGCAAGGTGAGTCCGTATTTCGTAAATTCTTCTGTAAATAATCGATCAGCACATTTGTCGGACTCGATAATCGAAATTGAAAGCTGTCAGTCAGTCTTTATCAAGCCGTAGCGCCTTACGGGCGGCGGTTTGTTGGCATGCCAACGAGCGCGAGGGTTTATTCGACGCTAAACTTCGCTCTCATATGTGCGTAGGTCATTAGTGAACATTGAAGCGTGATGGTATTTGTTCTGACCAGGTGACAAGCGCAGTGCATTTTGTATGGCATTTGCGCTGTTGCCGAACCTGCGCAAATCGTGGTTGTGCCCGATGCATGGCGTCATGCTGAATTGATCGAATCGGGGAAATATATGAAAGTAAGAAGATTCGTCTGGCACGCCCATGCGGTGCGTGGGGCGCTCACCGCGCTGTGCGCCTTCGGCGCGGCCAGCGCACAAGCGGACAACACATTCGGCGTGCAACTCGGAGCGGGCGTAGCGGACCACGACGTGAAAAAGCTCGATCTCGGTCTCGTGTGGGATCCGGGCCTGCAGTGGTGGCACATCGGCGGGTATCACTTCACGCTGGTTGGCGAAGCCCATGTCGCCTACTGGAAGCTGAACGCACCGGATGCCGTCTACTCGCATATCTGGGAATACGGCATAACGCCCGTTTTTCGCTTCATCAAGGACAGCGGCTGGTTCAGGCCGTTCATCGAGGCGGGCGTGGGCTTTCACTTTCTCTCGCACGTCCGGCAGACACCCGACCGCACGACGTCGACGTCGTTCCAGTTCGTGGACATGGTCGGCGTTGGCGCGCAGTTCGGCGAGCACGGCAACTATCAAGCCGGGTTCCGTTTCCAGCATTTGTCGAACGCGGATATCAAGGAGCCGAATCCGGGTACGAACTTCAGTCAGATCTACTTCCAGTACAACTTCTAGGGCGGCAGCGGGCATCCCGGCGTGTGTCAGGACGCGTGCTAGAATTTTTTTGCATGCCGCCTGTCGCGCGGCGCTCAACGACTGGATTTCCGACTGCATGGAGGTCCCATGCCCGCAGGCAGTCAACTCACGCTCTACACGAGCCGCAAGCACAAGAAGGGCCACAAGTCGGCGGTCTCGTGGATCATCGACGCTGCGCGTGCCCAAGGCGTCTTCGGCATCACCGTGCTGGAAGGCTACGAAGGCCTCGACGCCCACGGAAAGATGCACGCCGCCCACTTCTTCGATCTGGCCGACGAGCCTGCCGTGGTGCTGATCGTCGCCGACGAGCCTTCCATCGACGCGCTCCTCGTCACGCTCGAAGCGGGCGGCGTCGAACTCTTCTATACGCGCTCGCCAATCGACTACGGCCGACTCGGCGGCGCCTGAGCGGCAGGGTTTTCACGCCGCAGCCCAGGCGCTTCGCCGCAGGCCCCCCCGTCATGCGAGTTCCGGTCGACTCCCGCAACCCGTTACACTGTGGGGATTGGTGCGGTGCACCACGCGTTGCGCCGCATGACCGGCATTTTCCATAGCGACACGCCGGGGTCGCAGACAAGGAGCGAGGACGAGGCATGGCAATCGAATCGGTAGGGATCGTAGGCGCAGGCACGATGGGCAACGGCATCGCCCAGGCGGTGGCAGTGGCGGGGCTCAAGGCGGTGATGATCGACGTCACCGATGCGGCGCTCGCCAAGGGCGTCGCCACGCTCACCCACAGCCTCGAGCGACTCGTCTCGAAGGGCAAGCTCGAAGCCGGCGCGCGCGATGCCGCGCTCGCACGCATCGAGACGACCACCGACTACCAGCGACTCGTGAGCGTCGATCTCGTGATCGAGGCGGCGACCGAGAACGCCGAGCTCAAGACGCGCATTCTCAAGCAGATCGAAGCCGCGGCCCGCCCCGACGCGATCGTCGCGTCGAACACCTCGTCGATCTCGATCACGGCGCTCGCGACCACGCTCGCCGACCCGTCGCGCTTCATCGGCATGCACTTCTTCAACCCGGTGCCGATGATGCCGCTCGTCGAGGTGATTCGCGGCCTGCAGACGCGCCCGGACGTGGCCGAGTCGGTGCGCGAAATGGCGCTGCGCCTCGAGAAGACGCCGATCGCCGTGAAGAACGCGCCGGGCTTCGTGGTGAACCGCATTCTGGTGCCGATGATCAACGAAGCGTTTTTCGTGCTCGCGGAAGGCATTGCGAGCGCCGAGGAAATCGACGCCGGCATGAAGCTCGGCGCCAATCATCCGATCGGCCCGCTCGCGCTGGCGGACCTGATCGGCCTCGACGTGTGTCTTTCGGTGATGGATGTATTCCTGAAGGACTTCGGCGACTCGAAGTATCGTGCGTGCCCGCTGCTGCGCGAAATGGTCGCGGCGGGCCAGCTCGGCCGCAAGACCGGCCGCGGCGTGTATCAGTACGACAAGGTGTCCTGAGGCAGGGCGCCCGGTTTCAGGCCAGCACGCTTACACGGTATTGCGTGACCTGCTGATAGGTTTTGCCGGGCTGCAGTATCACTTCGTCGCAGGCGGGCGCTTCCATGTTGATCTGGTTCGGGAAGCCGCCCGCTTCGAGGCACAGCCCCGCATAGCGCGCGCAGGTCGCGCCGTGGCGTCCCGGCTGCCCCTCCAGATAATTCCCCGTATAAAGCTGCAGACCGCGCTGGTCGGTCGAGACGGCAAGCTCGCGTCCGCTGCCCGGCTCGTAGACGCGCGCCACCGGACGCACGGGCCATCGCCCCGACGCGGCGTGCAGCGTGCCCGCCGTGCTCTCGGGCGCGCGCAGCACGTAACAGTGGTCGAACCCGCGTGCGCGCTCGAGCTGGGCGTGCGGCCAGTCGAGCCGCGCGCCGAGCGGCGCGCCATGGCGGAAGTCGAAGGCGCTGCCCGAGACGTCGGCAATGCGCACGGGAATCAACTGCGGATCGACTTCGAGGAAGGCGTCCGCGTCGATCGTCAGCACGTGGCCCCGAATGTCCGGGCTCACCTCGCCGGAGAGGTTGAAGTAGCCGTGGCTCGTGAGATTCAGCGGCGTAGGCGCGTCGGACACGCCCTCGTATTCGAGCGTCAGCGTGCCGTCGTCGTCGAGCGTATAGCGCACCTGCACGCTCACGTTGCCCGGAAAGCCGCCGTCGCCTTCGGGCGAGTCGAGCCGCAGCACCAGCGAGCCCCGATCCTCTTCCACCTGCCACATCTGCCGATGAAAACCGTTCGCGCCGCCGTGCAGCAGATTGCCGTTCTCGTTGCGATCGAGTGGATAGTCGATGCCGTCCAGCGTGAAATGCGCACCGGCGATGCGGTTGGCCCAGCGCCCGACCAGGCCGCCCATGTACGTGGTGGCCGAGAGATAGTCCGCGGGCGTGTCGTGGCCGAGCATGATGTCGGCGAGGCGGCCGGCGCGATCGGGCGCGAGCCATGAGACGAGCGTCGCGCCGAGGTCGCTGACCGTCACCTTCATGCCCTGCGCGTTGCGCAGCGTATAGAGCCGCACGGCGTCGCCACCGGGCAGGGCGCCCCACGGTTCGGAGGTCAGATGGGCAGCAAGAGTGTTCATGAGGTGAAGAGAACGTATGAAGAAAGCGTGATTGTCCGGGATGGGCCGAAGCCGCTTCATCAAGTGGACAGGCGTGGGCCCGAAGCGTTCGCGACACTGTCCTGATATTCGCGCGGCGTGCATCCCAGTTCGCGCCGGAATACGGCATACATGTACTGCAGCGATGTGAATCCGCAACGGATCGCCACCTCCGCGCTCGAGGCGTCGCGGCTCGCGAGCATCGCCTTGGCGGCGTCGAGCTTGTGGCGCAGGATTTCCTGGTGGACCGTGCACTGCAGTTCACGCCGGAAATATTCCTCCAGCGACGAGCGCGATACGCCCACGTAGTCGGCCACCTGCTCGGTCTTGATGCCCTGGCAGGCGTACTGGCGGATGAAGTGGCGTGCACGCATGACATGCGGGCTCGACAGCGGTTCGTGCCGGGTCGATTCGAGCACATTGATGCCGACGGGCGGAACCAGAATGCGTTGGCCCGGAAAGCGTGCGCCACGCAGCATCTGGTGCAGCAGGTGGGCGGCGGTCTTGCCCATTTCCTCCGTGCCCTGGATGACCGACGAGAGCGGAATGCGCGTGAGCGTGCGGGTGAGCGGATCGTTGTCGATGCCGATGATCGCCACCTGCTCGGGCACGGCAATGCCGTGAATCAGACACGCCTGCAGCAAATGCCGCGCCCGTGCGTCGGTCACGGCGATCACGCCCACGGGCTTGGGCAGGCTGTGCAGCCAGACGCTCAACTGCTCGATGGCCTGGTTCCAGGCGCTGGCGCTGGTGGCCTGGCCCCGGTAGATCGGCGCTTGCATGCCTTCTTCGGCGGCGAGCGCCTCGAACGCCAGTTCGCGCTCCTGCGCCCAGCGGTTTTCCTGCGCGACGGGCAGGCTGTACATCGCGAGATTCGGCAGGCCCGCGCCGATCAGATGCGTCCACGCGAGCGAGACCAGTTTGCGGTTGTCGGTCGCGATATAGGGCACGTCGGCCGGGTAGTGGCCGGCATCTTCGAATGACGAGCCCACGGCGACCACCGGCAGCGGGCAGCCGCGCAGGGCGTCGGCCACGTCGGGGTCGTCGAAGTCGGCGATGATGCCGTCCCCGTCGAAGCGCTCGATGCCCGCCAGGCGGCAGCGGAAGTCTTCCTCGAGAAAGAGGTCCCACGCGACGCGCGTGGAGCGCAGATAGTGGCCAATCCCCGCAATGATCTCGCGGTCGTACACCTTATTCGCGTTGAAGAGCAGCGCGATGCGGTGGGGTGTCTGGGAAGCGGGGGCACGGGTCATATCGTGTCGACGGTTGTTCGCCCGGCGCGGAACGCCGGCGGAAACCGCCATGTCTCCAGTTCGGGCGCGGTGCGCGCAAATGTGCACCGCGCTACGATGTCTCTGGCGCCTGCGGCGCGTCGTTTTTAAGCGTCCGGTTATTTTAGGCCCACATTCGGGTTCGCGGGCACGCCGGCCACGCCCGTCGGCAGGAAACGTTAAAGGTCTCACGCAATTTCGCAATTGCCGCGCTTTGCGCGTCGCGGGCAGTATGGCGTCACACAGAGGGATGCACGCTGCGCCGCTGCGCTGCAACAACATTGGAGACATCATGTCGTATTTCGAACATATCCCCGCCATTCGATACGAAGGCCCTCAGTCGGACAATCCGCTTGCGTACCATCACTACGACCGTACCAGGAAGGTGCTCGGCAAGACGCTCGAAGAGCATCTGCGCATCGCGGTGTGCTACTGGCATTCGTTCGTCTGGCCCGGCAACGACATCTTCGGACAGGGCGCGTTTCACCGCCCCTGGCAGCAGCCCGGCGACGCCATGGAGCGCGCGCACCAGAAGGCCGACGCGGCGTTCGAGTTTTTCTCGAAACTAGGCACACCTTATTACACGTTCCACGATACCGATGTCGCTCCGGAAGGCAAGGACCTGAAGGACTACACGGAAAACTTCAAGCGCATGGTCGATTACCTCGGCGAGCGCCAGCAGGCGAGCGGTGTGAAGCTGCTCTGGGGCACCGCCAACCTGTTTTCGAATCCGCGCTACGCCGGCGGCGCCGCCACCAACCCCAACCCCGAAGTCTTCGCCTACGCGGCGACTCAGGTTTGCCATGCGCTCGACGCGACGCGCAAGCTGGGCGGCGAGAACTACGTGCTGTGGGGCGGCCGCGAAGGCTATGACACGCTGCTCAATACCGACCTCAAGCGCGAGCGCGAGCAGTTCGCACGCTTCCTTTCGATGGTGGTCGAGCACAAGCACCGCATCGGCTTCACCGGCACGCTGCTGATCGAGCCGAAGCCGCAGGAGCCGACCAAGCACCAGTACGACTACGACGTTGCGACGGTGCACGGCTTCCTCACGCAATACGGTCTGCAAAACGACATCCGCGTGAATATCGAGGCCAATCACGCGACGCTCGCGGGCCACTCGTTCCATCACGAAATCGCCAGCGCGTTCGCACTGGGCGTGTTCGGCAGCGTCGACGCGAATCGCGGCGACCCGCAAAACGGCTGGGATACGGACCAGTTCCCGAACAGCGTCGAAGAGCTGACGCTCGCGTTCTACGAGATCCTGCGCCACGGCGGCTTCACCACGGGCGGCATGAACTTCGACGCCAAGGTGCGTCGCGCGAGCATCGATCCGGAAGACTTGTTCTATGGTCACGTGGGCGCGATCGACGTGCTCGCGCTGGCGCTCGAGCGCGGCGCGGCGCTCGTGGAAAATGACCGGCTCGAGCAGTTCCGCGCCCAGCGTTACGCGGCCTGGGACAGCGAGTTTGGCCGCAAGATTCTCGCGGGCGGCTATTCGCTCTCGTCGCTCGCCGCCGACGCACTCTCGCACGGCATGAATCCGCACCACGCGAGCGGCCAGCAGGAGCGCCTCGAGAACGTCGTGAACCAGGCCATCTACGGCCAGCGCTAGCCGTGCCGCGGCGCGCGAAAAAACATTAGCGCGCGCCGTCAAATTCGCAATTGCGCTGCTTGCCGTTGAAGGCAAACTGACGCAAAAAATCAGGACGGAGACATGTTCATCGGTATCGACCTCGGCACGTCGGGCGTGAAGGCCGTGCTGCTCGACCGCGCGGGCGATGTGCTCGGCAGCGCGAGCGCGCTGCTCACCGTGAGCCGGCCACAGCCGCGCTGGTCCGAGCAGGCGCCGCAAGACTGGTGGCTCGCCACGCAGAGCGCATTGCGCGCACTCGTCGACGAGGCGCGCGGGCGCGGCATCGAGCCGGCACGCATCGAGGCGCTCGGCCTGACCGGCCAGATGCACGGCGCGACGCTGCTCGACGCGCAGGGCGAGGTGCTTCGTCCCGCCATTCTGTGGAACGACGGTCGTTCGGATACCGAATGTATCGAGCTGGAACGCGCCGTGCCGCAGTTGCATGCCATTGCAGGCAATCTCGCCATGCCGGGCTTCACGGCGCCGAAGCTGCTTTGGGTGCGCAAGCACGAGCCGGAGATTTTCGCGCGCATCGCGCACGTGCTGTTGCCGAAGGACTATTTACGCTGGCTGCTCACAGGCGTGTTCGCCACCGATCCGTCCGATGCCGCCGGCACGCTGTGGCTCGACATTGCGAAGCGCGACTATAGCGACACGCTGCTTTCGGCCTGCGGCCTCACGCGTGCACAGATGCCGGACGTGTTCGAAGGCAACCAGGTGACCGGCACGCTGCGGCCCGAACTCGCTCGCCAATTCGGCCTGCGCGAAATTCCGGTGGTGGCGGGCGGCGGCGACAACGCGGCGGGCGCCGTGGGCGTGGGCATCGTGCGGCCCGGCGACGCGATGCTTTCGCTCGGCACGTCGGGCGTCTATTTCGCCGTGTCGGACGGCTTTCTCGCCAATCCCGATTCCGCGGTTCACAGCTTCTGCCATGCGTTGCCGCACACGTGGCACCTGATGTCCGTGATGCTCAACGCGGCCAGTTGCCTTGACTTCACGGCGCAGTTGACGGGTTATGAAAATGTTGCCGCGTTGCTCGCCGATGCGCAGGCGAACTCGAACGCCGAGCGCGACGCGCGCCGGCCGTGGTTCCTGCCGTATCTCAGCGGCGAGCGCACGCCGCACAACAACGTCAACGCGAAGGGCGTGTTCTACGGCATGACCCCGCAGACCTCGCGCGCCGATCTGGCCAACGCAACCCTGGAAGGCGTGGGCTTCGCGCTGCTCGACGGCATGGACGCATTGCACGCGGCGGGGCTCGTGCCGGACACGATCACCGTCATAGGCGGCGGCTCGCGCAGCGCCTGGTGGACGCAGATGCTCGCCGATATCAGCGGCCGCGCGCTCACGTTGCGCGCAGGCGGCGAGGTGGGGCCCGCGCTGGGTGCCGCGCGCCTCGCGCATCTCGCGCTCGAACCGGGCGCGACGCTCGACGAAGTGTGCCCGCAGCCGCCCGTGCTGGCAGTGCGTGAACCTGACGCCGCACGCCACGCCTGGTATCGCGAGGCGCGCCGTCCAACCTTTAGCGCGCTGTATCGCGCGCTCGAACCGGTTTTCGCCACCGGCGCCTGACTAGCGGCGCCGGCGAAGGAAAAACTGCACGGCCAGTGTAGTCGTGCAGCTGATTAGTCGTCCTACGGTTATACCGCACGCTGTGCCGTTTCGCGTGTGTTCCGCAATTACATCGGCAACAACCTGAAAACCATCGCCGCGGCGGCGACGCGTTCGCGCGCGCCCGCGCACCGGCATCAAGAGGAGTCTGGAGACATGAATTTCGCCAAACGTCGTTCGGTTCTGAGTTCGCTCGTATGCGGGGCCGTGCTCGCGAGCCTGTCGCTTGCCGCACCGCTCGCGCATGCGAGCAAGGATCATCCCGAGATCGGCTTCTGTATCGACGACCTGCGTGTCGAGCGCTGGTCGCGCGACCGCGACTACTTCGTCGCTGCCGCGGAAAAGATGGGCGCGAAGGTGTCGGTGCAGTCGGCCGACGCGAGCGAAGAGCGTCAAGTCTCGCAGATCGAAAACCTCATCTCGCGCGGCGTGGATGTGATTGTGATTGTGCCGTTCAACTCGAAGGCGCTCACGAATGTCGTGGCCGAAGCGAAGAAGGCGGGCATCAAGGTCGTTTCGTATGACCGCCTGATTCTCGATGCCGATATCGACGGGTACATCTCGTTCGACAACGAGAAGGTGGGTGAGCTTCAGGCGAAGGGTGTCTTCGACGCGCAGCCCAAGGGCAATTACTTCCTGCTGGGCGGCGCGCCCACCGACAACAACGCGAAGATGCTGCGTGAAGGACAACTGAAGGTCCTCAAGCCCGCTATCGACCGTGGCGACATCAAGGTGGTTGGCCAGCAGTGGGTGCCGGAGTGGAGCGCTTCGACGGCGCTGCGCATCATGGAAGACGCGCTCACCGCGAACAACAACAAGATCGACGCAGTCGTCGCCTCGAACGACGGCACGGCGGGCGGCGCGATCCAGGCGCTCGCCGCGCAGCATCTCGCGGGCAAGGTGCCGGTGTCGGGCCAGGACGCGGACCTCGCGGCGGTCAAGCGCGTGGTGGCGGGCACGCAGACCATGACGGTCTACAAGCCGCTCAAGCTCATCGCGAGCGAAGCCGCAAAGCTTGCTGTCGATCTCGCGAAGGGCCAGAAGCCCGCGTACAACGCGCAGTACGACAACGGCAAGAAGAAGGTCGATACGGTGCTGCTGCAGCCGACGCTGCTCACGAAGAGCAACGTGGACGTCGTCGTGAAGGACGGCTTCTACACGCAGGCGCAACTGGCAAGCCAGTAACGCTTATGGCCTGACGGCCCGCGCGCGCCAGGAGTGTGGCCACGGTTGTGGCAACTGCGTCGCGCGCGGGCCATCGCAGCGAGTAACCAGCGTATGACCGAACCCTTGCTGACGATGCGCGGCATCGTCAAGTCCTTTGCGGGCGTGAAAGCGCTCGACGGCATCGATCTCACCGTGCGGCCCGGCGAATGCGTGGGCCTGTGCGGCGAGAACGGCGCCGGCAAATCCACGCTCATGAAAGTGCTCTCGGGCGTGTACCCGCACGGCACCTGGAGCGGCGAGATCCGTTGGGAAGGCGCGCCGCTCGAAGCACAAAGCGTGCGCGATACCGAGCGCGCGGGCATCGTCATCATCCACCAGGAGCTGATGCTCGTGCCCGAGCTATCGGTGGCCGAGAACATCTTTCTCGGCAACGAAATCACGCTCCCGGGCGGCCGCATGAATTACGCGGCGATGTACCAGCGCGCCGACGAATTGCTGCGTGAGCTGAACATCGACGCCATCAACGTGGCGCAGCCGGTGATGAACTATGGCGGAGGCCATCAACAGCTCATCGAGATCGCGAAGGCGCTGAACAAGCGCGCGAAGCTGCTGATTCTCGACGAGCCGTCGTCTTCGCTCACGGCGGCGGAAACGAAGATCCTGCTCGACATCGTGCGCGACCTGAAGCGCCGCGGCGTGGCGTGCGTCTACATCTCGCACAAGCTCGACGAGGTCGAGGCCGTGTGCGACACGGTGAGCGTGATTCGCGACGGCCGTCACGTGGCCACCGAGCCGATGGCGACGCTCACCACCGACCGCATCATTGCGATGATGGTGGGGCGTGAGATCCGCAACCTCTTTCCGCGCGAGCCGCATGACATCGGCGAGGTCGTGTTCGAGGCCCGCAACGTGACCTGCTACGACGTGACGAACCCGCGCCGCAAGCGCGTGGACGACGTCTCATTCTCGGTGCGTCGCGGCGAGATCCTGGGCGTGGCCGGGCTCGTTGGCGCGGGCCGGACGGAAACCATGCAGGCGATCTTCGGTGCGTACGCGGGCACATGCACGGCAACGGTCCTGCTCGAAGGCAAGCCGCTGAAAATCCGCTCGCCGCTCGACGCGATCAACGCGGGCATCGCCATGGTGCCCGAGGACCGCAAGCGCCACGGCATCGTGCCGCAACTGGGCGTGGGCCACAACATCACGCTCTCGGTGCTGCAACGCTTTTCGAGGCACGGACGCATCGACACGGCCGCCGAACTCGATACGATCCGCACGGAGATGCAGCGCCTTTCGGTGCGCGCGGCGAACCCCATGCTGTCGATTGCGAGCCTCTCGGGCGGCAACCAGCAGAAGGCGGTGCTCACCAAGATGCTGCTCACCGACCCGAAGGTGCTGATCCTCGACGAGCCGACGCGCGGCGTGGACGTCGGCGCGAAGTACGAGATCTACAAGCTGATCTTCCAGCTGGCCAAACGCGGTGTGGCGATCGTGATGGTGTCGTCCGAACTGCCCGAAGTGCTGGGCATCAGCGACCGCGTGCTCGTGATCGGCGAAGGCGAGTTGCGCGGCGACTTCGTCAACGAAGACCTCACGCAGGAAGACATTCTTGGCGCGGCGATCCAGAGCGTGCGCGCCCAACCCGATACAGCGAGTGCAGTATGACCCCCGACGTCACGACCCAGGGCGCACGCGAAGACCTGCCGCAAGGCGGTAACGGCTTCGCCATGCGCTTCCAGCAACTCTTTGCGCGCTACAAGATCCTCGCGCTGCTGCTCGCAGTGGCGGTGATCTGGCTGTTCTTTTCTGTGCTCACGCATGGCGCGTTCGTCACGCCGCGCAACGTGTCGAACCTGCTGCGGCAGATGTCGATCACCGGGATGCTCGCGTGCGGCATGGTGTTCGTCATCATCGCGGGCGAGATCGATCTTTCGGTCGGCTCGCTGCTGGGCCTGCTCGGCGGCGTCGCGGCGATTCTCGACGTGAATCGCGGCTGGCCTATCGGCGTGACCGTGCCGGTGGTGCTCGTGCTTGGCGTGCTCGTCGGACTCTTCAACGGCTGGTGGTCGACGTACCGTCGCGTGCCGTCGTTCATCGTGGGTCTCGGCGGCATGCTCGCGTTTCGCGGCGTGCTGCTCGGCATCACGGGCGGCTCGACCATTGCGCCGGTGTCCGATCACTTCGTGTTTCTCGGCCAGGGCTACTTGCCGCGCGTGGCGGGTGACGTGCTCGCGCTCGCGCTGTTCGTGCTGCTCGCCGTGCTCACGGTGCGCCAACGTGCGAACCGCAGGCGCTATCAGCTGAGCGTCGTGCCGCTCTGGCAAGACGGCGTGAAGATCGTCGGCGCGGGCGCGATCCTGCTTGCCTTCGTGCTGATGCTCGACAGCTATGGCGGCATTCCGGTGCCTGTGCTGCTGCTGCTCGCGTTGCTCGGTATCTTCACATGGATCGCCACGCAAACCGTGTTTGGGCGGCGCATCTATGCGGTGGGCTCGAACCTCGAAGCCACGCGTCTTTCGGGCGTCAACACGAACCGCGTGAAGCTCGTCATCTTCGCGCTCATGGGTCTCATGTGTGCGTTCGCGGGCATCGTCAATACGGCGCGTCTCGCGGCGGGTTCGCCCTCGGCGGGCACGATGGGCGAGCTCGACGCGATCGCGGCCTGCTTTATCGGCGGCACGTCGATGCGCGGCGGTTCCGGCACCGTGTATGGCGCGCTGATCGGCGCCCTCGTGATGGCGAGCCTCGACAACGGCATGTCGATGCTCGACGTAGACGCGTATTGGCAGATGATTGTGAAGGGCGGCATTCTCGTGCTTGCCGTGTGGATCGACGTGGTGTCGGGCTCGAACCGCCGCTGAGCAACGCGTGACAGACACGATTGCAAACCTGCCGGCGCCATGAAAATCATGACCGTGTTCTTGCATCGCGCGTGACACCGCGACGTATCGCTCGCGGATGACTGCCACGCGCAGTTGCTCTCCTCGCGCGCCCCGAGCGCGCTCTCAGGGCGGGACGCATGTCCCGCCCTTTTTCTTTGCTGTGGCCGATCGAGCAGCTCGCGCTGAACGGCGCACGTTCGACGCGCCGGCGATCGTTTCCTGCCACAATCGTTCGCACCTGTGCAGGGCGGTGTACGCACGCTATGTGCGCGAGTCATTCCGCCCGCAGGGTCATCGTCAGCCACAGCACCGCTCCGTAGTGTTCCAGCGCGTGCTCGCCGATTTGTCGCTTTGCTGGTGCAACCGCTGCGAGAGCGGTCGCGTTGCACCGAATCATGCCGCGAGGTTGTGCCAGCGTTTTGCCAACTTCGGCGGCGCGATTCCGATCCTCCGGAGACAAGCCGACCATGCCCACTCTTTGCGAAATATGTAATACCCGGCCCGCAGTCGCGCGCGTGACTGTCGTGCAAAACGGGCAGCGCAAGTCCATGTCGATCTGCGACTACGACTACCGCCAACTGATGCGTCACCAAAGCATGCTCAACCCGTTCGATTCGCTGCTGGGCGGCAGCGGCCTGTCGCGCTTCTTCGGCGGACAAGGCGACGAGGACGAGCACGACGACGAGGGGCACGACCTCGCCGCCGAGGTGCCGCGCGAATCCGTCGACGCGACCGATGCGTTCAGCGAGCAGACGCTCGAAATCCTGCAGCGCGCCGCGGAAAAAGCCCATGAATTGCAACGCAATGAACTCGACACGGAACACCTCTTGTACGTGCTGGCGGACACCGATGTGTGTGCCGCACTCCTGAAGGAGTTGAAGCTCTCGCCCCAGGACATCAAAGGCTATATCGATCAGCATGCGCAAAAGGGCACGGCCTCGCCCGACGCGCCCATCGACAAGATGACGATTTCGCCGCGCCTGAAAAAAGCGTTTCAGTTCGCGTTTCAGGCATCGCGCGATCTCGGTCACTCGTACGTCGGACCCGAGCATCTGCTGATCGGCCTCGCCGCGGTGCCCGACAGCATTGCGGGCGCGCTGCTCAAGAAGTACGGCGTGACGCCGGAGGCGCTGCGCCAGAAAGTCGTGAAGGTGGTGGGCAAGGGCGCGGAAGACGGCCGTGTGGATGCGCCGACGGGCACGCCCACGCTCGACAAGTTCGGCCGCGACCTGACGGCCATGGCGCGGCAAGGCAAGCTCGATCCGGTGCTGGGCCGCGCGCAGGAAATCGAAAGCACGATCGAAGTGCTCGCGCGGCGCAAGAAGAACAACCCGGTGCTGATCGGCGAGCCGGGTGTGGGCAAGACCGCCATCGTGGAAGGGCTCGCACAGCGTATCGTCAATGGCGACGTGCCCGAGGTGCTGCGCGGCAAGCGGCTCGTGGAGGTGAACATCAATTCGATGGTCGCGGGCGCGAAATACCGCGGTGAGTTCGAGGAGCGCGCAAAGCAACTGATCGACGAGGTGACTGCAAAACACGACGAGCTGATTCTCTTCATCGACGAATTGCACACGATCGTCGGCGCGGGGCAGGGCGGCGGCGAAGGCGGGCTCGACATCGCCAATGTGCTGAAGCCCGCTCTGGCGCGCGGCGAGTTGAGTCTCATCGGCGCGACGACGCTGAACGAGTATCAAAAGTACATCGAGAAAGACGCGGCGCTCGAACGGCGCTTTCAGCCCGTGCTCGTGCCTGAGCCCACGGTCGAGCAAACCATCGTGATTCTCCGCGGCCTGCGCGACAAGCTCGAAGCCCACCATCAGGTGACCTTCGCCGACGACGCCTTCGTGGCCGCCGCCGAACTGTCGGATCGCTACATCACGTCGCGCTTTTTGCCGGACAAGGCAATCGACCTCATCGATCAGGCAGCCGCGCGCGTGCGCATCGGTTCGACCTCGCGTCCCGCCGAGATGCAGGAACTCGAAGCGGAGATCGCGCAGCTCAAGCGCGAGCAGGACTACGCGGCGTCGCGCAAGCGCTTCGACGAGGCCAAGGGTTTCGAGGAGCGCATCAACGAGAAGCAGGAAAAACTCGAAGAGCTGACCGAGGCGTGGCAGCGCAAGACGGGTTCGGAAACGCTCGAAGTCACGGTGGCGTCGATTGCCGAGGTCGTGTCGCGGCTTACCGGCATTCCGGTCGCGGATCTCACCCAGGAAGAGCGCCAGAAGCTGCTCAAGATGGAAGAGACGCTGCGCGAGCGCGTGGTAGGCCAGCAAGACGCCGTGGTCGCCGTGAGCGATGCCGTGCGCCTTTCGCGCGCGGGTCTCGGCCAGTCGAACCGGCCGATCGCGACCTTCCTGTTCCTCGGGCCGACCGGCGTAGGCAAGACCGAGCTTGCGAAGGCGCTGGCGGAGACCGTGTTCGGCGACGAGCAGGCCATCATCCGCATCGACATGAGCGAGTACATGGAGCGTCATGCGGTGGCGCGGCTCATTGGCGCGCCGCCGGGCTACGTGGGCTACGACGAGGGCGGCCAGCTTACCGAGCGCGTGCGGCGCCGCCCGTACAGCGTGATTCTGCTCGACGAGATCGAGAAGGCGCACGCCGACGTCTACAACGTGCTGCTGCAGGTGTTCGACGACGGGCGGCTAACCGACGGCAAAGGTCGCGTGGTCGACTTCAGCAACACGATTCTGATTGCCACGAGCAACCTGGGTGCGTCGATCATCATGGACAACCTCGAGCGCCCCGAGAAGTCGCGCCTCGACGACAAGACGATCCGCGCCGAACTGATGAAGGTGCTCAAGGGCCACTTCCGGCCCGAGTTCCTCAATCGCATCGATGAAATCATCGTGTTTCATGCGCTCTCGCGCGACAACATCCGTGCGATCGTGCAGATCCAGCTCGAGCGCGTCATGCGCACGGCGGCCGCGCAGGGCATCACGCTCTTGATGGGCCAGACGCTCGTCGATCATCTCGTGGAGGCCGGCTATCAGCCGGAGTTCGGCGCGCGCGAACTCAAGCGGCAGATTCGCCAGGAAGTGGAAACGCGTCTTGCCAAAGAGATACTCGGCGACGCGCTGCAGTCGGGCGATACCGTCGAGATCGGCTACGACAAAACGAACGAGGAAGTCACGATCAGCAAGGTCGCCGTGCCGCCCGACGTGAAGGAGAGCAAGCCCGCGAAGAAGGCGAAAAAAGCGGCGACGCCGCCTGTCGACGAAATCGCGAGTGAGATTGCGGCCGACGACATGGAAGGCGATCCCCCGCCGCCGCCGAAGAAGGGCGGCAAGGGCGGGGGCAAGGCGAAGCCTGCTTGATCGAGTGGAGCAACGGCTCGCACACCGAAAAGTGCGCGAGCCTTTATTTGCTTCACGATTGATCTGGAATCCAGATTAACTGGCGGCGATACGCCACCACGCGGGTAGCAGCGCGCGCACGCCGGGCTGCGCGAAGCGGTCGTCCAGCAGGTGCACGACGCCGCGATCGTGCTCGGTGCGTATCACGCGCCCGGCGGCCTGCACGACCTTGCGCAGGCCCGGAATCAGGTAGGTGTAGTCGAAGCCGTCGCCGTAGAGCGTATCCATGCGTGCGCGCATCGCCTCGTTCACGGCGTTCACCTGCGGCATGCCGAGCGTCGCGATGAACGTGCCGATGAGCCGCGTGCCCGGCAGGTCGATGCCTTCGCCGAACGCGCCGCCCAGCACGGCGAAACCGATGCCGCGGCCGCCTTCCACGAAGCGCGCGACGAAGGCCTGCTGGCCCGCCTCGTCCATGGTGCGCGACTGGAGCCAGACGTCCACCTCCGGATGGCGCGCCGCAAACGCGTCGGCGGCTTGCTGCAGATAGTCATAGCTGCTGAAAAAGCACAGATAGTTGCCGGTGCGCTCGGCAAATTGCGCGGCCACGCGCCCAACCAGCGCTTCGAGTGAACGTTCGCGGTCCTTATATCGCGTCGAGATATGGCGGGCGATGTGGACGTCGAGCTGCTCGGCGCGAAACGGCGTGTCGATGTCGATGCTCACCGTGTTGGCAGGCAGGCCGAGCATGTCGCTGTAGTAGTGCGTGGGCGAGAGCGTCGCCGAAAAGAGCGCGATGCTGTGTGCCGTGGCGATGCGCGGGCGCAGTGCATCCGCCGGCACGATGTTGCGGATCGCGAGCGTGGATCGCGGGCGGCGCGCGTTCTGGTGCGCCAATGGCGTGATGTCGAAAAGCGAATGCGTATCGAAGCGTTCGGCAATGCGCGTGAAGTGCAGGGCGTCGAAATAGAAGCGCTCGAGTTCGGGGTCGCGCACGAGCGCGGCTTCGGCGAGCTGGTCGCCGATCGCCCCGATCACGTCGCCGAGCGCGGCGACGAGGCCTTCGGGCAAGGTGTCGCTCGCGCGCCAGGCGCCGGGCAGCACGGCGTTTTGTGCGTTCCAGTGCTTCTGCAGGCGCGCGAGCGCGCGTTTGAGCGGTGCGCTCGCGGCGCGGCGCACGGCGTCGATGCGCGTTTGCACGAGTTCCGCCGAATACATCGCGCGGGCGCGCTCGGGGAGGTTGTGTGCTTCGTCCACGAGCACGCTCGCGCGCCACTGGTTGTGCGCGGCGAGCATGAACAGCATGGCGCTCGCGTCGAACCAGTAGTTGTAGTCGCCGACGATCACGTCGCTCCAGCGCGCGAGTTCCTGGCCAAGGTAGTAGGGGCACACGGCATGCTCGCTCGCCACCGCGCGCAGTGCCGCGCGATCGAGCCGCACGCGTTCGAGCGCCGCGGCACGCGCGGCCGGCAGACGGTCGTAAAAGCCGCGCGCGAGCGGGCACGATTCGCCATGACATGCCGCTTCGGGATGCTCGCAAGACTTTTCGCGCGCAACGAGTTCGAGCACGCGCAAGGGCACCTTCGTTCGTTGCGCATCGGCGCTTGCTTCGTCTTGCGCGCTTGTGAGCGTAGCGAGCGCGTCGAGCGCCAACTGACGCCCTGAGCTTTTCGCGCTCAGAAACACGACCTTGTCGATCGCTGCGCGCGGGCAGGCCTTCAATTGCGGAAAGAGCGTGCCGATGGTCTTGCCGATGCCGGTGGGCGCCTGCGCGAGCAAGCAGCGCCCTTGTGTCGCCGCGCGCCAGACCGCTTCGGCAAGATCGCGCTGGCCGTGCCGAAACTGCGGATGCGGCAGGCTCAGCGCGGCGAGCGCGGCGTCGCGCGCGGCGCGGTGGGCGCTTTCCTGCTCGGCCCACGCGACGAAGCGACGGCATTGCGTTTCGAACGCAGCGCGCAATGCCGACGCGCTTGCATGCTCGACGAGCGCCGTCTCGCGGCCCGAACCGATGTCGTAGTACACCAGCGCGAGTTCGAGCGCATCGAGGCCGAGCTTGTCGCACAGGAGCGCGCCATAGACACGCAACTGCGCCCAGTGCAGCGCGCGCTGATTCTCGCGCATCGCATCGAGGTCGCCGCGATAGGTCTTGAATTCTTCGAGCCTGCGCCGAGCGGGATCGTAGCCGTCGGCGCGGCCGCGCACGGTGAGCGATTCGAACGTGCCGGAGAGCGCGATCTCGGTCTCGTAGCCGGACGGGCGGCGCGCGGCGATGGCCGCGTGGCCGGCGCGGCCATCGCTGGCGTCGGGCGAGGGCGTAAAGCGCAAGTCGAGGTCGCCGCGCTTCGCGGTGAACTCGCACAGCGTGCGCACGGCGACGGTGTAGCTCATGGCGCGCGCAGCGCCTGGGCGGCGCTGTCGTTGGCTTCATTGGCTTCGTCGGCTGCGTCGGGCAGGCCGGGCCAGCGCACCTGCAACACGGAAACCGGCATGCCGTGCTGCACGCAATACGCGAGCCAACGGCGCTGGTTGTCCTGCAGACGGTCACCGGGGCCTTTCACCTCGATCAGTTCGTAGCGCCGCTCGTGCGGCCAGAAGCGCACGAGATCGGGCAGCCCCGAGCGGTTGGCAACGGGTTCGCGCAGCAGCCGCTCGAACCACAGACGTAGATGGGCAGCGGGGAAGCAGTCGAGGGCGAGCGCGAGCAGTTCGTCGCTCAGTGCGGGCCAGGCGACGAACGGTGACTGGGTGCCGGATTTTTCCGCATAGCGCCGCAGAATCGAGTCACGGTAGGCGTGCGTTTCGAGTTCGGCGAGACAGGCTTCGAACTGCGAAGCACGGCGTGCGACGAAGTCGGCGGCGTGCAGGTCGGCGGGGCCGCGCTGGAACGGATGGAAGAACGCGCCTGGCAGCGGCGCGAACAGCGCGGGCCAGCAGAGCAGGCCGAAGAGCGCGTTGATCAGCGTGTTCTCGACATAGAACACGGGCGCTTGCGGCGTGGCGAGCGCGATGCGCGCGGCTTCCTCGACGCGCAGTGCGCGAGGCGCCGCGGGCAGCGTGAGTTCGTGCTGGGCGAACCCCGGCTCGGCGCTCGTCTTCGACTTCGCCCGCGTGCGTGCGAGACGGCCGAGCGTGCGTGCCGCGCGCTGCGCTTCCTCTTCGTTTGCGGGCGCATCGGCAATGGTCTGCGCGAGCGCCAGCGCTTCCTCGCGGCGGTTCAGTTGTTCGAGCACACGCACGCGGCGGTAGCGCGATTCAGGATGACCGCAGTCGAGATAAGCGCGCCACGCGAGTTCCGGTTCGCCCGCGCGCTCGGCGGCGAGCCCCGTGGCGTGACGCAGCTTGTCGTGGCGGGCGCGCAGCCACACATTGGCGTGCGTGCGCGCGGCCAGTGCGTCGAGCGCTTCTAGTGTTGCGGCGATGGCGGCAGCAGCGTCGAAGTTCAGGGCCTCGGCGGCACTCTCGAGTCCGTCGCGGCAATCGCGCAGCGCCAGATACGCGTCGATGTCCTCGCGGCGCTGGAACGCGCGTGAGGCGCGATCGAAGGGCACGCTTTCGTAGCGAAAGACGCCGAGGTCGGCGAGCACGAACTCCGACCAGTCCTGATGCAGGTTGCCGAAGAACATGAGCCTCAGGCGCTCGCAGAGCGGGGCGCTCGCGAACAGCAGTACGGTGTCGGGTGAGGCCGGGAACCACGCATGCCAGTCGCGCGGCTCGGGCGCGGCGGCATAGTGTGCATCGAGCGTCTCGAGCGTTGCCGCGCGCGTGGCGCGCGGTTCGGGCGCGATGCCAAGGCGCGCGGCGAGCGCCTGCAGTTCGGCTTTCGTGACGAGCGCGGCGAGCGCGTCGAGATCGAGCGCGGGCGTGTCGTCGAGCCAGCCCGCCGCGACGAGCGGTGCCGCCGCCGCGCGCGGACAGCCGATCTCGTCGTACGCGAGACGGCTCGCGCGGAAATGGGGTCCCTTGCGCATCAGCATGCGCACGAAGAGCGCGCGCGACGCTTGCGGCAGCTGGGAGAAATCGTCGGCGAAGCGGCGCTCGGCGTCGTCGAACAGGTCGGCGCAGCGCGCATCGAGCCACGCTAGCGCACGCTCGAAGTTCGCGAGGTAGTAGAACGGATCGGGAGAGTCGGGAAGCACGCGCGGCACTGTACGGATATACAGCAGCGATGATAGCAGGGTCGCACGCGGGCGCGAGCGCCGTCAGGGATTCCCCGCCCCGTACGCTACAATTGCCGCAGCCTGAAAATCGGATGAGCGATGAACAAACGTAACGCATGCTTCGCCGGCCTCGCGGCCGCCGTCACCCTGCTCGCGGGATGCGCGGCGCAGTACCGCAACACCAGCACCTGCGAAGAGGCGATGCGTAGCCGCCTTGCCGAGACGACGCTCGGCGACCTGAAAGTCACGCATAGCGCGACGACGTATCGTGGTGCGCGCGTGGTGATCGAAGGGCGGCTCGAGAACGGCGCGGCGTCGGCCCCCGCGGCTGCCTCGGCGCCGTCGGCATCGGCGGCTTCGGCCGCATCGGCGGCGTCATCCACCACGGCGCAGGGCGCCAACGAGGCGACCACGATCACCGCGCCGACGGTGCAGGCGGCGGCGCTGCCCGGCACGATTTCGGTTCCCACCGCTCCGGTCGCCCAGGGCGGCGCGCCGGAGGGCAAGCCGACCACGCCGGTCGCGGCGCTGGTCGCGAAACTCGGCATCAAGAAGGCCGCGGTCACGCCGGCGGCCGCGGAGTGCACCTTCAACGACTCGGGCCTCGCGACGTTCCGCTGGCTCGCGCCGCCGAAGCTCGCGAAGACCAAGCCCGACCCGAACGCCGCAAACGACTAGGGCGGGCGCACTCTGTTCGCGGTTGCGTTTCTACATCCGCTCGACATTCGCGCAACCTGCGCTCATGAAGGCCTCGCAAGAGGCCTTCTTCGTTAGTGACTGATTGGACGTTGGCGGCCACCGGCGCGCTCAGAACGCGAAGAATGGTCCGCTGCCTGCGGGCGTGATCTGCGAGGCGATCGCCGTGAACACGCGGCGCCCGAAGAAGAACGGTAGCCCCCAGCCGAACGCGCGACCGTTGTAGCCAGCGAGATTGCCGAAGGCCCAGTTGCCGCTGGCGAGCAGCGTCGTCGAGCTCGCGACCGCGAAGGTCACGGAAGCGCCCACGCCGTCGATGCCGGCTATCGTTGCGCCGAGGCTGACAGGCGAACCCGGGCAATACCAGAACCCGCAGCGCGTCATCGTCGAGCTGCTGAAGTACAGCGCGTTCGAGCCCGTGTCGAGGTAGCTCAGCGAGTAGACGGTGCCGTCCGATGTCGTCGTCTTCACATAGCCGGTGCCCGAGTTCGCGCGCAGCACGGTTGCACTGCCGAGCGTGTTGTTCGCCTGCGTGCCGATGCCGAAGATCATCGACCCGCTCACCCCGGATGCGCCGCCGTCGGCCAGGGCAGGCAAGTCGATGATCACGCCGTTGTTGTCGGTGGCAAAGCCCGCTACCGGGTTGCTGACCTGTTGCGCAAGCGGTTGCGCGCTCGCCGTGCAGCCGCTCGCGGGGCAAGCGTAATACCACGGCGTGACTGCCGCCCTGACGCAGGACACGCCGCAATCGGCGCTGAACGGCCCCACGCCGAGGATGCCGTTCGAGCGCAGCGTGGCGGCGCTGTTCATCGCGAGACCTCTGCCGGCGCAGCCGGCCGGTGCCAAGGTGGGCACGGCCGGGTCGGCGATCAACTGGATCGGCAATGCGGCGGCGGTCTCGCCCGCGAGCTTCACGTCGGCGCTGCGCACCGCGCCCCACGTGTAGCCCGTGCCGAACACGGCGCATTCGCCGGCGATGTCGGTTCCCGCGCCGGCCGGCACGGCGGGCAGCGGGAAGCCCGCCGGCAGCGCAGAAGCCAGCAGGCGCAGGCCCTGCGAACCGGTATCGACCTGCACGTTGTCGACGTTCGCGCAGGTTGCGGTGCCCGGCACGCAGACCGTGACGCTCGTCATCAGCATGTTGCGCGTCGAGGTGGGCGTCGGGCCGACCCTGACGGCTACGACATTGGGCGTGGTCGATTGCGGCACCGTGCCGCTCGTGCTGGCGGTCGACGGCGCGCTCGAGGGGCTTGCCGCGCTTGCGGCACCCGGGGCGCTGGCGGGTGCGGTGGCGACCGCGCTCACCGGAGCGGTTCCGTCACCGCCGCCACCGCAAGCAGTGAGCGCGGCGCAAAGCGCGAGGAGGGCGAGGCGCTGCCCGATGCCGGGCGGGTGTGCGAGGCGCTGGGAGCAGGTCTTCACTGGATATCCTCGACGCTCACGCCCGCAGGTAACGCGGCGGGCAGCCACGCGCGTCCCACGTAGGCTCGCATGTGGCCGGCCGTCTCGACCACGACCTGAGCGCCGTCCACTCGCGCAGCGTGCAGGCCGTTGCGGCCCGTGGCGTGAAGCGCCGCGGTGGCGCTGCGCCAGTCGGCTGCGTAACCGCCCAGCAGCGCCTCGATGTTGGGCTGAACCGGCCCCTGCCATGTGTACGCGAAGACCGTCCCGCTCGCGCTCCCCACATATTCGTTGACGGTCGTGCCGCCGTCGTCGACGTAGCTGACAACGTGGCCCGCGCCGCCGCCGACGGCGCGCAGGGCGGCGCCGGCCGGCGCCGCTGCAGTGTCGCCGAGCGCGGCGCGGGCCGGCACGGCGGCGAAGCTCAGGCTACTGAGCGCGCAGGCGATGGCCGCGACGCGGCCCACCTGGGTGAGGCTGCAAGTTTTCATGACGCTCTCCGGTCCTACTTTTTCCGAATCTCTTTTTTGAGATTTCGAGCTGAAATTAGCACCGGGGTCGTTCTCACAAGCGTCCCAGGCTGACAGGGCGGCAGGGCACAACGGGGCGTGTTGGCGTGGATCGGAGTTAATGCATTGATCTAAAAGGAAAATGACGGCGATTCAGCAGGCTTGCTGGGTCGGATCGAATGTAGATGAATGTTACGGCGAGGTCGGTTTGGGGTGTCGCGACGACGGTCTGGCGCGCGTCGCCGCGGCGGATGCCGGGCCTGGATTAAGTGCCACCCCGTGGTTTTTGCACAGCGGGCCGCCGGACCGGTAAAATGTTTGGTTGATCCACGGAAACTGGCCGTGGCGTAGCCGAAGGGATTACCCGAACATGAGTGATTTTCATCAACGTCTTGCCGCACGCGCGCTTGCGCTTCTGATGGCGGGCGGGCTGGTCGCCGGCTGCAGCTCGCCGACGCCAGGCAAGATCGATTACCGTAGTGACGCCAAGGCAAAGCAGTCGTCGCTCGCTGTGCCGCCGAACATGCTCGACGAAGCGTCCGACCAGCGCTCGCTCGCGCCGCAGGGCGGCGAGACCTCGCTGTCCTCGCTCAAGCAGACCCAGGCCGCCGCGCCGCAGTCCGACGAGAGCCAGGTGGTCCCGCAGGTGCCGGGCATGCATATCCAGCGCGACGGCACGGAAAGCTGGCTCGTCATCGACAGCCGCACGCCCGACCAGGTCTGGGCCCAGGTGCGCCGCTTCTGGCAGGAACAAGGCTTTCTGCTCGTGGTCGACCAGCGCGACAAGGGCGTGATGGAAACGGACTGGAACGAAACCCATCCGAAGATCAGCGACGGCCTCATCCGCAACACGCTCTCGTGGGCCACGGGCAACTCGTACGTGACCGCCGAGCGCAACAAGTACCGCACGCGCCTCGAAACGTCGCCCAGCGGCGGCACCTATGTGTTCATCAGCCAGAAGGGTCTGAGCGAACAGCTCTCGGGCACCAATAACGACACCAGCAAGTGGGTGCCGAAGCCCAACGATCCCGCGCTCGAAGCCGAGTACCTCAAGCGCCTCATGATGACGCTCGCGAACGCGAAGCCGGGCGTGCCCGACGCGCAGGTCGCGGCCGAAGCCGACGCCAAGGCCAGCAGCAAGGGCACCGACGCGAAGAAGAATGCGCCGGACGCCGCTGCCGCCGCCATGGCCGCGCAGAACGTCGCTGCCGTGGGCCAGCAATCGGGTAGCGGCTCGTCGAACTCGGGCGCGCAGGGCACGTCGGGCCAGTACACCTCGTCGGAACTTACGCTCGGCGAGCCGTACGACCGCGCATGGGTGCGCGTGGGCATCGCGCTCGATCGCGCCAACTTCACGGTGGACGATCGCGACCGCACGAAGGGCATCTACTACGTGCGCTACGTCGATCCGAAGGACCACAGCTCGGACGAACAGGGCTTCTGGAACCAGATCTTCCACGGCCGCAAGGAAAAGGTCGCGAAGCAGTACAAGCTCAACGTGCGCGCCGTGACCGACAACCAGACGCGCATCGCGATCGTGGACGACAGCGGCCAGATCGACGCGTCGCGCCCGGCGCAGGAGATCATGAGCCTCGTGGTCGACGAACTGCACTAAGCATCGCGCTTGAGCCGGCATTCGCTGGACTAGCTGGCCGGCCGATGCCGCAAAAGAAAAACCCGCCTGCGCTTGCCCGCGCAGGCGGGTTTTTTCATGCACGCGCTCGCCGGACTCAGTGCGGAATCATCCAGGTGAGCACGTTCTGCTGCAGCCACACGAGGATGCCGAGCAGCACCGTCAACAGGATCGAGTGCTTGAACGTCTTCGCGAACACATGACCTTCCTGGCCCTTGAGGTCGGTGGTCGCGACGCCCGTCGCGATGTTCTGCGGCGAGATCATCTTGCCCATGACGCCGCCCGACGAGTTGGTCGCCGCCATCAGGATGGGATTGAGGTTGAGCTGTTTCGCGGCCACCACCTGCAGGTTGCCGAACAGCGCGTTGCCCGAGGTGTCGCTGCCCGAGAGGAACACCGCGACCCAGCCGAGGAAGGCCGAAACGAGCGGGAAGAATGCGCCGACCGAAGCCGCCCCGAGACCCAGCGTATAGGTGAGCCCCGAGTAGTTCATGAGGAACGCGAGCCCGACGATGGTCGCGACCGTGAGGATGGCGATGCGCGTCTGCACCCAGGTATCGACGATCGCGACGCCGAAATCGGCGGGCTTCAGGCGCACGACGAACGCGGTGATGATCGCCGCGACGAGAATCGCCGTGCCGGTGGCGAGCGGCTGGAAGTCCCAGATCGCGCCATAGGGCGTGTTGTAGAGCGTGATGTAGACAGCCTTGTCGAGGCCCGGCCACGGCACTTTCACCTCGCCGATCGTGAAGACCTTCGCGATGGTCCAGATGATCACGACGGCCGACACGATGATCCACGGATACCAGCCTTGCGTGCCCGACACGCTGCCGCGCGCTTCGCTCGCGCGATCGACCTTGATCGTGAAGCGCGGATCCGGGGCGGGCTTCCATACGCGCAGGAACAGGATGGTGAGGATCAGCGAGATGAGCGACGAGAGCACGTCGGTGAGGCTGTAGTTGATGAAGTTGGCGGTGACGAACTGCGTGAGGGCGAAGCTGCCGCCCGCGACGAGCAGCACCGGCCAGATGCGCAGCATGCCGCCCACGCCCGCGTAGATCGCGATGACATAGAACGGCAGCAGCAAGGCGAAAAACGGCAACTGGCGGCCGACCATCTGGCCTAGCAGATCGGCGGGCAGGTGCGTGACCGCGCCGAGCACGGTGATCGGCACGCCGAGCGCGCCGAACGCCACGGGCGCCGTGTTGAAGATAAGCGTGAAGGTCAGGGCCTCGAGCGTCGGGAAGCCGAGCATGATGAGCAGCGAGCTCGTGATGGCGATCGGCGTGCCGAAGCCGGAAATCCCTTCGAACAACGCGCCGAACGAGAAGCCGACCACGACGAGCACGATGCGCCGGTCGTTGGGCAGATTGTCGAGCAGCCACATGCGAAACGCCGCGAAGCGGCCCGAGCGCAGCGCGATGTTGTAGAGCAGGATTGCCGTGACGACGATCCACATCACCGGCCAGAGTGCGAACACCACGCCTGCGAGCACCGAACTGATCGCGAGATTGACCGGAAACTGCCAGCCGGCGATCGCGACGATCAGACCGACCACGAGCCCCGCGAGCGAGGCTTGCCATGCGGGCCGCCGCGCCCAGCCGAGCAGGACGAGCACGGTGACAATGGGCAGCACGGCGATCAGAAACGAAAACAGCAGCGAATTGCCGATAGGGGTCAACAGCTGGTGGAACATCACGTCTCCTTTATGCTGGTTCGTTATCGGCGCCGCAGTGCGGCAGCGTGCGCCGGGGCGCGTCGTCGGCTGTGGAGTTCAGTGCCGGGCCAGGCGGCCGAGTTAAGGCGGTGCTTCAATCCCCGCTAGCCCACTTGGAGGATAGATAACGAAACGGGAGCGTCAAGGAGGGAAAGTACGGTCCGGCACCGTTTTGCGGTGCATTTTGCCGTGTGGCTGGGTGCGTGAGCGTCAGTGATGCCAGTGTCCGCCGCCGCCGCCCCAGTAGCCGAAGCCGAACGAGACGGCGGGCGCACCCCAGCCCCAGCCGTACGCGGGATAAGGGTAGTACGCGGGATAGGTCGCAGGATAGGCTGCATAGGCCGGATAGGCTGGCCACGCAGGCACGGCGATCGCAACGGGCGGCGAGGGATAGAGCGGCCCCGGATACTGTGCGTCAGGCATGGCGGCCGGCGCGGGGTTCGGCGCCGTTTGCACGACCGCGGCTTCCTGCTGGGTGGCCGCCACGGGCACGGTGCCGTAGTAGTAGGGCGCGTAGCCGTAGGGGGCGTAGTAGTAGCAGCCGGAAAGCGCGGGGAGCGCGCTCGCGGCGGCGATCACGAACACAGACGGACGTTTCATGGCGGGCTCCGCGAATGGCGAACGGCCGCGCGGGATTATCGCCTTCCGGCCCGGGCCGTCTGATCGTTCGAGCTTACGCCGTACGAACCCGCTTTGCGTTGTGCTTCGCTTACCGAATATTTCGCGTAGTCCTGCGGCTGCAATGCCATCGACCCAAGCAAACGCGGCGCAGCCCGTGAGGGTCTGCGCCGCGCATCCTTCCCTGATGCACGCCTTGAATGGCGTGTTGCCTGTCGTATCGTTTCTGTTCTGTGCCGTCGCTTCGATCGTGCAACTAGTCGTGCAGCCGCATCGTCGATTCGTACTGGCGCTACCGCCTGTTCGCCACTTACTTGCCAACCTGATTGCCGATCACGCCACCCACCGCTGCGCCGCCCACGGTGGAGAGCGCATTGCCGCCGATCGCCGCGCCGGCCACGCCGCCTACGCCCGCGCCAATCACCGTATCGCGGTCACGTCTCGACATGTTGTCGCAAGCGCCAAGACTGCCCAGCACGGCGACGAGTGTCGTCACCGTGAGGAGCGTGCGTGCACGTTTGAGCGTTTTCATTTTTCGACTCCCCACGCATGATGCGTTCGAGTGAGCGATGCGACGTGCGCTGGCGCACACGCCGCACCCTCGATACCCTCATCCTAGCCACGCGACCCGTATCCGGGTGTGTGCGCTTGTCAGAGAGTTGTGGGAGTCGTTAGAAAATGTTTCGGCGGACGGCGTGCGCCCGCCGGGGCGAAGTTAGCCCTGAGTCAGCCCGAAGTCGGCGCTTACTGGCGTTGATAGATTTCGGCGCCCTGCTTGATGAACTCGACCGCCTTCACTTCCATGCCCTTCTTCAGAGCCTCGTCGTCGCTCACGCCTTGCTTCGCAGCGAAGTCGCGCACGTCCTGGGTGATCTTCATCGAGCAGAAGTGCGGGCCGCACATCGAGCAGAAGTGCGCGACCTTGGCCGAGTCCTTGGGCAACGTTTCGTCGTGGAACTCGCGTGCCTTGTCCGGATCGAGGCCGAGGTTGAACTGGTCGTCCCAGCGGAACTCGAAGCGCGCCTTCGACAATGCGTTGTCGCGCACCTGCGCGCCCGGATGACCCTTCGCCAGATCAGCCGCATGCGCCGCGAGCTTGTACGTGATGATGCCTACCTTCACGTCGTCCTTGTTCGGCAGGCCCAGGTGTTCCTTCGGCGTGACGTAGCAGAGCATGGCGGTGCCGAACCAGCCGATCATCGCGGCGCCGATTCCCGAGGTGATGTGGTCGTAGCCCGGCGCGATGTCGGTGGTGAGCGGCCCGAGCGTGTAGAAGGGCGCTTCCTGGCACCAGTCGAGCTGGAGATCCATGTTCTCCTTGATGAGCTGCATCGGCACGTGGCCCGGGCCTTCGATCATCACCTGCACGTCGTGCTTCCACGCGATCTGCGTGAGCTCGCCGAGCGTCTTTAGTTCGCCGAGTTGCGCTTCGTCATTGGCGTCGTAGATCGAGCCGGGACGCAGGCCGTCGCCGAGCGAGAAGCTCACGTCGTATTCCTTCATGATTTCGCAGATCTCTTCGAAATGCTCATAAATGAAGGATTCCTTGTGATGTGCGAGGCACCACTTGGCCATGATCGAGCCGCCGCGCGAGACGATGCCCGTCATGCGGTTCGCGGTGAGCGGCACGTATTGCAGCCGCACGCCCGCGTGAATCGTGAAGTAGTCCACGCCCTGCTCAGCCTGCTCGATGAGCGTGTCGCGGAACATTTCCCACGTGAGGTCTTCGGCCTTGCCGTTGACCTTTTCGAGCGCCTGGTAGATCGGCACCGTGCCGATCGGCACCGGCGAGTTGCGGATGATCCACTCGCGCGTTTCGTGAATATGCTTGCCGGTCGAGAGGTCCATGACCGTGTCGCCGCCCCAGCGGATCGCCCACGTCATCTTGTCGACTTCTTCGCCGATCGACGAGGTGACCGCCGAATTGCCGATGTTCGCGTTGATCTTCACGAGGAAGTTGCGGCCGATGATCATCGGCTCGCTTTCCGGGTGGTTGATGTTCGCGGGAATGATCGCGCGGCCGCGCGCGATTTCGTCGCGCACGAACTCGGGCGTGATTGCCTTCAGCGCGTTCTCGCCGAAGGCGGCTGCGCCGAACGCCTGGCCCGGATGCTGGCGGCCCATCATCGCGGCGAGCTTCGCGCCGTTCGGGCCGCTGGCCTTGAGACTTTCCAGATACTCGGCGCGGCGCTGGTTCTCGCGAATCGCGATGTATTCCATCTCCGGCGTGATGATGCCCTGACGCGCATAGTGCATTTGCGTGACGTTCTTGCCGGCCTTCGCGCGGCGCGGCGTGCGGTGCAGGCCGGGGAAGCGCAGCTCGGCCGTCGAGGGGTCGGCGGCGCGCTCGCGGCCGTACTCGGAGGAAAGGCCCGGCAGCGCTTCGGTGTCGCCGCGCTTTTCGATCCAGTTCTGACGCAGCGCGGGCAAGCCTGCGCGAATGTCGATCTTCGCTTCAGGGTCGGTGTACGGACCCGAGGTGTCGTAGACGTAGATCGGCGGATTTTTCTCGCCGCCGAAGCCCGTGGGCGTATCCGCCTGCGTGATCTCGCGCATCGCCACGCGGATATCGGGCTGCGAACCGGTCACGTAGATCTTGCGGGAATTGGGCAGCGGCGCGATCGCGGCTTCGTCGACGTGCGCGTTGGCGGAAATGAACTTCGGATTCGCGTTCATGCGTCTCTCTCCATGCAAAGCAAAGTGGGAACAGCGGCTTAGCAGGAGACGAGACGGAACGTGGACGGACTTCGCTGTGATGAGGTGAGGCGTTGAGCGATGTTGCGAAGTCCGGACGCTTCCCTGCGCTGGCATTATCCAGATCAGGTTCAAAGGGTATTTCTCACCCGCGAAATACGCTGCATGACTTTCGTTCGATGCGGCGCATGACGCAGGACCCCCGCGTAAGCAAGGCCAAACGATACACCGTGCTGCGACGATCTGGCAAGTGCCAACTCGAATGCGATGTGCCAGGCGCGGTTTGGCGAGGTGTGTCGTGTGTGCGGAACTTACAGCGTGAAATCCTTCGAGGCTTCGGGCTGAAACAGGATACGTTCGATTTTCAGCGTTTCGACCGCGCCGCCCGGCGTCGTGAAGCGCACGGCGTTGCCGCGCTTCGCGCCGAGGAGTGCGAGACCCGCGGGCGAGAACACGTTCAGGCGCCCGGCGTCGACGTTCGCCTCATGCGGATAGACGACGGTGTACGTGAGGGATGCGCCGTTGCGCTCGTCCACGAGCGTGACCTGCGAGTTCATCGTCACGACGTTGGCGGCCATGTCGCGCGCCTCCACGATCACGGCGTGTTCGAGAAGCTCATCGAGCATGGTCTGTCGCGCGGGGGAGGCGCCGGGTTCGGCGGCGCATTTTTCGAGGCGGGCAACATCGAGTTCGGTGAAGTAGCGGATTTTCTTCGACATGGCGGTTCTCCTTGCGATCCAGAAAAGATTCGAGGTAACGGCGAGGGCTGGCGGGCCAAAGCGCGCAATCGGGCGCGGGCCGCAGCGGGGCGTAACGGATCGGCCCGGAGCCCGACCGAACGGCTCCGATGGGTGGGGGAGGCGGGTTCAGTGCGGACGCCGGGCGGCGTAGAGCGGGGCGGACAGGAAAGGCAGCGCGCGCGCTCGGGTGTCGAGAGACCACGGCGTCGTTCGCTCGCGCTCTGCGCGTGCGCGCGCCGGCGCGCCGCGCAAATGGCGCGGCGGCAAGGCGGATACGGGGCGCGAAACGAGCGAAAGCATGGCGAGTGGCGTGTACGAAACCCGACTGATGAAAGTTAAACGAAAGGTTGTGTCATGCTAGCACGATCCAACAAGCGTGGCGTGACGCGGCCGGCGAACGTCGATATGGTACGCGATCGGCCGTCCTGGCTCGCGGCGTTCCCACTGTGACGCGCACGCAACGAATCGCCGCGCATAAAGCATCCTGAAAGCCTCCGCAACGCCCGGCGTTGTTGCATAATGCGCTTCGCCCGTCCCGGGTGTCCTTCGTACTCCGTCTTTTTTCGCGTTCTTGCGCATCTGCACCATGCCGTCGAGCTTTACCCGTCCCGCCGCCTTGCCGCCGGGGCGCCCGCGGTCCTGCCTTTCATATGCCGCGGTGAAATGACGATGCCTCCCCGTTTGCCTTCCCGCGTGAACACTCAATCTTTATTCGCTGGTGCCCAGCAGGCCGCAGCCGCGCTATGGCGTTTCGCGCGTGCCGCGCGGCTGCCGCAATCGCGCACCGGACGCGTCGCGCTCTCGCTCGCCGTCGTCTACTTCGTCTGGGGCTCGACGTATCTCGGCGTGAAGGTCGCGCTCGATTCGTTCCCGCCGCTCCTGCTCTCCGGCTTGCGCAATCTGCTCGCCGGGATCGGCCTGTTCGTCTTCGCCATGCGCCGGCGGCCCGTCATGCCTACGCTGCTCGAAGTGCGCAACGCGGGCGTGGTGGGCACGCTGCTCGTGGGCCTGTCGAGCGGCATGCTCGCCTACGGTATGCGTACCGTGGGCACCGGCAAGGCGGCCGTGATGGTCGCCACGGTGCCGTTGTTCGCGACCGTGATTTCGGCGGTCACCGGGCGGCGCGTGGCGAAGGCCGAATGGGCCGCGGTCGCGCTCGGCCTCGTCGGCATCGCCATCCTGAGCCATGGCGGCGCCGCGTCCGGCTCAGCGGGCGGCAGCCTCGCGATTCTGTGCGGCGCGCTCTTCTGGGCAATCGGCGCGCATCTGGCGGGCAAGCTCACGTTGCCGACCGATCTCTTCGTCGCGACGGCGTTGCAGATCGGCCTTGGCGGCGCCATTTCGACGGCGGTCGCATGGATCAGCGGCGAACGCATGGGCGAGCTGCATTTCCTGCCGCTCCTGGCGTTCCTCTACCTGCTGTTCATCGGCACGATGGCCGCCTATGTCGCGTATGGCTATCTGATCCGCCATACCAGCCCGCTCGTCGCGAGCAGCTGCATGTACGTGAATCCCGTGGTTGCCGTCGCGCTCGGCGCGCTGCTGCTCGGCGAGCCGGTCACGAACGCAACCGTTGTCGCGACCGTGCTGATTCTCGGCAGCGTGGGTCTGTCGTTCCTGTTCGACGACCGCCGCCGCACTTCCTGAGTTCATTCTGACTTCGCGACGCATCTCGCGTCATCGCACCGCGTTGCGCGCGCGGCCGCTGTGCAAGTGAGGCGCACAGCGGCCGCGACTTCATCGTTCACCGGTGATCGATGCCGGCAGCCACGTACGGGCTACGTGCGCGCGTTAGCCGTCATCCCGGTGCCTCTACCGTCTGCCAGACACTACTTCGCCTTTTCCGCCGAGTTCGTGAGGGCGTGGCCGCCTGCGGAAACGTCCTCGCCGGCACCCGCCATCGTGTTGCAGCCCGAGAGCGCTGCCAGCGAAGCGGTAACGAGAAAGAGGGCAATCAGGCGTTTCATGAGGAAGTCCTCCACGGTATCAAGGGAGATCACTCTCCAGCATGTCCCGTGCCCGGTCATTTGTGCCGCCATGCGCCCGCGTATGGGCATGCGTCGGGTCCGCTGCTTGCGCTAGCGCTGACGCAGGCGCGACATAGCGCAGCACATCCGCCAACAAGGAGGACTACGCCATGCTTCACTATGCCATCGTGTTTTTCATCATCGCGATCATTGCCGCCGTATTCGGCTTCACGGGAATCGCTGCGGGCGCGGCCGAAATCGCCAAGATCCTGTTCTACATCTTCCTCGTGGTCTTCGTGGTCACGTTGCTGCTAGGCGTGATGCACAGATGACGCGCGCCATGCAAAGCCAAACCCATTCATGCATGCCATGTTCGAAGGAGAGTCAGATGTCGAAGACACACGCTTCGTTTGAGTTCGATCTCAAACGCGTGCGCGATGAGGCGCGCCGCAATCTCGACCAGGGGCCGGTCACGCCGGACTACCCCGCGAATCGCCAGACCGTGCTCAAGCTGCTCAACGATTCGCTCGCCACGGAACTCGTGTGCGTGCTGCGTTACAAGCGGCACCATTTCATGGCGAAGGGCATCGAGTCCGAGTCGGTGGCGGCCGAGTTTCTCCAGCACGCAACCGAGGAGCAGCAGCACGCCGACATGCTCGCGGCCCGCATCGTGCAGCTAGGCGGCGAGCCCGACTTCTCGCCGGCGACGCTGGTCGAGCGCTCGCACTCGGAATACAAGGAAGGGGCCGACCTGAAGGACATGATCCGCGAGAATCTGATCGCGGAGCGCATCGCTATCGAGAGCTATCGCGCGATCATCAATTATCTCGGTCACGACGACACCACCACGCGGCGCATCTTCGAGCAGATCCTCGCGACGGAGGAAGAGCATGCCGACGACATGACCGACTTGCTGTACACGCGCAAATAGCGTTTGCCGCTAGCCCTCAGGAAGAAGTCTGCGCGCCCGCGCCCATGCGCGGGCGCGTTGCATGGTGAATCCAGCCGGCGAGCGCCGTGAATGCGATGCCCGCTCCACACACGCCGATCCAGCCGAATGCGTGCCACGCGGTCACGCCCACGGCGGAACCGGTCGCGCCGCCAATGAAGTAGCAGACCATGAACACTGTATTCACGCGGCTGCGCGCCTCGGGGCGCAGTGCGTAGATGCGCGACTGATTCGAGATCTGCGCGGCCTGCACGCCCACGTCGAGCACGATCACGCCGATCACGAGGCCGATCAGGCTCGTGCCGGAGAACGCGAAGATCACGAAGGCGAGCGCCATCAGCACGATCGACATCGTGATGACCGCGCGCGGCCCGCGCTTGTCGGCGGAGCGGCCCGCCATCGGCGCGGCCAGCGCACCCGCCGCGCCGACGATGCCGAACAGGCCGGCCGCCTGCGGCCCGAGATGGAATGGCTCGCCCGCGAGCAGCAGCGTCAGCACAGGCCAGAAGAGGCTGAACGCGGCGAAGAGGCAAGCGCCTGTCGCCGACGCTTCACGCAATCCGGGCAGCTCCAGCACGAGATGCCACATCGAGCCGAGCAGCTTGCCGTAGCCGAGCTTCGAGGTCGGCTGGCTCTTCGGCAGCTTCTTCACGATCACGAGCGCGAGCACGAGCAGCGCGACGATCGACGCCGCGAACACCGCGCGCCAGCCGAAGTACTGGCCGACGAAACCGGCCGCCGTACGCGCGAGCAGGATGCCGAGCAAGAGGCCGCTCATGACCGTGCCCACCGCGTGGCCGCGCGCCTCGGGCGGCGCGAGTTCCGCGGAAAACGGCACGGCCTGCTGCGCGATGGTGGCGAGGATACCGATCGCGAGGCTCGCGCCGACCAGCACGCCAAGCGATGGCGCGGTGGCCGCGACGAGCAGCGCGACGCACAGGCCGGCGGTTTGCAGCAGGATGATGCGGCGGCGGTCGTAGCGGTCGCCGAGCGGCGCGAGCAGCAGCATGCCGGCTGCGTAGCCGAGCTGGGTGCCGGCCGGCACGGCGCCGATCCACGCGGCGCCGGCCGGGAAGCTCTGGCGGAAATCGTCGAGCAGCGGCTGGTTGAAATAGATGTTCGCGACCGTGACGCCCGCGATGGTCGCGAGCAGGAGCAGCAGGCCGCGCAGCGACTGGCTTGCGCCAGCGTTTGCGGAATCAGGTGTGGACATGTGCGAATGCGGGCGGCGCCCGGTGATACGGAAGGCAGGCTTCGAGCGTGCCGATCATACCGGAGCCCGCACAATCGCGCTGGCGGCGCGGGAGCGCGCCGCCAGTCGCGCATTCAGGCAATCAGCTCGCCCGAGGGCTCGTAGAACGGATAGGGGCCGTCGAACGTGTCCACGTAGCCGTGATGCGTGACGATCCCGCCCTGCGGATCGTAGCGATGCAGCGCGAAGGCGGGCGGCTCCAGCGTGAAGGTGGAGGGCGCGTCGGGCGCGAGGTCGAGCGTGACCTGGTGGGCCGGCGCGGGCACGGCCGCAGCGATCGTGCCGCCGAAGCGCACGAACATGGGCCGGTGCACGTGACCGCACAGCACGCGCTCGACGTTGGGATGCTGCGCCACGAGCGCTTCGAGCGCCTGCGCGGCGGCGTCGTCGAGCCGGATCGCATCCATATGGCCGATGCCGCAGTCGAACGGCGGGTGATGGAGCGCGACGATCACGGGCTTGCCGCGCGCCGCGTCGAGTTGCTGCGCGAGCCACGCAAGGCGCGCCGCGCAGAGTGTGCCCGCGCTTTGCCCCGGCTGCATGGAGTCGAGTGCGATCACGCGCAGCGCGCCGAGGTCCACGGCGTACTGGATGAACTCGCCGCCTTCGCGCAGTTCGGGCCGTTCGGCAAACACTTCGCGCAGCGGCTCGCGCGCGTCGTGGTTGCCGATCAGGAGCCAGTACGGAATCTCGAGCGTGTCGAGCAGCGATTTGAGGTGCTGGTATTCCTCGACCGAGCCCTGGTCGACGAGGTCGCCGGTCATGAGCACCGCGTCGGGGCGCGGCGTGAGCGCGTTCAACCGCGCGATGGTGCGTGCGAGGCTCGCGGCCGTATCGACGCGGCGATAGGCGAGCGCGCCCGGTGGCTTGATGTGCAGGTCGCTGATCTGGGCGAGCAGCATGGTAGTCCTCATTTTGTAAGAATTACGCGAGCGCGATGAGCGCTTCAGGGTTGATCGAAATGCCGACCGGCGTGCCGCGCGCCAGCTCGACGCGGCCCGCCACGTCGACGAGCAGGGCATCGGGCGCCGCGCCGCCGATCGTGAGGCGCGTGCGCTCGCCGAGAAAGGTCGCCTGCTCGATCACCCCGCATAGTTGCGCCCCGATGGGGTCGGCGAGCGTGGCGTCTTCGGGGCGGAAATACAGTTCGGCGGCGCCGGCGGTCTGGGACGCGCTGGCCGGCACGGCGCCGCCGCTCGTACGCAGCATCCCGCCTTGCCATTCTCCGGCGATCCGGTTGAGCGTGCCGACGAACTGCGCGACCGCACGGCTCGCCGGCTGGAAGTAGATCTCGCGCGGCGTGCCGATCTGCTCGATACGGCCCGCGCTCATCACTACGATGCGGTCGCCCAGTTCCATCGCCTCGGCCTGATCGTGCGTGACGTAGACGGTCGTGACGCCCAGCTCGCGCAACAGCATGTTCATCTCGCTGCGCAAGGTGTCGCGCAGGCGCGCATCGAGTGCGGTGAGCGGCTCGTCCAGCAGCAGTACACGCGGGCGCGGCGCGAGCGCGCGTGCGAGCGCCACGCGCTGGCGCTGGCCGCCCGAAAGCTGGTTGATGGGCTTGGCCGCGTGCGCTTCGAGACGCATCATCGCGAGCAGTTCGTCGACGCGTGCGCGCGTGTCGGCGGCGGGAACGCGCTGGATCTTCAGGCCATAGCCGATGTTGCCGCGCACGTCGAGGTTCGGAAAGAGGGCGTAGTTCTGGAACACCATGCCGACCTTGCGCCGCTCGATGGGCTGCGCGGTCACGTCCTCGTCGCCAAAGGCCACGCGGCCGCCGGCGTCGGGCGTTTCCAGACCCGCGATCATGCGCAGCGTGGTGGTCTTGCCGCAGCCCGAAGGGCCGAGCAGTACGAGCGTCTCGCCCGCGCCGATCGCGAGGTCGAGCGGTTCGAGCACGCGCGTGCCGCGAAACGTCTTCGCGCAGCGCGTGAGCGTAATCGGGATCGGTTCGAGTTTCATTCGGAATCCTTGTTGTTCTTTTGCTGGCCTGCGAGGCGCTGCTTGCCAGATGGCTTTCCTGAGGAGCCGGGTACGTCCACGCCGAGCCATTGCATCGCCACGAGCAGCGGCATCGTCATGAGGAAGAAGAGGATCGTGTAGGCGCTGCCCACTTCGATGCGCAGCGACGCGTAGGTGTCCGCGAGGCCGACTGGGAGCGTTTTGGTGTCGGGCGTGTGCAGCATCCACGTGAGGTTGAATTCGCCGATGGAGAGCGTGAGCACCGCGAGCGCACCCGCCACGATGCCGGGCCGCGCATTGGGCAGCACGATGGTCGTGAAGCGCTGCCAGAAGCTCGCTCCAAGGCTCGCCGCGCCTTCTTCGAGCGTGCGCAGGTCCGCCGACGCGCACACGGCCGCCACGGGCCGCACCATGAACGGCAGCGTGAACACCACGTGGCCAACCACGATGAACGCCGCGCTCATGCGAAAGGCGCTGAAGCCGCCGTACACCACGAGCAGGGCGAGCGCCGAAGCGAGGCCGGGCAGCGCTACGGGTAGCACGAGCAATTCCTCGATCAGACGCGAGAGGCGCGTGCGGCTGCGCGCGAGCGCATAGCCCGCGGGCACGCCGGTCACGAGCGTGATGACGAGCGTGGCGGCCGCCACTTCGAGCGAGAGAAAGACGCTCGCGTGATACTGCGTCCAGACCTGGTCGAGCCAGCGCAGCGTGAGGCCGCTCGCCACGCCGCGAAAATAGTTGACGGTCAGTCCCGCGAGGATCGACATCACCACGGGAACGATAAGAAACGCGCAGGTGGCGAGCGTGACGAGCCATTGCGCGCACGCAATCCATGCACGCGCCGAGGGCAGCGCGAAGCGCCGCCGCGCGGCGGGCGGCCGGCCGGGCGCTTCGTGCATGTCTTGCGCCGCCGCCGCGGCGGGATTGACGACCGTATTCATTCTGGAGTCCTCGAAAACCACCGCGTGCTCATGCCGTGGCCGCGACGGCCGCGCCCGACACGCTGCGCGCGAGCGTGAGCACCGCCCACGTGACGAGACCGAGCACGATCGAGAGGCCGGCCGCCGTGACCATGTTCGCGTTGAGCGTGAACTCGGTATAGATCGTCATCGGCAGGACGTCGATGTCGGTGGCGAGCGTGAACGCCGTGCCGAACGCGCCCATCGCGGTCGCGAAGCAGATCGCCCCTGCGGCGACGAGGCCGGGCGCGAGCGCGGGCAGGATCACGTCGCACAGCACACGCCACGACGACGCACCAAGCGAGCGTGCGGCCTCTTCGAGCGAGCCGTCGAGCTGGCTTGCGCAGGCCATCACCGTCACGATCACGCGCGGGATCGAAAAGTACAGATAACCCACGAAGAGTCCCGCCATCGAGTACGCGAACACCCAGCGCTCGCCGGTGAGCCGCAGCGAAAGCGCGCCGATCAACCCCTGGCGGCCGGCGAGCATGATGACCATGAAGCCGACCACCACGCCCGGAAACGCCAGTGGAAACGTGAGCAACGCGACGAGCGCGCGGCGCCCCGCGAACGCGCGCCGCGCGAGCAGAAGGCCGCAGATCGTCGAGATCACGAGCGTTGCCGCGGTCACGGCGGCCGAGAGTGCGATGGTCGCGCCAAGGCTCCTCATGTAGCGGCCATTCGTCAGCAGTGCGCGATAAGTTTCGACGAAGTGTCCGTCGGCGCTCACCTGCACGAGCGCGATCATCGGCAACAGCCAGAATGCGAGGAACACCGCGAGCGCGGGCGCGATGAGCGCCACACGCCAGCGCAGCGGAAAAGTGAGGTCATGCATGGAAGTGATCGGCTTGAGTATCAGTGCATGATCTGCAGATAGCGCTCGCCGAACGCCTGCTGCTGCGCCGCCATCTTCGCGAAGTCCACGGGTTTTGCGCGCGCATAGTCGCTCGCGGGCAGGAACTTCGAGGCCGCTTCCGGCGAGAGCGCGCTCGCGCGCACCGGGCGCAGGTAGGCATTGGCCCAGAGCTTCTGGCCTTCGTCGGAGAGCACGAAGTCGAGCACCTTCTTGCCGTTCGCTTCGTGCGGACCGTTCTTCACGAGGCTCATCACGTAGGGCACCGAAATCGTGCCTTCCTTGGGGATCACGAACTCGACGTTCGCGTGGTCCTTGTACTTGGCGCGGTAGGCGTCGAAGTCGTAGTCGAGCAGGATCGGAATCTCACCCGAAAGCACGCGCGCGTAGGCGGTCTGCTTCGGCACGATCGGCTGGTTCGCCTTGAGCTTGCCGAACCATTCGAAAGCGGGCTGGAAGTTGTCGAGCGTGCCGCCCAACGCGAGGTTCACGGCCACCGCGCCCGCATACCCCACGAAGGCGCTCGACGGATCGAGGTAGCCGACCATGCCCTTGTACTCGGGCTTGAGAAGATCGGCCCACGAACGCGGTACCGGCTTGCCTTCGAGCGCGTCCTTGTTGACGAAGAAGCCGAGCGTGCCCGAGTGGATGGCGAACCAGTAGCCTTGCGGGTCCTTCAGGTCGGCCGGAATGTCGTTCCAGTGCGCGGGCTTGTACGGCGTGATCACGCCCTTGTCCTTCGCCTGGAACGCCGAAGACACGCCTAGGTAGACGACGTCGGCGACCGGGCTCTTCTGCTCGGCCATCAGTTGTGCGATGGATTGGCCGGAATTCTTGTTGTCGAACGGCACGCGAATGCCAGTCTCTTTCTGGATCGCCTGAATCTGGCTCGCCCAGTCTGCCCATTCGGGCGGGCAGTTGTAGCAGATTGCGGTTTGGTCGGCCTGTGCCGAAAGCGGCGCGGCAAATCCAGCGACGAGGGCGGCGGCGCTCGCGGCGAGCGGCAGCGCACGGGAGAAGCGGGGCAAGCGGGTCAAGCGCCGCACGGGCGCGGCTAGCGCGCGCAGGGCGGCGCGCACGGGCACAAGCGAAAGCGGGCCGGCAAAGGCGAAGCGGCTGGTCACGGCAGGTCTCCAGGTCGGTTGCGAGAGCGTTCTGGTGGATGAGGGCCGCGTGCGTGCGCGGTCCGGATTATTTGGCTTGTTTGGCTGGTTCGGTTTGTTCTTCAGACGCGCCACGGACTCACGGGAGCGCGCCGCCGAGTTCGAGGTCGCGATCGATCGCGCTCCCACGCGCGCCGAGCGGCGCGTGCGCGATCGCCGCGATGGTGCCGCCCGCGCGCAAGGTGTGCGGCAGCGTATTGGCGAGCGGCCCCGCGTACTGGCCGCCGATGCGCGCCATCAGGCATTGCCACGCTTCGCGTCCGATCTCGCGGTTCGGCGTGCCGATGCTCGCAAGCGGCGGCGCGAGCAGTTCGCCCATCGCGAGGCCGTCGAAGCCGAGAATCGACATGTCCTGCGGCACGCGCAGACGGGCGCGGCGCAGTCCGCGCATCACGACCATCGCCAGCAGGTCGTTACTGCAGAAGAGGGCCGTGGGGCGCGCGGGTCCGCTCGTCAGATGCGCGAGCACCGAAGGCGCGAGTTCCTGCGCGTTGAAATCGATTTCGAGGGCCGGCGCGGGCGTGAGGCCGGCCTGCTGCATCGCGAGGGCATAGCCAGCGTGGCGCTGGCGCGCGCGGTCGGAGGCGGCCAACGTGCCGGCCAGCATGAGAATGCGGCGATGACCATGCGCGATGAGCATGCGCACGCCGTCGCAGGCGGCCTTGTGGTTGTCCACCGATACCGAAGGGCGCCGCTTCGTATCGTTGTGCATCAGCACGTAGAGCGGGCCGTCCGCGTCGAGTTCGTCGAGCAGCGGGTGCGTGTCGGCGTCGGCGACGGTCAGGATCAGGCCCTCGACACGTTGCGCGCGCAACGTCTCGATCGCATGACGCTCGCGATCGGCGTCGTATTGCGTGGTCATCAGCATGAGGCGAAAGCCCTGCGCCGAGGCGAGTTCGTCGATGCCCTGCAGGCACTCCGCGAACACCGGATTGGCGAGCGTGGGCAGCACCACGCCGATCAGACGCGTGCGCTCGCCGCGCAACTGGCGGCCGAGCGGGTTCGGGCGGAACTTCAGCGCGTCGATCGCTTCACGCACCCGCGCGAGCGTGATGGGGTTGACCGTGTGAGGCGCATTGATCGCGCGTGACACGGTGGCGATCGAGAATCCGGCGTGTGCGGCGACATCCTTGATGGTTGGCGTCATGCGAGCGGCCCCGGCGTCGTTTGTAAACGTTTTCGATGGGGCCGATTATGAAAAACGCGTATGACCGGCAGATGACGGATGCGGTCCCCGGTTGCGCCTTTGGGACCCGCGCCGGGCAATGGTAGAATCGCGTCCGCCCTGCCGGGGTGATGAAATTGGTAAACATAGCGGACTTAAAAAACGATTGAGTGCCCGACCGGAAACGGCCGGTGCAGAACCCCTCAAATTCGGCGAACCCCCTGGGCCTTGAAGCGCGTTGCGCGCGAGGCGCCGAGGCAACGCCGAGCCAAGCCGGCTGCCGCGCAAAGCGGTGGTCAGGAAGGTGTAGAGACTAGACGGGGGGCGCCTAAGGCCAGGCGCGGCGTGAGATACGCGGCGCTTAAGCGACGGCGAAGGCATAGTCCAGCGCACGAACGCGCGTCCAGGCAGGGACGCGAGGCGTCGAAAGACGTGGTGTGATGAAAATCCGCCGCCTAACGGCTTGCCGGTTCGAGTCCGGTCCCCGGCACCAGATGTTGTTCCAGTGGTTGTTCCAGCGAATTCCGCTGGATTCCGGAAACCCGCGATGGCTTGACGCTTCGCGGGTTTTTTATTGGCACGGCTTAATCCGTGCGGGCACACGAAGGGATCTGGCTACGGCGAAGGGGAAAACGGGAGAGGGCGGGAAAAAACCGCAGCAGCCGCGCAGAATGGCGGCGCGAGGATCGGTCGGGCGCTGCGCCGCAACAAGGCGCTTGCGCCCTCAACGATTACCGATCTTCCCGGTGAGTGGATTGATCAGCCTTGCGAATCCGAACAAGGCCGCGATGCCAAAGGGGCAGGCGATGAAGAATGCGGTCAACATGACTCGGCCCTGAACGTAACAAAATGTATCGTCAGTTTAGCGCGGTCATGCGGTTTGGGTATCGGGGTGAACGACAACAAACTATTGCGCTAACGCGAGCAATTTGGTCTGCAACAGGGCGCTAACGGGCTGCAACGCCCGGTTGACGCGGATGAGCGAGAAGACTGTGCGGCCCCCATCAGATGCAGTCGAAGATTACTTCTACTGTCTGGGACGTCACGCCGCGCAGGCCTTCGCTGTGGATCTCGACCGTGTGCAGCTGTTTCTTCTGTTTTTCGCAGTAGTCTTCGGCTTCGCTGAGCCCGGCTGCGCGCACGTGGTTCCACGAAACCAGATCCCAGCGCGCGCGGCTCGTGACGGTGAGATGCCCATCCTGTCTCGAATTGACGGCCGTCACCGATGTGCACGCCGCCAGCATGCTGACTCCAAACAACAGGATGCAACCTTTCATAGATTCTCCGTGGTCCGCGAGCATTCTCGCCGCCAACCCGGGGAATTGGCAACCCGCAGCGGTGCGCTTCGGCGCGCCAGGCTTGTTTGATGCAGTGGAACGCTGCCGTGCCGTAAGGCGCCTTCACGAACGGCCGCACGCGCAGCGCGGGCTCCGAATCGATGAGTGGACCGCGTCGACGCAGCAGGCGGCGCGTGAATTTACCGGTGCCAGCGCCCAGGTCGACGACTGTCGCACCCGAGGCGAAGGCCGGGGGCGTCGCGCAGCGAGGCGTTCACTTCGGGCGGGTAATCGGGGCGGCCGCGGCCAGGGTGGTCCGCGGCGGCGGGCGTGTAGCCCGGTTCGGCCGGGTGATGTACGGCGTTGCGCGGGTTGGCCATGAGCGCGCTCCCGCGGTAGGTCCGCGAGCGCGCCTGGCACCACACGCTGCGCCGTTGAACGGCGCTCGCGCCGCGAAACACGTCCAGGCGGTCGCGGCGCGCAGGGCGTTCAGTCGTGGGCGATCAGGTCGCCGACTTGACCCTGGCCCGAAACGAGACAGGAAGAGAGGAAGTTTTCGCCCTGGGCGCTCGCGCCGCGTTCGCCGAATCCGCGCACGAGTGCTTCGGCCTTGACGAGTGCGGAGCCCTGGGCACAGGTAAGCGAGCCAGCCTCGTGAGCCTGCACACGTGTCATGGCACGATTCGCGAGGAGGAGGGCGAGGACGATGACAACACCAACATTGAATGCCTGTCTCATGATTTCGTCTCCTTGTGCATTGAGACTATCTCAGCCGTTCGGCGTCCGAATCCAGGAGTTTCCCGGCGATGCACTGCAGCACATGTGGCGCGCAAAAACCCGCTTTCATGCGCTCTGCGTAATGCTTCGGCATCCTTCGCTTGGACCCCACGCACCGCTGCGCCTTGAGCAGCGCGGCACGGTAAAAAAGCGCCCGTACGCAGGATGGGGCGCTGCGTCGCAACAATGCCGCGACGCGTCAGATCCGACGTCTGCTAACAAATGTAGCCCTGTTGTGCGGCGAGCCGGACGTGGCACATCGACACGGTGTGTTTTTGCACAACGAGCCGTCTTGGCAGGGCGCCGATCCGGGTGTGCTCAACTTGCCTTGAAATGTGCGAGGGCTTCCTGCAAGATCGACGTCCGATCCCTTTTTTTCTGTGCGAGGTGAACCCATGCAGTTGATCGGCATGATGGACTCCCCCTATGTGCGTCGCGTCGCGATTTCGCTCCATGTGCTGGGGCTCGAGTTCGAGCACCGCAGCATTTCGGTATTTCGGCAGTACGACGAATTTGCTCAGATCAATCCCGTCGTGAAGGCGCCGACGTTCATCGACGACGACGGCACCCAGTTGATCGACTCGACGCTGATCCTCGACTACCTGGATCGCAAAGTGCCCGCCGCGCAGCGGCTCATGCCGGAGGAGACGCAGGAGCGGACCTTCGCGCTGCGCGTGAACGGTTTCGCGCTCGCGGCCATGGAAAAGACGGTGCAGCAGGTCTATGAGCGCCAGTTGCGCCCCGCCGAGCGCCAGCACGAGCCGTGGTTCGAGCGCGTGAACGCCCAGATGCACGCGGCCTGGGCCGTGCTCGACCAGCTCGTGGCGGGCCGCGACGGCTGGCTGTGCGCGGGCCGCATCACGCAAGCGGACATCACCGCGGCCGTCGCGTGGCGTTTCAACCAGTACATGCTGCCCGGCTGCGCTGATCCCGCCCGATATCCGGCGATTGCCGCGCTTTCCGCGCACGCCGAGACGCTGCCGGCATTCGTTGCCACGCCCCTCGACTGAAGCGCCTCCGCACGGCCGGGATTCGCGCAAAGCACCGTTTGGCGCGGCCGCGCGCAATGCCCGGCCGGCACGCCGCCGCCCCCCTGCCTCCGCATTCGGGTCGATTGTTTGCGATTTTCGACAAGTGACTTCGCGGACGGCCCATTTATCGGCGCACGCTGCATTCCTAAAATGACAACCATTGAATGACCTTGCGTCAGTAGGACGCGGGGCATGCAGCGGGAGCGGTCATGAAATCCTTTATCGAACGACAGTTATATCAGCCAGCATTGGTCCTGCCGATGGTGGACCTGATGCAGCTGATGGTGTCGCACGACTTCAACATGGGGCAAGTCGGGCTGATGATGGCGACGCGCGGCGCGCGCGCCGCCTTCCTGCGCTCGCGCGAACTCTGGAACGCGGGCCACGGAGAATGTGCGCCGACCGATTGCGTGCACTGATTGTGTATTGATTGCAAGCACCTGGTTTCCCCAAACTTTAACGACTGAGTCTCCCGTTACAGATTCACCGAACGCCTGACGCAAGCGCGCCCGGCGTTCGCCGATCCCCCTGACGCGCAGCGGCTTCGCCCGTTTGCTGTTGTGACGTCACCCTGTGAGCCGCCTCGACGTGTGAGGCGGCTCTTTTTTTGCGCCTGCGCTCCCCTTCGCAATACACGCCGATACGGACCCGATACGCGGAACCACGCTGCGCGCGGTGGCCATTCGTCGCGCGTAAGATGGCGCGATCGGCCGCCTTTCGCGACCCGCGGCTCAATTCGCGTCAACGGCAAAGGAGAGCGGCATGGCACAACGTTTCGATGCGATCGTGATCGGCACGGGGCAGAGCGGCCCGCCTCTCGCGGTGCGGCTTGGCAAGAGCGGCCGCAAGACCGCGGTGATCGAGCGCGCGTCATTCGGCGGGACCTGCGTGAACGTGGGTTGCACGCCGACCAAGGCGTATGTCGCCTGCGCGCGTGCCGCCCACGTTGCGCGCCATGCGGCGGACTTCGGCGTGCAAATCGGCAAGGGCGCGCAGCCGGGCGACGTGCGCGTCGATCTCGCGTTCGTTAAGGCGCGCAAGGAGCGCATCATCGGGGCGTCGCGCGATGGCGTCGAGCAATGGCTGCGCCATGCGCCGAACGTCACCGTGTTCAGAGGGCACGCGCGCTTCACCGGCGCGCACGCGGTGCGCGTTGCTACTCACGACGGCGCGCAGGTGGATCTCGAAGCGCCCGCGATCTTCATCAACACGGGCACGCGCGCGCAGATTCCTGCCATTCCAGGCGTCGAAACGATCCGCTACGAAACCAACTCGACGCTGCTTGCGCTGGAGCAACTGCCCGAGCATCTGGCGATCTGCGGCGGCAGCTACGTGGCGCTCGAATTCGCGCAGATGTTCCGCCGCTTCGGCAGCCGCGTGACGGTGCTCGTGCGCGGTCAGCGCGTGCTCGCGCGCGAGGACGAGGATTATTCGCGCGCGGTCCTGGACGTGCTCGCACGCGAAGGCGTGGATTTTCGCTTCGGTGCAGAGCCTCGCAGCGTCGCGCCGCTGGATGGCCAGGCGGGCGTGCGCATCGCGCTCGACAGCGGTCCGCTCGACGTTTCGCATCTGCTCTTCGCGACCGGCCGCCTGCCGAACACGGACGATCTGGGGCTGGACGCCGCGGGCATCGAGCGCGACGCGCACGGGCTCATCGCCGTGGACGGCCAGTTGCGCACGCGCGTGCAGGGCATCTGGGCGCTCGGCGACGTGAATGGCCGCGGCGCGTTCACGCATACTTCATACGACGACTTTCAGATCGTCGCGGCGAATCTGCTGGACGGCAAAGTGCGCAGTGCCGACACGCGCATTCCCGCCTACGCGGTGTACGTCGACCCGCCGCTTGCGCGCGTCGGCATGAGCGAGCGCGAAGTGCGCGAGCGCGGCAAACCCGCGCTCATGGCCACGATGCCTATGTCGCGCGTGGGCCGCGCGCGCGAACGCGGCGAGACGGACGGCTTCATGAAGGCGCTGGTAGACCCGCAGACGCAACGTATTCTCGGCGCGGCGATCTTCGGCATCGAGGGCGACGAGGCGATCCACACGTTCATCGACACGATGACGGCCGACGCGCCCTACACGACGCTGCAGTATGCGATGCACATCCACCCGACCGTGAGCGAGCTGGTGCCGACCTTGCTCGACGGCCTGAAACCTCTTGAATGAGCGCATTTGCATGAACGAACTGAACACGGCCGCATTCGGCAATCTCTTCGCAGGCATTCATCACGACGCCAATGACGAGCGCATCGACACGCTCGTTTCGCGCGGCGGGGTGCTGATCGAGCGCATCGTCTCCACGGGCCAGGCGAGCCCGCCGGGTTTCTGGTACGACGACGCGCGCGAGGAGTGGGTGGCGCTTCTTGCCGGCGCGGCGACGCTGGAATTCGAGGACCCGGCAGCGCCGCCGCGACGCCTGCTGCCCGGCGACTACGTGCACATCCCGGCGCACTGCCGTCATCGTGTGTCGTGGACCGATCCGACCGTGCCGAGCGTGTGGCTCGCGGTGTATGTCGGCGCGGCGCCAGGGGAGGGCGACGGCGAGGCATGAGCGCGGCGATAATCGGCAGTATTCAACCAAAAAGCAACGCCATGTCCGCGAAACATCCGCCGCTTCCGCTACGTATTGCACTGGTGTCCGACACGCACAATCTACTGCGTCCGGAGCTGCTCGCCTTCGTCGAGGGCGCGGACGCCATCGTGCATGCGGGCGACATCTGCGGTCAACGCGTGCTCGATGCGCTCGCGGCCATCGCGCCGCTCACCGCCGTGCGCGGCAACAACGATCATGGCGCGTGGGCCGAGGCGTTGCCGGTGCAGACCACCGTCGCGCTGGCTGGGGTCCGGCTTGCGGTGGTCCACGAACTGCGCGACCTGCAGGGCGATCCTGCAGCCGATGGCATTGCTGTGGTCGTGAGCGGGCATTCGCACAAGCCCGCGCTCGAAACGCGCGAGGGCGTGCTGTACGTGAACCCTGGCAGCGCGGGGCCGCGCCGCTTCAAGTTGCCGATCTCGGCGGCGATCCTGACGATCGGCAGCACGGGCGCACTGGACGTCGAGCACGTCAATCTCGTCGAATAGCACTAAGCGAGCGCGCGAGAAAAAAGGCCAGCACGAAGCTGGCCTTTTTGCGTTTCAGTGGTGCCTTATCAGGCGCGCACGGCGTTGGCGACCGCGTATTCCTCGTCGAGTTCGCGCGCGAGACGCACCCCGCGCAGCACCGCGTGCGCTTCCGCCTTGGTGCTCACGCTCGGCGCCGAGCCCGGCAGCGGGCGGCGCGCCGTTTCATGCAGCGCCAGCACCGAGATGATGCCGATCACCGCCGCGCCCATCAGGTAGTACGCGGGCATCATGAGGTTCTGCGTGTGCGCGACGAGCCATGCCGCCACGAGCGGCGTGGTACCGCCGAACAGCGACACCGACACGTTGAAGCCGATCGCGAGCGCGCCATAGCGGATCGCGGTCGGGAACAGCGCCGGCAGCGCCGAGGGCATCACGCCCGTGAAGCACGAGAGCAGCGCGCCGAGAATCAGGAGGCCGAAAAACACCGGCACGAGCGCGCCCGTCTGGATCAGCGTGAGCGACGGGATCGACAACAGGATCAGGCCCACGCAGCCCGCGAGCATCACCGGCTTGCGGCCCACGGCGTCGGAGAGACGGCCGAACGCGAGCGTCATCGGCATCATGAGCACCATCACGATCAGCACGAGGAAGAGGCCGTGCGTCTCGTTGAAGTGCAGCGTTGCCGAGAGGTAGCTCGGCAGGTACGACAGCGCCATGTAGTCGGTCACGTTGAAGATCAGCACGAGACCCACGCACAGCAGGAAGGGGCGCAGATGCTGCGTGAGAAGCGAATGCAGCGTGAGCTTCGGGCGCGTGTGCTCTTCGGCTTCGCGCAGTTCCGCTTCGCGCTTGAACGCGGGCGTTTCTTCGAGCTTCGTGCGGATATAGAGACCCACGAGGCCGAGCGGACCCGCGATCATGAACGGCACGCGCCAGCCCCAGTCGAGCAGCTGCTGGTGCGAGAGCGCGGCGGTCAGCACGGCAACCGTGCCCGCGCCGAACACATAGCCGATCAGCGTGCCGAACTCGAGGAAGCTGCCCATGAAGCCGCGGCGCTTGTCGGTGGCGAATTCGGCGATGAAGGTCGCCGCGCCGCCGTATTCGCCACCGGTCGAGAAGCCCTGCACCAGGCGCGCCACGAGCAGCAGCGCGGGCGCGGCAATGCCGATCGACTTGTACGAGGGAATCAGGCCGATGGCGAAGGTGCCGCAGGCCATCATGATCATCGTCATCGCGAGCACGCGCTGGCGGCCGATGCGGTCGCCGAGCGGCCCGAACACCATGCCGCCGATCGGGCGCACGACGAACGCGGCCGCGAACGTGCCGAACGTGGCGATGAGCTGCGCCGAAGGGCTGCTCGACGGGAAGAACACCTGGCCGAGCGTGACGGCGATGTAGCTGTACACGCCGAAGTCGAACCATTCCATGGCGTTGCCGAGCGCCATGGCGCCGACGGCGCGTTTGAGGAGGCTTTTATCGACGATCGTGATGTCGTCGAGGGTAAGGTCGGTCTGGGCCGACGAGCCGGAAGTGGAAGCGGTCAAGGTCTGCATCTCCAATGACTGCGACGAACCCACGAGGGCTCGCCACGGTTGCCGGAGAGTACCGTTTCGCGATAGCGGCGACATTTCGCGCACGGCTCGCCGCGTGACGTCAGGGACGAGGGCGGGCCGATGGTGCATCGCACAAGGCGAGCGGCGCACGAAAGCAATGCTGAAGTGTCGCGAAACGACACTCGGACAAATTGTGTTTAACGTTGCGCCTGCGTGGCCGTGGAAGGGGGGCAGGACGCATGAGGACGCTGGACCGGCACGAGGTGCCTGGGGTTGCCTGGTCAAAGCGCCGCTGAAACGAAAAAGAAGCCCGCGTGGCGGAGCGTTCCTTTTGTCATATGCGCATTCGGGATAATGGCGTTTTGGGGTGCCGTGCCGAATGCAATTGATGGCTAATGCCTGTTGAACGAGGCCACATGTTAGCACGATAACGGAAGATCGCGCAAACCCCGGTATCTGCGGGGATTCGGGGCGCGGGCTGGAAGCCCCATGTGGCGGGGGATTGCGCCGTTTCGGTGGAACCGCTTCCGCGGCCTGGAAAGCGCATGAAGCGCATAAAAAAACCGCGCCGGGGGCGCGGTTTTTGCAGTGCAATCTGCTGTGTTTGTGCGCCTCAGGGACAGATCCCGGGCGCGCACCGCAAGGCGTTAGCCTTCGGTCGGCGGCACGTAGCCCGAAGCCTGGTCGGCACCTTCGCCGAAGAAGAACTTCTCGGTCTGCTTCATCAGGTACTGGCGCGCGCGCGGATCGGCCATGTTCAGCCGGTTTTCGTTGATGAGCATGGTCTGCTGCTTGAGCCACTGCTGCCATGCCTCTTTCGAGACGTTTTCGTAGATGCGCTTGCCGAGCTCGCCCGGCAGCGGCGGAAAGTCGAGGCCTTCGGCTTCCTTGCCGAGCTTCGCGCATTGGATCATACGGGCCATGCTGTGCTTCTCCTGTAGTCGTATGTGTGGGTGGCGGCGCGCTCAGAGCTGCTTCATCAGCACGAGCGATTTGCGCTGCCAGTTATAGAGGCGGCGGCGGTCTTCGGGCAGATCGTCCACCGTTGCCTTGACGAAGCCGCGCTTCAGGAACCAGTGTTCGGTGCGCGTGGTGAGCACGAAAATGCGTGTGAGGCCGCGCGCCCGTGCGCGCTGCTCGATGCGGCGCAAGAGGCGTTCGCCGTCGCCGGAGCCTTGTGCTTCGGGCGAGACCGTGAGACACGCCATTTCGCCGATACGCTCCTGCGAATACGCGTAAAGCGCCGCGCAGCCGAACAGCACGCCATCGTGCTCGATCACCGAGAAGTGGTCGATGTCGCGCTCGATCTGGTGACGCCCGCGCCGCACGAGCGTGCCGTCGGTTTCGAGCGGCTCGATCAGCGTGAGAATGCCGCCGACGTCGTCAGGCGTGGCTTCGCGCAGGCTTTCCAGATTCTCGTAAGAGATCATGGTGCCCACGCCGTCGTGCAGGAACAGTTCGAGCAGCAAGCCGCCGTCGAGTGCGTAGGGAATGATGTGCGCACGGCCCACGCCGCCGCGGCACGCGCGAATGGAGTGCTTCAGATAGAAGCCTTCGTCGCCGAGCACGGTGCCGCCTTCTTGCAGCTTGTAGGCGTCGTCGAGCGACATTTCGCGGATCAGCTCGCCTTCCTCGTCGATCAGGCCCTGCGTTTCCGTAAGGAAGACGATCTTGTCGGCGCGCAGCGCGATGGCTGCCGCCGAGGCGACGTCTTCCATCGACAGATTGAACGCCTCGCCCGTGGGCGAAAAACCGAGCGGCGAGAGCAGCACGAGCTTGCGGCTCGCGAGCGAGTGGCGGATCGAATCGGCGTCGATCTTGCGCACGACGCCCGTGTGCTGGAAGTCCACGCCGTCGAGAATGCCGACCGGCCGCGCTGTCACGAAGTTGCCCGACACCACGCTGATGTGCGCGTGCGCCATGGGCGTGTTCGGCAGACCCTGGCTGATCGCCGCCTCGATATCGAGACGTACTTCACCGGCCGCTTCCTTCGCCGATTCGAGCGCGCGGGCATTGGTGATGCGCATGCCATGCGAGAACTCGGATTCGACGCCATGCAGGCTCATCTGCTCCTCGACCTGAGGGCGCGAACCGTGCACGAGCACGATCTGGATGCCCATGGCCTGCAAGAGCGCGATGTCGGCAACGAGCGCGTTGAGCAGGTTCTGGTGTACGACCTCGCCGCCGAAACCGACGACGAAAGTCTTGCCCTGGAACGCGTGGATGTAGGGCGCGACCGATCGCATCCAGTCGACGAACTGCGCGTGCTGCGCGATGAGCTGCGAAGCGGAATCCGCAGCGGCCGTGGATGCCGGCGTGCTGCCGGTGGCGGGGACGAGGTCGGTTTGGGAATTCATGCCCGGGATTATAATGCGCCCCCATGTCGAATGTACCCAAAAGACCTGCCTCGGCGCAGGGCAGCAACACCCCGGCCGGGAAGGAAACGGCGCAGGACGGCGCGAAAGCGAAAAGCGCGTCGCAGAAGTATGGCGACGGGCAAAAGCTCGCGTCGACGGACAAGCTTGGCGCGCTGATAGGCGGCGGCGCGCTGGGCGGCGCGCGCGTGCAGGACAAGCGCGCGGAGCAGACGCAACCGCAGACGCAGCAGCAGACGCCGCCGCGCGCGGAGCAGCGCCCAGATCAGCGCCCTGAGCAGGGAGGCGAAACGAAGGCCGCGCCGCAGTCACAATCTCCATCGCGAGGCGAACCGCGTACGGAGCGCCGCGCCGCGCAGCCGGCCAAGCCACGCGAGGTGCGCGACGATCAACGCCCGGCGCAGCGAAACGCGCCGCGAGACCGCTCCAACGAATCGGGCGAGGGGCGCGCCGAGGCGCCGCGCAATCAACCGCCGCGCGCGCAGCAACCCCCGAAGCAGGCGAAGCCGCAGAACCCGCCGAATCCGCAGCGACCCGCAAAGCCGAAATCGGAACACGCGCCGCGCCCCGGCAACGAAGGCGAACGTGAACGTGATCGCGCGCCGCGCGCCGAACGCCAGGAGCGTCCGCCGCGTGCACCGCGCACGAACGTCGAGCCGAACAAGGTGCCGCCCATCACGTTCCCCGAAGCGCTGCCGGTCTCCGGCCGACGTGAGGAAATCGCACGTGCGATTGCCCAGAATCAGGTCGTGATCGTGAGCGGCGAAACGGGCTCGGGCAAGACCACGCAGTTGCCGAAGATCGCGCTCGCGCTGGGCCGCGGCCTCGGCGCGGGCGGCACGGGATTGATCGGCCATACGCAGCCGCGCCGGATCGCGGCTTCGGCCACGGCGCGGCGCATCGCCGACGAACTCAGTACGCCGTTCGGCGAAGTGGTCGGCTACAAGGTGCGCTTCACCGACAATCTCTCGCCGGGCGCCTCGGTCAAGCTCATGACCGACGGCATTTTGCTCGCGGAGACGCAAACCGATCCGCTGCTCAAGGCCTACGACACCATCATCATCGACGAGGCGCACGAGCGCAGCCTGAACATCGACTTCCTGCTCGGCTATCTGAAGGAGATTCTGCCGCACCGGCCCGACCTCAAGCTGATCGTGACTTCGGCGACCATCGACGCCGATCGCTTCGCGCGCCACTTCGGCAGCGAGGAAAAGCCCGCGCCGGTGATCGAGGTGAGCGGGCGGCTGTATCCCGTCGAGGTGCGCTATCGCCCGGTGCAGGAAGACAGCCCGGCGGTGAAGAACGCGCAGGGCACGACGGGCCGCGAAAAAGGCGCGAAGTCGCAACGCGATACCGATCGCGACCTGATGGAAGCGATCGTCGATGCCGTCGACGAACTCTGCCGCGAAGGCTCGGGCGACGTGCTGGTGTTCCTGCCCGGCGAGCGCGAAATCCGCGACGCGGCCGAGGCGCTGCGCAAGCATCATCCGCCGCACACGGAAATCCTGCCGCTGTTCGCACGGCTTTCCGCGCAGGAGCAGGAGCGCGTATTCAAGCCGTCGAACGCGCGCCGCATCGTGCTCGCGACCAATGTGGCCGAAACGTCGCTTACAGTGCCGGGCATCCGCTACGTGGTCGATACGGGCCTCGCGCGCGTGAAGCGCTATTCGTATCGCAACAAGGTCGAGCAGTTGCAGATCGAGTCGATTGCACAGGCGGCGGCGAGCCAGCGCGCGGGCCGTTGCGGGCGTGTCGCGGACGGCATCTGCATCCGGCTTTACGAGGAAGCGGATTTCATCGCGCGGCCGCGCTTCTCCGATCCGGAAATCCTGCGCTCGTCGCTCGCTGCCGTGATTCTGCGCATGAAGTCGCTGCATCTCACGGCGATCGAGACGTTCCCGTTCATCGAGCCGCCGCCGGGCCGCGCGATCGCCGACGGCTACCAGCTGCTCAACGAACTCGGCGCCGTGGACGACGACAACGCGCTCACGCCGCTCGGCCGCGAACTCGCGCGCCTGCCGCTCGATCCGCGCGTGGGCCGCATGATTCTCGGCGCGCGCGACGAGCAGGCGCTGCGCGAAGTGCTCATCATCGCGAGCGCGCTTTCGGTGCAGGATCCGCGCGACCGGCCGATCGAGGCGCAGGAGCAGGCGGACCAGGCGCATCGCCGTTTTGCCGACGAGCGCTCCGAGTTTCTCCAGTGGCTCAAGATCTGGGCCTGGTTCGAGGAGGCCGTCGCGCACAAGAAGTCCAACCGGCAGCTGCTCGATGCCTGCCGCGCGAATTTCCTGTCGCACCTGCGTCTGCGCGAATGGCGCGACGTGCATTCGCAATTGCTGACCGTGGTGCGCGAGCATGGCTGGCGCATCAACGAAGCGGATGCAACCTACGAGCAGATCCATCACTCGCTGCTCACGGGCCTGCTCGGCAATATCGGCCTGAAGGCCGACGACGAGCCGCATTACCTCGGCGCGCGCGGCATCAAATTCCATCTGTGGCCGGGCTCGGCGCTCGTGAAGAAGGCGGGGCGCTGGGTGGTGGCGGCCGAACTCGTCGAAACGAGCCGCCTCTACGCGCGCTGCATCGCGAAGATCGAGCCCGAGTGGCTGGAGAAGGTTGGCGCGCATTTGCTGAAGAAGTCGCTCTCCGAGCCGCATTGGGAAAAACGCGCGGCGCAGGTGAGCGCGTTCGAGCGCGGGGTGCTGTATGGCCTGACGGTGTATCAACGCCGGCGCGTGGCGTTCGGCAAGCAGGACCCGGCCCGTGCGCGCGAACTCTTTATTCGCGGCGCGCTCGTGGAAGGCGAATTCGACACGAAGCTCGCGTTCTTCGCGCACAACCGCAAGCTGCTCGCCGATATCGAGCAACTGGAACACAAGTCGCGCCGCCAGGACGTGCTGGTCGACGATGAGCTGATCTACGGCTTCTACGATCAGGCGATTCCCGAAGGCATTTACTCGGGGGCGTCGTTCGAGCGCTGGTATCGCGACGAGGTGAGGAAGGGCGGCCAGCCCGAGGACAAGCTGCGTCTTTTGTACCTCTCTCGCGACGACCTGATGCGCCACGAAGCAGCGGGCGTGACGACCGAGCTGTTCCCGAAGCGCATGACGATGTCGGGCGTGGCGATGGCGCTCACGTATCACTTCGAGCCGGGCTCGCCGCGCGACGGCGTGACGCTCGCGGTGCCGCTCTACGCGCTCAACCAGGTCGATGCGCGCCGCTGCGAATGGCTCGTGCCGGGTATGCTCAAGGAGAAGGCGCAACTGCTCCTGAAGTCGCTGCCGCAGAAACTGCGCCGCCACTGCGTGCCGCTGCCCGAGTACGCGGCCGGCTTCGCGGAGCGCGTGGGCGGCGAGCGTTTCGGTGCGGGCGGGCTCATGGAAGCGCTGATCGCCGACGTGCGCGAGCAAAAGCAGATCGCCCTGAAGTCCGCCGATTTCAAGCTGGAGACGCTGCCCGCGCACCTCTTCATGAACTTCAAGGTGATCGACGAGCATGGTCGCCAGCTCGCGATGGGCCGCAACCTCGCGCAACTGCGCGCCGAACTCGGCGCGCAGGCGCAGCAGCAGTTTCAGAAGCTTGCGAGCGCGACTGCGCTCGCCGCGCTGGAAACGCATGCGCAGGGCGGTGAGGTAACTCAGAACGCCCAGGTCGAGCGCGTCGCAAACCACCACGCGCCGCAAAAGACCAACGCGCCGCATACGCTCGCGCCGGGTGACGCAACGCCCGCCACGGCGCTCTACGAAAACCTCACGACGTGGAATTTCGGCAAGCTGCCCGAGCTGCTGGAAATCCGCCGCGGCGGACAGACGCTGTTCGGCTATCCGGCGCTCGTCGATCGCGGCACCCATTGCGACGTCGAAGTGTTCGATTCGCCGGAGGAGGCCGCGCGCATCCATCGCGCGGGGCTGCGCCGGCTCTTCGCGCTGCAGCTGCGCGAGCCGATCCGCTACCTGGAGAAGAACCTGCCGGGTCTGCGCGAGATGGCGATGCAGTTCATGGCGCGCGCCACGCAGGAGGAACTGCGCGACCAGCTGGTCGAACTCGCGCTCGACCGCGCCTGCCTGCAAGACCCGCTGCCCGACGACGACGCGAGCTTCCACGCACGCAAGGACGAAGGCCGCGGACGTCTCTCGCTGCTCGCGCAGGAAATCGCGCGTCTGGTGGGGCAGATTCTCGCGGAGTACGCGTCGTTGGCCAAGAAGCTCGTGCAGGCCAAGGCCTTCGGCGCGCCGGGGGCGGACATGCAGGCGCAGGTCGACGCGCTCATCAGCAAGCGCTTCATTCTGGAGACGCCCTATGCGCAGCTCGTGCATTTCCCGCGCTACTTGAAGGGCGTCGCGCTGCGTATCGACAAGCTGCGCGCCGACCCCGCGCGCGACGCGCGCCAGGCCGCGGAATTCCAGCCGCTCGCGCAGCAGTATCAGCGCGCGCTCTCGCAGCGCGGCGGCGTGTTCGATCCGCGTCTTTCGGAGTTCCGCTGGCTGCTCGAAGAGCTGCGCATCTCGCTCTTCGCGCAGGAATTGCGCACGCCGATGCCGGTTTCGGTCAAGCGCCTCCACAAGGTATGGGAATCGATGCAGCGATAAGGCGCATTACGGGCCATAACAGTTGTTCGAATTGTTCGAAAAAGGGGCGCTTAATTGCGCCCCTTGCATATTTCAAGGGCCCTACGTCAACCTTGCGTGCGGGTAGACGTTCTACAATCACGAATCTGCCCGGGAACGATTCTTCATGTCGAACAACAACACCTTTAGCCGCGTCGCCGCCAAGGCCGCAACGTTTGCGCTCGCTTGCGCAGCGACGCTTGCCACCTTCGCCTCCACGGCCGCTTACGCGAACAACATCATCGTCCTGAATTCGGGCGAAGCCACGCTGAGCCTCATCGACGACAAGACGCACGAAGTCGTCGGCACCGTGCCCACGGGCAAGGAACCGCACCACCTGTTTCCCACGCCGGACAACACCTCGCTGATCGTCGCGAACTCGGTGTCGAACAACCTCCTGTTCGTCGATCCGAAAACCGGCAAGCCGCAGCGCTGGGTCGAAAACGTCGAAGACCCGTACCAGCTCGGCTTCTCGCCCGACCGCAAGTGGTTCGTCACCACGGGCCTGCGCCTCGACCGCCTCGACATCTACAACTACGCTGGCGGCAGCAACATCACGCTCGCCAAACGCCTGCCGCTCTCGGCCATGCCGAGCCACCTGGCGTTCACGAACGACAGCCGCACCGTGTTCGTTTCGCTGCAGGTCTCGGGCGAAATCGCGGCGGTCGATCTGCCGACGCAGAAGCTGCTCTGGAAGATGAAGGTCGGTGCCGCACCGGCAGGCCTGTGGCTCACGCCCGGCGACAAGTACCTGCTCATCGGCATGACGGGCGCCGACTACGTGGCGGTGGTGGACTGGCGCAACCAGAAGATCGTCAAGACGATCCAGGTGGGCAAGGCCGCGCACAACTTCCGCTCGCTCGTGGACGGCCGCCACGTGCTGGTGTCGAGCCGTGTGGCGAACGTCATCAGCATCATCGACGAGGACACCCTCGAAAAGACCGGCGAGATCAGCGGCCTGATGCCCGGCCCCGACGACATGGAGCTGACCGCCGACAAGCGCTACCTGTGGGTGACGTTCCGTTTCGCGAAGCACATCGGCCTCATCGACATGCAAACCCGGAAGCTCATCAAGACCATCGCTGTGGGCCGCTCGCCGCATGGCATCTACTTCTACGATCGCGCGCCCGTCACGGCGCCGAACGGGGCTTAAAGCAACGGGGCGCGCGCATGGATACGGTGGCGTCGTTGCTGGCCTTCGTCGCGCACGCGGGGCAGTCCGTGGTCGCGTCGGCAGACGACCTCGTCTCCTGGCTGCAAACGCTCCTCTACATCAACGTCATTCAGCCGCTGCTCTTCCGCGTCGGCATGATGAACGTGGATGAAGACACCTACGACGCGCTGTACTGGGTGATCGTGGGCCTGCTCGAAGTGGGCCTGATGTACACGCTGCTGCGCCCGCTCGAAGCGCTCGTGCCCGCGGAGAAGTGGCGCGACCGCAAGGGTGTGGGCGTCGATGCGCTCTACACGTGGGTCACGCGCCTCGGCATTCTGAACCTGCTGTTCTTCTTCACGATGCAGCCGTTCTTCGACCGTGCGCAGAGCGCGCTGCGGCTCATGGGCGTGAAGACGGTGGATCTCGACAATCTCTGGCCGGGTGTGACCACGCAGCCGCTCGTGGCGTTCGCGATCTACCTCGTGGTGCTCGACTTCTTCAGCTACTGGTATCACCGGCTTTCGCATCGCTACGGCATCTGGTGGGAGCTGCACGCCGTGCATCACAGCCAGCGCAAGATGTCGCTCTGGTGCGATGACCGCAACCACCTGCTCGACGTGATCGGACAATCATGCATGTTCGCCGCCGTGGCGCTCGTCATCGGGGTGCCGCCCGCGCAGTTCGTTGTGCTCGTCGCGCTCACGAACTTCGTGCAGAGCGTGCAGCACGCCAACATCCGCGTGCATTTCGGCTGGCTCGGCGAGCGGCTCGTGGTGAGCCCGCGTTTTCACCGCCGCCATCACGCCATCGGCTATGGCCACGAAGGCACCCACTATGGCTGCAACTTCGGCGTGCTGTTTCCCTGGTGGGACATGATGTTCGGCAGCGCGTCGTTCAATCGCGAGATCGAGCCCACGGGCATTCGCGACCAGCTCGAAGGCGCGCGCTATGGCGAGGGCTTCTGGGCGCAGCAGGGTTATGCGTTCACCCGCATCGCGCGGCGCCTGCGTTCGCGCGCCCATGCTGCCACTGGCGCGCCAGCCGAGGCGCGCGACGACGCCACCGTGACCTGAGCGCCGGCGCGGCGCCCTTGCGCTTCCTCGCACCCGTCTTACCCGCCGTACGCGCGGTGGTTTATGCTGTCGGCTTGGTCGCACCGATTTCGCCGACACCGTGTTCTCTACCTGTCCTTTTCGCCGTATTCCGCTCGCATGAATGACCTGTTGCGCTCGTTCGGACGCGCGCTCGCGAGCGTGTTCCATCCCGCCATGCTGCTCCTCACCTTCGTGCCATTTCTCGTGGCGGCGGCGGTGTGGGGCGCCGTGCTCTATGTGTTCTGGCAGCCGCTGCTCGACCTCATGCGCGGCGCGCTCGCGAACTGGTCGTCGACGACCTATCTCTATCATCTATTCGACGCGCTCGGCTTCGGCTGGCTGCGTGCGACGATCGCGCCGTTTCTCGTCATCATCCTGACGATTCCGCTCATCGTGATCTCGGTTCTGCTGCTGATCGTCGCGATTTCGATGCCGCGCGTGATTCGCCATCTTTCGAAGCGCCAGTACGGGATGCTCGAAATGCGGCGCGGCGGCAGCTGGTACGGCAGCCTGTTCTATGCGCTTGCCACGACCCTCGTCTGCCTGATCGTGATGATCGTGACGCTGCCGCTGTGGCTCATTCCACCGTTCTTCGCGCTCATTCCGCCGCTCTTGTGGGGCTGGCTCACGTATCGGGTGATGACCTACGACGCGCTCGCGCTGCACGCAAGCGTGGAGGAGCGCCGCGCGCTGGTGCGCAGCCACCGCCTGCCGCTGCTCGTGATCGGCGTGGTGAGCGGACTGCTGGGCTCGCTGCCCACGGCGATCTGGGCCGTATCAGCGTGGCTGCTGCTGTTCTTCCCGGTGCTGGCGGCGGTGACCATCTGGATCTATGCGTTCATTCTGGTGTTCACGGCGCTCTGGTTCGGACACTACTGCCTGCGCGCGCTTCAGCGCATGCGCGCTCACGAAGTGCAGCAGGCGTCCGGCGACGTGACGATCGTGCACTAACGCTTAATCATCAAGACAATCCAACGAGGCGACCCATGGCATTTGGCGTCATCATCATCGGCGACGAGATTCTCTCGGGGCGCCGCTCCGACAAGCATCTGCCGAAGGTCATCGAACTGCTCGGCGCGCGCGGCCTCTCGCTCGAGTGGGCCCAGTACGTGGGCGACGACCCCGAGCGCATCACCGAAACGTTGCGGCGCTCGTTCGCTTCGGGCGACATCGTGTTCTCGACGGGCGGCATCGGCGCGACGCCGGACGACCACACTCGCCAGTGCGCCGCAGCGGCGCTGGGCGTGCCGCTCGCGTTGCACCCCGACGCCGAAGCGGCGATCCGCGAGCGCATCCGCGACATGCACACGGGCGCCGATCCCGTGAACTACCAGTCACCCGAGAACCTGCACCGCTTCCAGATGGGCACGTTCCCGCAGGGCTGCGAGATCATCCCGAACGGCTACAACAAGATTCCGGGCTTTTCGATTCGCGATCATTACTTCGTGCCCGGTTTCCCCGTGATGGCCTGGCCGATGATCGAGTGGGTGCTCGACACGAAGTACGCACACCTGCATCACCAGACGCCGCACGCCGAGAAGTCGCTGCTCGTGTTCGAGCTGCCGGAGTCGACGCTCACGCCGCTCATGGAGCGCATCGAGCGCGATTTTCAGGGCGTGCGGGTGTTCAGCCTGCCGAGCGTGGGCGATACGGAGCGCGGCGGTATTTATGCGCGCCGGCACATCGATCTGGGCGTGAAGGGCGAGCCCGAAGCCGTGGCGGCGGCATTCGTGAAGCTGCGCGAAGGCGTGCACGAGCTGGGCGGCGATGTGGTCGAGCCGGCGGCGCCGGGCTAAGGCTCGCCCGATCGCGAGCGCCGCAGTGGGCCGCGCGCCGGTTTTTGAATCAGCGTGTGAAGGTGCGCCGCGTACGCCTGTAGGGCAGGCGGCGCATCATCGGCGTGTCACACCGGGCGCTCAGAGTGGCCCGTCAGGTTGGAGCGCAGCGGTCTTAGGCGCCGATCCACGGCAGGCCTCGGAAGCACCAGCCGGTGACGGTCTTGCGGTGCCCCTGGCCGTCCTTGTCGCCTTCGAAGCCTTCGAGCAGGTCATAGGCCTTCGTGAAGCCGGCCTTTGCGGCCTCGATGGCGGCGAGCTTGGAGCGCGCGGCGCTGCGGCACAGGAACAGCACGGGCGCGTCGGCTTCCACGGCGCTCTTGAGCTGGGTGAGGAACTCGGCGTTGGGCACGCCGCCCGGATAGCGGGTCCATTCGATGTGCGAATATTGGCCGTCGCCCACGACGGGACGGCCGACCCAGTCGAGTTCAGCGCGCGTGCGCACGTCGACGAGGCGCGCACGCGGGTCGAGTTGCAGAAGCTCGAATGCCTCTGCGGGCGATACCGCGCCCGCGTAGGGCAGCTGGTTCTCGACGCGGCGCTTCTCCGCTTGGGCGTACAACTGTTCGAGCGTACTCATGACAACGGATCTCCTGTTTCGCGTTGGACCAAAAAACCATTCTAGCGCGCGGGGACGGAGCGGGTAGGACGGTCCGGGACAAGGCGAAACCGTATCAGCGCGATGCTTGGGCCGGTACAAAGGGCGGGATGCATTGAAATGGTGCATAAGAGGTGTTTTGCACCATAATGAAGAGAGATTCGCGCGCCAAATTCGGGAGTGCACGAATTTGGTGCCGATGAGCCGCCACGCTGGCGGCTCCACCAAAGCGCGGCGCACGATTTTTGACTCCAAGTGCGTGTCGCGAAAGGGTTTTGCGCCACGTTGGCGCATGCATGGCACGGAAGCTGCTTTATACGTCTCGATCGATTCGCAGCCGGCCAGCCGAGGTCAAGCAGGACAGACCTGGGAAGGAGGCGGCCGGCGGGGATCAACAAGATTGGGACGGCGGCAGCGTTCGCCGAAATCGTTAATCAGGAGAATAGGTTATGAGTAAATCCGTGGCCGACGTCATGCAACTCGTCAAGGACGAAGACGTCAAGTTTGTCGACTTCCGCTTCACGGACACGCGCGGCAAGGAGCAGCACGTTTCGGTTCCGCTGTCGGCATTCGACGAAGACAAGTTCGAGTCGGGTCATGCGTTTGACGGTTCGTCGATCGCCGGCTGGAAGGGCATCGAAGCCTCGGACATGCTGCTCGTGCCGGACCCGAACACGGCCTTCATCGACCCGTTCTACGAAGAATCGACGCTCGTGCTGACCTGCGACGTGGTCGAGCCGGCCGACGGCAAGGGCTACGAGCGCGACCCGCGTTCGCTCGCCAAGCGCGCTGAGGCCTACCTGAAGAGCACGGGCCTGGGCGACACCGCCTTCTTCGGTCCGGAGCCGGAATTCTTCATTTTCGATTCGATCCAGTGGAACACGGATCAGTCGGGCTGCTTCGTGAAGATCGGCTCGGATGAAGCACCGTGGTCGTCGGGCCGCGAAATCGAAGGCGGCAACACGGGTCACCGTCCGGGCACGAAGGGCGGCTACTTCCCGGTCGCGCCGGTCGACACGTTCCAGGACATCCGCTCGGAAATGTGTCTGCTGCTCGAGCAGATCGGCATCCCGGTCGAAGTGCACCACCACGAAGTGGCGGGCCAGGGCCAGAACGAAATCGGCACGAAGTTCTCGACGCTGGTTCAGCGCGCGGACTGGACGCAGCAACTGAAGTACATCGTCCACAACGTGGCGCACACGTACGGCAAGACGGCGACGTTCATGCCGAAGCCGGTCGTCGGCGACAACGGTTCGGGCATGCACGTTCACCAGTCGATCTGGAAGGACGGCCAGAACCTGTTCGCGGGTAATGGCTACGCAGGTCTGTCGGAATTCGCGCTGTTCTACATCGGCGGCATCATCAAGCACGCTCGCGCGCTGAACGCCATCACGAACCCGGGCACGAACTCGTACAAGCGTCTCGTTCCGCACTTCGAAGCGCCGGTCAAGCTCGCTTACTCGGCACGCAACCGTTCGGCATCGATCCGTATTCCGCACGTGTCGAACCCGAAGGGCCGCCGTATCGAAACGCGCTTCCCGGATCCGCTCGCCAACCCGTACCTGTGCTTCTCGGCACTGATGATGGCAGGTCTGGACGGCGTGCAGAACAAGATCCACCCGGGCGAAGCCGCCGACAAGAACCTGTACGACCTGCCGCCGGAAGAGGATGCAAAGATCCCGACCGTTTGCGCCGGCCTCGACCAGGCGCTCGACGCGCTCGACAAGGATCGCGAGTTCCTGACGCGCGGTGGTGTGTTCACCGACGGCATGATCGACGCGTACCTCGCGCTCAAGGAAAGCGAACTGCAACGCGTGCGTATGACCACGCACCCGGTCGAGTTCGAACTGTACTACTCGCTGTAATTGGCGATGGCGCTTCGCTGCACGCTACACAGCGAAGCGCCGGTTCAGTTTCTTCGACTCGCAGGACGCGTGCGCGTTGGGTCTCCAAGGGACGGCGGTGCCGTCCCTTTTTCGTTGGGCCGCCTTGTCGCTTGTCGACGAGGCGTATTGACCCGCTTGTTGACCAGCGTATTGACCAGAATTAACGACCAGGACCGTTGCTGGTGCGCCGCATGGCGGCCGGCCTGAAACATGGTGCTCAAGAATCTGATCAAGGCAAGAAAGGGCCACGCCGAACCGCTCTCCGACGACGCGCCGCTCGTCGAGTCGGGCCTGTTGCCCGGCTTCGAGGCGCTGCCCACGGTCGTGCTCGTGCTCGACAAGCGCACGCTGCGTGTCGCCTTCGCGAATCCTTCGGCGGAGGCGATGCTCGATCTCTCGCGCCGTCAACTCGCGCAGATGGCGTGGTCCGATCTCTTCTCGAATGCGGACGAACTGCTCTCGACGATCGCATCGATCGCCGAGCATCGCTTTCACGCGACGCGGCTCGACGCTTCGCTGGAACGCCCCGGACGCGAACCGCTGAACGTGCATGCGGTCGTGGGTTTTCTCGAAAGCTCGCCCGATTACGTGCTGCTCGAACTCTTCGAGAACGAGCGGCACCTGCGCAGCGACCGCGAGGAGCGCATTCACGACCTCACCGCGGTGAACAAGCATCTGATCCGCAATCTCGCGCACGAGATCAAGAACCCGCTCGGCGGTATTCGCGGCGCGGCGCAGCTGCTCGAATTCGAACTCGGCGCGCTGGAGCGCGACGAACTGCGCGAGTACACGCAGGTGATCATCAAGGAGTCGGACCGCCTGCAGACGCTCGTCGACCGGCTGCTGGAGCCGCACCGGCATCCGCATATCGTCGGTGACGTGAATATTCACGAAGTGTGCGAGCGCGTGCGCGCCGTGATCCTCGCGGAATTTCCGCGCGGCCTCACCATCGAGCGCGACTACGACGTGAGCGTGCCCGACCTGCGCGGCGACAAGGAGCAGTTGATCCAGGCACTGCTGAACATCGTGCGCAATGCGGCGCAGGCGCTGCGCGAGCGCATTTCGCAGGGCGACGCGCGCATTGAATTGCGCACGCGCATTGCGCGCAAGGTCACGATTTCCAAACGCTTGTGCAAGCTGGCACTGGACTTGCATATCACTGACAACGGACCCGGCATTCCCGAGGATATTCGCGACCGCATCTTCTATCCGCTCGTCTCCGGACGCGAGGATGGCAGCGGTCTCGGCCTCACGCTCGCGCAGACGTTCGTGCAGCAGCACGACGGACTCATCGAAGTGGATAGCCGGCCGGGCCACACCGAGTTTCAGATATTGCTGCCGCTCGATAGTTGAATCGATAGCTAAACCTGAATCTGGATTTACTGATACCGCACGCCACCAGGACTTCTGACCGATCTTATGAAGCCGATCTGGATAGTAGACGACGACCAATCGATACGCTGGGTGCTCGAAAAGGCCCTTGCCCGCGAGAACTTCGCCACCCGCAGCTTTTCGAACGTGCGCGAAGCCGCGAGCGCGCTCGACCACGACAGCCCGCAGGTGCTCGTCTCCGACATCCGCATGCCGGGCGGCTCGGGCCTCGAGCTGCTGCAAACCGTGCGTGAGCGCGTGCCGGGCTTGCCCGTCATCATCATGACGGCGTTCTCCGACCTCGACAGCGCGGTCGCCGCGTTTCAGGGCGGCGCGTTCGAGTATCTCGCCAAGCCGTTCGACGTCGACAAGGCCGTCGAGCTGATTCGCCGCGCCGTGGACGAAAGCATGCGCGGCGAGCAACAGTGGGACGAGCGTCCCGCCGAAGCGCCCGAGATGCTCGGCCAGGCGCCGGCCATGCAGGACATGTTCCGCGCCATCGGGCGGCTTTCGCATTCGGCGGCGACCGTGCTCATCACCGGCGAGTCTGGCACCGGAAAGGAGCTTGTCGCGCGCGCCTTGCACCGACATAGCCCACGCGCGAACGGGCCGTTCATCGCGCTGAACACCGCGGCGATCCCGAAGGATCTTCTGGAATCCGAACTGTTCGGCCACGAACGTGGCGCGTTCACCGGCGCGCAGGCCATGCGCCAGGGCCGCTTCGAGCAGGCCGAGAACGGCACGCTGTTCCTCGACGAAATCGGCGACATGCCGTTCGACCTGCAAACGCGTCTCTTGCGTGTGCTCTCTGATGGGCAGTTCTACCGGGTGGGCGGGCACAACCCGCTGCGTGCGAACGTGCGCGTGATCGCCGCGACGCACCAGAACCTCGAAACGCGCGTGCGCCAGGGGCTGTTCCGCGAGGACTTGTATCACCGGCTCAACGTGATTCGCCTGCGTTTGCCTGCGCTGCGCGAGCGCAGCGAGGACATTCCGCTGCTCGCGCGCCACTTCCTCCAGAAAAGCGCGCGCGAGCTGGGCGTGGAGCCCAAGCGCGTGTCGGACGAGGCGCTTGCGTGGATGTCGGCGCTGCCGTTTCCGGGCAATGTGCGCCAGCTCGAGAATCTCGCGAACTGGCTCACCGTGATGGCGCCCGCGCAGACCGTCGAGATCAAGGATCTGCCACCTGACCTCGTGCCTGCGCACGGCTCGGCGGGTGCGGCGGTGCATCTCGCTGAGGCTTCGGCCGCTTCCGAAGCGGGCGCGGCGACCAATGGCGCGGGCGGCATGTCGCCGGTTGCGGGTGGCGTGGCGGGCGCGGGCTTGCCCGGCGCGCTCGGCGGCGTCTCGGGCGGCGTGGTGTTCGGGACGCCGGCGTTCGGCGCGTCCAACGGCACCGCTGCCGCTGTCTCGCCGCTGAGCGTGTGGGAGAGCGGTCTGCGCACGGAAGTCGCGCGTCTCTTGCGCGAAAACAGCGCCGATGTCATGGACGAACTCTCGCGCCGCTTCGAAGCCGCCGTGATCCGCGAGGCGCTCGACTTCACGCGCGGGCGCAAGGTCGAGGCGGCCGAGCGTCTTGGCATCGGCCGCAATACCATCACGCGCAAGATCCAGGAACTCAATCTGGAATGAGCGTGGATTAGCAGGTGGCATCGGGCCGGCCTCGCGCAACGCGAGTCGGCCCGATGCGCAGTGCACCGGCGCGCACACAGGGCATAATCGACGCTGTTTTCCTGTCGACGACCGATCATGCCTGTGACTTCTCCCTGGCCCACCGAGGCCGATCCTTTCCTTTCGCTCGAATCGCTCGACGACCCTGCCGTCATGGCCTGGGTCGAATCGCAGAACGCACGCACGCGCGCCGCGTGGCAGGGCGGTGCGCGTTTCGAGGCGCTCGAAACGCGCCTCGCCCAGGCCTACTTGCCGCGCGAGCGGCCCGTGATCCCGAGCCGCTGGCAGGAGTGGGCCTACGACCTCTGGGAGGACGAGGACAATCCCAAGGGACTGTGGCGCCGCGCGCTCTGGGCCGACTGGCGCGCCCACAAGCCGCAGTGGCAAACGCTGATCGACTTCGACGCGCTCGGCGCGAAAGAGGGCATGCCATGGGTGTGCGCGGGCATCGACATCCTCTACCCGGATGGCGACCGCGCGCTGATCCAGCTTTCCGATGGCGGCTCCGACGCGGTCATCGTGCGCGAGTTCGACATCGTGAAGCGCGAATTCCTCGACGATGGCTTCGCCATTGCGAAGGAAGGCAAGCACATCATTTCGTGGATCGATCGCGATACCGTGTACCTGGGATGGGACGCGGGCGGCAAGAGCGGCAAGAAGATGCTCACGCGCTCGGGCTATCCGCGCGAGGTGCGCCGCTGGACGCGCGGCACCGCGCTCGCCGACGCGCCCGTGGTGTTCAGCGGCGAGTTCGGCGACATCAGCGTGGAGGGCGACTACGATCCGGTCGAGAAGCGCCACGACGTGGTGCGCAGCGTCGACTTCTTCGATTCATACACCTATCGTCTCGATGGGCGTGGCGCCTGGCAGGTGTACGACGTGCCTACGCATGTCTCGGTCGGCGCGTGGCACGGCTGGCTGCTGCTCGAACCGCGGCTCGACTGGAGCGTTTCGGGTGTCGCGTACAAGGGCGGTGCGTTGCTCGTGATCCGCGAAGACGCTTTCCTCGCGGGCGAGCGCGCGTTTACGACGCTCTTCACGCCCACGCCGGTTACGTCGGCATGCGACTGGACCAATACGCAAAACGTCTTGATCGTCTCCTGGCTCGACGATGTCGAGAGCCGCACGATGCTCTGGCAGCCGCACCAGGAAGGTAGCGCGTGGCGCTGGGAGTCGCGCCTGTTCCCTGCGCGTGCGAGTTCGCAGGTGGATGTCTCGCCCATCGAAGACACGCTCAACGACGAGGTATTCGTCGACGTCGACGATTACCTGCTGCCGCCCGAATACTGGCTCGCCGATCTCGCGCAAACCGATCTCCAGCAGTGGGAATTGCTCGACCGCTGGCCCACGCAGTTCGATTCCGGGCCGCTCACGGTCATCCGCTCGCACGCGCGCTCGGCGGATGGCACGAGCGTACCGTTCACCGTAGTTGGCCCGAAGGCCGTGCTCGAAGGCGAGTCACGCAAGGCGTCGCCGTGCCTGCTTACGGGCTACGGCGGTTTCGCAATCGCGCTCACGCCGCAATATCTCGTGGGCTCGGGCATCGGCTGGCTGGAGCAGGGCGGTGTGGTGGCAATCGCGCACATTCGCGGCGGCGGCGAGTACGGCACCGCCTGGCACGTCGAGGCCCAGCGCGAGCGTCGCCAGCGCTCGTTCGACGACTTCATCGCGGTGGCCGAACAGTTGATTGCCGATGGCTATACGAGCGCCGCGCAACTGGGCATCAAGGGCGGCAGCAACGGCGGGCTGCTCGTGGGCGCGTGCATGGTGCAGCGTCCCGAGTTGTTTGGCGCCGTGGTGTGCGAGGTGCCGCTGCTCGACATGCAGCGCTACCCGCTGCTGCATGCGGGTGCGTCATGGATCGACGAATATGGCGATCCTGAGGATGACGAAGAATCGCGCGCGCTGGCTGGCTATTCGCCCTACCACCATGTGAAGCCAGGTGTCGTGTATCCGCCGTCGCTGTTCACGACTTCGACGAGCGATGACCGCGTGCATCCCTCGCACGCGCGCAAGATGGTCGCGCGCATGGAGCAGCAGGGGCACGCGAATGTCTGGTATCTGGAGAACACCGAAGGCGGTCACGGCCCCGGCAGCGATTCGCTCGAGCGCGCGGAGTATGACGCGCTCGTTTATCGCTTTCTGTGGACCACGCTCGCGGGGAACTGGTAAGGCTCGCGTTCAGCCCGCGATATCGAGCGTGGCGATCACCGGCGTGTGATCGGACGGCTGTTCCCACTTGCGCGGCACCTTGTCCACTTCGCACGCGGTGAGGTGCCCGGCAAGCGCGGGTGAGAGCAGGATATGGTCGATGCGCAAGCCCGCGTTGCGGCGAAACGCGAACATGCGATAGTCCCACCACGTGAAGAGCTTTTCGGGCTGCTCGAACTGGCGGAACGCATCGACGAAACCCAGTTCGATCAGGCGGCGAAACTGCGCGCGCTCTTCGGGCGAGACGAGGTTCTGGCCTTCCCAGGCCTTCGGGTCGTGCACGTCGCGGTCTTCGGGCGCGATGTTGTAGTCGCCGAGCAGCGCGAGCTTCGGGTAGCGCTGCATCTCCTGCGCGAGCCAGTCGTGCATGGCGTCGAGCCATTGCAGCTTGTACGCGAACTTCTCGGTGCCGGGCGCCTGGCCGTTCGGGAAGTACGCGCTCACCACGCGCACATCGCCGATGGTCGTGGCGATCACGCGCTGCTGCGGATCTTCGAAGCCCGGAATGTTGCGCACGACCGTGGCTTCGTCGACGAACAGGCCTTCGCGCACGAGGATGCCCACGCCGTTATAGGTCTTCTGGCCCGCGAACCAGCTGCGATAGCCGTGCGCCTCGAGATCGGCGCGCGGGAACTTGTCGTCGGTGAGCTTGAGTTCCTGGAGGCAGAGCACGTCGGTCTTGCTCTCGTTGAGCCAGTCGATGACGTGCTGCAGACGGACCTTGAGGGAGTTGACGTTCCACGTGGCGATTTTCATGTGAGGCTCGATAGGGTGACGGTGTGCGTTCGGTGCACTTCGGCGCCATTATCGCCTGCTTCGCAAAGCGGGCAACAGTTCCCTCACCATGGCTCCAGCCACGGCCGCAGATCGAGTTCGTGCGTCCAGGCATCGCGCGGCTGCTGGTGCAGTGTCCAGTAGGCGTCGGCGATGTGCTCGGGGTTCAGGATGCCGTCGCGTTCCTTGAGCTTGTAGCGTTCGGGAAAATTCTCGCGGATGAACTCGGTGTCGATCGCGCCATCGACAATGATCTGCCCGACGTGAATGCCCTGCGGCCCGAGTTCGCGCGCCATCGACTGGGCGAGGGCGCGCAGCGCGTGCTTCGCGCCCGAGAACGCCGCGAAGCCCTCGCGCCCGCGCAGGCTCGCGGTGGCGCCCGTGAAGAAGATCGAACCGCGCTCGCGCGGCAGCATGACTTTTGCGGCTTCGCGGCCCATCAGGAACCCGGCGAAACAGGCCATTTCCCAGACCTTGTGATAGACGCGCGCCGTGGTTTCGGTAATGCCGAAGCGCACATTCGCGCCGATGTTGAAGATCGCCACCTCAATGGGCGCGATGCGCGTCTCGATGTCCGCGAACAGCGCGATCATGTCCTCTTCCTTGCGCGCGTCCGAGCCGAAGGCGTGCGCTTCGCCGCCCTCGGCTTCGATCTGCGCGACGAGCGGCGCGAGTTTGTCGGCATTGCGGCGCGTCACGCATGCAATGTAGCCCTCGCGTGCGAAGCGGCGCGCGATGGCGCCTCCGGTGGCGTCGCCTGCGCCGATTACCAGTACGGCTTTCTTTTGCGTCATGGTGCTTGTCTCACTGTCGATTACAGCGGCCCGGTTTCAGGTATCTTAGGACGTCGGCGCGCCCGGGCAAAGGCGCGCGTATTCACATAAGGGAGACACGATGGCTGACATCAAGGTGCAGTTTCTGTTCGACTTCGGTAGTCCTAACGCTTACCTGTGCCACAAGGTGATCGGCGGCATCGAAGCGCGCCAGCAGGTGCGTTTCGAGTATGTGCCGATCCTGCTTGGCGGCCTTTTCAAGCTGAGCGGCAATCGCTCGCCGGCCGAGGCGTTCGCGGACATCGAGAACAAGCGCAAGTTCATGATGATCGAGATGCGGCGCTTCATCGAGCGGCATGGGCTGACGGCCTATCGGCACAATCCGCACTTCCCCGTGAACACGTTGCAGATCATGCGCGGCGCAATTGCGGCGCGGCGCTTCGGCACGTTCGAGCGCTACGTGGACCGCATGTTCGCGCACATGTGGGAAGAGGGCCTCAAGATGGACGACCCCGTCGTGATCCGCGCGGCGCTCGAGGCGGACGGCCTCGACGCCACGGCGTTCGAAACGGCGATTCAGGACGCCGATGTGAAAGCCGCGCTGCTTGCGAACACGCAGTCGGCGTTCGAGCGCGGCGCGTTCGGTTCGCCGACGTTCTTCGTCGGCGAGGAAATGTACTTCGGCAAGGATCAGTTGCGCGATGTCGAGGAGGAAATCGCGCGCGTGAAGTTGCGCGCATAAAACGCGGCGGTTCATCACGAGGCGAGGCGGACGCGGCATGATCGCTCCCGCCTCACGCCGCGCATCAAAGCGCGGCTTGTTCCGCCGTTTGTTCCTCGGCTTGCGGCGCGGCGATCACGCCCAGACGCACGCGCGCCGCCTCGTATTCGCGCTGCAAACGCGCGATGAGTTCAGCTGCCGGCAGGATGCTCTTCACCGCGCCAATGCCCTGGCCCGAGCCCCAGATGTCCTTCCACGGCTTCACGCGCGTCGAGCCGAAATTCATCGCCGACGGATCCGACTGCGGCAGCGCCTCCGGATCGAGACCGCTCGCCACGATGCTCTGGCGCAGATAGTTGCCGTGCACGCCCGTGAAGAGATTCGAGTACACGATATCGCCCGCGCCGCCCTCGACGATCATTTGCTTGTACGCGTCGATGGCATTCGCTTCATGCGTGGCGATGAACGCCGAGCCGATATAGGCGAGATCGGCGCCCGCCGCCTGCGCCGCGAGAATCGCGTTGCCGTTGCCGATCGCGCCCGACAGCAGCAGAGGGCCGTCGAACCATTCGCGAATCTCGTGGATGAGGGCGAACGGCGAGAGCGTGCCCGCATGGCCGCCCGCACCGGCGGCCACGGCGATCAGGCCGTCCGCGCCTTTCTCGATGGCCTTCTTCGCGAACGTGTTGTTGATGACGTCGTGCAGCACGATGCCGCCCCATGCGTGGATCGCATGGTTGACCTCTTCGCGCGCGCCGAGCGACGTGATGACGATCGGCACCTTGTATTGGGCGCACACGCCAAGGTCGTGCTCGAGGCGGTCGTTCGACTTGTGCACGATCTGGTTGACGGCGAAGGGCGCCGCCGGGGCGTCCGGGTGCTTCGCGTTGTAGTCGGCGAGTTCGGTGGTGATGCGGTCCAGCCATTCGCCGAGCACGTGCTCGGGGCGCGCATTGAGCGCGGGGAACGAGCCGACGACGCCCGCCTTGCACTGGGCGATCACGAGATCGGGATTCGAAATGATGAAGAGGGGCGAGCCGACGACCGGAATCGACAGGCCGCGGCGCAGCACGGCGGGCAGGGACATCCATATCTCCTTGACTGGGGCGGCCGCCGGGTGCGGCTGCCGTCGCGTGATTCGATGCGCCGGCGTGCGCGCCGGCTGGCAGGCTCAAACATAGCAAAGCCGTCGAAACTATGCAACCAGTTGCATAGTGGAAAAATTCGATCCGCAACAGATCCGGCATCGGGCGGGGCGTGGTTTAGAATCGCCGCATGTCGACGCCGCATGCCATTCTCATCGCCTTGCTGGAAAAGCCTTCGTCGGGCTACGACCTCGCGCGCCGCTTCGATCGCGCGATCGGCTACTTCTGGCACGCCACCCATCAGCAGATCTATCGCGAGTTGGGCCGCATGGTCGAGGCGGGGTGGGTGTCGGTCATCGAGGACGAGACGGCCGCCGCGTCGCGCAAGAAGGTGTATTGCGTGTTGCCTGTGGGACGCGATGAAGTGGCGCGCTGGGTGCGCGAGACGGCGCTCGACCTCGACTCGCGCAACGTGTTTCTGCTCAAGCTGCGCGCCGATGCTGTGATCGGGCCGCTCGGCCTCGCGGAGGAACTCGCGCGGCTCATCGAAGAAAATCGCGCGCGGCTCGCGACCTATCGGGAGATCGAGCAGCGCGATTTCGGCGCGGCTTCGCTCACGCGCGGGCAGCAGTTGCAGTACGCGATCCTCAAGGCGGGCATCCATACGCAAGAGATGTGGCTTGCCTGGGCGGAAGAAGTGCGGGCGCTGGTGGAACCCGCGCAGGCGTGGTGAAATTTGCCAGGGTATCCGAAGTAATTCTCGTGTCGCGATTGCCTGCCCGACGGTGTCCGAACGCGCGATGTTTCGATCGTGTGAAAAAGACCCTTGACGGAGTGATCCCGGCACCCTATAATTCTTTTCTCTGACGGACGCGGGGTGGAGCAGTCTGGCAGCTCGTCGGGCTCATAACCCGAAGGTCGTAGGTTCAAATCCTACCCCCGCAACCAAACGTCTTAAGCAGCAAGGCCTCGTGCCAATCAACGAACCCGCTCTGAGCGGGTTTTTTGTTTTCTGCCTCTCGAAGCTACAGCGAACGCATCGCTAAGCGCCTGCCTCGCTTCCAATCGCCCAGTCCACCGCGGCCTGCGCGTGCAACGCGGTGGTGTCGAACACCGGCAGTGCCGAATCCTTCTGTCCGATTAGCAGCGTGATTTCCGTGCAGCCGAGAATGACCGCCTGCGCGCCGCGTGCCGCGAGGTCTTCGATCACGCGCTGATACACGCGCCGCGATTGCCCATCCACGTTGCCGTGACACAGCTCGTCGTAGATGATGCGGTGCACGTCCGCGCGATCGTGTTCGTTCGGCACGATCGCTTCGATACCGTGCGCCTCGCGCAATCGCCCCACGTAGAAGTCCTGTTCCATCGTGTAGCGCGTGCCGAGCAGGCCCGCTCGCGTGAATCCCGCGGCGCGCAGCGCCTGGCCGGTCGGGTCCGCGATATGCAGGAAGGGGATCGAGATCGTCGCCTCGATCGCCGCGCGCACGCGGTGCATCGTGTTCGTCGCAAGCAGCACGATATCGGCGCCGCCGCGTTCGAGCTGTTGCGCGGCCTCGGCCATCTGCACGCCTAGCGCGTCCCAGTCGCCCGCGCGCTGGAGCGCTTCGACCTGCGCGAAGTCCACGGTCACCATCAGGCTGCGCGCGTTGTGATGGCCGCCCAGACGCGCCTTCGCGTGGCGGTTCAGCAGCCGGTAATACTCGGCCGATGATTCCCAGCTCATCCCCCCAATCACGCCGATCGTTTTCATCGATTCGTTCCTCGCTCTCGTGGCCTGTTCAGTCCGCACGAGTATAGGCCCGCGCAGCCAGCAGTCCAGTGACGGTCTGGCCGATCCGAAGCGGTACGGGAGCCGATAAAGGGCACGGGCAATTGTCTTGAAAATACTACTGTGTTTTTGTACAGTATCGGGACCGTGAACGCGCCTTCTTCCAACCTCGCGCCGCCGGCCGCGCCCGACTCGGGACGCTCCGCCGCCGCACTAGCCGCCGCCGCTCGCAAGATCATCCATTGCGACTGCGACTGCTTCTATGCGTCGGTCGAAATGCGCGACGACCCCTCACTGCGCGGCCGCCCGCTCGCGGTGGGCGGCCGGCCCGACCAGCGTGGCGTGATCGCCACCTGCAACTACGAGGCGCGGCGCTTCGGCATTCATTCGGCGATGTCGTCGGCGCTCGCCATGCGCAAGTGTCCCGAACTGCTGATCCTGCCCACGGCGATGGAGAAGTACCGCACCGCCTCGCGCGAGATCATGGCGATCTACCGCGACTACACCGCCGACGTCGAACCGCTCTCGCTCGACGAAGCCTATCTCGACGTCACGCGCGCCCCGCGCTGCAAGGGCAGCGCCACGCTGATCGCCGAGGAAATTCGCGCGCGCGTGCGCGAAACCGTGGGCGTGACGGTATCGGCCGGCGTGGCGCCGAACAAGTTCATCGCCAAGATCGCCTCGGACTGGAACAAGCCCGATGGCCTCTTCGTCGTGCGTCCGCCTGAAGTCGATGCCTTCGTCGCTGCGCTGCCCGTGCGCAAGATCCACGGCGTCGGCAAGGTCACGGCGGCGAAGCTCGAAAACCTCGGGCTCACCACCTGCGCGCAACTGCGCACGTGGTCGCTGTTCGATCTGCACCGGCATTTCGGCGTGTTCGGCAAGCGGCTCTACGAACTCGCGCGCGGTATGGACGACCGGCCCGTGCGCGCCGATCAGGAGCGCAAGTCGGTGAGCGTCGAGACGACCTACGTGAACGATCTGCTCACACTCGAAGCGTGCAGCGAGGAGCTCAAGCGGCTTGCGGTGCTGCTCGACGCGCGCATCGAACGCGCGGGTTGCGCGCACGCGGTGCGCAAGCTCTTCGTGAAGATCCGCTTCGCCGACTTCCAGCGTACGACGGTCGAGTGCGTGGCCGATGCCACCGATGTGCGCACCCTGCTCCTGATGCTCGAAAAAGGACTCGCGCGGCGCAAGCTGGCGGTGCGTCTGCTCGGCGTGGGCGTGCGGCTCGAAGAGGACAACCCGGCGTTGCGCGGGCAGTTCGCGCTCTTCGACGACGATCCCGCGGAAGACGATGGCCCGAGCGCGCTCGTGTGACGCCTTCGCGTGGCTGCGGGCCACGCCGCTGGCAGCGCGATTCTGGCGCCGATAGAATCGACGCGAGCGGAAACGAAAGCGCCACGCCGCCACGCCAGAACAAGGAGCCGCAGATGGACCTGATCATTCGCCGCGCGGTGCTCGCGCATGCGCATCCCGCCGGCTGTCCCACGGTGGATATCGGTATCGAGGCGGGGCGCATTACCGCGGTGGAGCCGCAACTCACGACGGCGGCGCGCGAGGAGATCGATGCCGCGGGTGCGCTCGTGAGCGCGCCGTTCGTCGATGCACATTTCCACATGGACGCCACGCTCTCGTATGGCCTGCCGCGCGTGAATGCGTCGGGCACGCTGCTGGAGGGCATCGCGCTGTGGGGCGAGCTCAAGCCGCATCTCACGCAGGAGGCGCTCGTCGAACGCGCGCTGCAGTACTGCGACTGGGCCGTCGCGCGCGGGCTCCTCGCGATTCGCTCTCACGTCGATGTGTGCGACGCGCGGCTGCTTGCGGTCGAGGCGCTGCTCGAGGTGAAGCGCCGTGTCGCGCCGTATCTCGATCTCCAGCTCGTGGCGTTTCCGCAGGATGGCGTATTGCGCAGCCCCGGTGCATTCGACAATCTCAAGCGCGCGATCGCGATGGGCGTAGACGTGGTGGGCGGCATTCCCCACTTCGAGCGCACGATGGCGGAGGGCGCCGAATCGGTGCGCCTGCTGTGCGAGTTCGCCGCCGACAAGGGCCTGCGTGTGGACATGCATTGCGACGAATCCGACGACCCGCTCTCGCGCCACATTGAAACGCTCGCGGCGCAAACGCATCGGCTAGGCCTGCATGGGCGCGTGGCCGGATCGCATCTCACGTCGATGCATTCGATGGACAACTACTACGTGAGCAAGCTGATACCGCTCATGCGCGAGTCGGGTGTCGCGGCGATTGCGAATCCGCTCATCAATATCACGCTGCAAGGGCGCTCCGATACCTACCCGAAGCGCCGCGGCATGACGCGCGTGCCCGAGTTGATGGCGGCAGGCGTGACGGTGGCGTTCGGCCACGACTGCGTGATGGACCCGTGGTACAGCTTCGGCTCGGGCGACATGCTCGAAGTCGCGCACATGGGTCTGCATGTCGCGCAAATGACGGGCACCGACGCCTCGCGCGCCTGCTTCGACGCGGTGACTGTGAACGCCGCGACGATCCTCGGCCTCGAAGGCTACGGCGTGGCGCCCGGTTGCGCGGCGAACCTCGTGGTGCTCGACGCGGGCGACGCCATCGAGGCGATCCGGCTGCGCGCGGCGCGGCTCGCGGTCGTGAGCCGGGGCAGGGTGGTGAGCCGGCAACCCGCGCAGCGCGCGGTGCTTGCGCTCGAAGGACGGCCGCAAAGCGTCGATTTCAGGCTGCATCGATAAAACGCGGGGCAATAAAAAACCGCGCATGGGTCGCAACCCATGCGCGGTTTTAGTTTTGGCTCGCTTACGAGCGAGTCACGTGGTCACTGCTGTGCCGGCGGCTGCTCCATGCCGTTGTGGCGCAGCAGCGCGTCGATGTTCGGCTCGCGGCCGCGGAAGGCCTTGAACGACTCCATCGCCGGGCGGCTGCCGCCCACCTCCAGAATTTCCTTGCGGTAGCGCGTGCCGGTCGCTTCGTCGAGCACGCTCGACTTCGCGGCTTGCGCGGCTTCCTCGAAAGCGGCATAGGCATCGGCGGAAAGCACTTCGGCCCACTTGTAGCTGTAGTAGCCGGCCGCGTAGCCGCCCGCGAAGATGTGGCTGAACGTGTTCGGCCAGCGCGAGAACGGCGCCTGCGGAATGACGTGGTAGCGCTCGTTGATCTCGCGTGCCAGGTCGTTCGCGCTCTTGCCCTTCGAAGCGTCGAAGTCCACGTGCAGCGCCATGTCGAACATCGAGAACACGATCTGGCGCAGCGTGCCGAGACCGCTCTGGAAGTTCTTTGCGGCGAGCATCTTGTCGAAGAGTTCGCGCGGCAGCGGCTTGGCGGTCTCGACATGCGAGCTCATTTCGCGCACCACGTCCCATTCCCAGCAGAAGTTTTCCATGAACTGCGAGGGCAGTTCGACGGCATCCCACTCCACGCCGTTGATGCCCGACACGCCCAGTTCGTCCACACGCGTGAGCATGTGGTGCAGGCCGTGGCCGAACTCGTGGAAGAGCGTAATGACTTCGTCGTGCGTAAAGCACGCAGGGCGGCCGCCCACCGGCGCCGAGAAGTTGCACGTGAGATACGCGACGGGCGTTTGCACGTCATTGCCTTCGAGCTTGCGGCGCGAGCGGGCGTCGTCCATCCATGCGCCGCCGCGCTTGCCTTCACGTGCATAGAGGTCGAGATAGAACTGCGCGACGAGCGTGCCGTCCGCGTTTTCCACACGGAAGAAACGCACATCGGGATTCCACACCGGCGCGCTGTCCGGGCGGATGCGCACGCCAAAGAGCGTTTCCGTGACCTTGAACAGGCCCTGCAGCACGAAGTCTTCCGGGAAGTACTGCTTCACTTCGTTTTCCGAGAACGAGTAGCGCTTCTGGCGCAGACGCTCGGCGGCGAACGCCATGTCCCACGGCTCGATCTGCGTGAGGCCCAGTTCGCTCGCGGCGAATTCGCGCAGCTCTTCCCAGTCCTTTTCGGCGTGCGGGCGCGCGCGCGTGGCGAGGTCTTCGAGGAAGCTCATCACCTGAGCCGGCGTTTCCGCCATCTTCGGCGTGAGCGAGACTTCGGCGAAGTTGTTGTAGCCGAGCATCTTCGCTTCTTCGGCGCGCAGCTTCAGTTGCTCCTCGATGATCGCTGTGTTGTCCCATTCGGCGTTGCCGCCGCCGTAGACGGGGCCAAGTTCGGACGCGCGCGTGACGTAGGCGCGGTACATCGTCTCGCGCATCGCGCGGTTTTCCGAGTACTGCAGCACCGGGAAGTACGAGGGGAAATGCAGCGTGAACTTCCAGCCTTCCTTGTTCTCGCGTTCGGCGGCTTCGCGTGCGGCGGCGATCGCGTCCTCGGGCAGGCCCGCGAGATCGGCTTCACTGGTCGCGTAGAACGCGTAGCCGTTGGTCGCGTCGAGCACGTGGTCGGAGAAGGCTTTGGCGAGCGCGGCCTGGCGCTCCTGCAGTTCGGCGAAGCGCGGCTTCTGGTCTTCGGGCAATTCCGCCCCGGAGAGGCGGAAGTCGCGCAGCGAATTGTCGAGGATCTTCTTGCGCTCGCCCGAGAGCAGCTCGAACGAGTTGTGATTCGTGATGGCCTTGTACTTCTTGAAAAGCTCGAGATTCTGGCCGACGCTCGACCAGAATTCGGTCACGCGCGGCAGGTTCTCGCCGTGCGCGGCGCGCAGTTCTGGCGTATCGGCGACGGCGTTCAGGTGGCCGACCACGCCCCAGGCGCGCGAAAGCGGCTCGCTGGCGCGCTCGACCGGCTCGACCACGTCGCTCCACTGCGCGGGCGTCATGGGTTGCGCGGCGCGCTCGACCGCGGCCTTCGCGTTCGCGAGCAGGACGTCGAGCGCGGGCGTCACGTGCTCGGGGCGGATTTCGCCGAAGCGCGGCAGTCCGGTGAAGTCGAGGAGCGGATTGTCGGAGGGGGTAGTAGCCATGATGCTTCCTGTTCCTGTCTGTCGCGGGTTAGGGGACCGGGGCGCGGCACACGCGCCCGATAGCCAGAGTATTGGGGCGCCAGGCGCGCTTTCCAACCGGGTTATCCGAGCAAATTAACAGATGTCGGGGGGCGGTGGCGCAATCGCGGCTGTCGCCGTGCGAGCGGGCGGCGCCGCAAAAAAGAAAGCGGCCCGTGATGGGCCGCTTCGGGAGCGTCATGCTGTCACGCGTCGTCGCGTGTTGCTTACGCGCCCGCCGCGCGCTCCGCCGCTTCGATCGTGTTCACGAGCAGCATCGTGATGGTCATCGGGCCGACGCCTCCCGGCACCGGCGTGATGAAGCCGGCTACGTCCTTCAGGCCCGCAAAATCGACGTCGCCGCAGAGCTTGCCGTTGTCGTCGCGGTTCATGCCCACGTCGATCACGGTCGCGCCGGGCTTCACCATGTCGGCGGTCAGCACGTTGCGCTTGCCCACCGCGGCGACCACGATATCGGCGTCGCGCGTATGCTTCGCGAGGTCGCGCGTTTTGCTGTGGCAGATCGTGACGGTCGCACCCTTTTCGAGCAGCAGGAGCGCCATCGGCTTGCCGACGATATTCGAGCGGCCGATCACCACGGCGTTCGCGCCTTCGAGCGGGATCCTGTATTCCTCGAACATCTTCATCACGCCATAGGGCGTGCAGGGGCGAAAGAGCGGCTGGCCCGTCATGAGCGCGCCCGCGTTGGCGACGTGAAAGCCGTCCACGTCCTTCTCGGGCGCGATGGCCTCGATCACCTTATGGCTGTCGATGTGCTTCGGCAGCGGCAACTGCACGAGAATGCCGTTGATCTTCGGGTCGCGGTTCAACTCGTCGATGCGCTTGAGCAGGTCGGCTTCGGAAAGCGACGCGGCATAGCGGTCGTACGACGAGTAGAGGCCGTTGTCTTCGCAGGCCTTGATCTTGTTGCGCACGTAGACTTCGCTCGCCGGATTGTCGCCGACCAGCACGACGGCGAGTCCCGGCTGATGGCCGCGGGCGCTGAGGGCGGCGGCGCGCGTGGCGACTTCCGCACGCAGTTTCTTGGAGAGGGCGTTGCCGTCGATGATAGTGGCAGTCATGGTCGGTCGGGGTCGAGAGTGGGCAATGCGGGCTCGTGTGGGTGCGAGCGCTGGCGCGCGTGGGGCAGGCGCCATTCGAAGGGCGACATTATACCCGCGCGGCGGGCGTGCTCCGGCCTGAACGGACGATGGGCGAGGGAAGAGGGTCGCGGCGAGACGCCGCCGGCAGCATGCGCGCGCCATGGCGCGCGCATGCTGCCGGAGAAAGACGCGCTTACTGCTGCGCCTGTTGCGGCTTGTTGGAGAGCGCGAGACGCAGCAGGTCGGCAACCGTGTTGACGTTGAGTTTCTCCATGATGTTGGCGCGGTGCGCCTCCACCGTCTTGATGCTGATCCCGAGGTCGTCGGCGATCTGCTTGTTCAGGCGGCCCGCGATAATGCGCTCGAGCACCTGGTGCTCGCGCGCCGTGAGCTTGCCGAGACGTTCGGCGGCCGCGCGCTGTTGCTGCACGTTGCTGCTTTCGTTGCGCGCCTTGTCGAGCATGCGCTCCACCAGCTTGCGCAGTTCGGCTTCGTCGAAGGGCTTCTCGATGAAGTCCATCGCGCCCTTCTTCATGGTCGAGACGGCCATCGGCACGTCGCCGTGGCCCGTCACGAAGATGATCGGCAGCGAGGCGTTTTCCGCGATCAGGCGTTCCTGCAGTTCGAGGCCGCTCATGCCCTGCATGCGCACGTCCAGAATCATGCAGGCGATCTGGCCAGCCTGTTGCGCCGGCTGGTATGACTCGAGGAACTCCTCCGCGCTATTGAAACACTGGACGCGGTAGCCGTTCGCTTCGAGGAGCCAACGCAGGGAGTCTCGTACGGCCTCGTCGTCATCGACAACAAAGACGGTTTCCTGGGTGGTGACTGGGCTGTTCATGACTCTCCCGTAACGGTTTGTGGAGTCGGTTCGTCGGTGTTCCGCGAGAGGGTGTCCGATTCGCCGATAGGCAGACTGCAATGGAACGTTGCGCCGCTGATGTGGCCGTCGGATTCGACGTTGTTGACCACCCAGAGACGCCCGCGGTGCGATTCGATAATGGAGCGGCAGATGTTCAGGCCCATGCCCATGCCGTCCGACTTGGTGCTGTAAAAAGGCTCGAAGAGGCGCTCGGCCGTGGCTTCGTCGACGCCGGGGCCCTGATCGACCACGCTGATGCATACGTTGCCGCCTTCGCGCTTCACGATCACGCGGATCACCGGGTCGATCGCATTCGGGCGCGCGTCGGCCATGGCTTCCGCAGCGTTCTTCAAGAGATTGACGAGCACCTGCTCGATCAGCACGGGATCGACATAGATCACGGGCATGCGCGAGCGCATGTCGGTCACGATGCGGATGCGGCGCTTGCGAGCCTCGATCTCGGCGAGGCCCACCGCGTCGGCGACGATGTCGGCGACGCGCGTGGCCTGGCGCTTGGGTTCGGAGCGCTTCACGAACTCGCGGATGCGCTTGATGATCATGCCCGCGCGCACGGCTTGCTGCGCCGTTTTCTCGAGCACGGGCAGCAGGTTGTCGGGCGCGGCGCGCCCCGACTTCACGAGCGCGACGGTGCCCGAGGCATAGTTGTTGATCGCGGCGAGCGGCTGGTTCAGCTCGTGCGCGAGCGACGAGGCCATTTCGCCCATCGTCATCAGGCGGCTCGTGAACTGGAGCTTCTCGTCCTGCTGGCGGGCCAGTTCCTGCGCCTGCTTGCGCGTGGTGATGTCGGTCGCGATCTGCATCTGCGCGAGGTGGCCGTCCACCCACTGGATGTACTGGCGGCGCACTTCGAACCACTTCTGGATGCTCTCGACGTAGACCTCCTGCGCGTCCGCCGTGCTCTCGGTGAGCGCGGTGGCGGGCAGGCCGGCGAAGGCGTCGACCATGTCGATCGAGTCCGAGGAGGCGCTCGCCGAATCGAAGCCGCCGCCGCCTGCGAGTTCCAGGTGGCCGTCCGGGCGGATGCCGAAGAGATGGCGGTAGTAGCGGTTCGCAAACAACAGTTCGGCTTCGTCGGCGGCGAGCACCGAGACGGCGGCGTCGAGGCTTTCGAGCACGGTGGTGAAGCGCTCGTGCGCGGCGGCGAGTTCTTCGCGGGCGCGCTTGGGCTCGGTGATGTCGGTCATCGACGACATCCAGCCAGTCTGGCGGCCCGAGCTGTCGATCAGCGGCGAGACATAGAGCCGCGCGTGGAACTGCGAGCCGTCCTTGCGGCGCACGCGCAGTTCGAACCCCGAGGAGGGCGCCTTGCCGCGCAGCGTCATGTCGAGCTGGCGCTGCATTTCGGGGTAGGCGTCGCGCGGCCAGTAGGGGAACGGTGCGTTCTTGCCCACGAGGTCGCTTTCGTCCCAGCCGGTCATGCGGCAGAACGCCGGGTTCACGTGGGTGATGCGGCCGTGCATGTCGAGCACGCGCATGCCGATCAGCACCGAGTTTTCCATCGCGCGGCGGAAGAACGCCTCCGCGTAGAGCGCCTGTTGTGCCTCGAAGCGCTGGCGCGTGTGCTTCCAGAGGCTCCAGAGGCTCCACAGCACGAAGCACGACAGCCCCGCGACCAGCCACACGAGCGTGTTGTTCGTGAAGTTGGTCATCTGCGGATACGAGTACACGCGTACCGAAACGCCCTGGCCGGGCGGGTCGAGCGGCAGGTCGTAATAGACGTCGCGCGGCAGGCGCGGACGCGTCGAGGTGGTGGCGAGCTCGCGGTTGTTCGCGTCGAGAATCGAAATCTTGTATTTGGCCGACAGCTCGGGCGGGATGTCGTGCTTCAGGATGCCTTCGACCGAGAACACGGCCGCGATCGAACCAAGAAATTCCCGATCGCGGTATACCGGCGTTTGCAGCGTGATGTAGCCGTTACCGACGTCGTCGTAAATAAGCGGCGAATACACCTGGCGGCGCGTGGCGCGCGCCTCGGCGAAAGCGGCCTTCACGGCCTCGTCCATTTGCGCGTCGTTGGGCTTTGCGAGGCGCTGGCCGAAGACCGGCATCGCCGTGTTGGGCCAGCGCGGCTCCTCCTGGCTCGTGTACCAGTTCAGATAGAGGATCTCCGGATGGCCCTGCATGATGTCCGTGGTGGACGTCTGGAAAAACTGCGGATCGCTGTGGCCTGCGGCGAGGTCGCGAGCGAGCGCCTGCAGCTGTTCCTGCGCGCCTGTCATGGAAAGCCGGATCTGCTGCTGGGCCCATGCGACGTTGCGGTAGAGCGTGTCTTCCTGCTGTTGTTGCTCGCGGCGGTTCAGGCTCCACAAGATCAGGCTCATGACGATCAGGAACACGAGGATCGACAGGAGCGGCGTCAGCAAATAGGAATTCGACCACCAGGGTCCGTGGTGCCAGCGAGATGGCGACGACTCGCCGGGCGTTCCGGGCGGCCGCGCCGAGCGTGCGAAAAGCCGTTCGGTCAACATGGCAAGGATTGTAGCTCAGCGTAAGACACGGAAATGCCGCGAAAAAAGCCGTAAATCGCCGATAAACGGGTGCAAACTGGCCGTTATCGGCTCAAGGGCGCGAACGATTAAGCGTGCGCTGCAGCAATTTTTCGCATTATAAAATCGCATCTCGCAATTCGAAAATTTTGTTGCGCGATGGTCGGGGGGGTCATTACAATCGCCCCGAAGCTGCTGCGGTTGGCCCGGTCACGTCTTAAGCGTCGCCGCCCGCATGGTCCGATCAACAGCGTTCCCCTAAATCCAGGAGACGAGCATGTCCGCTGTACCCGACGAAGTCCTCAAGTACGTTGCCGCCGACAAGGACGAGGATCCCCAGGAAACCGCCGAATGGCTCGAAGCGCTGGACGGCGTCATTTCGACTGTCGGTCCTGATCGCGCCCACTACCTGATCGAAAAGCAGATCGAATTCGCCCGCGTGCACGGCGAGCATCTGCCGTTCTCGGCGAACACGCCGTACATCAACACGATCCCCGTCGCCAACCAGGCCAAGAACCCGGGCGACCAGGACGTCGAACACCGCATCCGCTCGTACACGCGCTGGAACGCCATGGCCATGGTGCTGCGCGCGGGCAAGCACACGAACGTGGGCGGCCATATCGCGTCGTTCGCCTCGGCGGCCACGCTGTATGACGTCGGCTACAACCACTTCTGGCGCGCGCCGTCGGCCGAGCATGGCGGCGACCTCGTTTTCGTGCAGGGCCACTCGTCGCCGGGCGTCTACTCGCGCGCGTTCCTGCTCGGCCGCCTGACCGAAAAGCAGCTCGACAACTTCCGCCAGGAAGTGGGCGGCGAGGGCATCTCGTCGTACCCGCACCCGTGGCTGATGCCGGACTTCTGGCAGTTCCCGACCGTCTCGATGGGTCTCGGCCCGATCATGGCGATCTACCAGGCACGCTTCATGAAGTACCTGCAGGCGCGCGGCATCGCCAAGACCGACGGCCGCAAGGTGTGGGCCTTCCTCGGCGACGGCGAAACGGACGAGCCGGAATCGCTCGGCGCGATCGGCATGGCCGGGCGCGAGCGTCTGGACAACCTCGTGTTCGTCATCAACTGCAACCTGCAGCGCCTCGACGGCCCGGTGCGCGGTAACGGCAAGATCATCCAGGAACTCGAAAGCGAGTTCCGCGGCGCCGGCTGGAACGTCGTCAAGGTCATCTGGGGCAGCCGCTGGGACGCGCTCTTCGCACGCGACAAGTCGGGCGCGCTGATGCGCCGCATGATGGAAGTGGTCGACGGCGAGTACCAGACGTACAAGTCGGAGTCGGGCGCGTTCGTGCGCGAGCACTTCTTCAACACGCCTGAACTGAAGGCGCTGGTCGCCGACTGGTCCGACGACGACATCTGGAACCTGAACCGCGGCGGTCACGACCCGCACAAGATCTACGCGGCGTTCCACGAAGCTTCGAACTCGAAGGGCCAGCCGACCGTCATCCTCGCGAAGACGATCAAGGGCTATGGCATGGGCGAAGCCGGCCAGGCCATGAACATCACCCACCAGCAGAAGAAGATGCAGGTGGATCAGCTCAAGAAGTTCCGCGACCAGTTCCGTCTGCCGATCACGGACGAGCAGATCGTCGACGTGCCGTACCTCACGTTCGAGGAAGGCTCGAAGGAACTCGAGTACATGCGCCAGAAGCGCATGGACCTCGGCGGTTACCTCCCGGCTCGCCGCCAGAAGGCCGAGTCGCTGCCGGTGCCGGCGCTCGACGCATTCGAGCCGCTGCTCAAGGGCACGGGCGAAGGCCGCGAGATCTCCACGACGATGGCGTTCGTGCGGATCCTGAACATCCTCCTGAAGGACAAGGCGCTCGGCAAGCGCGTCGTGCCGATCGTGCCGGACGAGTCGCGTACCTTCGGTATGGAAGGCCTGTTCCGCCAGATCGGTATCTGGAATCAGCAAGGCCAGAAGTACGTGCCGGAAGATTCCGACCAGCTGATGTTCTACAAGGAATCGGAAACCGGTCAGATCCTGCAGGAAGGCATCAACGAAGCCGGCGGCATGTCGGACTGGATCGCAGCTGCGACGTCGTACTCGACGCACGGCGAGATCATGATCCCGTTCTACATCTTCTACTCGATGTTCGGCTTCCAGCGTATCGGCGACCTGGCCTGGGCCGCAGGCGACATGCGTTCGCGCGGCTTCCTGCTGGGCGGCACGGCGGGCCGCACGACGCTCAACGGCGAAGGTCTGCAGCACGAAGACGGCCACTCGCTCCTGTGGGCGGCTTCGGTGCCGAACTGCGTGAGCTACGACCCGACGTTCGGCTATGAACTCGCGGTCATCATGCAGGACGGTCTGCGCCGCATGGTGCAGGAGCAGGAAGACGTGTTCTATTACGTCACGGTGATGAACGAGAACTACGAGCACCCGGCGATTCCGCAGGGCGAGAGCGTGGCGGCCGACATCATCAAGGGCATGTACTCGTTCAAGAAGGCCGACGCGAACGCCAAGGCGCCGCGCGTTCAGCTCATGGGCGCTGGCACGATCTTCAACGAAGTGATCGCCGCCGCCGACCTGCTGAAGAACGACTGGGGCGTCGAAGCCGACCTCTGGAGCGTGCCGAGCTTCACCGAACTCGCGCGCGAAGGTCACGAAGTCGAGCGCTGGAACCTGCTGCACCCGAGCGAGCCGCGCCGCGAATCGCACGTCGAGAAGCTGCTGAAGGACACGCAAGGTCCGATCATCGCTTCGACCGACTACGTGCGAGCGCTGGTCGACCAGATCCGTGGCCTGGTGCCGCGCAAGTTCGTGGTGCTCGGCACTGACGGCTTCGGCCGTTCGGACACGCGTGAGAAGCTGCGTCACTTCTTCGAAGTCGATCGTTACTGGACCACGGTTGCGGCGCTCAATGCGCTCGCGGACGAAGGCAAGATCGAGCGCAAGGTGGTTGGCGAGGCGATCGCCAAGTACAACCTCGATTCGTCCAAACCCAACCCGATGACCGTCTAACCCATCACCCCTGTGCATGGCATGCGCGCCTCCCCGAAGCGGGGAGGCGCGTCGTATGCGGCCCCGGAGACACTAACAATGAGTCAAGCGATCGAAGTCAAGGTGCCGGACATCGGCGATTACAAGGACATTCCTGTGATCGAGGTGCTGGTGAAGGCGGGCGATACCGTCGAAAAAGAGCAGTCCCTCGTCACGCTCGAGTCGGACAAGGCGACCATGGACGTGCCGAGCCCGGCGTCGGGCACGGTCAAGGAAGTGAAGGTCAAGGTCGGCGATAACGTGTCGGAAGGCTCGCTCGTGCTGGTGCTCGACGGCGCCGGCGCAGGCGCCGCTCCCGCCGCTCCCGCTCCCGCCGCGAAGGCAGAGAAGGCCGCTCCTGCCGCTGCGCCCGCGCAAGCGGCTGCGCCGGCTCCCGCTGCCGCGCCCGCCGCGAGCGGCGGCGCGCAGTCGGTCAAGGTCCCCGACATCGGCGACTACAAGGACGTACCGGTTATCGAGATCGGCGTGAAGGTCGGCGACCGCGTCGAGAAGGAGCAGTCGCTCGTCACGCTCGAGTCGGACAAGGCGACCATGGACGTACCGAGCCCGGTGGCCGGCGTCGTCAAGGCAATCTTGGTCAAGGTCGGCGATAACGTGTCGGAAGGCACCGAGATCGTCGTCGTCGAAGCGGAAGGCGCCGCGGCTCCCGCCGCCGCACCGGCTGCGAAGCACGTCGAAGAGCCGGCGGATGCGCCCCAGCAAGCGCCCGCCAGGCCCGCTGCCGCCGCGCCGTCGGCACTCGCGCAAGCGCCGATCATTCCGGCAGGCGAAGGCGGCACGCGCCGTCCGAGCCACGCCTCGCCGTCCGTGCGCAAGTTCGCGCGCGAACTCGGCGTGGACGTTGCCCGCGTTGCGGGTACGGGTCCGAAGGGCCGCATCACCCAGGACGACGTCACCGCGTTCGTGAAGGGCGTGATGACGGGCGCGCTGGCCGCTCCGGCTGGCGCTGCCGCCGCACCGGCCGCCGGCGGCGCGGGTCTGAACCTGCTGCCCTGGCCGAAGGTCGATTTCACGAAGTTCGGCCCGATCGACACGCAGCCGCTTTCGCGCATCAAGAAGATTTCCGGCGCGAACCTGCACCGCAACTGGGTCATGATCCCGCACGTCACGAATAACGACGAAGCGGACATCACCGACCTCGAAGCGCTGCGCGTGCAGCTGAACAAGGAAAACGAGAAGGCGGGCGTGAAGTTCACGATGCTCGCGTTCGTCATCAAGGCCTGCGTCGCGGCACTGAAGAAATTCCCGACGTTCAACGCGAGCCTCGACGGCGACAACCTCGTCTTCAAGCAGTACTACCACATCGGTTTTGCGGCCGACACGCCGAACGGCCTCGTCGTTCCGGTGATCCGCGACGCGGACAAGAAGGGCCTCGTCGACATCGCGAAGGAAATGGCCGACCTGTCGAAGCTCGCGCGCGAAGGCAAGCTCAAGCCGGACCAGATGCAAGGCGGCTGCTTCTCGATCTCGTCGCTCGGCGGCATCGGCGGCACGCATTTCACGCCGATCATCAACGCACCGGAAGTGGCGATCCTCGGCCTGTCGAAGAGCGCAATGAAGCCGGTGTGGGACGGCAAGCAGTTCGTGCCGCGCCTCACGCTGCCGCTGTCGCTCTCGTACGATCACCGCGTGATCGACGGTGCGGCTGCCGCGCGCTTCAACGCGTACCTCGCTTCGATCCTCGGCGATTTCCGCCGCGTGATTCTGTAAAACCGATCTGACCGGCTCGCGCCTCTGCGCCGCACGCTACTGGCGTGCGCGCCGCGGCAGGCGCGGCCGGTCATCCTTTAGGGGTAGGGGACACCATGAGTCTCGTCGAAGTGAAAGTGCCGGATATCGGCGACTTCAAGGACATCGACGTCATCGAAGTCAACATCAAGGCCGGTGATGTGATCGAGAAGGAGCAGACGCTGCTCTCGCTCGAGTCGGACAAGGCCACGATGGAAGTGCCCAGCGACGTCGCGGGCACCGTCAAGGAAGTGAAGATCAAGGCTGGCGACAAGGCTTCGCAGGGCACGGTGATCGCACTGGTCGAAGCGTCGGAAGCGGCGGCCGCGCCGGCTCCGAAGGCTGAAGCGCCCAAAGCTGCGGAAGCGCCCAAGGCAGCCGAAGCACCGAAGGCCGCAGCACCGGCACCGCAAGCCGGCAGCTTCAGCGGGAGCGCCGACGTCGAATGCGACATGCTCGTGCTCGGCGCGGGCCCCGGCGGCTACTCGGCGGCGTTCCGCTCCGCCGACCTCGGCATGAAGACCGTGCTGGTCGAGCGTTATTCGACGCTTGGCGGCGTGTGCCTGAATGTGGGCTGCATTCCGTCGAAGGCGCTGCTGCACACGGCGCTCGTGATCGACGAAGCTGAAGCGCTCGGCTCGCACGGCATCACGTTCGGCAAGCCGCAGATCGATCTCGACAAGTTGCGCGACTTCAAGTCGGGCGTCGTCAAGAAGCTTACGGGCGGCCTGGCCGGCATGGCGAAGGCGCGCAAGGTCGAAGTCGTGACGGGCGTGGGCACGTTCCTCGATCCGAACCATATGGAAGTGGCGGGCGAGAACGGCAAGAAGATCGTCAAGTTCAAGCAGGCGATCATCGCTTCGGGCTCGCAGGCCGTGAAGCTGCCGTTCATGCCGGAAGATCCGCGCGTGGTCGATTCGACCGGCGCGCTGGAACTGCGCCAGATTCCGCAGAAGATGCTCGTGATCGGCGGCGGCATCATCGGTCTGGAAATGGCCACCGTCTACGCGACGCTCGGCGCGCAGATCGACGTCGTAGAAATGCTCGACGGCCTGATGGCCGGCGCGGACCGCGACCTCGTGAAGGTCTGGGAGAAGTACAACGCGAAGCGCTTCGCGAACGTCATGCTCAAGACCAAGACCACGAAGGCCGAGGCGAAGGACGACGGCATCTACGTGGCGTTCGAGGGCGAGAAGGCACCGGCCGAGCCGCAGCGCTACGACCTCGTGCTGGTCGCCGTGGGCCGCTCGCCCAACGGCAAGACGATCGGCGCGGACAAGGCCGGCGTGGCGGTGACGGATCGCGGCTTCATCGAAGTCGACAAGCAGATGCGCACCAACGTGCCGCACATCTTCGCGATCGGCGACGTGGTCGGCCAGCCGATGCTCGCGCACAAGGCGGTGCATGAAGGCCACGTGGCGGCGGAAGCGGCGCACGGCGAGAAGGCGTACTTCGACGCGCTGCAGATTCCTTCGGTGGCCTACACCGATCCGGAAGTGGCGTGGGCCGGCAAGACCGAAGACCAGTGCAAGGCCGAAGGCATCAAGTACGGCAAGGCGGTGTTCCCGTGGGCCGCTTCGGGCCGCGCGATCGCCAACGGCCGCGATGAAGGCTTCACGAAGCTGATCTTCGACGAAGAGACGCATCGCGTGATCGGCGGTGGTATCGTCGGCCTGAATGCGGGCGACCTCATCAGCGAAGTCTGCCTCGCGGTGGAAATGGGCGCGGATGCGACCGACATCGGGAAGACGATCCACCCGCACCCGACGCTGGGCGAATCGATCGGCATGGCCGCCGAGCTGTACGAAGGCGTCTGTACCGACCTGCCGCCGCAGAAGAAGAAGTAAGTTCGTGGCGCGCCGCTCGTTGCGTCGCGCATGAAGAAACGGCGCACGCCTTGAGGGGTGCGCCGTTTGCTTTTGGATCCTGCGGTATGTACTGCGAGAGGCGCCGGAGCGTAAAAAGATTCCCGGTCGGCGACCGGGCAAGCGACATGCCGGGCGGCATGCCGGAGCGTTCAGGTCCGGCGCCCGGTGCGCCGCTGCTTCAGCGCACGCACCGGTTCAATACAACTTTCAGACAGGCTTCTTGGCCGAAGCGGCAGCCGAGCGCGACGCCTGAGCGGCGGCCTTGCTCGCAGCAGCGGTGGCGGCGTTGAAGTTGCTTTCCGCCATTTCCACGGCTTGCTTCGTCGCCTTGTGGACCGTTTCGTAGGTCGTGTTCGCGGCGTTGATGGCCGACTTGATCACGGCGACTGCGGTTTCCGAGCCGGCCGGCGCATTCTTCGCGACGTTGTCGACGAGCGATTGAACCTTGCGGTTCTGCTCTTCGTAATGGGCTTCGGCGACCTTCGCGAACTCAGCCTGGGTGGCCGAGGCGATTTCATACACATGACGGCCATACGACAGCAGCTTTTCGGTCAGCGGCTGGGCATAGCTCGTTTGCAGGGCCAGCAATTCCTGCGCGTCCTTCACCGACAGTGCGCGCTGGGCGTGTTCCTGCGATTCCGCCAGATTCGAGCGGACGGCCTGAAGGTTCAATTCGACGAGCTTTTCCACGCCTTCGAATGCCTTGCTGGTGAGGCCAAACAGGGTTTCGAGGTTGGATTTCTGGGCAGCGGCGAATTGCTCAGGGGTCAGCAGACTCATGTTTACGCTCCTGGATGTCGGCGGCCTTCGTGGGTCGCCTGAAGTAAGTGGCACGGCGCTGGTGCTCTGTCGCTCGCTTTGTGCGTCGCAACATTGATTCGATTTTAGGACGCTCCAGAAGAAAGTCAAGGCTTTTTGGTGCGTCGCACAATGTCGATAATTTATTATTAAACAATCACTTATGCCCGGCGCATGGCGCCACCGCGACAACACGCCATTGCCCCGTTGCGCGGGGCTCGCGGCGAGTTGAAGGAGACGGCGCGCAGGGTGGGGCAAGCGCGCAAACGCGGCTTCTGGCAAGATGCGGCATGGATCGCATGAACGCGTCTATGGGATTTCACCTGGGTGCGTCCACCGAATTCCTACATGGAACGTTAATGATCCATTGCGGTCGAACGCGCGTCGCGCGGCACGGCGGCACTGGTAGTCAGACAAATCTCACCCGTTTTATCCCAGTTCAAGTTCCTACGACGAACGCCGTTAACGCAGCAAGCGCATTTTGCGTGTGCCGCAAACGTTGTCAGCAAGCGGCGTCGCGGCGAAAGGAGTGGCTTGGCAATTGTCTGACTCCATCGAATGCGGGAAGTGCATTGGCCAGCTCAATCGGAGGTCATACTTCGGTTTAATGAGCGCCTATAAGTGCTTCAATTTGCGAAATTTTCGTGGTTTTACTACACTTGGCGAACGATCCCGCCGCTCCATCAAGAACACCAATGAAATCCGACAAGCTCCTGTCGTTCTCACTGATGCCGTCGTCGGTTATCAGCACCGTGTTGTCGGTTGCTGTTTCCGTCGCGATCAGTGCGACGCTCGTGGCGCCTGAGGGCGCCTTTGCTGCGTCGCAAGACGCTGCACCGGCCAAAACGGCCAAGGCGAAAAAAGCCACCAAGAAGGTTGCGAAGGCCGAGCCGGAAACGGCCAAGGCCACCAAGAAGGCGGGCGCAGCCCGTACCGTCGCCGCCAAGGACGACGATGCGCGTCCGGTGGCCAAAAAACGCCGCGTCAGTTATACGATGAACGGCCGCCATCACTCGGCGGTGCGCCGTGTCGCGTTCGAACCGCGCCAGCCGACCGTTGGTCAGGCGTTCGGTCTGCACGAGACGCCCGACTCGCTGATGCTGCGCTCCGGCGTGGCGTATGTGGTCGACCAGAACACGCTCGAGCCGCTGTTCGACAAGAACTCGCGCGCCGTCGTGCCGATCGCCTCGATCTCGAAGCTCATGACCGCGATGGTCGTGCTCGACTCGAAGGCGTCGCTCTCGGAACCGATCGAAGTCACCGACGAAGACCGCGACTACGAGAAGAACACGGGCTCGCGTCTTTCGGTGGGCTCGGTGCTCTCGCGCGAGGACATGCTGCACATCGCGTTGATGGCGTCGGAAAACCGCGCGGCGGCGGCGCTCTCGCGTTATTACCCGGGCGGCCGTCCGGCGTTCATCGCGGCGATGAACGCGAAGGCGAAGCAACTCGGCATGACCGATACGCACTTCGAGAACTCGACGGGGCTCACGAGCCACAACGTGTCGACCGCGCGTGACCTCGTGAAGATGGTGAACGCGGCCTACCAGTACTCGATGATTCGCGAGTTCTCGACCGATCGCAGCTACGACGTGTTCACGGGCAAGCGCAATCTCGCCTACAACAGCACGAATGCGTTGGTCCGCAATGCGTCGTGGGACATCGGCCTGCAGAAGACGGGCTTCATCAACGAAGCGGGTGAGTGCCTCGTCATGCAGACGACGATTCACAATCGTCCGGTGATCATGGTCCTGCTCGATTCGAGCGGCAAGTACTCGCGCTTCGCGGATGCAACGCGCGTGCGCACGTGGCTCGACAATGGCGGCGCCGACCAGCAGCCGCGCATTACGAGCGCCGACGCAGGCGGCGCTGGGACCTGATCTCAGCCGTTTCGGATTTACCCGACAAACGCCCCGCAACCGCGGGGCGTTTTGCTTTCTGGTGCGTGCCGTTCGTCCTATGACGATCGGGATGAGGCACGCGGCGAGCCAAAAAAAAGCGGAGGGCACGCCTCCGCTCTTCTCGATGTTGCTTCGCCCTGACTTCAGGCGGGCTGCACGTTGCCTTCAGCGGGCTCCGGGTGATAGCCCAGCGACTCCGAAATCGTGAGCGCCGTCTTGCTCAACTGGCCGAGCCACGAATCCTGCAGGCGGTCCGCGGGCGCCGAGAGCGAAAGGCCCGCCACGAGTTTGCCGGTGTCGTCGTAGATGCCGGCGGCGATGCAGCGCACGCCCAGTTCGAGCTCTTCGTTATCACGTGCGCAGAATTGCTGGCGTACGTGAGCGAGTTCGCGCTCGAGGCGTCCGAGGTCGGTAATGCTGTTGCGCGTGTGGCCCGACAGGCCGGTGCGCGTGGCGTACGCGCGCACGCGGTTCGCTTCGTCGGCGGCCAGAAAGAGCTTGCCGACCGAGGTGAGGTGCAGCGGGGCCCGGCCGCCAATGGCGCGCACCACCTGCATGCCCGAGCGCTCCGAATAGGCGCGTTCGATATAGACGATTTCGTCGCCCTGGCGCACGGAAAGGTTGACGGTCTGGCCCGTGAGACGGTGCAGTTCGCGCATCGGCGTGAGCGCCGCGTCACGCACCGAAAGCCGCGCTTTCACGAGATTGCCGAGTTCGAGCAGTCGCATGCCAAGCCGGTAGGTGCCGGGATCGGAGCGGTCGACGAGACGGCAACTCACCATATCGTTCAGGATGCGGTGTGCAGTCGAAGGATGCAGTTCGGTGCGCTGCGCAAGCTCCTTCAGGCTGACAGGATCGCTGTGCGCGGCCAGCGCGTCCAGCAGGCGCATCATGCGCTCGATCACCTGAATCGAGGTCTTCGGATCTGGATGGGTGTCGCTCATGAGTTCAGATTCGTTTGACACGTGAGGCGGAAAATGCATTGTATCTCGTATTGTGAAAAAAGTAAGCGCCAGGACCGGGATTCGCGCTGCGCTGCGGCATCGCGCGCGACCGGTGAGGGCGATGCAGACCGGCGTTGGTCATGGCGGCGAAACAGCGGATAATCGGGGACGGTTTTAACGAGGAGTCCCCATGCGAGTCGGTTTGTTCGTCACTTGCCTCATCGACACGATGCGTCCGGAAATTGGCTTTTCGACGCTCAAATTGCTGGAAGAGGCGGGATATGAAGTCGTTGTGCCGGCTGCGCAAACCTGCTGCGGCCAGCCGGCCTACAACTCCGGCGAGCGCGCCATCGCGCGTGATCTCGCGGAAAAGACGCTGCGCGAATTCGAGCAGTTCGACTATCTGGTCGTCCCTTCGGGCTCTTGCGGCGGCATGATCTGCGTGCACTACGGCGATCTGTTTCGCGACGATCCGGAATTGATGGCGCGTTACGGCAAGTTGCGCGAGCGCGTCTACGAACTCACGGATTTCCTCGTGAACGTCGCAAAGGTCACGCTGCCTCAAGGGGAGTTCAGCGGGCCGGTGACGTATCACGACTCGTGTTCGGGCCTGCGTGAGCTTGGGGTCAAGGCGCAGCCGCGCGCGTTGCTCGCCCAGCGCGGCGTCGAGGTGCGCGAGATGAAGGACTGCGAGCACTGCTGCGGCTTCGGCGGCACCTTCGCGGTGAAGTACGGGGACATCTCGACGGCCATTGCGGACGAAAAATGCGCGAACGTTCAGGCGAGCGGCACGGGCGCAGTGGTGCTCGGTGACCTCGGCTGCATGTTGAATATCGAAGGGCGTTTGCGCCGCACCGGCGACACCACCACGCGCGTGCTGCACATTTCGCAAGTGCTGGCCGGCGACGTGTGATGCGCCGACGGCTGCCGCCGCTCCTTTCGCGCGGAATGCGCGGATAGCCCCAGACCTCGCCGAACACCGCTCAACCTCGCCCTCACGCCATGCAAGTCCAATCGATGCAGTTCAAGGCGCGCGCCGGTCAGAAGCTGGCCGATCAGCGTCTGCAGCACAACCTCAAGAAACTTTCGACCAAGTTCGTCTCGGCGCGCGCCGAGGCGATCACCGCGATCGATTTCCCCGCCACGCGCGCGGCGCTCAAGGCGCGCCGCAACCGGGCGCTGGAAAATCTCGACGTCTGGCTCGAGCAGTTCGAGACCGAGGCGGCGCGGCGCGGCGTGACCGTGTTCTACGCGGAAACGGCGCAAGACGCCGCGAAGCTGGTCGCGGCCATCGCGCGGTGCCACGACGTGCACAAGGTCATCAAGACCAAGTCGATGGTCTCGGAGGAGATGCAGCTCAATGCGGTGCTCGCGGAAATGGGCGTCCAGTCCATCGAGACCGATCTGGGCGAGTACATCCTGCAGATCAACGATAACGAGCCGCCGAGCCACATCATTGCGCCCGTCGTCCACAAGGACAAAGACGAGATCGCCGATCTCTTCGCGAAAACGCACGACAAGCCGCGCCTGACAGAAATCCCCGACATGACCCGCGAGGCGCGCGAAGTCCTGCGCCCGCATTTTCTCTCGGCGGACATGGGCGTGACGGGCGGCAACTTCCTCGTCGCGGAAACGGGCTCGGTGGTGCTGGTGACCAACGAGGGCAACGAGGGCATGTGCACCGTGATGCCGCGCGTGCACGTGGCGGTGACGGGCATCGAGAAGGTGCTGCCTACGCTCGAGGACCTCGCCACCGCCATGCGTCTGTTGCCGCGGTCGGCGACAGGGCAGGCCACGTCGAACTACTTCTCGGTTCTGACGGGCCCGCGCGGACCCGAGGACCAGGACGGCCCCGAGCACATGTACGTCGTGCTCGTTGACGGCGGCCGCACCGGCCTGATCGGCGGCGAATTCCAGGAGATGCTGCGCTGCATCCGTTGCGGGGCTTGCATGAACCACTGCCCGGTCTATCAGAAGGTGGGCGGCCATGCGTACGGCTGGGTCTATCCGGGACCGATGGGCTCTGTGCTCACGCCAAGCTACGTCGGCATCGAAAAGACGCTCGATCTGCCGCAGGCCGCAACACTGTGCGGCGAGTGCAACAGCGTCTGCCCGGTGGGCATTCCGCTTTCGGACTTGCTGCGCAAACTGCGCGAGAAGCAGACGGAGCGCCATCTGCGCCCGTGGCGCGAGCGCGCGGCGCTCGCAGCGTGGGGCTGGCTCGCGCTTCACCCAACGGCCTACGCGCTGCTCACCAAACTCGGCGTGCGGATACTGGAGCGCATGGGCGGGCAGGGCAGGCTCATTCGCAAGCTGCCATTTGCGCGCGGCTGGACCAACGGGCGCGACATGCCGGCGCCGGTCGGCCGCACGTTCCGCGAGTTGTACGCGGCGCGGCACACGCATCTGGACACGACGAAGCGCCCCGAGCAGGCCTGACGCGCGCGCATCGGTCAAGTCCAGGTTGCCGACTATTTAAGCTGGCGCAACAGTGTGTTCGTCCGGACCGGGTTTTTCCTGATTGCGACTCTCTATATCATCTCGACTGGCGATAGTGCGTCCGCACCTGTCGCTTCACAGTCGATAGAGAGTCACATCATGAGAAAGAAAATAACGGTGTACTGGCCGCTGGCGCTGATCCTGCCGCTCGCGGTGATCGCATGGGTCCATGCATGGAAAACCGCCGAGCAGCAAATGCCGCTCGCCGCCGATCAGGTCACGGCAGAACTGGCGCGCGCCGTGTCGTATGGCCTCGTGGGCAGCGAAGGCAATACGCCGGTGAAGGCGATGAACGGCATCGCGACGCTCCCGCGGTCGAACGCGATCTGACGATCGCGCTGGCGCCAACGCGCCGCGCAGCGCGCATTTCGTGTGCTTTGTATAATTTGAGATTCGCCGCCGCGCGCTGAACGCTGTCCGTTGCTCCAGCCCCCACGAATGAAAAAGGTTTCCGTCTGTTTCGTTTGCCTTGGCAATATCTGCCGCTCGCCCACGGCCGAGGCCGTGATGCTGCGTCTCATCGACGAGGCGGGGTTGGCGGGGCGCGTCGAGATTGATTCGGCGGGCACGGGTGACTGGCACATCGGCGAGGCGCCCGACGAGCGCGCCCAGCGAGCGGGCGGCCTGCGCGGCTACGAGCTCGCGGCGTTGCGCGCCCGGCAGATCGCCGCCGAAGATTTTCGCCGTTTCGACCTGATCGTGGCGATGGACGACGCCAACGTCATCGCGCTTCAGGGCGTCTGCCCGGCGAGCGAGCGCGACAAGATCCGCCTGCTGATGGAATTCGCGCCGCAGGCCGAAACGCGGGTGGTGGTCGATCCCTATTTTGGCGGCGATGCGGGCTTCGAAACGGTGCTCGATCAATGCGAGGCCGCCTGCGCGGGGCTGCTCGCCGCATTGCGTCCGCAACTGGTGGATTGAGATGAGCGGGCGCGAATCTGCTGGACGCAGAAATCGCGCCATTTTTGCGATTCGCCGCGCGCCTAATAACCCAAATCGCGACGTTGATACTTGACTAAACTAGTCATGTATTTATACTTGACGAAAATTGTCGAGAATTGCGGTTCCCATACATCATGAGACTCACCACCAAAGGCCGTTTCGCCGTCACGGCGATGATTGACCTGGCGCTGCGCCAGGAGCAGGGCCCGGTGACGCTTGCGGGTATCAGCCAGCGGCAGCACATCTCGCTGTCGTACCTCGAACAGCTGTTCGGCAAGCTGCGCCGTCATGAAATCGTCGAATCGGTCCGTGGGCCGGGCGGCGGGTACAACCTCGCGCGCCGCGCGGAGGACGTCACGGTCGCGGACATCATCATCGCCGTGGACGAGCCGCTCGATGCCACCCAGTGCGGCGGCAAGGGCGCCTGCGAGGGCACCAAGCAGCACGACGGCCACTGCATGACGCACGAACTCTGGTCGACGCTGAACCAGAAAATGGTCGAGTACCTCGATTCGGTGTCGCTCAAGGATCTGGTCGACAAGCAGCGCGCCCGCGAAGGCGCCGCGCCCGCCGTCCTGCGCGACCGCCGCGCCGAGGCGCCGGCGGTGGAGCCGGTCAGGACGATGCCGCTGGGTCCGAACTCGATCTTCAACATGGCGGGCTCGTAACGCCTTCGAGCGCCGCCAGCACGCCGCAGTTGGCAAAACAGACAGTACAGCGCAGCACACAAGATTCCCCGGAGCGATAGATGAATAACGACATTCCCCACCTGCCCATTTACATGGACTACAGCGCGACGACCCCCGTCGACCCGCGCGTGGTGGACAAGATGATTCCGTATCTGCGCGAGCAGTTCGGCAATCCGGCGTCGCGCAGCCACGCCTATGGCTGGGATGCGGAGCGCGCCGTCGAGGAAGCGCGCGAGCAGGTCGCCGCGCTCGTCAACGCCGACCCGCGCGAAATCATCTGGACCTCCGGCGCAACCGAATCGGACAACCTCGCGATCAAGGGCGCTGCGCACTTCTACAAGAGCAAGGGTAAGCACATCATCACGGTGAAGACCGAGCACAAGGCCGTGCTCGACACCTGCCGCGAGCTCGAGCGCGAAGGCTACGAAGTCACGTATCTGGACGTCAAGGACGACGGTCTGATCGACCTCGAAGCGCTCAAGGCCGCGCTGCGCCCCGACACGATCCTCGTTTCCGTCATGCACGTGAACAACGAGATCGGCGTGATCCAGGACATCGCGACGATCGGCGAAATCTGCCGCGAAAAGGGCATCATTTTCCACGTCGACGCTGCGCAATCCACGGGCAAGGCGCCCATCGACCTGCAAAAGCTCAAGGTCGACCTGATGTCGTTCTCGGCGCACAAGACCTACGGCCCGAAGGGCATCGGCGCGCTGTACGTGCGCCGCAAGCCGCGCGTGCGCATCGAAGCGCAGATGCACGGCGGCGGCCACGAGCGCGGCATGCGCTCGGGCACGCTGGCCACGCACCAGATCGTCGGCATGGGCGAAGCGTTCCGCATCGCGCGTGAAGAGATGGCCACGGAAAACGAGCGCGTGCGCATGCTGCGCGACAAGCTCCTGCGCGGCCTGAAGGAAATCGAAGAAACCTACGTGAACGGCGACATGGAACAGCGTGTGCCGCACAACCTGAACATCAGCTTCAACTTCGTCGAAGGCGAGTCGCTGATCATGGCGGTGAAGGACGTGGCGGTGTCGTCGGGTTCGGCGTGCACGTCCGCATCGCTCGAGCCGTCGTACGTGCTGCGCGCGCTCGGCCGCAACGACGAGCTGGCGCATAGCTCGATCCGCTTCACGGTGGGCCGCTTCACGACGGAACAGGACGTGGACTACGTGATCAACCTGCTGAAGACGAAGATCGCCAAGCTGCGCGAGCTTTCGCCGCTGTGGGAAATGCATCAGGACGGCATCGATCTGTCGACCATCCAGTGGGCAGCGCACTAAGCCAGGCGGCGCAGTTAGCAGCGAACAACCACCCAGCCGCAGCGCAACTCACGTGCAGCGCGGCAAACACGAATTGAAGGAGTGTGATCATGGCATATAGCGACAAGGTTCTGGACCACTACGAAAACCCGCGCAACGTCGGCTCGTTCTCGAAGGACGACGACGCAGTGGGCACCGGCATGGTCGGCGCGCCGGCGTGCGGCGACGTGATGAAGCTGCAGATTCGCGTGGGCGCGGACGGCGTGATCGAAGACGCGAAGTTCAAGACCTACGGCTGCGGCTCGGCGATCGCTTCGAGCTCGCTCGTGACCGAGTGGGTGAAGGGCAAGACGCTCGACCAGGCGCTCGACATCAAGAACACGCAGATCGCCGAAGAACTGGCGCTGCCGCCGGTGAAGATCCACTGCTCGATTCTCGCGGAAGACGCGATCAAGGCAGCGGTCGCGGACTATCGCCAGCGTCACACGACCGAAGCGAAGGCCGACGCGGCGTAACGCGCAGCGCTGCGGCGTAGTAGAGGCAGGACGGCGTCGAGCCCACAAGCTCGGCGCTCTGGGACTAACGATTCTGGATGCAGCAGGGTTGCATCGCGACGCAAGGCACGGCGAAAGCCCAACCGGCGGCGCGAGGCGCGGCGAAGATGCTATGGCAATTACGTTGACTGAAAAAGCGGCACAGCACGTGCAAAAGTACCTGACCCGTCGCGGCAAGGGCGTGGGCCTGCGTCTTGGCGTGCGCACGACGGGCTGCTCGGGCCTCGCGTACAAGCTCGAGTACGTCGACGAACTCGCGCCCGAGGACAACGTCTTCGAGAGCCACGGCGTGAAGGTCATCGTCGACCCGAAGAGTCTCGCCTATATCGACGGCACGCAGCTGGACTTCGTGCGCGAAGGCCTGAACGAAGGCTTCCGGTTCAGCAACCCGAACGTGAAGGACGAGTGCGGCTGCGGCGAGTCCTTCCGCGTTTGAGCCCGCGTCGAGCGGTGAAAAGGCGGCCTGTGCCGCCTTTTTGATTTTGACGGCCGCTGGTTAGTCCCTCTCAGCCCCTCATAGCCCCACAAGAACGTTCCAGCCGATGAGCACGCCTTCCACGCCTTCCCGGTCGCTCTCCGACAGCCACTTCGTGCTGTTCGGCCTGCCCGAGCAGTTCGCAATCGACGCGAACGCGCTCGACCATGCTTACCGCACGGTGCAGGCGCAGGTGCATCCCGACCGCTTCGCCGCGGCCGGCGAGGCGCAAAAGCGCATCGCCATGCAATGGGCCACGCGCACGAACGAGGCGTATCAGACGCTGCGCGATCCGCTCAAGCGCGCGAAGTATCTGCTGCATCTGCGCGGCATCGACGTCGGGGCGGAGAACAACACCGCGATGGAGCCCGCGTTCCTCATGCAGCAGATGGAGTGGCGCGAGGCGATCGAAGACGCGGTCGCCGCGAAGAACGTCGATGCACTCGACGCACTCGCGGGCGAACTGCGCGACGACGAACGCGTGCGCTTCACGAAGCTCGCGGCGCTGCTCGACAGCGGCTCGAACCAGCCCGCGGCCGAGGCGGTGCGCCAGCTCATGTTCATCGAGCGCGTGGCGGGCGAAATCGACTCGCAGATCGAGCGGCTCGAAGGCTGAGCCCGGGTGCGCAAACGGATATCGGGCGCTCGCGCCCATCAGGTTAAAAAGCAGATCACACAGATGGCCTTACTGCAAATCTCCGAACCCGGCATGGCGCCGGCGCCGCATCAGCGGCGACTCGCCGTCGGCATCGACCTCGGCACGACGAACTCGCTGGTCGCCGCGGTGCGCAGCGGCGTGCCCGACGTGCTGCCCGACGAAGACGGCCATGCGCTGCTGCCCTCGGTCGTGCGCTATCTCGCGAATGGCGGGCGGCGCATCGGCCGCGCGGCGAAGGCGGAAGCCGCCACCGACCCGCGTAACACGATCGTGTCGGTCAAGCGCTTCATGGGCCGCGGCAAGTCCGAGGTCGAAGGCGCGGCCAACGCACCGTACGACTTCGTCGACGCGCCGGGCATGGTGCAAATCCAGACTATTGACGGCGTGAAGAGCCCCGTCGAAGTCTCGGCGGAAATTCTCGCGACGCTGCGCCAGCGCGCCGAAGATACGCTCGGCGACGAGCTCGTGGGCGCCGTCATCACGGTGCCGGCGTACTTCGACGAAGCGCAGCGCCAGGCGACCAAGGACGCTGCGCGTCTCGCGGGCCTGAACGTGCTGCGTCTGCTCAACGAGCCGACCGCGGCGGCGATCGCGTACGGGCTCGACAACGGCGCCGAAGGCCTCTACGCGGTCTACGACCTCGGCGGCGGCACCTTCGACCTGTCGATTCTCAAGCTCACGAAGGGCGTGTTCGAAGTGCTGGCGGCCGGCGGCGATTCGGCGCTCGGCGGCGACGATTTCGACCACGCGCTTTTTGCCTGGACGCTGGAGCAGTCCGGCATCGAGCGCGCGCCGCTCGCGCCCGAAGACGTGCGCCTGTTGCTCGACCGCGTGCGCGATGCGAAGGAAGCGCTCTCGTCCGCGCCCGAGGCGCGCATCGAGGTGACCCTGTCGAGCGGCAAGCCGATCGCGCTGACGATCGACGAGCCGCGCTTCGAAGCGCTCACGCAAGCGCTCGTGCAGCGCACGCTCACGCCGACGAAGAAGGCGCTGCGCGACGCGAAGGTGGCCGCGAAGGACGTGAAGGGCGTGGTGCTGGTTGGCGGCGCGACGCGCATGCCCGTGATCCGCCGCGCCGTGGAGCAGCACTTCGGCCAGGCGCCGCTCACGAATCTGGACCCGGATCAGGTCGTCGCGCTCGGCGCGGCGATCCAGGCCGACCTGCTCGCCGGCAACCGCGGCGGTGAGGACGACTGGCTGCTGCTCGACGTCATTCCGCTCTCGCTCGGCGTGGAGACGATGGGGGGTCTCGTCGAGAAGATCATCCCGCGCAATTCGACCATTCCGGTCGCGCGTGCGCAGGACTTCACGACCTTCAAGGACGGCCAGACGGCCATGGCGATTCACGTGGTGCAGGGCGAGCGCGAACTCGTTGCCGACTGCCGCTCGCTCGCGCGCTTCGAGCTGCGCGGCATTCCGCCGATGGCGGCGGGCGCGGCGCGCATTCGCGTGACTTACCAGGTGGATGCGGACGGCCTCTTGTCCGTGTTCGCGCGCGAGCAACTCTCGGGCGTGGAGGCCTCGGTGGTGGTGAAGCCGTCCTACGGTCTCGCCGACGACGACGTGGCCCGCATGCTCGAAGACAGCTTCAAGACCGCCGAAGTCGACATGCGCGCCCGCGCGCTGCGCGAGGCGCAAGTCGAAGCGCAACGCATCATCGAAGCGACCAACGCCGCTTTGGGCGCCGATGGCGAACTGCTCGACGAAGCCGAGCGGGCGCAAGTCGACGCGCTGATCGCCGCGCTTGCGCAAATCGCGCAGGGCGAGGACGCCGGCGCGATCGAAGCCGCCACCAAGGCGCTTGCCGAAGGCACCGACGAGTTTGCCGCGCGCCGCATGGACAAGGGCATCAAGCGCGCGCTGGCGGGCAAGAGGCTCGACGAGATCGGCTGAAAGCGCGGCTAAAAGCGCGGCCAAAACCTCAACAGCTTAAAGGCGAACGCGTCGTTAGCAAACGGCGCTCGCGTGCGTGCTTTCCCGATGTGGCAGAGCGCGCACCGACAGTAGAATGGGCACATGCCGCCGTCGGAGGCGGGGCATGCGCCCGATATGAAAGTTATTGGATACGGAAATCACAATGCCTCAAATCGTGGTGCTGCCCCATGTCGAACTGTGCCCTGAAGGCGCGGTCATCGACGCCAAGCCGGGTGAGAGCGTGTGCGACGCGCTGCTCGAACACGGCATCGAAATCGAGCACGCATGCGAAAAGTCGTGCGCCTGCACGACCTGTCACGTGATCGTGCGCGAAGGCTTCGATGCGCTCGTGCCTTCCGAGGAAGACGAAGACGATCTCCTCGACAAGGCGTGGGGCCTCGAGCCGACGTCGCGGCTGTCGTGTCAGGCCCTCGTGCCCGAGAACGACGACCTGGTGGTCGAGATTCCGCGTTACTCGATCAACCACGCGAAAGAAAACCACTGAGCCACTGAACACCAGGAGGAGCGCGCAGCCATGAAATGGACCGATACGCAGGACATCGCGATGGCCTTGACGGACACCCATCCCGAAGTGGATCCGCAGTACGTGCGCTTCACCGATCTGCATCGCTGGATCACCCAGCTCGACGGTTTCGACGACGACCCCGAGCGCTCTAACGAGAAGATTCTCGAAGCGATCCAGGCCGCGTGGATCGAAGACGCGGACTACTGATTCCCGGCAAGCCCGGCAAGCAGACGAGAAAAAGGCGATTTGCCAGTACGGCAAATCGCCTTTTTTATTGCGCCGCCAGCTTCAGCGCATTCAACCCGCGACCAGCGTGCCGTTTTCCACACGCACGCGCTCGCCTTGCTGGAACGGCGGCGCATCGTGATACGTGAAGTAGCGCGTCTTGCCGTTCTCCATGCGCACGCGCACCGAATAACTCGTCGTGCTGCGCAGGTGTTTTTCGACCGAGTTGCCCGCGAAGCCGCCGCCCAGTGCGCCGAGCAGCGTCATGGCCGTGCGGCCGTTGCCTGAGCCGAACTGGTTGCCGACTACGCCACCCGCCACCGCGCCGCCTACTGCGCCGATACCGGTGCCGTGGCCTTCATGCTTGACCTCGGAAATCGCGACGACCGTGCCGCACGTCGAACATGCGGGCTGGGCCGGCGGCGCTTCCTGCGCGTATTGCTGCTGTGAAGGCTGCGCCGGCTGGGCGGGCTGTTGACCATACTGCTGCGCCGGGGCGACGGGCACGGCCGCCTGCTGTTGAGGCTGCGCAGGCGCCGGTTGCGGCTCGGCAGGCGCATTCTGGTCGCTCTGCGCGTATTGCGAGGCCTGCACCGGCTTGGTCGAGTCGGCCACCGGCGGCTGGGAAGCCGTCATGGCCGTCTGGCCCGTCTGAACCTGGGCGCTCTGTTCGGCGGTGCTGGAAGCTCTCGGGAAAACGCCGGTGATGGCCGCCGTGGCCGCAAGGCTCGCGACGATGACCGCTGCCGCTGCGGTTGCGATCAGCGAATGGAGGCGGCGTTTCGGTGTGGTCGGATCGGTTGTGTTCATGACAGGCTCCGTCTTTGGCAGAGTTGGCTCTCTTGTGAGACCCAGTTTGAGCCAATCCAATTCTGTGAGCGTTTCAATTTGTAACCCCGCGCGGTGGGTGCGGGAAGACGCTGAGGACGCGTTCGTCGCGCAGCGTTGCACAGCGCGGTTTTCCACAGGGGCGCAATTGACGTACCCGTCCCAGCGGCCACACTAGCCGGCAGATTTTACCGATGGTTACAAACGTGTGCGCTGAGAGAGCCCACAAAGAAACGGGGCGCATACGGTGTGAACCGCGTGCGCCCCGTCATGTCAGGCAGTGTTCCGCTTAGTCTTCGCGGCGCAGGTGCGGGAAGAGGATCACGTCGCGGATGCTCGCGCTGTCCGTGAGCAGCATGATCAGACGGTCGATGCCGATGCCGCAGCCGCCTGTCGGGGGCATGCCGTATTCGAGCGCGCGGATGTAGTCGGCGTCGTAGAACATCGCTTCTTCGTCGCCGGCGTCCTTTTGCTCGACCTGCTTCTTGAAGCGCGCGGCCTGGTCTTCCGGATCGTTCAGTTCCGAGAAGCCGTTGGCGATCTCGCGGCCCGTGATGAACAGCTCGAAGCGCTCGGTGATGCCCGGCAGCGTATCCGAGGCGCGTGCGAGCGGCGAGACTTCGATGGGGTAGTCGATGATGTAGGTCGGCTCCCACAGCTGCGACTCGGCCGTCTCTTCGAAGAGCGCCAGTTGGAGTGAGCCCACGCCCGCGTTCAAAAATGCCGGCTGGTTCGCGTCCACGCCGAACTTCTTGAGTTCCGTGCGCAGGAAGCCGGCGTCGGCGAGCTGCTCGTTCGTGTATTGCGGCGCGTATTTCTGGATCGCCTGCACGATCGTCAAGCGATGGAACGGCTTCGATAGGTCGAGTTCACGGCCCTGATACGTCAGCACGGCGGTGCCGCTCGCGTCGATGGCGGCCTGGCGGATCAGTTGCTCGGTGAAGTCCATGAGCCACGCGTAGTCGGTGTACGCGGCGTAGAACTCCATCATCGTGAATTCCGGATTGTGACGCGGCGAAACGCCTTCGTTACGGAAATTCCGGTTGATCTCGAACACGCGTTCGAAGCCGCCCACGACCAGGCGCTTGAGATAAAGCTCGGGCGCGATGCGCATGAACATCTGCATGTCGAGCGCGTTGTGGTGCGTGACGAACGGCTTCGCGGCTGCGCCGCCCGGGATCGGGTGCAGCATCGGCGTTTCGACTTCCATGAAGCCCGAGTCGGCCATGAAGCGGCGCACGGAAGAAATCGCCGTGGTGCGCGCCTGGAACGTCTGACGCGCTTCGGGCGTGACGATCAGGTCGACGTAGCGCTGGCGGTAGCGCATTTCCTGGTCCGAGAGGCCGTGGAACTTGTCCGGCAGCGGACGCAGCGCCTTCGAGAGCAGACGCAGTTCCGTGCAGCGCACCGAAAGCTCGCCCTTGTTGGTGCGGAACAGCACACCTTTGGCCGCGACGATGTCACCCAGATCCCACTTCTTGAACGCGTCGTAGGTTGCCTCGCCCACGTCGGCGGGCGTGATGAAGAACTGGATCTGGCCTGAGCCGTCGCGCACCGTCGCGAAGCTCGCCTTGCCCATCACGCGCTTGAGCATCATGCGGCCGGCGACTGCCACTTCGAGCGGGTTCGCTTCGAGCGCGTCCTTGTCGGTGTCGGCGTAGTCGCGCGCCAGGTCGGCAGCGTGGTGGGTCGGGCGGAAGTCGTTCGGATAGGCGACGCCTGCCTCGCGCAGCGCGCGCAGTTTCTCGCGGCGCTCGGCGATGATCTGGTTGTCGTCGAGTTCGGGCGCGGCGCTGGGCGCGTTCTGCTGGGTCGGTTCGGTCATGATGGCTCGGAGTTCTTTGATTCGCAGGTGTTTCGGCGAGTTTTCGGGGCTGCGGCCCCGGCATGGTCCTTCGCGGGACACGGCGCGCATCGCGCGCAGATAAGCGGACTTCGGTTCCTGCTGCGCGTCGCGCGCCTCGCAGTCGAAGCGGGCGGCGCAGCAGGAGAGGGCGGCATGCGGTGAACTGCTGCGCCCGTGGCGTGCGGCAAGCTTACACGCCCTGTTTCAGGCTCGCGCTGATGAAGGCGTCGAGATCGCCGTCGAGCACGGCCTTGGTGTTGCTGATTTCGACGTTGGTGCGCAGATCCTTGATACGGCTGTTGTCGAGCACATAGGAGCGGATCTGGTGACCCCAGCCCACGTCCGACTTGCCCGCTTCGAGCTTGTCCTGTTCCGACTGGCGCTTGCGCATCTCGGCTTCGTACAGGCGCGACTTCAGCATGGCCATGGCTTCGGCGCGGTTGCGGTGCTGCGAGCGGTCGTTCTGGCACTGCACGACGATGCCCGACGGGACGTGCGTGATACGCACGGCGGAGTCGGTCTTGTTGATGTGCTGACCGCCCGCGCCCGAAGCGCGGTACGTGTCGATGCGCAGATCGGCCGGATTGACTTCGATCTCGAACGAGTCGTCGATTTCCGGATACACGAACACCGACGAGAACGACGTATGACGCCCGCCCGACGAGTCGAACGGCGACTTGCGCACGAGGCGGTGAATGCCGGTTTCGGTACGCAGGAAGCCGTAGGCGTATTCGCCTTCGACCTTGATCGTCGCGCTCTTGATGCCGGCCACGTCGCCTTCGGACTCTTCGAGCACTTCGGTCTTGAAGCCCTTGCGTTCGCAGTAGCGCACGTACTGGCGCAGCAGCATGGACGCCCAGTCGCAGGCCTCGGTGCCGCCGGCGCCGGCCTGGATGTCGATGAACGCGTTGTTCGGATCGGCCGGATTCGCGAACATGCGGCGGAACTCGACGTCGGCTACGCGCGCTTCGATCGCGTGAGCATCGGTTTCGATGGCGACGAGCGTGTCCTCATCGCCTTCTTCGCGCGCCATTTCGAAGAGATCCTGGGTGTCGCGCGTGTCGTTCTCGATGCCGTCGAGCACGTGCACCACGCCCTCGAGCAGTTTCTTTTCCTTGCCGAGACCCTGGGCGTGCTTGGAGTCGTTCCAGACGTTGGGGTCTTCGAGTTCGCTGTTGACTTCGACGAGCCGTCGGGCTTTTACGTCGTAGTCAAAGATACCCCCGTAGCTCGCCCGCGCGTGCGCGCAGGTCCGCCAAAAGGGCTTCGATCGCGTTGAGACGTTCCGCTTCCATTTGTATCGTGATCCGGCGTGTAAAACATTGAATTATAGCCGATTGGACCCGGATCAAGTGCGGCGCGGGCGCTTCGGGCGGCCCGCGCCTCGCCGTTCAAAGCGGTCTCAGAGCGCAGCGTGCTCGACCACGAGCTGCACGCGCGACACGCCATTCCAGGTGTCGCGCACGAGCCGGTAGGCGACCGTGGTGTGCTGCGGCAGCGACTCCGTGTGATTGAACCAGATCGCGTTGAAGCGCTGGCGCCCGCGCAGCAGTTGCAGCTTGAGGTGCTTGTCCTTCACGAGCGCCTGGGAGGCCACCTCGAATTCCCCCGAGAATACGGGCGCCGGGAAACCCTGGCCCCACACGGCGGCGTCGAGCATCTCGACGAAATCGGGCGTGAAGTAGGCGTCTTCGAGATCGCCGTCGGTTTCGACCGTTCGCGCGAGCGCTTCTTCGGTGAGCCACTCGCGGCCCACGCGTTCGAAGGCGGCAGCAAAGCGCGGCACGTCCGCGGCGGCGATCGTCATGCCCGCGGCCATGGCGTGGCCGCCGAACTTCTGGATCAGACCGGGCTCGCGCTTGCTGATGAGATCGACCGCGTCGCGCAGATGGAAACCGGGGATCGAGCGGCCCGAGCCCTTCACGAGCTCGCCGTCGTCGTCGGCAGGCGCGAAAGTGAACGAGGGGCGGTGGAAGCGCTCCTTGAGCCGTCCCGCGACGATGCCGATCACGCCCTGGTGCCAGCCTTCGTTGAACAACGTGAGCGTGGCTTTGCCCTGCGGATCGACGTCGGCGAGATCGGCTAGCGCCTGCTGCTGCATGCCGGCCTCGATCTCGCGGCGCTCGCGGTTCATGCCGTCGAGCTGCTGCGCAAGCTCCCAGGCGCGGCCCACGTCGTCGGTGGTCAGGCACTCGATGCCGAGCGACATGTCCGAGAGCCGGCCGGCCGCATTCAGGCGCGGGCCGAGTGCGAAGCCGAAGTCGAAGCCCGACGCGCTTTTTGCATCGCGGCCCGCCGCGCGAAAGAGCGCCGCGATGCCCGGCTGCATGCGGCCGTTTCGCACGCGCTGCAAGCCTTGCGCGACGAGCACGCGGTTGTTGCCGTCGAGCTTGACGACGTCGGCGACGGTGCCGAGCGCGACGAGATCGAGCAGGCCGTCGAGGCGCGGCTCGGGCTTGCCATCGCTGAACGCGCCGCGCCTGCGCAACTCCGCGCGCAGCGCGAGCAGCGTGTAGAACATCACGCCCACGCCCGCGATGCACTTGCTCGGAAACTCGCAGCCCGGCTGGTTCGGATTGACGATGGCGCGCGCGTCGGGGAGCGTGTCGCCGGGCAGGTGGTGGTCGGTCACGAGCACCTCGATGCCGAGCGCGTTGGCGGCTTCGACGCCTTCCACGCTGGCGATGCCGTTGTCCACCGTGATCAGGACGTCGGGCGGGCCGCCTTTACCTTGAGCGGCGAGGGCGACGATCTCGGGCGTGAGGCCGTAGCCATACTCGAACCGGTTCGGCACGAGGTAGTCGATCTGCGCGCCGAACATGCGCAGGCCGCGTACGGCCACGGCGCAGGCCGTCGCGCCGTCGCAGTCGTAGTCGGCGACCACGAGCATGCGGCACTCCGCTTCGAGCGCGTCGGCGAGCAGCGTGGCGGCCTCGTCGATGCCCTTCATACCCGTGGGCGGGATGAGGCGCGCGAGGCCGGTTTCGATCTCGTCGGGCTGGCAAACGCCGCGCGAGGCGTAGAGGCGCGCGAGCACCGGATGCAGGCCGTGGCGCACGAGTGCTTCGGTGTCGGCGGGCGAGCAGGCGCGGGTGACGATTCGGGTCATGCGAGAGCGCGGAAAAAAGAAGTCATTCGGGGATCATTCGATAAAGAGCGACGCGAACAGGCGGCGTCGCCAGAATTTGCGCAAATCGCCGCGCGTGATGGACAGCGTGACCGAGCCGGTGTCGCCGCACAGCGTGAGTTCGAGCGCGGCGAGCGCGCCCGTTTGCAGCGCCGTGAGCGCGGGCGTGAACCAGTCGCGCTCCAGTTGAGCGAACGCGGCGTTCCAGCGGCCCCAGTCCTGCTGGATGAACGCCGCCGAGAACGGATCGAGCTCGACGAGCGTCGTACCCGTGCCCGAACCGTTCTTGAGCGTGGTTGCGAGCGCGGCGAAGGTCGCCGGCGCGGCACCGACTTCCGCCTTCGCGGCGAGCGCCAGGCCGCGCGTGGCGGCCGCATCGGAGCGCACCCGCGCATACGGGCTCGTGACGGTGCGCAGCGCGCCCTGGCCGTGGAACCAGATCGAGTTGACGGCGGGCAGACCGCGCGCTTCGCGGGCCTCGTTCACAGGATGCTCGAACCACGCCATCTGCACTTCGTTCTGCACCTTCATCCAGGCGCGCGAACGCTGGCCCGAATGGGCCTCGTGCGGCAGCCAGATCTCGATGTTGCGGCCGCTCGCGCGCAAGGGCGATGCGCCCGCGAGCGTGCCGAACGCTTCCGATGAGAGATACCAGCGCTGCGGCGTGGGGGCCTCGATGCGCACGCCCAGTTCTTCGATCAGCGGGCGGGCGACGGTGTAGAGCGTGGCGGCGTCGGCGTCGGCGAGTTCCAGCGAGGCGGGGTCGATCAGCACCAGGTGATCGTGCGCGATGCGCACGTGGACGGGCTGCACGCACGCCCACGTGGCGTCGCCGGGCGTGCCGCCATCGGCGAGCAGCATGTAGGGCGCAAGCGGCGCTTCGTCGTCGGCGGCCGGCGCGGGTTGTGCGTTGTGTGCGCTCGCCGGACCCAGCGCGCCAAACTGGCGCGCGACCCAGCGCTCGTGCGGCAGCGTACGCTGGAAGTCTTCGCCGATCACCTGCTCGCCGAGTGTCGCGCGCGCAACCAGTTTCGCGAGCGCCGGGTATTCGAGGCCCGCGAGCGCGGTGGAGGCGGCCGCCGCGGACGGCAACGCAAAGGGGACGAGGAGATGGAGTCGGTCGGCGGGCATGATGGTGCGCATTGTACTTCGGCGCTTCGTGCGCCGGGCGCCCCTCGGGCGTGCCGCAACGGCCCCGCGTTGACCCGTTATGCTGGCGCTGCGGCACTTGTGGGCAAATTGCGGCTCGAAGCAGAGGGCGGGCAATCGCCTCCCGAGGCGACGGTGCTCACGCGCGAAAGTCCGCGGGAACTCCGTCGAATATCCGTGACCCGCCGCCAGTGTGGCAAACTTCGCGGTTGATCGCCGCCCGACCCGGCACGATATTCTCCTGCCGTCCGGCGCACTGGCCCCAGGGTCAATACGGCGCCGGAGCGCAACGAAGACGCAAAAGGATTCGCTTGAAACTTCCCTACGAATGGCAGATAGGCTGGCGCTACACCCGCGCCGGCAAACGCACGACCGGCAACGGGTTCATCTCGTTCATCGCGCTCATTTCGATGTCGGGCATCGCGCTCGGCGTCGCGGCGCTGATCGTCGTGCTCTCGGTGATGAACGGCTTCCAGCGCGACGTGCGCGACCGCATGCTCTCCGTGCTCGCGCACATCGAGATCTTTTCGCCCACGGGCACGATGCCCGACTGGCAACTCACCGCGAAGGAAGCGAAGACCAATCCTGAAGTCATCGGCGCGGCGCCTTACGTGGACGCCCAGGCGCTGCTTACGCGCGGCGACAGCGTAAACGGCGTCGCGCTGCGCGGCATCGAGCCTTCCGAGGAGCCGCAGGTTTCGGACATCGGCAAGGAAATGAAGGCGGGCAGCCTGAACGACCTCACGCCCGGCAGCTTCGGCATCGTGCTCGGCGCGGATCTCGCCGTGAACCTGGGCGTGACAGTGGGCGACAAGGTCACGCTCGTCGCGCCCGAGGGCTCGATCACGCCGGCCGGCATGCTGCCGCGCCTGAAACAGTTCACGGTGATGGGCGTGTTCGAGTCGGGCCACTACGAGTACGACAGCACGCTCGCGCTCACCAACATCCGCGACGCCGAGGTGCTTTATCGGCTGGGCGCGCCAAGCGGCGTGCGCCTGCGCCTGAAGGACATGCAGCGCGCACCGGCGGTGGCGCGCCAGCTCGTGCATACGCTCTCGGGCGACCTCTATATCCGCGACTGGACGCAGCAGAACAAGACCTGGTTCTCGGCCGTGCAGATCGAAAAACGCATGATGTTCATCATTCTCACGCTCATCATCGCGGTCGCGGCGTTCAATCTCGTTTCGTCTCTCGTCATGACCGTCACCAACAAGCAGGCCGATATCGCGATCCTGCGCACACTCGGCGCGCAGCCGGGCTCGATCATGAAGATCTTCGTCGTGCAGGGCGTGACGATCGGCTTCGTGGGCACGGCCATCGGCATCGCGCTCGGTTGCCTGATCGCGTGGAGCATTCCATGGAGCGTGCCGGCGATCGAGCATCTGCTCGGCATTCAGTTCCTGCCGCCGTCGGTCTATTTCATCAGCGAGCTGCCTTCGGAACTCGTGGCTTCCGACGTGATCCGCATCGGCGCGATCGCGTTCGTGCTGTCCGCGCTCGCCACGCTCTATCCGAGCTGGCGCGCGGCCAAGGTTCGTCCCGCGGAGGCGCTGCGCTATGAATGACCGTCAATCGCTCATCGCCGCGGCGGGCGATTATCCGTACGTGCTCGAAGCGCACGGCGTGTCGAAGGTGTTTGGCCAGGGCCAGCTTGCGGTGCAGGTGCTGCACGACACCGATCTGAAAGTGAAGCGCGGCGAGAAGCTCGCAGTGGTGGGCGCGTCGGGCTCGGGCAAGAGCACGCTGCTGCACGTGCTCGGCGGCCTCGACGAGCCGGGCGCGGGCAAGGTCTCGGTGCTCGGCAAGCCGTTCACCGAGCTATCCGAGCGCGAGCGCAACGAACTGCGCAATCGCGCGCTGGGCTTCGTCTATCAGTTCCACCATCTGCTGCCGGAGTTTTCGGCGCTCGACAACGTGGCGATGCCGCTGCGCATTCGCCGCATGACGCAGGAAGACGCGCGGGCCGAGGCGATGCAGATCCTCGAACGCGTGGGCCTCTCGCATCGCGCGCGCAACCGGCCGGGCGAGTTGTCGGGCGGCGAGCGCCAGCGCGTGGCCGTCGCGCGCGCGCTCGTGACGAAGCCCGCTTGCGTGCTCGCCGACGAGCCCACGGGCAACCTCGACGGCGCGACGGCGGATAACGTCTTCAACCTGATGCTCGAACTTTCCGACCAGTTCGATACGAGCTTCGTAATCGTCACGCACGATTCCGACCTCGCGGCGCGCTGCGATCGCATCGTGCGCCTGCGCGACGGCATGCTTCAAGAGGAACCGGTCGTACCGGTCTGAGCCTTTTCGCGAGCGAGCGCCATGTGGACCGACACGCACTGCCATCTCGATGCCGCCGAATTCGACGCCGACCGCGACGCGGTCGCGTCGGCGGCGCACGCGGCCGGCGTGTCGCGCATCGTGATCCCGGCGGTGGCGCGCGAGAACTTCGAGGTGGTGCGCGCGCTCGCGCACCGCACCGCGGGCGCGGTCTACGCGCTCGGCATCCACCCGCTCTACACGCCGCAGGCGCGCGACGAAGACCTTGAAGTGCTGCGCCGCGAAATCGAGGCGAGTCTCGATGATCCGCGCTTCGTCGGCATCGGCGAGATCGGGCTCGATTACTTCGTGGCGGGCCTCGACGAGGCTCGTCAACAGCACTTCTACGATGCCCAGCTGCGCCTTGCGCGCGAGTTCGGCTTGCCGGCGATCTGCCATGTGCGCAAATCGCAGGACCAGGTGCTCAAGGGGCTGCGCCGCAATGGCGTGAAAAGCGGTATCGCGCATGCGTTCAACGGCAGCTTCCAGCAGGCGCGAGCATTCATCGATCAAGGGATGCATCTGGGCTTCGGCGGCAATGTGACGTTCGAGCGCGCGCTGCAGATCCGCAGGCTCGCGCAGCAGTTGCCGCTCGAGGCAATCGTCATGGAAACCGATGCGCCGGATATCTCGCCCGCCTGGCTTTATCGCGCGCGCAACACGCCCGACCAGGTGCCGCGCATCGGCGCCGTGCTCGCAGGTTTGCGGGGCTTGAGCCCCGAGGAACTCGCACTTGGCACGACGGCTAACGCGGCGGCTGCGCTGCCGCGGCTCGCGCTTTCGTCTGCATAATCGTTTCCAGGGTGGCGTGCACAACGTGCATATAACGCGGCGCGATTGACGCGGTCCGTGCATTCAGCCCCCTCGTTGCGAGGAGGCAGGATGCGGGGGATTTGGTGCGGGTTTGCGCTGGGCGTGATTGCCTTGCAGCGACAGGCGGCGTTGCCGGGGTGGGGCGCGTGGCTCGGGCTCGTTCTGGCAACCGTGCTCGCGGCCGGCTGGGCGGTATGGGCGTTGGGCGCCGCGCCGCCGGCCGACGAATCTCACGAGATGGCGCGCCGGGTGTTCGGGTTGTCCTGCGGGCGACGCTGGCGCATGGCGGGTGGCTGGGCGGCGGTGTGGTTTGCGGCCGGATGTGCGGGCTTCGGCTACGCGGCGTGGCGCGCCGAGACGCGGCTTGCTGAGGCACTTCCCGCAGCCTGGCAGGCGCACGACATCGACATCGCCGGTTATATCTCCAGCTTGCCTTCCTACGGCGCGAACGGCGCAAGCTTCCTCTTTCGTGTCGAATCCTGGGAGACGCACAAAGCCGCCACGCCGCTGCCGCATCTGATTCAGTTGTCGTGGGTGGCGCGCGAGGCGCCGCTGCCGCCGCTCGTGCCCGGCGCGCGCTGGCGGCTTGCCGTGCGGCTCAAACGCCCGCATGGCAACGGCAACTTCGGCCTGCGCGATACGGAAGTCGCACTGCTCGCGCGCGGCGTGCGCGCCATCGGCTATGTGAGCGATCCCGCGCATGCCGTGCGTCTGCCCGTTGACGCCGCCGGCATCGGCGTGCGCATCGAGCGGGCGCGCGCCGCGCTGCGTGCGCGCATCGATGCGGTGCTCGGCGATGCGCCGCATCGCGGCATCGTCATCGCGCTCGCAACCGGCGCGCAGGACGCGGTCAGCGACGCGGACAGGCGTCTGATGCGCAATACGGGCACGAGCCATCTGGTGGCGATTTCCGGGCTGCATCTCGCGTTCGTCGCGGGGCTCGCTGGGTGGGTCGCGGGCGCCCTGTGGCGGCGCGCGCGCTGGCGCGGCGTCGAGGCGCCGCTCATCGTGCCCGCGCAGAAAGTGGCCGTTGCGGGCGCGTTGCTCGCGGCGGGGATCTATGCCGCGCTCGCAGGCTTCAATGTGCCGGTGCAGCGCGCGCTCTGGATGCTGGCGGTCGTTGCGCTCGCGCTATTCGCTGGGCGCGAGGTCGCGCGCTCGCACGTGCTGGCGTGGGCGCTCGGGCTCGTGCTGCTGCGCGATCCGTGGGCGGTGACGGCAGCCGGCTTCTGGCTCTCGTTTTGCGCCGTCGGGGCGATCCTCTTCGCGGCGAGTGGCGTGCCGCGCTTGCACAGGAACGCGCCGCAGGATTCTGGCGCGGACACCGACGATCCGATGCGCGACCGAACTGAGCCATTAGCGGGGCCAGCCGCGCGCGACGGCTGGCTTCGACGTCTTGCCGCCATGGCGCTTCCGCCTGATGGCTGGCGTGGGGCGATACGGCGTCTTGCGTCACGTCTCGGCGATGGCGCTCGCGTGCAGTGGGCCGTGACGCTCGCGCTCGCGCCGCTCACCGCCTGGTGGTTCGCGCAAATACCGCTCATCGGTCCACTCGCCAATGCGTTTGCGATTCCCTGGGTGAGCATGCTCGTCGCGCCGCTGGTCATCGCGAGCGCGGCAATGCCCGCGCCGATCGACGCGCTCGCGCTGCGCGCCGCACATACCTGCCTCGATTGGCTGGTTGTGGCGCTGAGCGCGCTGGAGAGCCTGCCGTGGGCGGTTTTGCGGCTGCCGCAACCCGGAGCGTGGCCGCTCGCCTGCGCGGCAGTGGGCGTCGCCTGGTGGCTTGCGCCGCGCGGCTGGCCGCTGCGCTGGATCGCGCCGTTCACGTGGTTGCCGCTACTGGTGCCCGCGCCCACGGGGCCGCCGCCGGGCGCTTTCCGGCTCACGGCGCTAGACATTGGGCAGGGCACGTCGGCGCTGGTCGAAACGGCCCGGCATCGCCTGCTGTTCGATGCGGGTCCGGGCCCCGAATCGACGCAGGCGGGCGAGCGCATCGTCGTGCCGTATCTGCAGGCGCACGGCATAGGGCGCCTCGACGCGCTGATGATCAGCCACGACGACTCCGATCATTCGGGCGGTGCGCAAGCCGTGCTCGATGCCGTCGACGTAGGGGCATTCGTGGCGGCCATGCTGCCCGCGCATCCGCTGTGGGCGAGCGCGCGCGCAAAGGGCGCGCAGGCCGTGCAGTGCGCCGCGGGCCAGCGCTGGCGGTGGGACGGCGTCGACTTCGAAGTGCTGTGGCCCGACCCCGGGCCGCTCGCGGGCAAACCCAACGCGCATTGCTGCGTCCTGCGAGTGACGACGGCGGCCAGCGCCGCGCCCGACGCGCAAGACGGGCCGGTCTCCGCGCTGATCGCCGCCGACATCGAAGCGGGCGTCGAGCGCACGCTGGTCGCGCGCGACCCCGGGCGGCTGCGCGCACAGGTGCTGGTCGTGCCGCACCACGGCAGCCGCAGCTCGTCGACTGAACCGTTCCTCGATTCTGTCTGGCCGCTCGTCGCGATATTTCAGGTAGGCTATCTGAACCGCTTTCATCACCCGCATCCGGGCGTCTACGCGCGCTACGCGGGCCGCCACATCGTGCTCGCGCGCAGCGACGCGGATGGCGCCGCGCGCGTGGAGGCGCGCCCCGGCGCACTCGCCGTCGAGCGATTTCGCGATACGCAGCGGCGCTACTGGACGGACCCGCCGACGCAGGACTGACGCGCCGGGCCGCTGGCAGCGTGAAGCAGGTGCGCACGACGAAAGAGATCAACAAAATAGAGAGACACGCCGCCTTTGAAAAACGTCATCCATTTCTCGCACGCGAACGGCTTTCCTGCCTCGACGTATCGTACGTTCTTCGCCGAACTGGGCGACAACTACGAACTGCGCTACATCGAGCGCATCGGGCACGACGCGCGCTTTCCCGTCACCCGCGACTGGCCGCATCTGGTCGAGCAACTGCTCGACGACATTGGGCGCACCTATGAGGAGCCCGTCTGGCTCGTCGGCCATTCGCTCGGTGGCTATCTGTCGCTGATGGCCGCGCTGAAAAAGCCGCAGTGGGTCAAGGGCGTCGTCATGCTCGATTCGCCTGTGATCGCGGGGTGGCGCAGCAGCATGCTGCGGGTCTCGCAGTGGACCGGCCTCGACGACCGCCTGTCGCCGGCAGTCGCCACGCGCACGCGCCGCACAAACTGGGCGAGCCGCGACGAGGCCTGGCGGCATTTCCATTCGAAGGCGGCGTTCGCGCGCTGGGACGAGCGCGTGCTATCCGACTATGTCGACTTCGGCATTCCTCAGACCTCGGTCGACGGCGGCCGCACGCTCGCCTTCGACCGCCTGACCGAATACATGATTTACCGCACGCTGCCGCACACGCTCGGCGCGCGGCTCGTGCACGGGTCGCCCGTGCCGGTGAGCTTCGTCGCGGGCACGCAGTCGCGTGAAGTCCGCCAGGTCGGGCTTGCGGCAACACGGCGCATTGCTGGCGAGCGCTTCGAGTGGATCGAGGGCAGCCATCTGTATCCCATGGAGCGTCCGATCGAGACTGCGCGCGCGGTGCAGCGCATGCTTTACGCCATGGAAAACGGAGCCTGAGCGGCCGCTTCCCGGCGTGGTTGCTTGCACGGCAGGGTAGAGCGCGGGGCAACGCGCCGCGCGTCGTTTCTGCGCGCTCAAAATTCAGGGTTAGCCCTTGCTTTCAGGTATAATCCGTTTTTCCCGCGAGCATCCAGCGATGACCAAATATGTTTTCGTCACCGGCGGCGTAGTTTCCTCCCTTGGCAAGGGTATTGCCGCCGCCTCCCTCGCCGCGATCCTCGAATCGCGCGGTCTGAAAGTCACCCTCCTCAAGCTCGATCCCTACATCAACGTCGACCCCGGCACGATGAGCCCGTTTCAGCACGGCGAAGTGTTCGTGACGGAAGACGGAGCGGAAACCGACCTCGACCTTGGCCACTATGAGCGCTTCATCTCCACGAAGATGCGCAAGGCCAACAACTTCACCACGGGCCAGATCTACGAATCGGTGATCCGCAAGGAACGCCGCGGCGACTATCTGGGCAAGACCGTGCAGGTCATTCCGCACATCACGAACGAGATCCAGGCATTCATCGAACGCGGCGCCGCATCGGCGACGTGCGGTGAGCCGGATGTCGCGATCGTCGAAGTGGGCGGCACGGTGGGCGACATCGAGTCGCTGCCGTTCCTCGAGGCCGCGCGTCAGATGAGCCTGCGCCTTGGCCGCAACAGCGCGTGCTTCGTGCACCTCACGCTGGTGCCGTTCATCGCCACGGCGGGTGAGCTCAAGACCAAGCCCACGCAGCACAGCGTGCAGAAGCTGCGCGAAATCGGTATCTATCCGAACGTGCTGCTGTGCCGCGCCGACCGCCGCATTCCCGACGACGAGCGCTCGAAGATCTCGATGTTCTCGAACGTGCCCGAAGACGCCGTGATCTCGGTGTGGGACGCCGACAGCATCTACAAGATCCCGCAGATGCTGCACGACCAGGGCCTCGACTCGATCGTCTGCGACGAACTGAAGCTCTCCGCCAAGCCGGCCGATCTGTCGATGTGGGCGGAGATGGTCGAAAAGCTCGAGCATCCGAAGCACGAAGTCACGATCGGCATGGTCGGCAAGTACGTCGACCTGACCGAGTCGTACAAGTCGCTCATCGAAGCGCTGCGTCACGCTTCGATCAAGACTTCGGCGAAGGTGAACATCGAGTACATCGACTCCGAGCAGATCGACGAAGAGGGTGTCGAGAGCCTCAAGCATCTCGACGCGATCCTCGTGCCGGGCGGTTTCGGCCGTCGCGGCACCGAAGGCAAGATCAAGGCCATCCAGTACGCTCGCGAAGCGAAGGTGCCGTACCTCGGCATCTGCCTCGGCATGCAGCTCGCCGTCATCGAGTTCGCGCGCGACGTGGTGGGCCTGAAGCACGCGAACAGCACGGAATTCGATCCGGACACGCCCGACCGCGTCGTCGCGCTCATCACCGAATGGGCCGACCGTGAAGGCAAGGTCGAGAAGCGCACCGAAGACTCGGACCTCGGCGGCACGATGCGGCTGGGTTCGCAGCGCTGCCCGATCAAGCCCGGCACGCTGGCAGCAGAGATCTATGGCAAGGACGTGAACGAACGTCACCGCCACCGTTATGAAGTCAATAACGGCTACGTGCCCAAGCTCGAGGCCGGCGGCCTTATCATCAGCGCCCGTACCCCGAGCGAAGACCTGCCGGAAATGATGGAGCTGCCGCGCGATATGCACCCGTGGTTCGTCGGCGTTCAGTTCCACCCGGAATTCACGTCCACGCCGCGTGACGGCCATCCGCTGTTCAAGGCATACGTCGAAGCGGCGGTCGCGCACCAGCAGGCGCACGCTGAGGAGAAAGCATGAACCTGTGCGGTTTCGAGGTTGGCCTCGACAAGCCGTTCTTCCTGATCGCAGGCACCTGTGTCGTCGAATCTGAGCAGATGACGATCGACACGGCGGGCCGCCTGAAGGAAATCACGTCGAAGCTTGGCATCCCGTTCATCTACAAGTCGTCTTACGACAAGGCCAATCGTTCGAGCGGCAAGTCGTTTCGCGGCCTCGGGATGGACGAGGGCCTGCGCATCCTCTCCGAAGTGAAGCGTCAGCTCGGCTTGCCCGTGCTGACCGACGTGCACTCGGAAGAAGAGATCGGGCCCGTCGCATCGGTCGTGGACGTGCTGCAGACGCCCGCGTTCCTGTGCCGCCAGACCGACTTCATCCACGCGTGCGCGCGTTCGGGCAAGCCTGTCAACATCAAGAAAGGCCAGTTCCTCGCGCCGCACGACATGAAGAACGTGATCGACAAGGCGCGCGAAGCCGCGCGTGAGGCGGGTCTTTCCGAAGACCGCTTCTTCGCCTGCGAGCGCGGTGTTTCGTTCGGTTACAACAACCTCGTCTCGGACATGCGCTCGCTCGCTATCATGCGCGAGACGGGTGCGCCGGTCGTGATGGACGTCACCCACTCGGTGCAGTTGCCGGGCGGGCAGGGCACGAGCTCGGGCGGTCAGCGCGAATTCGTGCCGGTGCTGGCCCGCGCGGCCGTCGCCACGGGCGTGGCGGGTCTCTTCATGGAGACGCACCCGAACCCCGCGCAGGCGAAGTCCGACGGCCCGAACGCCGTGCCGCTGAACCGCATGGCCGACCTGCTCGAAACCCTCGTGACGCTCGACCAGGCGGTCAAGCGCACGCCGTTCCTCGAGAACGACTTCAGCTGAGCCGGGAATTACGCAGTACGGCGCGCCGCTTCGATTGCATGAGCGGCGCGATGGAGGAGCAGCGCGGCGCAACGCACCGTGCTCGATGTACAAGGCAGCGTGGCAGCGCATCGGTCACGGGAACGTGAGCGTTGCGCTGCGGCAAGTTGAACCTGGCGAGCGCGCAGCCTGTCCCATGTGACGGTGTGCCCCGAACGAGCATAGAAACTGTGCCTCGCGGGCCGATGCAGCAGGCGGCGCAGCGCGCGCAAGAATTACTGTCATTTCCTGAGGAAACCATGAGTGCAATCGTAGATATCATCGGTCGCGAGATTCTGGATTCGCGCGGCAATCCCACCGTCGAATGCGACGTGCTGCTCGAATCGGGCACGATGGGCCGCGCGGCAGTGCCGTCGGGCGCATCCACGGGCTCGCGCGAAGCGATCGAACTGCGCGACGGCGAAACCGGCCGGTACAACGGCAAGGGCGTGCTGAAGGCCGTCGAGCACATCAACACCGAAATCTCCGAGGCGATCATGGGCCTCGACGCGTCGGAACAAGCCTTCCTCGACAAGACCCTGCTCGAGCTCGACGGCACCGACAACAAGTCGCGCCTCGGCGCAAACGCGATGCTGGCCGTTTCGATGGCCGTCGCGAAGGCCGCCGCTGAAGAAGCCGGCCTGCCGCTGTACCGCTACTTCGGCGGCTCGGGCGCGATGCAGCTGCCGGTCCCGATGATGAACATCGTCAACGGCGGCGCGCACGCGAACAACAGCCTGGATATTCAGGAATTCATGATCGTGCCGGTGAGCCAGCCGACCTTCCGTGAAGCGCTCCGTTGCGGCGCGGAAGTGTTTCACGCGCTCAAGAAGATCCTGTCGGATCGCGGCATGAGCACGGCAGTGGGTGACGAAGGCGGCTTCGCGCCGAACTTCGGCAGCAACGACGAGTGCCTCTCGACCATCCTGCAAGCCATCGAGAAGGCCGGCTACCGCGCCGGTGAAGACGTCCTGCTCGCGCTCGACTGCGCAGCGAGCGAGTTCTACCACGACGGCAAGTACCAGCTCGCGGGCGAAGGCCTGCAACTGTCGTCGGCCGAATTCGCCGACTACCTCGCGACGCTCGCCGACAAGTTCCCGATCGTTTCGATCGAAGACGGCATGCACGAGTCCGACTGGGCCGGCTGGAAGCTCTTGACCGACAAGCTCGGCAAGAAGGTCCAGCTCGTGGGCGACGACCTGTTCGTGACCAACACGCGCATCCTGAAGGAAGGCATCGAGAAGGGCATCGCCAACTCGATCCTGATCAAGATCAACCAGATCGGCACGCTGACGGAAACCTTCGCGGCAATCGAGATGGCCAAGCGCGCCGGTTACACGGCCGTGATCTCGCACCGCTCGGGCGAAACCGAAGACTCGACGATCGCCGACATCGCCGTGGGCCTGAACGCGGGTCAGATCAAGACCGGTTCGCTCTCGCGCAGCGACCGCATCTCGAAGTACAACCAGCTGCTGCGCATCGAGGAAGATCTCGGTGATATCGCCAGCTACCCGGGCAAGTCGGCGTTCTATAACCTCCGCTAAGCGGACCCGGCGCCGGCAGCAGCCTTGCTGTCACCCTTTCGTCATCTCTCTCCGCCGCCCTGCGTATAGCGCAGGGCGGCGTGTATTTATCCGGCACCTTTCATGCGGCTTGTCACTGTCGTTCTGATCATCCTGCTTGTGCTGATCCAGTACCCGCTCTGGTGGGGCCATGGTGGTTGGCTGCGTGTCCACGAACTGCAGCAGCAACTCGCGCAGCAGCAAAAGCAGAACGACGACGAGAAACTGCGCAACGAACGCATTGCGGGCGAAGTGCAGGATCTGCAGAGCGGCACGGCGGCGGTCGAGGAGCGTGCCCGCTATGAGATGGGTATGGTGAAGGACAGCGAGGTGTTCGTGCAGTTCGTTTCGCCGAACCAGACGCCGCCGGTTACACCGAGCGGCTCGTCGAATACCTCGACGCGCGGCGAGATGTCGGCAGCGCCGGTGAGGGTGGTGCCGAACCCCGTTTCGCGTGTGCCCGAGAAGAAGCACGGGCACGGGAAGGAAGCGAAGAAGGCGGGTTGAGTGCCGCGCTTGCGCTGAGCAGGTGGGCAAGCAAGGCAGCAAACAAAAGGCGCGGCATCGAGCCGCGCCTTTTTTCGTCGTGAGCGTTCGCGGCGCGACGCCGCGCGATTACCAGCCCCAGCCTGGATAGCCGTAGCCAATCCCCGTACCCCAGCCGTGCCCCCAACCGCCGCTGTAATAGCTGCCGTAGACGGTGACCGGCGGCGCGTACGCGCGCGACCAGGCTTGCGCCGCGGCTTCCGCGGCCATGGCGTTGTCCTGTTCGGCGAGCACCTGACGGTCGATCGCGTCGTAGCGCGCTTTTTCGTCGGGCGTGAGCACGGGTGCGGTAACCGGGAGGCCCGACTGCGCCGGGGGCAGTCGGCTGTAGATCGGCGACGGGCCCGGCGGGGCCATCATGCAGCCGCTCGTCGACACAACGGCCGCGCCGAGCGTCGTGAGTACGAGCAACGCGCTCACGCGCGGCCTGCGGTCACGCAATGGACGTACGAAGCGCCTGTTCTTGATCATGCTCCTCTCCATCTGTCGGACGCCTAAGCAATTTGCGATGAAGGCAGGTCCGTATTGCGATCCGGTCCCCGGGCCTGTCGACGTGCCGCTGCCCCGGGCGGCGACGCAACCCGCGTTGCGCCGCATCGGCGTGATCGCCTCAGTGTGCCCTGGTGCGCCTCAGATTGCTTCGGCTTGCTTCAGCTCGTCTCAATGGCGACGCTCGGCCGCGGGGCTCACGCTTTCTGAGAGCCCCGTCACGGCAAAAAGTTGCGCGACATCCACGGGGTCGAACTCATAGCGCTGATTGCAGTAGTCGCAATGAATCTCGACATGACCGCGTTCCTCGATCACGCCGTCGACTTCCTCGCGGCCCAGCATCTTGAGCATCGCGCCCACCTTTTCGCGCGAGCACGAACACTGGAAGCGCGGCGCCAGCGGCTCGAAGTGACGCACGTTCTCCTGCCAGAAGAGGCGGCGGAACAAGGTCTCGCCGTCTTCCTTGAGCATTTCGTCGCGCGTGAGCGTGCCGCCGAGCGTACAGACACGCTCCCAGGTATCGAGGTCGTGTTCGCCCTGGTGCGGCACGATTCCGCCGTCGCCCGGCAGCTTCTGGAGCAGCATGCCGACCGCGCGGTCGTCGTTGGCGGCGAGCCAAAGGCGCGAGTCGAGCTGTTCCGAGTGATGCATGTAATGCTCGAGCACGGCAGCGATCGACTTGAGCGGGCCGTCTTCGCCGTTCAGCGGCACGATGCCCTGGTAGGGCTGCTGGCCCGGCTGCTTTTTCGCGGGGTCGAGCGTGATCACGCAGCGGCCCTGGCCGTCCGGATTCACGAGGTCGGCGAACGTGAGTTCCTCGCCGAGCGGCAGGGCGTTTTCGCCCGTGAAGTCTTCGCCGAGGCGGGCGGTCGCGCGCATCGTCAGATCCGAGCCGCACTGCACGACCAGCATCTTCACGGGGCCGTCGCCGAAGATCTGCATGATCAGCGTGCCGTCGAACTTGAGATTCGCCGAGAGCAGCGCGCACGCCGCCATCATCTCGCCGAGCACGGTGCGCACGGGCGCCGGATACTGGCGGCGCTTGAGCACTTCCTGCCACGTGTTGCCCAGCGAGACGATCTCGCCGCGCACCGGCGCTGCGCTGAACATGAATTTTTGCAACTGGTCGTTCACAATCTTTTCCTTCGTTTCAATCGGGGCGGCGCGGCCCGCGCCGCACACGGCGAGAGCGTGGCGCTGTCAACCGATGCGCACGAGCTGCGCCTTGAAATATTCGCGGCGCTGCGCGTAGACATCCGCGTTGCGCTTGAGACCGGCGATGTCGGCCTCGGTCAGCTCACGCACGACCTTGGCCGGTGCGCCGAGAATCAGCGAGTTGTCGGGGAACACCTTGCCTTCCGTGACCACCGCACCCGCGCCAACCAGACAGTTGCGGCCGATTACCGCGCCATTCAAGACCACCGCCTGAATGCCGATCAGCGCGCCTTCCTTCACGGTGCAGCCGTGCAGCATGGCCTGATGGCCCACGGTCACGTTCGCCTCGAGCGTGAGTGGATAGCCGGGATCCGTGTGGAGCACCGCGCCTTCCTGAACGTTGCTGCGCGTGCCGACGGTGATCGGCTCGTTGTCGCCGCGCAGCGTCGCGCCAAACCAGACGCTCGCGTCTTCGGCCAGTTCAACCTTGCCGATGACGGTCGCGTTGTCCGCGACGAACACGCTTTCGTGAATGGTCGGTGCGGCTTCGCCAAGCTTGTAGATGGCCACGGTGTTGAGTCTCCTATGTCTTTCGGGGCTGCTGCCGGTCTGCTGGCGACGCGCAACGGCTGCGGACGACGCAAGGCAGGTGAATCGCGTATTGTAAACGGTTGCGTGCGCGATCCGCTTGGGGGGCTTTTCGGGCGCCCGCGCGCGTCAGCTTTTCAGTCCCGCTTTTCGGTCCCTGTTTCTTCTGCCGATGAATTCCGTTTTCTCCGCCGCCAGCGCGAGCGCTGATGTCCCAACACCAACAGATGCCGAGCCCGCCTGTTGGCGCGTCGTCGCGCTCGCCGCGCTGCGCGAATGCGACCCGGTCGCCAAGGCCGATGCGGTGCGCGCACTGCACGTGCAAACTCAGGCTCAGTCCGCTACGCCGCGCTGGGAACCGCAACGCGTCATCGCGACGCCGGCCGGCTTGCCTGGCCGCCCCGCCGAGCCGCCGCTCGTCGAGCCGCGCGAACTGCAGCGCCGCAGCATGAGCACGCCTCAGGGCCGTGTGGTGCTGCTGCACGCGCTGGCCCACATCGAATTCAACGCGATCAATCTCGCGCTAGACGCGGTCTGGCGCTTCCCCGCCATGCCCGACGCCTTCTACGCCGACTGGCTCAAGGTCGCGGCAGAAGAGGCGTATCACTTCTCGCTGCTGCGCGCGCGGCTCGCCGACTATGGTCACGCATACGGCGACTTCCCCGCGCACAATGGCCTGTGGGAGATGTGCGAGCGCACCAGCGCCGACGTGCTCGCGCGCATGGCGCTCGTGCCGCGCGTGCTGGAGGCGCGCGGGCTCGACGCCTCGCCGCCCATCCGCGCGCGCCTGAAACAGGCTGGCGACGACGAATCGGCCGCGATCCTCGACATCATCCTGCGCGACGAAGTGGGACACGTGCGCATCGGCAACCATTGGTTCCGCCACCTGTGCGAGGCGCGCGATCTCGACCCGCACGCGGCATGGCTCGCGCTCGCGGAGCAGTACCACGCGCCGCGCATGCGCGGTCCATTTAACTTCGAGGCGCGCCGCTCGGCGGGTTTCGACGAAGCCGAACTGGATACGCTGGCGGCCCAGGACGCCGCGAAGCCGCCAACGGAGCGGCAATCGAACGAATGACCTACCACGAATGACGGACTGCAAACGCCCAGCGCCTATATAATTGAACGATCATTCTTTTTTGCGGCAGCGCAAATGAATCAATCCCGATCCGAATCTGTCGAAGTCAACGGCATCCGGCTGCACGTGCGCCGCTGGGGCGCAGAGGGCGCGCCCGTGCTCTTCATGCTGCACGGCTGGATGGACGTGGCGGCGTCGTTCCAGTTTGTCGTCGACGCGCTGGATGCACGCGGCGGTGACTGGCAGGTCATCGCACCCGACCTGCGCGGCTTCGGCCTCTCCGACTGGCCCGTTGCGCGGGGACAGGGCAGCAACTACTGGTTCCCCGACTACCTCGCCGATCTCGATGCGCTGCTCGCCCATTACGCGCCCGAGGGACAGGTGGATCTCGTCGGGCATAGTCTCGGCGCGAACATCGTGTGCCTCTATGCGGGCGTGCGGCCCGAGCGCGTGCGCCGCGTGGTCGACCTGGAGGGTTTCGGGCTGCCGGCGCCGTCACCCAGACAGGCGCCGGGCCGCATGCGCGAGTGGCTCGACGAAGTGCGCACGCCGCCGCGACTGCGCACGTACGCGTCGCTCGACGAGGTGGCCGCGCGGCTCGTGAAGACCAATCCGCGTCTGATCGCACCGCGCGCGCGCTTCCTCGCAGAACACTGGTCGAAGCCGGACGGCGAGGGCGGCTATGTGCTGCTCGGCGATCCGGCGCACAAAATGCGCGGTCCGCTGCTGTACCAGCTCGACGAGGTGATGGCGATCTGGTCGCAGGTGAGCGCGAGGGTGTTGCACGTCGAAGCGGCTGGCTCCGAAACGCTCGCGCGGCTCGCGGGGGCGGTGCCCATCGACGAATTCAAGAAGCGTTTCGAGGCGTTTCCCGACTGGCGCGAACGGATCGTCGACGGGGCGGGGCACATGGTGCACCACGATCAGCCGGAAGAGGTCGCGCGCCTGATCGAGTCGTTCTGCGCGAAAGCGTAAGGCACATCGGGCGCGCATTCGGGCGTCGGCTACGCTTCAGGCGCCGCCCGACGACTTCACTGCGTTGCAGTAAAATGGAGGTTCATCCTTTTCCCGTATCCAATGAACGCCGATCTCCACTGTCACTCCACTGTCTCCGACGGCCAACTGGCCCCGGCTGCCGTCGCGCAGCTGGCGAAAGCGGGTGGCGTGGGCTTGTGGGCGCTCACCGATCATGACGTGCTCGGCGGCCAGCGAGAAGCGCGCGAGGCGGCCGAGGCGCTCGGCATGCGCTATTTGAGCGGCGTCGAGATTTCGGTCACCTGGGCGTCGCGCACGGTGCACATCGTCGGTTTGCATGTGGATACCGAGTGTGCCGCGCTCGTCGACGGGCTCGCGCGCACGCGTGACGGCCGTGCGGCGCGCGCCGAAGCCATCGGCGAGCGGCTCGGCGAACTCGGCATTCCCGACGCGTACGAAGGCGCATTCCAGTACGTCTCGAATCCCGACCTGGTCTCGCGTACCCACTTCGCGCGCTTCCTTGTCGAAAGCGGCCGTGCGCAGAACACCCAGGACGCGTTTTCGCGCTGGCTCGGCGAAGGCAAGCCCGGTTACGTCGCACACCGCTGGGCCAGGCTCGCCGACGCCGTAGCGTGGATCAAGGCGGCGGGCGGCGAGGCGATCATCGCGCATCCGGGCCGCTATGCTTATACCCAGCTCGAATTCGACACGCTCTTCGGCGAATTCATCGATCTGGGCGGCAAGGCCATCGAAGTCGTCACCGGCAGCCATACGCGCGACCAGTACGCCGAGTACGCGGCCGTTGCGCGGCGCTTTGGCTTCGAGGCGTCGCGCGGTTCGGACTTCCATGCGCCCGGGCCCGACGCGATCGAGCCCGGCACGCTGCCGCCTTTGCCTTCCGATCTCAAGCCTGTCTGGGAGCGATGGCTGTAGGCCGCGCACGGCGCGTGGCCCACTGATCCCGCCTGTTTGCTGCAAGGCGTTTCGCACCGGTCAATCCAGCTTTGTCGTCGCTTTGTGGTAACTACGTGCAGTCGCCTGCCGTTCTCGCGCATCGTCCCGCTGTTTTCATCGCCATTCGTCAGCTGATTACTGCCATGTCCCAGTTCTTTCGGCTTCACCCAGAAAACCCGCAGCCGCGTCTCGTCAAGCAGGCGGTGGAGATCATCCGCGACGGCGGTGTGATCGCGTTGCCCACCGATTCGAGCTACGCGCTCGCCGCCCGCATCGACGACAAGCAGGCCGCCGAGCGCCTGCGCCGCATCCGAGGGCTCGACGAAAAGGCGCTGCTCTCGCTGATGGTGCGGGACCTGTCCGAACTCGCGAACTTCGCCATGGTGGACAACCGCCAATACCGGCTCATCAAGTCGGTGACGCCGGGCCCGTATGTGTTCGTGCTGGTGGCGACGAAGGAAGTGCCGCGGCGCCTCTCGCATCCGTCGCGCAAGACGATCGGCCTGCGCGTGCCCGGGCATCCGATTCCGCTTGCGATTCTCGAAGAACTGGGCGAGCCGCTGCTTGCCTCCACGCTAATCTTGCCGCCCGACACCGAGCCGCTCAACGACCCTGACGAGATTCGCGAGCGCCTCGAGAAGCAGGTCGATCTCGTGATCGACGGCGGGGCTTGCCCGTGCGAGCCGTCCACCGTGATCGATCTCACAGGGGAAGAACCGGTGCTCGTGCGGCCGGGGCGGGGCGCGTTGGCGCCGTTCGGCATCGAGGAAGAAGAGGCGTGATGAGACATGCGCGGCGCGAACGTGGCCAGAGCGCATTGACGCATTGATACAATAGCCCGCCATGGAAGCCAATCTTATTCAGACGATCGTCGTCTACGCCTTGCCGGTGATCTTCGCGATCACGCTGCACGAAGCCGCGCACGGCTACGTCGCGCGCATGCTCGGCGACAACACCGCGTATGTGCTCGGCCGCGTCTCGTTCAACCCGATGCGCCACATCGACCCGATCGGCACAATCGCCATGCCGCTCGTGCTCTATTTCCTGACGAACGGCGCGTTCGTGTTCGGTTACGCGAAGCCGGTGCCGATCGCCTTCAGCAATCTGCGCAATCCGCGCTGGGGCACCCTGTGGGTCGCGGCGGCCGGGCCGCTGTGCAACTTCGTGCAGGCCATCATATGGGGTGTGTTCGGCGTGGGACTCGCGGTGCTCGGCGTAGACGAGCCGTTCTTCACGCGCATGGCCGCCGCCGGCGTGGGCGTGAATCTCGTGCTCGGCGTGCTGAATCTCTTTCCGCTGCCGCCGCTCGACGGCGGCCGCGTGCTCGGGGCGCTCCTGCCCACGCGCGCGAGCATTGCGCTCGCCCGTATCGAGCCCTACGGTTTCATCATCGTGATGGGGTTGCTCGTGAGTGGCATCTTCACGCGATTCTGGCTGCGCCCGCTCGTGAGTCTAGGTTACGACGCGGTCACGGCCATCCTTACCCCACTTGTGTCGCTCTTTTCATAACATCATGTTCCCAGACCGTATCTTCTCCGGCATGCGGCCCACCGGGTCGCTGCACCTCGGCCACTATCACGGCGTGCTGAAAAACTGGGTGCGCCTGCAGTCCGAGTATCCGTGCTTCTTCTGCGTGGTCGACTGGCATGCGCTCACCACGCACTACGAAACGCCGGATGTCATCGAGAAGAACGTCTGGGACGTGCTGATCGACTGGCTCGCTTCGGGCATCGACCCGAACCAGGCCACGCTCTTCATCCAGAGCCGCGTGCCCGAGCACGCCGAACTCGCGCTGCTGCTCGGCATGAGCACGCCGCTGTCGTGGCTCGAGCGCGTGCCGACCTACAAGGAACAGATCGAAAAGCTGCGCGACAAGGACCTCGGTACCTACGGCTTCCTCGGCTACCCGGTGCTGATGGCCGCCGATATCCTGCTGTACCGCGCGTCGCTCGTGCCGGTGGGCGAGGATCAGGTGCCGCACGTCGAGATGGCGCGCGAAATGGCGCGGCGCTTCAACTACATGTACGGCCGCGAGCCGGGCTTCGAAGAGAAGGCCAACGAGGCGGCGAAGAAGCTGGGTGGCAAGCGCTCGAAGCTCTACCACGAGCTGCGCAACGCTTATCAGCAGGAAGGCAATGACGAGGCGCTCGAACAGGCCCGCGCGATGCTTTCGGAGTCGCAAAGCCTCTCGATGAGCGATCGCGAGCGTCTCTTTGGCTACCTCGAAGGCTCGCGCAAGATCATTCTGCCGGAGCCGCAGGTTCTGTTGACGGAAGCCTCGCGCATGCCGGGTCTCGACGGCCAGAAGATGTCGAAGTCGTACGGCAACACCATTGGCCTGCGCGAAGACGCCGAGTCGATCACGAAGAAGGTCCGCACCATGCCGACCGACCCCGCGCGCGTGCGCCGCACCGATCCGGGCGATCCCGACAAGTGCCCGGTGTGGCAACTGCACCAGGTCTACACGGACGAGCAGACGCACGACTGGGTGCAGAAGGGTTGCCGTTCGGCCGGCATCGGTTGTCTGGAGTGCAAGCAGCCGGTGATCGAGGGCATTCTGCGCGAGCAGCAGCCCATGCTCGAGCGCGCGCAGAAGTACATGGACGACCCGTCGCTGCTGCGTGCAATCGTCGCTGACGGCTGCGACAAGGCGCGCAAGTTCGCCAACGAGACGATGCGCGACGTGCGCGAGGCCATGGGCCTCTCGTACAGCTGATCGAGCCGATGACGTCGACGCCTGCCGCCGGTTCGCTGGCCCACGGGCTTGCCGAGCCGTCGCGCTGGGTGCGCCGCTGGGCGCACCTCATCGCGCCCGGCGGCACGGTGCTCGACGTGGCCTCCGGCGCGGGTCGGCACACGCGCTGGCTGGCTGGCCAGGGGCACCCGGTGACGGCGCTCGATCGCGACGCCGCCGCGCTCGCCACGTTGCATGACGTAGCAGGTGTCGCGACTCTAGCGTGCGACCTCGAAGGCGCGCCCTGGCCGCTCGCGCCGGACGCCCGCTTTGCCGCCGTGGTCGTCACGAACTACCTGCACCGCCCGCTCATGCCGCGTCTCATTGAGGCGCTGGCGCCGGGCGGCGTCCTGATCTACGAAACCTTCGCCCAGGGCAACGAGACGGTGGGAAAGCCATCGAACCCCGCTTTCCTGCTCGCGCCCGGCGAGTTGCTGGCGGTCTGTACGCCGGCGCTGAGGGTAATCGCCTATCAGGACGGATTTCTTTCGCAGCCGCGTGAGGCGTATATTCAGCGCATCTGCGCGGTACGGGAAAAAACGACCTCGGTGTCCCTCGAAAGAGCCGGTAATGTACCTGAGAACCAGGTCCTTCCCGTAACGCGTTACGATCTGACCGGCTAATCCGCTACAATCGCGGTTTAACCGACTCATTTTTCTGGCGTTTCATGGCTAACGGCACTCAGGACGGCATTACGCTGCAAGGCAGCATTCCCGCGATCGTCACCCCCATGCACGAGGACGGCAGTCTCGACCTGCCGGCATTCCGCAAACTGATCGACTGGCACGTGGAAGAGGGGACGGATGCCCTCGTCGTCGTCGGTACGAGCGGGGAGTCCGCCACGCTGGACGTCGAAGAACACATCCTGATGATCAAGACGGCGGTCGAGCACGCCGCTGGCCGTATGCCGATCATCGCGGGCGCCGGCGGCAATTCCACCGCCGAGGCCATCGAACTCACGAAGCACGCGAAGGAAGTGGGCGCACAGGCGTCGCTCCAGGTCGTGCCCTATTACAACAAGCCGACCCAGGAAGGCATGTACCGTCACTTCGCGAAGATCGCGGAGGACGTGGATCTGCCGGTCATCCTCTACAACGTGCCGGGCCGTACGGTCGCGGACATGGCGAACGAGACCATCCTGCGTCTGGCCGAAGTGCCCGGCATCATCGCGGTGAAGGAGGCGACGGGTAACATCGACCGCGCCGCGCACCTCATCAAGCATGCGCCGAACGGCTTCAAGATTTTCAGCGGCGACGATCCCACGGCGATCGCGCTGATGCTGCTCGGCGGACACGGCAATATTTCGGTGACCGCGAACGTTGCGCCGCGCCAGATGAGCGACCTGTGCAAGGCCGCGCTCGCCGGCGACGCGAAAACGGCGCGCGCGATCCATATGAAGCTGTTGTCGCTGCACAAGAACCTGTTCATCGAATCGAATCCGATTCCGGTGAAGTGGGCGCTGCAGGAACTCGGCCGCATCGAAGGCGGCATCCGACTGCCGCTCACGCCGCTCGATGCGCGCTACTACGACGTGGTGCGCGCCGCGCTGCGCGAAGCCGGTCTGGCTGGCTGATCCAATCAGCCAGTCGCCGATTTTTCAACCGACGCCGCCACGGCCCACCCGCCCAATCACTGATAGACCTCGGACCAACCCTGGACCCATCGTCTCGCAGAGCAAGGCTTAGCGTTCCCGTATCACGAAGGCCCACATGAAACGTTCCGCTTTTTCCCTCCACGCAACCCGCATGGCGGTGCTGGCGCTTGCACTCGGCTCGCTCGCAGGCTGCGAGTCGCTGAACGACATGTTCGCGTCCGATCGCGTCAACTACAAGGACACGCCGACCGCGCCGCCGCTGAATGTGCCGCAGGATCTGTCATCGGCGCCGAACGACCAGAAGTACGTCGCGCCGCCGCCCACGATTACGCTTGGCGGCTCCGCTCAGCGCACGGTCATGCCGGCCGGCAACGCCACACTCGGCGTGCCGGATGCGCAGGATCCGTTCGGCATGCACGTGGAGCGCGACGGCGACCGCCGCTGGCTCGTGGTGGACGGCCGCTCGCCTGACGACGTCTGGCCGCAGTTGCAGGAATTCTGGACGGAGAATGGCTTCACGCTGACGACCGATTCGCCGTCCACGGGCATCATGACGACCGACTGGGCCGAGAACCGCGCCAACATTCCGGACGACTGGTTCCGCCGTACGATTGGCCGCGTGATCGACTTCGCGTACTCGTCGGGCACGCGCGACCGTTTCCGCGTGCTGGTTTCGCGTGGCCCGGACGGTCAAACGGACATTTCCGTCACGCATAACGCCATGGAAGAAGTGCTGACGGGCCAGGACAAGACGGGGTCGAAGTGGGTCGAGCGTCCGCGCGACCCGGCACTCGAAGCCGCGTTCCTCGCCAAGATCATGCAGAAGTTCGGCCTGACCGACGCGCAGTCCAAGCAACTGCTGACCGATGCGCGCCCGTCGACGGCCGGCGTCAAGGTCGCTGCCGGTCCTGAAGGCACGACGCTCGACCTGCCCGAAGCGTTCGACACCGCGTGGCTGCGCGTGGGCCTCGCGCTCGACCGCACGAACTTCACGGTCGACAATCGCGACCGCGAGAAGGGCCTCTACTACGTGCGCTACGCCGATTCGATGCAGGAACTCAAGGGCGATGGCCTGCTCGGCAAGCTCTTCTACAACCCGAAGAAGGCCACGAAGGATCAGGGTCCGGAATACCTCGTGGCGGTGCGCTCGACGGGCAATTCGACCCAGGTTGCCGTGGTCGACCAGAGCGGCCGCGTCGACACCTCGTCGGACGCCCAGCGTATCGTCTCCGCGCTCCACGCGCAGTTGAACTGACGTGCGCTGATATGCGATTTGCGAGCCTCGGCAGCGGCAGCGAGGGCAACGCACTGGTCGTAGAAGCAGGCAGCGGCACGACGCCCACGCGCGTGCTGCTCGACTGCGGATTCTCAGCGAAGGAAGTCGAGCGGCGCCTCGCCCGCGCGGGGCTGGCTGCCGACGCGCTCACCGCGATTCTCATCACCCACGAACACAGCGATCACATCGGCAGCGCGCTCACGCTGGCGCGCCGCTGGTCGATTCCGCTTTACATGAGCTGGGGCACGGCGCAGGCCGTGGGCGCCGACGACGCCGCAGGCGTCGAGCTCAACGTGTTGTGGGGCGACGAGACGGTCGAGATCGGCGAACTCGGCGTGTTGCCTTACACGGTGCCGCACGACGCGCGCGAGCCGCTGCAGTTCGTGTTCAGCGACGGCGCGAGCCGGCTTGGCGTGCTGACCGACGTCGGCGAGTCGACCTCGCATATCAGCAATGTGCTGAGCGGTTGTGACGCACTGGTGCTCGAATGCAACCACGACCTCGAGATGCTCGCGACGAGCCGCTATCCGGCTTCGCTCAAGGCGCGTATCGGCGGGTCGCACGGTCACCTGAACAACGAGGCAGCCGGCGGCATCCTCGCCGGACTCGATCGCGCGAAGCTGCGGCATTTGGTCGCTGCGCACCTGAGCCAGCAGAACAACTCACCGGAGCTTGCGCGAGCGGCGATGGCCGCGGTTCTGGGCAATGCCGCGACGGAAATCGGGGTCGCTTCGCAAGCCGAGGGTTTCGACTGGATCGCGCTCTGAATCCCGCGCCCGCGCGACAGCCAGGCGAATAGACGAAAAAAAGCCCATGACGAAAGTCATGGGCTTTTTGCTTGATGAAGCCGGAATCTGTCGATCCGGCCCCGTCAGAGTGTGGTTACGTTTTAGTTGCGGTTGCCGCCGAAGATGCCGAGGATGGCGAGCAGGTTCGTGAACACGTTATACAGGTCCAGATAGATCGCGAGCGTGGCCGAGATGTAGTTCGTCTCGCCGCCGTTCACGACGCGCTGCACGTCGAACAGCATGTAGGCCGAGAAGATCGCGATGGCAAGCACCGAAACCGTGAGCATCAGCGCGGGCAACTGCAGGAACATGTTCGCGACGCCGGCCAGCAGGATCACGATCACGCCCATGAAGAGCCACTTGCCGAGGCCCGAGAAGTCGCGCTTGCTGACCGTGGCGATGGTCGCCATGGCGGTGAAAATGATGCCGGTGCCGCCGAACGCGAGCATGATGAGCTGCGGGCCGTTCGAAAAGCCGAGAATGAACGACAGCAGGCGCGAGAGCATCAGGCCCATGAAGAACGTGAAGCCGAGCAGCACGAACACGCCCACCGAGCTTTCCTTGGTGCGCTCGATGGCGAACATGAAGCCGAAGGCGATCGCGAAGAACGCGAGCAGGCTCATGGCCGGGCTGGTAGCCGCAAAAAGCGAGAAGCCGGTCGCGACGCCCACCCACGCGCCGAGCACCGTCGGCACCATCGACAGCGCGAGCAGCCAATAGGTGTTGCGCAGTACGCGGTTGCGGGTCTCCGCCGAGGTGACGCTGCCGCCGCGGCCGAAGTTATAGGGATACTCGTTCATGCTTTCTCCTTGCGTGAGACGCGTGGGTGAGGGCGCGCAGGTACGCGGTCCGCTCCCCCATAAGATAAGTGCGCCGACCCAGAGTTTCAACGGGTTGCCACACAGTTTCCGTTATGTTTGCACAGCGTATGCCGCCAATCTTAAACCTCTCTGAAAGGTACGGCAGCGCGGTGCGTGTGACCGGATTGCGCTCATTTGCCCCGGTTTGCCGGGCTATGAGGGTTCAATCGCAATCATACATGGGAACATGCTACAATTGCGGATTCATTTGAATCTGTAACCTCTTAATTTTTTGGAGCTTTTATGGCGATCGAACGCACCCTGTCGATTATCAAGCCGGACGCAGTGGCAAAGAATGTGATCGGCCAGATCTACAGCCGCTTCGAAAACGCTGGTCTGAAGATCATTGCCGCCCGCATGGTTCACCTGTCGCGCGCCGACGCAGAGAAGTTCTATGCTGTTCACGCAGCGCGTCCGTTCTTCAAGGACCTCGTGGACTTCATGGTCTCGGGCCCGGTGATGGTGCAGGCGCTGGAAGGCGAGAACGCCATCCTGAAGAACCGCGAACTGATGGGCGCGACCGATCCGAAGAAGGCTGAAAAGGGCACGATCCGCGCCGACTTCGCCGACAGCATCGACGCGAACGCCGTGCACGGCTCGGACGCCGCTGAAACGGCTGCCGTGGAAATCGCGTTCTTCTTCCCGCAAGTCAACGTCTACTCGCGCTAAGCAAGGCGCGAGCAGACTGCAGTAGTAGCATAGGGTCGCGAACGGCGATGACGCTCACCGTCCAGTTCCCAATGCCGCGCAAGTGCGCAGGCAGGCGGGCAGCGCGGGCGGTGAGCGCGCTCTCGCACTGAAATGGCAGGATTCGACATGACGAGCAGTTCCACCGTCAACCTTCTCGATCTCGACGCCCAAGGGCTGGTCGCCTATTGCGAGAGCCTGGGCGAGAAGCCGTTTCGCGCCAAACAGCTTCAGCGCTGGATCCATCAGTACAACGCCGCCGACTTCGACGGCATGACGGATCTCGCCAAATCGCTGCGCGAGAAGCTCAAAGGGCGCGCCGTCATCGGCATGCCCGGCATCATCAGCGACAACGTTTCCTCCGACGGCACGCGCAAATGGCTCGTGGACGTCGGCAACGGCAACGCGGTCGAAACCGTGTTCATTCCCGAAGACAATCGCGGCACGCTGTGCGTGTCCTCGCAGGCGGGATGCGCGGTCAACTGCCGGTTTTGCTCCACCGGCAAGCAAGGTTTTTCACGCAATCTCACCACCGCCGAGATCATCGGCCAGCTGCGCATGGCGGAATTCGCCCTGCGCGCCTCGCTTCTGGGCGAGGCGGGCGGGCGCGCGACCGGCGGTGACGGCAAGGGCGAACGCGTCATCACGAACGTCGTGATGATGGGCATGGGCGAGCCGCTTCTGAACTACGACGCGGTCGTGCCCGCCATGCGCCTGATGCTCGACGACAACGCCTACGGCCTGTCGCGCCGGCGCGTCACGCTTTCCACGTCGGGCGTCGTGCCGATGATGGATCGTCTCGGTGCCGAACTGCCCGTGGCGCTCGCCGTCTCCTTGCACGCGCCGAACGACGCGCTGCGCGACGAACTCGTGCCGCTCAACCGCAAGTACCCGCTGCGCGAGTTGATGGCGGCGTGCCAGCGTTACCTGGAAGTCGCGCCGCGCGACTTCATCACGTTCGAGTACTGCATGCTCGACGGCGTCAACGACACGGAAGAGCACGCACGGCAGTTGCTCGCCGTGACGCGTGACGTGCCGTGCAAATTCAATCTGATCCCGTTCAATCCGTTCCCCGAGTCGGGCCTGTTGCGCTCGAAATCGGACCAGATCAAGCGCTTTGCGCAGATCCTGATGGATGCGGGCGTCGTCACGACCGTGCGCAAGACGCGCGGCGACGACATCGACGCAGCCTGCGGGCAGCTCGCCGGCGAGGTGAAGGACCGCACGCGCCTTGCTGAGCGCACGGGCCGCGCCGCGGGCAAGGTCATCGAAGTACGGCCGGTTCAGCACTGAACCGGCATCAGGAGGGCCGACGGCGGCGTGCGGGGAAAACGCGCGGCCGTGGGCGGTAGTAAAAGAAACGTTGCAGAAGCGATCGGAAGCGGCACACTGGCCGCGCATTTTGTTATAAACGGTCTGCGAATCGGGTAGAGGTGGGGCGGGACGCGCCCAACCGGTTCCAGTATTGAAAAGAATCGACGCAAGGACTTGGGATGAGCGAGCCGCAGCACCCTTTCGGGACAGACGGAACTGACAGCAACGCAGGTCGTTCGGTGCCGGGCGCCACACCTTCGCCGGTGCAGGCAGTGCCCGACACGCTGGCCGCGGCCGGCGCGCGTCTTGCGCAGCTGCGCGAGGCCAAGGGTTGGGCGATCGAAGACGTCTCGGCGCGCCTGAAGGTGTCGGTGTCGAAGCTGCGCGAACTCGAAGCGGGCGACATCAGCCATCTGCCGGACACGACGTTCGCGCTCGGCGTGGTGCGCGCCTACGCGAAGCTGCTCGGTACCGATTCCGCGCCGTTCACGCAGGCGCTGCGCCGCGAGCGCGGCATGGCGCAGCCGGATCTGTCGATGCCGGCTTCGGCGGGCTCCGATCTGCCGCGCGGCCGAGTTTCGCTCTCGCTCGGCGGCAGTGGCGCGCGGGCTCCGCGCCGCCGCGCCTCGTGGCTGTGGGGCGTGGCGATCATCGTGATCGCGGTGCTCGCGATTTCCATGTGGCACACGAACAGTGGCGAATCGTCGGCCTGGTTTGCGCGCCTGAAGGCGATGGCGAACGGCGCGAGCGTGCAGACGGGCGCGTCGTCGCCCACGGTGACGCAGGGCGTGGCGACCGGCAGCGCAGATGCATCGGCCGCCCAGGGCGCGGATCAGTCCGCTGCGCCGCAGGCTGGTGACGCAAACGACGCGGGCGACAACGCCAATGCGGCGCCCGATCAAGGCGCTGCGGCGAGCGTACCGCAAGCTGTGCAACCGGCGCCTCAAGCGACGCAGCCGGCGCCCCAGGCCGCGAAGCCCGCCGCTGCAAGCGCAGCGCCGGCTGCGGCCGCCGCCAACGCGGCAAGCGCTGCACGCGCCCAGGCGGCGAGCGCGCCGGCCGCAGCGGCAGCGCAGACTGCGGCAGCCGACAACGGCGCGGACACCTCGACGTTCGCGATCCGCGTGACGCAGGACACCTGGGTCAGCGTGCGCCAGAAGGATGGCAAGGAAGTCTTCTCGGGCATGATCCACGGCAGCGACGCGCGTGAGATCACCGGCACGGAGCCGCTCAAGGTCACCGTGGGCAACAAGGCCGGCATCGAGTCGATGACCATCGACGGCCAGCCGGTGGACACGTCGAAGTACGCGTCGGCGCGTGGCAATGTCGCGCGCTTCGTGCTGCCCTGATCAAGACATGGCACGCGTCGCGGCCGGGCAAGTTTCATTGCCGGCCGCGACGCTTTTTCAATTCACGCCGTGCAGCCGCCGACTAGTCGGCGAAAAGCGCGCGTGAGGCGTAAATGGGTTTTTCGATGCAAAGCGAAACGCAATCCTCGACCAGCAACAGTCAGATCTGCTCGAACGTGCCGGTCCTCGGCGGCCACGCGCCGCGCCGCAAGTCGCAAGCTGTGCATGTGCGCTGGGGCGGCCAGTTGGTGACGATCGGCGGCGACGCGCCGGTGCGCGTGCAGTCGATGACCAACACCGACACCGCGGACCCCATCGGCACCGCGATCCAGATCAAGGAACTCGCGCAGGCGGGTTCGGAGCTCGTACGTATCACAGTCAACACACCGGAAGCGGCGGCGGCCGTGCCGCATATCCGCGAGCAGCTCGACCGCATGGGCGTGATGGTGCCGCTCGTCGGCGACTTCCACTACAACGGGCATTTGCTGCTGCGCGACTATCCCGCTTGCGCCGAGTCGCTCTCGAAGTACCGCATCAACCCGGGCAACGTGGGCCAGGGCGCGAAGCGCGACACGCAGTACGCGCAGATGATCGAAGCGGCCATCAAGTACGACAAGCCGGTGCGTATCGGCGTGAACTGGGGCAGCCTCGACCAGGACCTGCTCGCGCGCATGATGGACGAGAACGGCGCGCGCCAGGAGCCGTGGGAAGCGCAAAGCGTGATGTACGAAGCGCTCATTCAGTCGGCCATCGGCTCGGCGGAACGCGCGGTCGAACTCGGCCTGGGCCGCGACAAGATCATCCTGTCGTGCAAGGTGAGCGGCGTGCAGGACCTGATCGCCGTCTACCAGGAACTCGCGAAGCGTTGCGATTTCGCGCTGCACCTGGGCCTCACGGAAGCGGGCATGGGCTCGAAAGGCATCGTCGCTTCGACGGCGGCGCTTTCCGTGTTGCTCCAGCAGGGCATTGGCGACACGATCCGCATCTCGCTTACGCCGGAACCGGGCGGTGCGCGCACGGGCGAAGTCGTGGTCGGCCAGGAAATCCTGCAGACCATGGGCCTGCGCTCGTTCACGCCGATGGTCATCGCGTGCCCCGGCTGCGGACGCACGACCAGCACGCTGTTCCAGGAACTGGCTTCGCAGATCCAGAGCTACCTGCGTGCGCAGATGCCGCTGTGGCGCGACGAGTATCCGGGCGTCGAGACGATGAACGTCGCCGTGATGGGCTGCATCGTGAACGGCCCGGGCGAGTCGAAGCACGCGAACATCGGCATCAGCCTGCCGGGCTCGGGCGAGAACCCCGCGGCGCCGGTCTTCATCGACGGCGAGAAGGTGAAGACGCTGCGCGGCGAGCACATCGCCGAAGAATTCCAGCAGATCGTGAGCGACTACGTCGCGCGCAAGTACGGCAAGGCCGAAGCGACGAACTGAGCAAGCGGGTCGATCCGCTCGTAGTTCGCATGTAGCCCGCTTGTAGCTCGATACGCACAACCGCATAAAGCCAATTCGCAACGCAATGACTGAACAAAAACGCAAGCCCGAAAAGCTCTCGGGCGTGAAGGGCATGAACGACATCCTGCCGCAGGAGGCAGGGCTGTGGGAATTCTTCGAATCCACGGTGAAGTCGCTGCTTCGTTCGTACGGCTATCAAAATATCCGCACGCCGATCGTCGAGCATACGCAACTGTTCACGCGCGGCATCGGCGAAGTAACCGACATCGTCGAGAAGGAGATGTACAGCTTCACCGATGCGCTCAACGGCGAGAACCTCACGCTGCGCCCGGAAGGCACGGCGGCTGCCGTGCGCGCGTCGATCGAGCACAACATGCTCTACGACGGTCCGAAGCGCCTGTGGTACATCGGCCCGATGTTTCGTCACGAGCGTCCGCAGCGCGGCCGCTATCGCCAGTTCCATCAGGTGGGCGTCGAGGCGCTCGGTTTCGCGGGCCCCGATGCGGATGCTGAGATCATCCTGATGTGCCAACGCCTCTGGGACGATCTCGGCCTCACCGGCATCAAGCTCGAGATCAACTCGCTCGGCGTGGCCGAAGAGCGTGCGGCGCATCGCGTCGAGCTCATCAAGTATCTGGAGCAGCACGTCGATCTGCTCGACGAAGACGGCAAGCGCCGCCTCTACACGAACCCGCTGCGCGTGCTCGACACGAAGAATCCCGCGCTGCAGGAGATCGCGGACAAGGCGCCGAAGCTGATCGACTTCATCGGCGAGGGCTCGCGCGCGCACTTCGACGGGCTGCAGCGCATTCTCAAGTCGAACAACATTCCGTTCAAGATCAACCCGCGTCTCGTGCGCGGTCTCGATTACTACAATCTGACCGTGTTCGAATGGGTGACCGACAAGCTCGGCGCGCAGGGCACCGTCGCGGCGGGCGGCCGTTACGATCCGCTGATCGAGCAGCTGGGCGGCAAGCCGACGGCAGCGTGCGGCTGGGCCATGGGCATCGAGCGCATTCTCGAACTGCTCAAGGAAGAAGACCTTGTGCCGGAAGAAGATGGTTGCGATGTCTACGTTGTCCACCAGGGCGAAGCCGCGCGTGAGAAGGCGTTCATCGTGGCGGAGCGTCTGCGCGATACGGGCCTCGACGTAATCTTGCATTGCAGCGCCGACGGCCAGAGCGCGAGCTTCAAGTCGCAGATGAAGCGCGCGGATGCCAGCGGCGCGGCCTTTGCCGTGGTACTCGGCGAGGACGAAGTCGCGAGGGGCGAGGCCGGTGTGAAGGCACTGCGCGGCACGGCCGCGGAGGCCCGCAGCGAGCAACAAACGGTAGCGCTTGAGGACTTGACCGAATATCTGATCAATGCGATGGTTGCATCCGCCGAAGACGGCGACGATTGATGGGGCCGCCCCAGTGGGGCTGCCCAGGTCGCTGCGCATTCGAAAACAGGCTTCAGAATAAACGAGGAATCGCTACGCGATGAGTTACCACGACGAACAGGAATCGATCGAGAGCTTCAAGGCATGGTGGGGGCAGTGGGGTAACGCCGCTACGTGGGTCGTGCTGATCGTTCTGCTCGCGCTCGCAGCGTGGAACGGCTGGAACTTCTGGCAGCGCCGCCAGGCGGCCGAGGCCGCCGTGCTGTACGACCAGGTGCAGCAAGCCGCGAACAGCAGCGACAAGGCCATGCTCACGCGCGTGGCGTCCGACATGGAAGATCGCTTCGGCGGCACGGCGTACGCGCAGATGACGGCACTCGGCGTGGCCAAGGCACTCTATATGGCGGGCGACACGGCCGGCGCGAAGGCGCAGCTGCAATGGGCCGCCGACCACGCGAAGGACGACGAATTCCGCCAGATCGCGAAGCTGCGTCTCGCTTCGCTACTGCTCGACGAAAAGGCCTACGATCAGGGCCTCGCGCTGATTCCGCAACCCGATTCGGGTCCGTTCAAGGGCATCGTGGCCGATGGTCGTGGCGATCTGCTGGCCGCGGCCGGCAAGCGCGACGACGCGCGCGCGGCGTACAAGCTGGCCCTCGACAGCCTGCCGAAGAGCGACGCTTCCGAGCGTCAGCTGATCCAGTTCAAGCTGGATGCGCTCGGCGGCTAAGTGGCCGGCTAGATTGCGCAGCGTGCCGAGCGTGCGCGCAGCATTGCGAAACCATTCAAACCAACTTCATTCATGCGTCGTTCACCGATGAATCTGCTGAAACGAACCGTTGTGCCCGTCGCTCTCGCGATGACCGTCCTGGCTCTCGCAGCCTGCTCATCGACGAAAGACGTGCGCCGCGTGCCGGTGCCGCTGACCGAATTCAAGCCGGCGCTGGACGTCCAGCAGGTGTGGAAGTCGAGTGTCGGGAAGGCGGGCCGCTATCTGTTCGCGCCGGTCGCCGTGGGCGACGCCGTCTACGCGGCGGGCGAGAACGGCTCGGTCGCGAAGATCGATGCCGCATCGGGCAAGGACGTCTGGCGCACCAAGCTCAAGGACGACCTCTCGGCGGGCGTGGGCAGCGATGGTAATCTCACGGCCGTCGGCGGCCTGAAGGGCGACGTCTACGTGCTCGACTCGAACGGCAAGCTCTCGTGGCAGGCCAAGGCGCCGGGCGAGATCATCTCGCCGCCGCTCGTCGGCAACGGCCTCGTGATCGTGCGCACGATCGACGGCCAGATCGTCGCCTTCAACGGCCAGACGGGCGAGCAGAAGTGGCTCTACCGCAACCGCGCCGTGCCGCTGAACCTGCGCGTTTCGGCGGGCATGACGTTCGCGGGCGAGCAGGCCGTGCTGGCCGGTTTCCCGGGCGGCTCGTTCGCGGCGATCAACCTGCAGAGCGGCGACGCCTTCTGGGAAACGCCGGTCTCGTACCCGAAGGGCGTGACGGAAGTCGAGCGCATCAACGACGTGAGCGGCCCGCCCACGCTGGTCGGCGCGACGACCTGTGCGGTCACGTTCCAGGGTCAGCTGGGCTGCTTCGACGCCAATTCCGGTCGTCCGATGTGGCAAAAGGCGTTCTCGAGCACGAGCGGCATCGCTCAGGATGAAAGTACGGTGGTGGGCGGCGACGACTGGTCGGTCGTGAAGGCCTTCAGCGTTTCGACGGGCGAGCCGACCTGGACGAACGAGAAGCTCAAGAGCCGCGACGTGAGTGTGCCCGCCATGCTGGGCCACGCGGTCGTGCTCGGCGATTTTCAGGGCTACGTGCATTTCCTCTCGCTCGACGACGGCAGCTTCGTCTCGCGCGTGAAGACCGACGGCAGCCCGATCACGGCTGCGCCGGTGCTTGCAGGCAACACGCTGGTCGTGCAGACGAAGGACGGCGACCTGTACGGTCTGCGTCCGCATTGAGCGTCGGGCGCCTCACGCAAGGCGCTCTGATGCATGCAGTTGCAAGAGGCGCTGGAGCCGGCAGGTTCCGGTGCCTTGCCAGCTGGCCGGCTCAAGCCGGCCATGCGCATTTTGGGACGGCGGCGTTCACGACGCCGCCATTTACCGTTACCGCCACACGGCGGTTGCGCGGCGTCCAGCCCCGGTCGCGCCGCGCTTTCGGCTCGGGGCCGCGGCCCCGCTCGTGAATTTCGTGATAATTTGCCATTGATGCAGCCCCGCACGCGCGAGGCTTGCCGCGCAGCGCGCCGGACTCTCCGGCGCTGCGCCTTACTGTAGAAAAGATCAGATGAAACCCGTAATCGCCCTCGTCGGGCGCCCCAATGTGGGGAAATCCACGCTGTTCAACCGGCTCACGCGTTCGCGCGATGCGCTGGTGGCCGACCTGCCTGGCCTCACGCGCGACCGTCACTACGGTGAAGGGCGCACGGGCGATCGCCCATATCTCGTGGTCGACACCGGCGGCTTCGAGCCGGTCGCCAAGGACGGCATCCTGCACGAGATGGCGCGCCAGACGCGCCAGGCCGTGGAAGAGGCCGATATCGTCGTGTTCATCTGCGACGGCCGCAATGGCCTGGCACCGCAGGACAAGCATATCGCCGACTACCTGCGCAAGACCGGCCGGCCGATCTTCCTCGTCGTCAACAAGGCCGAAGGCATGAAGTACAGCGCCGTGGCCGCCGACTTCTACGAACTCGGTCTCGGCGACCCGCGCGCGATTTCCGCGGCGCACGGCGACGGCGTGACGGAAATGATCAACGAGGCGCTTGAAAAAGCGTACGCCGACCAGCCCGAGGAAAGCGAAGAAGACGCCGCGAAGCACGGCATCAAGATCGCGATCGTCGGCCGCCCGAACGTGGGCAAGTCGACGCTCGTGAACACGCTGATCGGCGAAGACCGCGTGATCGCGTTCGACATGCCGGGCACGACGCGCGATTCGATCTACGTGGATTTTGAGCGCAACGGCAAGAAGTACACGCTGATCGACACAGCGGGTCTGCGCCGCCGCGGCAAGGTGTTCGAAGCGATCGAGAAGTTCTCGGTGGTGAAGACGCTGCAGTCGATCGCCGACGCCAACGTGGTGATTCTGCTGCTCGATGCGCAGCAGGAAATCTCGGATCAGGACGCGCATATCGCAGGCTTCGTGGTGGAGCAGGGCCGTGCGCTCGTGGTGGGCGTGAACAAGTGGGACGGCATGGACGACCACGCGCGCGAGCGCACCAAGCACCACCTGCAGCGCAAGCTGAAGTTCCTCGACTTCGCGGAAATGCGCTTCATCTCAGCGACCGAGAAGTTCGGCATTGGCCCGCTGATGCGCTCGGTGGACGACGCCTATGCCGCCGCCATGGCGAAACTGCCCACGCCGAAGCTCACGCGCGCGCTCATCGAAGCCGTGGAGTTCCAGCAGCCGCGCCGCCGCGGCCCGGTGCGTCCGAAGCTGCGCTACGCGCACCAGGGGGGACAGAACCCGCCGATCATCGTCATTCACGGCAATGCACTCGACGCCGTGACAGAGACCTACAAGCGCTATCTGGAGAACCGTTTCCGGGAAACTTTCTCGCTCACCGGCACTCCATTGCGCATAGAGTTTCGCTCCTCGACGAATCCCTATACGGAAAAAAACTAGGCCGTTGCTGAATAGCGTTCGCTACCCCGCAAAGGCCTCCTGGCCGAACCGCCCGGAACCGCGCGGGGGAACGAGAATCGGCTATAGTGTAGCGATTGGTGGTGGATTTCTTTTTCTTCACCCCAATATAAGTTAAACCTGCAAAAAAATACGGAGTTTGCTATGAGCAACAAAGGGCAATTGTTACAAGACCCGTTTCTGAACGCGCTGCGCAAGGAGCACGTGCCTGTTTCGATCTATCTGGTCAACGGCATCAAGCTTCAAGGGAACATCGAATCGTTCGACCAGTACGTCGTGTTGCTCCGTAATACGGTTACGCAAATGGTTTACAAGCACGCCATCTCTACGGTGGTTCCGGCCCGTCCGGTGAACTTCCACCCGGATACGGAAGCGTCCTGACCCATGACGCGGCCGGCCCGGGGCGCCTCGCAGGCTGCTCTGGTCCGGCCGCTTTCATTTTGACATCCTCTAATTTGATCAACGCCGCACTCGTCGGCATCGACTTCGGCAAGACCGAGTTCGAAGCCAGCCTCGAAGAACTCAGCCTGCTCGCCAAAAGCGCGGGCGCCACTCCCGCTGTCACGCTCACCGGGCGACGCTCCAGCCCCGACGCTGCCATGTTCATCGGCAGCGGCAAGGCCGAGGAACTGCGCCTCGCCTGTGAGGCGAACGACATCGAAATCGTCATTTTCAATCACGCGCTGTCGCCCGCCCAGCAACGTAATCTGGAGCGCGCGCTCGATCGCCGCGTGGTCGACCGCACGAGCCTCATCCTCGACATCTTCGCCCAGCGCGCCCGCAGCCACGAAGGCAAGCTGCAGGTCGAACTCGCGCAGCTGCAATACCTCGCCACACGCCTCGTGCGCGCCTGGACTCACCTCGAGCGCCAGAAGGGTGGTATCGGCCTGCGCGGCCCGGGTGAAACGCAGCTCGAAACCGACCGCCGGCTCATCGGCGAGCGCATCAAGATGCTGCAGGGCAAGCTTGCGAAGCTGCGTCGCCAGCACGGCACGCAGCGGCGTCAGCGCGAGCGCAACCGCACGATGTCGGTGTCTCTCGTGGGCTATACGAACGCGGGCAAGTCCACGCTCTTCAATGCGCTCACGAAGGCGCAGGCCTACGCCGCCGACCAGCTGTTCGCGACGCTCGACACGACCTCGCGGCGCGTCTGGCTCGGCGACGAAGTGGGGCAGATCGTGCTGTCCGATACGGTCGGGTTCATCCGCGAGCTGCCTCACCAGCTCGTCGCCGCGTTTCGCGCGACGCTGCAGGAAACGGTGCAGGCCGACCTGCTGCTGCACGTGGTGGACGCGTCGAGCGCCGTGCGCCTCGATCAGATCGATCAGGTGAACGGGGTGCTGCACGAAATCGGCGCGGACACGATCCGCCAGGTGCTGGTCTTCAACAAGATCGACGCCGTGCCGGAACTGGCGGCCCGCGGCGGAACGGTCGAGCGTGATGAATATGGTAATATTTCGCGCGTCTTTTTGAGCGCCCGCACAGGTGTCGGACTGGATGCGCTGCGCTCCGTCATCGCCGAAATCGCGACTGCCGAGCCGCTTGCCGGTGCGCCGCAGTCCCTGGCCGCAGACTGGAGCGCGGTGCAGGAAGAACCTCGCTGGGAACACGAGCGCTGAGGCGCGCCCGGCATTGTCTTGCACGCAAGGCCGGCCCAGCGGCTCCGATGGAATCCGCACGCAATTGACCCGCTGTCTACTCTGGTGAACGAACACAGGTGAACGATTACAACAAGCGGACTGGCTGGCAGCGCGCGCGCGCCATTTTCTCGCTGAACGACCCGCGTTGGGGTCGAGGCGACGGCAATGGCCAGCGTTCTGACGACGGGCGCCGCCCGCCGGGCAATAACGGCAACAAGGGTGGCAACGGCGACAAGGGCGACGGTCCGCCGGACCTCGACGAAATGTGGCGCGACTTCAACCGCCGCGTGTCCGCTTTCTTCGGCCGCAAGGGCAAGGGCCCGGGTGGCTTCGGACCGCGCCCGGACAATGGCCATGGCGCGCGCATCGGCGTGGGCATCGTGCTCGGCGTGCTGATCGCGATCTACGTGGGCAGCGGCGTGTTCGTCGTTCAGGAAGGCCAGGCTGGCGTCGTGCTGCAGTTCGGCCAGTATCGCCACACGGTTGGCCAGGGCGTGCACTGGCGCATGCCGTATCCGTTCCAGACTCACGAAATCGTCAATATCGGTCAGATCCGCACCGTCGAGATCGGCCGCAGCAACCTCGTGCGTCCGGCAAACGTGAAGGACGCCGCGGTCATCACGCACGACGGCGACATTCTCAACGTGCGTTTGACCGTGCAGTACCAGGTCAAGCAGCCGACCGACTATCTGTTCCGCAGCGTCGATCCCGACCTCACCGTGACGCAGGCCGCCCAGGCGGCGGTGCGCACCGTGGTGGGCGCGCGCAGCACGAACGATATGCTTTACGCGGACCGCGAGCCGATTCGCGCCCAGCTTGCGGACACGATCCAGCACTCGCTCGACGAGTACAAGACGGGCCTAGGCGTGACCGGCGTCGCGATCCAGAGCGTCTCCGCGCCCGATCAGGTGCAGGCAGCGCTCGACGACGAAGCCAAGGCGCGCCAGGACCGCGACCGCGCGAAGCGCGACGCGCAGGCCTATGCCGACCAGCTGTTGCCGCGCGCGCAGACCGAGGCGGCGCGTCTCGTTGATGAAGCCAAGGCGTACAGCGAACGTGTGGTTTCGCAGGCGCAGGGCGACGCGCAGCGCTTCACACAGGTCTACGAACAATATGCGAAGGCGCCGGCTGTGATACGCGAGCGCATGTATCTCGAGACGATGCAACACATCTATTCGAATGCGACGAAGGTGTTCGTCGACAGCAAGTCAGGCAACAACGTGATTTATCTGCCGCTCGACAAACTCGTCGACACGACGCGTCAGCGCGCCGCCGTGGCGGCGGGCGCAACGGGCGCGGCTGCGGCCTCGGCCTCAGGCGCTGGTGCGGCAACGGCAGGCGCGGCTTCGGACGCCAATGCGGCTTCCGCGCCGGCAGCCGGCAGCGAGTCGCAGCAGGGCGCGCAGCCGGGGGCCCAACCGGGCGCACTGCAGCAAGGCTCGCAGCAGCAAGGCTCGCAGCCGCAAGGCGCGGCTCCTGCAACCACGGCCAGCGACGCGGCAGCCGCCGCGAGCGACGCCTTCCGTTCGCGCGATGCGTTCCGCTCGCGCGGACGCGAAAGCGACGTGCAATAAGGGGCGCGCCGATATGAACAAGATCATTGCGCTCGTCGTTGCCGTCGTGGTTGTCGTGCTGGTTGCGTCGTCGGCCGTCTTCATGGTCGATCCGCGCCACGTCGCCATCATTTCTTCGTCGGGCGGGGCCAATGCCACGCTCGCCGGTCCCGGGCTGCATGTGAAGTTGCCGCCGCCGTTCCAGACCGTCACGTTCATCGACACGCGCATTCAGGCGTTCGATGCGCCCGACGCCGACCGCTACACGACCTCGGACAAGACCGAGCTGCTCGTGAACCCGGTGGTGCGTTATCGCATTTCCGATCCGCTCAAGCTCTTCGCGGCGACCAAGGGCGATGCGCAGACGCTTTCCGACCGTCTCGCCTCGCTGTCGCGCGACGCGCTCGGCGACGCGATCTCGAAGGTCACGCTCACCGAGGCGCTCGCGCAGCAGGAAGCCATCGCAAATGGCGCGCGCGACGCGCTGAGGCAAACCGCAGCGCCGCTCGGCATCGACGTGATCGCCATCGAACTCACGCGCGTCGATTACCCGCCGGAGCTGGCGCAGACGGTCTTCAAGCGCATGAGCGCCGCGCGCGAGCAGGCCGCTGCCGAGATTCGCGAGAAGGGCGCGGCCGAAGCGCAGCAGATCAAGGACGACGCGGAGCGCAAGCAGCAGGGCGTGCTGGCGGACGCCTACGCCCAGGCGCAAGCGATCAAGGGCGAGGGCGACGGCCGTGCCGCCGCGATTGCCGCCGAGGCGTTCGGGCGCGACCCGGACTTCTACCGGTTCTATCAGAGCATGCTCGCGTACCGCGAGAGCTTCCGGCCCGGCGACGTCATCGTGGTCGATTCGTCGAGCGACTTCTTCCGCTTCATGCGTGGTCCGAACGGCGGCGCGAATAGCGCAGATAACGCTCCCGCGTCCGCCACCCCGCGCAAACACTAGACAAAACGAGACACACGCGCCGCGCACTGCGCGGCGTATTTCTTCGCATGGACATAGCTGGCTCCCTCTTGCTCGCGATCGCGCTGATGCTGATTATCGAGGGCATGTTCCCGTTCGTCTTTCCGACGGCGTGGCGCGACACATTCCGTAAAATCGTGGAACGGCCGCCGCATCACATCAGGATCGGCGGGCTCATCGTGATGGGGCTCGGCCTCGTCCTGCTGATGCTGGCGACCTGACGGCCTCGTGCCGCAGTCGCCCTCAGATGCAGTGTGCGATTGGCGTTTTTGACGGATTCCGAATTATCGGGCCGCGTGGCGTTTGGCCGCGCGCGGCCCTCATTGTGGCAGGACTGAACCGATGTCGACCTGGTTACTCCCCGAGAATATTGCGGACGTGCTGCCGTCCGAAGCGCGCAAGATCGAAGAGCTGCGCCGTCGCCTGCTGGACCGTTTCCGCGCCTATGGCTACGAAATGGTCATGCCGCCGTTGCTCGAGTATCTCGAGTCGCTGCTCGTAGGCAGCGGGCGCGACCTGAACCTGCGCACGTTCAAGCTCGTCGATCAGCTCTCGGGCCGCACGCTCGGCCTGCGCGCCGACATGACGCCGCAGGTCGCGCGCATCGACGCGCACCTCCTGAACCGCGAGGGTGTGACGCGCCTGTGCTACGCGGGCAACGTGCTGCACACGTTGCCGCGCGGTCTGCACGCCACGCGCGAACAGATCCAGACCGGCGCGGAAATCTACGGTCACGCGGGCCTCGAAGCGGACCTCGAAATCCAGCAGTTGATGCTCGACGCGCTGCGTCTCGCGGGCCTGTCCAAGGTGCGTCTCGACCTTTCGCACGCAGGTGTGCTCGCGGCGATCTTCGAAGCGGATCCCGCTGCGGCCGCGCTTGGCGACGCTTTGTATGAAGCGCTCGCTGGCAAGGACGTGCCGCGTCTCGCGGAACTCACGCAGGACCTCGAAGCCGCCACGCGCGACGCTTTGCGCGCGCTGCCGTCGCTCTACGGCGACGCGAGCGTGATCGACGAGGCGCGCACGCGTCTGCCGGCGCTGCCGGGCATTGCTCGTGCGCTCGACGACCTCGCGTTCCTCGTGCGCGAGATCGAGGGTGCGGAGCTGATGATCGACCTCGCCGATCTTGGCGGCTATGCGTACCACAGCGGCGTGATGTTCTCGGCCTACGTGGACGGCGTACCGAATGCCGTCGCCCGCGGCGGCCGTTACGACAAGGTGGGCGAGGCTTACGGGCGCGCCCGCGCGGCAACGGGCTTCTCGCTCGATTTGCGCGAAGTGGCGCGTATTTCACCGGTCGAAGCGCGCAGCAGCGCGATCCTCGCGCCGTGGCGCCATGACGAGGCGTTGCGCACCGCGGTCGCTGCGCTGCGCGATGCAGGCGAGGTCGTGATCCAGGCGCTGCCGGGCCACGAGCACGACATGGACGAGTTCGCCTGCGACCGCGTGCTCGTCGAGCGCGACGGCGTCTGGGTCGTCGAAAAGCACGTCTGATACCGCATCCGGGCGGCGATTCGCGCCGCCGCGCGAGCGCGCCGAAGCACGCTTCGCATCGCGCATGCCGTTGAGTGTAAAAGGAAATTCCGCGAATCCGGGGAAAAAAAGGCGGCCTTGCCGCTGAACCCAGGTAGAATACGTTTTTAACCAGCTAACGAAACACCATGTCTGCCAGCGCAGTGAATGTAACCCCGGGGCGCAATGTCGTCGTCGTGGGCACCCAATGGGGCGATGAGGGCAAGGGCAAGATCGTCGACTGGCTGACGGACCACGCGCAAGGCGTGGTGCGTTTCCAGGGCGGTCACAACGCCGGCCATACGCTCATCATCGGCGGCAAGAAGACCATTCTCCGGCTGATCCCGTCGGGCATCATGCGCGCCGGCGTCGCCTGCTACATCGGCAACGGCGTGGTGCTTTCGCCCGAAGCGCTCTTCAAGGAAATCGGCGAGCTCGAAGAAGCGGGCATCGACGTCCAGAAGCGTCTGTTCATCTCCGAAGCCACCACGCTGATCCTCCCGTACCACATCGCCATCGACCAGGCGCGCGAAGCCAAGCGCGGCGCCGCGAAGATCGGTACGACGGGCCGCGGCATCGGTCCGGCCTACGAAGACAAGGTGGCACGCCGCGGTCTGCGCGTGCAGGACCTGTTCGAGCCGGAAACCTTCGCCGAGCGCCTGCGCGAGAACCTCGACTATCACAACTTCGTGCTCACGCAGTACCTCGGTGCGCCGGCCGTCGACTATCAGCAAACGCTCGACACGATGCTGTCGTACGCCGATCGTCTGAAGCCGATGGTCACGGACGTTTCGCGTCGTCTGTATGACGTGAACCACGAAGGCGGCAACCTCCTGTTCGAAGGCGCGCAAGGCACGCTGCTCGACATCGACCACGGCACCTATCCGTTCGTCACGTCGAGCAACTGCGTCGCGGGTGCCGCATCGGCAGGCGCGGGCGTGGGTCCGCAAAAGCTCAACTACGTGCTCGGCATCACCAAGGCGTACTGCACGCGCGTCGGTTCGGGCCCGTTCCCGAGCGAACTGTACGACGCCGACAACGCCGATCGCCAGGAAGAAGTGGGCCTCACGCTCGCGAAGGTCGGCAAGGAATTCGGTTCGGTCACCGGCCGTCCGCGTCGCACCGGCTGGCTCGACGCCGCCGCGCTGCGCCGCTCGATCCAGATCAACGGCGTGACGGGTCTGTGCATCACGAAGCTCGACGTGCTCGACGGTCTCGACGAAGTGAAGCTCTGCGTCGGCTACAAGGTGGACGGCAAGGACGTGGACATCCTTCCGCGCGGCGCCTCGCAAGTGGCCGCATGCGAGCCGGTCTACGAGACGTTTGAAGGCTGGAACGAGAGCACCATCGGCGTCACGCAGTTCGACGCGCTGCCCAGGAGCGCGCAGGCGTACCTCACGCGCGTGCAGGAAGTCGCCGGTGTGCCGATCGACATGGTTTCGACCGGCCCGGATCGCGACGAAACGATCCTGCTGCGTCATCCGTTCAAGGTCTAAGTGGTAAGAAGGCAGAAGCAAAAATGATTCAAATGATGGACCCGCGCAACGACGAAAAGAACCTGTGGGTCGGCTGGGACGAGTATCACCGGCTGATCGAACTGCTCGCGCTCAAGGTGCACGAGTCGCGCTGGAAGTTCGACCAGATCCTGTGCCTCGCACGCGGCGGTCTGCGCGTGGGCGACCAGCTCTCGCGCATCTATGACCTGCCGCTGGCGATCCTCGCAACCAGCTCGTACCGCGAAGCCGCCGGCACGGAGCAGGGCGAGCTCGACATCGCGCAGTACATCACGATGACGCGCGGTCACCTTGAGGGCAACGTGCTGCTCGTCGACGATCTCGTCGATTCGGGCGTCACGCTCGCACGCGTGCAGGAACACCTCAAGGAGCGCTACCCGGCCGTGACCGGCGTGCGCTCGGCGGTGCTCTGGTACAAGGGCTGCTCGAAGGTGACGCCGGACTATTTCGTCCAGCATCTGCCGACCAATCCGTGGATCCACCAGCCGTTCGAGGAGTGGGACACGGTGCGCCCGCACAATCTCAGTGCGTGGATCAAGCGTGGTCTGCAGCGAGCGCAAGACGCGCAGAAGTAACGAAGGGGTTGTGCCGCCGCCGGTGTTCCCACACCCGCAGTGGCCAGATCCAGCGACGGAGCCTTCAAGGCTCCGTTTTTTTGTGCGCCGCCCACCGAATCGCCAGCGGTGGCGCAGGCGGGCAGACGGCATCTGGGGCCGGTGCTACACTGCGCGGGGACAACGGGATGTCGCAGTGCCGCGACGACCGCTCGGTTTCCGCCGCAGCCCGGTTTAGAATAGCGCTCGTTTTTTCCGCCTCGCAACGGATTACCGCGTATATGACAACTAGCACACACGTGGCCAAGCAGCCGCTACCTTCTCTCGCCGTAGCGGCCATCGGCGTGGTGTTCGGCGACATCGGCACGAGCCCGCTGTATTCGCTGAAAGAGGCGTTCAGCCCGGCGCACGGCATTCCGCTCAACGAGACGTCCATCCTCGGCGTCATCTCGCTGCTGTTCTGGGCGATCGTGATCGTCGTGAGCGTCAAATATGTCCTTTTTGTGATGCGTGCCGACAACAACGGCGAGGGCGGCGTGCTCGCGCTCATGGCGCTCGCCATGCGCTCGTTCAATCGCAAGAGCAAGGCTGCCGCGCTGCTCACGGCGCTCGGCATCTTCGGCGCGTGCATGTTTTACGGCGACGCGGTCATCACGCCAGCCATCTCGGTGATATCGGCGGTGGAGGGCCTCGAGATTGCCGCGCCGAAGCTCTCGCACCTCGTGCTGCCACTCACCATGGTGATCCTGGTCGCATTGTTCTGGATCCAGCGTCACGGTACGGCGCTCGTCGGGCGCCTGTTCGGGCCGATCATGGTGCTGTGGTTCATCACCATCGGCGTGCTTGGCGTTTCGCGCATCGTGCAGGCGCCGGGTGTCATCGCCGCGCTCAATCCGTACTATGCGGTCGCCTTCATGGGCGCACATATGCTGCAGGCCTACGTGGTGCTCGGCTCGGTTGTGCTGGTGCTGACCGGCGCGGAAGCGCTCTACGCCGACATGGGTCACTTCGGCGCGCAGCCGATTCGCTACGCCTGGTACGTGCTCGTGATGCCCTCGCTCGTGCTCAACTACTTCGGGCAGGGTGCGCTGCTGATGCAGGACCATCGCGCGATCGAAAATCCGTTCTTCCTGCTCGCGCCGGATTGGGCGTTGCTGCCGCTCGTCGTGCTTTCCACGGTGGCGACCGTGATCGCTTCGCAGGCCGTGATCTCGGGCGCGTACTCCCTGACGAGCCAGGCCATTCTGCTTGGCTACGTGCCGCGCATGAAGGTGCTGCACACGTCGGACCTCGCCATCGGCCAGATCTACGTGCCGGTCGTGAACTGGATGCTGCTCTTCATCATTCTGTGCATCGTGGTCGCCTTCAAGAGTTCGGACAATCTGGCCGCCGCATACGGTATCGCCGTGACCGCTACGATGGTGATCACCACGGTGCTCGTCGCCGTCGTGATGACGAAGGTGTGGAAGTGGAACAAGGCGCTCGTCACCTGCATCATCACTGTGCTGCTGGCCGTCGATCTGGGCTTCTTCGGCGCGAACCTGCTAAAGGTCGAGGAGGGTGGCTGGCTGCCGCTCGGCATCGGTGCGCTGCTGTTCTTCCTGCTGATGACCTGGTTCAAGGGCCGCATGATCGTGAAGGACCGCACCGCCGCCGACGGTATTCCGCTCATGCCCTTCCTGCAAGGGCTGCTCGCGCACCCGCCGCATCGTGTTTCGGGCACGGCGATCTATCTCACGGGCAGCGAATCGCTCGTGCCGGTTAGCCTGCTGCACAACCTCAAGCACAACAAGGTGCTGCACGAACGCACGCTCTTCCTCACGTTCGTGATTCGCGACATTCCGTATGTGGTGGACGCAGAGCGCGTGGCGGTGAAGGATGTCGGTGGCGGGCTCTATCTCGTGCAGGCCGATTACGGCTTCAACGAAACGCCCGATGTGCAAGCCGTGCTCGACGAAATTTCGCGTACGCAAAACATGACGTTTGAGATGATGGATACGTCCTTCTTCCTCGCGCGCGAGACAGTCGTGCCGACGCAGCTTCCGGGGATGTCGATCTTCCGCGAACGCATATTCGCGTGGATGCATCAGAACGCCGCAAAGCCCACCGACTTCTTCAGCATTCCCGCGAACCGCGTGGTCGAACTCGGGACGAAGATCGAGATCTGAACGCGTCGGTTCGACCAGTAAAAAAGGCACCCCAGGGTGCCTTTTTTTGTTGCGCACGCAACGTGTGAGCAGATGCGGCCCACGTTGCGTCATGCGGACATCAGCGTGGCTTGAGCTTCGCGAATGCCGCCGCCATCGCGCCTGCCGGTTCCGCATCGCGCGAACGCTGGCCGTTGCGATTATCGCGATTGCCGCCGCCGCGATTGTCGCGGTTACCCGACTGGCCCGCGCTGCCGCCGCTGCGAGACGTGCCGGCGCTCGCGGGGTCGTCGTCCAGACGCATCGTGAGCGCGATGCGCTGACGTTTCACGTCGACGTCGAGCACCTTCACCTTCACGACCTGGCCGGCCTTGACGACTTCGTGCGGGTCCTTGATGAACTTCGTCGACAGGGCGGAGACGTGCACGAGCCCGTCCTGATGCACGCCCACGTCGATGAATGCGCCGAACGCGGCCACATTCGTCACGACGCCTTCGAGCAGCATGCCCGGCACGAGGTCGGACACTTTCTCGACGCCATCGCGGAACGTCGCCGTCTTGAACTCGGGGCGCGGATCGCGGCCCGGCTTTTCCAGCTCGCTCAGGATGTCGCGCACGGTCGGCAGACCGAAACGTTCATCCACGAACTCGATGGGCGCGAGGCCCGAAAGCGCTTCGCGGCTGCCGAGCACATCGCCGATCGTACGCTTGATCTTCGCGAGCATGCGCTCGACGACGGGGTACGCTTCCGGGTGCACCGACGAGCGATCGAGCGGATTGTCGCCGCCGTTGATGCGCAGGAAGCCGGCGGCTTGCTCGAAGGTCTTGTCGCCCAGACGCGGTACCTTCTTGAGCTGCTCGCGCGAAGGGAACGGGCCGTTCGCATCGCGGTAGTCGACGATATTGCGCGCGAGCGTCGAGTTAAGTCCCGACACGCGGGCGAGCAGGGCAACGGAGGCCGTGTTCGCATCGACGCCCACGGCGTTTACGCAGTCCTCGACCACGGCGTCGAGCGAGCGCGCGAGTTCGCGCTGGTTCACGTCGTGCTGGTACTGGCCCACGCCAATCGCTTTCGGTTCGATCTTCACGAGTTCGGCGAGCGGGTCCTGCAGACGGCGCGCAATGGAAACGGCGCCGCGCAGCGACACATCGAGTTCGGGGAATTCCTTCGCAGCCAGTTCGGACGCCGAATAAACCGACGCCCCGGCTTCGGAAACCACGATCTTCTGCAGCTTCAGTTCGGGATGCTTCGAGATCAGCTCGCTCGCGAGCTTGTCGGTTTCACGCGAGGCCGTACCGTTGCCGATGCTGATGAGTTCCGCTTGCGTGTGCGCGGCGATGCGCGCGAGCTTCGCGAGCGAGCCGTCCCAGTCGCGGCGCGGCTCGTGCGGGTAGATCGTGTCGGTGGCGAGCAGCTTGCCCGTGCGGTCGACCACGGCCACCTTCACGCCCGTGCGCAGGCCCGGATCGAGGCCGATCACGGCCTTGGGGCCGGCCGGCGCGGCAAGCAGCAGATCCTTGAGATTGCGCGCGAACACGCGGATCGCTTCGTTTTCCGCCTGCTCGCGCAGGTTGGTGAGCAGCTCGTTTTCGATGTGCGGCTGCACCTTCACGCGCCAGCACCAGCGGCAGACATCGGAGAGCCATTTGTCGGCCGGGCGATTCTGGTTCGCAATGCCGAAGTGGCGCGCGATCATCGCTTCGCCCGGATGCGGCACCTGCGTGTCCAGTTCGCCGCCGAGGCCGAGCTTGACCATCAGCACACCGGCGTTGCGGCCGCGGAACAGCGCGAGCGCGCGGTGCGACGGTACGGTCTTGATGGTCTCGGAATAGTCGTAGTAGTCGCGGAACTTCTCGCCTTCCTCGTTTTCCTTGCCCTCGACCACGCTCGACTTCACCACGCCCTGGTTGTGCAGCCAGTCGCGCAGCTTGCCCAGCAGTTCGGCCGTTTCACCGAACTGTTCGGAGAGGATGTCGCGCGCGCCGTCGAGCGCGGCCTTGATGTCGGCGACACCCTTTTCGGCGTCCACGTACTGTGCGGCTTCCGTTTGCGGGTCGAGCAGCGGGTTCGCGAGCAGCGCGTCGGCGAGCGGCTGCAGGCCGGCTTCGCGTGCGATCTGCGCGCGTGTGCGGCGCTTGGGCTTGTAGGGCAGATAGAGGTCTTCGAGAACCTGCTTGCTGTCGGCCGCTTCGATGGCGCTGCGCAATTCGTCGGTGAGCTTGCCTTGTTCCTCGATGCTCGTGAGGATCGCCGCGCGGCGGTCTTCGAGTTCGCGCAGATAGAGCAGGCGCTCTTCGAGCGTACGCAGTTGCGTATCGTCGAGATTGCCCGTGACTTCCTTGCGGTAACGGGCGATGAACGGAACGGTCGAGCCTTCGTCGAGAAGCTGCACGGCGGCTGCGACCTGGCGTGGCTGCACGCTCAGTTCAGTGGCGATACGCTGGACGATCTTGAGTGCTACGGTTTCCGTCATAGGGTCTGGATATTCCTGCGAGGATCGGATTGCGGTCCGGGTTTGCGGTCCGGCGGCCGGTGAGGGCTCGAGCGCCCGGGGCGCCCAGTGTGCAAAAAGGCGCGTTGCCGGGTGCGCCCGCCGGCCGGTGGAGCGGGGCATTTTGCCATAAATGGCCGGGCGCTCAACCCGGGGGGTGTTAGAATTTCCCCCATGTTCCGCTGCCCACAGAAGACGTTGACGACCTTCCGCTTCTCCCCTGATTTGCCCCTTGCCCGGTTTCGCACGCCTGTTGGCGCTACGCGGTGGTTCCCCGCTCTTGGGGCAATTTGTGCCGTCGCGTTGAGCCTCGGTATGAGCGTTCCGGCCCTCGCGCAGGCGGTCGGGGTGACAGGGCCGCTGCAGCAGCAAGGTGCGGCAACTGCGCCGGTCCAGCCGGCGGCTTTGGGCAACGCGCCGCTCGCAGCGTCTGAGGTGGCTGGGGCCACCGGCGCGCCACAGTCGCAGCAGAGCGACTTCGACGCGCGGCAGCAGGTGCTGGACCGTCGTAGCGCGGAGAACGACTATCAGTATGCAGTCGCGCAGCACAACTGCTATAGCACGTTCTTTGTGAATCATTGCATCGGCAAGGCGCGCGACAAGATGCGCGTCGTGCAGGCCGATATCCGCCGCGAGCAACTGGCGCTCGACGACGAAAAACGTGCCGCGCATGCGCAGCAGCGCGACCAGCAGGCCGCATTGCAACGCGCGCAGGACGAAGCCAATGCGCCGCAGCGCGCTGCCAACGAAGCGGCAAGCGCGCAGGCGTACGAACAGAAGCAGCAGCAACATGCGCTCGATCAGGCGCAGCGTCAGGCCGAGGCGCCGCAGCGTGCGGCGAACGAGCAGGCGTATCAGGAAAAGCAGCGCCAGCATGCGCTGGCCCAGGCACAGCGCCAGGGAGAGCAATCGCAGCGCAACGCGAACCAGGCGGCGTACGACCAGAAGCAGGCGAACTACCAGAACCAGCTTGACGAAGCGCGGCGCCAGGGCGAGCAAAAGGCTCAGGAACGCGCCGACAAGGCCCAGCGCTACCAGCAGAAGCAGGAAGACGCGGTGAAGCATAAGGCCGATGTCGAAGAGCGTCAGAAACAGGCGGCTGAGAAGGCGCAGCAAAAGCAGCAACAAGAAGAACAGCAGCAGCAACAGCAAAAGCAGCAGCAGGAAGAACAGCAGGACCAGTAGCACGAGTAGCACGCTTTTTCAGCCGGACTGCAACCTCAGGCGCGTCGTCCTTCGCAAGCGCGCGCCGCATATGTCGAGGAGGCGAGCATGCGCGAGCATCGTGAAGTCAAGACCGAGGTCCTTCGTGACCGCATTCTGCAACTGGAATCGGAACATGGCGATCTGGACCGCCTGATAGACAGGATGTCCGACACCCCGGACTATGACGATCTCGAACTGCAGAGGCTGAAGAAGCGCAAGCTCAAGGTCAAGGACAACATCCTCCTGCTGCAACTGCAGCTGGACCCCGATTCAACGAAGACTTCGGACGGGCACGCCTGATTCCAGGTCCTGGCAGGCGCCGGGGCGCGGCAGTCGGCGAGTTGCGCCGTTCCGGACCGAGCAGGAACCGCTTGCCTTGAATTCAACGACCGTTTCCCGTTCCCGGCCCGCGCGCGAAGGCGGCGCGCCGGAGGCCGACGCGCGCGCGACGCAAACAGCCGCTGCACCCATGTTGAGCGCCCGCCGCGCCGCCGAGCTCGAGGAGCTCTTCGCGGCCGACGGCTTGCTCGCCCGCGAGATCGACGGCTATCGCCCACGCGCTGCGCAGATCGAAATGGCACGCGCGGTCGCGGCCGCGATGGAAGCCGCCGCGCAATCGCTGCCCGATCCCGCGACGTTCGAACTCCAGTCGCGCCCGGCGCGGCGGGTCGAGCGCGGTGCGCCGGCGCAGCCCGGCGCCGAGGAAGCGGCGCGCGCCGCTGGCGGGAACGGCGATAACACGCTGATCGTCGAGGCGGGCACGGGCACGGGCAAGACCTATGCGTACCTCGTGCCGGCCATGCTGTGGGGCGGCAAGGTGGTTGTCTCGACGGGCACCAAGCACTTGCAGGACCAGCTCTTCGCGCGCGACATCCCCACGGTGCGCGACGCTCTGGCGGTGCCGGTGAGCGTGGCGATGCTCAAGGGCCGCGCCAACTATCTGTGCCATTACTATCTGCAGCGCACGGCCGACAACGGCCGGCTGCCGTCGCGCCAGGAAACCGCGTATCTGCAGGAAATCGTGCGCTTCGCGAAGATCACGCGCTCGGGCGACAAGGCGGAGCTCGCGAGCGTGCCCGAGACGGCGGCCGTCTGGTCGATGGTGACATCGACGCGCGATAACTGTCTTGGCCAGGAGTGCCCGCATTACAAGGACTGCTTCGTGATGCAGGCGCGCCGCGAGGCGCAGCAGGCCGACATCGTGGTGGTGAATCACCATCTGTTCTTCGCCGATATCATGCTGCGCGACACCGGCATGGCCGAGCTGCTGCCGAGCGCGAATACGATCATCTTCGACGAAGCACACCAGTTGCCCGAAACGGCAACGCTCTTTTTCGGCGAAACGCTTTCGACTGCGCAGTTCCTCGAGCTCGCGCGCGATTGCGTGGCCGAAGGCCTGAGCCACGCGCGCGACGCGGTGGAGTGGGTCAAGCTCGGTGCGGCGCTGGAGCGCGCTGCGCGCGACGTGCGGCTCGCGTTCAAGGAAGATTCGCTGCGGCTTTCGATCACGCAGTTGCCCGAGGATCACCCGCTCTTCGATGCGCTCGACGCGCTGCAGACCGAACTGGGCACGCTTGCCACGGCACTCGCGGGCCAGGCCGAGCGCGCCGAATCGATCGGCGCGTGCCTGCGCCGCGCGCGCGAGCTGCAAGGCATCCTCGCGGGCTGGACCGCGCCGCAAAGCGCCGCGCCGGCGCGCGAAGCACGTAAGGCCGACGCGGACGGGCAGGACGAAAAGGCTGACGCGCCGGACGACGCGGACGAGAAAGTCCGCTGGGTCGAAGTGTTTTCGCACACGGTGCAGCTGCACGAAACCCCGCTTTCCGTGGCGCCGATCTTCGCCAAGCAGCGCGCCGGTGTGCCGCGCACGTGGGTCTTCACGTCGGCCACGCTGTCGGTGCGCGGCGACTTCACGCACTACGCGGCGCAAATGGGCCTGAGTTCGCGCCGTTCGATGACGCTGCCGAGCCCGTTCGACTATCCCACACAAGGGCTGCTTTACGTGCCGCGCAACATGCCGCAGCCGTCGTCGCCGCAATTCACCGACGCCGTGTTCGACGCGGCGCTGCCGGCGATCGAGGCGTCGGGCGGCGGTGTCTTCATGCTATGCACGACGCTGCGTGCCGTCGACCGCATTGCCCAGAAGCTGCGCGACACGATCGAGGCGCGTGGCTGGAACACGCCGCTGCTCGTGCAGGGCGACGCGAGCCGCACGGAACTGCTCGAGCGCTTCCGCGCCTATGGCAATGCGATCCTCGTGGGCAGCCAGAGCTTCTGGGAAGGGGTGGACGTGCGCGGCGATGCGCTTTCGCTCGTGGTCATCGACAAGCTGCCGTTCGCGCCGCCCGACGATCCGGTGCTGGCGGCGCGCCTTGATGCGCTGGCGAAGAAAGGTCTGAGCCCGTTCGCGGTCCACCAGCTCCCGCAGGCGGTGATCACGCTCAAGCAGGGCGCGGGGCGACTGATTCGCGCGGAAACCGACCGCGGCGTGTTGATGATTTGCGACACCCGTCTCGTTGACAAACCGTATGGACGACGTATCTGGCAAAGCCTGCCGCCGTTCAAGCGGACCCGGGAGATCGAAGTGGTGCAGGCGTTCTTCGAAGAGAAGAACGAGGAAGCAGGGGAGCCTGGCGAAGCGCGTTAAGTCTCGTGCAGTTTCATGCGCACCGCATAACAAAAAAGCCACGAACGTGAGTTCGTGGCTTTTTTGCTTGCCCGCCGTATGTCTGAAGCGCGTTTGACGCAAGCAGCAGACCGCACGACGGTTCGCTGCGATACCCCCACCGGGACCGAGGTCCCGGGTGAGCGTCGCGCGAACGCAACTTACTGGCTTGCGCCCGAAGCAGCAGCCGGAGCCGAAGCGCCTGCGTCCGAAGCAGCAGCGCCAGCGTCCGAAGCAGCGGCGGTAGCCGAAGCAGCAGCGTCGCTCGCAGCAGCAGCAGCGCCCGAAGCAGCAGCTGCCGAATCCGAAGCAGCAGCAGCCGGTGCCGAAGCAGCAGCAGCATCGCTAGCCGGCGCAGCAGCTTGGTCGCTGCTCTTGTTGCACGCAGCGAGTGCAACAGCTGCCAGCAGGGATGCTACGAGGAGGGATTTCTTCATGATCACGTCCTTTTATGGTTAAAGGTAAGCAACAGCGCAAAATAATACCGGTAAATGTGCCCCAACACCGACCTGAGCCGCTGGTGGAGACGCACTGCAAGAGCGTGAATCTTCCCTACGGCCTGGCCGGAAATTATAGGCACTTTCGTATCGACCGTCGACAAATCCGGGGACAATACGTTGTCTTTCTCATACAAGCACTATTTTAGTACGGTATAACAGTCCGAAGCGCTTAGGCAAGCACCCCGGTCCGAATCCAGCCCGCACGATACCACTCGTGTAGCAACGCTGTCACACACGAATCGTGTGAGAGTGTTACAAAGCGTTTCCCGTCCATAGAGCGCCTGTCGGCCAGTGCCGGCAGCCACTTTCTTGCTTCTTTGAGCAAGTACTGTTCCCCGTTCAGGTAATACGACCGCGAATCGTAAAGCAGGATTGTCCTGCGGTCGAGTGTTATCCCATTTTTTGCCGCTCGCGCAACGAAACGGGCTTCGTCGAGCGGTTTTTCGGGGGCGTCGAACACCACATTGGCTTTCGGTTCGGACAGCCACGAGCCCACGAACGAGGACACGTCGGCGTCGCTCCAGCGCACTTTAGCAAGCACGCCGCCAACACGCTCTACGAGTGCCGGAGGAAGCTGCGCGGGATGCGCCACGGCCGGCTGGTCGGGGTCGCGGTAAAGCGTGGGCTTGCTGTTGCCATTATCGGCGCCGCGCTCGGCGAGCCAGTAAAGAAACTGGCTCGTCAATTCGTTCGTGGAAGGAGAACGAAAGCCGATCGAGCACGTCATGCATTCGCCTTCGGCGATACCGTCGTGCGCAATGTGCGGCGGCAGGTACAGCATGTCGCCCGGCTCCAGCACCCACTCTTCTTCAGGCTGGAAGTTCGCGAGAATCTTGAGCGGCAGGCCTTCCTGCAGCGAGAGATCGCGCTGCGCGCCGACGCGCCAGCGGCGCTTGCCGTGCACCTGCAGCAGGAAGACATCATACGAATCGAAGTGCGGGCCGACACCGCCGCCGTCCGATGCGTACGAGATCATGAGGTCGTCGAGCCGCGCGTCGGGGGCGAAGCGAAAGCGCTCGAGCAGGGCGCGCGCGCGGTCGTCGTGCAGGTCGGCGCCTTGTACCAGGAGCGTCCACTGGCGGGTCTTCGGCGTGGGCAGTTCGTCCGGCGAGAACGGGCCGTGTTCGAGCGCCCAGCGGCGGCGAAAATGCGTGATGAGACGCGACTCGACATCGTCGCTGTCTGCGAGCGCGAATAGGGCTTCGCGCGAGAGCGGCGCTTCGATGTCGGGAATCGCCTGGCGGATCAACAGCGGCTTTTTCTGCCAGTATTTGCGCATGAACTGCGCCGGCGTCAGGCCGCCCAGAAGCGGCGTGGCAACATCGGGCGCGGGGCATGCCAGGGGGAGGGAGGCGCGCCGCTTGCGCGCGTCCACCGGGTGGTCTGGGGACCGCTTCGGCATCGTATAATGTGGTCTGTAATCTGGAGGATCGAATGAAAATTGCAAAGGACACCGTCGTGTCGGTCGCTTACAAGCTATCGGATGCGCAGGGCAATCTGATCGAGGAAAGCGACGAGCCGATGGTCTATCTGCACGGCGGCTATGATGGCACGTTCCCCAAGATCGAGGAAGTGCTGGACGGGCAGGAGCCGGGCTTCGAGACCCAGATCCAGCTTGATCCGCAGGACGCCTTCGGGGAATACGATCCCGAGCTCGTGAAGATCGAGCCGCGCAACCGCTTCCCCGAGCCGCTCGAAGTCGGCATGCAGTTCGAAGGCACGCCCGAAGAAGGCGACGAAGATCTCGACACGCTTATCTATACGGTCACGGACGTCGCCGAAGACAAGGTCGTGCTCGATGGCAACCATCCGCTAGCGGGTATGGCGCTGCGTTTCGCGCTGACGGTCAAGGAAGTGCGCACCGCCACTGAAGACGAAATCGAACATGAGCACGCGCATGGCGCGGACGGCCTCGAAATCATCGACGAAGACGAAGAAGACGACGGCGAAGAAGGCGCCTCGAAACCCACCCTGCACTAAGCGCCGCTCAATGCACGAAGCCGCCTGACGCCGGTGCGCCGGGCGGCTGCAGTTGGTCAGGCGGCTGGCCATTGCCGCCGCCGTTTCCACCGCTGTTTCCGCCGCCGTTTCCACCATCCAGGCCGTTCTGGCCGTTCGAATCGTTCCGACCGTTGAGTCCATTCTGGCCGCCCTGCGTGGGCCACGCCGGCACCAGCACGCCGTTCCCGGCCGGCGGCAAGCCGGGAGGCACGGCGGTTCCCGATGCGCCAGGCGTTACGGGCGCGACGTCGGGCGACTGCGGCATGCCGGGAATCTCGGTCACATCCGGCATTGACGACACTTCGGGCATTTCCGGCATCGCGGGCGACGATCCGGCGCCGGGCGTATACGGTGACGGCTGCGCGGGCAACAGCGGCAGATGTTTCGGTACATCGCGCACGCTCACGCGCAGCGGCGTGCGGCGCGCCATGTCGGCGTCCACCTGCAGCCATTGCGTGAGCGGATCGCGCAGTGAGAACGCGATGCGCGTAACGTTTTCTATCCTTGTGCCCTTGTCGTTACGCAGCGGCTGATCGATCGTGAAGCCATGTGCGAGCTTCGAGTCGTCGGCATTCACGATGATGATCTGGCCGCGGAAAATCTCGGCGAGCTTCACGAGGTTGCGGCGCAACTCGAGATAGCCGTCGCGCGGCGCACGGTGAAAGCGCAGCCACGCGAAGCGGTCGGGACGCTCGTAATGCTCGGGCATCGCGTTGCCTTGCATGAAGATGACGATCGCGCGCGCGTTGCGGCGCTTCGCATACTCTGCCGCATGTTCGAGCCAGAAGCCGTTGGCGATCACGCGGTCTTCGAACTCGCCATTGCGCCCGCCTGCATTGAGATAGTGATTGTTGCCGTCCGGCACATTCAGCCCGATAAATACGGTGTCGCCGAGTTGCCAGCGCACGTTTTCCCGATACGGCCGGAAGCGCGAGACTTCGCTCTCGCGCGTGAGCGTCAAGGGGGTTTGGCCGAGCGCGTTAGGATCCGAGAAGAAGTTCTGGCGCAGGAAGTCGAGCCGCTCGGCGGGATCGTAGGCGCCCGAGCCGTTCATGCCGCAGGTGACCCAGTCGCGTTCGCCGGGCACGAACACGAGCGGCGCACGTGACGCATCGAGCAGGTCGTGACGGCGCTCGTAGAGATGGTCGGCACAAGTTTCGTGTGCGCCTTTGAGATTGCCGTCGTAGACCGTGAAAGCGACTTGCGGATCGCGCCCGATGGCGTCGATGAGCCGCTGCGCCGACGCTTCCTCGGACTGCGAGGTGAGCGCGTTCGCCACGACCGCGAAGGCATAGCGAGGCGCCTGCGCGAACGCCGCGAGCGGCGAACCCAGCGACGAAGCCAGCATCAACGCGCACGACGCACGGCGCATAATTTTCAGATAGCGCGAGCGGGGACTGCCGCGGCCTGCCGGTTGCGGTGGCCGCGGCGGCGTCGCGAGGCGACGCTCAGCGTTTGGCGTCCGGCGCCGTGGCCAGCTCATGCAGTTCGTACAACAGGTCGAGCGCGTCGCGCGGGCGCAGTTCGTTCGGATCGAGTTCGCGCAGCCGCTGTGCAACGAGTGACGCGCCAAGATCTTCCTCAACCGGCGCGGCGCGATCTTCCACGAATGGTGCGTCGTCGTCATACTCGGCGGCGGGGGAGGCGAACAGGTCGAGTTGCGGCGTGGGCTGCCCCGCCGATTGCTGCTCCAGATGCACGAGATGCTTGCGCGCGGCGCGTATCACGGCGGCGGGGACACCCGCGAGCTGCGCCACTTGCAGGCCGTAGCTCTGGTTCGCCGGGCCTTCCTGCACTGCATGTAGGAAGACGATGCCGTGGCCATGCTCGACGGCCGAAAGATGCACGTTCGCCGCCTGGGCAAATTCGGCCGGCAGCTGCGTGAGCTCGAAGTAGTGCGTGGCGAAGAGCGTATGGCAACCGTTGTGCGCGAGCAGATGCCGCGCGATGGCCCACGCGAGCGCGAGGCCGTCGAACGTCGACGTGCCACGCCCGATCTCATCCATCAGCACGAGGCTTTGCGGCGTGGCGTCGTTGAGAATGGCCGCGGCTTCGGTCATCTCGACCATGAAGGTCGAACGTCCGCCCGCGAGGTCGTCGGCGGCGCCGATGCGCGTGAAGATGCGGTCGATCGGCCCGAAGCTGGCGCGTTTTGCCGGCACGTAGCTGCCCACGTAAGCGAGCAAGGCGATGAGCGCGGTCTGCCGCATGAAGGTCGATTTACCGCCCATGTTCGGGCCGGTGATGAGCAGCAGCTTGCGCTCGGCCGAAAGCAGACAGTCGTTGGCGATGAACTGCTCGACCTGTGCTTCGACCACGGGATGGCGGCCTTGCTCGATCTCGATGCCGGGCGCTTCGGTAAACGTGGGCGCATTCCAGTCGAGCGCGCGGGCGCGTTCCGCGAACGCGGCCAGCAGGTCGAGTTCCGCGAGTGCGGCGGCCACGCGCTGGCAATCGGGAATGAATGGCAGCAGCGATTGCAGCAGCGCGTCGTAGAGCGCCTTTTCGCGCGAAAGCGCGCGTTCCTGCGCCGAGAGCGCCTTGTCCTCGAACGTCTTCAGTTCCGGCGTGATGTAGCGCTCGGCGTTCTTGAGCGTCTGGCGACGGCGATAGTCGTCGGGAACCTTGTCGGTCTGGCCGCGTGTGACTTCGATATAGAAGCCGTGCACCTTGTTGTATTCGACGCGCAGATTGCCGATGCCGGTACGGGTACGCTCGCGCGTTTCGAGGTCGAGCAGGAACTGGCCACAGTTCTCGGAGATGTCGCGTAGTTCGTCGAGATCCGCGTCGTAGCCGCGTGCGATCACGCCGCCGTCGCGCACCATCGCCGCCGGTTCGGGCGCGACCGCGCGTTGCAGGAGCGCCGCGCACTCGGCGGGCGGTTCGAGCGCCTCGGCAATGTGCGCGAGCGACGTGGCCGCGCCGCTTGCGGCGGCGACCTGTTCGCGCAGCGCGGGCAGCGCGGCAAAGGTGTCGCGCAGGCTCGACAGATCGCGCGGGCGCGCGGAAAGCAGCGCGAGGCGCCCGGTAATGCGCTCGACGTCGGCGATCTGGCGCAAGGCGCTGCGCAACGTCTCGACGCTCGCGTGCGGCGGCGCCTCGAGCAATGCGCCGATGGCCTGCTGGCGCATTTGGGCGATCGCGGCTTCGCGCGGCGGGTGATGGAGCCAGTGGCGCAGCAAGCGGCTGCCCATGGCCGTACTGCACGTGTCGAGCAGCGAGCAGAGCGTGGGCGATTCGGTGCCGCGCAGCGTTTCCGTGAGTTCGAGATTGCGGCGCGTAGCCGGATCGAGCCCGATGTATTCCGATTCCGCTTCGACCTTCAGGCTGCGCACGTGGCGCAGTTGCTGGCCTTGTGTGGCCGCCGCGTAGAGCAGCAGCGCGCCCGCCGCGCCGCATGCGCTCGTGAGCGTTTGCGCGCCGAAGCCGTCGAGGCTCGCCACGTCGAGCTGGTCACACAGGCGCTGCTTGCCCGAGCCGACGTCGAAGTGCCAGGCCGGCACGCGCGTGAGCGCACCCGAACCGGGCGGCGGCGCCCAGGCGGCGGTTTCCGCCGGCATTTCCGCGACGAGGATTTCCGCGGGCCGAATGCGCTCGAACGCCGTGGCGACCTGTTCCGGCGCGACTTCCGCGAGGCGCAACGCGCCGCTGGCGAGATTGAGCCACGCGAGGCCCACGTTGACGGTCACGCCGCGCCGGTTGTGGCCGGGGCAAACGGCCATGAGGTAGACGTCGTTCTTGTCGGAGAGCAGGGCGGCGTCGGTCAGCGTGCCGGGCGTCACCACGCGCACGACCTTGCGCTCGACGGGACCCTTGGAGGTGGCCGGGTCGCCGATCTGTTCGCAGATCGCCACCGACTCGCCCAGCTTCACGAGCTTCGCGAGATATTGCTCGACCGCATGATGCGGCACGCCCGCCATCTTGATCGGATTGCCCGCCGAGGCCCCGCGCTGCGTGAGCGTGAGGTCGAGCAGGCGCGCGGCCTTCTCGGCGTCTTCAAAGAAGAGCTCGTAGAAGTCGCCCATGCGGTAGAACACGAGCGTGCCCGGATGGTCGGCCTTGATGCGCAGGTACTGCTGCATCATGGGAGTGTGTTGCGCGATCTCGGCTGCGCCTGCGATGTGTGTAGCCATCCTCGGTGTCTTGCTAGGGGTTCAGGGCGTGAGTTTAACGCGCGCCGATTGCATGTAAAGCCAGCCTTTCGGCTAACGCCGTCACAACTGCTTCCGTCATTCGTCGACCAGCGCCTGCAGGTCCACGGTGCGCGCGTTTGCCGCACTGTGCCGCATGGCGAGCCAGATCATCGTGGAAACGAATACGCCGAACACGACGATGATCCACTGCACGGGGACTTTCGCGGTGAGCAGCAGCGCATACGCGCCGAGCATGAGCAGCACCGCGAGATTCTGGTTGAAATTCTGCACCGCGATCGAGTGGCCCGCCGAAAGCAGCGTCGCGCCGCGATGCTGCAGCAGGGCGTTCATCGGCACGATGAAAAAACCGGCGAGCACGCCGAGCAGCACCATCAGCGGGTACGCGAAAAGCAGATAGAAGGGCACGATGAACGTGCCGAAGCGCACGCCAACGCCTTGCGGAAAGAGGCCTTTACTGTAGAACGCCATGCCGATCGCCACCGCGCCGCACAGCACGCCCACGGGCAGTACGCGCAGCGAGGCGCGCAGCGACACCCATGCGGCTGCCGCGCCCGCGCCGAGCGCGATGCCGAGTCCCGTCACGCCCTGCATCACGGCGGCTTTCGAGAGCGAGAGTCCGAGATTCGCGTCGGCCCACTTGAGCACGAGCAGTTGGAGCGTGACCGCTGCGCCCCACATCAGGGTCGTGACCCAGAGGGCAATCTGCGCGAGCTTGTCGGTCCAGAGCACGTTGAAGCTATGCGTGAAATCGCCCATGAGACGCGCTGGCTCCCTGAGCCGGTTCTCATAGCGCGCGCCCGTGTCGGGAATGCCGATGTTGATGAGCGCGGCGAACACATACGTGATCATCACGGCGAGCATCGCGAGGTCGGCGGCCGAATGGATGACCGGCAACGGATGACGCGCGACGAAACGGTCGGCGTAAGTCGAAACGAGTGCGCCGCCCATCATCGTGCCGACGATGGTGGAAAGCACCGTGGCCGATTCGAGCCATGCATTGGCGGCGATGAGCTTTTCGGCGGGCAGCAATTCCGTCAGGATTCCATACTTTGCGGGCGAATAGGCCGCCGCGCCGAAGCCGACCACGCCATACGCGATCATCGGATGCACGCCCGCGATCATCAGCAGACAGCCGCACGCCTTGAGCGCGTTCGAGACGAACATCACGTGGCGCTTTTGGAGGGCGTCGGCGAACGCGCCCACGAAAGGCGCGAGCAGCACGTAGGAGATCGTGAAAAAGATCTGCAGCAGCGGCGTCACCCAGGCGGGCGATGCAATCACCGTGAGCAGCGCAATCGCCGCGATGAGGAGCGCGTTGTCGGCGAGCGACGACACGAACTGCGCGGCGATGATCGTGTAGAAGCCTTTTTTCATCGGATGCGTGCGTGGTCCTCTTGCAGCAGGGCGACGGGCGAAACAAAAAAGCGGCCGAAGCCGCTCGATGCGCATGCGTGGGCGAGGCGTGGCCTGGCGCGCGCGCTCCACGCGTCGCGGTGGAACAAGGTGTGCACCGCGACGCGCATGGGCGCTTACGCCGCCTTGGGCACGCGCGTGTACTTCGAGAGGATCGGCACCATCTGTGCGTAGATCTTCGGGTTGCCCGCGACGACTTCGCCCATGTGCAGGAAGTCCGAGTCGCCCGTGTAGTTGCCGATCAGACCGCCGGCTTCCGTCACGAGCAGGCCGCCCGCGGCGACGTCCCACGGATTGAGGCCCTGCTCGAAGAAGCCGTCCATGCGGCCGGCGGCGACGTTGGCCAGATCGAGCGCGGCCGCGCCCGGGCGGCGCAGGCCCGCGCACGCGTTGGTCATTGCGGCGAACAGCTCGCAGTAGCTGTCGAGGCCGTCCTTTTCGCGGAACGGGAAGCCGGTGCCGATCAGGCCGTCGGCGAGACGGTCGCGGCGGCCCACGCGAATGCGGCGGTCGTTCAGGAACGCACCGCGACCGCGCGAGGCGGTGAAGAGATCGTTGCGCGTCGGGTCGTAGACCACGGCCTGCGTGACGAGGCCCTTGTGCGCGAGCGCGATCGACACGCAGTAGTACTGGAAGCCGTGGATGAAGTTGGTGGTGCCGTCGAGCGGATCGATGATCCACTGGTACTCGGACTCGTTATCCGACTGGCCCGATTCCTCGGCGAGGATGGCGTGGTCGGGGTAGGCGGTCTTGAGCGTTTCGATGATGGCGGCTTCGGCCGCCTTGTCGACTTCCGTGACGAAATCGTTGTGCTGCTTCTTCGCGACCTGCACGAGGTCGAGGTCGAGCGACGCGCGGTTGATGATCTGTCCGGCGCGGCGCGCGGCCTTGACAGCGATGTTGAGCATGGGATGCATGAGCCAGGATCCTTGTTGTCCGGCGCTCGCGAAGGCTGGATGCGCGCCGGTGGTGCAAAAGATAAAAGCGTCTAACGATTGAACAGGGCGCGGGCCTCGAGCGGACCTGCGGAACCTGTCCCGTCAACGGAGACGAATTGGATAAGAGCGGGGCGCGGCGGCGCTGTTTGTCAGCGACTTGCCGGGCGCCTGGCGGGCAGCAACACGGCTGCACGATTCGCCCGACGCGCGCGAAACCGCCATTTTACCCGAGTATCGGCGTCTCCATGGCTTCTCTCGGGCTGGATATCGGGATTTATATGGAGATGGCGTTCGGTCAGCCTGGCCGCCCGGGCAACCGTGGTGCACGGCGGCCTGGCGCGGCAGGCGGCGCATGTGCGGACATCGCCGCGGCGCTGGGCGCGCTAACATAGACATTTCAATATCCTTTTCGCGGTTAGAGAACTATCTTGGCGCACCCCGATTCACCTGATTCCCACGCAACTTCCCACGCTACGGCGCCGGCTTCAGGCGACGCTCACGAGCCGCTGCGCGGCGGCTTCACGTCTACCCGCTTCGTGCTCGTCGAGCCGAGCCACCCCGGCAACGTCGGCGCGGCCGCGCGCGCGCTGAAGACCATGGGATTCTCGCGCCTCGTGCTGGTGGCGCCGCGCGTGCCCCAGGTCCACTGCGACCCGGAAGCTGTGGCCATGGCGAGCGGCGCCGACGACGTGCTCGCGGCTGCCCACATCGTGCCGACGCTCGCCGACGCGCTGGCGGGCGTGCAATGGTCGCTCGCGCTCACGGCGCGCACGCGCGAGTACGGGCCGCCGCCTGCAGTGCCGCGCCAGGCGGTGCAGGACGCCTGCCGCCAGGCGGTGCACGGCGGCGATATCGCGCTCGTGTTCGGCAACGAGCGCACGGGGCTGTCGAACGACGACGTCGAGCGCTGCAGCGCGCTTGCGCATATTCCGGCCAATCCCGCCTATAGCTCGCTCAATCTTGCCCAGGCAGTCCAGGTGCTCGCCTACGAACTGCGCCTCGCTTACCTCGGGGAAAGCGCACCCGCCGCCGCGCTGCCGGCGGCTGGCGGTGCGGGCGGCGCCGCCCAGCCTGCTGCCGGGTCGCCGCTCGCGACGAGCGACGACATCGAGCGCATGTACGTCCACCTCGAGAACGCGCTCATCGCGCTCGAGTTTCTCGACCCCGCGAATCCGAAGAAGCTGATGTCGCGCCTGCGGCGGCTGTTCGCCCGCTCGGGGCTCGAGCGCGAGGAGGTCAATATCGTGCGCGGCATCGCCAAGCACGTCCTGCTGCTCAAGGGCAAAGGCGACGGCAAGGGCGAGAACCGCTGATCCTCTGCGCCAGCGCGGCTGCGTGCGCGCCGGCGTCCAACCTTGCCGCCGACGGGGGCTTCCGACCTCGAATCGGCTTTGCGCCTACAATCGGCTGAAAACCAGCTAAAAATTCATAAGCAAATGCGCGCGGCTGCAATAGCCGTTGCGCCGCTTGCGCGCACGCTGCGGCGTCGCGCGTGCCGCCATTCCCCATGTTTCACCCGTTTTAGCGTGACTGCCATGTTCAAGAGACTTCGCGAAGACATTGCCACGATCCGCGAGCGCGATCCCGCCGCCCGCAGTGCGTGGGAGGTTTTGACCTGTTATCCGGGTCTGCATGCGCTCGTGCTGCATCGCTTCGCGCATGCGTGCTGGCTCGCGAAGCGCCGCTGGCTAGCGCGCTACGTTTCGCAGATCGCGCGTTTTCTGACGGGCATCGAGATCCATCCGGGCGCGACCATCGGCAGGCGCGTGTTCATCGATCACGGCATGGGCGTCGTGATCGGCGAGACGGCCGAGGTCGGCGACGACTGCACCATCTACCAGGGCGTGACGCTCGGCGGCACGTCGCTCACGCGCGGCGCGAAGCGCCACCCGACGCTGGGTCCGGGCGTGATTGTCGGTGCGGGCGCAAAGGTGCTCGGCGGCTTCACGGTGGGCGCCGGGGCGAAGATCGGCTCGAACGCCGTGGTCGTCAAGCCGGTGCCGGAAGGCGCGACGGCGGTGGGCAACCCCGCGCGCGTCGTCGCGCCCGCGAAGACCGCGCCGGTGCAGGCCAAGCCGGCTTCGGCGCGCGAGGGCTTTTGCGCCTATGGCATCACGCCCAATGCCGACGACCCGGTTTCGCTCGCGATCCACGGCCTGATCGACCACGCGGCTACGCAGACACAGCGCGTCAACGCGATCGTCGTCGCGCTCGAGCGGCTCGGTGCGCGACTCGAGGCGCTGCATGGCGCCGATGCGGCGCTCGCCGAATTGCGGCGTCTGTCCGAGGGGCTGGAATGCGGCGGGCCACAAGCCGAAGCGTCGAGCCGTGAAGAAGAGAAGGCGCCTGCGCGCGTTTGAGGCGTGGCGCCAGGAGGGTGCTAAAAGCAAGGCGCCAAAAGCGAGGTGCTATCAATAAAAGCGGCGCACCTCAGTCGAGCGGCAAGACCCTGAAGCCTTCCGCATCCACGCGCAGATAGCCGCCGCGCGGCTTGCCGTGATCGAGATCCCAGTCGGGCAAGACCCAACGCGTGCCGCCGGGCTCCTCGTGGCGTGCCGGCCGGTGCGTGTGGCCGTGCACGATGGTGTTCGCGCGCGCGCGCTTGAAGAGCGCCGCGACGCCTTTGACCGTGACGTCGTACTTCGGCAGACGCGGGCCGCTGCGTTTGCTCTCGCTCGCGCGGCGCGCCCGCTCGGCGATCGCGCGCCGCCAGCGAAACGGCCACGCAAGAAACAGCAGCTGCACGAGCCGGTTGCGCGCGAGCTTGCGAAAGAGCTGATAGCCGTGATCGTCGGTGCACAACGCGTCGCCGTGCGCGAGCGCGAGGCGCGTGCCGAACGCGGTGATCGCGATGGGGTCGGGCAGCCAGATCGCGCCGGCGGCTTTCATGAAACGCTTGCCCATCAGAAAGTCGCGGTTGCCGTGCATGATGTAGAGCGCGATGCCGCGCTCGGAGAGCGTATGCATCAGCGCAGCCATGCGCGCGGGAAACGCATCGGTGAGCATGTCGTCACCGATCCAGTATTCGAAGAGGTCGCCGAGTATGAACACCGAGTCGGCCTGATCGGCCGTGACCCGGATGAAGCGCTCGAACGCGGCGACCGTGCGCGGAATCCCTTCATTCAGATGCACATCGGAAATGAACAGAAACGGACGAGCCGCGTGCGGGCGCTTGCCCTCGACGGGCACGCCCGCGGCAGCGTGTCGTAAAGCCTTTTCCTGCAGCATCGATGAAGGGTGTGCGTGAGAGTTGTATGAAGCTTATTCGACGACGACAGCCTTCTCGATCACGACGTCGTCAACCGGCACGTCCTGATGGAAGCCCTTCGAGCCCGTCTTGACCTTCTTGATCTTGTCGACCACTTCGAGGCCTTCCACGACCTTGCCGAACACGGCGTAGCCCCAGCCTTGCGGCGTCGGCGACGAGTGGTTCAGGAAGTCGTTGTCGGCGACGTTGATGAAGAACTGTGCCGATGCCGAATGCGGGTCGTTGGTGCGCGCCATGGCGATCGAGCCGCGCTCGTTCTTCAGGCCGTTGTTCGCTTCGTTTTCGATCGTCGCTTCGGTTGGCTTTTGCTTCATGCTGGCGTCGAAGCCGCCGCCCTGGATCATGAACCCGTCGATGACGCGGTGAAACACCGTGCCGTCATAGTGGCCGCTCTTCACATAGTTGAGGAAGTTGGCGACCGTCTTGGGGGCCTTCTCGGCGTTCAGTTCGAGCTTGATGACGCCGTGGTTCGTGTGCAGTTCGACCATGATGGGATCCTTTGCCTGTGGCTGGGGGAGTGAACGTCGCTGCATCGGCAAGAGGCGGGGCATGTTGCCCAACGCGTGTGCCGGCGCCGCGACGTGCGACGGGGGAGGGCGGCGCTGCCGCCCGGTTAGTCGATGATTAACTGGCGTGTTGCCGGCGTTTTTACTTGCCGACGACGGTAGCCGACTCGATCACGATTTCCTTTTGCGGCACGTCGGCCATCGGGCCGCGCGAGGTGGTGGGCGCCGCTTCGATCTTCTTCACGACGTCCATGCCCTGCGTGACCTTGCCGAACACGGCATAGCCGTTGCCGTCCGGGTTCGGATAGTCGAGGCCGGCGTTGTCGACCGTGTTGATGAAGAACTGCGCGGTGGCCGAATTCGGGTCGCTCGTGCGCGCCATCGCGATCGTGCCCGTGAGATTCTTCAGGCCGTTCCTGCTCTCGAGCGCGATCGGGGCGCGCGTGGGCTTCTCGACGAAGCTTTGCGTGTAGCCGCCGCCCTGGATCATGAAGCCGCGAATCACGCGATGAAAGATTGTGCCGTTGTACTGGCCAGCCTTCACGTACTGCAGGAAATTGTCGACGGTCTTCGGCGCTTTCTCCGGATAGAGCTCGACGCGAATGTCGCCTTCACTGGTCTTGAAGAGCACTTGCGGATGCGCGGCGGCCGGCTGGCCGTTTTGCGCAAAGGCGGGTGCGTTCGCGATCAGGGCGGCGCTGCCGAGCGCCAACATCAACCATTTCATGAGTATCCTCGGAAGTGCGGGAAAAACGTGTCGCGGCGCGCAGGCTGCGCGCCATGTGTTAGTTCGATGGCGCCACAAAAGGCGGCATCGCGAGCGACCCCGTCGAGCCGCCGAACTGGTACGCGGGGTTGCTGAGCGCGGGCACGACGGCCGACGGGCTCGCTTCCGATGCGCCTTCTGCCGCCGCGGCGCTCGGTTTCTTCTGCGCGGGCGGCGGCGAGATGATCTTCGCGATGTCGGCCTGGCGCTGCTGCGTGGTGCCGCTTGCGTGGCCAAGCGTTTGCGCGCGGCGGTATGACGCGTCGGCCAGACGCAGATACAGGTCGCCGAGATTTTCCCACGCGAGTCCGTACGACGGGTTCGCCTTCACCGCAGTTTCGAGCGCGACGCGCGCCTCGTCGTAGCGGCCATGCTTCGCGTAAAGCGCCGCGAGATTGTTGTAAGGCTCGGGCAACTCGGGGTAGAGCTGCGTGAGTTCGGTGAACGCCTCGATCGCGTCGTCGTCGCGGTTCAGGCGCGCGAGAATGGTCGCGCGCTTGAACTTCGCCTGCACGTCGCGCGGGTTCGTCTTGATGCGTGCGTCGAGCTGGCTGAGCGCGCCAGCCCAGTCGTGCTGGCTGATCGCGGCGTCGGCGCCGGGCGTCGCGTCGGAGGTCGCCGGTGGCGCGGCATGCGCGATGCCGACACTGCACAGCACGATCGCGACGCTCGAGAGAGCCGACGCGGCAAGGGTCGCAGCACGGGGCGCGCGGCCGCTGGAAGGTTTCATAGGGTGAGGTCGCGGTGTTATACTCCGAGCCATTCTAACAAAAGGTCTGTGCGTTTTCGTCGCGCGCTTTGTCCCTCGCCCGTTTCATTCGCATTTCGGGCGCTTGCGCGAGTCGCCGGGCTTTCCAACGCCACTCGTGGTCGTCTCCGCCCCGATAGCAACCTGGTTGCAGTCCGGACGCCGACAGATAGCAGCCTGAGCAATGCGGGCATCACCCGCTGGCTGCGGTCGGCGCCGCCGCGGATTTCTTTCGACCCACGTATCCATCGCCTTTATGGAATCACTGCGCATCTACAACACGCTCGCGCGTGACAAGCAAAATTTCGTGCCACTCGAGCCCGGCGTCGTGCGTATGTACGTCTGCGGGATGACGGTGTACGACTATTGTCATGTCGGGCATGCGCGTGTGATGGTGGTGTTCGATATCGTGCAACGCTGGCTGCGCGCGCTCGGCTACAACGTGACCTACGTGCGCAACATTACCGATATCGATGACAAGATCATTCGTCGCGCGGTAGAAAACGGCGAGACGATCAAGCAGCTTACCGACCGTTTCATCGCGGCGCTGCACGAAGACGCGGACGCGCTCGGCATCGAGCGTCCCGATCATGAGCCGCGCGCGACGCAGTACATCCCGCAGATGCTCGACATGATCGGCAAGCTCGAGCGCAACGGCTACGCTTACCAGGGTGCGGACGGCGACGTGAACTACGCGGTGCGCAAGTTCGCGAACTATGGCGCGCTCTCGGGCAAGTCGATCGAAGACTTGCGCGCGGGCGAACGTGTGGCGACGAACGATGCCAAGCAGGATCCGCTTGACTTCGTACTGTGGAAACAGGCAAAACCGCAAGAGCCGGCCGACACGAGCTGGGACTCGAAGTATGGGCGCGGGCGTCCGGGCTGGCATATCGAATGCTCGGCCATGGGCTGCACGTTGCTCGGCGAGCACTTCGACATTCATGGCGGCGGCCAGGACCTGCAGTTTCCGCACCACGAGAACGAGATTGCACAGAGCGAAGGCGCGACCGGCAAGACGTTCGTCAATACGTGGATGCATAACGGCTTCGTGAATATCGACAACGAGAAGATGTCGAAGTCGCTCGGCAACTTCTTCACGATCCGCGAAGTGCTGGCGAAGTACGATGCCGAAGTGGTGCGCTTCTTCATGGCGCGCGCGCATTACCGCTCGCCGCTGCATTACAGCGACGTGCACCTCGACGACGCGCGCAACGCGCTCACGCGTCTTTACACGGCGTTGAAGGACGTGACGCCGGACGCGGGCGAGCTTGACTGGAATGAACCGTACGCGCAGCGTTTTCGTGCGGCAATGAACGACGACTTCAACACGCCGGTGGCGATCGCCGCGCTGTTCGAACTCGCGAGCGAGGTGAACCGTACGCGCGACGCAGTGCTCGCGCGTCAGTTGCAGTGCCTCGCACGTGTGATCGGGCTGCTCGTGCGCGAGCCGCGCGTGTTCCTGCAACAGGCCGCGGGCGCACAAGATGCAGGTGCGCTCGACGTGGCAGCGATCGAAGCGAAGATCGCGGCGCGCACGGCGGCCAAGCAGGCGAAGCAATATGCGGAGGCGGACCGGATTCGGGCCGAACTGCTCGAAGCCGGTGTCGCGCTCGAAGACAAACCGGGCGGGTTGACCGAGTGGCGCCGCGTGTAAGCGGGCTGTCCAGTTTCCACTGATCGATTCGCGAGGCAGGAGGCAGGATGGCAACGGCCACGAAGACGCAGACCAGGCGGTCTGCGTCGCTAACGGGCGGAACTGCGGGCGCACCCGCAGGTGCAAAGCGTGCGCTCAACGGAGCGGGCGGCAAGGCAGCGACAAAGGCGGCTGCGAAGACGGCGCGTGGGAAAACCAACGGCGCGTCCGGCTCGCACGAGGTGATCGACGGCGCGGCAATCGAGGCCGCGCTCTCCAATGGTCCGGCGGCGCTCGAAGCCGTGGAGCCCGCGGCGAACGCGCTGGGCGATCTCGAGTTCGAGGTGCAGCGTCCCGACTATTGGGACAAGGCCTGCGCGGACCTCGTCAAGCGCGACCGCATTCTCAAGAAGCTGATTCCGAAGTTCGGCCCCGTGCATTTGTTGAGCCGCGACGATCCGTTCGTCACGCTCGCGCGCTCGGTGGTCGGCCAGCAGATTTCGACGGCGGCGGCGCAGGCGCTTTGGCAGCGTGTGGAAGCCGCGTGTCCGAAGCTCATGCCGCAGCAGTTCCTGAAGCTCGGTCACGAAAAGCTCGCGGCGTGCGGCCTCTCGAAACGCAAGACGGAATACATCCTCGATCTCGCGCAGCATTTCGTCTCGGGTGCGCTGCACGTCGGCAAGTGGACGTCGATGGACGACGAAGACGTGATCGCGGAGCTCACGGCGATTCGCGGCATTGGCCGCTGGACCGCCGAGATGTTCCTGATCTTCAATCTCGCTCGTCCGAATGTGCTGCCGCTCGACGATCTGGGCCTGATCCGCGCGATCAGCCTCAACTATTTCAGTGGCGAGCCGGTCACGCGCAGCGAGGCGCGCGAAGTCGCGGCCAACTGGGAGCCGTGGCGTACGGTCGCGACCTGGTATATGTGGCGCAGCCTCGAGCCGTCGTGAGGCCCGGGGCAGTCGTCAGTTACTAAGAAGAATGCTATCGATCGAAGAAATCGATAGTTCTTAGCCGATTTCGGCGCGGGCTGGCGCGGTTAGAATACGCGCTGCCGCAAAGTGAAGGATTCCCACACATGAAGACCACGTTTCTGGATTTCGAACAGCCGATCGCTGAACTGGAAGCGAAGATCGAAGAACTGCGCTTCGTTCAGGACGATTCGGCCGTCGATATTTCGGAAGAAATCGAGCGGCTGTCGAAGAAGAGCCAGCAGCTCACGAAGGACCTCTATGCGAACCTGAGCCCGTGGCAGGTTTCGCAGATCGCGCGTCATCCGCAGCGTCCGTACACGCTCGATTACGTGCACGAGCTGTTTACCGATTTTCACGAACTCCATGGCGACCGCTCGTTCGCGGACGACCTTTCCGTCGTCGGCGGCCTCGCGCGCTTCAATGGCCAGGCCTGCATGGTGATCGGCCATCAGAAGGGCCGTGACACGAAGGAGCGCGCCGCGCGCAACTTCGGCATGCCGCGGCCGGAAGGCTATCGCAAGGCCGAGCGCCTGATGCGCCTCGCCGAAAAATTCGGCCTGCCCATCTTCACGTTCGTCGACACGCCGGGTGCGTACCCGGGCATTGGCGCGGAAGAGCGCGGCCAGTCGGAAGCCATCGGCCGCAATCTCTACGTGATGGCCGAACTCAAGACGCCGATCATCACGACGATCATCGGCGAAGGCGGTTCGGGCGGCGCGCTCGCCGTGGCCGTGGCCGATACCGTCATGATGCTGCAGTTCTCGACCTACTCGGTGATCTCGCCGGAAGGCTGCGCGTCGATTCTCTGGAAGAGCGCCGCGAAGGCGCCGGAAGCCGCCGAAGCGCTGGGCCTCACGGCGCACCGCCTCAAGGCGCTGGGCCTCATCGACAAGATCGTGAACGAGCCGCTCGGCGGCGCGCATCGCGACCCGAAGGGCATGGCCGCGCTGCTGCGCCGCGCGCTCGCCGATTCGCTGCGCCAGTTCCAGGGCATGAGCATCGCCGACCTGAAGCAGCGCCGGTTCGAGCGCCTGATGGCCTACGGCAAGTTCAAGGAAACGACGCCGGGCGCATAAGGCGCGCGACGTCAACGTTCCTCGACGTCTGCGGTCGTGCTGTGACCGACCATCCCGAATCCGACGCCGGGCGCATCGTTCTCGATGCGCTCGGCGTTGTGCTTTCCACGCTTGCCGACGACGCACGCATCGCGATCGCGTATAGCGGCGGGCTCGACTCGTCCGTGCTGCTGGACGCCGCGGTGCGGGTGGCCGGGGCGGCCCGTCTCGTCGCGCTGCATGTCCATCACGGCCTGAGCCCGAATGCCGACGCATGGCTCGCCCATTGCGAGGCGACCGCGCGCGCCTATGGCGTGACATTCGACGCGAGGCGTGTGGAGTTGGCGCGCGACGACGCGGCCGGCGTCGAGGCGGCTGCCCGCGACGCCCGCTACCGCGCGCTGGACGCGATGTGCGCGGCGCACGGCGTGCAGGCGCTCTGGCTCGCGCAGCATGCGGACGATCAGGCGGAAACGGTGCTGTTGCAGTTGCTGCGCGGCGCCGGGCTCGCGGGGCTCGCGGCGATGGCGCCCGCACGTGCGAGCGTGAATGGCGTGGTGCGCATGCGCCCGCTGCTCGCGTTGTTGCGCACGCAACTGGAGCGCTATGCGCGCGCGCACGGCCTGCACTGGATCGACGACGAATCGAATGACGACACGCGCTACGCGCGCAACGCCTTGCGTCACGACGTGATGCCGGCGCTCTCGGCCCATTTTCCCGGTTATCGCGATGCGCTTGCACGCACGGCGGCGCATGCGGCTTCTTCGCAGCGTCTGCTCGACGATCTCGCGCGTATCGATTTGCGCGACGCTGGACGCGAGGGCGATCACGCGCTTTCACAGACCGCGCTGCTCACGCTCGACGATGCGCGCGCGCTCAACTTGCTCCGTTACTGGATGCGCTCGCTTGGCCTGCCGGCGGCATCGACTGCGCGGCTTGCGGATATGTTGCGGCAGTTGCGCGAGGTTGCACGCGATGACGTGAGCGGCCACGCGTTGCGCGTCGATCACGCCGGACACCGCTTGCGCTCGTATCGCGGCATCGTCTCGTGGGGAGCCGTGCGTGCGCGCGACGAACGCGCAGGCGAGGGCGCCGCTCATGCGCGCCCGCCGGTGTCGTTGACCTGGCGCGGAGAGGAAGTCTGGCGCTTGTCATCATGGCGCGGGACCTATATTTTCGCGCCCGCCGCCCCCGACGACGCCGACGCCGTTCCCGAGCGCGTGCTCGCGAGCGCGCCGCTCGTCGCGCGCGCGCGCAGCGGCGGCGAGCGCTTGCGCGACGAAGCCGCAAACGTGAGCCGCACGCTCAAGAACCTGTTCCAGACGCGCGGCGTGCCCGCATGGGAGCGCGACGTGCCGTTGCTCTTTGTGGCCGAGACCTTGCTGTTCGTGCCCCGTATCGGCGTGAACCGGTCGGCCTTCGCTGCACTGCCTGACGAGCCTGGCGCGGCCTGGCGTCGCATCGAATGGCGCGAAGATTGGCTGATCGCCTGAAGTCGCGCCCAAAGTCACCGTCCAGTTCGCCGATGGAATGGCGATCGTTCCCCCGCAAATCCTTGCCGCACAAGCCTTTTTCGGCATCCGCAAGCTTGTTCTGTCTTGTAATTTTGGCGTCAATCGGGTAGTGTAAGTCGTTTGTCCAGCCCGCTTTTTCGCGTTCACGGACGCCGTCAAAAGCGGCATATGCACGAACGCCGTCAAAAATGGCGTACGCCGTGAAGGCGCGATTTCCTTCGAGCGGTATCCGACGGTTGCAGGGACGTCGTAGCGGCATGCGGGCAGGGCGCGAGTGCAAGGCACCAGCGCGTATCGATACGTATCGCACGATATGGATACGATGCGCCGGCCTTCGCGCCCCTGAGGCAAAACCCGCGCGTGCTGCACGCGCTGAAGCCGCCGCCGTGGCCCCAAGCGTCCGGGCGGCCCAGTTCTTCAGCGCGCCAGCGCGGTAACATCTCCAGTTCAGAACGACAATGGCACTCATCGTACACAAATACGGCGGCACCTCGATGGGCTCCGTCGAGCGCATCAAGAACGTCGCCAAGCGCGTCGCCAAATGGCACAAGGCCGGCCACAAGATGGTCGTCGTGCCGTCGGCGATGTCCGGCGAAACCAATCGTCTGCTCGGTCTCGCGAAAGAAATTTCGCCGCAGCCCAGCCCGCGCGAGCTCGACATGATTGCGTCGACCGGTGAGCAGGTGAGCGTCGGCCTCCTGTCGATCGCCCTGCAGGAAGCCGGCGTCGACGCTATCAGCTACACCGGCTGGCAAGTGCCGGTCAAAACCGACAGCTCGTTCACCAAGGCCCGCATCAACGACATCGACGGCGAGCGCGTGCTGGCCGATCTCGACGACGGCAAGGTGGTCGTGATCACGGGCTTCCAGGGGATCGACCCGGAAGGCCATATCACCACGCTCGGCCGCGGCGGCTCGGACACGTCGGCGGTTGCAGTCGCAGCGGCGCTGAAGGCCGACGAATGCCTGATCTATACGGACGTCGACGGCGTCTATACGACCGACCCGCGTGTGGTCGACGACGCACGCCGTCTCGACCGCATTACGTTCGAAGAGATGCTGGAAATGGCCAGCCTCGGCTCGAAAGTGCTGCAGATCCGCTCGGTGGAATTCGCGGGCAAGTATCAGGTGAAGACGCGTGTGCTCTCCAGCCTGACCGACCCGATGATGAACCTCGACGAGGAAATGTCCTCGGGCACCCTGATTACTTTTGAAGAAGACGAGACCATGGAAAAAGCAGTCATCTCGGGTATCGCGTTCCAGCGCGACGAGGCCCGCATCATCGTGATGGGCGTGCCCGACAAGCCGGGCATCGCGTATCAGATCCTCGGCCCCGTGGCGGATGCGAACATCGACGTCGACATGATCATCCAGAACCAGAGCGTGGCCGGCAAGACGGACTTCACGTTCACGGTGCCCCGCGGCGACTATCAGCGCGCCATCGACGTGCTGAACAACCAGGTGAAGGGCCACGTGAGCGCGGAGCAGGTGCTCGGCGACGCGAAGGTGTCGAAGGTGTCGGTGGTCGGCGTGGGCATGCGCTCGCACGTGGGCGTGGCGAGCAAGATGTTCCGCACGCTCTCGGAAGAGGGCATCAACATCCAGATGATCTCGACCTCGGAAATCAAGATCTCGGTGCTGATCGACGAGAAGTACATGGAACTGGCGGTGCGCGCGCTGCACAAGGCGTTCGACCTCGAGCACGCATAAATCGCGCTGTTTTTGCGTGGCCTTTGCGCGGCGTTTGAATTGTGTGACGAGGGTGTGACGCGGTTTTTCCGCTCGATTCCGGTTTGCGATGCTGCGCACGACGTTCGTTGTGCGCTTGCAGAAAAAACTTTGCAAAAAAGCGTCGTATGAATTGACCGGAAGGCGCTAACCCGCTATTATCTTGGCTTCGTTGCGCTGCCTCCCTGGCGCGAACGAAGTTTTCGGGAGACGTGGCCGAGAGGTCGAAGGCACTCCCCTGCTAAGGGAGCATCTGGGCCAAAACCTGGATCGAGGGTTCGAATCCCTCCGTCTCCGCCAGTCATGGCGGCGAAACCCCGCAAGTCTCGGCTTGCGGGGTTTTTGTTTTTTGGGCTCCCGCCACGCGAAAAGCCGGTGTTCGAACGGCGCGGCTATTGCCGCCTCGAGTTGTCCTGCTTGCCTCGCCATTGATCTCCGATCTTCTGATCCACTCGCTTAGGACTGCATAGGCATCTCCGGCATGCGCAAAACCCTGGTGAACGCGGTCAATATTTTCGTGGATATGCCGTTAATACATTTCGTGCGCAACACTTCGTGGGAGAGTGAGGCGCGCGGAAAGTCATTCGTAATGCGAATGAAGTGAAGTTTGTGGCGTGAGTGCGGCAGCCGCGCAGCGATATCGCTGCGTGCTGCGCGTGCGTGAGCCCAAAACCCTGTTGCGGTCCGCACGCTTTGTCGCCAGCGGTGATATCCTCCGCTGCGCCATCGTTCGCCGCGTCGCTCAAGCGGGCACCGGTGTAACGAGACGTAACGACATCGAACGCAGGCCAGGTTTGTGCATCAGTTATTACAAGTTTGAAATACGCGGGCGAAAGCCGTGCGTTATATTGGCTTCAACAAAACATCAAACCCGAAAGGTGAGTCCATGAAGTTCCCACGTGTTGTTGCAATGCTGCTCGGGGGCGTGGCTATCGGCGCATCGAGCGTTGCTATGGCTGGCGTGAGCGTTGGTGTCAACATCGGTATTCCGGCCCCGGTTTATGTCGCTCCGCAACCGGTCTACGCGCCGCCGCCGCCGCCGGTCGTCTATCAGCCGGCGCCTGTTTATGCGGTGCCGCCGGCCATCGTCATCGGCTGGCACGGCGATCGTTACTGGGACGGCCGCCGCTACTGGGGGCGCGACGACTGGTATCGCCACCACGGCGGCTATGGCGGTCCCGGCCGTGGCCATTACGACCGCGACCACGGCGGGCCTCCGGGGCACTGGCACTAAGCTGCGAGGCTCGGTGCCGGCGTGATGCGCGTGACACGGCGCGCGTCGCACACCAAGTGCCGCGCCAAAAGAAAAGCCGCCCAGTGGGCGGCTTTTGCATTTTTGCCGTTGCGCGCGCAACGACGCGCACGCAACGCGAAGAGAGGCTTACTCGAGACCGGCCATGCCGCCAACCACGGCGTTGAAGCCCGAGTCGACGTGCATGATCTCGGCGGTCACGCCGGCTGCCAGATCGGAGAGCAGGAATGCGGCGGAGTTGCCGACCTGCTCGATGGTCACGTTACGCTGCAGCGGGGCGTTCTGCTCGACGAAATCGAGGATCTTGCCAAAGCCCTTGATGCCGCTTGCCGCGAGCGTCTTGATCGGGCCCGCGGAGATGCCGTTCACGCGCACGCCTTGCGCACCGAGCGCCACCGCGAGATAACGCACGCTCGCCTCGAGTGCGGCTTTCGCGACGCCCATGGTGTTGTAGTTCGGAATCGCGCGCTCTGCGCCGAGATAAGTCAGCGTCAGCAGCGAGGCGTTCTGGGCGAGCATCGGCTTGGCGGCCTTGGCGAGCGCCGGGAAGCTGTATGCCGAAATATCGTGCGCAATGCGGAAGTTCTCGCGCGTCATGCCGTCGAGGAAGTCACCCGCGATCGCCTCGCGCGGCGCGAAGCCGATCGAGTGGACGAGGCCGTCGAGCGTGTCCCAGTGTTGCTTGAGGTCCGTGAAGAGCGCTTCGATTTGCGCGTCGTCGGCCACATCGCAGGGGAACACGAGGTTGCTGCCGAACTCCTGCGCGAACTCGGTGATACGGTCCTTGAAGCGGTCGCCGACGTACGTGAACGCCAGTTCCGCGCCTTCGCGCTTGCATGCCTGCGCAATGCCGTACGCGATCGAACGGTTCGACAGCAGGCCGGTCAACAGGATGCGTTTGCCAGCGAGGAAGCCCATGAATTCTCCTAAATCAGGTCAATGCGCCAGCGCCTGTGGGGGCGGCGCCGCGTGGTTTGGGTAGAATTCTCTCACAACTGACAAGGCAGCCCGGACAATTACCGATCTATGACGACAGGAACGCGAGGCAGGACGGCGCTCGGCGCGCTTGGGGCAACCGTTCCTGCGGCTCGGCTCGCGCTCGGCAAAAGACTGGCGGCGATGGGTCTGGCGCTTTCATTCGGGCTGATGGCCATGCCGAGCGCGCACGCGGTCTACGCCATCGCGCAGTACGGCGAGCCCAAATATCCGCAAGGATTCGCGCACTTCGACTACGTGAATCCGGATGCGCCCAAGGGCGGCACGCTCGTCCTCGCCAATCCCGACCGCCTCACGAGCTTCGACAAGTTCAACCCGTTCACGCTGCGCGGCAACGCGGCGCCGGGGCTCGGCATGCTGTTCGAGAGCCTCACGACGGGCAGCCTCGACGAAGTGGCTTCGGCCTACGGTTTGCTCGCCGACGATATCCGCATCGCGCCCGACGCGCTTTCGGTGACATTTCACATCAACCCGAAGGCACGCTTCTCGAACGGCGACCCGGTGACAGCCGAAGACGTCAAGTTCTCGCTCGACACCCTCAAGAGCCGCCAGGCCGCGCCCTCCATGCAGGCGTATTTCAGCGAGATCACGCGCGCGGTGGTGGTCGATCCGGCGACGATCCGCTTCGAGTTCCGCAGCAACAACCGCGAGCTGCCGCTCATCGCGGGCGGCATGCCGGTGTTTTCGCACAAGTGGGGTTTGCGCCCGGACGGCAGCCGCATCGCCTTCGATCAGCTCGCGTTCGAGCAACCGATCGGCAGCGGCCCGTATGTGATCGACCGCTACTCGAACGGCCGCACGATCACTTACAAGCTCGACCCCAACTACTGGGGCAAGGACCTGCCGGTGCGCGTGGGCACCAACAACTTCGAGCGCATCACCTACAAGCTCTATTCGGATGACGTGGCGCGCCTCGAGGCCTTCAAGGCGGGCGAGTACGACGCGCTCGTCGAATACGTCGCGCGCAACTGGGTGCGGCGCGATGTCGGCAAGCGCTTCGACAGCGGCGAGCTCGTCAAGCGCGAGTTCCCTCAGCACAACGGCACCGGTATGCAGGGCTTCGTCATGAATTTGCGCAGGCCCGTGTTCCAGGATGTGCGCGTGCGCCGTGCCCTCGACCTCGCGCTCGACTTCCCGTGGCTCAACCGCATGCTGTTCTATAGCCAGTACCGTCGCATCGACAGCTGGTTCGCGAACACGCAGCTGCAGGCAAAGGGGCCGCCGTCGCCCGGCGAGCTTGCCTTGCTCGAGCCGTGGCGCAAGTCGCTCGATCCCGCCGTGTTCGGGCCGCCGCCCTTGCAGCCCGATACGACCCCGCCAGGATCGCTACGTGCGAATTTGCTCAAGGCGCGCGCGCTTCTGGCTGACGCCGGCTGGACCTATCGCGACGGCGCGCTGCGCAATGCGAAGGGCGAGCCGTTCACGTTCGAGGTGCTCGACGACACGAGTGCTTCGGCGCAGTGGGCGCCGATCATGGCGCAGTACACGCAGGCGCTCAGGCGCCTTGGCATCCAGGTGAACTATCGCTCGGTCGACTTCGCGCTTTACCAGAAGCGGCTCGACGCCTTCGACTTCGACATGACGACCATCAAGTTCCCCGACGTCCAGGTGCCGGGCGCGGAACAGGTCGACCGCTTCGGCAGCAAGGCCGCCGACGAGCCGGGCTCGGGCAATCTGCTCGGCCTGAAGTCGCCGGCCGTCGATGCGATCCTCAAGGCGCTCACGCAGGCACAGACGCTCCAGCAACTGCTCGACGCCACGCATGCGCTCGACCGGGTGCTGATGCACGGCTACTATGTGGTGCCGCAGTGGTACAGCGCGACGCACCGCGTGGCGTTCAAGAACACGCTGGCGTATCCGGCGAAATTGCCGCTGTACTATGGCGCAAACGACTGGATCATCTCGACGTGGTGGTTCAAGCCGCAGCCCGCGCCACAAACGGCCGGTCATTGACAACGGACACGACGGAAAGCATCGAAATCATGTGGAGCTACATCGTCAAACGCCTGCTGCTGATGATCCCGACGCTGCTCGGCGTGCTCACGCTGACCTTCGGCGTGATCCAGTTCGTGCCGGGCGGCCCCGTCGAACAGGCGGTGCGCGAATTGCGGCGGGGCGCGGAGCAGGGCATGCCATTCGGCATGCGCGCACATTCGGGCGTGGACGCGCAGCAGATCGCGCAGCTCAAGCAGCTGTACGGCTTCGACAAGCCGCCGCTGCAACGCTATTTCCTGATGCTCGGGCGCTTTGCGCGCTTCGATCTCGGACAGAGCTATTTCCATCACCAGAGCGTGTGGTCGCTGATTATTTCCAAGCTGCCGGTTTCGATCAGCATTGGCCTCTGGACCTTCTTTCTCACGTATCTGATATCGGTGCCGTTGGGCATCGCGAAGGCGGTGCGCAACGGCTCGCGGTTCGACCTCGTGACGAGTCTGGTCGTGCTCGTCGGTTACGCGATTCCGGGCTTCGTGCTGGGCGTCCTGCTGCTCGTGCTGTTTGGCGGCGGCTCGTTCCTGCAGCTCTTCCCGCTGCGCAATCTCACGTCTGACAACTGGGACACGCTCTCGCTCGGCGGCAAGATTCTCGACTATCTCTGGCACATCACGCTGCCCGTGACGGCCTCGGTCGTGGGCAGTTTCGCCGTTACGACCATGCTGACCAAGAACGCCTTTCTCGAAGAGATCCGCCGCCAGTACGTGCTGACCGCGCGCGCGAAAGGGCTCTCGGAGCGCACCGTGCTCTGGAAGCATGTATTTCGCAACGCGTTGCTGCCGCTCGTGGTGGGGTTTCCGGCGGCGTTCATCGGCGCGTTCTTCACCGGCAGCCTGCTGATCGAAACGCTTTTCTCGCTCGACGGACTCGGTCTGCTTTCGTACGAATCCGTCGTGCGGCGCGATTATCCAGTCGTGCTTGGCACGCTTTACCTCTTCACGTTGATCGGACTGCTAACCAAGCTGATTTCCGATCTGTGCTACGTGTGGGTCGATCCCCGCATCCAATTCGAACAACTGGAGCGCTGAGTTGAACCGAGTCCGCGCTGGCGCCGAGCCCGAACTGCGTACCGAGAGCGTGCGCGCCTTCAAGTCGCCCACACCGGCCCGCCGTGTGTGGCTGCGTTTCAAGCAGCAGCGTCTTGGCTACTGGAGCCTGATCGTGTTTCTCGTTGCATTCGCGGCGAGTCTCGCGGGTCCGCTCTGGTGCAACGACAAGCCGATCGTCGTGCGCTACGAGGGGCACCTGTATTTCCCGTTGTTCAAGGACTATCCGGAAACCGCGTTCGGCGGCGATTTCCCGACGCCTGCCGACTACCTCGATCCGTACATTCGCCACCGCTTCGACGCGCCGGGCAACTTCGCGATCTATCCGCCGAACCCGTACTACTACGACACGCTCAACTACTTCGCGAAAGTGCCGAACCCCGCGCCGCCGTCGCGCCAGAACTGGCTCGGCACCGACGAGAGCGGCCGCGACCTGTTTGCCCGCTTGCTCTATGGTTTTCGCGTGTCGGTGGAGTTCGCGCTCGTGCTGACTGCCATCGGCACGCTGCTCGGCGTGCTGGCGGGCGCGGTGCAAGGGTACTTCGGTGGCAAGGTCGATATCTTCGGGCAGCGTCTCATCGAGATCTGGAGCTCGCTCCCGGAGCTTTATCTGCTGATTATTTTCGCGGCGATCTTCGAACCGGGCTTCGTGCTGCTGATCGTGCTGCTTTCGCTGTTCGGCTGGATCGGACTGTCCGACTATGTGCGCGCCGAATTCCTGCGCAACCGCAACCAGGACTATGTGCTCGCCGCGCGCGCAATGGGCCTGTCGAACTGGCAGATCATCTGCCATCACGTGCTGCCCAATAGCCTCACGCCCGTCATCACCTTCCTGCCGTTTCGCATGAGCGGCGCGATTCTCGCGCTCACGAGTCTCGACTTCCTGGGCCTTGGCGTGCCCGCTCCCACGCCGAGCCTCGGTGAGCTGCTCGCGCAGGGCAAGCGCAATCTCGACGCATGGTGGATCGCGCTCTCGACCTTCGGCGTGCTCGTGGCGACGCTGCTGCTGCTCACCTTCATCGGCGACGCGCTACGCAACGCGCTCGACACGCGCATTTCCGACGCCATGAAGGCCGGAGGCAACCAGTGAGCGCCGTGCCTCAGGACGCAGCCGCGCCGCTCCTCTCGATCGAACACCTGAGCGTGCGCTTTGAGGAGACGGTTGCCGTCGACGACGTCACGCTCGCGATTGGGCGCGGCGAGCGCGTGGCGCTCGTCGGCGAGTCGGGCTCGGGAAAGACCGTCACCGCGCTCGCGGTTCTGCGCCTCCTGCAAGACGCGCGGATCAGCGGAGCGATCCGCCTCGACGGCGACGATCTGCTCGCGAAGAGCGAGCGCGCGATGCGCGGTCTGCGCGGCAACGACGTCGCGATGATCTTCCAGGAGCCGATGACGGCGCTCAATCCGCTCTACACGGTCGGCGAGCAAATCGCGGAAACCATCGTGCTGCACGACGGCGTCTCGAAGAAAGCGGCCTACGAGCAGGCTGTGGGCTTGCTCGAGCGCACGGGCATTACCGAAGCGCGGCGGCGCGTGTCGAGCTATCCGCATCAGCTCTCGGGCGGCCAGCGCCAGCGCGTGATGATCGCGATGGCGCTTGCGTGCCGTCCGCGCCTTTTGCTCGCCGACGAGCCGACCACGGCGCTCGACGTCACGATCCGCGGCCAGATCGTCGATCTGCTGCTTGAATTGCAGCGCGACGAGGTGGAGCGCAATCGTGGCGGAGGCATGTCGGTGCTGCTCATCACGCACGACCTGAACCTCGTGCGCCGCTTCGCGCAGCGCGTGGCCGTGATGGAAAAGGGCAGACTCGTGGAGTCGGGCAGCGTCGAGCAGATTTTCGAGGCGCCGCAACACCCGTACACGCAACGGCTCATCGCGAGCCGGCCCGAGCGCCACGTGCTGCCCGTCCTGCCGATCGCGCCGGTCCTGTTGCAGGCGAAGGACGTGATCGTCGACTTCGCAACGAAGTTGCCGGGTTTTCGCGGCTGGTGGCAAAAGGGGCGCTATCGCGCCGTGAACGACGCGAACATTGCGGTGCGCCAGGGCGAGACGCTCGGCATTGTCGGCGAATCCGGATCGGGCAAAACGACGCTGGCGATGGCGATGTTGGGGTTGCAGCGAACCGCGGGCGGCGTCGTCGAGTTCCAGGGGCGGCCGATCGCGAGCTATCGGGGGCACGACAGGCTGTCGTTGCGCTCACATCTGCAGGTTGTCTTTCAGGACCCGTTCAGTTCGCTTTCTCCGCGCCAGACCATCGAGCGCATCGTGGGGGAGGGGCTCGTGCTGCATCGGCCCGATCTTCCCAGCGAGGAGCGGCGCAAGCGCGTAGTCGGTGTGCTGCGTGAAGTGGGCCTCGATCGCACCGCCTTGCAACGATACCCGCACGAGTTTTCGGGCGGCCAGCGTCAGCGTATCGCCATTGCGCGCACGCTGGTGCTGGAGCCGCGCGTGATCGTGCTCGACGAACCGACCAGCGCGCTCGACGTGTCGATCCAGCAACAGGTGTTGCGATTGTTGACGGATTTGCAACGCAAGTACAACCTGGGCTACGTGTTCATCAGCCACGACCTGGAGGTGATCGGCGCAATGGCGCACCGGGTGGTGGTGATGCAGAACGGGGCGATTGTCGAGGCAGGAGAGGTCGCGAATATCTTCGATAACCCGACCCATCCTTACACCCGGAAATTGTTGAAAGCTGCCTTTGATCGCTAGGCTTTGGCGGAACTTTAGAGTGAATTTCGGTGAAATTCACCAATGAGGTGAATGTCGCGATTGAATTTTTCTATTTGTTTTGACACACAAATACTTACTGGCTAGTATCGTCCAAACTTTTCTACTAACTCCCTGATTTACGGGCAATTTCTACCGACCAATGCAGCACCGATACCTGACCCAGGCTTGCACGCGCGTCGTCGCCGGGATGTTCATCGGCGTACTGATGGCCGCAGCTCCCGGCGCGTTCGCCGACGAAGTAAGCAGCTTTAACCAGAATGCCTCATTTTCGCCGAGCAACCCGGCGAATTTGCAGTCCATCCCCGCAGTGCAGAGCGCACTCCAGAATGCCAACCAGGCGACCCCGGCGGCGGCTCCGGCCCCGTCCGAAGGCGGCGCCAAGGCGTTCCTTTCCGGCATGGCCGGCAAAGCCGGCGACGTCGTTGTCGGCGCACTCAACATGATTGGCGTGCGCTACCGCTGGGGCGGCAACACGCCCGACTCCGGCCTCGACTGCAGCGGCTTCGTGCGTTACGTGTTCCAGGACACGCTCGGCATGTCGCTGCCGCGCCGCGCCGAGGAAATGAGCCGCGTGGGCGAGAAGGTCAGCATGAGCAACCTGAAGCCGGGCGACCTCGTGTTCTTCAACACGATGCGCCGCACGTTCTCGCACGTCGGCATCTACATCGGCGACAACAAGTTCGTGCATTCGCCGTCCACGGGCAGCACGATCCGCGTCGACGACCTCGACGACGGCTACTGGGAAAAGCGCTTCACGGGTGCACGCCGTATCGAAACGTCGTTCACGCCGGACCAGCAGCAAAGCCTCAAGCGCGTGAGCGCACAGTTCGACGGCAACGGCGGCAACTGATCGGGGTTTTGTAGCGAACAAAAAAGCCTGCTTCTTGCGAAGCGGGCTTTTTGCGTTTGTTGCGCTCGTGCGCCCGCCGAAGGGGCGCTCAGGTCAAGTGCTCAGGCCGTCAGGCGCGCCACGGCGAGCTTGCGCTCGAGCTCCGGCATGATGCGCGCGCCCGCTTCCTCGCCCGCGAGAATCGCGGCGTTGCGCTGCGTGAAATCGCTGCTCGACATCGCGTTGAGGTTCGGGCGGATCACGACATCGGCGTATTTGTCGAGCTCGTAGGTCTTGATCGTCTGGCCCATGATCGTGAAGGTCTGCATCAGCACGTCGAACTGGCTCAGCGTCGAGGCCGTTTCCGGGCGCGCCGAGATGTCCACGGCGATCACGAAGTCGGCGCCCATCTTGTGTGCGAACGAGGCCGGTACGGGGCTCACGAGGCCGCCATCCACGTATTCGTGGCCCGCAATATTCACGGGCTCGAAAATCGACGGAATGCTGCACGACGCGCGCACGGCAATGCCCGTGTTGCCGCGCTGGAACAGGATGGGCTGGCCCGTGCGCAGGTCGGTCGAGACGACGCCGAGCGGCTTCGCCATCTTCTCGATGGGCCGGTCGCGCAGCGTGGTGTTCAGATAGTTCTGGAGCGCCACGCCCTGCAGGAGGCCGCGCGTGCGAAACGGCATCGCCCAGTCGCTGATCGAGGCTTCGTCCATCGTCAGCGCGAGCTTGTTGAGCGCGAAACCGTTCATGCCCGAGGCGTAAAGCGCCGCGACGACCGAGCCCGCACTCGTGCCGACCACGAAGTCGACTTGCACGTTGCGCGCCTCGAGCGCCTTGATCACGCCGATATGCGCGAAGCCGCGCGCCGCGCCGCCGCCGAGCGCGAGGCCCACGCGAATCGGGCGCGTCGGCCTGGCGACGGGCGGCGGGGGTGCGGTGGCGACCGGCGGCGGGACGCTGGCGGTCTGCGTGCCCGCGGTCGTGCACGCGGCAAGGACGGTGGAGGCGGCCGCAAGCGAAAAGTGCCGGCGGCTCAACGAGGGCGATGACTGCTTCAAGAAGGTTCTCCATGCGGTCCGCGGGCGTGTCCGGCAAGGAACGGCGCGGTACCCCGGTCTGCTCGCGCGGGCGGCCGAGTATCTGTATTTGCGCGCGCGACGCCGCATCGTGATGGCGGCGCGCCGACATCATAAGGCAAAGCGCGGCCGGTTTAGCAGGTCGTGCATGTAACGCGATGTGTCCGCGATGTGACGGCAGATGACAACGCGCTCGACGGCTTGCGGGCGCGCGCCGTTGGCAGGAGAGAAGCGGGGCGCCCGGATGCGCTGCGGGCCTCGCCCCCCAGGCCGAAGCGGTGCATGGCGGGTATAATCCGGTCTCTAATTTTCCGGATTCCCGTTCGTGCGCGCGAGGCTGCGCGCGCCCCGGCGCTCTCGCGCTAGCCGCGCGGGCCGAACGCGCCGCGAACCCTGGCCATCCGCCGCCGTCGCTGCTTTTATCGCCGGCGCCGCGCTCCGGATGGCATCGTCTTCGAGTAATCGCCCATGACTACCTCTGTCGTCCGTACCCGCTTCGCGCCGAGCCCGACCGGCTTCATTCACCTCGGCAACATCCGTTCCGCGCTTTACCCGTGGGCGTTCGCGCGCCACAACAAGGGTGTCTTCGTGCTGCGGATCGAAGACACCGACCTCGAGCGTTCGACGTCGGAATCGGTCGATGCGATCCTTGAAGGCATGGAGTGGCTCGGCCTGAATTTCGACGAAGGTCCGTTCTACCAGATGCAGCGCATGGACCGTTATCGCGAAGTGCTCAAGCAGATGCAGGAGCAGGGCCTCGTGTACCCGTGCTACATGTCGACCGAAGAGCTGGACGCGCTGCGCGAGCGACAGCGCGCCGCAGGCGAGAAGCCGCGCTACGACGGCACGTGGCGCCCGGAGCCGGGCAAGGTGCTGCCCACGCCGCCCGAGGGCGTGCAGCCGGTGCTGCGCTTCCGTAACCCGCTCACGGGCGTGGTGGCATGGGACGACGCCGTCAAGGGCCGCGTGGAGATCTCGAACGAAGAGCTCGACGACCTCGTGATCGCGCGCCCGGACGGCACACCGACCTACAACTTCTGCGTAGTCGTGGACGACGTCGACATGAAGATCACGCATGTGATTCGCGGCGACGACCACGTGAACAACACGCCGCGCCAGATCAACATCCTGCGCGCGCTCGGCGCCGAGCCGCCGGTCTACGCGCATCTGCCTACGGTGCTCAACGAGCAGGGTGAAAAGATGAGCAAGCGCCACGGCGCGATGAGCGTGATGGGCTATCGCGACGCAGGCTATCTGCCGGAAGCGGTGCTCAACTATCTCGCGCGCCTGGGCTGGTCGCACGGCGATGCCGAAGTGTTCACGTGCGAGCAGTTCGTGGAGTGGTTCGATCTCGAGCACCTGGGTAAGTCGCCCGCGCAGTACGACCACAACAAGCTCAACTGGCTCAACAACCACTACCTGAAGGAAGTGGACAGCGCGCGCCTCGCCGAGCTCTCGAAGCCGTTCTTCGCCGCGCTCGGCGTGGACGAAGCCGCGCTCGCCAAGGGCCCGTCGCTCGAAGGCGTGGTCGCGCTGTTCAAGGACCGTGCGAACACGATCAAGGAGATCGCCGAGAGCGCGATGATGTTCTACCGCGAGCCGCAGCCGGAAGCCGAAGCGCTCGCCCAGCACATCACGGAAGCCGTGCGCCCCGCGCTCGCCGATCTCGCCGCCGCGCTCAACGGCGCGGAGTGGACGAAGGAGGGCGTCTCGGCCGCGCTCAAGGCCACGCTCGCCACGCACAAGCTCAAGATGCCGCAACTCGCGATGCCGGCCCGCCTGCTCGTGGCGGGTACCACGCATACGCCTTCGGTCGATGCGGTGCTCGTGCTGTTCGGCCGCGATGCGGTGGTGAGTCGAATCGAGAAGGGTATTTCGGCTGCAAAGTAAAATTTTTGAAGAATTTTTCGCCCGGACCCTAGCGCCCGCGCGGCAGTTCTTGTAGTATTCGGGCTCCGTTGAATACGGAGCGCGAGATAGCCGCAAATGAGCAGCGAATCTCACGCAAAGAGCCGCAGAATCGGGCAACGATGTTTCAAGGAAACCTCGAAGCGCTTCAGAAAACGATTCAAAAGCTCTTGACGAAAGCGAAATTGATGTTTAAAATCTCGCTTCTGTTCTGCAAGGGGGTATAGCTCAGCTGGGAGAGCGCTTGCATGGCATGCAAGAGGTCAGCGGTTCGATCCCGCTTACCTCCACCAACAGAACGCGCGGTAAGCAGTAGAGTGTGGTAAAGGCATTATCTGAAAAGATCATGTCCCCTTCGTCTAGAGGCCTAGGACATCACCCTTTCACGGTGAGTACAGGGGTTCGAATCCCCTAGGGGACGCCAGACATGTGCGTCGTCAATGAGATTGGCGAGGTATCAGGTGGAAATAAACCATCCATCTGACTGTGTCGAACTGGAGCGGTAGTTCAGTTGGTTAGAATACCGGCCTGTCACGCCGGGGGTCGCGGGTTCGAGTCCCGTCCGCTCCGCCAGATCGAGCCCGTTCAGAAACTGTGAGCGGGCTTTTTAGTTAAAGTGACGATTACAGGCGCAAGCCCGTGTTGTCCCCTTCGTCTAGAGGCCTAGGACATCACCCTTTCACGGTGAGTACAGGGGTTCGAATCCCCTAGGGGACGCCAAATCAAAATGCGGCGCCAAAGCGTAGTGTGGCGACGCCGCCAGCGGGAATCGACCGACGCCCGCCGGTGAGCAGCAAGCTGGAGCGGTAGTTCAGTCGGTTAGAATACCGGCCTGTCACGCCGGGGGTCGCGGGTTCGAGTCCCGTCCGCTCCGCCAGATTCAAAGCCGTTCTGCAGTCGCTTCGGCAATTGCGAACTGCTGCAGTTCCAAGGCTTATGCCTGTGTTGTCCCCTTCGTCTAGAGGCCTAGGACATCACCCTTTCACGGTGAGTACAGGGGTTCGAATCCCCTAGGGGACGCCAAATCAAAATGCGGCGCCAAAGAGCAGTATGGCGACGCCGCCAGCGGGAATCGACCGACGCCCGCCGGTGAGCAGCAAGCTGGAGCGGTAGTTCAGTNGGTTAGAATACCGGCCTGTCACGCCGGGGGTCGCGGGTTCGAGTCCCGTCCGCTCCGCCAGAACGAAGCCCGTTGGATACGTCCAACGGGCTTTTTCTTTTTCCCCAGACGGTTCTCCCGCTTCCATCCCCATCCTTCATTTCGTTGGCCGTACGGACAATCTGCGATTGCCGGCGGCCGCGCGTTATCGTAGCGTTGTCGAAACTTCGTTTGCCCGCTTGCCGACATGTTCGCACCGAACGACATTCCGTCGCCGTTTCAGCTGCGCCGCGCCACCATGGACGATTTCGAGTTCGCGGAGACGCTCACGCGCAACAACATGGGTGGCTACTATCTGCGGCATCACCTCGTCTGGCGCGGTGATCTCTTTCTGGCGAGCTATCGCGAGTCGGAGAACTTCATCCTCGAACTCGACGGCGAGGCAATCGGCGTGCTGCGGGTGACGCAGGAGGGCGACTCGCTGCACATTCGCGACGTGCAGATCGCCCAGGGATATCGCGGCAATGGCGCCGGCACGTTCCTGCTCGATATCTCGCACCAGTGGGCCCGCGAGCGCGGCCTGCGCGAGCTGCAACTGCGCGTGTTCGTCGACAATCCGGCCGCGCGTCTTTATCTGCGCATGGGTTATCGCGTGGCGGGTCCGAGGCTTGCACGCCTCGGCTCCATTCGCCACATGACGCGGCTCGTCTGAGCCTGGCCGCTCTCCCACTCAACGCGCGTTGTCGTGGCGATGTTCGTCGCGCTCCGCGGCCACGGAATCTTCCGGTTCGTCCTCGTCGCGGCCGCCGGTGCCGCGCGCGATGAAGGCGCGCGGGCTCTCGCCGAAGGCGCGGCGAAACATCGCCGAAAACGCACTCTGGCTCTGGTAGCCAAGTTCCTGCGCCACGACGGCCATCGGGCGTCCCTGATTGAGCAGCGGGATCGCGCGCGCGAGAATCGCCTGCTGGCGCCATTGCGAAAAGCTCACCCCGAGTTCCTGACGAAAGAGCCGCGCGATCGTGCGCGTGCTCGCGCCCACGTGTGCGGCCCAGTATTCGAGCGAGCCGGGTCCCGCCGGGTCGGCGATCAGCGCTTCGCACAGCGCGCGCAGGCGCTTTTCCTCGGGCATCGGCACGGCGAGCGGCAGCGGCGCCGAGCGCGTGATCTCGTCGAGCGCCAGCGCGCCGAGCAGGCGCTCGCGTGCGGTGGGAATGCCGCGCTCATCGAGCGCCGCGATCGTCTCGCGCAGGAGGCCGGAGACTTCGACCACGCGGCACGCGTCGAGGCCGGGCGGAATCACCGATTCGTCTACGTAGAGCGTGCGCAGGAACGCGTCCTCGACGATGGCCACTTCGTGCGTGATGTGTGGCGGCACCCAGATCGCGCGCGAGGGCGGCACCATCCACGTCGTGCCGGGCGTCGCCATGCGCAACACGCCGCGGGACGAGTAGGCGAGTTGCGCCCACGCATGCGCGTGCTGCGCGATGCACACACCGGCCGGCATGGGCCGCGAGCGCACGCGGATGGGATGCGTGGGTGTCGGCGCGAACTCGGGCGGAATATCGACGAGTTCGGCGTGCGGCTGCGCCTCGTTGCGTGCGTCGCTGGATGCGAAGTGGGGCAGATCCTCGGGCATGACGGGCAGGGCGGCGGGTTCGGCGGGTTTGGCGACGACTTTGGCGATTGATGCACCCATTGTAGACGTCTCGCGCTCCAAGGCCTGGGCCGCACGCATTTATGGCCGGGCATAATGAGGGCGAATCGACAGCGTGCTCGTGTGGCGCGAGCCGCCCTGAAGGAGAGAAAAGCCATGAAATACGTGTTCGTCTACGGCACGCTGCGTGCGGGCGAGACCAACGACATCAACCTCGCGGCGGATCGCAACGCGATCGCGCGCCCGCGCCACCTCGGTCTCACCACGCTCGCCGGCCGGCTCTTCGACTTCGGCAGTTATCCTGGGATGGTGGCCGGGTCGGCCGATGCGCAATCGACGGTCGTTGGCGACGTCTACGAAATCGACGACGCGCTCCTCGCCGTGCTCGACGAAATCGAGCAGGTTTATCCAGGCGTCGACAATCTGTTCGTTTCGCAGGAAGTGGATATCGAGGTGCAGGGCGAACGCATCGCTTGCCTCTACTATCCGGTTGCGTCCGCCGCCATTGCAGGACGCCCCGAGATCGCAGGCGGCGACTGGGTCGCGCATCGGCGCGCGCGCTGATCGTTCGAGACGCGGCGCATGAAAACACGAAGGCCCGGCGGGCTCACACCCGCCGGGCCTTTTGCATCGGCTAGTCGTTAGATGTACCGAGCGATCAGATCTCTTCGTACAGCGGCAGCGTCAGGAACTCGACGAAGTTTTCCGACGTCGACATCTGCTCGAAGATCTGCGCGGCGCGCTCGTACGGCTTCGTGTCGCCGCCGACCGAGGCCTTCACCTTGTCCAGCTCCTGCGGGATCAGTTCGCGCACGAGTTCGGCCGTGACCTTGCGGCCGTCTTCGAGCTTTCCCTTGGGCGAGCGGATCCACTGCCACACCTGCGAGCGCGAGATTTCGGCGGTCGCGGCGTCTTCCATCAGGTTGTGGATCGGCACGCAGCCATTGCCCGCGAGCCACGAGCCGAGGTAATGGATGCCCACGTTGATATTGTTGCGCAGGCCCGTTTCGGTGATCGGCGCTTCCGGACGGAAGTCGAGCAGATCCTTGCCCGCGACGTTCACATCGGCGCGCTGCTTGCCGATCTGGTTCGGCTTGTCGCCGAGCACCTTCACGAACTCTTCCATCGCGATGGGCACGAGGCCCGGGTGCGCCACCCAGCCGCCGTCGTAGCCGTCGGTCGCGTCACGCGCCTTGTCCGAACGCACGCCGCCCATGGCCTTGTCGTTGGCGGCCGCGTCGTTCTTGATCGGGATGAGCGCGCTCATCCCGCCGATAGCCGGTGCGTTGCGCTTGTGGCAGGTCTTGAGCAGTTCGAGCGCATAGGCGCGCATGAACGGCACCGTCATCGTGATCTGCGCGCGGTCGGCAAGACAGAAGTCCTTGTCGTTCTTGAACTTCTTGATCGCCGAGAAGATGTAGTCCCAGCGGCCGGCGTTCAGACCCGAGCTGTGCTCGCGCAGTTCATAGAGGATTTCGTCCATTTCGAACGCGGCGAGGATCGTCTCGACCAGCACCGTCGCGCGGATCGTGCCGCGCGGGATGCCCACGCCTTCCTGCGCTGCGACGAAGATGTCGTTCCACAGACGCGCTTCGAGGTGGCTTTCCATCTTCGGCAGATAGAAGTACGGGCCGCTGCCGCGCGAGATCAGTTCCTTCGCGTTGTGGAGGAGATAGAGCGCGAAGTCGAAGACGCCGCCCGACACACGCTGACCGTCCACCGTCACGTGTTTTTCGTCCAGGTGCCAGCCGCGCGGACGCACGATCAGCGTGGCGGTCTTGTCGTTGAGCTGGTAGGTCTTGCCGTTCTGTTCGAGCGAAATCGTGCGGCGCACTGCGTCCTTCAGGTTGAGCTGGCCGACGATCTGGTTTTCCCAGTTCGGCGAGTTCGAATCCTCGAAGTCGGTCATGTACGCGTCCGCGCCCGAGTTCAGCGCGTTGATGATCATCTTGCGCTCGACCGGGCCCGTGATTTCCACGCGGCGGCATTCGAGATCCTTCGGCAGCGCGGCGATCTTCCAGTCGCCTTCGCGGATCGATTTCGTGTCGGCAAGAAAGTCGGGGCGCTCGCCGGCGTCGAGGCGCTTCGTGCGCTCGACGCGTGCCTTCAGCAGTTCCTGGCGGCGCGGCTCGAACGCGCGGTGCAGCTTCGCGACGAGTTCGAGCGCTTCGGGCGTGAGGATCGTTTCGAAGCCGGGCTGGATGTCAGCCGTGATCTGCATGCCTTGCGGCAGTTGCAATGTGTTCGCCATTTGCTTGCTCCTTGGTCGGTCAGATTGTGAATGTGTGGTTGTTGTGGCTGCGGCGAGCGGTATGTCCGTCACGCGCCCGGGCTGGGGCGAGGGCGGCTTTGCCGTTCGGGCGCAGCGGTTTCGAGAAAGGCGGCGAGTTCTGCCATGCCGCCGCCAGTGCCATGCGGCGCCACGCCGAGCTCTTCGGCGGGCAGTCGCTGGCGGTTGATCCAGAACGTGGTGTAGCCGAACCAGCCGGCGCCCGCGGCGTCCCAGCCGTTCGACGACACGAACACCAGCTCGCGTGGCGCGGCGTCGAAAGCGGCGGTGCCGAGCGCATACGCGGCGGCGGCCGGCTTGTAGGCGTGCACGGCATCGACCGAAAGCACGTGGTCGAAGAGGCCGCTCATGCCGGCGCTCTTCACCGCGATGTCGAGCATTTGCGGGTTGCCGTTCGAGAGGATCGCAAGGCCCATGCGCGTGCCGTCCTCGCGTGGCTCACGCAGGCGGCGCAGCACGGGGAGCACGTCGGGGAATGCCGAGAGGCAGGCGTATTCGTCCATGAGACGCTTTTCGCCCGCGCCCGTGAGCGACAGGTTCAGGCGGCGCGCGGCGTAGCGCAGCGCGTCGAGGGTGATGTCCCAGAACGGGCGGTAGCGCGCGCCGGCCGGGTCGGAGAGTGTGCGCAGCTGCGTGTACTCGATCTGCTTCAGGCGCCAGAGCTGCGAGAGCGCTTCGCCCTGGCCGGGGAACATCTGCTCGGCGGCAGCGACGACCGAATGCACGTCGAAAAGCGTGCCGTACGCGTCGAAGATCACTGCCTTGGGAAATCGTGTCGTGGTGGGTGTCGTTGTGGCCGACATAGCCTTGCACTCCATCTTCAGAGGTCGAGGTCGATTGTATTCATGAGTCGTATCACTGAAAAAGGTGGGATTGATCACTTGATCTTTTACTTTTACCCACCTAATCTGTCGACCTACCTTCTCTTTTCCACTGTTTCTGTCGCCCAGCGCGCGCAGTGTCCACCGATGGACCGCTTCAAACAGATCGAGACCTTCGTCACCGTGGCCGCCAAGGGCAGCCTTTCCGCCGCCGCCCAGGCCGAGGGCGTGGCGCCGGCCATCATCGGCCGGCGCATCGATGCGCTCGAAGAGCGCCTCGGCGTGAAGCTGCTCGTGCGCACCACGCGGCGCATCACACTCACGTTCGAAGGATCGGCGTTCCTCGAGGACTGCCAGCGCATCATTCACGACATGCAGAACGCCGAGGCGAGTGTGTCCGAGGGCGGCGTGAAAGCGAGCGGGCACCTGCGCGTGTCCGCGCCGGCAGGCTTCGGGCGTCGCCATGTCGCGCCGCTCGTGCCCGATTTCACGGTCGCACATCCTGACGTGAGCATCGCGCTCGATCTTTCGGACCGGCTCGTCGATCTCGTGAACGAAGGCTTCGACTGCGCCGTGCGTCTCGGCGAATTGCCCGATTCGTCGCTCGTGTCGCTCAAGCTCGGTGAGAACCGGCGCGTGTGCGTGGCTGCGCCGGCGTATCTGTCGCGCCGCGGCGAGCCCGAAACGCCCGCCGACCTCGCACGCCATAACTGCCTCGCCTTCGGCGCAAGTCTGAACCAGCAGCGCGGCTGGGCGTTCCAGCAGGACGGCAAAGTGGTGTCGATCCGCGTGGCGGGCACGATGGAATGCTCGGACGGCGCCGTGCTGCATGAGTGGTGTCTCGCGGGCCACGGTCTGGCGTGGCGCTCGTGGTGGGAAGTCGGCGAGGACATCGCGGCGGCCCGGCTCGTGACCGTGCTCGACGCGTTTGCAGCGCCGCCCATCGGCATTCACGCGGTGTTTCCGCAGCGCCGCCATTTGCCGCTGCGCGTGCGCCTCTTTCTCGACTATCTCAAGCATACCTACGGTCAACCCGGTTACTGGGGATAGGGCGCAGTGCGTGTTTCCGATATCCGGGATGACCCGCACGCACGGCTTGCAGCGATTCTTCGCGCACTACAATCGACCTGAGGGCCACGCGCTCGCCCGCGCGAGACGCCGGCTGAGTTTTTGCCCCGCGCCTGGACCCTTGACTGTGACCCTAGCCTTGCCCGTAATCCGATAGACCACGGAGGGCGCCATGTTCAAACACATCCTCGTACCGACGGACGGTTCGGAACTGTCGAAAAAGGCGATCGACGGCGCGATCGACCTCGCACGCACCGTGGGCGCACGCGTCACGGCCTACGCGTGCCTGCCGCAATATCCGTACTCGCCTTACGCCGACGTGGTGATCGAGCCGCCCGGCGACTTCCAGACGCGCAGTGAGCGAGAGGCGCGAGTGCATCTGGACGAAATCGAGGCGGCGGCACGCAACGCGGGCGTGATCTGCGACAGTCGGACGAGCGTGCATCCCTCGCCATATCTCGGCATCATCGAAGCCGCCGAAGCGGGCGGCTGCGACGTCATCTTCATGGCCTCGCACGGGCGTCGCGGACTCGGCAGCCTGCTGATCGGCAGCGAGACGCAGCGCGTGCTCACCCATACGAAAATTCCGGTGATCGTGTATCGCTAGCTGGCGTTTTCCCGCGGATTCGCGATGAAGCACAAGGCCACGCTCGCCCGCTGCGTTGGCTGGGCGAGCCGCGGGCCGGATTCTGTCCAGCACGCGCGGCCTGTGTCCTCTACCGCTTCCTCCCTGAATGCCCGGCGGCATGCGCCTCGGCCGCGTCGGCACGCAGCCGGCGCGCCCCGCCAAGGTACGCGTGCCGGTTGCCTGTTCGAGCGCGACGGCTTGCGCCGCCGTTGCTGCCGGTGGTCTTACGCCACCTTCTTGTCGAAGAACTGCTCGTCTTCCGTCGAGCCGTGCAGCGCCGTAGTCGACGCTTCGCGCTCGACCGTCTGCGTCACGGCGTCGAAGTAGCCGGTGCCCACTTCGCGCTGATGCTTCACGGCGGTGAAGCCCTTGTCGGCGGCGGCGAACTCGGCCTGCTGGAGTTCCACGAACGCGCTCATGTTCTGGCGCGCATAGCCGTGCGCGAGGTTGAACATCGAGTAGTTGAGGGAGTGGAAGCCCGCGAGCGTGATGAACTGGAATTTGTAGCCCATCGCGCCCAGCTCGCGCTGGAACCTGGCGATCGTCGCGTCGTCGAGGTTCTTCTTCCAGTTGAACGACGGCGAGCAGTTGTACGAGAGCAGCTTGCCCGGGAACTGCTTGTGGATCGCTTCGGCGAACTTCTTCGCGAACTCCAGATCCGGCTTGCCCGTTTCGCACCAGATCATGTCGGCGTACGGCGCGTAGGCGAGACCGCGCGAGATGGCCTGCTCGAGGCCGTTCTTCGTGCGGAAGAAGCCTTCCACGGTGCGCTCGCCGGTGAGGAACGGGCGGTCGTTGTCGTCGATGTCCGAGGTCACGAGGTCGGCGGCTTCCGCGTCGGTGCGGGCGAGCAGCACGGTGGGCACGCCGCAGACGTCGGCGGCCAGACGCGCGGCCGTGAGCTTGGCGACGTTCTCGCGCGTCGGCACGAGCACCTTGCCGCCCATGTGGCCGCACTTCTTCACCGAGGCGAGCTGGTCTTCGAAATGCACGCCGGCCGCGCCCGCTTCGATCATCGCCTTCATCAGTTCGAACGCGTTGAGCACGCCGCCGAAGCCGGCTTCAGCGTCGGCCACGATCGGCTGGAAGTAATCCACGTAGCCTTCGTCGCCGGAGTTCTTGCCTTCGGACCACTGGATCTGGTCGGCGCGCGTGAGCGTGTTGTTGATGCGCTTGACCACCTGCGGCACCGAGTTGGCCGGGTAGAGCGACTGGTCCGGGTACATTTCGCCGGCGAGGTTGGCGTCGCCCGCGACCTGCCAGCCCGAGAGATAGATCGCCTTGAGACCGGCCTTCACTTGCTGCATGGCCTGGTTGCCCGTGAGCGCGCCCAGTGCGTTGATGAACGGCTCGGTGTTCACGCCTTTCCAGAGCTTTTCGGCGCCGTGCTTCGCGAGCGTGTGCTCCGGCTGGATTGAGCCGCGCAGGCGCACCACGTCGTCAGCCGTGTAGTTGCGCTTGATGCCCTTCCAGCGCGGATCGGTTTCCCATTGCTGTTGGAGTTGCTGAGCTTGCTGTTGACGAGTCGACATGGTGGGCTCCTTCGTTTGCCTGATAGGTGGATCGCTGAAACGAAACGGCTAAACCGCTGAATGTCGCGAAACGAACTTGCCGGGGGTCTTGGATTCGGCGGTTTCGTTTCGCGAACTCTTATATAAGAGTCTAGGCAAATCGACTGACCGGCAACAGGCAGGCAATGGCCTTTTTCCAGGTTTTTTATTTAAATAAAATCAATGCTTTATGTAATTTATTTTGTGATGTGAAACGCTATTTTCCATCTTGCAATCGATCCCTTTGTGCCACGCAGCACGATTTTTTACGAAGCAAAAAAATTTTTCGTATTGTGAAATCTGTGCGGAGATAAAAAAAGACCGGTGCCTGAGCACCGGTCCTGAGCATTTCGCTGCGGCGGCGGGGCGGCATGAAGGCCGCGCCGCGCGCCGTTTTGGACTATTTAGCTGTCGCGACGTGCGCCACGCGGGCCATCGTTGCGGCGTGCGCCGTAACCGCCACCGCCTTCGCGCGAACGGCCGTAGCCTTCGCGTTGCTGGCCGTAGCCGCCGCGGTTGCCTTCGCCGCCGCGCGAGCCGCCGCCGAAGCCGCCTTCACGCGAACCCGAGTTGTAGCCGCCTTCGCGGGCACCGTAGCCGCCGCGCGAGCCTTCCGGCTTGTTGCCCCAGCTGTTGCCGTTGCGATCGCCGCCGCCGTTGCCACTTTGGCCGCCGCGGGCGCCGTAGCCACCCGGCTTGCCGTTGCCACCACCGTTACCAAAGCGACGGCCACCGCCGTTGCCGCCGCCCGGACGGCCACGGCCGCCAAAGCCACGGTTCGCCGGCGGTGCCTTGCGCGGCTCGAAGCCTTCCACGACGTTCACCGGCAGCGGCGAGCGCACGAAGCGCTCGATGCGCTTGAGGGCGCCTTGCTCGGCATGATGCACGAGGCTCACCGCGGTGCCCGAGCGGCCAGCACGGCCGGTACGGCCGATACGGTGCACGTAGTCTTCGGCGAACTTCGGCAGGTCATAGTTGAAGACGTGCGTGATACCGGGGATGTCGATGCCGCGCGCCGCGACGTCGGTCGCGACGAGCACGCGCACGCGACGCTCGCGCAGCGCACGGATCGTGCGGTTGCGCGCGCCTTGCGGCAGATCGCCGTGCAGCGCGGCGCTTTCGAAGCCAGCGTCGGCGAGCTTGCCGGCCAGTTGGTCGGCGTCCATCTTCGTGGCCGTGAACACGACAGCCTGATCGAGGCTTTCGTCACGCAGCAGATGGTCGAGCAGGCGATCCTTGTGATCGCGGTCGTCCACGTAGTGCACGGTTTGCGCGATGTTCGAGGCTGCCTCGACCTTGCGCACGATCTCGATGCGCTCCGGGTCCTTCAGCAGGCGGCCGGTGATCGAAGCGATCTTGCCGTCGAGCGTGGCCGAGAACAGCATCGTCTGACGCGTCTCGGGCGTAGCGGCGACGATCGTGTCGATGTCGTCGATGAAGCCCATGTCGAGCATGCGGTCGGCTTCGTCGAGCACAAGCATCTTGAGTTCGGACAGATCGATGCGGCCGCGCTCGAGGTGATCGAGCAGACGGCCCGGGGTCGCCACGAGAATCTCGGGGTTCTTCGCGAGCAGCATCAGCTGCTGGCCGTAAGCCACGCCGCCGAGAATGCTGACCGTGCGCAGACGGCGCAGGTGCTTGCCGTACGTCGAAGCGGCCGCGGTCACCTGCATCGCGAGTTCGCGCGTGGGCGTGAGGACGAGGAGACCGGGGCGCGCCACCGGTTGCGGACGGCGCTGGCGGCGATCGCCTTGCTGGCCGTTCGCGCCTTGCGGGCGCGGCTCGCGCGGCTGGGCAGCGAGGGTCTTCTGGATCTGCGCGAAGCGCTCGATAGCGGGCAGCATGAAGGCTGCGGTCTTGCCCGAACCGGTCGGGCTCGAGACCAGCAGGTCGCGGCCGGCGATGGCGGCAGGAATGGCGCGTTCCTGCACGGGCGTCGGGGCCTTGTAGCCCGCTGCGATCAGCCCGGAGACGATCTCCGGCGACAGACCGAGTGCCGCGAACGCCGAACCGTCGGTAGCATCGGCGGCCTGCGCGGGGGCTTCAGCGGAAGCGTCGGCGGCGGCGGAATGACCGAGGGCCTGATCGGCGATTGCGTCCAGGGGGCTTTGGGTATTGCTCGAAGTCATGAAAATCCTTGTTACACAGGAAATAGAACGTCGGCGCCAATCGGCATACCCAAGTCGTCGGATTTTGCGAGCAAATCGAAAAACGGGGGCAATCCGCCCACAATGGCGGATTTTTCGTTAGAAGCTGTTTTGGGTGCGGCTCAGGCCGGGATTGGCCAGCCGCCAGCCTGATATTGACGGCCCGAAAAACAGGGCCATGGCAGGGGGGGACAGGTTCTAAACTGGATTGGAGCTTAACGCTACGAGGCGTTGTGCTGATCGAACGAGCGACCGGAGCGCAACGCAGCACGCAGTATATCTTGTTTTGTTGCGGCGCGCCAGAGCGACGCACCGCGAGCGAGCAGGCGCGGCGGCGTGACGCAGCAGAAGGCGGGGCGGTCCGCCTCCGTCACGCGTGCTTTTTCAGTTGCGCCGGGTCAGCTGGTGGCGCCGCTCTTGAGCGATTCGACCAATTCCACATATTGCTGCCGGGCCGTTTCCTGCGCGGTGCCTTGCAGCGCGGCCCACGCTTCGTACTTGTACTTGCCGACGATATCGGTGAAGCCGGGCTTGTCGCCGTGCACGTCGCCTTCGGTGGCCTGCTTGAAGAGTGCATAGAGGCGCAGCAGCGTCAGATTGCCGGGACGCTCCGGCAGTTGCTGCACGTCTTGCTGGGCTTGGGCGAACTGCGTGTTCACGTCGCTCATGGTTGTTTCCTCCGCATAGTGGTTCAGGTCAGCGCGCCGATGGTAGCAGCGCAAACCCCCGAAAAGCTGGAGCGATTCCTCCACTCTTGCCGGGCGCGGGTGAGTCAAAAGAGGCCATGACGCCTGCGCCTCCGCCAGTTGGCGAGAGCCCTGGGCCCGCGCGGGGGGCGGGGCATTACAATAGCGCTCATGACCGAAACTGTGCTGCTTGCCCTCGATACTTCGACCGAATTCTGCTCGGTCGCGCTACTTCGCGTCGCCCCTGGCGGCGCAGATCGTTCTCCCTCCACTGGCGGCGAGACCGCCCTCGCATCGCGCTCGGAAGTCAGCGTCTGGGTGCGCCACGAGGCCACGGGCGCTGTCTCCAGCACGCGGCTCCTGCCGGCCATTGGCGAATTGTTCGACGAAGCCGGCCTCACGCTCGCCGACTGCGACGCGATCGCGTTCGGCGCGGGCCCGGGCTCCTTCACGGGGCTGCGCACAGCGACGGGCGTGGCGCAGGGGCTCGCGTTCGGCCTCGATATCCCGGTGGTGCCCGTGGGCACGCTGCTCGTGTGCGCGGAGAGCGCGCGGCTGCGCGATCCCGCCGCGACCCGCGTGCTGGTCGCGCTCGACGCACGTATGGACGAAGCCTACTGGGCAGACTACGCGTGGGACGCCGCAACTGGCGACTGGCGCACGCTGCAGGCCGCATCGCTCGACTCGCCGGAGCACATCGCCGCGCCCGATGTGCCGTTCACGCTGGCGGGCAACGCCGCCGCCGCGTTCGGTGCGCGCCTGACGGCTGCCGCCGCCGCGCGCACGATCGACGCCGAGGCGCTGCCGCACGCGTTGCCGCTGGCGCACGCGGCGTTGCGCGCGTTTCGCGCGGGCCGTACGCAACCGGCCGACCAGGCCGCGCCCGAATACGTGCGCAACAAGGTCGCGCAGACCACGGCCGAGCGCCTTGCCGCGAAGGCCGCCTCCCATGGTGGCGCGGGTGGCGCGGGCGCAGGCGGCGAGAGTGCGCAATGAGCGGCGTGCTCATGACCGACCGCTACCTGTCGCCGATGACTGAAAGCGACCTGGACGAAGTTGCGATCATCGAGCGTTCCGCGTATGAGTTTCCGTGGTCGCGCGGCAACTTCGAGGACTCGCTGCGCAATGGCTACTACGGTCTGTGCATGCGTCACGTCACCGGCACGCTGATCGGCTATTGCGTCCTGATGCCCGTGGTCGACGAGATGCATCTGCTGAATCTGTGCGTTGCGCCTCAGGCGCAGGGTGTGGGCGCAGGGCTCGCCATGCTGCGCGAGGCGGTACGCATCGCGCGCATGCAGGGTCTCGAAGGCTTGCTGCTCGAAGTCCGGCCTTCGAATCACCGGGCAATCCGGCTGTACGAACAGTTCGGCTTCGTCACGATCGGCCGCCGCAAGAACTACTATCCGGCCCGGCATCACAGCCGCGAGGACGCACTCGTGATGCGTTTTTCTTTTGCAGGGGAGGGCGCGGATGTCGCTCGATGAGATCGCGCTGCAGGAGCTTGGGCTCGCGCCGCGCTGGGTGCGCAAAGGGGCGCGGGGTGCAGCGCCGCTCGAAGCGTTTCGCGAAGATGAGGCCGTTGCGCCGTCGTCCGGGCTGACGCGCGCCGAAGCCGAAGCACCGGTGATGCAAACGACGCGTCCGGTCGCCGCGCCGCAGCCAGCCGAAGCACAACCGGCCGCCCCGGAGCGCTCGCAACCGCCGCAACCCGTTGCGCGCGCCCCTTCGCCGTCGAAGCCCGCACCGCATTCATCCGACGAACCGCCGCCCCTCAGCGACGAAGATTTCGCCTGGTTCGACACTGTGGCCCAGCCGGTTCTGCCACACGACGCCGAGCCCGCTCAGGCTGGCGGCGCACCGCGCAACGATGTCGCGACGCTCGACTGGGACGCGCTCGCCGAACGCGTGGCCTCGTGCACGCACTGCCGCCTGTGCGAGAAGCGCACCAACACCGTGTTCGGCGTAGGCGATCGCGAGGCCGACTGGATGCTGATCGGCGAGGCGCCCGGCGAGAACGAGGACCGCCAGGGCGAGCCCTTCGTTGGCCAGGCCGGCAAGCTGCTCGACAACATGCTGCGGGCGCTCTCGCTCGCGCGGGGTGAGAACGTCTATATCGCGAACGTCATCAAGTGCCGCCCGCCCGGCAACCGCAATCCGGAACCCGATGAGGTCGCGCGCTGCGAACCGTATCTGCAGCGTCAGGTGGCGCTCGTGAAGCCGAAGATCATCGTCGCGCTCGGACGTTTCGCGGCGCAGAGCCTGCTCAAGACCGATGGCAGCATCGCGTCGCTGCGCGGACGCGTCCACGAGTACGAGGGCGTGCCCGTCATCGTCACCTATCACCCCGCTTATCTGCTGCGCAGCCTGCACGACAAGGCGAAAGCCTGGACCGACCTCTGTCTCGCGCGCGACACCTGGCGCGCGGCCTCCGGCGGCGAGCGATGAGCGCCGCGCGGCCCGCGGACGTGTCCGGTGCCCAATGCGCCGGGGGCGCCGGCGGGCCGCAGGATAATGGTGGGTCGAAGCGTGAACCCGGTACTGGCGCGAACCACGATGTAATCGATCGCCTCGCCGATCCGGCAGTGCGCGATCTCGCGTGGCTGCTCTTCAGCGCCGATCTGTTGCGTGCGCAACCACCGCTCGCGCCGCTGGCGCAATGGTGCGCCGATGCCGATGAAGCGCGCGCCACGCGTGACTGGCTCGCGCAACTCGATCGCGATCCGGCGCGTCTGCACGAAGCGCTCCTGGCCGCGCCGACACATCGCCTTGGCCGCTACGCCGAAAATTTGCTGGGATGGTTTCTCGCGCATGGACCCGCAGCGCAGCTCGTCGCGCAGAACGTGCCGCTGCGGCGTGCGGGGCTCACGCTCGGCGAGTGCGATTTTCTCGTGCGCACGCGTGCCGGAGAGCGTCTGCATTGGGAGCTGGCGGTGAAGTGCTATCTGCACGCGGGACCGGGCGATGACGCCCGTGCATCGCTCGCCGAATTCGTCGGGCCGAATCTGCGCGATCGCTTTGATCTGAAACTCACGCATCTGCGCGACCGGCAACTGCGTTTGAGCGCGCGCGAAGAATTCGCCTCGCTGGGTTACGAAGGCCAGTGGCTCGCGCAGATGTTCGTGAAAGGCTGGCTTTTCTACCGGGTGGGTGAGGCGGCGCCGTCACGGGTGCAAGACGCTCCCGAGCTGGCTGCCGATCATGGGCGCGGCTGGTGGGTTACGCGTGCGGACTGGCCGGCTTTCGCCCGGCAACAGGCGGCAGATGGCTGGAGCGTGTTGCCAAGGCTCGCGTGGCTCGCGCCGCGCAGGCTGGCGGCTGCGCCCTGCCTCGATCCCAATGCATTAGCCGACGCGCTAGCCCGACCAGACGACCCCGTACTGATCGCGGCATTCACGGCCGACACCACAGGCGGCTACCGCGAACAGTCGCGCGGCTTCATCGTTCCCGACGACTGGCCTGCGCGCGCCGCGGCATTTGCACGTCAATGAGCGCGCGAAAGCACGCTCACCACCAGCGCCAGAAGTGATGCACGGGGCCGACGCCATGACCGACGTCGAGTCGATCACTGGCCTCCAGCGCCGCCGTCAGATACTGCTTGGCTTCGCCAACGGCCGGTGCGAGCGCTCCGCGCTGCGGCCACAGTGCGGCAATGGCGGAAGAGAGCGTGCAGCCCGTGCCGTGCGTATTCGTAACCGGCACGCGCGGGCCGCCCAGGCGCAGCGTGCCGCCGGCTTCGATGAGCCAGTCGGGGCTGTCTGCGCTGCCCAGATGCCCGCCTTTCATCAGCACCGCCTGTGCACCGAGCGCGCGCAGCGCTTCGCCTTGCTCGACCATCGCGGCTTCATCTGCGGCGGGCGACACGCCGAGCAGCGCCGCGGCTTCCGGCAGATTCGGCGTGACGACGGCCGCTAGCGGCAGCAGCTCCTCGCGCAGCGCAGCGACCGCTTCGGGCGCGAGCAGGGCGTGATTGCTCTTCGAGATCATTACGGTGTCGAGCACGACGCGCGGCGGCTGATGGCGGCGCAGCGCGTCGGCGACGGCGCGCACGATCTGCGCGTTGGCGAGCATGCCGATCTTCACGGCGTCGATGCGGATGTCGTCGAACACGGCGTCGAGCTGCGCGGTGACGAAACCCGCGTCGGGCGCGTGGATCGCGGTGACGCCGCGTGTGTTCTGCGCGGTGAGCGCCGTGATGACGCTCGCGCCGTACGCGCCGAGCGCGGAGAACGCCTTGAGGTCGGCCTGAATGCCCGCACCGCCGCCCGAGTCGGAGCCGGCGATCGTGAGAACGTTGAAAATCGGTGAAGTCATGGCAGCGTCAGGTGCGCGTCGCGCGCGGCCGGGTCGACAAGACGTGCCGCGCGTGCGCAGGGAAGGATCGATTCAGCAGACGTGGCGGCACGGACGGTTTGCCCACAGGCGCGCCCATCAATGCCTGTGATTTTCGCCGATCAGCGCGACCGAGTCGAACGAGCGTTGATTCGCCTGGTGGCGGCGCATCACGAGCCACATCATCAGACAGACGAACGTGCCGAACAGCACGATCACGATGGTCACCGGCACGTCGAGCCAGACGAGCACGGCGTAGAGGCACAGCATCACGAGCACCGAGAGGTTCTCGTTGAAGTTCTGCACGGCGATGGAGTGGCCGGCGGAGAGCAGCACATGGCCGCGGTGCTGGAGCAGCGCGTTCATCGGCACCACGAAGAAGCCCGAAAGGCCGCCCACGACCATGAGGAAGAGGTACGCAAAAATCAGGTAGCCGGGAATGCGCACGTGGCCGATATGCAGGCCCCAATGCGGCGGAAAGAGATGGCGCGTATAGAACGCCATGAGCATGACCGCAAGACCCATGATGATGCCGACCGGCAGCACCGAGAGCGACTTCTTGAGCGGCACGCGCGCGGCCGCGATCATGGCGCCGGCCGCCACGCCCACGGCCACCACGGCCTGGAGCACGGCGCCTTCGGAGAGCGACATGCCGAGCGAGACTTCGGCCCACTTGAGCACGATGAATTGCAGCGTCGCTCCGGCACCCCAGAAGAGCGTCGTGACCGCGAGCGAGATCTGGCCGAGCTTGTCGCCCCAGAGCGTGTTGAAGCAGTCGGCGAAATCGGTGATGAGGCGGATGACACCGTGTTGCTGGCGCGGGTAGCGCGCGCCGGTGTCGGGAATGCGCAGATTGAAGAGGGCGGCGATCACGTAAATCACCATGATGACGACCATCGCGGCTTCGGCGGGCGTGCTGATCGCGGCGGGCGTGTGCCGCAGCACGTGCGAGGCGATGTGGGGGCTGATCAACGCGCCGCCGAGCACGGTGCCGAGGATGATCGAGCCGACTGTCGTGCCCTCGATCCAGCCGTTGGCGGCGACGAGGCGCTCAGGCGGCAGCAACTCGGTCAGGATGCCATACTTGGCGGGCGAATAAGCCGCTGCGCCGAAACCCACTACGCCATAGGCAAACAAGGGGTGGGTGCCGGCCAGCATCAGGGCGCAGCCCACGACCTTGATCGTGTTCGTGATGAACATCACGCGGCCCTTGGGGCGGGAATCTGCGAAGGCGCCGACGAAGGCGGCAAGAACGACGTAGGAGAGGACGAAGAACAGCTTGAGCAACGGCGTCATCCAGTTCGGGGCGTGGAGATCTTTCAGCAGTGCAATTGCAGCGATCAGGAGCGCATTGTCGGCCAACGACGAAAAAAACTGCGCGGCCATAATGGTGTAAAAGCCTTTTTTCATCTGATGCGATGCTTTCCTCGCTGCGGTCCGTCCGCCCCGGACGGGTGGGAGGCATCCGGGCTTATTACGTTCGAAATGGGTTGTGCGCAGGGCTTTATATCACGAAAATAGGTGCACTCGGACTAGCACAATCCTTGAGCGCCCGTCAGGCGGGCCTGTCGGGTGCTGAAAACACCCTGTAAGCTCCTGATTCGAAAGCGTCTTTGCGAAAAAATCTCCCATGCCGCGCCCCCTCTCAGCAACGATCCACACCGCCGCACTCGCCAATAACCTCGCCGTCGTCCGCAAGTACGCGCCAAAGTCGAAAATCTGGGCCGTGGTGAAGGCCAACGCCTACGGGCACGGGCTTGCGCGCGCGTTTCCCGGCCTGCGCGCAACCGACGGTTTCGGCCTGCTCGACCTCGAGGAGGCCGCGAAGCTGCGCGAACTCGGTTGGGCCGGGCCGATCCTGCTGCTCGAAGGTTTTTTCCGGCCGACCGACATCGACGTGATCGACCGCTACAGCCTCACGACCGTCGTGCACAGCGACGAGCAGATGCGCATGCTCGAAATGGCGCGTCTGTCGAAGCCGGTCAACGTCCAGCTCAAGATGAATAGCGGTATGAACCGGCTCGGCTACACGCCGGAGAAGTATCGCGCCGCATGGGAGCGTGCGCGTGCCTGTGCAGGCATCGGCCAGATCACGCTGATGACGCACTTCGCGGACGCCGACACGCCGCGCGGCGTCGGCGAGCAGATGGCAACGTTCGAGCGCGGTGCGCAAGGCATTGCCGGCGCGCGCAGCCTCGCCAATTCGGCCGCCACGCTCTGGCATCCTTCAACGCACTTCGACTGGGTGCGCCCCGGCATCATTCTTTATGGCGCTTCGCCCTCGGGCTTCGCCTCGGCGCTCGAAGGTACGGGCCTGCAGCCGGCCATGACGCTCGCGTCCGAACTGATCGCCACGCAGCACGTCGCCGAAGGGCAGACCGTTGGCTACGGCTCGATCTTCACGGCGCGCAAGCCCATGCGCATCGGCGTGGTGGCGTGCGGTTATGCCGACGGCTATCCGCGCGTCGCGCCCGAAGGCACGCCCGTGATCGTCGACGGCGTGCTCACGCATGTGGTGGGCCGCGTCTCGATGGACATGCTCACCGTCGACCTCACGCCAGTGCACAGCGCGGGCGTGGGCGCGCGCGTGGAGCTGTGGGGCAACAATCTGCCCATCGACGACGTCGCGAAAGCGTGCGGCACGATCGGCTACGAGCTGATGTGCGCCGTTGCGCCGCGTGTTCCCGTGCGGGCCGAATAACGCCATGGCAAAGAGCATGGCGAAGGTCAAGACACTGTATACGTGTACCGAATGCGGCGGGCAGGCGCCCAAGTGGCAGGGCCAGTGCCCCGCGTGCGGCGCGTGGAACACGCTGGTGGAAGGCGTTGCCGAAACGGCGAGCTCTCACCGTTTCCAGTCGCTCGCGAAGAGCGCTCCGGTGCGGCGTCTCGCCGATATCGAGGCGTCCGACGTGCCGCGCTTCACGACCGGCGTGGGCGAGTTCGACCGCGTGCTGGGCGGCGGCCTCGTAGCGGGCGGCGTGGTGCTGATCGGCGGCGATCCCGGGATCGGCAAATCGACGCTGCTGCTGCAGTCGCTCGCGCAAATCGCAGCCGAGCGTCGCGCACTTTATATAAGCGGCGAAGAATCGGCAGCGCAGATCGCGTTGCGCGCGCAACGATTGGCGCTCCTCGATCCCGGCTCCATGGCGAGCGAACTGCAGCTGCTTGCCGAGATCCAGCTCGAAAAGATCCAGGCGACGATCGAGGCCGAGAAGCCCGACGTCGCGGTCATCGACTCGATCCAGACGATCTACTCCGAAGCGCTGACTTCCGCGCCCGGCTCGGTTGCGCAGGTGCGCGAGTGCGCGGCGCAGCTCACGCGCATCGCCAAGCAGTCGGGCACGGCGATCATCATGGTCGGCCACGTGACGAAGGAGGGCAACCTCGCGGGGCCGCGGGTGCTCGAGCACATCGTCGACACTGTGCTGTATTTCGAGGGCGACACGCATTCGTCGTTCCGGCTCGTGCGCGCGTTCAAGAACCGCTTCGGCGCGGTCAACGAGCTGGGCGTGTTCGCGATGACCGAGAAGGGCCTGCGCGGCGTGGCGAATCCTTCGGCGCTCTTTCTCTCGCAGCACGAGCAGAGCGTCCCGGGGTCCTGCGTGCTCGTGACCCAGGAAGGCTCGCGGCCGCTGCTCGTCGAGGTGCAGGCGCTCGTCGACACGGCGCACGTGCCGAATCCGCGGCGCCTCGCCGTCGGCCTCGAACAGAACCGGCTTGCCATGCTGCTGGCGGTGCTGCATCGCCATGCCGGCATCGCGTGCTTCGATCAGGACGTGTTCCTCAACGCCGTGGGCGGCGTGAAGATCACGGAGCCCGCCGCCGATCTCGCCGTGCTGCTCGCCATTCATTCTTCGATGCGTAACAAGGCGTTGCCCAAGGGTCTGATCGTTTTTGGCGAAGTCGGCCTCGCAGGCGAGATCCGACCCTCGCCGCGCGGCCAGGATCGTCTGAAGGAAGCGGCGAAGCTGGGTTTTTCATGCGCCCTGATTCCCCGCGCCAATGCGCCGAAACAGCCGATCGAAGGTTTACAGGTGATTGCGGTGGAGCGCCTCGAGGAAGCAATCGACCGGGTGCGCGAGCTGGATTGAGCACGCCGCGCCCGTGCAGATGGCTTGTACTGGCGCGTAATGATTAGTAACAACCCTGGTTCCGGCTGTAACCATTTCAGACCGCGATTTCCCTATCCTTGGCGCGATGTTCAACCCGTGTCGAGCGGAAAGGATAGCGACTTGAAACAGACTGATACGTCCTTCGACGGTCGTTCGATCGTCGTGCGCGGCTGCCGGGTGTCCGAGCCGCTCATGCAACCTTGGGGCAGCACGTGCCGTATCGTCGAGTGGATCGATGGCGACGGGCGCATTTCGCGCCGCGTCGTGGCGGAAGACGTGACGGCGGCCGAAGTGCGCAGCACCATTGCGCACCACGTGGAAGGCCGCAAGTACGTGATGTACGACGACGAACGGACGCCGCGGCAAACGCTGCCGCGACGCTAAACAAAAATGGGCGCTGCGAAGCGCCCTTTTTTCATTGTGCTCGCGGGTGATGCGGGATACGGCGAGGGCTAGCCCCAGGGGCCGTAAGTGAAGGGCTTTTTGCCGCCAGGCGCGCTCGACGTGTCGGTGCCCTGGCCGGGCTGCGTAGGTTGGCCGGGTTGGACCGGCCGGGCAGGTTGGACGGAGTGCGTGCCTTGCGGCTGAGCGCCTGGCTGAAAAGGCGCCGCCTGCATACCGGGCGCGGCCTGCTGCGTTTGCCTCGCGGCCATTTCGTCCATCATGGCTTGCAGCACTTCGGCATTGAAGAGGGGATGGCGCGAAGCCTCGCCCGGCGTGAGGACAGGTGAAACACAGGTGTCGATCGCCTCCAGACGGTCGATCCAGGTCTGCAGCGACTCCGACTCGATGATGGCCGCTAACTCGCGCGTGAGCGCGGCGGCGTCCGCGCCGCCGATCGCCTGACCGAGACTCCAGTGGCGCTCGGTCCAGTCGTCGCGGCCGATGGCGTGGCACAGCGTCTGCCAGAACTTCAGCTCGAGCGCGCCAACGGCGAGCCACCGCCCGTCTTTCGTGCGATAGAGGTTGTAGCAGGGCACGCCGCCGTTGAGCAGACCGCCGCCTGGCTGCAGCGCCGCGGCGTCGTCGTTGGCCAGCGCGACCTGGGCGACCACGTTGTGCGCGTAACTCGCGTGCGCCATCGAAACATCGACGAAACGGCCCTCGCCGCCGCGCGCCACATGCCAGAGCGCGGCGAGAATCTGGGTGACCGCGCTGAGTGCGCCGCCAAGCAGGTCGGCAATCTGAAAATTGGGCAGCACCGGCACGCCGTCGCCCGTGGCCAATTGGTCGAGCACGCCCGAATAGGCGACATAGTTGATGTCATGGCCCGGATGGCCGGCGAAAGGGCCGGTCGTGCCGTAGCCCGTGATCGCGCAGTAGACGAGTTTCGGATTGACCTTGTGCAAGGCCTCGTAGCCTACGCCGAGGCGGTCCATTACACCGGGCCGGAAACTTTCGACGAGGACGTCGGCGTCGCGTGCGAGCGCGAACAACACCGAGCGGCCGCTCTCGGTCTTCAAATCGACTCGCGTTTCGCGCTTGCCGCGATTGACGAGACGATAGAACGCACCGGGGCGCGCGGCCACTTCGTCCACCGCGCTTTGCATCATCACGCGTGCCGCGTCGCCCGCGCCGGGCGGCTCGATTTTCAGGACATCGGCGCCCATTTCCGCGAGCCGCAAGGTGGCCACGGGCCCGGGCAGAAGGCGGGTCAGATCCAGTACGCGAAGGCCCTGCAATGCGGCGGGTGACGACACTCGTGACTCCCTGGCGAACATACCTGGCGAAAGCGCCTAATGGCGCGATGGTGACTCAGCGCTGCGCTAGCCGATCTGCTCGAGTTCCTCGTGCGCATCGAGCCATTCGGCTTCGAGCGTATCGAGGCGCGAGGCGACTTCGGCCTGGCGGCGAATCGCTTCGGTCAGGCGGCTCTTCTGCTCCGGCTCGTAGCTCGCCGGGTCGGCGACGAAAGCGTCGAGCGTGCTCTTTTCGCCGTTGAGCGCATCCATTTCCTTTTCGATTTTGCCGATTTTCGCCTGTAACGGCTTCTTCAGGTGCGCAACCTTCTGGCGCTGCTCCGCTTCCTGGCGGCGCTGTTCCTTGCGATTGACGCCATCGGCGGCACTTGCGCCGTTTGCCGCATTCGCCGTGCCGGAAGCGGCCTCCTTGAGCGCCGCGCGTTGCTCGGCCGCGTGTTCCAGCAGCCAGTCGCGGTAGTCGTCGAGGTCGCCGTCGAACGGCTGCAGACGGTGCTTCGCCACCAGCATGAATTGATCGGTCGTGGCGCGCAGCAAATGCCGGTCGTGCGACACGAGGATCAGCGTGCCTTCGAACTGCGCGAGCGCCATGGTCAGCGCATAGCGCGTTTCGAGGTCGAGGTGGTTGGTCGGCTCGTCGAGCAGCAGCAGGTTGGGCTTTTGCCAGATGATGAGCGCGAGCGCGAGGCGCGCCTTCTCGCCGCCCGAGAACGGCGCGATGGGCGCCGCGGCCATTTCGCCGGGGAAGTTGAAGCCGCCGAGGAAATCGCGCAGCTCCTGCTCGCGCGTGTCGGGCGCGAGACGCGCGAGATGCTGGAGCGGCGAGTCGTCCGGGCGCAGCGTTTCGAGCTGGTGCTGCGCGAAATAGCCGATTTGCAGGCCCTTGCCCGTGCGCAGCTCGCCGGAGAGCGCCGCGAGCGTGCCCGCGAGCGTCTTGATGAGCGTGGACTTGCCCTGGCCGTTCGCACCGAGCAGGCCGATGCGCTGGCCGTTCTGGATCGAGAGCGTGACGCGCTCGACGATGGGCGTTTCGCTGCCGTCCTCGGCCCGATAGCCGCAGCGCACGTCTTCCATCACGAGCATGGGGTTGGGCGCGGAGTCGGGCGTGCGGAATTCGAACGTGAACGGCGAGCTGGCGTGCGCCGGTGCGATCAGCTCCATCTTTTCCAGCGCCTTCACGCGGCTTTGCGCCTGGCGCGCCTTGGTGGCCTTGGCCTTGAAGCGGTCGATGAAGCTTTGCAGGTGGGCGACGGTGCGCTGCTGCTTTTCATACGCGCTTTGCTGCAGCGCCAGTTGTTGCGCACGCAGGATCTCGAACTGCGAGTAATTGCCGCCGTAACGCTTGATCTGCTGGTTCTCCAGATGCAGCGTGACGTTGCAGATCGAGTCGAGGAATTCGCGGTCGTGCGAGATCACGACGAGCGTGCCGGGATAGCGGTGCAGCCAGTCTTCGAGCCAGACGATCGCGTCCAGATCCAGGTGGTTCGTGGGCTCGTCGAGCAGCAGCAGGTCCGAGCGGCACATGAGCGCCTGCGCGAGGTTCAGGCGCATGCGCCAGCCGCCCGAGAAACTCGAGACGCTCTGGCGCGTTTGCTCGAGCGTGAAGCCGAGGCCGAGCAGCAGCGCTTCGGCTCGCGCGGGGGCGGTGTAGCCATCGGCGTCGGCGAAGGCGCCGTGCGCTTCGGCTTCGGCCGCGCCATCGTGCGCCGCCGAAGCTGCGGCGATGCGGGCCTCGATTTCGCGCAGCGCGGCGTCGCCGTCCAGCGCGTAGTCGAGCGCGGTGCGGTCGACGGCCGGGGTTTCCTGCGCGACGTGCGCGATGCGCCAGGACGGCGGCAGCGAGAAGTCGCCGGCGTCGGCGTGCAGCTCGCCGCGCAGCACGGCGAACAGGGTCGATTTGCCCGCGCCGTTCGCGCCGATGAGACCGACCTTTTCGCCGGGGTTCAGCGTGAACGAGGTCTGTTCGAAAAGCGGCTTGGTGCCGCGGGCAAGACTGAATTGGTTGAAGCGGATCACGACGGCGCCGGCGGGAAGAAAACGAAAGAAGGCGCTATTTTAGACCGGGACGCGCAGACCGGGGCGCGCAGCCTGTGCCGCGCTGCGGCCGGCATTGGCCGAACGGCTAGCCGTCCGGTCGAGTGCTAATTGCCCGTTTTCTCACGTAGACTGGCGCTTTTCCACGGGAGAGCCAGATGACATCGATCTATTCGTTTTCGGCGCAACCGCTCGGCGGCGGCGAGCCGGTGAGCCTCGAGCGCTATACGGGCAAGGTGCTCCTGATCGTCAATACCGCGAGCGAGTGCGGATTCACGCCGCAATACGCGGGCCTGCAAAAGCTCCACGACCAGTACGCCGCGCGCGGGCTCGCGGTGCTCGGCTTCCCGTGCAACCAGTTCGGCAAGCAGGAACCCGGCGACGCCGCGCAGATCGGCAGCTTCTGCGAGAAGAACTACGGCGTCACGTTCCCGATGTTCGAAAAGATCGACGTGAACGGGGCAAACGCGCATCCGCTGTATCGCTGGCTCACGGGCGAGGCGCCGGGGCTGCTCGGGCTCGGAGGCATCAAGTGGAATTTCACGAAGTTTCTGGTCGACCGCAACGGCGGCGTGGTGAAGCGCTATGCGCCCATGACGAAACCCGAGGCCATCGCAGCGGACATCGAAAAGCGGCTCTGAGCGCAGCCGGGCGGCACAGGCGCGCTAGAGAATCGGCGCGAAGAGCCGCGCGAGATGCATCGTGATCTTGCGCCACGCGGGCGCGTCGCGATACTCGCTGCGATCGATCTCGAACGCCTGTTCGAAGTCGCGCAGCAGCATCGCTTCGACTTCGGCCGCGAAGCCGCGATGCACGGTCAGCACCATGATCTCGAAGTTCAGGCGAAACGACCGGTTATCCAGATTCGCGCTGCCGATGGCCGCAGCCACGTCGTCGATCAGCACGACCTTCTGGTGCAAAAAACCCGGCTTGTAGCGAAAGATGCGGATGCCCGCGCGCACCGCATCGAAGGCGTACAGCATCGACGCCTCGAAGACCACGTAATGGTCGCGCCGGCTCGGGATCATGATGCGCACGTCCACGCCTCGCAGCGCTGCGAGGCGCAGGGCCGAAAACACGGCTTCGTCGGGCACGAGGTAGGGCGTCGTGATCCAGAGGCGTTTTTTCGCGGCGTTGATCGCCTCGACGAAGAAGAGCGAGCAGGTCTCCTGGCGGTCCGCCGGCCCCGTGGGCAGAACGAGGCAATACATGTCGTCGCCGTCGCGCGGCGCGACCGTGGGCGGCTCGCAGCCGGGCAACTGCTGGGTGGCCCAGTACCAGTCCTCGGTGAAGGCGAACTGCACGTTGGCGACCGCCGGTCCGCGCAGTTCGATATGCGTGTCGCGCCACGGAGAGAGGCGCGCGTTCGCGCCCAGGTATTCGATACCCACGTTGTGGCCGCCCACGAACGCGTGCTGGCCGTCCACCACGACGATCTTGCGGTGGTTGCGGAAATTGAGCTGGAAGCGATTCACGAAGTGGCGCTTCGTGGAGAACGGGTGCACCTCCACACCGCCGTCCTGCAACTCGTGCACGTAGCTGGCGGGCAGGTCGAACGAGCCGATGCTGTCGTACAGGAAGTACACGCGCACGCCGCGTTTGCTGCAGTCGAGCAGCACGTCCTTGAGCATGTCGCCGAGCGCGTCGGCTCGCACGATGAAGAACTGCACGATCACGTAGTGCCGGGCCTGCTCGATCGCATCGAAAATGGCGGAGAAGGTCGCTTCGCCATTCACGAGCGTGCGCACCGCGTTGCCCGGCACGAGCGGCATCCCGCCCAGGCGCGCGAACGTGCGGATCACGCGTACGCCCAGTTCGTCGGCAGGCCATTCGCCCGCGGAGACGAGTTTGTCCCATTCGGGCGCGTGGGCGCGTGAGCGCAAGGTTTCGTTGCGCAGCCGTCTCGCGTCCGCATAGCCCGCGAACTTGCTGCGGCCGAGAAAGAGATAGGGGACGAGCGTGAGGTAGGGCATCGTCGCGAGCGAGACGGCCCAGGCGATCGCGCCTTGCGAGGTGCGCGTGTTGAGGATGGCGTGGCACGCTGCGATCAGTCCGAGCAGATGGATGATCGCGAGCAGCGTGCCGAGGTGTGACCAGTCGAATCGCATAGATGCGTGGGACGCTCCTTCAGCCGGACGCAGGACCGGCCCGCGCCGGGAAGCGCACGGCCGGAGGGCTCAATCTTACCGAACCCGCTGCGGCGACGCCGATCGTCCCGGTCCTGCGCGCGGCGAAACACGGCGCACGAGCGCCGCGGCTCTTTCGCACAGGACAATCAGACCGGCAGGTCGCAGGCCTGAATCAGGAAAACCTGATCGTCGCCGCCGCTCGTCGAGAGCCAGACGAGATCGAGGCCGCCGAACGCCGCTTCCACGTTCTCGCGCTCGTTGCCGATCTCGACCACCAGCACACCGTCGTCGCTGAGCCAGTTGCGTGCGTCCTTGATGATGCGGCGCACGATGTCCATGCCGTCCGCGCCGCCCGCGAGCGCGATTTCCGGCTCGTGACGGTACTCGGGCGGCAGCGCCTGCATCGAGTCGGCGTTCACGTACGGCGGGTTCGTGATGATCACGTCGTAGCGGCGCTCGGGCAGCGGCGCGTACAGGTCGCCTTCGAAGAGGGCGATGCGCTCGTCGAGATCGTGTTCGTGCACGTTGCGCCGCGCGACTTCGAGGGCGGGCGCGGACAGATCGACGGCGTCGATGTCGGCGTTCGGGAACGCGTGCGCCGCGAGAATCGCCAGGCTGGCCGAGCCGGTGCACAGCTCCAGCACCGCGCCGACCTGCTCGGGATCTTCCACGTAGGGCTGCAGGCCGTCTGCGAGCAGCTCGCCAATGAACGAGCGCGGCACGATGACGCGCTCATCGACGTAGAAGCGCAGGCCGTGCATCCACGCTTCCTGCGTGATGTAGGCGGCGGGTACGCGGTCGGTCGCGCGGCGCTCGATCACGCCGAGCACCTTGTCGATTTCCTCGCTCGTGAGGCGCGCGTCGAGAAACGGGTCGAGCAGGTCGAGCGGCAAATGCAGCGTGTGCAGGATCAGGTACGCGGCTTCGTCGTAGGCGTTGTTCGAGCCGTGGCCGAACGCGAGTTGCGCGGCCGAAAAGCGCGAGACACCGTAGCGCAGCAGGTCGCGAACGGTGGCGAAGGTGGCGGCGAGCGGATGGGTCATGTTCTGGACTCCAGAGCGTATTCGGTTGGCCGGTCAGGCGATCAGCTGTTCGAGCACGCGGCGATAGACGTTCTTGAGCGGATCGATGAATTTCACTTCGATATGCTCATCGATCTTGTGGATGCTGGCGTTCGGCGGCCCGAACTCCACCACCTGCTCGCACATGCGCGCGATGAAGCGGCCATCGGACGTGCCCCCCGTGGTCGACAGTTCGGTCGTGACGCCGGTTTCGTCGTGGATCGCCTTTTCGAGCGCATTCGAGAGCGCGCCGCGCGGCGTCAGGAAGGGCAGGCCGCTCACGCTCCAGTGCAGGTCGTATTCGAGACCGTGCTTGTCGAGGATCGCGTGGACGCGCTGTCGCAGGCCTTCCACTGTGCTCGCGGTCGAGAAGCGGAAGTTGAACATCACATCGGCGTGGCCCGGAATCACGTTGCTCGCGCCGGTGCCGCTGTGCAGGTTCGACACCTGCCACGTGGTGGGCGGGAAGTACTCGTTGCCGTCGTCCCACTGTTCGGCAACGAGTTCGGCGAGCGCGGGCGCCAGCAGGTGCACCGGGTTCTTCGCGAGATGCGGATAGGCGATATGCCCCTGCACACCCTTCACGACGAGCTTGCCCGACATCGAGCCGCGGCGGCCGTTCTTCACGCAGTCGCCGAGCGTATGCGTCGAAGTCGGCTCGCCCACGATGCAGTAATCCATTTTCTCGCCGCGCGCCTGCAGCGCCTCGACGACCTTCACGGTGCCGTCGGTGGCCGGGCCTTCTTCGTCGCTCGTGATGAGGAACGCGATGGCGCCGCGATGCTGCGGATGCGCCGCCACGAACTCTTCGCTCGCCACCACGAAGGCCGCGAGCGAAGTCTTCATGTCGGCGGCGCCGCGGCCATAGAGAACGCCGTCGCGATGCGAGGGCTGGAACGGCGGCGAACTCCATTGCTCGATGGGGCCGGTGGGCACGACGTCGGTGTGGCCCGCGAAGGCGAGCAGCGGGCCTTGCGCGCCCGCGCTGCCGCGCTTGACGGCCCACAGGTTGGTCACGCCGTTGGATTCGATCGTTTCGCACGCGAAGCCGAGCGCGCTGAGGCGTTCGGTCATGATGCGCTGGCAGTGCTGGTCGTCGGGCGTCACGGACGCGCGCGCGATCAGGGATTCGGTAAGGGCGAGGGTGGCGGACATAAAAAGACCACTTTCAATAAAAATGCCGGCGCCGCTGATGGAGCAGGGGCCGGCAACAACTTGTCATGACCGTGCGCGCGAGACCTGCCATGAAGCAGTTCAGGCGCACCGGTCTCATGCGGCGCTCAAGCGAACAGCTCCGCATACTGATCGGCGGAAAAGCCGAGCGTCTTCACGCGGCCGTTCACCACAACGACGGGCCGCTTGATGATCGACGGCTTGTGGATCATCAGCGCGATCGCGCCGGCGGTCGTGTCGGCTTCGGCCTTGTGCACGTCCGACAGGCCGCGCCAGGTCGTGCCGCGCTTGTTGATGAGCTGATCGAGCGAGACGTCCTTGAGCCAGTCCTGGACGAGCGCGTTCGAGACGCCCGCCTTCTTGAAGTCGTGAAACTCGAACTCGACGCCGTGCTCTTCGAGCCACACACGGGCCTTCTTCACGGTGTCGCAGTTCGGAATGCCGTAGACAACGGTCTTGGCGGACTTCGCCATCAGTCGCCTCGCAGGAGCTCGTTCAGGCCGACCTTCGCGCGTGTTTTCGCGTCGACCTTCTTGACGATCACGGCGCAGTACAGGCTGTGCGAGCCGTCCTTCGAGGGCAGGTTGCCCGCGACCACGACCGAGCCCGCCGGAATGCGGCCATACGAGACTTCGCCGGTTTCACGGTCGTAAATCTTGGTCGACTGGCCGAGGTACACGCCCATCGAGATGACCGAGTTCTCTTCGACGATCACGCCTTCCACGACTTCCGAGCGCGCGCCGATGAAGCAGTTGTCTTCGATGATGACCGGGTTGGCCTGCAGCGGCTCCAGCACGCCGCCGATGCCGACGCCGCCCGAGAGGTGCACGTTCTTGCCGATCTGCGCGCACGAACCGACCGTGGCCCACGTATCGACCATCGTGCCTTCATCGACATAGGCGCCGATGTTGGTGTACGACGGCATCAGCACGACGTTCTTCGCGATGAACGAGCCACGGCGCGCGATGGCCGGCGGCACCACGCGGAAGCCGCCCGCGGCGAAGTCTTCGGCCGTGTAATTGGCGAACTTCGAGGGCACCTTGTCGTAGAACTGGCTGTAGCCGCCGGCGGGCATCGGTGCGTTGTCTTCCAGGCGGAACGACAGCAGCACAGCCTTCTTCACCCATTGGTTGACGACCCAGTCGCCGTCCTTCTTCTCGGCGCAGCGCAGCGCGCCTTTGTCCAGCTCGGCGATGACGTGGGCGACGGCTTCGCGCACGTCGTTCGGGGCCGACTTGGGCGAGAAGTCGGCGCGGTTTTCCCAGGCGGTGTCGATGATCTGCTGAAGTTGTTGCGACATGGTGGTGATTTCGTGAGATTGATGGTTGAAAGCGGTGTTGCGCGCCGCGAGGTGCAGGACCCCGGCGCGCACGCAAAGGCTTTACGGTTTGAGCGAGCGGCAGAACTCGACGATGCGCTGCGCGCCCTCGATGCACTCCTCGACGTCGGCGACGAGCGCCATGCGCACGAAGTCTTTACCCGGATTCGTGCCATGCGCCTCGCGCGCGAGGAACGAGCCGGGCAGGACCGTCACATTATAGTCGGCGTAGAGACGCTGGGCGAACGCGGTGTCCGTGAGGCCGGTGCGCGCGACGTTGGCCCACAGATAGAACGCGGCGTCGGGCAATTTCACGTCGAGCCCGTCGGCGAGCATCGGCGTGACGGTCGAGAACTTCCGCACGTACTTCGCGCGGTTTTCGCGCACGTGCGCCTCGTCGCCCCAGGCCGCGATGCTGGCGGACTGCCACACGGGCGACATGGCCGAGCCGTGATAGGTGCGGTACAGCAGGAACTGCTTGAGGATGGCGGCGTCCCCGGCTACGAAGCCCGAGCGCATGCCCGGCGCGTTCGAGCGCTTCGACAGGCTCGACAGCATCACGAGGCGCTCGAAGCCGCGGCCCAGCTTGTGCGCCGCTTCGAGACCGCCGAGCGGCGGCGTGGCTTCGTCGAAGTAGATTTCCGAGTAGCACTCGTCCGAGGCGATCACGAAGCCGTAGCGGTCGGAGAGCGCGAACAGCTCGCGCCAGTCGTCGAGCGTGATCACGGCACCCGTGGGATTGCCCGGCGAGCACACGTACAGCAGCTGCGTGCGGGCCCAGACTTCTTCGGGAACCTGCGAATAGTCGCAGGCGAAGTTGCGGGCCGGATCGCTGTTCACGAAGTACGGCTCGCCGCCGCCCAGCAGCGCGGCGCCTTCGTAGATCTGGTAGAAAGGGTTCGGGCAGAGTACGATCGCCCGCTTTGCCGGGTCTTTCACGCCCGCCGTCGGGTCGATCACGGCCTGCGCGAGCGCGAACAGCGCCTCGCGCGAGCCCGAGACGGGCAGGATTTCCGTGTTCGCATCGATGGCCGGCAGCCCATAGCGCGCCTTCACCCAGTTTGCAATCGACTCGCGCAGCGCCGGGGTGCCCGCCGTGGCCGGGTACGACGAAAGGCCGTCGAGCGAAGCGACGATGGCGTCGCGGATCAGCGCGGGAGTGGGGTGTTTCGGCTCGCCGATCCCGAAGCTGATGTGGCGCAGGCCGGCGTTCGGCGTGACGTCCTTGAAGAGCACGCGCAGCTTTTCGAAGGGATAGGACTGAAGGGTGTCGAGTAGCGGATTCACTTGGGGCTGGACAGGCGTGGGCGAAAGACGGGTGGCGTGGCGCGCAGGATCGGAGTGGCCACTGCGGGCCGGCGAGCCAGTTACACCGCGCTGGGCGAAAAACGCGGATGCGAGGCGCGGCCCTGCTGTGGCTGCAAGCGGTCGATTATAGCGTGGCGCTGCTGCTGCTGCGGGCGCTGGCCAGATCCCGCCCTGGCGCCACCGGTGCTTGCCGGGCAACGAAATAAAGGAAAGCATGAAATTTTCGAATGACGACGCGCGTGCTACGAATGCGCGGCCGCGACAAGGGAAGCCCAAGCAATGAGCCAGAGCACGGGCTTGCGCGCCGCCTGGCCGACGCTTGCCATCATGGTTGGCGCGTCTGTCTGGGGTTTTGTCTGGTATCCGCTGCGCATGCTGGCGGCCGCCGGGCTCACCGGAACGGCTTCCAGCGCTGCCACGAGCGCGGCAGGCTGCCTCTTCGTGCTGGTGCTGCGCTGGCGTTCGCTCGCGACCGTGCGCTGGCACTGGGTGCTGCCGATGCTCGGCCTTGCCGCGGGCGTGACCAACGTCGGTTTCGTGTGGGGCGCGATCCACGGCGAAGTGATGCGCGTGCTGCTGCTCTTTTATCTGACCCCGGCGTGGACGGCGATCTTCGCGCACTTCATCCTGCACGAGCGCCTGAACTGGGCGGGCGGCGCGCTTGCGGCGCTTTCGCTGCTGGGTGCGGTGCTGATGCTCTGGTCGCCGCAGCTCGGCGTGCCGCTGCCCGCCAACGCGGCCGAATGGGCGGGTCTTATCGGCGGCATGGGTTTCGCGATGAGCAACGTGCTCGTCGTGAAGACGAGCCGCGTGCTGCCGCACATGAAGCCGGAGATGCGCACCGCCGTGATCTTCGCGGGCGCGGCGCTGTTCGGCGCGCTGACCTCCTGTTTCGAGCCGATGTCGGCCGCGCCGGCGGGCGAGCATCTCGCGCGCGTCGTGCTGCTGGTGCTGGCGCTCGGCATCGTGCTCGGCAGCAACAACATGCTCGTGCAGTACGGGCTTGCCCGCGTGCCGGCGAACCGCGCCTCGATCATCATGCTGTTCGAGATCGTCGTGACGGCGCTCACGTCGTGGCTCTTCGCCGGCGAGACGCCGGGCCCGCGCGAATGGGCTGGCGGCGCGTGCATCGTGCTTGCTTCCCTGCTGTCGAGCTGGGTGCACCGGGCGCAGGACGCGCGCAAGGGCGGCGCACACGCGAGTGCCGACGCGAGCGTCATGACCCACGCCGACGCCAGCCGCACCGATGACGCGGACGACGCCGACAGCAACGGCCCCGGCGGCGACGATGGCAACGGCGGCGGCAACGGCGATGGCAGCGCAGGCGGCGGCACGGGGCCAGGGCCTTCCCGCGCGCGGAATGGCGCGCGTGCGATGGTATGATTGCCGCTGATTCCCGCCGGCCGCACGCGCGCATGCGCGTTCGTACGGCGAGCCGTGGCGGCTGCCCAGTGCGCACTCCGCCGTCGCGCGATCGATACCGGATGCGCGGCGGCAAGCGACGTACGGCACGGGCGGTCCCGTTCACCACTATTCCAACAGCGATATCGCCGTGCGTCTGACTTCGATTAAACTCGCTGGCTTCAAATCATTCGTCGATCCCACGCATTTCCAGGTTCCGGGCCAACTCGTCGGGGTGGTCGGGCCAAACGGCTGTGGGAAATCCAACATCATCGACGCGGTGCGCTGGGTGCTGGGTGAATCCCGGGCGTCCGAGCTGCGCGGCGAGTCGATGCAGGACGTCATCTTCAACGGTTCCACCGCACGCAAGCCGGGCAGCCGCGCGAGCGTCGAACTGGTGTTCGACAACGCGGATGGCCGCGCCGCCGGGCAGTGGGGCCAGTATGCCGAGATCGCCGTGAAGCGCGTGCTCACGCGCGACGGCACGTCGAGCTACTACATCAACAACCTGCCGGCGCGCCGGCGCGATATCCAGGACATTTTCCTGGGGACGGGCCTCGGCCCGCGCGCCTACGCGATCATCGGGCAGGGCATGATCGCGCGGATCATCGAGGCGAAGCCCGAAGAGCTGCGCGTGTTCCTCGAAGAAGCCGCGGGCGTTTCGAAATACAAGGAGCGCCGGCGCGAGACCGAGAACCGTCTGCACGACACGCGCGAGAACCTCACGCGCGTCGAAGACATCGTGCGCGAGCTGTCCAGCAACCTCGAAAAGCTCGAGGGCCAGGCGGTCGTTGCCACGAAATACCGCGAGCTGCAGTCCGAGGGCGAGGAAAAGCAGCGCCTCCTGTGGCTCCTGCGCAAGAACGAGGCAGCGGGCGAGCAGCAACGCCAACAGCGCGCGATCGAGCAGGCGCAGATCGACCTGGAGCGCCATACCGCGCAGCTGCGCGAAGTGGAAGCGCAGCTCGAAACGCTGCGCGTGGCCCACTACTCGGCAAGCGACGCCATGCAGGGCGCGCAGGGCTCGCTTTACGAAGCGAACGCCGAGGTGAGCCGCCTCGAGGCCGAGATCAAGTTCATCGTCGAGTCGCGCAATCGCGTGCAGGCGCAGATCGCCGCGCTCACCGCGCAGCGCGAGCAATGGCAGGTCCAGGCGCAGAAGGCGCAGGACGACATCGAAGACGCCGAAGAACAACTGGCGATCGCCGAGGAAAAGGCGGCGCTGGCCGAGGAAGATGCGGCGGCGAAGCAGGAAGCGCTGCCCGCGCTCGAAAACCGCTGGCGCGACGCGCAGGCGCAACTGAACGACGAGCGCGCGGGCATCGCGCGCACCGAGCAGGCCATCAAGCTCGAAGCCGCGCATCAGCGCAACGCCGACCAGATGCTCCAGCAGCTTCAGCAGCGCCACGAGCGTCTGAAGTCGGAGGAAGGCGGCCTCGACGCGCCGGACGAAGCCCAGCTCGAAGAGCTGCGCATGCAGCTGGCCGAGCAGGAGGAAGTCCTGCACGAAGCGCAGGCGCGCCTGGCCGACGCGCAGGAAACGGTGCCGCGTCTCGACGCGGAACGCCGCGCCGCGCACGAGCGCGTGCAGGCGGAAAACGCACAGATCCACCAGTTCGAAGCCCGCCTCGCTGCACTCAAGCAGTTGCAGGAAAACGTGCAGACGGAAGGCAAGATCCAGCCGTGGCTCGAACGTCACGAACTGGGCGCGTTGCCGCGGCTGTGGAAGAAGCTGCACGTCGAAGCGGGTTGGGAAACGGCGCTCGAATCGGTGCTGCGCGAGCGGCTCGCCGCGCTCGAGGTGTCGAACCTCGACTGGGTGAAGGCATTCGCGAGCGACGCTCCGCCTGCGAAGCTCGCGTTCTATTCGCCGCCGGCCGCGGGTCAGGCTCCTGCTGCGGCCGCGGGCCTCACGCCGCTGCTCTCGCTCGTGCGGATCGACGATGCGGGCTTGCGCGCGGTGCTCGCCGAATGGCTCGGCTCGACCTACGTCGCGGGCGATCTCGCCGAGGCGCTCGCCCAGCGCGCGCAATTGCCCGGCAGCGGCGCGTTCGTCGTGAAGGCCGGTCACATGGTGACGCGCGTGGGTGTGCAGCTGTACGCCGCCGACACCGAGCAGGCCGGCATGCTCGCGCGTCAGCAGGAAATCGAGAATCTCGAGCGCCAGGTGCGCGCCCAGACGCTGCTCGCCGACGAGGCGCGCACGGCTGTCGTGCGCGTGGAAGCGGCGCATACGCAGGCGGCCCAGGTGCTCACGGATGTGCGCCAGCAGGCCGAGCGCGCGACCCAGCGCGTGCACGCGCTGCAGATGGACGTGCTGAAGCTGACCCAGGCGCATGAGCGCTACACGGCGCGCAGTACGCAGATCCGCGAAGAGCTCGACGAGATTCGCACGCAGATCGAAGAGCAGCGCGCGTTGCGCGCGGAGTCGGAAGCGAACTTCGAGCGCCACGATGTGGAACTCGCCGAACTGCAGGCCCGCTTCGAGGACAACCAGCTCGCCTTCGAGGCGCTCGACGAGGAACTCGGCGCGGCTCGCAATGAGGCGCGCGACCTCGAACGCGCGGCGGCCGACGCGCGCTTTGCCGCGCGCAACATGGCGAACCGCATCGAAGAGTTGAAGCGCAACATTCAGGTCGCGCACGATCAGAGCGAGCGCGTGGCCGCGTCGCTCGAAGACGCGCGCGCAGAGCTGGAAACGATCAACCAGCAGACCGCGCACACGGGCCTGCAGGACGCGCTGGAAATTCGCGCGCAGAAGGAAGACACGCTACGCGCCGCGCGCGCCGAACTCGACGACCTGAGCGCCAGGCTACGCGCCGCCGACGAAACGCGCCTCGCCGCGGAGCGCGCGCTGCAGCCGCTGCGCGACCGCATCACCGAACTTCAGCTGAAGGAGCAGGCCGCGCGCCTGAACGGCGAGCAGTTCGTCGAGCAGCTGCAGGCCGCGGGCGTCGACGAGGCCGCGCTGCAGGAAAAGCTCACGGCCGATATGAAGCCGTCGTATCTGCAAGGCGAGGTCACGCGCATCAACAACGCGATCACGGCGCTTGGGCCCGTGAACATGGCCGCGCTCGACGAGCTGGCCGCGGCGAAGGAACGCAAGACCTTCCTCGACGCGCAGTCGGCCGATCTCACGAGCGCGATCGAAACGCTCGAAGACGCGATCCGCAAGATCGACCAGGAAACGCGCACGCTGCTGCAGGGCACGTTCGATGAAGTGAACCGTCATTTCGGCGAGCTGTTCCCGCGCCTGTTCGGTGGTGGTCAGGCGAAGCTCATCATGACCGGCGACGAGATTCTCGACGCCGGCGTGCAGGTGATGGCGCAACCGCCCGGGAAGAAGAATTCGACGATTCACCTTCTCTCCGGCGGTGAGAAAGCGCTCACGGCCACGGCCCTCGTGTTCGCGATGTTCCAGCTCAACCCGGCGCCGTTCTGTTTGCTCGACGAAGTGGATGCGCCGCTCGACGACGCGAACACCGAGCGCTTCGCGAACCTTGTTCGCGCGATGTCGGACAAAACACAGTTCCTGTTCATTTCGCACAACAAGATCGCCATGGAGATGGCGCAGCAGCTCATTGGCGTGACGATGCAGGAGCAGGGCGTTTCGCGCATCGTCGCGGTCGACATGGAAACTGCGGCGGGTTTCGCCCAGAATACGGTCTAATCGATTTATACGGTCTAACGGACGGCGCGCAATGCGCGGCCGGCGGCGCCATCGGTTAGGCAGCCGCCGCGCGCAATGCGCTCGCCACAGAAACGGCGCACAGAATGCGCGCGCCGTCGAATAAGAATTGCTGATGGAGCATGCATGGATGAGTTGACTCTCGGGTTGATCGGCGCGGGCGCCGTGGTAGTCGGGGGCGTGGTGGTATACAACGCGTGGCAGGGCGCGAGGGTGCGCCGGCGCATGCCGCGCCCGATGCCCGAAGAGGCGGTCGAAGCGCAGCAGCGCGACGAGTTCCAGGAGCCGAGCCCGTTCATCGAACCGGCGCATGCTCCGTCGCGCCGCGAGCCGTCGCTCGGGGGCAGCACGGAAGCCGGGCGAGTGGAGCCGGGTTTCGGGACCGCTGCGCCGCTCGACACGCCGGCCGACATCCAGGCGGAAACGACGACGCCCAACGGCTTTCCGGAGGCTGAATCCGGTGCGGACGAGGGGGGCGACAAGGCGCCGGCTGCCAGCGCGGCTGCCGCGCAACCCGCAAAGGACGACGCCGACGAAGCCGAAAGGATCGAACCGGTCATGCCGGCCGCCACGACGATCTCTTCGGCGCCGCCCGCCGTGGTCGACCGTCGCATTGACTGCATCGTGCCGATCCGGCTTGGCGCGCCGGTGGCGGGCGAGCGGGTGATTCCGTTGGCGCAGCGGCTGCGCCGCGCGGGCAGCAAGCCGGTTCACATCGAAGGCAAACCCGAAGGGGGCGACGGCTGGGAGTTGCTCCAGAGCGGTGTGCGCTACGAGGAACTGCGCGCGGCTGCGCAACTCGCGAATCGCAACGGTCCGCTCAACGAACTCGAGTTCTCGGAATTCGTGACCGGCGTGCAGCAGTTCGCCGACGCGCTCGACGCCGCACCCGAGTTTCCGGACATGATGGAGACGGTCGCCATGGCGCGCGAACTGGACGGCTTCGCGGCGCAATGCGACGCGCAGCTTTCCGTCAACGTGATGTCGGATGGCGCGCCGTGGTCGGCAAACTACGTGCAGGCCGTGGCGGCGCAGGACGGCTTGCTGCTTTCGCGCGACGGCACGCGTTTCGTGAAGCTCGACGCGAAGCAGAGCCCCGTTTTCATGCTGCAGTTCGGCGACACCAACTTCCTGCGCGACGACCTCACGTACAAGGGCGGCGAGCTGATCACGCTGATCCTCGACGTGCCCGTGGCCGACGAAGACATCCTGCCGTTCCGACTGATGTGCGACTACGCGAAGTCGCTTGCCGAGCGCATTGGCGGGCGCGTGGTCGACGACCAGCGCCGGCCGCTGCCGGAATCGGTGCTGCAGTCGATCGACAAGCAGCTCATGACGCTTTACGCGAAGCTGGAGCAGGCCGGCATTCCGGCCGGCTCGCCGGCCACGCGGCGATTGTTCAGCCAGTAACGCCGCAGGCCGGCAAGCGGCCAACAGACAGGGCGCGACGCCGTAAGGGCGCCGCGCTTTTTTTTTGCGCGCAGGCGGTGCGGCGCGGAGGGCGTCGGCACGCGTGTTGCAGTGTGTTCAGGTTCACCTGGCTGGAGCTGGGCGGCGATGCGACAGGCACCGCGTTGGCCATTCGGCCAGGACGCTGGCGAGGCCCGTTCGGCGGCGCACGAAGATGGCCGTTCGGTCGATGCGACACGCGCCGCTTCCTGAGATAATCTGACGTCCGAAATCTCTTCCACAGCGAGTTGCCCAAGGCATGGTCCGTACTCCCGCCCGTCCTCCCGAAGAAGCCACCGCTGCGCAGCGCGCGGTGTGGTTGCGCGCCGAACTCGAGCGTGCGAATCACGCCTACTACGTGCTCGACCAGCCGGAGCTGCCCGACGCGGAATACGACAAGCTGTTCGGCGAACTTCAGCAGATCGAGGCCGCGCATCCCGACCTCATCACGCCCGATTCGCCCACGCAGCGCGTGGGTGGCGAAGTCGCCGGGGGCTTCGAGCCCGTGGTCCATGACGTGCCGATGCTGTCGCTCAACAACGGCTTTGCCGACGAGGACATCGTCGCGTTCGACAAGCGGGTGGCCGATGCGCTCGGCAAGATCGAGGGCGCCGGAATCGTCGAGGTCGAATACGCCGCTGAACTGAAGTTCGACGGCCTCGCCATCTCGCTGCGCTATGTCGACGGCGTGTTCGTCCAGGCCTCCACGCGCGGCGACGGCGCGACCGGCGAGAACGTCACGGAGAACGTGCGCACGATCCGCTCGCTGCCATTGCGCCTGAAGGGCAAGCGCGTGCCGAAGGTGCTCGACGTGCGCGGCGAGGTGCTGATGTTCCGCCGCGACTTCGAACGCATGAACCTGCGTCAGCGCGACGCCGGCCACAAGGAATTCGCGAATCCGCGCAACGCGGCGGCGGGCAGTCTGCGTCAGCTCGATCCGAAAATCACGGCGCAGCGGCCGCTGTCGTTTTTCGCTTACGGCATTGGCGTGCTCGAGGGCGAGCCGATGCCGGCCACCCATAGCGAACTGCTCGACTGGTACGCAGAAATGGGCCTGCCTGTCAATGCCGAGCGAGCGGTCGTGAAGGGCGCGCAAGGTCTGCTGGAATTCTTCCGCGCCGTGGGCGAGAAGCGCGATGGCCTGCCGTACGACATCGACGGCGTGGTCTACAAGGTGAACCGCCGCGACGAGCAGGACGCGCTCGGCTTCGTCTCGCGTGCGCCGCGCTTCGCGCTCGCGCACAAGTTCCCGGCCCAGGAGGCGCTCACGAAGCTGCTGGCCATCGACGTTCAGGTCGGCCGCACGGGCGCGATTACGCCGGTGGCGCGGCTCGAGCCGGTGTTCGTCGGCGGCGCGACAGTGACCAACGCCACGCTGCACAACGAAGACGAAGTGCGGCGCAAGGACATCCGCATCGGCGACACGGTGATCGTGCGGCGCGCCGGCGACGTGATTCCCGAGGTGGTCAGTGCGCTCATGGACCGCCGTCCGGCCGATGTCCACGAGTTCGTGATGCCGACTGAATGCCCGGTCTGCGGATCGCGCATCGAGCGTCTGCCCGACGAGGCAATCGCCCGCTGCACGGGTGGCCTGTTCTGTCCGGCCCAGCGCAAGCAGGCGCTCTGGCACTTCGCCCAGCGCCGCGCACTCGATATCGACGGCCTGGGCGAAAAGATCATCGACCAGCTGGTCGACCAGAACCTCGTGCGCACGCCCGCCGATCTGTTCAATCTCGGCTTTGGCACGCTCGCGCAGCTCGAGCGCATGGCGGACAAGTCGGCGCAGAACCTGCTCGACTCGCTCGAGAAGGCCAAAGCCACGACGCTTGCGCGCTTCGTCTACGCGCTCGGCATCCGGCACGTGGGCGAATCGACGGCCAAGGATCTTGCGAAGCACTTTGGCTCGCTCGATCCGATCATGAGCGCGTCGGTCGAAGAATTGCTCGAAGTCAACGATGTGGGCCCTATCGTCGCGCTCGCGATACACGAGTTTTTTGCGGAGGAGCATAACCGCACAGTGATCGAGCAACTGCGCGCACCGGGCAAAGTAACATGGGCGGAAGGCCCGCCCGCGCCGAAGGCGCCGGTCGGCGTGCTGGCCGGCAAGACGGTGGTGCTCACCGGCACGCTGCCCACGCTCGCGCGCGACGAGGCGAAGGAGATGCTGGAAGCAGCCGGTGCGAAGGTCGCCGGCTCGGTGTCGAAGAAGACCGATTACGTGGTGGCGGGCGCCGATGCGGGCAGCAAGCTCGCAAAAGCCGAGGAACTCGGCGTGCCGGTGCTCGACGAAGAAGGAATGCGCAAGCTCCTGGAGGGGCAAACGACATGATTCGCGAAATTCTCAGAATGGGCGATCCGCGCCTGCTTGGCATTGCGAGGCCGGTCGATCACTTCGATACGCCCGAGTTGCACGAACTCATTGCCGATATGTTCGACACCATGCACGCGGCGAACGGCGCCGGACTCGCCGCCCCGCAGATCGGCGTCGACCTGCAGGTGGTGATCTTCGGTTTCGAACAGAACGAGCGCTATCCCGAGGCGCCGGCCGTGCCGCAAACGGTGCTCATCAACCCGGTCATCCATCCGCTGTCGCACGACATGGAAGAGGGCTGGGAGGGGTGTCTTTCGGTGCCGGGCATGCGCGGCGCCGTGAGCCGCTATTCGATGATCCGCTATGACGGCTTCGATCAGTACGGCACGCCCATCGAGCGTGTGGCCGAGGGCTTTCACGCGCGGGTCGTCCAGCACGAATGCGATCACCTCATCGGCAAGCTGTACCCCATGCGCATTACCGACTTCTCGAAGTTCGGCTTTACCGAGGTTCTGTTTCCGGAACTCGACCCGAACAACGACGACTGACGATCGAAGCATCAAGAAAAACGGGAGCCAGATGGCTCCCGTTCTCATTCGGCGCGGCGTCGGGCGCCGATGTGGCCCGACGTGGCGTTAGAACGCTTCGTCGGCGGCCAGATAGCGCCATTGGCCTTGCGGCAGCGCGCCAAGCAGCACGCGGCCCATGCGCACACGCTTGAGGCCCACGACCTTCAGGCCGACCAGTTCGCACATGCGGCGGATCTGGCGCTTCTTGCCCTCGCGCAGCACGAAACGCAACTGCTCGCCGTTTTGCCAGCTCACCTGCGCGGGCTTGAGCGGCACGTCGTCGAGCGACAGGCCGTGGCGCAACTGCGCGAGCAACTCGGGCGGGAAGTGCTGGTCGATTTCGGTCTCGATGTCGTTGTAGGTGACGCGCACGAGGTATTCCTTGTCGATGTCCGAACTCTCGCCGATCAACTGCTTGGCCACGCGACCGTCCTGGGTCAGCACGAGCAGGCCGGTCGAGTCGATGTCGAGCCGGCCAGCCGGGGCGAGCGTGCGCAGATGCTTCGCCGAAAAGCGGATACCCGAGTGGTCGCCGTCCCAATGGTTCTCGCCGGTGACGAGCGTGGCGGCGGGCTCATAGCCGTCCTCGGCCTGGCCCGACACATAGCCCACGGGCTTGTGCAGCAGGATCGTCACCTGGCGCGCCTGCGCCGCGAGCGCGGCCGGATCGACTTCGATGCGCTGATTCGGCGTGACCTTGGCGCCTAGCGTGTCGACGACTTCGCCGTCCACATACACCCAGCCCTTTTCGATCCATTCGTCGGCTTCGCGGCGCGAGCACAGGCCCAGTTCGGACATGCGCTTGGACAGGCGCAGGGTGTTGTCGCCATCGACTTCTTCCCGCGGTGTGCGGCGCGGTGCGGATTCGCCGTCATCGGTGCGGCGCGGGGGCTTCCCGGCCGATTTGACAGGGCCGGCGGTCTTGCGGCCGCCACCGCCTTCGTCTGCGCTGCGGCGTGCACGCGGTGCGGCGCCTTCGCGGTCATCGCGCGAGGTGGCTTTCACCGGGCGCGCGAAACGGCGCTCCGTGCCCTCGTCGCCGGCGCGCGTGGGGCGGCGGTCGTCACTTTCCGGGCGGCGGGCGAAGCGTCCCTCGCTGCCTTCGTCGCGGCTACGCGGCGGGCGGCGGTCATCGCCTTCGGTGCGACGCGTGAAGCGTCGGTCGCCACCTTCTTCCCGGCTGCGCGGCGGGCGGCGGTCATCGCCCTCGGGGCGACGCGCGAAGGGGCGTGCACCGCCTTCGTCGCGGCTGCGCGGCGGGCGGCGGTCATCGCCTTCGGGGCGACGCGCGAAAGAGCGTGCGCCACCTTCTTCGCGGCTGCGCGGTGGGCGGCGGTCATCGCCTTCAGTGCGCCGTTCGAAGCGGCGCTCGCCACCTTCGTCGCGGCTGCGCGGCGGGCGGCGGTCGTCGCCCTCTGCGCGGCGCGCGAAGGGGCGTGCACCACCTTCGTCACGGCTGCGCGGCGGGCGTCGGTCGTCGCCTTCGGGGCGGCGCGCGAAGCGTCGGTCGCCACCTTCTTCGCGGCTACGCGGCGGGCGGCGATCATCGCCTTCGGTGCGTCGTTCGAAGCGACGCTCGCCACCTTCGTCGCGGCTGCGCGGCGGGCGGCGGTCGTCACCCTCGGGGCGGCGCGTGAAGGGGCGTGCGCCGCCTTCGTCGCGGCCACGCGCGGGGCGGCGATCCTCGCCTTCGGTGCGTCGTTCGAAGCGACGCTCGCCACCTTCTTCGCGGCTGCGAGGCGGGCGGCGATCGTCACCTTCCGGGCGGCGCGCGAAGGAGCGTCCGCCACCTTCTTCGCGGCTGCGAGGCGGGCGACGGTCATCACCCTCGGTGCGGCGCGCGAAAGGGCGTGCGCTGCCTTCTTCGCGGCTACGCGGCGGGCGTCGGTCATCGCCTTCGGGGCGACGCGCGAAGCGGCGCTCGTCACCCTCATTACGGCCGCGCGAAAATCCACGTGCCTCATCGCCGGAGCGACGGGCCGGGCGGCGCTCGTCGCCGAACCCGCCTTCGCGAGCGGGTCGCGCCGGGCGCTCGCCCGGACGCGTATCGCCGGTGCGAGGCGTGGCGCGGCCGGCCGAGGTGCGGGCAGGCTTCCCAGCGGAAGTCTTCGCAGCCGATGCCGGCCTGGCGTCCGCCGGTCGCGCCTCGGCCGGTCGCACCGGCTTACGCGCGGTCGTACTGCCGCGGCGGACGGGGGCGCGTTCCGGAGTGGTCGGGCGCGGATGTTTGGCTGTCAGTTTGGCTCGCATGGATCTGGGTATTTCGCTTGGGTCATTCACACTGCGATCGCGCGCAGCAATTCGGTTTCGACGTGAATCTGCTGGCGGTTGTCGGAGAGTCCCGAACCGTCGAGCAGAAACACGTCTTCCACCCGTTCGCCGAGCGTATTGATCCGCGCCGCATGGACGCCGACATGATGCTCCGCGAGCACGCGCGCGATGGAATAGAGGAGGCCCGGCCGGTCGTTCGCGGACACGGACAGGATGTAGTATTGGCCGCGCTCGTCGGCCCGCAGGTCGACGCGCGGCGTCACCGGGAAGGTGCGCGACAGGCGCGAGAGACGGCCCTTCGACGGCTCGGGCAGTGCATTGCCCGTCGCCTTCAGGCGCGCCGCGAGTTCCTGCTCGACGAGGTTCGCGATATCGCGGTAATGCACGTCGCCCTCGGTGTGGGCGACGATGAAGTTATCGAGCGCGTAGCCGTGGCGCGTGGTGCTCACACGCGCGTCGAGCACGGAAAGGCCGCTGCGGTCGAAGTACGCGCACATCGTCGCGAACAGGTCGGGGCGGTCCTGCGCGTAGACGAGCACCTGCAGCGCCTCGCCGATCGGCGACGGGCGCGCGCGCACGACCGGCTCCGGCGCCTCGACGTGGCGATAGAGCACGCGCGTTTGCCAGGCGATATCGGCGGCGTCGTGGCGCAGGAAGTAGCCGACGTCGAGCTTCTCCCAGAGCGCGCGGTGGGCGTGTTCCGGCACGGTCTCGAGACGCAGCAGCGCGAGCGCCAGCTCCTGGCGCGTCTTGAGCTCCGAGTGCGCGTCGGGCTTGGCGCCACCGAGCACGGCGAGCGTCGAGCGGTAGAGGTCTTCGAGCAGCTTGCCTTTCCAGTTGTTCCAGACCTTCGGGCTCGTGCCGCGAATGTCGGCGACCGTCAGCAGGTAGAGCGCCGAAAGACGCCGTTCCGTGCCGACGAGTTCGGCGAAGCGCTTGACGACCTCGGGGTCGGTGATGTCCTGCTTCTGGGCAACCTGGCTCATCATGAGGTGCTGCTGCACGAGCCAGACGACCAGCTCCGCGTCGTCGCCCGTGATGTCGTGCTCGCGGCAAAAGCGCCGCGCGTCGGCCATGCCGAGCTGCGAGTGGTCGCCGCCGCGGCCCTTGGCGATGTCGTGGAACAGCGCCGCGACGTAAAGCACCCAGGGCCGCTCGAAGTTGGCGATGAGCTGGCTGCAGAACGGATACTCGTGCGCATGCTCGGCCACGGCGAAGCGGCGCATATTGCGCAGCACCATCAGGATGTGCTGATCGACCGTATAGACGTGATAGAGGTCGTGCTGCATCTGCCCGACGATGCGGCGGAAATTCAGCAGATAGCGCCCGAGCACGCTCGTCTGGTTCATGAGCCGCATGGCGTGCGTGATGCCGGCCGGCTGCTTGAGGATCTCCATGAAGAGCCGGCGGTTCTCCGGGTCGCGGCGCCAGCGCAGGTCCATGGTCTCGCGCGCGTTGTAGAGCGCGCGCAGCGTGCGCGCCGACAGGCCCTTCACGCCGGGCACCTGCTCGTAGAGCAGGAACGCTTCGAGAATCGCGTGCGGCTCGCGTTCGAACACGTCGTCGCTGACGATCTCCAGCATCCCCTGCTTCTCGACGAAGTGCTCGGAGAGCGTGCGCGTGATGCCACTTGTGCTCGGAAAGAGCTGCGCCTCGATGTTTTGGATCAGGATGGTGGACAACTGCGTGACCGCCTTCGCGGCCCAGTAGTAGCGGCGCATGAGCTGCTCGCTCGCCCGCCGCGCGCTGCTGGCCTTGTAGCCGAAGCTTTCGGCCACGGCTGTCTGCAGGTCGAACACGAGGATGTCCTGGCGGCGGCCCGCGATCACATGCAGGCGCGCGCGCAGCGCCTTGAGAAATGCCTCGTTGCGGCGCAGTTCGCGCGCCTCGCGCCCGGTGATGAGGCCGCGCTGGTCCAGCTCCTTCCAGCTGCTGCCGAAGGCGGCGGCCTCGGTGATCCAGAGGATCAGCTGCAGGTCGCGCAGGCCGCCGGGGCTTTCCTTGAGGTTGGGTTCGAGCGAATAGGGCGTGTCCTGGAAGCGCGCGTGGCGCTGGCGCATTTCGAGCACTTTCGCCTGGAAGAACGCACGCGGGTCCATGGCGTCGCGATAGCGCTGCGCGAAGTCGCCGAACAGTGTCGCGCTGCCCGTGATGCGGCGCGCCTCGAGGAGCGACGTGCGCACGGTGACGTCGTTGGCGGCTTCTTCGAGGCATTGCGAGACGCTGCGCACGCTGCTGCCGATATCGAGTCCGAGATCCCACGCAAGGCCGATAAAACGCTCGATGCGTTCTTCGAGCGGCGCGAGCGGCTCGTCGTCCGGCAGCAGGACGAGGATGTCGACGTCGGACCAGGGCGCAAGCTCGCCGCGCCCGAAGCCGCCCACCGCCACGAGCGCCAGCGTGGCCGGCAGCTCGCACAGGTTCCAGGCGCTGCGCAAGGTGTCGTCGGTGGTGCGGGCGAGGGCGCGCATCAGCGAGTCGACATTGGTCGCGGTCTTGAAACGCTCGAGCAACTGGGCCTTGGCGGCCTTGTAGTCGGACTTCAGCGACGACGTATCGGGAACGGCGACAGCGGGAACACTCATGGGCTCGGGTCGTGTCTGGCGTGGTTGGGCGGGCGGCTGGTCGTGCGCGCGGCAGGCCTCGCGCTGGCGGCTGGCCGCGTTGCTTCGTCGGTTAATGCGTTGGCTGCTTTGCAGGCTGCCTCATCGTGCTGCGGATGCCGGGCGGCGTCCGCATGTCGTGCCTCGCTCGCGTTGGGCGCGCTGGCCCGGGGCGCGGGCCGTTCTCTACGAGCATATCCATTTTGCGCCGGATCGCGCGAGGAAGCGCTTTCCGGCACTTTTTCCGGCGGTCAGGCCGCTGTGCCCGCCATCTGCGCGACGATGGCCGGCTTGGCGGGCGTACCCGCCGAGACCGTCAGGACCTCGTAGCCCGTTTCGGTCACGAGTACCGTGTGCTCCCACTGTGCCGAGAGGCTGCGGTCCTTCGTCTTGACGGTCCACTGGTCCGGCATGGTGCGAATGTCGCGGCGGCCGGCGTTGATCATCGGCTCGACGGTGAAGATCATGCCGGGCACGAGTTCGATGCCGGTGCCCGGCCGGCCGTAGTGCAGAACCTGCGGGTCTTCGTGGAACACCGTGCCGATGCCGTGGCCGCAGTATTCGCGCACCACGCTGTAGCCCTGGCTCTCGGCGTAGCGCTGAATGGCATGGCCGATGTCGCCCAGATGGCCGCCGGGACGCACCTGGTCGATGCCGAGCCACATGCATTCATAAGTGGTCTGCACGAGGCGCTTCGCGAGGATCGAGCCTTCGCCGACGATGAACATGCGGCTCGTGTCGCCGAAATAGCCTTCCTTGATGACCGTGATGTCGATATTGAGCGCGTCGCCGTTCTTCAGCGCCTTGTCGCCGGGAATACCGTGACAGATCACGTCGTTCACGGAAGTACAGATCGCCTTCGGGTAGGGCGGGTAGCCCGGCGGCTGATAGTTCAGCGGCGCGGGCACCGTGCCCTGCACATTGGTCATGTATTCGTGGCACAGGCGGTCGAGCTCACCCGTCGTCACGCCCGCGCTGACGAACGGCGTGATGTAATCGAGCACCTCGCTCGCCAGCCGGCAGGCGACGCGCATTTGCGCGATGTCTTGTTCGTTCTTGATCGAAATGGCCATGGTTTGCGCCCGAAAATGCAGTCGAATATTGAATTATCGCACCTAATGCCAGTGGTCGCTGACTTTTGAAAAGGCGCGTCGCGATCCGGCGCGCGCTGCATGGGCCATGGATGGCGCCGTATTCCGCGGGTAATAGCTGTCTTGAGTAAAGGGCGGTCTGCGTGCTATACTCTTCGGCTAAGTCGCTTCCCATATCTTTCGAATTCGCGTTCGAAAGAAGTACGCAAGTACAAAGAGTACCTGCGGGGGCGGCTGGATCCGCCGTTGCCGCGGAGCGCTTTGCCAAAGACGGATTTTGGCGGGTGCGCGAAGAACATTCGGAAGCATCTTCTTCAGGCAGCACACTCGCAAGCCGGCGCACTCAGGGTGTCGGGCGCGTCGATCTCCGGAAACGGGAGGGCGCACCGATACGGCAGCCGGCTTCAGACCCAACCCTAGCGGAGAATTGCAACATGGCAGTTACCATGCGCCAAATGCTGGAAGCCGGTGTCCACTTCGGTCACCAAACGCGCTTCTGGAACCCGAAGATGGCCCCCTTCATCTTCGGTCATCGCAACAAGATTCACATCATCAACCTCGAAAAGACGCTGCCGATGTACAACGACGCACTGAAGTACGTGCGTCAGCTGGCAGCGAACCGCGGCACGATCCTGTTCGTCGGCACGAAGCGTCAATCGCGCGACACGATCGCCCTGGAAGCGCAACGCGCTGGCATGCCGTTCGTGAACGCACGCTGGCTCGGCGGCATGCTGACCAACTTCAAGACGCTGAAGGTTTCGATCAAGCGCCTGAAGGACATGGAAGCAGCCGTGGAAGCGGGCGAGCTCGAGAAGATGAGCAAGAAGGAAGCGCTCCTGTTCGAACGCGAAATCGCCAAGCTGCAAAAGTCGATCGGCGGCGTGAAGGACATGGGCGGCATTCCGGACGCGATCTTCGTGGTCGACGTCGGCTATCACAAGATTGCCGTGACGGAAGCGAACAAGCTGGGCATCCCCGTGATCGCCGTGGTCGATACGAACCACTCGCCGGAAGGCATCGATTACGTGATCCCGGGCAACGACGACGCGAGCAAGGCCGTTGCGCTCTACGCGCAAGGCGTGGCTGACGCGATCCTCGAAGGCCGTGCCAACGCGGTCAACGAAGTGGTTGCAGCGGCGCGCGGCAACGACGGCGACGACGAGTTCGTCGAGGTCAATTCGGAGGCGTAAGCTGCCCCGTGTCCGGCAAGAAAAGGGGGCTTTCCATAGGCCCCTTTTTTTTAAGCCGCGACTTTCGTCGCCGCGACATATGCGCGGCACCGTAGCCCTGTAGAAGCAGCTGTAAAAAAGCGTTTCACCGCAGGCTCAAACGGAAACGAATTTCTGCCGGCCGCGTCGAAAGGCGGGCGGCGTGTACCAGACAGACTCAAGGAGCGAATGATGGCGGCAATTACCGCAAGCATGGTGGCAGAACTACGCGCGAAGACCGATGCGCCGATGATGGAATGCAAGAAGGCGCTGACGGAAGCCGACGGCGACCTCGCGCGTGCCGAAGAACTGCTGCGCGTGAAGCTCGGCAACAAGGCCAGCAAGGCCGCTTCGCGCGTCACGGCTGAAGGCGTGATCTCGTCGTTCATCGGTAGCGGCGCTGGCGCGATCGTCGAACTGAACTGCGAAACCGACTTCGTTTCGAAGAACGATGACTTCATCGGCTTCTCGAAGAAGATCGCTGAACTCGTCGCCACGCAAAACCCGGCTGACGTCGCCGCTCTGTCGGCGCTGCCGCTGGACGGCTCGACGGTCGACGCAGTGCGCCTCGCACTGGTCGGCAAGATCGGCGAGAACCTCTCGATCCGCCGCTTCGCGCGTTTCGAAACCGCCAACCAGCTGGCTGCATACCTGCACGGCACGCGCATCGGCGTGCTGGTCGAGTACACGGGTGCGGAAGAGCAAGTGGGCAAGGACGTCGCGATGCACATCGCCGCGATGAAGCCGGTCTCGCTGTCGTCGGACGACGTGCCGGCCGACCTGATCGCCAAGGAGCGCAGCATCGCCGAGCAGAAGGCTGCCGAATCGGGCAAGCCGGCTGAGATCGTCGCGAAGATGGTCGAAGGTTCGGTCCAGAAGTACCTGAAGGAAGTCTCGCTGCTGAACCAGCCGTTCGTTAAGAACGACAAGCAGACGATCGAGCAGATGCTCAAGGCTGCTGGCACGACGGTGCAGAAGTTCGCCCTCTTCGTGGTGGGCGAAGGCATTGAGAAGCGCCAGGACGACTTCGCTGCCGAAGTGGCCGCGCAAGTCGCTGCTGCAAAGCAGCAATAAAGACCGGTACGCCCGCTTGCCGCGCCTTGCGCGGCAAGCGGCGACCGCAGTTGTTGCAGCACCGCAGTTAGCACCGTAGTTTGCTGAGTTGTAAGCCGTGGCGGAGCAATCCGCCGTGGCGGGCAGCGTAGCGGCGACGCGCATGGTAGTCCCCCGCCGTGCGCGGCGTCGGAAATCTTCGCTATTTCTGGCGGCGCTTGCCCGAAGCCGTATTTCACCCCTACAGTTTCAAGTTATTGCCCTTTGCGCGCGATCCTGGATACCTCCATGCCCACACCCGCCTATAAACGCGTCCTGCTCAAACTTTCCGGCGAAGCCCTGATGGGCGATGATGCCTTCGGCATCAATCGCGCCACGATCGAACGTATGGTGGCAGACGTGGCCGAGGTGGTGCGTCTGGGCACCCAGCTCGCAGTCGTGATCGGCGGCGGCAACATTTTCCGCGGCGTCGCGGGCGGCGCGGCCGGTATGGACCGCGCAACGGCCGACTACATGGGCATGCTGGCCACGATGATGAACGCGCTCGCGCTGCAGGACGCCATGCGTCACGCGGGCATCGAGGCGCGCGTGCAGTCGGCGCTGCGCATGGATCAGGTCGTTGAGCCGTACATCCGCCCCCGCGCAATTCGCCAGCTCGAAGAAGGCAAGGTCGTGATCTTCGCCGCCGGCACGGGCAACCCGTTCTTCACCACCGACACGGCTGCTGCGCTGCGCGGCTCGGAAGTCGGCGCCGAAGTCGTGCTGAAGGCCACCAAGGTCGACGGCGTCTACTCGGCCGATCCGAAGAAGGACCCGACCGCCACGCGCTACTCGACGATCAGCTTCGATGAGGCAATTGGCCGCAACCTGCAGGTGATGGACGCCACCGCGTTCGCGCTGTGCCGCGACCAGAAGCTGCCGATCCGGGTTTTTTCCATCGTCAAGCCGGGTGCGCTCAAGCGCATCGTTCTGGGCGAAGACGAAGGTACGCTCGTCCACGTGTAAACTCTCGTCTCACGAGAGGTTCGAACACGGGCCGCGCCGCCCATCAGCGCGCTGGCGGGCTCGTTCCGTTATGAAGGTTCGGAGGTATCAAAATGGCTGTGGCTGACATCAAGAAGGGCGCCGAGCAGAAAATGCAGCGCTCGATCGACGCGTTCAAGAGCGATCTGGCGAAAATCCGAACGGGCCGCGCCCATACCGGTCTGCTCGACCACATCCAGGTCGACTACTACGGTTCGCCCGTGCCCATCTCGCAGGTCGCGAACCTCACGCTCGTCGACGCGCGCACGATCGGCGTGCAGGCCTGGGAAAAGAAGATGGTGCCGGTCATCGAAAAGGCGATCCGCGAGTCGGATCTCGGCCTGAACCCGGCCACGCACGGCGACCTGATCCGCGTGCCGATGCCCGCGCTCACCGAAGAGCGCCGCAAGGAGCTCACGAAGGTCGTCAAGAACGAAGGTGAAACGGCGAAGGTTGCCGTGCGCAACCTGCGTCGCGACGCCAACGAGCAGCTCAAGAAGCTCGTGAAGGACAAGGAAATTTCCGAAGACGACGAGCGCCGTGGCGGCGACGAAGTCCAGAAGCTGACCGACCGCTTCGTGACCGAGATCGACAAGCTCGTCCAGACGAAGGAAGCCGAGATCATGACGGTCTGAGGCCTCAGGCCTTCCAGATTCGCCAGATTTCAGGCGGCTTCCCTTTTTTATCGCAGTTACAGTCCGACGGCCATGACCTATACCAGCTCAACCGTTCGCGTGCCCGACGTGGCGGCCGTGCCGCGCCACATCGCGATCATCATGGACGGCAATGGCCGTTGGGCGACCCAGCGGCGCCTGCCGCGCGTCGCGGGCCACACGCGCGGCGTCGACGCCGTGCGTTCGGTCGTCGAGTCGTGCGTGGAGCGCGGCGTCGAATACGTGACGCTCTTCGCCTTCAGTTCCGAGAACTGGCGCCGACCGACCGACGAAGTGTCGTTCCTCATGCGCCTTTTCGTCACCGCGCTCGAACGCGAGGTGGCGCGCCTGCACGCGAACGGCATCCGCCTGCGCGTGGTCGGCGACCTGTCGATGTTCAATGAGCGCATCCAGGACCTGATTCGACGCGCGGAAACCAAAACCGCGCGCAACACCCGTCTCACGCTCACGATCGCCGCCAACTACGGCGGCCGCTGGGATATCCTGCAGGCCACGCGCAAGCTGGTCGAGGAAGCCGCGGCCACGGGCCAGGCGGTTCCCGTCACCGAAGACACGCTGTCCCAGCATCTGGCAATGGCCTACGCGCCCGAGCCGGATCTCTTCATCCGCACGGGCGGCGAGCAGCGGGTGAGCAACTTCCTGCTCTGGCAACTCGCCTACGCCGAGTTCTATTTCACCGACACGTTCTGGCCGGATTTCGACGCCGAAGCGCTCAGCCGCGCCATTGCGTCGTATGCCGAGCGCGAGCGCCGCTTCGGCCGCACGAGCGCGCAGGTCGTCGCCCAGAACGCCGATTCCCTTTCATGCTGAAGACCCGCGTCATTACGGCGCTCGTCCTGCTGGCAGTCTTCCTGCCGGTCACGCTGTTCGCGCCGGTGGCGGCGTTCGGCGCGCTGATCGGCGTCGTGGTCGTGTTCGCCGCGTGGGAGTGGGCGCGCCTCCTGAAGGCGGGCGCGACCGGCTCGATCGTCTACGCCGTGATCGCGGCCGCCGCCGTGGCGCTCAGTACGCGCCTGCCGGCGCCCCGGCCGCTCTTTCAGGCGGCGGGCGTGTTCTGGATCATCGCCGGTCCTTACGTGCTGCTGCGCAAGCCGGTGCTCGCCGCCGGCGCCTGGCGCGGCTTCCTGCTGGCCGCCGGGCTCGTCGTTTTCGCGGCCTGCTGGCACGCCCTCGTCGCCGCGCGCACGGCCGGCGTGGCGTTCGTTTTGTCCCTGTTGCTCGTGGTCTGGCTGGCCGATATCGGCGCATACTTTGCAGGTAAGGCATTCGGAAAGCATAAGCTTGCGCTTTCGATCAGCCCCGGCAAGACCTGGGAGGGCGCCGTGGGCGGCTGGGCCGCCGTGATGGTGGTGTCGGGCGCGGCGATCGCGCTGCACGCGTTCGAACCCACGCTGTATTCCGCGCTCGCCGCCCAGATCGGGCTCGGCCGTGCGCTTTTTGTACTTACCGTGCTGGTCGCGTTCAGCGTGATCGGCGATCTGTTCGAGTCGATGCTGAAGCGCCAGGCTGGCGTGAAGGATTCGAGTGGCCTCCTGCCGGGCCACGGCGGAGTCCTCGACCGCATCGACGCGCTGCTGCCCGTGCTGCCGCTTGCCATGTTGCTGCTCGGCTAAAGGGGCTTGGCCAGGACGCTCGGCTAGAGATTTGAATATGCAAAAACGACTCACACTGCTCGGTTCCACGGGCTCGATCGGAGACAGCACGCTCGACGTCGTCGCGCGTCATCCGCAACGCTTCTCGGTCTATGCGCTCACCGCGCATCGCAACGGCGAGAAGCTCGTCGAACAATGCCTGCGCTTCGCCCCCGAAGTGGCCGTGGTCGGCGACGCCGACACCGCCGCACAGGTCGAGCGCAAGCTGCGCGCGGCCGGCTCGAAGACCGTCGTGACCTACGGGCCGCAGGCGCTCGTCGAAGTCTCGAAGAGCGATGGCTGCGACACGGTGGTCGCGGCCATTGTCGGCGCGGCGGGTCTCGCGCCCACGCTTGCAGCGGCGAAGGCCGGCAAGCAGATCCTGCTCGCCAACAAGGAAGCGCTCGTGATGTCGGGCGACATCTTCATCGATGCCGTGTGCGACAGCGGCGCCGTCCTGCTGCCGCTCGACAGCGAGCACAACGCCGTGTTCCAGTGCTTCCCGCGCGAAAACGCGCAGCGCGACGGCGTCACGAAGATCATCCTGACCGCCTCGGGCGGCCCGTTCCGCACCCGCGAGCCCTCGACGCTCGTGAACGTGACGCCCGACGAGGCCTGCAAGCACCCGAACTGGTCGATGGGTCGCAAGATCTCGGTCGATTCGGCCACGATGATGAACAAGGGCCTTGAAGTGATCGAGGCGCACTATCTGTTCGACCTGCCGGGCGAGCGCATCGACGTGCTGATCCACCCGCAGAGCGTGATCCACTCGATGGTTTCGTACGCCGACGGTTCGGTGCTCGCGCAACTAGGCAACCCCGACATGCGCACGCCGATCGCGCACGCGCTGGCGTATCCGGATCGTGTCGATTCCGGCGTCGCGCAGCTCGATCTCGCGCAAATCGCGACGCTCACGTTCGAAAAGCCCGACTACGCGCGCTTTCCATGTCTCGCACTCGCGATGCAGGCATTGGGCGCCGGCGGCGTGGCGAGCGCGGCGCTCAACGCGGCGAACGAAGTTGCGGTGGAAGCATTTTTGAACCGGCGCATCGGCTTCATGGCCATCGCCCAGACGGTGGATGCCGTACTCAACGCGCTCGAGAACCGCAACGCGTCGAGTCTCGAAGTCGTGCTCGAAGCCGACGCGGCCGCCCGCCGCGCGGCTCACACCATCATCGACAGCCTGCCGGTGCCGGCCTGACAGGTCAGCGAGGGGCTCGCGGAAGGGCCCTGGCGGCCCCTCAGGCACGCGAGCCTGACCTCGGGGTCGCTCCCGCACCGGTGCGCTGCTTCCAGCCCAGGAGGCGCTCATGAACCTGCTTACCGAACTGGTCGCATTCGTCGTGGCGATCGGCGTGCTGGTCGTCGTGCACGAATACGGGCACTACAGCGTCGCGCGCCTGTGCGGCGTGAAGGTCCTGCGTTTCTCGATCGGCTTTGGCCGGCCGCTCGTGCAGTGGGTCAGCAAGAGGAGCGGCACCGAGTGGACCATCGCGGCGCTGCCGCTCGGCGGTTACGTGAAGATGCTCGACGAACGCGAGTCGCCCGAGCAGATTCCCGCGAGCGATTTGCCGCACGCGTTCAACCGCCAGTCGGTCGGCAAGCGCATTGCGATCGTCGCGGCGGGGCCGATCGCCAATTTCGTGCTGGCCGTCGTGCTCTTTTCGGTGGTGTACGCGAGCGGGGTGACCGAGCAGAAGGCCATTGTCGCGGCGCCGCCCACGCAATCGGCGGCGGCTCGTGCCGGCTTCCAGGGCGGCGAAACGATTCTTTCGGTGAGCGATGCAAACGGCAGCCGCACCGAGCCCGTGCGTTCGTGGTCCGACCTGCGCTGGAAACTGCTTGCCACGGCGTTCGACCAGGGCCATGTCGTCCTTGCCGCGCGCGATGGCGAGGGCACCTACGATTTCCCGCTCGATCTCTCGCAACTGACCAGCAAGGATCTCGACGACGACTTCATGGCGAAGCTCGGCCTCGAGGCGGGCGGCAACACGCTCAAGGTGGCGGCCGTGGAGGCGGGTAGTGCGGCGCAACATGCCGGGCTGCAAGCCGGCGATCAACTGCGCGCCGTCGACGGCCGGCCCGTGGACAGCGCAAGCACTTTCATCGCGTACGTGAAGGCGCGTGCGGGCAAGCCCGTGCGGCTCACGGTCGCGCGCGGCGACGCTGCCCAGCACGCGCAGCAAACGCTCGCGCTCATGGTCACGCCCGCGCTGCAACGCGACGCGCAAACGGGCGAAGAAGTGGGTCGAATCGGTGCGGCGCTCTCGGCGCAGGCGCCTTCCGTGGACGTGCGCTACGGGCCGCTCGAGAGCGTGAGGCTCGGTGCGTATCGCACTTGGGACATCGCCGTGTATTCGCTGCGGATGTTCGGCCGCATGATCACGGGCGAAGCATCGCTGAAGAATCTGTCGGGCCCGGTGACGATTGCCGACTATGCCGGCAAGAGCGCGAGACTCGGTCCTTCAGCGTTCCTGTCGTTCCTCGCACTCGTGAGCATCAGCCTCGGCGTATTGAATCTGCTCCCAATTCCGGTATTGGACGGGGGGCATCTGTTATATTATGCGGTTGAAGCCGTAACGGGCAAAGCCGTCTCGGACCGCTGGCAGCTCGTACTGCAGCGCGCGGGACTTGCCTGCATCGTCGCACTGTCGGCGATCGCGTTGTTCAACGATCTGGCTCGGTTAATCCATTTTTAAAGATGTCTGGCGGCGTCCGTGGGCGTGCCGCCTGACCTGATGCAGCTATACATAATTGGGGAAGCACGTTGTTCAGACCTCATCGCTTGGTTCCAAAAACGGTTGCGGCCGCGGCGATCGCCGCACATGGACTCGTTGCCCACGCAGCAACGACGCCTTTCGTGGTTCAGGACATCCGCATCGAAGGGCTGCAACGCGTCGAGCCGGGCACGGTGTTCGCCTACCTGCCGATCAAGCAGGGCGACACGTTCACCGACGACAAGGCGTCCGAGGCCATCCGCGCACTCTATGCGACGGGCTTCTTCAATGACGTGAAGATCGCCACCGAAGGCGGCGTCGTGGTGGTGCAGGTGCAGGAGCGCCCGGCCATCGGCACGATCGACTTCGCGGGCATCAAGGAATTCGACAAGGACAACCTCACGAAGGCGCTGCGCGCGGTCGGCCTCTCGCAGGGCCGCTACTACGACAAGGCGCTCGTCGACAAGGCAGAGCAGGAGCTCAAGCGCCAGTACCTCACGCGCGGCTTCTACGCCGCCGAGGTCACGACCACGGTCACGCCGATCGACCGCAATCGCGTCGGTCTGCTGTTTTCGGTGGTCGAAGGTCCGAGCGCGAAGATCCGCCAGATCAACTTCATCGGCAACAAGACGTACAGCAGCGGCACGCTCCTTGCGGAGATGCAGCTGTCCACGCCGAACTGGTTCTCGTGGTACACGAAGAACGACCTCTACTCGAAGGAAAAGCTCACGGGCGACCTCGAGAATGTGCGCTCGTACTACCTGAACCACGGCTACCTCGAGTTCAACATCGACTCGACGCAGGTCTCGATCTCGCCCGACAAGAAGGACATGTACCTCACCATCGGCATTCACGAAGGTGAGCCGTACAAGGTGTCGGGCATCCAGCTGTCGGGCAACCTGCTCGACCGCGAGGCCGAGCTCAAGAAGCTCATCAAGATCAAGCCGGGCGACACCTTCTCGGCCGAAAAGCTGCAGGCCACGACCAAGGCCATCGTCGACAAGCTCGGCGAGTACGGTTACGCGTTCGCGACCGTCAACGCGCTGCCGCAGATCGATCAGGCGAATCACACGGTCAACCTCACGCTGCAGGTCGATCCGAGCCGCCGCGTGTACGTGCGCCGCATCAACGTGGTGGGCAACACGCGTACCCGCGACGAAGTCGTGCGCCGCGAAATGCGCCAGCTCGAAAGCTCGTGGTTCGATTCGAACCGCCTCGCGCTCTCGAAGGACCGCATCAACCGCCTGGGCTACTTCACCGACGTCGACGTGACCACGGTGCCCGTGGAAGGCACGGCCGACCAGGTGGACGTGAACGTGAAGGTCGCCGAAAAGCCGACCGGCGCGATCACGCTGGGTGCGGGCTTCTCGTCCACGGACAAGGTGGTGCTGTCGGCGGGCGTGTCGCAGGACAACGTGTTCGGTTCGGGCACCTCGCTCTCGCTGAACGTGAACACCGCGAAGACGTACCGCACGCTGGCCCTCACGCAGGTGGACCCGTACTTCACGGTGGACGGCATCAAGCGCATTACCGACGTCTACTACCGCACGTACCAGCCGCTGTACTACTCGACCGATTCGAGCTTCCGCATCATCACGATGGGCGGCGACCTCAAGTTCGGCATTCCGTTCTCGGAAGTCGACACGGTCTACTTCGGCGCGGGCTTCGAGCAGGACACGCTCGACGTCGACTCGAACACGCCGCAGAGCTATATCGACTACGTGAACCAGTTTGGCCGCGTGTCGAACAATGTGCCGCTCACGGTGGGCTGGTCGCGCGACGCGCGTGACAGCGCGCTCGTGCCGAGCAAGGGCTACTTCACGCAGGCGAATGCCGAGTACGGCACGCCGGTTGGCGGCACGCAGTACTACAAGGCCGATATTCAGGCGCAGTACTACTACTCGTTCGCGCGCGGCTTCGTGCTGGGGCTGAACTTCCAGGGCGGCTACGGTAATGGCCTCAGCGGCAAGCCGTATCCGATCTTCAAGAACTACTACGCCGGTGGTATCGGTTCGGTGCGTGGCTACGAGCCGAGTTCGCTGGGTCCGCGCGACAAGACGACGAACGACCCGATCGGCGGTTCGAAGATGCTGGTCGGCAACATCGAGCTGACCTTCCCGCTGCCGGGCACGGGCTATGACCGCACGCTGCGCGTCTTCACGTTCGTCGATGGTGGTAACGTCTGGGGCACGGAAGGCAACAGTATTGGCGCCAACGGCTTGCGTTACAGCTACGGCTTCGGTCTCGCGTGGATTTCGCCGATCGGTCCGCTCAAGCTGAGCCTGGGCTTCCCGGTTACCAAGCACGAAGGCGACCAGTACCAGAAGTTCCAGTTCCAGATCGGGACGGCATTCTGACGTATGTTTTGCCCGGCGTTCGTTGCGCGCGCAGCGCGCGGCGCCGGAATCCAGGAAACGAGAGGATGACTTTGCTAACGGGTATGTTTTCCAGACGGACGATCGGGGCGATGACCGTGTCGCTGGCGCTCCTCGGTTTTGGCATGGGCGTGGCGCAGGCGCAGGAAGCCAGGATCGCGGCGGTGAACTCCGATCGCATCCTGCGCGAATCCGTTCCCGCGAAGGCCGCGCAGACCAAGCTCGAAGCCGAGTTCGCCAAGCGCGACAAGGATCTGCAGGACATGGCGCAGCGCCTGAAGTCGATGTCCGATTCGCTCGACAAGAACGGCCCGTCGATGTCGCCGACCGATCGCGCATCGAAGCAGCGCGACCTGTCCGCGCTCGACAGCGACTTTCAGCGCAAGCAGCGCGAATTCCGCGAAGACCTGAACCAGCGCCGCAATGAGGAACTGGCCGCGGTGCTCGACCGGGCGAACAAGGTGATCAAGCAGATCGCCGAGCAGCAGCATTACGACCTGATCGTGCAGGAAGCGGTGTACGTGAGCCCGCGCATCGACATCACCGATCAGGTGCTGAAGGCGCTCGCAGCGAATAGTGCGGGCGGCAGTAGCAGCAGCAACTAAGGCAAGTAAAAGCAACTAAGGCAGGAGCAGCACGCGCATGGCATTTACGCTTGAGGACATCGTCGGGCGGTTCGGCGGCGAGGTGGTGGGCGATGCGACGCAACGCGTCAGTTCGCTGGCGCCGCTCGACCAGGCCGGTCCGCAACAGCTCGCGTTCCTCGCCAATCCCAAGTATCTCGCGCAGGTCGAGACGACCGGCGCGGGCGCGGTGCTCATCAGCCCCGGCGATCTCGAGAAGCTCGCATCGCGCGAAGGACGCAACTTCATCGTCACACCGAATCCGTATGCTTACTTCGCGCGTGTCGCGCAGGCGTATATCGACCTCGCCGCGCCGAAGGCGCAGCCGGGCATCCACGCCAGCGCCCACGTCGACGCGAAGGCGCAGGTTGCCGCGAGCGCGGTGATCGGCCCGAACGTCACGGTCGAAGCGGGCGCGGTGATCGGGGAAAACGTGCGGCTCGACGCGAACGTCTTCATCGGCCGCGGCACCGAGGTGGGTGAGGGCTCGCACCTGTATCCGGGCGTGACCGTCTACCACAGCTGCAAGCTTGGCGCGCGCGCCATCGTGCATGCCGGCGCCGTGATCGGCTCGGACGGCTTTGGTTTCGCCCCCGATTTCACGGGCGAGGGCGACGCGCGCACGGGCAGCTGGGTCAAGATTCCGCAGGTGGGCGGCGTGGCCATCGGGCCGGACGTCGAGATCGGCGCGAACACCACGATCGACCGCGGCGCGATGGCCGATACGATCATCGAGGAATGCGTGAAGATCGACAACCTCGTGCAGATCGGCCACAACTGCAGGATCGGCGCGTACACGGTCATCGCGGGCTGCGCCGGCATTGCGGGCAGCACGACGATCGGACGCCATTGCATGATCGGCGGTGCAGTGGGCATCGCGGGGCACGTCACGCTGGGCGACTACGTGATCGTCACGGCGAAGTCGGGTGTCTCGAAGTCGTTGCCGAAGGCAGGCATCTACACGAGCGCTTTCCCCGCGGTCGATCACGCCGACTGGAACAAGAGCGCCGCGCTGTTGCGTAACATCGACAAGCTGCGCGACCGTATCAAGGCGCTCGAGGCGGCGGTTGCCCAGAAGCCGCCGGGCGAATAAGAAAGCAGTATCGAGGTAGCGGGCGGCGTGTCGCGGGAGCGGCGCGCCGCTTTGCGTCGCGGACGAGCAAACCGGGGCTGCCCGGGGCTGCCCGCCCGGGGCTTCCCGCCCGGGGCTACCCGCCCGGGGCAATACGCATGCACGGGAGCCCGGGCGTGGCGCATACTTCGCGTCAGCGCGGGCGTGTTTGGTCAGACGCCTCGAATATCGAAATCGAAAGTCACACGCGCAATTCCTGCGTGAGCAGAACCACCATGAACATCGAAAAACTCAACTTCGACATCCACAAGATTCTCACGCTGCTGCCGCACCGCTATCCGTTCCTGATGGTGGACCGGGTCATCGAGCTGGAGCCGCACAAGAGCATCAAGGCGTTGAAGAACGTGACGGTCAACGAGCCCTTTTTCACGGGACACTTCCCGCAGCGTCCGGTCATGCCCGGCGTGATGATTCTCGAGGCGCTGGCGCAAACCGCCGCGCTGCTCACATTCTCGGAGGAAGAGCAGGACTTCGAGAATACGCTGTACTACTTCGTGGGCATCGACGGGGCGCGCTTCAAGCGCGTGGTCGAGCCGGGCGACCAGCTCATCCTCAACGTGACGTTCGAGCGCTACATGCGCGGCATCTGGAAGTTCAAGGCGGTGGCCGAAGTGGAAGGCTCTGTGGCCTGCGAGGCAGAACTCATGTGCACCGTCAAGAAAATGGACGCGGCGCAATAAGAAGCGCCGCCGCATGCCGCAGCGCGCCTTGACCTCGAGGCGCCGGCGCACGGAAACAGAATCGGAGAGCGAGGACGAATGAGCAGGATCCATCCCACTGCAGTCGTCGAGTCTGGCGCGCAGATCGACGAATCGGTCGAAATCGGGCCGTTCGCGGTCATCGGTGCGAACGTCACCATCGGTGCGCGCACGAAGGTCGGTTCGCATAGCGTGCTGGAAGGCCACACGACGATTGGCGAAGACAACACAATCGGCCACTACGCGTCGATCGGCGGCCGTCCGCAGGACATGAAGTACAAGGGCGAGCCCACGAAGCTCGTGATCGGCAGCCGCAACACCATCCGCGAGTTCACGACGCTGCATACGGGCACGGTGCAGGACACCGGCGTCACGATCATTGGCGACGACAACTGGGTCATGGCCTACGTGCACGTGGGCCACGACTGCCGTCTGGGCAACAACGTCATCATGTCGAGCAACGCGCAGCTCGCGGGCCACGTGTTCGTCGAAGACCACGCGATCGTCGGTGGCATGACCGGCGTGCACCAGTTCGTGCGCATTGGCGCGCATTCGATGGTCGGCGGCGCCTCGGCGCTCGTGCAGGACGTGCCGCCGTTCGTAATCGCCGCCGGCAACAAGGCGGTGCCGCACGGCATCAACGTCGAAGGTCTGCGCCGTCGCGGCTTTTCGGCTGACGCGATTTCCGCGCTGCGCTCGGCGTATCGCACGCTCTACAAGAACGGGCTCTCGCTCGAAGAGGCGAAGGTGCAGCTCGCCGACCTCGCGCAGGCGGGCGGCGACGGCGACGTGCACGTGAAGGCGCTGCTCGACTTCGTCGAGCAGTCGCAACGCGGCATCATTCGCTGATCGATGGCGCTGCAAACGCGTCCGCTACGCCTTGCGATGGTCGCCGGCGAGCCGTCCGGCGACCTGCTTGCGTCGTCACTGCTCGCGGGTCTCAAAGCCCGCTTGCCCGACACTACGCAGTACTACGGAATCGGTGGTCCGCGCATGATGGCCGCTGGCTTCGACGCGCACTGGCCGATGGAAAAGCTCTCGGTGCGCGGCTACGTCGAGGCGCTGCGGCACATCCCCGAGATTCTGCGCATCCGCAACGAACTCAAGCATCAGCTGCTGGCCGAACCGCCGGACGCGTTCATCGGCGTGGACGCGCCTGACTTCAACTTCGGCCTCGAGCACGCGCTGCGCGACGCGGGCATTCCGACGATCCACTTCGTCTGCCCGTCGATCTGGGCGTGGCGTGGCGGGCGTATCAAGAAGATCCAGAAGGCCGTGGATCACATGCTGTGCGTGTTTCCGTTCGAAACGGCGCTCCTCGAGAAGTCCGGGGTGGCGGCGTCGTACGTGGGTCATCCGCTCGCCGACGAGATTCCGCTCGAACCGGACATGACCGGCGCGCGCCGCACACTGGGCATGCCGGAAAGCGGCCCGGTGATCGCGGTGCTGCCGGGCAGCCGCCGCTCGGAAATCAACCTGATCGGCCCGACTTTCTTCGACGCGATGCAGATCATGCAGCGGCGCGAGCCGGCACTGCGTTTCGTGATGCCGGCGGCAACGCCGGCTATCCACGCGCAGCTGCAGGAACTCGCGAACGCGCATCAGGGCCTCGCGCTCACGATCATCGACGGCCAGTCGCAACTCGCCATGACGGCCGCCGACGCGATCCTCGTGAAGAGCGGCACGGTCACGCTCGAAGCGGCGCTGCTCAAGAAGCCGATGGTCATCTCCTACAAGGTGCCCTGGCTCACGGGGCAGATCATGCGCCGCCAGGCCTATCTGCCTTACGTGGGCCTGCCGAACATTCTCGCTGGCCGCTTCGTCGTGCCGGAAATCCTGCAGCATTTCGCGACGCCGGAGGCGCTTGCCGACGCGACGCTCACGCAGTTGCAGGACGAGGCAAACCGGCGCACGCTGACCGAGGTGTTCACGCAGATGCATCTGACCCTGCGCCAGAACACCGCGGAGCGCGCGGCCGAGGTGGTCGCGCGCATCGTCGAAGGCCGAAAGGGGCGCGCATGAGCGAGGACACGATCAAGCGCACGACCAGGCGCACGACAGCGCCGGCGATGAAAAAGCCGCCGTCGCAGGCGGCGCTGAAGCTCGCCGCGCGTCGCAAGGCGGCGCGGCAGGCCGGACTGCTGTTCGAATCGCCGGACGACGTGATCTGCGGCGTGGACGAGGCCGGCCGCGGGCCGCTCGCCGGGCCGGTGGTCGCGGCGGCCGTGATTCTCGATCCGGCCCGGCCGATTCGCGGGCTCAACGATTCGAAGGTGCTGACGGCGCAGGCGCGCGAAACGCTCTACGAGCGCATCGTCGAACGCTCGCTCGCGTGGTGCGTCGCGTCGGCGAGCGTCGAGGAAATCGACACGCTCAACATCCTGCACGCGACGATGCTGGCGATGCGGCGTGCGGTCGAGGGTTTGAGCATCGTGCCGACGCTCGCGAAGATCGACGGCAATCGCTGCCCGGTGATGCCGGTGCGCGGCGAGGCGGTGATCGGCGGCGACGCGCTCGTGCCGAGCATTTCGGCGGCGTCGATCATCGCCAAGGTCACGCGCGACCGCATGCTGGTCGATCTGCACCAAGTCCACCCGCATTACGGTTTCGACGCCCATGCAGGCTACGGCACACCGCAGCACCTCGAAGCGTTGCGCGTGCACGGTCCGTGCGAGCATCATCGGCGCTCGTTCGCGCCCGTGCGCGACGCCTATGCGCTGCACGGCATCGTCCTGACCGGTGTTTCGATGGCGGTCAGCGACGCCGCCGGCCTCGAAGCAGACGACGCGTTCGCGCCGCTGCCTTGAGCCGCCGCTGACGGCGTCTCGCGCGAGCCCGCGCCGTTTCGCGTAGTGCCGGCGCCGCAGTTTTTCTATCTCCCGATCCTCATTTGACACGCCAGAGCCGCCCGTGAAAGCCATTACCTCGCGCGACAATCCGCTCTACAAGCGCCTGAAGGCGCTCGCCGGCTCGACGCATCAACAGCGGCGCAGCCATCAAGCCCTGCTCGAAGGCTTCCATCTCGCGAGCGCGTGGCTCGACGGCGGCACGCAGCCCGAATACTGCGTCGTGACCGAAGGCGCGCTCGCGCATGAAGAAGCGCAGGCGATCGTCGCCCGCGTGGACGAGCGCCGCGTGATCACACTGCCCGATGCGCTCTTCGGGCAGCTCTCGAACGTCGTGCACGGCGTGGGGTTGCTGCTGCTCGTCGATATGCCTGAAGCGCAATTGCCCGAGCGCGTCGGCTCGACCTGCCTCGTGCTCGACGGACTGCAGGACGCCGGCAACGTCGGCTCGATCCTGCGCAGCGCGGCGGCGGCCGGCATCGACAAGGTGTTCTGCACGCCCGGCACGGCCTACGTGTGGTCGTCGAAGGTGCTGCGCTCGGCGATGGGCGCGCATTTCCTCTTGCAGGTCTACGAGAACGTGGAGACCGAAGCGCTCGTCGAGATGCTTGGCGTGCCGGTGGTCATCACCGATTCGCATGGCGCGCAGGCGATCGACGAGGCCGATCTCACGGGGCAGGTCGCGTGGGTGTTCGGCAACGAAGGAGCGGGTGTCTCGCAGGTATGGCGCGACGCGGCCGCGCTGCGCGTGACGATTCCGCAGCCGGGCGGCATGGAGTCGCTCAACGTCGCGGCAGCGGCGGCCGTGTGCGTGTTCGAGCAGTGCCGGCAGCAGCGGCACGTACGTTGACCCTCGCGCCGGCGAGCAATAAAAAAGCCCGCTCAGACGCGGGCTTTTTCGTTTCAGGCGCGCCGTTTCAATACGACGGCTTGTCGATGCGGATTTCCTGCAGGATCGTGGTGGCGATTTCCTCGATCGACTTGTGCGTCGACGAGAGCCACTTGATGCCTTCGCGCCGCATCATCGCTTCGGCTTCGTTGACCTCGTAGCGGCAATTTTCCAGCGCGGCGTACTTGCTGCCCGGGCGCCGCTCGTTGCGGATCTCGGTCAGGCGCTGTGGATCGATCGAGAGGCCGAATATCTTCGTGCGATGCGACAGCAACGCGTTCGGCAGCTTGCCGCGTTCGAAATCGTCCGGGATGAGCGGGTAGTTCGCGGCCTTCACACCGTACTGCATCGCGAGATACAGGCTCGTCGGCGTCTTGCCGCTGCGCGACACGCCCACGAGGATCACGTCGGCGTCGGCGAGATTGCGGTCGGACTGGCCGTCGTCGTGCGCGAGCGAGAAGTTGATCGCCTCGATACGGTTCTTGTACTCGTCGGTGTCGGCGTTCTGGTGGCCGCGGCCCATGGCGTGGCTCGACTTGAGTTCCAGCTCCTGCTCGAGCGGCTCCACGAAGGTCTGGAACATGTCCATCACGAGCGCATTCGCGCGCTTGACGATCTCGTTCGAGTTGCTGTCCACGAGCGTCGTGAACACGATCGGGCGGCGGCCTTCCTGCACGGCGGCTTCGTTGATCTTCTCGGCGGTCGAGTAGGCCTTTTCGGACGAATCGACGAAGGGCACGCGCACGAGGCGGAATTTCTGGTCGAACTGCGACAGGATCGAATGCGCGAAAGTTTCGGCAGTGATCCCGGTACCGTCGGAGACGATGAATACGGTAGGCGGCATCGGTTGAGGCTGGGTACGTGAGCTGCAGGGCCGCTCGGGACAGGCTTGGGCGCCCGGAAAGCCCCGTCCGGCGGGACCGAGGGGCAATTCTCGCCGCCTGGCACAAATTCCAGAGTCGGCACGGTAGAATAGCGGCAACCTGTTGGATAAGCAATTGCAGTGCAACCGCGCCAAACAGCCGCCTATCGCGGTGCATTCTGGTGTCAATTTGCAGCGATTCCATCTAACTCCATGGATTCGCGCGCATCTTCGTGCTTTTCCATTGAATGGAAATTCGTTCGCGCCCCGTGAGCGATTGCTTCTCCAACAGGTTGCGCAAGACGCGAATCCGCTTCCAATAAGTGGACCGCGTTCGAGCCCACTTGCGCAATCGTGAATTTTTTTCACACTTAGGGGCTTGTATGACTAACACCGTTGCCAAGGATCAGGCGTATGTAGTGCCTTTCGAGCAGTTGCGGATGACCGATGTCGAGATCGTGGGCGGCAAGAACGCCTCGCTCGGCGAAATGATCAGCCAGTTGGCTGAGGCAGGTGTGCGCGTGCCCACGGGCTTCGCGACGACCGCGCTCGCGTTCCGCGACTTCCTGAAACATAACAACCTGACCGAACGGATCGCCGCTCGTCTGGAGACGTTCGACGTCGACGACGTGAAGGCGCTGGCCGAAGCGGGCAAAGAGATCCGTCAATGGATCATCGACGCGCCGCTGCAGCCGAAGCTCGAAGCGGAAATCCGCGCCGGTTTCGAGACGCTGCAGAACGGTTCGCCGTCTGAGCTCTCGTTCGCCGTGCGTTCGTCGGCAACAGCGGAAGACCTGCCTGACGCGTCGTTTGCCGGTCAGCAGGAAAGCTACCTCAACGTGGTGGGCATCGAAGACGTGCTCGATCGCCTCAAGCACGTGTTCGCGTCGCTCTACAACGACCGCGCCATTTCCTATCGCGTCCACAAGGGCTTTACCCACGCTGAAGTCGCGCTGTCGGCTGGCGTGCAGCGCATGGTCCGTTCGGACCGCGGCGCCGCAGGCGTGATGTTCACGCTGGACACGGAATCGGGCTTCAAGGACGCCGTCTTCATTACGTCGAGCTACGGCCTTGGCGAAACGGTCGTGCAGGGCGCCGTGAATCCGGACGAGTTCTACGTCTTCAAGACCACGCTCGCTCAAGGCAAGGCGCCGATTATCCGCCGCTCGATCGGCTCGAAGCTCATCAAGATGGAATTCACGCAGCCGGGCGAGCCGGGCCGCGTGAAGACGGTCGACGTCTCGCACGAACAGCGCAACCGCTTCTCGATCACCGACGAAGACGTGATCGAGCTGGCCAGGTACGCCGTCATCATCGAGAAGCATTACCAGCGCCCGATGGACATCGAGTGGGGCAAGGACGGCCTCGACGGCAAGATCTTCATTCTCCAGGCGCGTCCGGAGACCGTGAAGAGCCAGGCCGTCGGCAAGGTCGAGCAGCGCTTCAAGCTCAAGGGCCAGTCGCAGGTGCTCGCAACGGGCCGCGCGATCGGCCAGAAGATCGGCGCGGGCCGCGTGAAGGTGATTCACGATCCGTCCGAAATGGAACGCGTGCAGCCGGGCGACGTGCTGGTCGCCGACATGACCGACCCGAACTGGGAGCCGGTCATGAAGCGCGCTGCGGCGATCGTCACGAACCGTGGCGGCCGTACCTGCCACGCGGCGATCATCGCGCGTGAACTGGGTGTGCCGGCTGTGGTGGGCTGTGGCGACGCGACCGACGTGCTGAAGGACGGCGCGCTCGTGACCGTTTCGTGCGCGGAAGGCGACGAAGGCCGCATCTACGACGGTCTGCTGGAAACCGAAGTCAGCGAAGTCCAGCGTGGCGAGCTGCCGGCCATTCCGGTCAAGATCATGATGAACGTCGGCAATCCGCAGCTCGCGTTCGACTTCTCGCAACTGCCGAATGCGGGTGTTGGCCTCGCGCGTCTCGAGTTCATCATCAACAACAACATCGGCGTTCACCCGAAGGCGATTCTCGAGTACCCGAACATCGACGCGGACCTGAAGAAGGCCGTGGAAAGCGTGGCACGCGGCCACGCCTCGCCGCGCGCGTTCTACGTCGACAAGCTCACGGAAGGCATCGCCACGATCGCGGCGGCGTTCTATCCGAAGCCCGTGATCGTGCGTCTGTCGGACTTCAAGTCGAACGAGTACAAGAAGCTGATCGGCGGTTCGCGCTACGAGCCGGACGAAGAAAACCCGATGCTCGGTTTCCGCGGCGCGTCGCGTTACATCGCCGAGGACTTCGCGCAGGCGTTCGAAATGGAGTGCCTGGCGCTCAAGCGCGTGCGTGAAGAAATGGGTCTCGCGAACGTCGAGATCATGGTGCCGTTCGTGCGTACGCTCAAGCAGGCGGAGCGCGTGGTCGGCCTGCTCGACAAGTTCGGCCTCAAGCGCGGCGTGAACGACCTCAAGCTGATCATGATGTGCGAAGTGCCGTCGAACGCCATTCTCGCCGAAGAGTTCCTGCAATACTTCGACGGCTTCTCGATCGGCTCGAACGACCTCACGCAGCTCACGCTCGGCCTCGACCGGGACTCGGGCATGGAACTGCTGGCCGTCGACTTCGACGAGCGCGATCCGGCTGTCAAGTTCATGCTCAAGCGCGCGATCGAAACCTGCCGCCGTCTGAACAAGTACGTCGGCATCTGCGGTCAGGGCCCGTCCGATCACCCGGACTTCGCCCAGTGGCTCGCGGAAGAGGGCATCGCTTCGATCTCGCTGAACCCGGATTCGGTTGTCGAAACCTGGCAGCAGCTGGCGAAGTCGCAGTCGAAGTAAGCGCGGTGCCGGGGGCGTAAATCCTCGGCACATGCGGAGCTTGATGCAGCTTCCCGTGCGTCGTTGCACGCTGCGGAAAAAAGTGTCAGCTTCGTGCTATAACACCCCGGTCTATCCGGGGTGTTTTACTTTGGGAGGTCGTCGTGGGTCCGCATGGTTTGTTCTGGTGGATTGCCGCTGGCGTGCTCATCGTCGCCGAGCTGATGACCGGCACGTTTTACCTCTTGATGATCGCACTCGGCTTTCTCGCCGGCGCGCTCAGCTATGAGCTTGGCGCGCCGCTCGACGTGCAGCTGATCGTCGCGGCGGTGGTCGGGCTCGCGGCCGTGGTCACGCTGCGGCGCTCGCGCTTTGGCCGCCGCCGGCGCATGACCGACGCCTCGACCGATCCGGGCGTGAACCTCGATATTGGCGCGACACTGGCCGTCGCCGCATGGCGCAACGGTCGCGCGCGCACGATGTATCGCGGCGCCGAATGGGACGTCGAACTCGCGCCCGGCGAGCCCGAAGATGCGCCTCTCTATGAAATCAAGGCGGTGCGCGGCAGTTGCCTCGTCGTTGCGGCGAAGCGAGAGCAGCGCGAAGCCAGTGCGCCCGGCACCGCTCGCGACGACGCGCGCCACGCGTGACGGGCCGAATTCAGAATCACACCAACACACCACACAGAAGCGAACGGAGGTCCCGTATGCAAGTCCCAGTCGTCGGCCTGATTCTGCTCGTGATCGTCATCGTGCTGATCGCGCAGACCATCAAGATCGTGCCGCAACAGCATGCCTGGGTGCTCGAACGGCTTGGGCGCTACCACGGCACGCTCACGCCGGGGCTGACGATCGTGCTGCCGTTCGTGGATCGCGTGGCCTACAAGCACGTGCTCAAGGAAATTCCGCTCGACGTGCCGAGCCAGGTCTGCATCACGCGCGACAACACGCAGCTTCAGGTCGATGGCGTGCTGTACTTCCAGGTGACCGATCCGATGAAGGCGTCGTACGGCTCGAGCAATTTCGTGTTCGCGATTACGCAGCTTTCGCAGACCACGCTGCGCTCGGTGATCGGCAAGCTCGAACTCGACAAGACCTTCGAGGAACGCGACTTCATCAACCATAGCGTCGTGTCGGCGCTCGATGAGGCCGCATCGAACTGGGGTGTCAAGGTGTTGCGCTACGAAATCAAGGATCTCACGCCGCCGAAGGAAATCCTCCACGCCATGCAGGCGCAGATCACCGCCGAGCGGGAAAAGCGCGCGCTCATCGCGGCCTCGGAAGGCCGCAAGCAGGAACAGATCAACCTGGCCGCCGGCGCGCGCGAGGCGGCGATCCAGAAGTCGGAAGGCGAGCGTCAGGCGGCGATCAACCAGGCGCAGGGTCAGGCGGCCGCCATTCTCGCGGTGGCCGAGGCGAACGCGCAGGCCATCCAGAAGGTCGGCAACTCGATCCAGGCGCATGGCGGGATGGATGCCGTCAATCTCAAGGTGGCCGAACAGTACGTGAATGCCTTCGCCAATCTGGCGAAACAGGGCAATACGCTGATCGTGCCAGGCAACATGGGCGACCTGAGCACGATGATCGCTTCCGCGCTGACGATCGTGAACCGGGCGGGCCTGCGCGAGGGGCAGATCAGCGGGGCTGGGGCGACGAAGGGCGCATAAGCGCTCAGGCCGCCGAAAATGACTCGGGCCGCGTGAGCGGCCCGTTGTCCATCTGAACGCCTGCGGAAGAATCAGGTGGGCGAGCGCATCAGGCGCGCCTTTTCGCGCTCCCAGTCGCGCTTCTTCTCGGTTTCGCGCTTGTCGTGCAGCTTCTTGCCCTTGGCGAGGCCGATCTCGCACTTCACGCGGCCGCCCTTGTAGTGAAAGTTCAGCGGCACGAGCGTGAAGCCGCGCTGCTCCACTTTGCCGATCAGCTTGTCGATTTCTTCGCGCTTCAGGAGCAGCTTGCGGATGCGCGTGGGGTCGGGCTGGATGTGCGTCGAGGCCTCGGGCAGCGGGCTGATGTGCGTGCCGATCAGGTAGAGCTCGCCGTCCTTGATCATGACGTAGCTTTCCTTGATGTTGGCTCGCCCGGCGCGCATGGCCTTGACTTCCCATCCTTCCAGCACGAGCCCAGCCTCGTGGCGCTCTTCGATGAAGTAATCGAAGAACGCTTTTCTGTTGTCGATGATGCTCATAGGAAAATGGGATTGGCCCAACTCGTTTAAAATTGCGATTTTAGCAAAGCGGGCTTCCGAAAGCCCGTAGCGCTTTCACCCTAGCCACGCATTGCGCAATTTATGGCGGATGTCCAGAAAACCGTGTTGATTCGCCATTCGGCGGAACAAATGTTCGACCTCGTCACCGACGTCGCCGACTACCCCAACTTCCTGCCGTGGTGCGGCGGCGTCGAGATTCGCCGTCAGGACGACAGCGGTATGGAGGCGAAGATCGACATCAACTTCAAGGGCATCAAGCAACACTTCGCCACGCGCAACTCGCAAAAGCGGCCCGAGCGCATCGACATGGAATTCGCCGATGGCCCGTTTCGCAAGTTCACGGGCTACTGGCGTTTCACGCCGCTGCGCGCCGACGCCTGCAAGATCGAGTTTGCGCTGCATTACGAGTTTTCAAACATCATTCTCGAGAAGCTCATCGGGCCCGTGTTCCATCACATCGCGAACACCTTCGTCGACTCCTTTGTGAAGCGCGCCGACCAGCGCTACGGCAAGCCATGAGCGCGAATCTCTCCATCGACGTCTGCTACGCGCTGCCGGATGCGCAGACGCTCATCAGCATCGAACTGCCCGCGGGCGCGACCGTCCAGCAGGCCATTGATGCGAGCGGCATTCTCGCGCGCCATCCCGAGATCGATCTGGCGCAGCTCAGGGTGGGCGTGTACGGCAAGCTCAAGCCGCTCGACACCGTGCTCGCCGACCACGACCGCGTGGAGATCTATCGGCCGCTGATCGTCGATCCCAAGATGGCGCGCCAGCGCCGTGTCGACAAGACCCGCAAGGAAGGCTCGATCGAGGGGCGCAAGTGGTTGCCCAAGGACTCGCGCTAAGGCTCGAGGCGGGTTGCCACGGATTTGCCGCACGAACGCAATGGGCGGGATAGCTTGCGCTGTCTCGCCCATTCGGCTTTTTGCGGCCCGGTGCGCTCAGGCGGTGGTCGTGCGGCCGCTTCGCTTCGCGTCGGCGTTGGGGTGCGCGCGGCCGCTGTCGTTGCCGATGCCCGGCAGATCGCCGTCCGGCACGATGCCGTCGCCGTGCGCGGTATCTTCGGGGCCGCCCGAATGCTGGCGTACCGACCAGCTCACGCCCGCCACCAGCAGCACGATCGCGGCGATTTCCAGCCCGCGCGGCAGCCGGTGATCGTAGATAAAGCCGTAGAGCAGGGCGAACAGCGTCTCGAACACGATCATCTGGCCCGAGAGCGTGAGCGGCAAGCGCTTGGCGGCCGCGTTCCAGAGGCCGTTGCCGAGCCATGACGCGCCGATCGCGAGCACCAGATTCAACTGCCAGAACGTGGTCCAGCGGCCGGCGGCCACGGTTTCCTGCACCCAGTGCGACGGCACGACGAGAATGCCGAGCCAGAGCAGGCCGCCGAGCGCGCCCGTGACCACGCCCCAGAGCACCGACCATTCGTTGCCGCTGAAGTGCGCATTGCGCTGCAGATAACGCGCGTTTTCGACCGCGAACCAGGTCCAGCACACGAGCGCGCCGACGGCGCAGCCAATGCCCGCAATGCGCGTGAGGACGCTCGCACCGCCTGCCTCGCTGGCGGCGGTGAACACGTCCACGTTGATGCAGACGATACCGGCCGCGATCATCGCAAGCGGCCAGACCAGACGCGAAAGCGGCAAGGCGCCATGGTCGCGGCGGCCGAGCAGCGTGACGGTGACGGGCAGCACGCCGACGATCAGCGAGGCCGGCGCGATGCCCACCAGATGAATCGCGCTTGCGAGAAACAGGTAATAGAGCACGTTGCCCACGAGCGCGAGTTTCACGAGCGCGACGAGGTCGGCGCGCGTCATGCGCGGCCAGACGCGGCGCAGCATGGGCACCAGCGCGGCGAGTGAGACGAGCCCATACATCGCGTAGCGGCCCGCGCTCAGGAGCAATGGTGAGAACTCCGCCAGTTGCCGGGGTACGAGGAACACCGTTCCCCATAACGCGCCGGCGAGCACGCCGTACAACACACCACGCTGCATTTGTATTGCCTCCAGAAACTTCGCGCGGCCCAGGCGGGCCGTTTTGACAGGACGGCCCGAAGCATAACTGGAGGCGTGCGCACCCGTCTTGTTCAATCCTGCAGCGTGCGCCCGATATTCGGGTCGGAGGCGAGCCGCGCCCGCACGGCTCTCGCCGGCAGGGCCGGAGCGTGGAAATAATCCCGAAAACGGCGCTAAGCTACTGTTAGCGCTGATGATTTCCAGGGCGCTATCGCGTATAATCTGCTTTTGCGCCTATAGGATTTGCCATGCGTCTGATCCAGAAAGCACTCACGTTCGATGACGTGCTCCTCGTCCCCGCCTTTTCCGACGTTCTCCCGCGCGACACCAGCCTGAAGACCCGGCTGACCCGCAATATCTCCCTGAACATTCCGCTCGTGTCGGCCGCTATGGATACCGTTACGGAAGGCCGTCTGGCAATCGCCATGGCGCAGCAGGGTGGCGTCGGCATCGTCCACAAGAACCTCACGCCGGCCGAGCAGGCGCGCGAGGTCGCGAAGGTGAAGCGCTTCGAGTCGGGCGTCGTGCGCGATCCGATCACGATTCCGCCGCAAATGAAGGTCGCCGACGTCATCGCGCTCTCGCAGCAGCATGGCATTTCGGGTTTCCCGGTCGTGGAAGGTGCGCAACTCGTCGGCATCGTCACGAACCGCGACCTGCGTTTCGAAACACGTCTGGATGAGCCGGTGCGCTCGATCATGACGCCGCGCGAGCGCCTCGTCACCGTCAAGGAAGGCACGCCGCTCGTCGAAGCCAAGGCGCTCATGCACAGCCACCGCCTCGAGCGCGTGCTGGTCATCAACGACGCGTTCGAGCTGCGCGGTCTCATGACCGTCAAGGACATCACCAAGCAGACCGAGCACCCGGCTGCCTGTAAGGACGAGCACGGCAAGCTGCGCGCGGGCGCGGCAGTCGGCGTCGGTCCCGACAACGAAGAGCGCGTCGAGCTGCTGGTGCAAGCCGGCGTCGACGTGATCGTCGTGGATACGGCGCACGGCCATAGCAAGGGCGTGCTCGAGCGCGTTCGCTGGGTCAAGAAGAACTTCCCGCACGTCGAAGTGATCGGAGGCAACATTGCCACGGCCGACGCGGCGCGCGCGCTCGTCGAGTACGGTGCGGATGGCGTGAAGGTCGGCATCGGTCCTGGCTCGATCTGCACGACGCGTATCGTGGCCGGCGTGGGCGTGCCGCAGATCAGCGCGATCTCCAATGTCTCGGAAGCGCTCAAGGGCACGGGCGTGCCGTGCATCGCCGACGGCGGCGTGCGCTACTCGGGCGACGTTTCGAAGGCGCTGGCCGCCGGCGCGAACGCCGTGATGATGGGCAGCATGTTCGCGGGCACGGAAGAGTCGCCGGGCGACGTGTTCCTGTACCAGGGCCGCCAGTACAAGTCGTATCGCGGCATGGGCTCGGTCGGCGCGATGAAGGACGGCGCCGCAGACCGCTACTTCCAGGACAACTCGGCGAACATCGACAAGCTCGTGCCGGAAGGCATCGAAGGCCGTGTCGCCTACAAGGGTCCCATCAACGCCATCCTGTTCCAGCTGATCGGCGGCGTGCGCGCCTCGATGGGCTACTGCGGCTGCCGGACGATCGAAGACCTGCATGCGAAGGCGGAGTTCGTGCAGATTACCGGCGCCGGCCTGCACGAGTCGCACGTGCACGACGTGCAGATCACGAAGGAAGCGCCCAACTATCACGTGGACTAAACCTCGATGAAGCCGCTGCTGCGCGTGCTGCTGATTGTCGATGCGTTGACGTTGCTGGGGTTCGGCGTGCTGTTCGTTCTCACGCCCTGGACCCTGGTCTACAACGCGTTGCAACTGGTGCAACCGCAACCGGCGCTCGTTGGGCAGGCTTTCGGCGTGGTGCTGCTGGGTTTCGCGTGGCTCGCGCTGCGCGCGGCCTTCCACGGGGAGATGACGGTGCCCGTGGGTCGCACCGTGGGGCACGTCAACTGGATTGCGGGCGTGCTGATGCTGGTCTGGCTGATCGGCGTGCGTAGTCCGCAGCTCACGGGCTTCGGCCAGTTGGTGGCTGGCGCGGTGGGCGTCTGGCTGATCGTCCTTGGGTTGGGCGGTGCGCGGCTGGCGGGTTTGGTGCGCAAGCGCGAAAGAACCACGCCGGCCGAAGCCGCCGCGCAGCGGCGCGACGCGCGCGAAGCTCGCAAAGCCGCCAAGGCGCGACGCGAGGAGCCGGTGACGTACGCGAAGCCCGGTGCTCCGCAAACGGCGTGGGGTAGTGCGCGTGAGCCGAACCGGCCCGCAGCGCCGGTCGAGCCCGTGGTCGAAGTCCCGACCGTGACGCCCGCGGCGGTCCCGCCGGTTACGCCCCGTCCGTCGCCGGTTACGCCGCCGCCTGCCAGCCCGGCGCAAGCTCAAGAGGCGCGCCAGGCGGCTCGCGACGAAGCGGCCGACGCACCGAGGCCGCCGCTGCGTGGCTGAGGCCGCGCGCAAACCCGGCCTCCGAAACAGCAGACGCAGTGCGCCCGAAGCACACCCGAACTTGCGCCACCCGGTGCCGCCGTAGCGCGGGGCTCCGGTCCTGATGAATTCACGCTGCGCGCGTTTGAACTGTCGCGCGGCTTTATGTATCCGTTCTTTTTTAGGTCTCGTCCGCAGCCATGCACGACAAAATCCTGATCCTCGACTTCGGCTCGCAAGTCACCCAGCTCATCGCTCGCCGCGTGCGCGAAGCCCACGTTTATTCGGAAATCCATCCGTACGATGTGGACGACGCATTCGTGCGCGAATTCGCGCCGAAGGGCATCATCCTCTCCGGCGGCCCGAATTCGGTCACCGACACCGACACGCCGCGCGCGCCGCAAGCCGTGTTCGAACTGGGCGTGCCGGTTCTCGGCATTTGCTACGGCATGCAGACGATGGCCGAGCAGCTCGGCGGCAAGGTGGACGGCGGGCACCTGCGCGAATTCGGCTACGCTGAAGTGCGCGCGCGCAATCACACGAGCTTCCTCGAAGGCATCGAAGACTTCCGCACGAGCGAAGGCCACGGCATGCTCAAGGTGTGGATGAGCCACGGCGACAAGGTCACGGAAATGCCGGCGGGCTTCCAGCTGATGGCATCGACGGAATCGTGCCCGATCGCGGCCATGGCCGACGAAGCGCGCCACTTCTACGGCCTGCAATGGCACCCGGAAGTCACGCACACGGTGCAGGGCAGCGCGATGCTCGAGCGCTTCGTGCTCGGCATCTGCGGCGCGAAGGCCGACTGGGAGATGGGCCACTACATCGACGAAGCCGTCGAGACGATCCGCAAGCAGGTGGGCAACGAGCACGTGATTCTCGGCCTCTCGGGCGGCGTGGATTCGTCGGTCGCGGCGGCGCTGCTGCATCGTGCGATTGGCGACCAGTTGACCTGCGTGTTCGTCGATCACGGCCTGCTGCGTCTGAACGAAGCCGAGCAGGTGATGTCGATGTTCGCCGACAACCTCGGCGTGAAGGTGATCCACGTCGACGCGAGCGAAGCGTTCATGTCGAAGCTCGCGGGCGTGACCGATCCGGAAGCGAAGCGCAAGATCATCGGCGCGGAGTTCGTCGAAGTGTTCCAGACGGAAGCGGGCAAGCTCAGCGACGCCAAATGGCTCGCGCAAGGCACGATCTATCCGGACGTCATCGAGTCGGCCGGCAAGGGCAAGAAGGCCGCGCACACGATCAAGAGCCACCACAACGTGGGCGGCCTGCCGGAAACGCTCAACCTCAAGCTGCTCGAACCGCTGCGCGAACTCTTCAAGGACGAAGTGCGCGAACTGGGCGTGAAGCTCGGCCTGCCGCACGAAATGGTCTATCGCCATCCGTTCCCGGGCCCGGGCCTCGGCGTGCGCATTCTCGGCGAAGTGAAGCGCGATTTTGCGGATCTGCTGCGCCGTGCCGATGCGATCTTCATCGAGACGCTGCGTAACACGATCGACAAGGAAACCGGCAAGTCGTGGTACGAACTCACGAGCCAGGCGTTCGCCGTGTTCCTGCCGGTGAAGAGCGTGGGCGTGATGGGCGATGGCCGCACCTACGAGTATGTCGTTGCGCTGCGTGCGGTGCAGACGCTCGACTTCATGACGGCGCACTGGGCGCACCTGCCGCACGAACTGCTGGGCCACGTATCGAACCGCATCATCAATGAAGTGCGCGGCATCAACCGTGTGGTGTACGACATCTCGGGCAAGCCGCCCGCGACGATCGAGTGGGAGTGAGGTTCTCCCGCTAGCCTGCTGGCGATGCAAAAACCCGCGTCCGGCACATTGTGCCGGCGCGGGTTTTTTTGCTTCTGGTGATGACCTGTCGGCGCTCGTGCAGACCGAGCCCAGGGTCCCGCAGGGTTACGCGCTCAATGCTTCAGGCACGTATCCGCGTTCTTCCAGGTGCAAACGTCGAGACCCGTGTGAACGATCGGCTTCACCGTCTTTCCCTCCGCCAGGTCGCGCATCACCATCGCCGCCTGATAGCCCATTTCCTCAGGCCGCTGCCCGACCAGCGCATTGACCTTGTGGTCCTTGAGGGCCTGCAGTTCCGGTCCGAGCGTATCGGCTGAAACGATCACGAACTGGCCGCTGTTGATCTTGTCCATGATCGGCGCGACCACCTGCGAATACGCCTCGGGTGCGAAGAGCGGCCAGCCGCCCTCGAACACGAACGCCTGCAGCGTGCTGGCGTTCGCGGTGAGCGTGTCCTGCATCATCTGGTTCGCTTTCGCGGCGTCGTCGTTCACGTAGAGCGGGCAGGCGCTGATCTCGTGCCAGTTGTTTTCGCCCGCCAGCTTCTTGATGCCTTTCTTGCCCGAGAGCACGTCGCGCGTGCCCTGGGCGCGCTGGTTGATGTTCTCGGCCGCGGGGTTGCCCATCACGAGGCAGATGTTGCCGCCCTTGGGCATCAGCGTCTTCAACTGCTCGCCGAGCTTTACGCCCAGCTCGTAGTTGTCGGTGCCCACATACGACTTGCGCAACGACTGGTCCTTCGGCAGCAGGTCGGCGTCCGCGGTGATGATCGGGATCTTCGCGTTGCGGCGGCGGATCACTTCGGCAATGGCCGGCGCGTTCGACGGCGATATCGCAATCGCCGCGACGCCCTTGGTCAGCAGGTCGTCGACGATCTGCACTTCGGCGCTTTCGTCCGCGGCTGTCGCGGGGCCGGTGTAATAGCAGTTGTAGCCCTGTTTGCTGAGCTCCTTGTTGGCCCGGTCGCAGCCCTGGTGCATGAGGTCGAAGTACGGATTGTCGAGGCCCTTCACGACCAGCGCGAGGGTCTTGTCGGCTGCGTAGGCGGAAGAGGCCAGCATGGCGAGCCCCCCGATCGCAGCGAGATACTTCCACGCTTTCTTCATGGTTTCCTCCTGTGCGGCGCCGGTTGTACGGCGCGCGTGTCTCGTACAGTTTTCGTCATCGGAAGGAAAGCCCGCGCCCGTGCCTTGGGCTTTCTGCGGAACCTCGCGCAACGAGTCGCGTTTCTTGTAATGGCTCACGTCCGGCGGTTCCACGTGCAGTCCGGCCGCGCCTCCCTGAAATCCGTTCAGTCTTCTTGCCGCTCGCCGCCGAGCCGGTTGAACAGCACGGCGATGATGATGAAGCCGCCCACGACCGTGCCCTGCCAGAACGAGTCCACGCCGAGCAGGATCAGGCTGTTGCGGATCACCTCGATGAGCGCGGCGCCGACGATCGTGCCGAACGCGCTGCCCACGCCGCCCGCGAGATTGGTGCCGCCGATCACCGTGGCGGCGATCACGCGGAGTTCGTCTCCGGTGCCGAGGCCGGTGGTCACCGCGCCGAGCCAGCCCACTTCGAGAATGGCCGCGACGCCTGCCATCAGGCCGCCCAGCACATACACCGAGCAGATCACGCGCCGCACCGGCACGCCCGTGAGATTTGCCGCATGACGGTTGCCGCCGACCGCGAAGACATAGCGGCCCCAACGCGTGAAGGCGAAGGCGAACCAGAACAGCACGCCGAGGACGATCAGAAACCACACGGGATTGGCCACGCCGAGCGTTTTGCCGCCGCCGAGCACGAGGAGCTTGTGCCCGTCGGGTCCGAATTCGAAGATGGTCCGGCTTCCGGAGATCACGAGCGCGAGGCTGCGGCCTACGCTCAGCATGCCGAGCGTCACGACGAAAGGCTGCATGTTGAGATACGCGATGAGCAGGCCGTTCACGAGGCCGACCAGCCCCGCAGTGAGCAGGCCGAGGCCGATGCCGGCCCAGATCGGGTAGCCCGCGTTCATCGTGACGGAGAGCACGATGCCGCTCAGGCCGATCGTCGAGCCGACCGAAATGTCGATCCCACCTGTAACGATGATGGCCATCATCCCCAGCGCGACGATGGCGACGAAGGCGAAGTTGCGCGTGACGTTGAAGAGGTTTTGCGGCGTGGCGAACGTGGAGGTAACGAACGAGAGCAGGACGCAGGCAACGAGCGTCGCCAGCACCACCCAGAACACCTGGCTCGCGAGCAGTCCGCTCCAGCGCGTGTGGGTCTTCGCGGATTGGGGGTCGTCAAGCAAAGTCGGCATCGGGTTTGGCCTTTGCGGCGCATCGTTCAATTTCGGGTCTCCTGTCGGCCGCACTTAGCGCTTCAGCGCTTAGTGCGGCCCCATGCAAAGCTGTCGGCGCGCACTTGGCGCTTCAGCGCTTGGTGCGGCCCCATGCAAAGCTGTCGGCCGCACCCGGCGCTTCAGCGCTTGTGCGGCCCCTGCAACGCCGTCGCGCGCGGGCATCTTCAGGCGGCGGCGATGGCTCCGGTGATCAGGCCGGTGACTTCCTCCGGCGAAGAGGCTTCGATCTGCTTGTCCGCCACCATGCGCCCGCGCCGCATGACGACCACGCGGTGGGCGACTTCGAAAACGTCAGGCATGCGGTGACTGATGAGAATGACGGCAATGCCGTGTTCGGACAGGCGTTTGATGAGGTCGAGCACCTGCACCACCTGGCGCACGCTGATCGCAGCGGTGGGTTCGTCCATGAGCACGAGCCGCGCGTCGGACAGTCGCGTGCGCGCAATCGCCACGGCCTGGCGCTGGCCGCCCGACATTTGCCGGACGAGATCGCGCGGGCGCGTCTCGGACTTCAGTTCCTTGAAAAGCTCGGCGGCGCGCCGGTACATGGCCGCGTGATCGAGCACGCGAAAGGGCCATATGCCGATGCGCGGCTCGCGCCCGAGAAAGACGTTGGCCGCCGCCGTGAGGTTGTCGCAGAGCGCGAGGTCCTGATACACGACCTCGATGCCCTTGGCGCGGGCGTCCACGGGTCTGCCGAAATGAACAGGCTTGCCGTCGATGAGAACTTCGCCATGGGAGGGCGGGAAGTTGCCGGCGATGACCTTCACCAGCGTGGATTTTCCGGCCCCGTTGTCGCCCATCAGTCCGACCACCTGGCCGGGTTCCAGGCTCAACGTCACGTCAGTCAGCGCCTGAATGGCGCCGAAGTGCCTGGAAACGCCTCTGAGCTCAAGAAGACTCATGGACTGTCGCGCTCGCGCTTGTGAAGCCGCCCGTTGCAGTGTCCAGGGTGGCCAGTAGACATGCTAACTAGCATGTTTTTTAGAGCACGATGGGCCTTTTAGCAAGACTATTTCATCAGCCGGTCCTGCTGCGCCGCCAGCAGGCCGCCGATGAGATAAAATTGCATTTTCGCCGAAAAACCCCGCCAGACGGACCTGGCGCGCGCTTGTCTCAGGCTTCCAGCGGCATCGCGCTCGTCCCCTTGAGTTCATCGAGGCAGACGATCGACTGCACGCTGTTCACGCCGGGCGCGCGCATCAGCGTATCGAGCAGGAACTCGGAAAGCGCCTTGAGATCGCGCGCCACCACCTTCAGAACGTAGTCGATATCGCCAGTCACGGAGTAGCACTCCTGCACCTGCGGCAACGTCGCGACGAGCTCCTTGAACTTGATGAGCTCGCGCATGTGCCCGCGCTCCATCGTTACCTGAATGAAGGCGACCACGCCGAAGCCGAGCGCCTGCGCGTCGAGGCGAGTCTCGTAGCGCCGGATCACGCCGAGTTCCTCGAGCCGCCGGTGACGCCTGAGTGTCTGCGCGGGCGAGAGCTTGATCGCGGCCGCGAGTTCGAGGTTCGAGGCGCGGCCGTGCTCCTGCAGTGCGGCGAGTAGCCGCATGTCGATCGTATCGAGCGCGAGATTTTGCATTTATCTTGCGTGAGATGGGTTTTAGGAGAGAGGGAATTGTATCAATCAGGGTTTGCCTGCGTACGAGATGAAATCATATTTTTCCGCGCCAACTATACACTGGGCGCACCCGATCGGGCTGGCGGCCAATACCCCCAAGCCTGGCAGCGCGCCGGCGCAGAAGGTTGTGCGCGCAATTTTATTTCGTGGAGCGGAGCCGGCGTCCCACCCGGATGCTTTGGCCCCGCGCAGATAAGTCGGAGACAGGAAGAGACATGGTTTCAAACGACACGCGTGAAAATCGCGGCCAGCTAAAACGCGGCCTCAAGAATCGCCACATCCAGCTCATTGCGCTGGGCGGGGCGATCGGCACGGGCCTGTTCCTCGGCATTGCGCAGACGATTCAGACCGCCGGCCCTTCGGTGCTGCTCGGCTACGGCATCGCCGGCATCATCGCGTTCTTCATCATGCGGCAACTGGGCGAGATGGTCGTGGACGAGCCCGTCGCCGGTTCGTTCAGCTATTTCGCCGACAAGTATTTCGGCCCGTTCGCGGGCTTTCTCTCCGGCTGGAACTACTGGGTGCTCTACATCCTCGTGAGCATGGCCGAGCTTTCGGCGGTCGGCATCTACATGCACTACTGGTGGCCGACTTTGCCCACGTGGGTCTCGGCGCTCGTGTTCTTCGTGGTCATCAACGCCATCAACCTCACGAGTGTGAAGTCGTACGGCGAGCTCGAATTCTGGTTCGCCATCATCAAGGTGCTCGCGATTGTCGGCATGATCGCCTTCGGCGGCTGGCTGCTGTTTTCGGGCTCGGCCGGTCCCGAGGCGAGCGTGTCGAACCTCTGGCGCAATGGCGGCTTCTTCCCGCACGGCGTCTCGGGTCTCGTCATGGCCATGGCGGTCGTGATGTTCTCGTTCGGTGGGCTGGAGCTGGTCGGTATCACCGCGGCAGAGGCCGATGATCCCTCGCACAGCATTCCGCGCGCGACGAATCAGGTGATCTACCGCATCCTGATTTTCTACATCGGCGCGCTCGGCGTGCTGCTCTCGCTCTACCCGTGGCAGAAGGTCGTGGCTGGCGGCAGCCCCTTCGTGCTGATCTTCCACGCGATGAACAGCGACCTCGTGGCCAACGTGCTCAATCTCGTCGTGCTGACGGCGGCGCTCTCGGTCTACAACAGCGGCGTGTACTGCAACAGCCGCATGCTCTACGGCCTCGCGCAGCAGGGCAATGCGCCGAAGGCGCTGCTCAAGGTGAGCCGGAGCGGTATTCCGCTGGCGGCGCTCGGCGTGTCGGCGTTCGTCACGGCCGCCTGCGTGATCATCAACTATTTCATGCCTGGCAAGGCGTTTGAGTTGCTGATGGGGCTCGTCGTGTCCGCGCTCATCATCAACTGGGCGATGATCAGCCTGATTCACCTGAAGTTCCGCCGCGAGAAGGCGCGCGCGGGTCAGACGACCACGTTCCGCAGCCTTGGCTATCCGCTGACGAATTACGTATGTCTCGCGTTCCTCGGCGGCATTCTCGTTGTAATGTATCTGATTCCGGATCTGCGCATTTCCGTGTACCTGATTCCGGTCTGGCTGGGCGTGCTCGGGCTCGCCTACCGCCTGTGGTGCCGCAAGTCGGCGCCGGCGCTGCAACGCGGCGTGCCGGCTCCGTAAGCGCTGATATTCGTCCCGAATTTCGTCCAGAGAGTTAAACAGCATGTTCGAACACATCGATGCCTACCCCGGCGACCCGATCCTCTCGCTTAACGAGAACTTCCAGAAGGACCCGCGTCAGAACAAGGTCAATCTGAGCATTGGCATCTACTTCGACGACGAAGGCCGTCTGCCCGTCATGAAGGCCGTTCACGCGGCCGAGGCGGCGATTCTCGAGGAGCCGGGTCCGAAGCCGTATCTGCCGATGGCCGGTTTCGCGCAGTACCGCGACGCCGTGCAGGCGCTGGTGTTCGGCGCTGACTGCCCGTCGCGCGCGGCCGGCCGCATCGCGACCGTGCAGACGCTGGGCGGCTCGGGCGCGCTCAAGGTGGGCGCCGATTTCATCAAGCGCTACTTTGCGACCAGCCAGGTGTGGGTGAGCGATCCGACGTGGGAGAACCATCGTTTCATCTTCGAGCGCGCGGGCTTCACGGTGAACACGTACCCGTACTACGACGAGGTGACGGGCGGCCTGAAGTTCGACGCGATGCTCTCGGCCATCGACGCGCTGCCTGCGAAGAGCGTCGTGCTGCTGCACGCGTGCTGCCATAACCCGACGGGCGTCGATCTGGATCGCGCGCAGTGGGAGCAACTGATCGACGTGCTGCAAAAGCGCGATCTGCTGCCGTTCGTCGATATGGCGTATCAGGGCTTCGGCGCGGGCCTCGAGGACGACGCGTTCGCGGTGCGCGAGCTTGCGCGCCGCGGTGTGCCGGCGCTCGTGGCGAATTCGTTCTCGAAGAACTTCTCGCTCTACGGCGAGCGTTGTGGCGGCCTGCACGTGATCTGCGAAGACGCGGCGGCCGCCGACCGTGTGCTCGGCCAGCTCACGGGCTCGGTGCGCGCGAACTACAGCAATCCGCCGACTCACGGCGCGAAGATCGTCACCCGTGTGTTGAGCACGCCGGAACTGAAGGCGTCGTGGGAGCAGGAGCTGACGGCGATGTGCGAGCGCATTGCGCGCATGCGCGTGGCGATTCACGACGGCCTGAGCGCCCATGCGAGCGAAGCGGCGCTCGCTCGCTACGTAAAGCAGCGCGGCATGTTCACGTACACAGGCTTGAGCGAGAAGCAGGTCGAGCGCCTGAAAGAGGAATTCGGCGTGTATGTCCTGCGCTCGGGCCGTATGTGCGTGGCAGGCCTCAACGAGAAAAACGTGAGCGTGGTGGTCGACGCGGTCGGCAAGGTGATGAAGGACTAAGGGAAGGGCGGGGCTGAGTGCCCCGATATCTTTCTAGCGCCGCTGGTGTGCCGGTACGAGCCGGACACTCCAGCGGCGTTTTCACATCCAGCCCCGGAACCGCGTGCCGGTGCCGCATCCACCGGCAACGCCGCCTGCCATCTGACGATTCGAGAAATCGCCGTCCACGCCTATTTGTCCCGCATCAAACCGCCAGTCTGTCAAGCTGTAGCGAGTAGATGGCACACATGCCAGCTGCGCACGGTCTTCCAGGTCTTACCCTGATAGAATGCGTGAGCCGCAACGTAGTGGATTCCTGATGAAATTGCTTGATGCCCTCGTCGAACAACGGATTGCCGCCGCGGCCGCGCGCGGTGACCTCGACGACCTGCCCGGCGCCGGTGCGCCGCAGACGCTCGACGACGACCTGCTCGTGCCCGAAGAAGTGCGCATAGCCCACCGCATCCTGAAGAACGCGGGCTTCGTGCCGCCCGCAGTCGAACAGCTGCGGGCCTTGCGCGACCTCGAGGAAGCGCTCGCCACGGTGGGCGACAAGGCCGCGCAATGCCGTCTGCGCGCGCGCATGCTGGCGCTCGACATGGCGCTCGAATCCTTGCGCGGCGGACCGATGGTCGTGCCGCACGAATATCGCCGCCGCATCGCGGAGCGTTTGTCCGAACGCGCAGCGGGCGAGCCCGGTCTCCCGGGGCTCCCGGCGGGGGCCGCGTGACGGGCAGTCCCGTCCAGCCAGACGCTCCCGGCGGCGAACGCGAAGAGGCGCACCCGGCTGCCCGTTTGCCTGCCGGATCGGTTCCCGCCGATCTGCTCATGACGGCGTCCACAGGCGCGCCTCAATCCGACGTCCAACCCGATTCCGTTTCCGAGCGCGACCGGCATTTCATGCGCCTCGCGCAGGCGGCCGCCGAAGAGGCGCGCGCCGCCGGCGAAGTGCCTGTGGGCGCGGTGCTCGTACGCGGTGACGAAGTGATCGCCTCGGGCTTCAATCACCCGATCGGCGCGCACGATCCCTCCGCGCACGCCGAAATGGCGGCCTTGCGCGCGGGCGCGCACGCGCTGGGAAACTACCGCTTGCCCGGCTGCGAACTCTATGTGACCCTTGAACCGTGCCTGATGTGCGCCGGCGCGATCATGCACGCGCGCATCGCACGTGTGGTGTTCGGCGCGCATGACCCGAAAACCGGCGCCTGCGGCAGCGTGGTCGACGCCTTCGCCAATGAGCAGCTCAATCATCAGACGAGCGTATCGGGTGGCGTGCTGGCGGACGAGTGCGGCGAGGCGCTGCGCGCGTTCTTCGCCGACCGGCGCCGCGCGAGCCGGGAAGCGCGGCGCACGGCTCGCGAACAGGCTGAGCAAACGCAGGGAGGGACTGGTGTCGCCGGTCCGGGCGAACCTGCGGGTTGAATCTCACGGTTGAATCGAATTCGACATGACCATTCATCGCACCATCGAACTGATCGCACCGTCCGGTTATCCGCATGACCAGGAAGCAGTGCATCGCGCGCTTGCGCGGTTGCGGGCGCAAGGCCATCACGTCGACGGCGTGCAGTCGACCGAACGGCGCTATCAGCGCTTTGCCGGCACGGATGGCCAGCGCGCGGCCGAACTGAATCGCCTCGCCGACCCGTCGCGCGAGCTGCCGGACATCGTACTCGCCGTGCGTGGAGGCTACGGCGCGGTGCGCATCCTGCACGGTCTCGATTACGACGGACTGCAACGGCGTTTGGCCGATCAGCCCATTGCGTTCGTGGGGCATAGCGATTTCACCGCCATTCAGCTTGCGCTGCTCGCGCGCGCCGGGCTCACGACATTCGGCGGTCCGATGCTCTGCAGCGACTTCGGCGCCGAGAGCCTCAGCAGCTTCACGATGCATCACTTCTGGGACGCGCTCTCGAAACCGAAATACACGCTCAAGGTGAATGCGCCGCAGGCCCAGTCGACGAATGTTTCGGGCACGCTCTGGGGCGGCAATCTGGCCGTGCTGACTTCGTTGATCGGCACGCCTTATCTGCCGCCGGTCGAGGGCGGCATCCTGTTCGTCGAAGATGTGAACGAGCAGCCGTTCCGCGTCGAGCGCATGATTTATCAGCTGCATCTGACCGGCATTCTTGCTCGCCAGCAAGCCCTGGTGCTGGGCGACTTCACCGGCCACAAGCAGTTCGATTACGACAACGGCTACGATCTGCGCGAAATGGTGGAGCAGGTGCGTGCCGTGGTTGGCATTCCGGTGGTGACGGGCCTGCCGTTCGGTCATATTCCGGATATGGTCACGCTGCCGATGGGCGCGCCGGCGCAGCTGACCACCACCGCACATGGTTTCGAGCTGACCGTGAGCGGGTATCCGCATCTGGGTTGATTTCGCACTGACACAGAAGCGCTTCCGGGCGCTTTTTTTATGGAGTCTTATGCAACTAACGGCCAATTCCGGGCGGCATCAGACAATGTTCACGTCAACGCTTCCTCTCTAAATTGTTGACAAAAAATGTGACCGGATTGGGGCGACGAATCACCATGCAGGCGCTGAATTCCCCGAAATAAAGCGCGTTTCACCGATAAGAGGCATGTGGCAGCCGACGCGCAGGTGGGGATCTTCCCCAGGTTCGCCCACAAAATTGTTGACAATATTTATGTCCAACCTAGGATACCCAACATAGAGACCCGAACCATGCGAAAGACCGATATCGACGCCGAAGCAACCGGCATGAAGCCCGAGGCGATCGCCGCGCGAATCCGCGCCGCGATTCTCGAGCACCGGCTGCCGCCCGGCGCGAAGTTGACTGAAGCGCAGTTGTGCGAAGTATTCGGCGTGAAGCGTGGCCCGATCCGCCAGGCGCTCGCGCTGCTCGCGAAGGACCATCTCGTGGATCTGGAGCCCAATCGTGGCGCGTTCGTCGCAAGCCCGTCGCTCCAGGAGGTGCACGAGGTGTTTGAGATGCGGCGGATCATCGAGTTGGCAGTGGTGGGTCGCATCTGCAGCGCGCAGCACAGCAGCCGTCGGCTGAAGACCATCGGCGAGACGATCAGGCGCGAGCGCAAGGCCTTTGAGGGGCGCGACTTTCCGACGTGGATCCGCCTTTCGGGCGAGTTTCATACGTCGCTGGCCACGCTCACCGGCAATACGGTGCTGTGCGATTGCCTGGGCGGGCTCGTGGCGCGCTCGACGCTGATTTCAGCGCTCTACGAATCGCCGGGACGCAGTCCGTGTTCGTTCGACGATCACGAGGCGATTCTCGCAGCGCTCGAGGCCGGCGACGAGCAAGAGGCCGTCGACCTCATGGTGCGCCATTTGCAGGGTGTCGAGCTCAGGATGCTCGACCGGCCGGCGGGCGCTTCGGTCGACTTGCAGGAAGTATTCAGCGCTCGTGAGGCGACCTCGCTTGCACGCTGATGCGCTTCTGGCGCGGCACTGGAACGGATTGAAGTAAAGGATTGCAGTAAAGCGCGGCGGACCACTCCGAACGGTGGCCGCCGCGGCTGAAAAGGATGGAGTGGGGCGCATGCAGGGCATGCGTACGGCTCGAACAAGCACCGCGTTACAGGGCGCCCGCAAGCGGCGACCGGCGCAGTGCCTGCGAAGGCCAGACCATTCGGGGATATCGCGGCGGCCGCGTCTAGCGGCGGTACGCACGCGTTTCGAGGCGTTCAGGCGTCTTTTTTCCGTCGGCATATCCATCCAAGGAGCGGATCATGGCTCAGTTCAGCGCGTCACCTGGCAGTCCGGCAGTGCCCAACTTCGAATCTGGCGAAAGCAGCGAGTCCGCAGATAATCTGCGCTTGCCAGCCGGCTACAGCGAGCGGCTCTACAACCACGACCTTGCACCGCTCAAGGAGCAGACCTGGGGCGCGTACAACATCTTCGCGTTCTGGATGTCCGACGTGCATAGCGTCGGCGGGTACGTGTTCGCGGGGAGCCTCTTCGCGCTCGGCCTCACGAGCTGGCAAGTGCTCGTCGCGCTGATCGTCGGCATCTCCATCGTCAATGTGCTCTGCAACCTGATCGCGCGGCCTAGCCAGCGTCACGGCGTGCCGTATCCGGTGGCGTGTCGCGGCACCTTCGGCGTGCTCGGCGCCAACATTCCCGCCGTGATCCGCGGCCTCATCGCCGTGGCGTGGTACGGCATCCAGACCTATCTCGCTTCGAGCGCGCTCGTGATTGTCGTGCTCAAGTTCGTTCCGCAACTCATGCCTTATGCCGACGTTCACAAGCACGGCTTGCTCGGGCTTTCCGCGATTGGCTGGGCCGGCTTCATGACGCTCTGGGTGCTGCAGGCGCTCGTGTTCTGGAACGGCATGGAGACCATCAAGAAGTTCATCGACTTCGCGGGGCCGGCGGTTTATGTCGTGATGTTCGCGCTCGCGGGTTACATGGTGTATCGCGCGGGCTGGCACAACATCGGTCTGAATCTTGGCCAGGTGAAGTATCACGGTACCGAAGTGATTCCCGTGATGATCACGGCGATCTCGCTCGTGGTGTCGTATTTCTCGGGGCCGATGCTCAATTTCGGCGACTTTTCGCGTTATGGCAAGTCGCTCAAGAGCGTTCACAAGGGCAACTTCTGGGGACTGCCGGTCAACTTTCTCGCCTTCTCGCTCGTCACGGTCATCACGACTTCGGCTACGCTCCCTCTGTTCGGAGAACTGATCACCGACCCCGTCGAAACGGTCAGCCGCATCGATCATCCGACCGCTGTGATTCTCGGCGCGCTCACGTTCACGATTGCGACCATCGGCATCAACATCGTCGCGAACTTCGTTTCGCCCGCGTTCGATTTTTCCAACGTCGCGCCTCGGCTCATTAGCTGGCGTGCGGGTGGCATGCTCGCCGCCGTGGCCTCGATCTTCATCACGCCGTGGAATCTCTTCAACAACCCGGCTGTGATTCACTACACGCTCGACGTGCTTGGCGCCTTCATCGGGCCTTTGTATGGTGTCCTGATCGTGGACTTTTATCTCGTGAAGCGCGGGCGTCTTGCCGTGGACGATCTCTACTCGGTGTCGCCGAAGGGGGCGTACTGGTATCGCAACGGCGTGAACTGGCGTGCGGTGTCGGCTTTGCTGCCCGCAGCGGTGATCGCGATTCTCTGCGTGATGGTGCCTTCGCTCGGCGGCGCGGCGAACTTCTCGTGGTTCATTGGCGCCGCGCTCAGCGCGTTGTTCTATCGCGCGCTCACGATGGGCGAACGCGCTCGCGCAAACGCATGAGCTTCACGCAAAACCAGGCATCGACGAAGGAATCGAAATGCGCATCAAATTGATCAATCCGAACACCACGCAGCGTATGACCGCCGCGATGGAGCAGTGCGCGCGCGACGTGATCGCACCGGGCACGGAGGTGGTGGCGGTGAGCCCGACGATGGGCCCGCCGTCGATCGAAGGCTATTACGACGAGGCGCTCGCCACGCCCGGTCTGCTCGCCGAAGTGGAGGCGGGCGAGCGCGAGGGCTTCGACGGCTACGTGATCGCGTGCTTTGGAGACCCGGGCCTTTACGCGGCGCGCGAGTTGGCGCGCGGGCCCGTCGTGGGCATCGCGGAAGCCGCGATGCATGCGGCGAGTGTGCTCGCGCCGGGCTTCTCGGTCGTGACGACGCTCTCGCGCACTCGCGCAATGGCCTGGCACCTCGCCGAGCGCTACGGCATGACGCGTTTTTGCCGCAACGTGCGCGCGATCGACGTGGCCGTGCTCGAACTCGATGAACCGGGATCGGCCGCGCGCCGCGCGATCGTCGACGAGTGCCGCCGCGCGCTCGAAGAAGATGGCGCCGACGCGATCGTGCTCGGTTGCGCGGGCATGACGAGCTTGTGCGCGCAGGTGGAGGACGCACTCGGCGTGCCGGTGGTCGACGGCGTGACGGCCGCCGTGAAATGGGTGGAGGTGCTCGTCGCGCTGCGCCTCAAGACCGGCAAGCGCGGCGACTTCGCGCGACCGCTCGCCAAGCGTTACGACGGCGAATTCGCGCGTTTCAGCCCGACTAATCCCGCCCCGGCCACGGAAACGCCGCCGCCGGTGCGGCCGTTGCGCTACGGGTAAACGCGCAACGCGTGCAAGCGGGGGTGGCCGCCCAGCTACGCCAGATCGGGCGGCCACATACACCTCGCTTGACCCGTACTATCTGAGCGTGCGTATGGGCGCGTACGGGTGATTTCGCTACACTGGTCCGGTCCTGTAAGCAGGTTGCGCGGACCGTTCGTCAGGCCTTGCAAAGCAGCGCCGGCGGCCGCTTCACGGCGCCTCGCCGTTACGCGGATATTTCGTTTCATCCTCTCTATTCGATTGATTCGACCAGCATGCCACTCGATCCCCAATATCCCCGCGATCTGATCGGTTATGGCCGGTATCCGGTGCAGGCCAACTGGCCCGGTCAGGCGCGCGTCGCGGTGCAGTTCGTGCTCAACTACGAAGAGGGCGGCGAAAACTGCGTGCTGCACGGCGACCCCGGCTCCGAGCAGTTCCTCTCCGAAATCGTGGGCGCCGCGGCGTATCCCGCGCGCCATATGAGCATGGAGTCGATCTACGAATATGGCTCGCGCGCGGGCGTGTGGCGCATCCTGCGCGAATTCGAAAAGCGCGGTTTGCCGCTCACCGTGTTCGGCGTGGGTATGGCGATCGAGCGTCATCCCGAAGTCGCGCGCGCGTTCGTCGAGCTGGGCCACGAGATCGCGTGCCACGGGTATCGATGGATTCACTACCAGGACGTCTCGCCCGCCAAGGAGGCCGAGCATATGAAGCTCGGCATGGAAGCAATCGAGCGCGTGACGGGCGTGCGCCCGCTCGGCTGGTACACGGGGCGCGACAGCCCGAACACGCATCGCCTCGTGGCCGAGTATGGCGGCTTCCTCTACGACTCCGATTACTACGGCGACGACCTGCCGTTCTGGATGGACGTCGAGGTCACAGGCGGCAAGTCGGCGCCGCAACTGATCGTGCCTTACACGCTCGACACGAACGACATGCGCTTCGCTTCGCCCCAGGGCTTCAACACGGCGGACCACTTCTTCACCTATTTGCGCGACGCATTCGACGTGCTCTACGAAGAAGGCGACGAAGCGCCGAAGATGCTCTCGATCGGCATGCACTGCCGGCTGCTCGGGCGCCCTGGGCGTTTTCGCGCGCTGCAGCGCTTTCTCGATCACATCGAAAAACACGAGCGCGTGTGGGTCACGCGCCGCGTGGACATCGCGCGACACTGGCGCGAGCATCATCCCTACCAACCGCAGCAGAACGACCACCGCGGGGCCGCCGCATGAAGGCAATGCACTACACCCTCGAACAGCTGAATCAAGCCTCGGTCGACGCCTTCGTGGCGGCGCTTTCAGGCATCTTCGAGCACTCGCCCTGGGTCGCCGCTGCGGCCGCGCAGCAGCGCCCGTTTGCGAACATCGACGCGCTGCATCGCACCATGTCACAGGCCGTGGAAACCTCGGGCGAGGTGCAGCAGCTTGCGCTCATCAACGCCCACCCGGAGCTTGCGGGCAAGGCCGCCGTGCGCGGCGAGCTGACCGCCGAATCCACGCGCGAGCAAAGCGGCGCGGGTCTGAACCAGTGCACGCAGGAAGAGTTCGACAAGCTGCTCGCGCTCAATGGCGCGTATCGCGAGAAGTTCGGATTCCCATTCATTCTCGCGGTGCGCGGCTATGACCGCCACGGCATCATGGCCAACTTCGAGGCGCGCGTGAACAACAGCCGCACCGATGAATTGCGCGCGAGCCTCGACCAGATTTACCGTATTGCGCGCTTCAGGCTGGACGAGCTGATCGACGCGTAACGTGGCGATGCGCCCGCCGGCTTTTCGCGAGGGGGCGCAGCGCCGTTTTGATCTACAGAAAAGACACGAAGGAAGACAACGATGGCACTCCCGACTCTCGACCCCAACGCCCCCGATTTCACGCGCCGCTTCGTGAATCTCGCGGACCCGCGCCTGGGCGCGCAGGCGCTCGAGGCGAGCGACGACTTCTTCGCGCCGAAGGATCGCATGCTCAATCCGGAGCCGGCCGTCTTTATTCCGGGCAAGTACGACGAACACGGCAAGTGGATGGACGGCTGGGAAACGCGCCGCAAGCGCACGACCGGCTCTGACTGGTGCATCGTGAAGCTCGCGCGCCCCGGCGTAATCAAGGGCCTCGATATCGACACGAGCCACTTCACGGGCAACTACCCGCCGGCGGCATCGGTGGAGGGCGCGTATGTGGCCGACGGCGCACCCACTGCCGCGACGCAATGGACGGAGATCGTTCCCTCGACCTCCTTGAACGGCAATAGCCACCATTACGTGGAAGTGTCCAGCGACAAGCCGTACACGCACCTGCGCGTGAATATCTATCCCGATGGCGGCATCGCGCGTCTGCGCGTGTACGGCCAGCCGCAGGTGGACTGGGCGGGCGCGAGCCGCACCGAAATGTTCGACCTGGCCGCGATGGAAAACGGCGCGTACCTCGTTGGCGCGAACAACCAGCACTTTGGCATGGCCTCCACGCTGCTCATGCCGGGCCGCGGCGTGAACATGGGCGACGGCTGGGAAACGCGCCGCCGCCGGGAACCGGGCAACGACTGGGCGATCATCGCGCTCGCGCAGCCGGGCATCATCAAGAAGATCGAAGTCGATACGGCGCACTTCAAGGGCAACTACCCGGACCGCTGCTCGTTCCAGGCCGCGCGCGTGGTGGGCGGCACGGACAGTTCGCTCGTGACCCAGGCCATGTTCTGGCCGGTGCTGCTCGGCGAGCAGAAGCTGCAGATGGACAAGCAGCACTACTACGAAAGCGAGCTCGCGGCGCTCGGCCCGGTTACGCATGTGCGCTTCAACATCATCCCGGACGGCGGCGTTTCGCGTGTACGCCTCTGGGGCACGCTCGCCTGATACGCTGACGAGGCCATCATGAGTGAAACAAGGACGACGCTGACCATCGAGCCGCTCACGCCCGAGGCGTTCGCACCCTTCGGCGATGTGATCGAGCTCGCGGGCGCGAAGCAGATTCCGATCAATCTGGGCACGACCATCCGCTTTCACGATCTCGCGAACGTGGATGTGACCGACGAAGGCGGCCGCACGCTCGTGAATCTTTTTCGCGGGCAGCCGCGCGAACTGCCGTTCGAAGTGAAGATGCTCGAACGGCATCCGCTGGGCAGTCAGGCGTTCGTGCCGCTCAACGACAAGCCGTATCTGGTGGTGGTCGCGCCGGCGGGCGAGCTGGACGTCACGCAGATTCGTGCTTTCGTTTCGCGCGGCTGGCAGGGCGTGAATTATGCGAAGGGCGTTTGGCATCATCCGCTGATCGCGTTGGGCGAGGTGAGCGATTTCATCGTCGTCGATCGCGGTGGGGATGGGCTCAATCTCAACGAGCAGGATCTGGCGGAGTCGTTTTGGTTGACGCAAGAAGCGATGAAGGCCGCGATGCGCTAATTCACGAAATTACACAGCAGTCCGTATCAGCTGGAAAAAGCCACGGTCGAGACCGTGGCTTTTTTTGCGTCTGGCGGGTGAAGCAGGGTTGTGGCTCTGGTCGAGCCGGCTGCTCAGGGCGCCGTAAGGCATGGCGAGTCATGCATGGCTGTGTGCGCCGCTCGATGCTTCAATGCTTCGATCGGGCAAGGCGGCGAGGCTCGCGTCATCCGAGTTCCGCACATTCTGCGGGCGCCTGACTGCGTGATGCACCTGCCGTAGCCTTTGCGAATAGTTGCGCAGCGTTTGCGCTCTCATTGCAGCTTGCACGCCGAGTCCCCAGCATTCGTCGAATGCCTGATGCCATTTCGCCATACCCCGCGCATCGCCGCCCAACGCGCAAGCCCTTCAGCAAAGAAACCGTACCAAAAGAAAAAGGACCCGAAGCGCATCGCACTTCGGGTCCTTCCGGTCGCAACTTACGTAGCGCGATGCAAACTAATCGCGCTGCCAGCTACGTCATTGTTTCGCGCCGCCCTGGAACCACATCGCGATCTTCTGCCGCTCGTCGTCGGTCATGTGAGTGACGTTGCCAAGCGGCATCGCCTTGAGCGTCACAGCCTGCTGATACAGGCGTTGTGCGTTCTGCGAAATCTCATCGGGCGTATCGAACATCACGCCTGCGGGTGCGGCACCCATCAGCGTCGGATGGGCCGAGTGACAGGACGCGCAGCGTTGCTGCAGGATCGGCTGGATATCGGAAACCTTCAGCGACGGCGCGTTCGCGGCTTCGGCCTGCGGCACGACCGGACGCGGCAGCGTCCAAACCAGCGCGACGAACATCAGCGCCACGCCGCCGATCGGCAGATACCAGAGCTGCTGACCACGATGACGCATCACGAAGAACTGGCGAATCAGCGCGCCGGCCAGCATGATCACCACGAGCACGGCCCAGTTGTAGGCGTGGGCGTAGGTCATCGCGTAGTGGTTCGAGAGCATCGCGAACACCACGGGCAGCGTGAAATAGGTGTTGTGCACCGAGCGCTGCTTGCCGCGCTTGCCGTAGATCGGATTCGGCACTTCGCCCTTGAGCATCGCCGCGACCATCTTGCGCTGGCCCGGGATGATGACGAAGAACACGTTGGCCGACATGATCGTCGCGAGCATTGCGCCCATGATGAGGTACGCGGCACGGCCCGAGAAAATGTGGCACGCGAGGTAGGCCGCGATCACGACATAGATGCCCACGCACACGCCCAGCAGCTTGTCCTTCGTGCCGAGCACGCGGCACAGCGAGTCATAGACGATCCAGCCCGCGGCGAGGAAGCCGAGCGCCGAGAAGATCGCGACGACCGGACCCATGTCGAGCACGTTCTTGTCGATCAGATACGTGTTCGGCGCCATCAGGTACAGCACCGTGAAGAGCGACGCGCCCGAGAGCCATGTGGTGTACGACGGCCACTTCGACCAGTGGAGGTCGTCGGGCATTTCGGGCGGCGCAACGGTGTACTTCTGCATGTTGTAGAAGCCGCCGCCGTGCACGTGCCACAGTTCGCCGAACACGCCGCGGCGGCGCTGGTTCGGGTCCGTGGGCGGTTTGAGGCTGTTGTCGAGCGCGACGAAATAGAACGACTCGCCAATCCAGGCGATCGCCGCGATGACGTGGAACCAGCGCAGCGCGAGGTTCAGCCAATCGGTAATAAAGCCTTCCATGAAACGTCTCCAGTCCTGATGCATTGCGCGCGCGTCCGAGCGCACGCGCTAACTGCGGGGTATGAGCGCGCCGCGTAGCGTCGGGGCCGCTGGACGACCCTTGCGCTGCCGCGCTGCCGTTGTTGTTCGTATGACCTTGGGCTTGATGACCCGGGCTAGAGATCGCCCGGAATGCCCTATGAGAATGTGTTGCGGTGGCCGCCCGGGGCTCGCTCAGCTGCCCCGATAGGTGCTGTACGACCACGGCGAAACGAGTAGCGGCACGTGGTAGTGCGAACCGGCGTCGGCGATGCCGAAGCGCAACACCACGCGGTCGACGAAGCGCGGCTCGGGCACCTTCGTGCCGAGAGCGGCGAAATAGTCGCCGGCATGGAACACGAGTTCGTATTCGCCCTTGGCGAGTGCAACGCCCTCGAGCAGCGGCGCGTCGCAGCGGCCGTCGTCATTGGTGGTGACGGTCTTGAGCGCGCGGCGCGCGTCGCCCGAGAGCGCAAAGAGCTCGACCTTGATGCCCGCGCCGGGACGGCCGTTCGCGGTGTCGAGCACGTGGGTAGTCAGCTTGCCCATTCGCAGTTTTCCTTGTGAGTGCCTGGTGCGATTGCGAGGTTTCAGCGGCAGCTCCCGATCCCATGCATGATGCATTGCGGCGGATCGAGGCTCCACGTCAGTGGCTACATACCCGTCGGCGGATCGAAGCGAGCGCCGTGAACGCATTTTAAGAACGATCGCACCCGGTGCGCGCGAGCGATAGGAAAGATAAAGCTACGCGCATGAGGGTGAGCCCTGGGTGGTGCCCGGGGCGCTGTCGCACATTGCGCCCCGGATTCAGGTGTCCCTTGTTGGCATCGTAGCGACGCCAAAAATCGACCTCTATATGCGTGGCGTGAATGTGGGTATCGCAGCGGCGCGAATTGCCACGACAATTTTGGTTGCGGATCGTAGAGGCCATGCGCAGCGCGTGCTGCGCGTCCCGAAGACGGCGGTGGACGCCGGGTAACCGGGCCAGCGGCGTCCTCGTCGGGACGCGTCGGCACCGGGCGCCTGGGCGACCGGCGAGGTCGGCGGGTGAGGCGAGGGCGTCTGGTTCACACGCCGTGCGCGAGTCCGAAGGAATAGCCAGGGCTCGTGGCGGCACGACAACGGAGCGAACAAGGACGATGGAACCCACACTCGCACAGCGGCAAAACCCGCAAGACCCGCAAAAGCCCGGCAAGACGCTGCTGGTGAAAAACGCCGACATGCTGGTGACGATGGACGGCGCGCGCCGCGAGATTCGCGGCGGCGGCCTCTACGTCGAAGGCAACCGCATTGTCGCGGTCGGCCCGACGGCGGGACTGCCCGCCACGGCCGACGAGGTGATCGACGCCAGCGGCCACCTCGTGACGCCGGGGCTCGTCAACACGCACCACCACATGTACCAGAGCCTCACGCGCGCCGTGCCGGCCGCGCAGGACGCCGAACTGTTCGGCTGGCTCACGAGTCTCTACAAGGTATGGGCGAACCTCACGCCCGAGATGATCGAGGTCTCCACGCTCACCGCGATGGCGGAGCTGCTGCTCTCGGGCTGCACGACGTCCAGCGATCATCTGTACATCTATCCGAACGGCAGCCGCCTCGACGACAGCATCCGCGCGGCGCAACGCATCGGCATGCGCTTTCACGCGAGCCGCGGCAGCATGAGCGTCGGCCAGAAGGACGGCGGCTTGCCGCCCGATGCCGTGGTCGAGCGCGAGGACGCGATTCTCGCCGACACGCAGCGGCTTATCGAGACGTATCACGACGAGGGCCGGTACGCGATGCTGCGCGTCGTCGTGGCGCCATGCTCGCCGTTCTCGGTGAGCCGCGACCTGATGCGCGAATCGGCGGTGCTCGCGCGGCATTACGGCGTGTCCATGCACACGCATCTCGCCGAGAACGTCAACGACATTGCTTACAGCCGCGAAAAGTTCGGCATGACGCCCGCCGAATATGCCGAGGACCTCGGCTGGGTGGGCCGCGACGTATGGCATGCGCACTGCGTCCAGCTCGACGATCACGGCATCGGTTTGTTCGGCCGGACTGGCACCGGCGTCGCGCATTGTCCGTGCTCGAACATGCGGCTTGCCTCGGGCATTGCGCCCGTGAAAAAGATGCGGCTCGCTGGCGTGCCGGTCGGCCTCGGCGTGGACGGCTCGGCGTCGAACGACGGCGCGCAGATGGTGGCCGAGGCGCGCCAGGCCATGCTGCTCGCGCGCGTGGGCTTCGGACCGGATGCCATGACGGCGCGCGAAGCGCTCGAAATCGCGACGCTGGGCGGCGCGCAGGTGCTGGGCCGCGACGACATTGGCGCGCTCGCACCCGGCATGGCAGCCGACTTCGTGGCGTTCGACCTGCGCCAGCCGCTTTTCGCGGGCGCGCTGCACGATCCAGTCGCCGCGCTCGTATTCTGCGCACCCTCACAGGTCGCGCTGAGCGTGATCGGCGGGCGCGTGGTCGTGAAGGAGGGCGTGTTGCAGACGGTGGAGCTTGGGCCGGTCATCGAGCGGCATAACCGGCTCGCGGCACAGCTCGTGCAGATGGCGCGCTGAGGCAGGCAAGCGCGCAACGCACAGGCGTGTTGAAAAAGGTCAGGCGGCCGCAGCAACGTGCGGCCGTGGTACTCAAGGCTTGTTGATCAGCGTCTTCGTCGCTTCGGCGATGAGGCTGCGTAACCAGCGTACTTCGTCCGAGTAATGACAGCGTTCGTGCCACAACTGGTAGTACTGCATCGGCGGGAAGTCGAGCGGCGCGGGCACGACCGTGAGCGGCAGGAAGCGCGCGTAGTGGTCGGCGAAAAGGCGCGTGGTCGTGAAGACCAGGTCCGACTTCACGAGCACGTAGGGCGCGAGATTGAAGTAGGGCAGCGTGACGACCACGTGGCGCTTGAGGCGCTCGCGCGCGAGGTGCACGTCGATGGCGCCGCGCTGGCCCACGGAGTAGGGCGTGGGCGCGAGATGCGGCGCGTTCAGATACTGGTCGAGCGTGAGCCCGCCGCGCTTGGCGAACGGGTGCGCGTTGCTCATCAGGCAGACGATCTGGTCGACGAACAGGTTCGAGAGGTGCAGCTGTTCGGGCGGCTCGGGCCAGTTGCCGATGACGATATCGAGCTTGCCTTCCTCGAGCGCGAGCTCGTAGTCGAACGCAGGCCCGAGCGAGTGAAACTCGAGCGTGGCGTTGGGCGCGGCCTGGCGAAAGCGCTCGACCACGGTCGGCACGAACAGGACGTTCAGATAGTCAGGACAGCCAATCCGGTAACAGCGGATGGAGGTGGCCGGATCGAAATTGTGCTGCTGGAAGCGGATGCGCTCGATCTCGCGCAGCGCGTTCTGGACGGGCTCGAGCAGGCGCAGGCCGTACTCGGTCGGCACCATGCCGGATTTGCCGCGCACGAGGAGCGGGTCGCCGGTGATGTCGCGCAGACGCCGCAGCGCCGCGCTGATTGCGGGCTGGGACTGATTGAGCTTGACGGCCGCGCGTGTCACGCTGCGCTCCATCAGAAGCGTGTGCAAGACGCGCAAGAGGTACGTGTCGATCGCCTCGCGTTGCTGACTCATGAATTCTCCGAATTATATGTTCTGGCTGATCGATGAGGCTTGTGGGTATATCGTTTTTAATATGGACAAAAAGTGGCGTCAAGCGAGGCTTACCCCGAGGCTCGCGCCAAGTCGCCCGTGCAGCGGGGCAACAGCGAATTTTGGCGGCTCGACCTTCGCAGGGCTAACGGGTATCGTCACCCCCGCACGGCGGCGCGCGGCGGCCAGCGTCAAACGGTTAACGGACAGCAATAACGTACAACGGCGGAACCTCCATGGGTGATTCTTCTTCACGTCAGGCATCGCGTGCGCAAAACGGCAGTGGTGTGCCGCGCCTCGCGCTTGCCGGCATCACGAAGCAGTACCCGGCGGTGCGCGCGAACGACGATGTCACGCTCTCGGTCGCGCCTGGCGAAATCCATGCCTTGCTCGGCGAGAACGGCGCGGGCAAGAGCACGCTCATGAAGATCGTCTACGGCGCGGTGCGGCCGGACGCGGGCGAGATCCGCTGGGAAGGCCAGGCCGTCGAAATCGCGAGTCCGGCTGCGGCGCGCAAGCTCGGCATCGGCATGGTGTTCCAGCATTTTTCGTTGTTCGAAACGCTTACCGTCGGCGAGAACATCGCGCTCTCGCTCGACGAAGCGTTCGACCTGAAAACGCTCGGCAAGCGGATTCGCGAGGTGTCGGCGCAATACGGCCTCGATGTCGATCCGCAGCGCCATGTGCATAGCCTCACGGTGGGCGAGCGTCAGCGCGTGGAGATCGTGCGCTGCCTGCTGCAGAATCCGCGTCTGTTGATCATGGACGAACCGACTTCGGTGCTCACGCCGCAAGCGGTGCGCAAGCTGTTCGGCACGCTGCGGCGACTGGCTTCCGAAGGCTGCAGCATTCTCTATATCAGCCACAAGCTCGACGAAATCCAGGCGCTTTGCGACACGGCCACCGTGCTGCGCGGAGGCAAGGTCACGGGCCGCGTCATACCGCGCGAAGAAACGCATGCGTCGCTCGCGCGGTTGATGGTTGGGCGCGAACTGCCCGACTACACGCGGCGCGCGCACGCGCCCGGCGACGTGCTGCTCGAAGCGCAGCATCTGTCGATGCCGAGCGACGATCCGTTCGGCACCTCGCTCAACGATGTTTCGTTCAGCGTGCATGCGGGCGAGATACTCGGTATCGCCGGCGTCTCGGGCAACGGCCAGGCAGAATTGCTCGCCGCGCTCTCGGGCGAGGCGCACGCGGCCCGCCACGGTGTGAGCGCCGATGCCGTCAGGATTTGCGGCAAGCCCGCAGGCCGATTTTCGGCCGGGGCGCGCCGCAAGCTCGGCTTCGCGTTCGTGCCGGAGGAGCGGCTGGGGCGCGGTGCGGTCCCGGCCATGTCGCTTGCCGAAAACGCCTTGCTCACGGCACACCGCGAAGGCATGGTGCGCTCGGGCTGGCTCAGGACCGGCGCGATGCGCGCTTTCGCCGAGCGCTGCATCGGCGCATTCGATGTGCGTTGCGGCGGTCCGGACGCGCTCGCGCAAAGCCTCTCGGGCGGCAATCTGCAGAAGTACATCGTTGGGCGCGAGATTCTCCAGGCGCCGAAGGTGCTCGTGGTCGCGCAGCCCACTTGGGGCGTGGACGTGGGCGCGGCCGCATTCATTCGCCAGCAGTTGCTCGATCTTTCGGCGCGCGGCGTGGCGATACTCGTGATCTCGGAAGAACTGGAAGAGCTTTTCGACATCTGCGATCGCATTGCCGTGCTCGCAGGCGGACGCCTTTCGCCCGCGCGTTTGACCGGCGAGACGAACGCCGAGGAAATCGGCCGCTGGATGGCGGGGCTTTTCGGCGAGCGCGCCGATCGCGGCGATGGCGGCGGCCGGCCCGACGGCGAGCCGCCCGCGCAGACCGTGGCGAACGCGTGACAGGCGACCCATAACAACACGCGCAAGCCCATCGACCACCCCAGACCGGCCACCTACTTCACGACCATGATCTTCCCGTACCGACTCGAAGCCCGCACGACGCCGTCGCGCACGGTGCGCATCGCTGTGCCGCTGATTGCGGCGCTGCTCACGCTCGCCATCGGCTTCCTGATCTTCGGCCTCGTGGGCCGCGATCCCTTGCAGGCGATGCACGCGTTCTTCATCGAACCGCTTTCGAGCATCAACGGCTGGTCCGAGCTCCTGCTCAAGGCCTCGCCGCTATGCCTGATCGCGCTCGGTCTCGCGGCGGGGTATCGCGCCAACGTGTGGAACATCGGCGCGGAAGGGCAGATGGTGCTGGGCGGCATCGCGGCGAGCGGCGTGGCGATCTATTTCGATCAAGCCACGGGCTGGTGGATCCTCTTCCTGATGATGTTCGCGGGCGTGCTGGGCGGCATGGCGTGGGCGGCGATTCCCGCGTGGCTCAAGAGCCGCTTCAACACCAACGAGATCCTCACGAGCCTGATGCTCACCTACGTCGCCACGCAACTGCTGATCTGGCTCGTAAGCGGTCCGTGGCGCGACCCGCAAGGCATGAACTTTCCGCTCTCCGAAATGTTCAGCGGCGACGCGCTCTTTCCGACCTTCGGCGGCGACTGGCGTATCCACTGGCTGCGCGGCACGCGCCTGAACGCATCGATCTTCCTGACGCTCGCGGCCATTCCGCTCGTGTGGCTCTTCATGCGCCGCAGCTTCGCGGGCTATCGCATGAGCGTGGGCGGTCTCGCGCCGCTCGCGGCGCGCTACGCGGGCTTCTCGGAGAAAAAGACGATCTGGACCTCGCTGCTGCTGTCCGGCGGCCTCGCGGGCCTGGCGGGCATGGGCGAGATTGCCGGCCCCATCGGCCAGCTGCAGGCGACGTGGTCGCCGGGCTACGGCTTCACGGCGATCATCGTCGTGTTCGTGGGGCGCCTGCACCCGGTCGGCATCGTGCTCGCGAGCCTCTTGATGGCGCTGCTCTACCTGGGCGGCGAAGCCGTGCAGACATCGCTGCAATTGCCGCAGGCGCTTTCCGGCGTGTTCCAGGGGCTGCTGCTGTTCTGCCTGCTCGGCGCGGACCTCTTCGTAAACTATCGCGTGCGCCGCCGTCATCCGGTCGCGGTTGCGAACTGACCAGCGCAATCCAGAACAATCAAACGGGCCACACGACATGGATATCCAGCAAGCCAGCTCGCTCGCCTCGAGCGCCGTCACCGCCGCCATTCCGCTCATGTTCGCGGGCGTGGGCGAACTCGTCACGGAGAAGTCGGGCGTGCTCAACCTCGGCGTCGAAGGCATGATGCTGATGGGCGCCGTCACGGGCTACGCGGTCACGACCATAACTGGCAGTCCCTGGGTCGGCCTCGTTGCGGGCATGGTCGCAGGAATCGTCATGGCCTTGCTGTTCGGCTTCCTCGTGCTCACGATGCTGGCCAACCAGGTCGCAACGGGCCTCTCGCTCACGATCTTCGGCGTCGGGCTCTCGGCGTATGTGGGCAAGCCGTATACCTCGGCCGCCACGTCGGCGACCATCGCCCCCTGGCCGATTCCGGGGCTCTCGCAACTGCCCGTGGTCGGGCAGGCGTTCTTTAGCCTCACGCCTGTCGACTACCTCGCGTTCATCATGTTCGCCGTGGTCGGCTGGTTCCTCTATCGCACGCGCGCCGGGCTCGTGCTGCGCTCGGTGGGCGAGTCGCCGCAGGTCGCGCATTCAGTGGGCTTTCCCGTGATCGGCGTGCGCTATGGCGCAACGGCGTTCGGCGGCGCAATGGCAGGCCTCGCGGGCAGCTACTACTCCGTGGTGCAACTGCATTTGTGGCAGGAGCAGATCACGGCGGGGCGTGGCTGGATCGCGCTCGCCCTGGTCGTGTTCGCGACGTGGCGCCCGGGCCGCCTATTGATCGGCGCGCTGCTCTTTGGCGCGGTCACGGGCGCGCAGTTCTATGCGCAGGCCGTGGGCGTGCCGGTGCCCACGCAGTTCCTGGCCATGTTGCCGTATGTCGCGACGATCGTCGTGCTCGTGCTCATCTCGCGCAACCCGAACACGATCCGCCTGAACGCGCCGGCTTCGCTCGGCAAGCCGTTCTTTGGGGCCGCCTAGGTGGGGCCGCCCAGGTGGGGCCGCCCAGGTGGGTCCAATTATCCGGAATGCTAACCAACACGCCTTGAACGCTCGCCGTTCCCAATCCACGACAGGAGATCCACGATGAAAAAAACCATCCTGACCGCTTTCGCCGTCGCCGCCACGTGCGGCACGGCGGCCCTCGCGCCTGCGGCTCACGCCGCCGATGCGCCGGGCGTCGCGTTCGTCTACCTCGGCAATCCGGGCGATGCCGGCTGGACCTTCGCGCACGATCAGGGCTCGAAAGTCGCCGAGCAGAAGTTCGGCAACAAGATCAAGATCACGCGCGTGGAAAACGTGCCGGAATCGGCGGATTCGGAGCGCGTGTTCCGCGATCTCGCGAACAAGGGCAACAAGATCATCTTCGGCACGAGCTTCGGTTATCAGGACTTCCAGCTCAAGGTGGCGAAGGATTTCCCGGACACCGTGTTCCTGCACGCAACGGGCTACAAGAAGGCGCCGAACTTCGGCACCTATGACGTGCGCATGTATCAGGGCGCCTATCTCGCGGGCGTCGCGGCGGGTTACGCGACGAAGACCAACACACTCGGTTTCGTCGCCTCCGTGCCGATTCCCGAGGTCGTGCGCAACATCAACGCGTACACGCTCGGCGCGCGCTCGGTGAATCCGAAGGTGCACACCAAGGTCATCTGGATCAACAGCTGGTTCGATCCGGGCAAGGAGAAGCAGGCCGCCGAAACGCTGATCGGCCAGGGTGCGGACGTGCTGCTGCAAAACACCGATTCGAGCGCCACGCTCGCCACCGCCGAAGAGAAGAAAGTCCACGCGTTCGGCTGGGATTCGAACATGAAGAAGTTCGGCCCGCACGCGCACCTGGGCTCGGTCGAGGCGAACTGGGGCGTGTACTACGTCGCGGCGATCCAGCAGGTGCTCGATGGCAAGTGGAAGAACGACCCCGTGTGGTGGGGCATTCCGCAAAAGGCCGTCGATCTCGGCGACGTCAACACGTCCGAGCTTTCGGCCGACGCGCAAAAGGCCGTCGCCGCGAAGCGCGAACAGATCGCGAGCGGCAAGTGGGACGTCTTCACGGGCCCGATCAAGGATCAGACGGGCGCAGTCAAGATTGCGGCCGGCAAGACGCTGACCGACCCGGAACTGCAACGCCTGAACTGGTACGTCGAAGGCGTGGACGGCTCGCTGCCGAAGTAAGCATGAGTCGGGCGCTCGCGCCGCCTGACACGGCGCGGGTGCGAGCGCATTCTTCGTACGATTTCGACGTGCGTACGCGAAACGGCTGTGTGTAGCCGGCGAGGCTCGCGCAGCCGTTTTGCCTTGATGGCCGTCCGCAAAGACGTGGCGCCGACGCGGCGCGAAGCCGCGCCGCGTCAGTCGTCGAGGCGTATACCGACCTTGATCGTGACCTGCCAGTGCGAGACCTGATCGTTTTCGATCAGGCCGCGCGTTTCCACGACCTCGAACCAGTGCAGGTAACGCAGCGTCTTCGACGCCCGCGCGATGGCGCAGCGAATGGCGTCGTCGCTGGATTCCTTGGACGAGCCGGTAAGTTCGATCTGCTTGTAGACGTGGTCGTTCATAACAGTGTCTCCTCGTGGGTCGCGCGGCGTCGGCGCGTCAATCGAGTATAGGTAACGGACCGGGGCGCAAGGGCAAAGATGAGAGAAGCCCGGCGCCGGTTATCATGGCGCCTCTCGCGAAAACGAGCATTCGACGTGCCCGTTTTGCAGGCGTGAAAGCGCAACGGCGATCGACAGGAGACGAACGAGATGGGCGGTCAGGTATTGGGGTTTTGCGGACCGGGGCTGATGGGCGCGCCGATGATCGGTCATTTGCTGCGCGCCGGGCACGCAGTGCGCGTATGGAACCGCTCGCCGGCGAAGGCCGAGGCGCTGATCGCCGATGGCGCGCAGGTGGCCGCGACGCCCGGCGAGCTGGCGCGCGAGGCCGACGTGGTGTTGCTGTGCGTCGCCGATGCGGCGGCGGTCGAGCAGGTGGTGTTCGGCGAGCACGGGCTCCTGGCCGGTGCGCCCGGCGCGAGCGTGCGCGTGCGCCGCATCGTGGATCATTCGAGCATTCCTCCCGACGCGACGCGCAGGCTCGCAGAGCGTGCGGCGGCATTCGGCGTGGGTTGGGTCGACGCGCCGGTTTCGGGCGGCGTGGCGGGCGCGCAGAACGGCACGCTGGCGATCATGGCGGGCGGCACAGCGACGGACGTGGAAGCCGTTACGCCGATCCTTGGCGCCTACGCGGCGCGCGTGACCCATATGGGTGGCGTGGGCGCGGGTCAGACCACCAAGCTGTGCAACCAGGCCATCGTCACGGCCACCGTCGCCGCGATTGCCGAAGCGGTTAGCCTCGCGCGGCGCAGCGGCATCGACGCGTCGAAGCTGCCCGACGCGCTCGCGGGCGGCTGGGCCGATTCGACGTTGCTGCGGACGTTCGTGCCGCGCATGACGCAAGACGGGCTCGAATCCATCGGCGCGCTCAAGACGTTTCAGAAAGACGTGGACACGATCGCCGCAGCGGCCGCGCAGACCGGCACGCCCATGCCCGTCTCGGGCACGGTCCAGCAATTGCTGCGTCTGGCAGCAGCCATGGGCCTCGCGCAGGCCGATTTTTCGGGTTTCATCGACGTCCTGCAGACGCCGCGCACCGGCGAAGCTTGAGCGGATCGACCGCGCGAAGGTCTCGCAGGCGATGCGGCCCCGTTGTAACCGGCGTGCATGGCGGCCTTCACATTGCTCACTTCTTGCCGTGTCATGCTGCGCGCAGCAGAGCTGTCCGCGCGGCTGGAACTCGCGCGCGAAGTGGCATAACCTGCTAAAATTACAGGTTTTTCGTCGATCTACTTACCGGGACGCGCTGTGCTCTCTACCGCCAACATCACCATGCAATTCGGGCCGAAGCCCTTGTTCGAGAACATCTCGGTCAAATTCGGCGAAGGCAACCGCTATGGCCTGATCGGCGCGAACGGTTGCGGCAAATCCACGTTCATGAAGATCCTCGGTGGGGATCTCGAGCAGAGTTCGGGCAACGTCATGCTCGAGCCGAACGTGCGTCTGGGCAAGCTGCGCCAGGACCAGTTCGCGTACGAAGACGTGCGCGTGCTCGACGTCGTCATGATGGGCCATACCGAAATGTGGGCCGCGATGACCGAGCGCGACGCGATCTACGCGAACCCCGAGGCCACCGACGACGACTACATGCATGCCGCCGAACTCGAAGCGAAGTTCGCCGAGTACGACGGCTACACGGCCGAAGCGCGCGCGGGCGAACTGCTGCTCGGCATCGGCATCGGCACGGATTTCCACAATGGGCCGATGAGCGGCGTGGCGCCGGGCTGGAAGCTGCGCGTGCTGCTCGCGCAGGCGCTGTTCTCGAAGCCGGACGTACTGCTGCTCGACGAACCGACCAACAACCTCGACATCAACTCGATCCGCTGGCTGGAAGATGTTCTGAACGAGTACAACTCGACCATGATCATCATCTCCCATGATCGACACTTCCTGAACCAGGTCTGCACGCACATGGCGGACATGGACTACGGCACGCTCAAGATCTACCCGGGCAACTACGACGACTACATGCTCGCTTCGGCGCAGGCGCGCGAGCGTCAGGCCAACGCCAACGCCAAGGCGAAGGAGCGCGTGGCCGACCTGCAGGACTTCGTGCGCCGCTTCTCGGCGAACAAGTCGAAGGCGCGCCAGGCCACCAGCCGTCTGAAGATGATCGACAAGATCAAGATCGAGGAATTCAAGCCTTCGTCGCGACAGAACCCGTTCATCCGCTTCGAGTTCGAGAAGAAGCTGCACAACATCGTCGTGGTCGCGGAAGAGATCACGAAGACGTATGAGCGCCGCATCTTCAACAAGCTCAGCATCAGCGTGCAGCCGGGCGAGCGTATCGCGATCATCGGCGAGAACGGCGCGGGCAAGACCACGCTGCTGCGCTCGCTGCTCGGCAACCTGGCCGTCGATAACGGCTCGGTGAAGTGGGCGGAGAACGCGAATGTGGGCTACATGCCGCAGGACACGTACGAAGAGTTCCCCGCCGACGTCACGCTGATGGACTGGATCGATCAGTACCGCCAGGAAGGCGACGACGAGCAGTCGGTGCGCGGTACGCTGGGCCGTCTGCTCTTCAATGCAGACGACATCAGGAAGTCGGTCAAGGTGCTGTCGGGCGGCGAGAAGGGCCGCATGATCTGGGGCAAGCTGATGCTCGGCCGCCACAACGTGCTGCTCATGGACGAGCCCACGAACCACATGGACATGGAATCGATCGAATCGCTGCAGATCGCGCTCGAAAAGTTCGAAGGCACGCTCATTTTCGTGTCGCACGACCGCGAGTTCGTGAACGGCCTCGCCAACCGCATCATCGAGGTGAAACCCGACGGCGCGGTCAAGGACTACAGCGGCAACTACGAGGACTTCCTTGCCAGCCAGGGGCTGCAATAAGTTTCGATCGCTGATCGAGGCGTGAAATGATAACGGGCGGCGCGTGAGCGTCGCCCGTTTTGTTTTTGTGGCAGGCAAAGCGCGGCTTAATCCGTATGGCGCAGATCGTCGGGTATGCGATACTCGCCATCGCGGTAGTCGAGCGTGAAGCTGCGGTGTTTTGCTGGCGAGTTACTCATCGTGCAGTGTTCCCCGTCGCTGCTGACGTTCTGCGCGGTCGTCTTTTCGTTCAACTGGAGCTTCACGTATTGATCGCCCTGCGCCGGGCCCAGCGCGAGCGTGCGCGTCGTCGCCGTCGAGTCGGATTCGCATGCGCCGTCGCGACTGGTGTACCAGTCCGTCGCAATCAAGCGGTCCAGCACCGTGTGCAAACGCGAACCGTCCAGCAGATAAAGGCTGAGCGTCGTCACCCCGGACATGTCGACCGGGTAACCTCCCGACGACTTCACTCTCACACCGAAGGCGTGCTGAGCAGGCGTAAGCTGATAGCGCGCCGTATCGATCTCCACGCCGTCGAAGTAATGGTCCGCCTCATAGTGGATCGCCGCTTGCTGAAACTGATGCGCCACGATCGCACCTGTTGCGGTATCGGCGACCAGCACTTCGAGATCCGCGCCGCCGCCACCGTCCTTGTCTGCGGGATTCCCGAGCGGCAGCGCCGCAATCGTAAGCGCCGTGTTCGCCGGCCATACCTTGCACTTCGCTAGCTTCACATCGAATGCGCGGTCCGGATGCAACTGCTGCGCCCACGTCTTGACATGATCCTGGCAGCCTGCATGCGCGAGTAGCGGGGCAAGGCTTGCGGCGACACAAAGCAGGGTGCGTTTCATCGATCGAGAGGGACAGCCCAGGTGAGCAGCAGTATAAGGGCGCGATAGCCGCCCCGAAGCCAACCGCGAGTCGCACTTTACGTAATCGTCAACCAAGCTAGAATGCAACGTTGTCGCCGCGCGGGCCTCGACGCCCGCGCCGCTCATGCAAGCGAACGTCGCAGACACCAACAAACACGGAGACAGGAGCACCGCCCATGAACGACTACGCGCAGTTCTACATCAACGGCCAATGGGTCGCCCCGCACGGCAAGGGCACGATCGACGTGATCGATTCGGGCACCGAGACGGTGATGGGCCGCATCCCCGAGGGCATTGAAGCCGACGCCGAAGCGGCCGTCGCCGCCGCGCGCGCCGCCTTCGACGGTTGGGCCGCGACGCCCGCCGCCGAGCGCGGGGCGTATCTGCAGAAAATCGCCGAAAATCTCAAGGCCCGCACCGACGAACTCGCGCAGCTGATCGCAGGCGAAGTCGGCATGCCGCTCAAGCTCGCGCGCGCGATCCAGGTGGGCGGCCCGGTCTACAACTGGGGCGCTTACGCGCAGCTCGCAAGCGAGTTCCAGTACGAGGCGCGCGTGGGCAACTCGCTCGTCGTGCGCGAACCGGTGGGCGTCGTCGCGGCCATCACGCCGTGGAACTATCCGCTCAACCAGATCACGCTCAAGGTCGCCGCCGCGCTCGCCGCCGGCTGCACCGTCGTGCTCAAGCCTTCCGAGGTCGCGCCGCTGAACGCATTCGTGCTCGCCGAGGCCATCCACGAAGCCGGCCTGCCCGCGGGTGTGTTCAACCTCGTGACGGGCTACGGTCCGGTGGTGGGCGAGGTGCTCGCGCGCCATCCGGACGTCGACATGGTGTCGTTCACTGGCTCGACGCGTGCGGGCAAACGCGTGTCGGAAGTCGCGTCGGCCACGGTCAAGCGCGTCGCGCTGGAGCTGGGCGGGAAGTCGGCCGCCGTCGTGCTCGACGACGCCGACTTCGCGGCCGCCGTGAAAGGCACGGTGGGCGCGTGCTTCCTCAACTCGGGGCAGACCTGCTCGGCCCACACGCGCATGATCGTGCCGGAGTCGCGTTACGAAGAAGCGCGCGACCTCGCGAAGCAGGCCGCCGAGGCGTTCAAAGTGGGCGATCCGCGCGACGAGAAAGCGAAGCTCGGCCCGCTCGCCTCGAAAGTGCAGCAGGAGCGCGTGCTTCACTACATCGAGCGCGGCATGGCCGACGGCGCCGAGCTCGTGACGGGCGGCCCCGGCATGCCGGAAGGCGTGACGCAGGGCTTCTTCGTGAAGCCGACCGTGTTCGGCCGCGTACCGCGCGACGCCGCCATCGCGCAGGAGGAGATCTTCGGCCCGGTGTTGACGATCCTCACGGCGAAGGACGAAGACGACGCCGTGGCGATCGCCAACGACTCGCTCTACGGCCTCGGCGGCGCGGTCTGGGCCGGCAGCGACGAGCGCGCGATGCGCGTGGCGCGCCGCATCCGTACGGGCCAGATCGACATCAACGGCGGCGCCTGGAACATGGCCGCGCCCTTCGGCGGCTTCAAGCAGTCGGGACACGGCCGCGAAAACGGCGCATACGGCCTCGAGGAGTACCTCGAATACAAGTCGATGCAGTTCAAGGTGCCGAAGGGCTGATGAGGCATCTCGTCGCGCGCTATCGCAAATCTTTTAATGCGACGTGTTGATGCAAGTCATAAACGCGGATTTCTTTACAGAGATCCGCGTTTTTGTTTGATCTATGTCAATGTCATATGTGGGGTACGCGCGACCATAGGCGCTTTGTCATCGACAGAGCACAACATGTTTCCTGGACACTCCTTCGCTCCGCTCCAGCTTCGCGGTCGTCAACTCCTGCCCGTCGTGCAGGGCGGCATGGGTGTCGGCATTTCGGCACACCGGCTTGCTGGCAGTGTCGCCCGTGAAGGCGCGCTCGGCACGATCGCGAGCATCGACCTGCGCCATCATCACAGCGATCTCATGGACATGTGCCGCGCGGACCCGCGGCACGAAACGCTCGCTCGCGCGAACCTGATCGCGCTCGGCCGCGAAATTGCGGCGGCACGCAAGCTTGCAGGTGGCAACGGCATGATCGCCGTGAACGTCATGAAGGCGGTGAACGCCCATGCCGACTACGTGCGCACCGCCTGTGAGCACGGCGCCGACGCCATTGTCATGGGCGCAGGCTTGCCGCTCGATCTGCCCGACCTTACGGCGGGCGTGGATATCGCGCTCGTGCCGATCCTGTCCGACGCGCGCGGCGTCGCGCTCGTGCTCAAGAAGTGGATGAAGAAGGGCCGCCTGCCCGACGCCATCGTGATCGAGCATCCTGCCTACGCGGGCGGCCACCTCGGCGTGACCGACATCGCCGACATGGGCAACGAGCGCTTCGCCTTCACGCAGATCTTCGAGGAACTCGAAGGCGTCTATGCCACGCTCGGCATTTCGCGGCGCGACGTGCCGCTCGTCGTGGCGGGCGGCGTGAATAGCCACGAGGCCGTGCGCAAATGGCTCGAGGCGGGCGCGAACGGGGTGCAGGTCGGCACGCCGTTCGCGGTGACCGAGGAGGGCGACGCGCACCCCGAGTTCAAGCGCGTGCTCGCCGAAGCGAAGCCTGAAGACATCGTCGAGTTCGTGAGCGTGACGGGCCTGCCCGCACGCGCCGTGAAAACGCCGTGGCTCGAACGCTACTTGCGCAACGAGTCGCGCATTCGCACCAAGATCGGCTCGCTCAAGCTTGCATGCCCAACCGGTCTCGAATGTCTTTCGGCCTGCGGGCTGCGCGACGGCATCGAGAAGTTCGGCCACTTCTGCATCGACACGCGCCTCGCTGCGGCATTGCGTGGCGACGTTGCGAACGGCCTGTTCTTCCGCGGCCGTGAAGCGTTGCCGTTCGGCAATGCGATCCGCAGTGTCCGCGACCTGCTGGAGTTGCTGCTGACCGGCGCTGCGCGACCTGCGGTCGCACAACGAGCAGCGTTCGCACTGGCTTGATACGTATCAAAACGGCGCCAGACCCCGTCTCTGACAATTTGTAGGCCTTCAAGGCTAGACCTACAGACACGGGGATTAACGATGTATAAAGCAATTAGAAAGGCAGCAGCAACTGCCGCGCTCACCATGGGCGCGGCCTTCCTGGCAGTGCCGGCCTGCGCGGCCGGTTCTCCCGACTCGGGCATTTACGCGGGCGACTGGCTGGTGCGTCTGCGCGCGATCGAGATCGCGCCGGACGCGCGCGGCAGCGGTACGCTCGGCGCGCTCGGCGCGGACGTGAACAACGCCATCGTGCCCGAGCTCGACTTCACCTACATGGCGACCAACAACATCGGCGTCGAGCTGATTCTCGGCACGTCGCGCAACCAGGTGACGTCGAATATCGGTGCGCTCGGCGGCGTGGGCGTGCTGCCGCCTACGTTGCTGCTGCAGTATCACTTCAACAATGCGGGCAGGGTGCGGCCGTACGTGGGCGCGGGTATCAACTACACGCTGTTCTACAACAATGGTCTACACGCAGGCGGGCAGTCGGTTTCGATCGACAACCACAGCTGGGGTCCGGCGCTGCAGTTCGGCATTGACTTCCAGGTGACGAAGCGCATCTTCGTGAACGCGGATATCAAGAAGATCTGGATGCACACCGACGCGTCGCTGGCTGGCACGTCTCTCGGCACGTTGCATATCGATCCGCTCGTGGTCGGTCTGGGCGTCGGCATGAAGTTCTGATCGGTCGCCTGACCACTGCTTTTTCGAACGCCGGCTTGCCCGGCGTTTTTTTATCCGCGTTCAGGCGCGGTCTTTCTGGAAGCGCATGGCGGTGCCTTCGCGCTCGATGCGCTCCCACACGGCGCGCTTTTCCTCATCGCTCAGAAAGACCCAGTTGGAGACTTCCACGGCGGTGCGCCCGCAGCCTTTGCAGACGTCGTCGAAGAGTGTCGAGCACACACCGATGCACGGGCTGTCGGGGAGGTCGTGGAGATTGGATGCCATTGAAGAGCCTTGGGGCGTGGCCGGGCGTCGCGCGCGCCGGCTTCGGTACGAAACGCCGCTATGTTAACCGATACGGAGCGGGGCGGCCGCCCGCACCGCGAGGCGAGCCGCGGCGACGCGCGATGCGCGATGAATCGGCGAGGCCGCTGCAAGGCGATAGCAAGGTGGTAGGCGCCGCTGTGCCCCGCCGGTAGCAGGGCGTCGCGCGCATGCGCCACTGAAGCGGTTTTTTGTGGACACGGCCCGTGAAACGGCTAAAATTGCGCGCGATTTACCGTCCGCGCGCGGCTCGCCGTGTTTCCACGGCCCATGTTCCGTTTGCGCGACACGCCCGCGTTTTATTTCTTGCCGGGCGGGTTTGATGGTAGGTTCTGGGAAAGTCAGGGGAGTCGTGCGCAGGTGACACGCAGCACGGCACGAAGCGAGGCAGGCAGCCGGCCGGAGCCGGTCAGGATCGGAGAACGGGATGAAGAAAGGGGTTGTGGCGCAACTGGCCGCGCTCGCATTGTGCGCGGCGCCGTGGATGACGTCGGTGGCGAAGGACACGCAGCTGAACGTGTACAACTGGTCCGATTACATCGCCAAGGACACGATTCCGAACTTCACCAAGCAGACCGGCATTCAGGTCAAGTACGACAACTACGACAGCGACGACACGCTCCAGGCCAAGCTGCTCGCTGGCAACTCGGGCTACGACATCGTGGTGCCGACCAGCAATTACGCGGGCAAGCAGATCGCCGCCGGCATTTTCGCGCCGCTCGACAAGTCGAAGATCCCCAACCTCAAGTACCTCGATCCGCAGTTGATGGCGCTCGTCGCCGGCGCGGATCCGGGCAACAAGTTCGCGGTGCCCTGGGCGTACGGCACGACGGGTCTCGCCTATAACGTCACGAAGGCGCAGCAGATCCTCGGCAAGAACGTGCCGCTCGACAACTGGGACATCCTCTTCAAGCCCGAGAACATCTCGAAGCTGAAGGCCTGCGGCGTGTCCGTGCTCGACGCGCCGGACCAGATGTTCGCGGCCGCGCTGCACTACATCGGCAAGGATCCGCTTTCGACGAATCCGGACGACTATCGCGCCGCGCTCGCGATGATGAAGAAGATCCGCCCGTACATCACGCAGTTCAACTCGTCGGGCTACATCAACGACCTCGTGGGCGGCGACATCTGCTTCGCATACGGCTGGTCGGGCGACGTCGTGATCGCCAAGCATCGCGCCATCGACGCGAAGAAGCCCTACAAGATTGAGTACTACATCCCGAAGGGCGGCGCGCCGATCTGGTTTGACGTGATGACCATCCCGAAGGATGCGCAGCACAAGGAAGCCGCGCAAGAGTGGATCAACTACATCGAGACGCCGCAGGTCCACGCAGCGATCACGAATGCGGTCTACTACCCGAGCGCAAACGCGGAAGCGCGCAAGTATGTGGACAAGGACATCGCCAACGACCCGGCCGTGTACCCGCCGCCCGAGGTCCTGAAGACGCTGTTCCTGCTCAAGCCGCTGCCGCCTGAGATCCAGCGCCTGCAGACGCGTCTGTGGACCGAGTTCAAGTCGGGCCGCTGACCCGGTCGCAGCCGCGGTTGAAATTCGATCCCGTTTTACCCCGAGCCCTCGGCACGATGCCGGGGGCTTTGTTCGTCAACCCCGTCCAGCATTCACGCAGAAACAGGCAGGGCAGAGAGAATCATGAGTGACCAGTCGAGCGCGCCGGCATCCGCCGGTTCGCTGCCTTCGGGCTTCACCGCGGCAGATTTGGCCGCGGACAACTTCGTGCAGATCGTCGATGTCGTCAAGAAGTTCGGCGAGACGACAGCCGTCAAGGGCGTCAATCTGTCGGTGAATAAGGGCGAGTTGTTCGCGCTGCTCGGCAGCTCGGGCTGCGGCAAGTCCACCTTGCTGCGCATGCTCGCGGGTCTCGAAACCGTGACGTCGGGCAAGATCCTGATCGACGGCGAGGACCTCGCTTCGATGCCACCGTACCGCCGCCCGGTCAACATGATGTTCCAGTCGTACGCGCTCTTTCCGCACATGACGGTGGAGGCGAACGTGGGCTTCGGGCTGCGCCAGGAAGGCGTGAAGAAGAGCGAACTCAAGGATCGCGTGGCCAATGCGCTCGAACTCGTGCAGATGACGCGCTTCGCCAGGCGCAAGCCGCACCAGCTTTCGGGCGGCCAGCAGCAGCGCGTGGCGCTCGCGCGCTCGCTAGTGAAGCGCCCGAAGCTCCTACTGCTCGACGAGCCGATGTCGGCGCTCGACAAGCAGATTCGCCAGCGCACGCAAATCGAACTCGTCAACATTCTCGACAAGGTCGGCGTTACCTGCATCATGGTCACGCACGACCAGGAAGAAGCGATGACGATGGCGGGGCGCCTCGCGGTGATGAGCGAAGGCGAGATTGTCCAGCTCGGCACGCCCAACCAGGTCTACGAGTTCCCGAACAGCCGCTTTTCGGCGGAATTCATTGGCTCGACCAATCTCTTCGACGGCAATGTGGTCGAGGACGAACCCGACCACGTGTTCGTCGAGTGCGCCGAGCTGCCGGTACGTCTCTACGTGAACCACGGCATCACCGGGCCGCTCGGCATGCCCGTGACGATCTCGGTGCGACCGGAGCGTATCGCGCTCACGCGCAAGCCGCCCGAGGGCGTGTTCAACTGGGGCAAGGGCGTCGTCAAGAACATCGCCTACATGGGCGGCTACTCGCTGTATCACGTCAAGCTCGATTCGGGCAAGACGGTGATCGCGAACATGTCGAGCCTCGCGCTCTCCGAGATCGACTCGCCCACCTGGGATGACGAAGTCTACGTGCGCTGGAGCGCTTCGGCCGGTGTGGTGCTGACGTCATGAGCGCGACGACTGTGCGCAACATCCTGAACTGGCCGGCGAAGCGCTTCAACCTGACCGGGCGCACGGCTGTCGTGGCGGGCCCGTTCATCTGGCTGCTGCTGTTCTTCCTCGTGCCGTTCATCCTGGTGGTGAAGATCAGCTTCGCCGACCAGCAGCTCGGCATTCCGCCGTACACGGAGCTGACGTCGTTCGCGGATGGCGTCTGGCATATCGCGCTCGACTTTTCGCACTACGCGTTCCTGTTCCAGGACAGCCTGTATTTTGCGACCTACGTGAATTCGGTCGTGGTGGCGGCGATTTCGACGCTGCTATGCCTCATCATCGGCTATCCGATGGCGTATTACATTGCGCGCTCGAATCCGGCCTCGCGCAATATCCTCATGATGGCCGTGATGCTGCCGTTCTGGACGTCGTTCCTGATCCGCGTGTACGCATGGATCGGCATCCTGAAGAACAACGGACTGCTGAACAATTTCCTGATGTCGATCGGCATCATTCATTCGCCCATCGAGCTTTATCACACGAACACGGCGGTCTATATCGGCATGGTGTATTCGTATCTGCCGTTTCTCGTGATGCCGCTCTACGCGCACCTCGTGAAGATGGACCTCACGCTGCTCGAAGCCGCCTACGACCTCGGCGCGAAGCCGTGGCGCGCGTTCGTGGAGATCACGCTGCCGCTCTCGAAGAACGGCATCATCGCCGGCTGCCTGCTCGTGTTCATTCCGGCGGTGGGCGAGTACGTAATTCCTGAGCTGCTCGGCGGCGCGAACACGCTGATGATCGGCCGCGTCATGTGGAACGAGTTCTTCGACAATGCCGACTGGCCGATGGCCTCCGCGGTGACCTGCGCGATGGTGCTCCTGCTGCTCGTGCCGATGGCGCTGTTCCAGCACTACCAGGCGAAGGAACTGGAGGGCCGCGGCAAATGAAACCGAATCGCCTTCTGCAGTTCATCGCGCTCGGCCTCGGCTTCGCGTTCCTCTATATTCCGATCCTGAGCCTGATCGTCTACTCGTTCAACGAGTCGCAACTCGTGACGGTGTGGACGCGCTTTTCCACGCGCTGGTATCAGGCGCTCATCACCGACGACGAGCTGATCACCGCCGCGTGGCTCTCGCTGCGCATCGCGCTGATGACGGCGTTCGCCTCGGTATTCATCGGCACGTGGGCGGGCTTCGTGCTTGCGCGCATGGGGCGCTTTCGCGGCTTCACGCTCTTCTCGGGCATGATCAACGCGCCGCTCGTGATTCCCGAAGTGATCCAGGGCATTTCGCTGCTGCTGCTCTTCGTGGAAATGGGCAAGCTGATCGGCTGGCCCGCGGGCCGCGGCGTGTTCACGATCTGGATCGGCCACGTCATGCTGTGCATTTCGTACGTCGCCATCATCGTGCAATCGCGCGTGCGCGAGCTGAACCCGTCGCTCGAGGAAGCGGCGCTGGACCTTGGCGCAACGCCGTTCAAGGTGTTCTTCCAGATCACGCTGCCGCTCATCTCGCAGGCGCTTGCCGCGGGCTGGCTGCTGTCGTTCACCCTGTCGATCGACGATCTGGTGCTCTCGGCGTTCCTTTCGGGCCCGGGCTCGACCACGTTGCCGCTCGTGGTGTTCTCGCGCGTGCGCCTTGGCCTGAACCCGGAGATGAACGCGCTCGCCACGCTCTTCATCGCGGTCGTCACGGTGGGCGTGATCGCCGGCAACTACTTCATGCAGCGCGCAGAGCGCAAGCGCATGGCGATGGCGGTCTGAGCGCCGCCGCGCTTCGAAGCGCATGCAAAAAAACGGCGCACGGACAGTCATGTCCGCGCGCCGTTTGCTTGTTGCGGCGCAGTCCTTACAGCCGGTAGCCCATCCGAAACCCGCCCCAATGCCGCCCGTTCACGAAGATCGGCGCGGAGGCGTCCTTCATCATCACGAACGTGCCGCCGCCCATATCGCGACGGTAGGTTTGCAGCAGGAAGGGCTTGGTGTGCGAACCGGCGGCGCGGCCCGCGCGGTCGTTGAAAATTCGATGATTGCGGCAGTTCGCGGCGTTCCACACCGGGTCGGCGCCCTGCGGATGTGAGAACTTGCGATTGTGGGTCGGTATGTAGCCGCGCGGATCGATCGCTACGCAGAAGGCAACGCGTTCGTCGAACGTCAGCAGCGGTTCGAGGACCGGGGGCAACACCCGGTCGGTGAAGGCGGTGAAGCGCGTCATATGCTGCTGCGGGTTCGTGTTCGGCACTGGCGCGTAGACGCCATCGAACAGATCCGCTTCGCCGATCTCGCCACGCGCGAGCGCGCCTTCGAACAGCTTGCTCACCTGGGCTGCGGCGCGCTGCACCGTCTCGATGAAGCGGGTGTCGTCGGTTTCTACACCGGTTGCGGCGGAAAGTTCGATCAGCGTTTCCGAGACCTCGAGCAGCTTGCCGAGCTGATCCTTCGCTTGCACGAAGTTGCGACCCGAATCCTCGACGCCCGCGACCATTTCGCCCACCTGGCTTTCGAGCCCATCGCACTTCGTCTCGATCTCGCCCGTGAGCTGGGCGATCTGGCCGGCGTGCTCGTCGAGCTGCATGATCGCCTGGCCGGTGCTGTGCACGGCCTCGCCGATCGTGTGCGTGCCCTCGCGCACGCGATGCGCGCGTTCGGTGTTGGCGGTGCCCTCGGCAATGAGCTGCTCGGTCTGCTGCGTGAGTTGGCCGAGGGTTTTCTCGATCTGGCCGGTGGCCTGCGCAGTCTTGGCGGAGAGGTTCTTCACCTCGGCCGCGACCACGGCGAAGCTCTTGCCGGACTCGCCCGCGCGCGCCGCTTCGATGGCCGCGTTGAGCGCGAGAAGCTGGGTTTGCCGCGCGATCAGGGAAATTTCCTCGGAGACCTTCGAGACATGCGCGAGCGCGCTTTTGAGCGCCCGGATCTGCGTCTCGATGACGGTGACGCTCTCCACGAGACCGTGAATGTCGGCAAGCGACGCCTCGATGGTCTGCTGCGACTGCTGCACAGTGGCGGCGGTGCCGGTGCTCAGCGTGCGCATGGCGCGAGCGGCCGTGGCGATCTGGTGGTTGCCGGCGAGGGTGTGAGCCGCGGACTCGCGCAGGGCGTGGCACACGTCGGTCTGACGCTGCACGCGCGCGGCGACTTCGTCGACATGGCCCGCCACGTCGCAGATCTCGATACCGAGCCTGCCGGCGTGTGTGGCAATGTCGACGACGACGCCGGCGGATTTTCCCGCGCGGCGGCGGCCGCGCAGACCCAGCAAACGCAAACGTGTCATCGGGTGTCTCCTTTGTCGATGGCGCCTGGCGCTTTAGCGCCTCGCGCCATCCCATGCAAAGCTGCCCGGTGCGGACAACTGCGGAAAGGCTGCGTGCCCGGTCGTCGGTAGGTCCGATCGCCGGGCTTTCTGAACTTGTTTACGGCGTGTAACACGGCGACTTGAGCGCAGGGGCGGCGCCTGGCGCTATGATCGGGAACTCGGGCGCTTCGAAAGCCGGCAATGAGGAGCAAAGGGGCGTCGCGATGGGAGCAAGATGATAGAAGCGATTTTCGGCGGGAGCGCGCCGCTCGCGCTCTGGCAGCAGCTGATCCAGCTCTGGGAGCTGATCGTGATGGTGTTGCGCTTCCTCTGGGAGCTGGTGAAGCTCCTCGGCGGCGGCGGTTGAACGACGAAAGGGCAGACGATGATCGACGATTCCACCCGGCGTTTCACCGACCGGGTCGCAGACTACGTGAAATTCCGGCCGACCTATCCACGCGAAGTGGCGACCTTCGTGCATGTGGAGTGCGGCATCGCGCCGGGCGCGCCCGTGGCCGATATCGGCGCGGGCACGGGCCTTTCCACGAAACTCTTTCTCGACGCGGGCCATCCGGTCACGGCCGTCGAGCCGAACGCAGCCATGCGCGCCGCGGCGGACGAGCTGCTGGGCGGCTATCCAGGCTATCGCAGCGTGGCGGGCACGGCGGAGGCGACGACGCTCGAAGCCGCGAGCGTGGACCTCGTGAGCGCCGCGCAGGCGTTCCACTGGTTCCACAAGACCGACACGCAGCGCGAATTCGCGCGCATCCTCAAGCCGCGGGGCAAGATCGTGCTGTTCTGGAACAGCCGCCTGCTCGAAGGCTCGGCGTTTCTGGCGGGCTACGAGGCGCTCCTGCAGCGTTTTTGCCCCGACTACGCACGGGTGGCCGAAACCTATCCCGACTCGGCCGCGATGGCCGACTGGTTCGGCGATGGCTTCGAGCATCAAACCGTGTTCCCGAACGCGCAACTGCTCGACTTCGATGGCCTGCGCGGACGGCTGATGTCGTCGTCATACGCACCGCGCGCGGGCGATGAACGCCACGAGCCGATGCTCGCGGCGCTGCGCGAGCTGTTCGCGGCAACGCAAAAGGACGGCACCGTGAACTTCGCCTACGAGACGCGCGTGTACGCCGGGCATCCGCAGCGCGTCTAACGCCCGAACGCGTAGTCGGCGGTGCGCACGCGGCGCGTTCTGCGGCGGAACATGAACGTGAAGCCGGGCCACAGCGCGGTGTTCTTGCCCGCCTGCGTGAGGTAGTAGCTGCGGCAGCCCGACTGCCACACGGTGCGCGCGAAGCGCGCTTGCACGCGCGCGTTCCAGCTTTGCTGCGCCTCGGCGCGTACCTCCATCGTGCGGGCGCCCGAGCGCTGCAGCGCGCGAATGCAGGCCGCGATATAGGCGATATGCGACTCGATCATGTAGATCATCGAGTTGTGCCCGAGCGCCGTGTTCGGCCCGATCACGAAGAAGAGGTTCGGGAAGCCCGCGACGCTCGCGCCGAGGTAGGCCTCGGGGCCGTCGCGCCGCCACGTCTCGCCGAGGTCCTGGCCGCCGACGCCCGTCACCTGGAAAGGCGCGTCCACATCGTTGACCTGGAAGCCCGTGCCGCAGACGATCGCGTCGTAAGGCCGATGCGTGCCGTCGGCGGTCACGATGCCGTCGGCGACGACCTCGCGGATCGCGTCGGTCACCAGCTCGACGTTCGGCTGCGCGAGGGCAGGGTAGTAGTCGCTCGAGAGCAGCACGCGCTTGCAGCCGAGCAGATAGTCGGGCGTGAGGCGCGCGCGCAGGCCGGGGTCTTTCACCTTGTGCGCGAGGTAGCTCAGCGCGAACTTCGTCGGCGTCTTGAGCAGGCGCGGCTCCACCGCGAAGCCGAGCGCGCGCGATTCGTGCTGCCAGTAAATCGCGGCGCGCGCCACGCGTTGCGCGAACGGCATGTGCCGGTAAATCCAGCGCCAGCGCTCGCTGATGGCGCGATCGCGCCGCGGCATGATCCACGGCGGCGTGCGCTGAAACACCGTGAGCTGCGCCGCGTGCGGCTGGATATGCGGCACGAACTGGATCGCGCTCGCACCGGTGCCGATCACGGCGATGCGCTTGCCTTCGAGCGCGTAGTCGTGGTCCCAGCGCGCCGAGTGGAAGAGCTTGCCTTCGAAGCGCTCGATGCCCGCGACATGCGGCAGCGCCGGGCGCGAGAGCGGACCGTTCGCGGCGATCACGATATCGGCTTCGATCGTCGTGATCGCGCCGTCGCGTTCGATCTCCACCTGCCAGACGCCGCGCGCCTCCAGGAAGCGCGCCGCGCGCACGCGCGAACGGTATTCGATGAAGCGCTCGACGTCGTACTTGTGCGCACAATGGCGCAGGTAGTCGAGAATTTCGTGCTGCGGCGCGAAGGTGCGCGTCCACGCCGGATTCAGCTCGAACGAAAACGAGTAGAGGTGCGAAGGAATATCGCAGGCGGCGCCCGGATAGGCGTTGTCGCGCCAGGTGCCGCCGAGGCCTTCGGCTGCCTCATAGATCGTGAACGAGTCCACGCCCATGCGACGCAGCCGGATCGCCATGCCGATGCCGGAAAAGCCGCTGCCGATGATGGCGATGCGCAGCGCGCCCCCGTTGCCGAGCGCTTCTTTGGCCATGTGTGCGTCCGCCGTTATGTGTGTTGTGCCGGGTTCTGCGCCGATGCAAAACGGGCTCCATGAAGGAGCCCGTCTTTGCTTTAGCGGCGTGCGCTGGGGAAGCCTCAGGCGTTCAGGAGTTGTTCCAGTCGTCCGAGCTGTCGTTGCTGCCCATATCGACGCCGCCGCCGCCCGAGCCGTCGTCCCAGTCGTTCGAGCCCTGACCGAAGTCGAGGCCGCCGCCATTGTTGCCGTCGCGCTGAACCCGGCGGCCTTCGTCGTCGACTAATACATCGCGCTCGATCACGCGGTCACGGCCGTGGTTCAGTGCTTCGCCGAGCAGCACGCCCGTGAGCAGGCCGCCCATGCCGCCCATGCCACCGCCGCCTTGCTGCACGATGACCTGCGGCGGTTGCTGCTGCGGCGCAGGCGGATACTGCGGCTGGCGTCCGAAGGCGGCGTCGGCTTCTCGCGCGTAGGTGGAGTTGCTGCCGTAGTCCGGCGCGGCAGGCTGCGCATTCGGATCGGGGCGCCCTTCGGCGCGCGCCTTGAGGCTCGCGAACTGGCGTTCGAGATCCTCGATCTCATACGGCGGCCGCGGATTCGCGCTGTTCGAGAGCGTTTCGACGAGGCTGCGCAACTGCGCTTCGAGTCCTTCGACTTCCTTTTCGAGCGCTTCGTGGCCGGGCGCAGTCGAGAGCTTCACGTCGAGCTTGAGCGAACGCACGCCGTTGAGCAGCTCGGTGGCGCGCTTGAGCTGGTCGCGGCGGTCGTCGCCGGCCTTCGCGTCTTCGGTGGACTTCGCGCGGCGCAGGGTCCAGCGCAGCACGAGCGCAATGCCGACAAACAAGATGGCGATACCGATCCACATGCCCATACCAGGACCTCGCTTCTGTGGCGCGGGCGCGGCCAACTGCTGCTGCGTGAACGGGTTGCCCGTGCTGTTCGTGTTGACACTGCCGGCGCGCGAGGCGTCGGAGCGGATTTTCGCTTCGACCTGCGCGAAACGCTGCGGCTGGGTGAAGCGGATTTGCGGATCGAGCGACTTCGCCTGATCGACCTGGGTGAGCGCGTCGCTGTAGCGACCTTCGCGGTCGAGCACCTGCGCGTAGAGGTAATGCGCGCGAGCGTTGTCCGGATGCGCCTGCAGGACTTCGGTCAGGCCGGAGTCGGCGCGCTGCCAGTCGCCCTGGGACATCGCGGATTCGATCTGCTGCACGCTCGGCACGGCAAACGCCACGCCGCCCGTGAAGGCGAGCGACGCGACAGCGATGCTGGCAGCGGCGAGAAACTTTTTCATGTTGCAGGCCGGGCGGATTGACGCCCGTCTCCATGGCATTCGATACGGGGATGCGACGCTATCAGGCGCCTGCCGACCATGCCGGCAGCACGACCATGCCGCGCCGCATCCAGCACGCCAGCGCGTTTACTGTGCCGGCGTGTTCATCTGCTTCTTGAGCGCCTCGAGGCGCTCATCTACCGACGGACCCTTGTTGAGCGCCGCGAGCTTGTCCTCGAGCGCCTTGCCGCTTGACTGGTCGGACGAACTCAGCCGGGCGTCCGAGCGCGCGTTCGAGAGCGCGACCTTCTCTTCCAGCTTCTGGAAGTCGCCATCGAGATTCTTCCCGCCGATGCCGCCCAGCGCTGTGGCCGCGACGTCCTTCGCCTGGGCGATCTGCTGCTTCGCCTGCAGAATGTTCGAGCGCGCGTTCAGGTCGTTGCGGCGCTGGCGCATGTCGTCGATCTGCTGCTTCAGTTGATCGACCGACGGTTCGAGCTTCGCGAGTTCGCCCGCGAGCGCGTCGCGTTCGGCTTCGGCGGTTTGCTGCGCGCCGAGCGCTTCGCGTGCGAGCGCTTCGTCGCCCGATTGCAGCGCGCGCTTCGCGCCGTCTTCGTACTTCTTCGCCTTGTCGGCGGCCACGTCGCGCTTGCTTTGCTGCGTCGCGACCTGCGCCTGGATCTCGACGAGCGAGTTCTCCGCGCGGGCGATGCTGTCGTCGAGCTCACGCACAATCTGGCGCGCGTCGCGCGACGGATCCTGCACCGAGTCGGCGGCGTCGTTGAGCAGGCCCTTGACGGTGCGGGAGATGGAGTCGAAAAGCGACATGAATTCCTCCAGTGAAATGAGATCGGCCATGGTGGGCCGAGGTGCGTGTATGCGGTTTGGCCTCACGCGCCAGTCGGCCGGCAGAGGGCTGATCCATCTGCCAGCTTACGCCGCTTTGCGCCTGGCGCGCATGCACGGCAAAAATCGGGGCGAGTGCGGCAATTGCAATAGCGTGAAGGTGTTTTCTTGCACGCGTATGTTCATCCGGACGGGGCCTGGCTGCGCGGTGCGAAGCACCGCTGCAGGCGGGGCGCCGCCATCGATCGCGGATATTACACCACGGCCCGTCTTAAAAGGGACTTAAAGGAATCGGGCCTGCACAGCGCTCGCGGCGCGTGTGTAAGCGGGCGTTAAGCCGATTGTGACGCGTGCGTATGGCGGCGCGGATGCGGCGCGTGTCAGGCGTATTTGCCGCCTTCGGGCGCGGCGTCGTCGCTGCGGGCTTCATCGCGTGGATCGCTCGCGTCGCGCCGCGAGCGGGCGAAGGGTGCCGAGCTCAGCGGCTGCAGCGGTTCAACGTCCAGCGATTGTGCCGCGGTCGCGTCGAGCGCGGCGCTTTCCGCTGCGGCGGCCGCTTCGGCGCTCAGCCGGGCGACAGCCTGGGCGATTTCACGCGCGGCGTGGCTCACGTCCGTCTCTTCGGTGTGCGCGGCGGGGAGGGGTGTGTTTGGCGCTTGAGGCGTTGCCTCGCGGGTGGCGTCGTCGTGAACGGCCGCAGCCGCTTCGCCAGCCGTTTGCGCGTCGGCGGTCGCTGCATTCGTACCGATGGCAGCCGCCGCGCCCGCAGGTGGCCGGAACGCGCCCGCACGGCCCGCGCGCAGCGGCTTCGCCGCCTTTTGCAGCACCTGGGCGAGGGCGTCGGGCTGACGCGGCGCGTTCAGCCTGTCGACGATGCTCGCGGCCTTCACCTGATCGCTCGTGGCGCTGAACGCGATCACGGCGCGGCGCATGAGTTCGCTGATGCTGATGCCGAGTTCGTCGGCGGTGGCGGAGATCGCGCGCTTTTGCGCGGGCGTAACGAAGACGACGATGCGTTCGCTGGGCTTGTTCATGATCGACGGGCCGTTAGGTCGGCTTCGTATGACGTCGGTTTGCCTGCCTGCGCAACAGCTTTTTGTAAGAATGGATGCGTGCTCGCCTGGGCGCGGACAGGGGGCGTGTAGCAGATCTTTCATCATAAGACGAGTGCGCCGATGCGCAATTGGAAGGTGCTCGACCAGGAACAACCCTGCCTGCAAGAATCTGCCGTCGGTAGCCGGCCGCCGTCTAATTTGTCGCGTCACAGAAGGATGATTATGAAACTTTTCGCGCACAAGACCACGATCGGCGCAAGCGAGCGCCTGGGCTGCCAAAAAATCGGGCAGGAACGGTTTCCCAAGAAACTCTTACAAAAAAAGCGCGACCCGGCGCCTGCGATTTCTTTAGAATGCGCTGTTACATTTCGCGAATGGCGCCTGAACGGGCGTGTATTCGCCTGTGGCGTGCCGTAGTGCGCGCCGCGCGGCCGGACGGGGGCGTTGCCGGTCGCGCCGCGTCGCCGGGTTTGCGCCGGCGACGTCGTATGCCGCAGTGGCGCCATGACGCCGTGGTCGAGATCCATGCGCGCGAGTTGCGCGCAGCCGGCGCGCGCGAGACGCGCCCATCATTCCAGTCATGCCTATCATCAAACGACCGCCTTCACCGCAGTACCCGAACGAAGATCGGGAACCCTCCTTCAACAACGGGCGCCAGCCGCCTCGCCGGCCTGAATCGGGCGGCGGGTCCGGCGGCAACGGGCCGCGCGACGGGAGCCCGAAGCGGCGCTCCATCGGCACCACGCTCGCGCTCTGGTTCGTCGGCCTGATCGGCACGCTTTGCGTGGTCGGTGCGCTGCTCTTGGGCTACGCACTCGTCGTGATGGGGCCGCAACTGCCCTCGCTCGACGCGCTCACCAACTATCAGCCCAAGGTGCCGCTGCGCATCTATACCGCCGATCACGTGCTGATCGGCGAGTTCGGCGAAGAGCGTCGTCAACTCGTGCGCTTCCAGGATATTCCTGACATCCAAAAGAAGGCGGTGCTCGCCATCGAGGACTACCGGTTCTACGAGCACGGCGGCGTGGACTTCATCGGCATCCTGCGCGCCGGCGTGGCCGACCTGATGCACGGCGGCGCCTCGCAGGGTGCGAGCACGATCACGATGCAGGTGGCGCGCAACTTCTTCCTGTCGAGCGAGAAGACCTACACGCGTAAGGTCTACGAGATGCTGCTCGCCTACAAGATCGAGCGCGCACTCACGAAGGACCAGATTCTCGAGCTGTACATGAACCAGATTTATCTGGGGCAGCGCGCCTATGGTTTTTCGGCCGCGGCGCGCGTGTACTTCGGCAAGGACCTGAAGGACATCACGCTCGCCCAGGCGGCGATGCTCGCGGGCCTGCCGAAAGCGCCTTCGGCGTATAACCCGATCGTCAATCCGCACCGCGCGAGGATTCGCCAGGAGTACATCCTCAAGCGCATGCTCGACCTCGGCTACATCACGCAGGCGCAGTACGACGAAGCGATCAAGGAGCCGCTGCAGACGAAGACGGCCGGCACCGAGTACAACGTGCACGCCGAATACGTCGCGGAAATGGTGCGCCAGATGATGTACGCGCAGTACAAGGACGAGACCTATACGCGTGGCCTGACGGTGACGACGACGATCGATTCGGCCGACCAGGACGCCGCGTACGCGGCCGTGCGCAAGGGCGTGATGGACTACGAGCGCCGCCACGGCTATCGCGGACCAGAAGGCTTCGTGCAACTGCCCGCCGACGGCGACGACCGCGAGCAGGCCATCGAAGACGCGCTCACCGATCACCCGGACAACGGCGACCTCGTCTCGGCGGTCGTGACCGATGCGGGCCCGAAGTCGGTGACGGCGCAACAGCTCGACGGCACCTCGGTGACGGTGACGGGCGAGGGCCTGCGCTTCGTCGCGACCGCGCTCTCGCCGCGCGCCTCGCAGGCGCTGCGCATTCGCCCCGGCTCGATCGTGCGCCTGATGGAGGACGCGAAGGGCAACTGGCAGATCACGCAGCTGCCGCAGGTCGAAGGCGCGCTCGTCTCGCTCACGCCGCAGGACGGCGCGATCCGCGCGCTGATCGGCGGCTTCGACTTCAACAAGAACAAGTTCAATCACATCACGCAGGCGTGGCGTCAGCCGGGTTCGAGCTTCAAGCCGTTCATCTACTCGGCCTCGCTCGAAAAGGGCCTCGGACCGGCGACGATCATCAACGACGCGCCGCTGTACTTCCCCCCCAGCTCGCCGGGCGGCGATGCGTGGGAGCCGAAGGACGACGACCAGCCCGAAGGGCCGATGTCGATGCGCCTCGCACTGCAGAAGTCGAAGAATCTCGTGTCGATCCGCATCCTCTCGTACATCGGCACGAAGTACGCGCAGGACTACGTGACGCAGCGCTTCGGCTTCGACGCGGACAAGACCCCGCCGTACCTGCCGATGGCGCTCGGCGCGGGCCTCGTCACGCCGCTGCAGTCGGCGGGCGCGTATAGCGTGTTCGCGAACGGCGGCTATCGCATCAACCCGTACCTGATCGCCGAAGTGGACGACGCGCGCGGCCAGCCGATCCTGCGCGCGCAGCCGCTGGTGGCGGGCCAGAATGCGCCGCAAACGCTGTCGCCGCGCAACGCCTTCGTGATGAACAGCCTGCTGCACTCGGTGGCGACGGCGGGTACGGGCGCCGGCACCAACGTGCTCCATCGCAACGACCTGCAGGGCAAGACCGGTACGACCAACGATGCCAAGGACGGCTGGTTCGCGGGCTATCAGCGCACGCTGGTCGCCGTGGCGTGGATGGGTTACGACCAGCCGAAGAGTCTCGGCAGCCGCGAATTCGGCGCGCAGCTCGCGTTGCCGATCTGGGTGGAGTACATGCAGCGTGCGCTGCGCGGCGTGCCGCAGGAAGAGCCGGCGATGCCCGAGGGCCTCACGACGATCAACGACGAACTGTACTTCTCGGACATGACGCCGGGTAACGGCTTCGTGGCGAGCATCGGTCTGGACTCGGCGAACCCGGCGGGTGCGGCGAGCGACGCGAGCGGCGCGACCGGCAGCATGGGTCCGGGCGGCATGACGCCGCCGAACGTGACGACGACGGAGAAGAAGCAGATCATGGATCTGTTCGAATCGAACAAGCCTTGATACTGGTTTGATGAGTTCTGCAGGATAAAAACGGCGCGTCGGCAACGGCGCGCCGTTTTTTGTTTGGTGAGCGGAATTTCCTTATGGGCCAATGGGTTGGTCGAGCTTTCCAGGGCTTTTCCACAGGGCTGTCAACGAAATCTGTGGGTAACTCTCGCCCACAAGGTCTTCGCTCTACCGATCGTGGCTCATTGAATTAACCAAGGCGCCTCGGCGATCGGGCACGCGAGCGCCGAAGCATCACGTGAGTCATCCCCTGTGATTTTTTCGGACCCGTCCGAGTGCCGTTTTC